>UEIJ01000032.1 GCA_900470195.1 Hyphomicrobiales bacterium | reverse complement strand
GCATTGCCCGCATAGATCGGACGCTTGAACGTGTCCGCCGATACGACTTCCATGATTTCCGAGATCTGCATCACGTCAAGCAGGGCCGCGACGCGCGGCAGGATGTTCTTGGCCGAAGTCGTGGCCGGAGCGATGATCGTGTCGTAATTGGCGGCGAGTTCCACGATCAGCGCTGCCGTCGGCTCAGCCAAACGGTTTTCCAGCGCATCGCTTTCAGAAAGCAGAACCTTGCGCACGCCTTGAAGCTTGGCGGCAGCATCGGCTGCAGCCTTTGCACCCTTGCCAGCCACCAGAATATCGACATCGCCGCCAATCTGGGTCGCTGCCGTCAGCGCCTTGGCCGTCTGGTCCGAAAGGGTTGCATTGTCATGTTCGGCAATAAGAAGAATAGCCATTTATCTTGTCCCTTCCGATTTCTTAGATGATGCCGTCAGCCTTGAGCTTCTCAACCAGCTCTGCGACGGAGCCGACCTTGACGCCAGCCTTGCGGCCACCCGGCTCCTCGGTCTTCAGCACTTTCAGACGCGGCGCAATATCAGCGCCGAAATCGGCAGGTGACTTTTCATCGAGCGGCTTCTTCTTGGCCTTCATGATATTGGGCAGCGATGCATAGCGCGGCTGGTTCAAACGAAGATCGACCGTGACAATCGCCGGAAGCTTCACATCGATGGTCTGGAGACCGCCATCCACTTCACGCGTCACCTTGGCCGAACCGTCACCCAGTTCCACCTTGGAAGCAAAGGTCGCCTGGCTCCAGCCCAGCAGCGCCGACAGCATCTGGCCGGTCTGGTTGGCATCATCGTCAATCGCCTGCTTGCCGAGGAAAACGAGATCCGGCTTTTCCGCCTCGACCACGCCCTTCAAAACCTTGGCGACGCCAAGCGGCTCCACCGTTTCATCCGTCTTGACGAGAATGGCGCGGTCCGCACCCATGGCGAGTGCGGTGCGCAGCGTTTCCTGTGCCTGTGCCGGGCCGACCGAAACCGCGACGATTTCCGTCACCTTGCCCGCTTCCTTCAAACGGATCGCCTCTTCAACCGCGATCTCGTCAAAAGGGTTCATCGACATCTTGACGTTCGAAAGCTCAACCCCCGAACCATCACCCTTTACACGAATCTTCACGTTGTAATCGACAACCCGTTTCACTGCGACAACTGCCTTCATGGGCTAACCTTTCATTCGAATAGAAACGCGGCTCTGCATGATCTGCCTGTTAAACGCGGGCACGCTTGGCTTCAGGATCATATGGAGATTCTTCAATCACGCGGGCTTTTCGCATTTCACCAAGAACCGGGATTTCCAGTTCCGTGCCGGGCACACCAAGCTCGACCGGCAGTAAGGCCAGCACAATATCGTGTTTGAAAGTATAGGAATAGCTGCCCGAAGTGACGCGCCCCACCAGCTTGCCACCGCGATAGACGCCTTCGCAGGTCAATGTGCTGGCGCCATCGGTTTCCACTGCAAGCGTGACGGAACGGCGCTTGATGCCGCGTTCCTTTTCCTCGACCAGCGCCTGCTTGCCGATGAAGTCACCCTTTTCGAGACGAATAAAGCGATCAAGGCCACTTTCCCAAGCACTAAGCTCGGTGTTCATATCGCGGTACATGGCGCGATATGACTTGTCGAGACGCAGTGATTCCAGCGCGTTCACGCCGATGAGGCGCAAGCCATGCTCCTTGCCCGCCGCGAGCAACGCTTCCAGCAGGTGACGCTGATAGGCGAGCGGATGGTAAAGCTCCCAGCCCAGTTCGCCTTCATAGTTGACGCGCAGCAGGCGCACATCGCTTGCAAGGCCGACCGTGCCCGACTTGATGCCAAACCACGGGAACGCTTCGTTCGAAAGATCGATTTCGGTCAGCGTCTGCAACACCTCACGCGCCTTCGGACCAACGATGGTGAAACAGCCACGATCATTGGTCACGTTGCGCAGGGTAACGCTGCCATCCTTCGGCAACAGCTTCGACAGGTCGTCGAAATTCCAGCGTTCGGCGCGTGGTGTCGATATCATATAGAAACTGTCATCATCCATGCGCGCCACGACATATTCCGCCTGCACGCCGCCCTTTTTGGTCAGATGATGGGCAAGGTTGACCCGCCCTACTTTCGGTAGACGGTTGGCCAGAATGCCGTCGAGCCAGGCTTCCGCGCCGGGGCCGCTGACCTCGAATTTGGTCATCGGCGTCATTTCGACAAGACCGACCGCATTGCGCACGGCTTCGACTTCCTCGCCGACATATTTGCCCTTTTCTGTCCAGCGCCAGCTATATTGATCCTTGGCCTCTACGCTCTTTGGCGCAAACCAGTTCGGCATTTCCCAACCGTTGAGACAGCCCCAGACAGCGCCGAGTTCCGTCAGCCGATCGTAGGACGGGGCGGTTTTCTGCGGGCGTGCGGCAGGCATATCCTGGCCCGGATAATGTTGCTCGGCATGGGTGCCCCATGCTTCGCGAACCTTCTCACGCGTCCAGTTCTTGTTGGCGTAATCGCCGAAACGACGCGGATCGAGTTCGGAAGTATCAATGCTGTTGCCGCCCTCAACAATACGCTCGGACAGATAATACCCAATGGCTCCGCCCCACAGGATGCCGCCCGGCACGCCTTCGGCAAGCCAGACATTTTCCAGCCCCCAGGCTGGGCCGACCAGCGGCAATTCATCGGCAGTCATCTGGAATGGCCCGCGCACATTGGCCTTGATGCCGACGCGGCCGAGCGCTGGAACCAGCTCCATGGCCTGTTCCCAATTCCATGAAACAGAGTCGAAATCCTCTTCCAGAAGATCGGCACCGAACCATTCCGGCACGCCGTTTTCGGCAAAAAGCTTAAGATGTTCCGTCTTCTCGTATGGGCCGAACATCAGGCCGTCGCCTTCCTCACGCAGATAGCCTTCAAAACCTTCGTCGCGGAGGATCGGCATTTCCGGAAGCCCCTGACGCTTGCGTGCGATTACTTCCGGTACGGCATCCGTGATCCAATATTGATGAACGATCGGGATTGCCGGGATATCAAGCCCTAGCATTGCGCCGGTCTGGCGCGCATAATTGCCGGTCGCCGAAATGACGTGCTCGCAGATGATATCGCCATTATTGGTTTTCACCTTCCACTCGCCGCTGGGCAGGCGCTCAAAACCGTTGACCTGGGTGTTGAGATAGATCTTGGCGCCATTGTCGCGCGCGCCCTTCGCAAGCGCCATGGTAACATCGGCTGGCGCGATATGGCCGTCATCGGGATGATAGAGCGCGCCCAGCATGTTGTGATTGTTTTCGAGCAGCGGCCACAATTCGCGGGCACGCGCCGGAGAAACCAGTTCGGCGCGCACGTTCTGCACTTCGGCGACGCTCATATAGCTCTTATATTCGTCCAGTCGGTCGCGGGTGTTGGCAATGCGCAACTGGCCGCATTTATGCCAGCCGACATGCTGGCCGGTCTCGGCTTCCAGACCTTCATAAATCTCGATGGACTTGTTGATCATGCGGCCAATATTGATGCTGCGCGCATAGGAAGGGATCAGACCGGCGGCGTGCCATGTGGAGCCCGCAGTGAGCTGCGTGCGTTCGAGCAAAACGACATCCGACCAGCCTCTCTTCGCCAAACCGTAAAGAATGGAAGCGCCGACGCATCCTCCACCAATGACAACCGCGCGCGCATGAGTCTGCATTCCAAGTTCCCTTCCTTGTCATGTTTTTTGGAGACGGCCAGCGCTCAAAAAAAACGGCCGGGTAGTCCCAATTTGTGCGTTACATTACAGAGGGTTCGTGGTCCTGTGAGCTTGATAAAAAATCCGGGAAGATATAACTTCAGATTATGCATAGACTCCGCTCGCTCATCCCCTCGGCCAATTATCTCTTCGTGTTCGAGGCGGCTGCCCGTCGCCTGAGCTTTACGGCGGCGGCGGAAGAGCTGAATGTCAGCCAGCCAGCGGTGAGCAAGACGATCAAGCTTCTGGAAGAAGCCACCGGATTGAAGCTTTTCCGGCGCGAGCGCAGCCGTCTGGAGCTGACGGCGGAGGGCCAGAGGCTTTATCGCGAGACGCAGGAAGCATTCGATCATCTGCACATGGTCATTTCCTCCATGCGCAAGAAACACTCCCGCGATATCATCCGCGTGTCGTTCTCAGCATCCTTTGTGCAATTATGGCTCTTGCCGCGCCTCAAGAAATTCAAGGAAAAATATCCGGATGTGGCGCTGCGCATAGAAGAAAGCAGCCGCGATGATCAGGACTTGCTCGAAGAGGATATCGACGTTTCAGCGCGTCTGGGAAGAGGCGAATGGCCGGGCATCCTCGCCTGGCCTTTCGTGACGGAGGAAGTCTGGCCGGTATGCAGCCCTGCTTATCTGAAGGAGCATGGACCGATCGCGGAAGCCGGCGACCTGCTTGATCATACGCTGTTGCATTTCGAGGAGCGCCATCGCTCGCGGCTCGGCTGGCGTGAATGGCTGGAACGCTCCGGCGTACCGAACCCGCGCATCGAACAGGATTTCGTCTTCACCGACGCGCTCAGCTCCATTGAAGCCGCGGTGCAGGGACAAGGCGTGGCGCTTGGCTGGAAACACCTCGTCCACGATCATGTCGTGGCCGGACGTCTGGTTCCCGCTGCGCGTATTTTTCATCGGTCCGGCGATACGATCCATCTGGTCATGCCCGCTCAGCGACCGCCGAAGCGAGGCGCGGAACTGTTCCGCGACTGGCTGTTGGAACAGGGCGCAGACGCGGAACTGAAGCTCTAAAACATCGTCCTATTGGGCGAAAACCACGGTCTTGTGTCCATTGAGCATGACGCGATTTTCCAGATGCATCTTCACCGCACGCGCCAGAACCCGGCTTTCGATATCGCGCCCCGTCGCCACAAAATCATCCGCGCTCATGGAATGCGTGACGCGCTCGGTTTCCTGTTCGATGATCGGGCCTTCATCGAGGTCCGGCGTCACATAATGCGCGGTCGCACCAATCAGTTTCACCCCACGCTCAAAGGCCTGATGATAGGGCTTCGCGCCCTTGAAGGATGGCAGGAAGGAATGGTGAATGTTGATGATCTTGCCGAACAGACGATTTGAAAGGTTATCTGACAGCACTTGCATATAGCGTGCGAGAACTACCAGATCGGCTTGAGTCTCGCGCACCAGATCGAGCAGACGTGCTTCCTGCTCCGCTTTGGTTTCTTTGTTCACGCTCCAGCAATAATAGGGAATTCCTGCGTTTTCCGCCGTTGCTCGACTATCTTCATGGTTGGAAACGATGGCTGCAACCTCGGCATTCAACCAGCCGACCCGTATCTGGTATAGAAGATGCAGCATGGCGTGATCGAATTTGGAAACCATGAGCACGATCTTAGGCTTGCGGCTGGCATCGGCGACAGTGAATTTCATGCCGAAGCGTTCACCTGCCGGTCTCAAGGTATGTTCCACTTCATCTCGCGACATACCCGGCGGCGCGCTGAATCCGATACGCATGAAAAAGCAGTTGGTGAGCCTGTCGCGAAACTGGTTACTCTCCACGATATTGCCGCCCATTGCCGCCAGTTCCGTGGTGATGGCCGCCACGATGCCGGGCTTGTCATCGCAATCGAGTGTGAGAACAAAAAGAGGCGGTTCGACGGTGGCGACGGGCCGCACCTTCGCTGGCATGTCGTTCATGGCGTTTCCTTAAGGCTAATCAGACGTTCTTTGAGAGCTTTCCGAAAGCGTATTCACCAACTTTCGGCACGAAATGGGGGCGCTGGTAGCCGACTGGCTTGTCGCCGACCGAAGTGCCGGTATTGAGAATGCCCGCCTGATAATCCGGCGCGAAAAGCGAATATGGATAGGTGGGCTGAAGGGCGCTTGCGGCCTCCAGCCTGGCACGCAACTGATCTGGAATCGCAAAATCGAGAGCTCCCAGATTGTCGTTGAGCTGTGCGAGCTTGCTCGCGCCAATAATGGCTGCGCCGATGCCCGGCTGTGTCACGACCCAATTCAGCGCCACTTGTGCCATGGATTTGCCAATAGCGTCGGAAACTTCCGCAAGCGCTGAAACGATACGCGTGTTGCGTTCAGTGAAAAGTCCAAGACCATCGGCATTGTCACGGTTGAGGCGCCCCTCGTCGCCCGTGCGGTACTTGCCGGATAGGAGTCCCATGGCAAGCGGGCTCCATGCGGTGATGCCCAGTCCCAGATTTTGCCCGAGCGCCACAAATTCCTGCTCGATGCTGCGTTCCACCAGCGAATAGGGCAATTGCAGGCTGATCGGTTGCGACAATGCATGCGCTTCAGCCCAGGTCTGCGCGCGGGCCGCATACCAGGCAGGCACATCGGAAAGGCCGCAATAGCGGATTTTACCGGCTCGGATCAGATCATCTAAGGCACGCATCACCTCTTCCACGGGTGTCATGCCATCCCAGGTATGAACCATATAGAGGTCGATATAATCGGTTTTCAAACGCTTCAGCGACTGGTCGACCGCACGCACCATATTCTTGCGGCCATTGCCACCGGCATTGGGATTGCCCGGCTGAAGATTGTTCGAATATTTGGTCGCAATCACGACCCGATCACGGGCACCGGCTTCCTCGACAAACTTGCCGACCAGCGTTTCGCTTAAACCAGCGCCATAGGAATCCGCCGTGTCGATGAAATTGCCGCCCGCCTCCAGATAGCGGACGAAGATGGCACGGGCATTGGCTTCATCCGTGCCCCACGAGCCGCCGATCCCTCTGATCCCCGCATTGCCAAACGTCATTGTGCCAAGCGCGAGACGGCTTACACGCAGACCAGATCGTCCGAGGAGAAAATAGTGATCGAGCGACATAGGGAACTCCGGTCTTGAGGTCACATGAAACCTTGATACGGCCGGCATGCAACCGTCTGCTGGACATAATTGATCATTGAGATGAAATCGAAAACGGGCCGTCCCGTCGCTTTTTGTACCGCATGGGCATAGGGTGGAAGATCGCTGCATTCGAGGAGAATGGAACGAACGTCAGGATGGTCACGCACCAGCTTTTTGGACACCTCGCAAACTTCGCGCTCAATAGCGGCGGAATCGAGCGTGCCCTTCTCTTCAAGTATCGCCTCGCGAAACTCGACTTGATCTTCCATTCCACCCAATACGATCGGGATGGTGTCCGGTATGCCGCTTGCCGCAAAATGGCGCGGCGTCAGGCGCTCTGCATTGGCGGTGATCACACCCACGGTGCCGCGCGCCACTGCGTGCATAAATGGTATTTGCATCAGGCTCGACAGGAAGACTGGAATATCGACCGCTTCCCCAACCTCTTCCTGAAAATAGGCCATGAAACCGCAAGCGCCCGTGATGGCTTTCACGCCACGCCCCTGTAGCTCGAGCGCCGCCTCGACAAACGCCTCCCGCAGCGCCGGATCGCGCTGGTTCAAAAGCCGGTCGATGGAGGCGCCGCGCACCTCCTGATAACGAACGGGATATTTATAAGTCGTCGCATTGCCGACATTGCCGGGCACACAGGGATAAGCGGCATCCAGAATAAGAATGCCGATCTGTTCCCCATACCACGACTGGCTGTTCCGGCTGACCGCGTAAACAGTCATCGTTGCAGTCTCCAATTTGAAATTCAGCTGAATGGAATGCGGCGCTTCGCGCCGCGTCAACCGATAGTTCTATTCGATGAGCTTTGGCGCACCTGTGTCTCCAGCGCTCTCATCAAGGCCATAGGATTTCAGGATCTTGGCAATGGTGCCATCCTTGTGCATTTCTTCAATATTCGCGTCGAGCGCGGCGCCGAAATCCGTCGCGCTTTTGGCATAAGGCAGACTTGCCTGCGCGGCTTCCCTGGTCGCGCGAATACGGTCGTCAGGCTGCGCGATCTCGACCTTGATGTCCTTCAGTGTGCCGTTCTTGGCCGCATAGGCACCCGTCGAATAACCGTCGATGCCAACATCGACACGGCCCGATGCAAGATCCTGATGCATGTTCACGGAGTTCGGATAAAGACGCAGATTGGCACCCAGCAGCTTCTTGGCATCGGTCACCCAGAGATACCCCTGCACTGTGCCGACATTCTTGCCAACGAGTTCCTCAACAGTCTTTATTCCCTCCTTGGAATATAAGCCCATCTGGTCCTTATAAAGCGGATAGGAAAGGTTCATCACCTTGGCGCGCTCCGCCGTGCGATACCAGTCCCCGGTGGTGATATCGGCTTGGCCTGAAAGAACATATTGAATGGCCGCCGCCGGATCGACGGCAACAGGCTTCACGGTCAGGCATTCGCGTTTGGCGAATTCTGTTGCGATCTCGCCATCAAGGCCGCTCATCTTACCGCTTTCATCCATGAAGGAATGCGGCGCATAGGTCGTGACCGCGACTGTCAGCGTGCCAGGCGTGATGGTCTTGAATTCGTGCTTCGGCTTGCAGTCCTGTGCCAATGCTGTCGCAGAAAGGCCCATAAGAATGGCCACGCCCACAATGCTCTTGCGGATGATCCCGTTATTCATGTGCTACTCCCCTTTGTTATTTTGAGTTATCGGGTGGCGTAAGCGGATGACCGCTTCTCCACGTAGGAAACGATCCATGCCGCCGGGATGCAGATGGTTGCATAAAGCAGACCAGCCAGCAGCAGCGCGGGCATGTAACGAAAAGTGTTGGACCCTATTTCATAGGCATTGCTGACCAGCTCCGGCAGCGCGATGGTGAAGCAAAGCGAAGTGCCCTGAAAGATAAGGATTGCAAAGCCCAGCAGCGCGGGCAGCGCAACGCGCAGAGCCTGCGGCAGCAGCACGAAACGCAGCTCGTCCAGCACGCTGAAGCCCAGGGCTTCTGCCGCTTCGCGTTGACCATGATGGATCGACTGCAGGCTGGCGCGAATGATTTCGCTCGTATAGGCGCCCGTATTCCAGGCCAGCGCTACGACCGCCGCCGCGAATGAAGTCATGGTCAGACCTGTCGACGGCAGGCCGAAATACATGAACTGCAACAGAACCAGGGCCGGAGCACCACGCCCGATTTCGACCAGAAACAAGCATAGGATACGTGGGGCACGCGACTTCGCACCAACCCCGAGCGCGAGGAGAAGCCCGAGCGGAATACCGATCGCAAGGCTTAAGGCAGCGACTTGCAGGCTGATTGTAAGCCCGCCGAGAAGTGCTGGCATCCACTCGTAGAATTCATCAATGGTGGGAAACATCAGCGCGCCACCTTTGCTCTCAAATAACTGTCCGCAGTGCGCGACAGCCATGCGACGGGCAGACTAAGGAATATGTAGAACAGGCCGACCAGCGCAAAGATCTCGATACCCTTGAAGGTAAGCTGCGACACCTGATTGCCGCGAAATGCCAGATCGGCCACGCCGATAGTCGATGCGACAGCAGTTTCCTTCATGAGCCCGATGAGGTAGCTCGCAGCCGAGGGCAGCGCCACGCGGAACGCCTGTGGGGCAACCACATCGATCAGCGTATATCTGGTGCCGAAATTGAGAGCGGTCGCCGCTTCCCATTGTCCATGATGCAGCGACGCCAGCGCCCCGCGATAGATTTCGGCCATATTGGCAGACGCTATCAAACCGAGACCGATCAGTGCCGCGACAAATGGATTGATAGGCATGATGCCCATACCAATGCCGAAGAATATGATGAACAGCCACAGGATCGGCGGCAACGCGCGCACGATCTGGATAAGCACCGCAGCAATCCACCGTATCGGCGCTAGACGCGCCTGACGCGCGGCGAGAAGCGGGACGCCAAGAATGCAGCCGATTACGAATGAACCCAGCGTCAAGGCAATCGTCCACGGCAAACCACTGAGGATGAGAAACACATTGTCCGCTGTCATCTGTCGTGCACCGCACGAAGAAACCGCTTCGTGCGCTCCTCTTGCGGATTGCGCATAACCTCTTTCGATGCGCCTTTCTCGATGATCCTGCCATCAGCCATGATCATCACGGTGTCGGAGACATTTTCCGCAAACCCCATCTCATGCGTGACGACCAGCATGGTCATACCGCTTTCCGCCAGTTCCCGCATCACCGCCAGAACTTCGAGGCCCAGCTCGGGATCGAGCGCAGAGGTTGGTTCATCGAAAAGCATGACCTGCGGGTCGAGCGCCAGCGAGCGCGCAATCGCGATGCGCTGTTGCTGGCCACCGGAGCACCGGCCCGGATATTGGGTGGCTTTATCAGCAAGTCCGACACGCTCCAGCAGTTGAAGCGCCCTTTCCTCGGCCTCCGCGCGGCTGCGGCCAAGAACGCGTTCTTGCGGCAAGCTGACATTGCGCAGAACGCTCATATGCGGAAACAGATTGAACGACTGGAACACCATGCCGACCGTATTACGCAGTTCTTTCAACTGCACTTTGCGCGGCTCCTGGGTAGCATCAAGCTTGAGCTTGCCGACCGTAATCATCCCGCCATCGGGTTTCTCCAGATAGTTAATGCAACGCAACAGCGTGCTTTTACCGGAGCCGCTCGGACCAATGATCGCCAGAACCTCGCCCTGCGCTACATCAAGATCGATGTTCTCGAGAACGCGATGCGCGCCAAAATGTTTGCTGAGCCCTTCAAGCTGAATGATCTTGGGGGTGGAAACGGGAATATCGGCCTTGTCGGACACCAGTGTCGGTCGCATTGCGTTCAACGGGCGGACTCCCCATTCTTCTCGTTCATCACGATTATCCCATCATCTCCGCGGCATGCAGATTTCGATTTCCTGCAACAGACGCTGGATCGCTTGTTCGGCGGCTGGTTGATATTTTATGCCGCCAGTGTTCCCTTGGTTAAACACGATAGTTCCCGGCCAACAGATTACAAACGCAAAAAATATCCGCGCCTTCATAACCTGAAGTAATGACGGCAGCGACACAATTACAGCAGTCGCCCGAGGCGCAAACCATCATAAATCGCTGCATGTGTGTTGCGCGCCGAAACCGCATCGCCAATCCGGTAAAGTTCAAATGAACTGCCTGCATTTCTGACCAGATCCTGGGGACGGCCATTGATGAGCGCATCGTAGTCCACGACCCCGAGATTCCGAGACAGGGGCTTCAATTCAAAATAGAGATCGTCCATCGGTCGCGTCCCGTCATTGACGACAATCTGGTCATAGTCGCGCTCGATACCGATGCCGCCATAATCGCTGCCGATCTGCGCGATCAGACGGTTATTGTCGCGGCGGATCGCTTCCAGCCGATAGGACACGGTAAAGGTCACATCCCTCTTTTGCAGGCTACGCATATAGGGCACGAGGTTCATACCCATAATTTCAGGCGCAAAGCTGCGATCAGGGGTCATGATTTCAACCTTACCGCCGGAGCCAGCAATGAATTCCGCAGCCTGGAGGCCAGCATGATCGCCCGCCTCATCAAAAACCAGTACATTGGTCCCCGGTCGCACATCGCCTGAGATTATATCCCAGGGAGAAACCGCCAGCTCATTGCCTTCGCGCAAAATTTGCACATCGGGCATTCCGCCGGTGGCGATGATCACCACGTCGGGCGTTTCGCCAAGCACTGAACCTGCTTCTGCCCATGTGTTGAAGCGGAAATCGACGCCAAGTTTTCCGCATTGCGCCATGCGCCATTCGATAATGCCCATCATTTCCCGGCGACGCGGACTTTGCGCCGTCAAGCGAACCTGCCCGCCGGGCTGGTTCGCAGCTTCAAAGACCATAACCGCGTGCCCGCGTTCAGCGCTCACCCGCGCGGCTTCCAGCCCGGCTGGACCTGCCCCCACCACAACGATGCGGCGGCTTTTCTCAGCCCGACGCACGATATGCGGCATGGTCAGCTCACGCCCCGTCGAAGGATTGTGGATGCAATAGGCCGCGCCTCCCTGATAGATGCGATCCAGGCAATAATTGGCACCCACGCAGGGGCGAATGTCCTCTTCCCGCTTTTCGATGATTTTGCGCACGATATGCGGATCGGTCATATGCGCCCGCGTCATGCCCACCATATCGAGCTTGCCCGATGCAATCGCATGGCGCGCCGTCGCGACATCCTGAATTCTGGAGGCATGAAAGGTGGCCATGCCGGTGCTGGAACGGATTTCACCTGCAAAATCCAGATGTGGCGCGCTCGGCATACCCTGGATGGGGATGACATCGACGAGTCCGGCATCGGTTTCGATATGCCCGCGAATGACGTTGAGAAAATCAACAAGCCCGCTTTCCTTGAGCTTGCGCGAAATCTCGAGCCCATCGCTTTTCGTCAAACCACCCTTGAGAA
This sequence comes from Hyphomicrobiales bacterium, assembly GCA_900470195.1. Classification (GTDB taxonomy): domain Bacteria; phylum Pseudomonadota; class Alphaproteobacteria; order Rhizobiales; family Rhizobiaceae; genus Brucella. The sequence goes on along the minus strand of UEIJ01000032.1, from coordinate 4,341 downwards.
CTTCATCGGCAACGTAGCGAATTCCGATCAGGAAGTCAGACCCAACACGCTCACGAATTGCAGCCAGAACCTGCAACGAGAACCGCATACGATTATCGAGAGAGCCACCGTAAACTCCGTCGAGTTCGTTGGTAAGCGGGGACCAGAACTGGTCCAGCAAATGCCCGTAGGCTTCCAGCTCCAGCCCGTCGAGACCGGCTGCCTGCATGCGTTCCGCTGCATCCGCATAATCCACGATAATGCGCTCAATGTCCCAATCCTCTGCTTTCTTGGGATAGGCGCGATGGGCTGGCTCGTGCTTGCCCGTCGAGGACAGTGACGGCAGCCAGTCGCCTTTATCCCAACGCGTGCGACGGCCGAGATGCGTGAGCTGGATCATGACTGCCGCACCATGTTCGTGGCACTCGTCGGTCAGGTCGCGCAGCCACGGAACCACTTCATCCTTATAGGCAAGCACATTGTTGAATGCCGGCGGGCTGTCCCTCGAAACCGCTGCCGAGCCCGCTGTCATCGTCAGGGCGATACCGGCTTTGGCACGTTCGACATGGTAGGCGCGATAGCGTTCCTTCGGCATGCCATCTTCAGCATAGGCAGGTTCATGAGAGGTAAGCATGATGCGGTTGCGAAGTGTCAGATGCTTGATCTGAAGCGGCTGCAGCAGCGGATCGATCGACATGGCGAGAGTTCCCGTTGATTGTTTGTTATGAGCTAATTATAAATGTACATAAGTGTCAATTTAATATTCATACGTGTACATTGCCCTTGCCAAACTTATGCGACTGGATAAAATTCCGGCATGGAACAAAACCTCACGAGCGATGCGGGATGGCGCGGCTCGCCCGATTTATGGCTTCAGGCAGCCTATGACGCGCTGATCGAAAGCGGCGTTGACGCCGTTCGCATCATGCCGCTTGCCAAGAGGCTCGATATTTCGCGCACGAGTTTTTACTGGTTTTTCAAGGACCGCGAAGAACTGCTCGACGCCCTTATCGCGCGCTGGCGCGACAAAAACACAGGCGCCCTCCTGCATCAGGCTGAGGCCTATGCGGAGACCATACAGGAAGCGGTGCTGAACGTGTTCGACTGCTGGCTGGACCACAATCTGTTTGATTCCGCTTTTGAATTTGCAGTCCGCAGCTGGGCGCTTCAATCCACCGAAGTTGAAGAGGAAGTGAGGAACGCTGACGCCATACGTCTCGAGAGCCTGTCGCAGATGTTTGAACGTTTCGGATTTGACGCACCCGTTTCAGATGTCCGCGCCCGCACGCTCTATCTGGTGCAAATTGGCTACTTTTCCATGCGGACGCGGGAAGAAACCGATGTGCGCTTCGCGCGCATCCCGTATTACGTGGAGACATTCACAGGCCAGCCACCGGAACAGAGAGAAATGAACAGATTTCTGTCGCGACATGGGACGTAACGACCGACGCATGCCATTTTCCCCGGCGACTGCTCAGAATCAGATCACGCGTGATCAGGAAACCGGCTCCAAAATTTTGTCCCGTGTAAGGAGTTTAACGCCAGTTATCGATCAGCTCCTCTGTGCAAACCAGTTCGAGCTGCTCGCTAAACCGCTCGTGGCAGAGGGAAATGATCGCGTCGTGCGTCTGGTCGGAAACACTGCACACCGCGTCGGTGACTACGATCACCCGATAACCACGATCCACAGCGCCCAACAGCGTTGCAAGAACGCAAAGGTCTGTTTCAGCTCCGCTGACGATCAGAGTATGAACGCGCCTTTTGTGCAGATATCGCTGGAGAAAGCCTTCGGTCCAGGGTGAATATACGGTCTTGTCGAGTAATGCGGCGGGTGGTGAAAAGTCCCGCAGCGGGGCGACCAGCTCGATCAGCGACGGATCGACACGATCAAGCGTAAGGGCTTCCCATTTGCGATAATAACCTCGCCATGCTCCCACCGCGGCGTCAGGTGTCCTGGGGGGTATGAAACGGGTGAAAACTGTATTCTCGCTGTGTCGCGAACAAATATCTACGATATTGGGCAAGATGACCTGCACCCAAGGCACATGCCAGGGCGACGCGGGTCCGAAAAGATTCTGCATGTCGATGCAAAGATGCATGCAGCCGCCCCGCAGGTCGCCGCGTAAAAGCCCAGTCTTCAGAGGCATGTTATCCTTCGATTCTTTCCACGGCGCTCTGGCCGCCGACTCCCTCGATCATATGCAACATCCGCGCCAGTGCTTCGTTCACTGCATCAGCCGGCGACAGCTGAAAATTCTGAGGGTTCTGGAAGTAAACGGACACGGTGTTACCGCAATCGTCAAAGAACTGAACCGAATAGGCTTCATCGTCTTCCATCGAAACGACCTGCGTTGCCATCATCATCTGCCAAACTCCTGTTGGACTTGCCGAACTCATCAGGATGGCTTTCGTTCCCGATTAACGTTACTCGCACCCAGGAGGAGGTGGCGAAGTGAAAAAAATGTACGATACCGTACGAACGATCACTCCGCAGGGAACCAACTGGCTGGCACAGCCTTACTTCACCGGTGAAGGAGGAAGACGTCATGCCGTCAAAATCGAATTTCGAAAAAGAGGTGTTGGCGCTGGTGCCTGCATTGCATCAGTTCGCCAGAACGATGTGCCATCAGAGTTCCGACGTGGATGATCTGGTGCAGGAAACGCTTCTGAAAGCGCTGCGCCATCGTGATCGTTTCACCCCTTACGGCTCGCTCAAGTCGTGGCTGTTCACCATCATGAAAAACACGTTCTGCACCAGAATCAAGAGAGCTCGCCGCGAGGCTACAATAGAGGAGTGGGAGGAGCCGACCGTCAGCGCGCCCCAGGATCTGGCGCTGGAATTGCAGGATGTCGGGGAGGCATACAGTAAATTGTCGCCCGCCCATCAAAAGGTGCTCGATCTGGTTATATTTAGCGGGCTAAGCTACGAGAATGCTGCCATGGCAACCGGCTGCACGGTCGGGACTATCAAGAGCAGGCTTAACCGGGCAAGAGCACGGCTCGAAAGTAACTTGTCCCCGGCTGGAAAAAGCGTTCCAGAACAATAGCAGGGTGGGCGAGCGCTGCTGACAGTTCGGAACGAGACTGCGGCCAAGTGCGTTCTGGAACCAATCATTGTTCCGCAGGTTTCCCTGACGACGAACGACCGAGGTCTACCAGATGTCATTGCCGCCGCAAGATGCCAGGGCCAACAAACTCCTGGCTTTGCTTCCTCCCTCTGACTACGACGCCATCATTCGCGAAACGTCCTATGTGGAACTTCCGCGGGGTGTGTTACTGGCAAGGATGGGAAAACCGATCGAGGATATCTATTTTCTTACGGCAGGTATCGGTTCGATCGTTGTTACCACCGCGAAAGGACACCGTGCAGAAGCGGGAATCTTCGGCTTCGACGGATATATTCCAACTTCTGCCATCGCCGGCGTCGAAACCAGCTCCTATGATGTCTTCGTGCAGGTTGCGGCCCACGCCTATGCGATGCCTTACGCGAAATTTCGGCGGTGGATGGAAAGCAGCCGCAATTTTTCCAGGATCATGATCCGATCCATCGAGGCCTTTTCCATTCAGCTGGCTTATACAGCTGTCTCGAACGCCATTCACGACGTCACGCAACGATTGGCACGCTGGCTGCTGATGTGCGATGACCGATTATCAGGCCACGAGATCGCTCTTACCCACGAATTCATGTCGGTCATGCTTGCCGTTCGGCGTCCCAGTGTCACGACTTCCCTTCACATTCTTGAAGGATTGGGCCTGATCAAGTCGGAGCGGGGAATTGTCTTTATTCGCAATCGCCACGAGCTGGAACACTATGCCCGGGATGCCTATGGTTGGCCGGAAAGGGAGACCGCCCGGCTGATGCAGGGGCTTGGGGCAGTCGATGACACCTAGGCCCGAGGACCGAAGAGTTGGCTATATTCTTCTTCCCACTCTCCATAGACTTCGTCGTCAAACTCTTGGAGACCTTGAATTCATGTTGCCTGAACATCGAATCTCGAAGTCGCATCCAGGTTTTTCAAGAAGGCCATCGCAGCCAACGGCGTGCCGTGGCACGCCTTGCCCGGTGAAGGGCACCAGGTATCGGGATCACGCGCCAGCGGCACAGATCGCTGATGCTCCAGGCTGTGGAATACGGGCCGTTCGGCCGGTTCTGCCAGCAGAAGTGACCTGACGAGATTATGGAAAATCTCGTCTGAGAACAAACGCGGCATCTGCCAGCTTACTCGGTATTGGTTCAGAGCCAGGCCCCGGCATTTAACCGGGGCCTGGTGTTTTGGTTTGGAAGGTTATGGTTATGTCCTGCCTTACCACTTCACCTTGAACCCAACAGTACCCTTGAGGCTGTAGCTGTCGGCGAAGTGG
>UEIJ01000031.1 GCA_900470195.1 Hyphomicrobiales bacterium | reverse complement strand
GGCAGCCCGCGCATGACGCGTGAGGCTTACGCGGCCCCACTGGGGCCACGGTCTCCGCTATGATATCCGGAGCGCTCGGCAACGCGCGATTGCTGAGCGGAAAGAAATGTTCGACCGCTCACACAAACTGTCGGTTGCACGTCAGGCGAAGCTTCTCGGCTTCAGCCGCGGTAGCGTCTACTATTCTCCACGTTCAGTGTCGGACGGAGATTTGGCTGTGATGTGCCGGATCGACGAACTGCATCTCGACTACCCCTTTTGCCAGAAGTCGGAGGTTATAATGGCTTTTGAGAGGAGAAGGGTTGAATGTCAGGCGGCTTCACGTCGCCACGCTGATGAAGAAGATGAGCATCGAGGCGATTTACCGTCGCCCGAACACCCTCCAAACTAGCACCAGACCACAAAATTTATCCTTCCCTCTTGCGCAAGCTGGCGGTCACCCGGCCCAATCAAGTCTGGGCGATGGACCTGACCTATATCCCCATGGCGCGCGACTTCGTCTATCTCTGCGCCGTTGTCGACTAGTTTAGCCGGAGAGTTCTGTCGTGGCGACTGTCGATCACGATGTAAGCCGCTTTCTGCATCTGGGCGGTCGAGGAAGCACTGGCCCGTTATGACAAGCCCGACATCTTCAACACGGATTAGGGATCACAATTCACTTCTATCGACTTCACCGCGGTGCTGAAGAAGGCCGAAATCGCCATCTCGATGTATGGCAACGGCGCGTGGCGGCACAATGTCTTCGTCGAGCGGCATTGGCGGTCGATCAAATACGAGGAAGTCTACCTCCACGCCTACAAGACCGTGTTGGAGGCCCGCGTCTGCATTGGCCGCTATTTGAGTTTTTATAATAGCCGACGCCCACATTCATCCCTTGACCGGCAGACACCGGATCAGGCCTACTTCAACGCGCTGACGCCGATGATAGTGGTGGCATAATCGAAGCGAAAACCCACATAGCAAAACGCCAGAAACTCTTCAGACAAACCGAGCCACCTCCGTTGGTAGCGCCAAAATCAATGTGTCCTCGGTGCCAGTCTGATTAGTCATCTAATTAGCTCCGTAGAGCCTACTGAAACCCGTGTCGCTTTAAAAACAACTGTCAATTGAGCAGTGGTCTGCGGGGATGTGGCTCCGAAAAATGTTCCAATCTTCATCCGTGATTTAGCTGTATCAGATCGGCTTGATGCTTATTCATGGCGTGTCCGAGAACTGTAAAAACGATTCATACTACACTGTCTATTGGCTTTAGTCTGGATTGATGACGCTGTAGATCATCGGTTAAGCCGGGAGATTAAGACGTTAAAAATGCTGAAAAATAACAAAATGAGGGTTGATGAGGTATCAATAGGAATGAAAAAATTTAGATGAAACGTTTTATTGACAGGTGTTCCCCTCGCAGTTATGGTCACAAGGTAGCTGGCCGTCAGGAGGAGACTTTGCGTTGGTAACAAGCGAAGCGACGATGCGGCTACACAATGGGAGGAGAAAACATGTCATTGCGTCTTGGTCGCCTTTTGAGCGGCGTTCTACTTGCGTCTGCAGCATATACGAGCGTGGCGTCTGCTGCCTGTGAACTGAAGATCGGTACCCCGGCCGTTTTGTCGGGTCCGGCAGCCCAATGGGGCATTGCCTTGCGCGACGCCGTCAATTTTGTCGCCAAGGAAACAACCGACGAAAAACGTCTGGTTATTGATGGAGCTCCTTGTTCGGTTTCCACTGTTGTGATTGACTCCAAATATACCGCTGAAGGCGCAGCGTCGGCGATGAACCAGCTTGCTGCTCAGGGTATCAAGGTCATTGTCGGGAGTGTAGGCTCACCGGAAGTGACCGGTATGAAGCCTGTTGCAGCACGCAATCGCATGGTTGCTATGGTTGATAGTTTCGCCAAGAACGCAATAGGTCCTCAATGGCCGAGCATATTCCACATCGGCCCCGGACCGTCCGGTTGGGCCGGTCCGATCATTGATGCCGGTCGCGAGCGTTTCAAGTTCGACAGCGTAGCGATTGTGGCTCCGAATGATCAGGGTGGTACCGACGTTGCTGGCGTGAATGCGCAGATATTCAAGGAGAAGGGCGTTAATGTCTCCGAAGAATACTACCAGCGCGGAACCAGCAATTTTGCGCCGATCGTCACGCGTATAATGAGCGCAAATCCTGGGGCTCTGGATCTCGCTTCATCGCCAGCGGGCGATGCTGGCATCATCGTAAAACAATTGCGTCAGGCTGGCTTCGAGGGACCTATTTTCCGCCTGGGTGGTCCTGGTTTTGATGAAATTGCCCGTGTGGCCGGTGGCGTTGACGTGCTGAAGGATTTCCTCTGGTACGAGCCGATCTATATGGACGAAAACACGCAAGCTTTGGAAGACAAGTACAAGAAGCTGATGGGTTCACCACGCCCGGAAAATAGCGACTTCTTCCGATGGGTCTTTGCCGCCCGCATGATGATTAAAGCTGCGCAAGCTGCCGGTACTGTCGACGATTCCGAGAAGATCGCTGCCGAAATGCGCAAGCTTTCCGTGGAAGACGAGAACATTGGCAAGGGTCATTGGATCGGCCAGTCCTTCTTCGGCATCAATCAGGAAATGTCTTATCCGTTCGCTATCGGCATCGTTCAGGATGGCAAGAAGCAGCCTCTGCTGCGCGCGGAAGCAGTCAGCGAAAAGTAAGGCACCGTATCATGGAAAGCTTCATCACGACGGGGCTGATTGGTATCAGTCTCGGCTCACAATATACTTTGCTTGCGCTTGGGTTCACACTGATTTTCGGGATCCTCGGCGTGGTGAATTTCGCTCACGGCGGCTTCTATGTAATGGGCGGCTACGTCGCCTATTACTGCACTACAATGCTCGGATTGCCTTATCCTGTGGCGGTGTTGATAGCCCTTGTGGCGACGGCAGCGCTCGGTTGGTTGTTTGAGGCAATCATTCTTGAAAGAGTAATTGAAGATCATCAGGCGACATTGATGGTCACGATGGGCTTCTATCTCGTCCTGGCCACTGCGATCCTGGTAATTTTCGGGGCTGAATCGCCGCAATTCTCTTTCCCTGTAACCGGGGTTTGGCGTTTTGGTGGTATCTATTTCCCCTATGCCAATATGATTGTGCTCGCCGCATGTCTCGTGGCTATCGCATTGGTCTATTGGCTGATCTATCGCACCAATGTCGGGCGAGGCATGCGAGCAATGGCCGAAGATCGCGCGGTAGCCAGCGCGCTCGGCATGCGGACCAAGGCGCTCTTTCCTTTTGCATTTGCTCTCGCCACCGGGCTTGCCGGGGTGACGGGTGCGCTGGTCACGCCAATCCTGTCACTCGCCCCGCATGTTGGAGATGCGACGCTCGCTTATTCGTTCATTACCGTCATTCTGGGTGGCCTTGGGAGTGTCACCGGCGCCACCGTAGCTGCCTTCATTGTCGGTATGGTTGAAGCTTATGCTGCCGTCTATCTCGGCGGATCCAAAGGTGCGCTCACGCTTTTTGCAATCGTCATGGTTACGCTTGTGGTTCGCCCACAGGGACTTTTCGGCAAGGAGGTCCGCCGTTCATGAGCCGCGCCACCATTTCCTCAGACATCACCATTCGACGTCAGCCATTCTTCAGTATTCCTGATTGGATCACACTCGGCCTGGTGCTTCTGTCCTTTATTGTGCCACTTGTCAGTACCAATCCGCAGGTCTTGTCTCAGACCAATTTGATCCTGATCGCGGCAACGGCGGCACTCGGCGTCTATATTATGCAACGGCTCGATCTGATGAGCTTCGCCGTTCCAGCTTTCATGGCTGTCGGTGGCTATACCGTTGCCATATTGAGCCTGAGGCTTGGCATTACCGACATTTTTGTCCTCTCGGCCGCAGCCTTTCTCGTGCCGGTGCTCTGTGCAATTCCGCTCGGCTCGTTGATATTGCGATTAAAGGGCGTCTATTTCGTGCTGGTCACTTTTGTGCTGACCGAAATCGTCCAGCTCCTGCTGTTTGAAGCTGAGCCGTTGACGGGTGGAGCAAACGGACTCGTGGGCATGCCCCCGGTGACTCTGTTCAGTATGGACCTGTGGGACAATTCCCACGTTGTGCTCACCACCTGCGCACTCGCCTTAGCCGGTTTCCTGATCACTGCCGCCTTCACACGTTGGTATCGCTACGAATTTGCAGCCATTGAGACCAACGATGTGCTGGCGGAAAGCCTCGGCCTCCCGGTCTGGAAATATAAGGCGATGGCGTTCTGCGTTGCAGCTGGCGTGTCGGGCTTCGCAGGTTTTGCGCTCGTCAACATGCTCTTGACCGCCCATCCCACGTCCTTCGCTCCAATGTCATCAATCACCTACATCACCTACGCGATCGTTGGTGGAAAGCGGACCATTTTGGGCTCGCTTGTGGGTGCAATCGTTCTGGTCTCGGCGACCAATTACTTCGCACTTTCCGGTGAACTGTCACCTGGCCTCTTCGGTGTGCTGATCATTGTTGTGACGCTTGTGGCGCGCGGCGGTCTGGTCGGTATCGCAATCACGCTCATCAAGCGTCTGCGCGGCACAGATGGTGGCTCGGTTGGGAAAGATCGGACCAACGCGGCAGTGCATGAAGGCAATCTTGCTATTGGGGAGAATGGTCGATGAACCAGACTTCAACAGATGCCCTGAAAGCGGATCGCATCTCCAAGGCATTTGGCGGACTGAAGGTCTTCACCGATGTCAGTTTCACCTTGCCAGCTGGCGGACTTCTCGGTGTCATTGGACCAAACGGTGCTGGCAAGACCACGATGATCAACATCATCTCGGGTCGACTGAAGCCAAGCTCGGGCCGTGTTCTTCTTGGCGATACGCAGATCGACGGCAAGCCTGTCTATGAGAATGCTGGTCGAGGTCTGGTGCGCAGCTTCCAGCAGACTGCAACCTTCAATGGCTACACCGTCGAGGACAATCTTCTTTCGGCGCTCCGCTTTTCAAAGAGAGGGCAGTCGGCACTCGAACAGCTGTCTCCGCTGCTTGATCAGTTTGGTCTCGTCGAAAACTGGACGCGCAGTGCGGAAACTCTTCCCTACGGACTTCAGAAGATGCTGGGTCTCACCATGGCACTTGCAACACAGCCAAAGGTGCTTCTGCTCGATGAACCGGCGGCAGGGTTGGAAAAATCCGAGCGCACCAACATCGATACATATGTGCGTTTTGCTCAAGAAGCCTTCGGCTGCGGTGTGCTTCTGGTTGAGCACGATATGGAGTTGATCAAACGTCTGTGTCCGTCGGTCATTGTTCTCGATGGCGGCAAGCTCATTGCAGAAGGCCCGCCGGAAATGGTGCTGACAAATCCGGATGTAATCAATGCCTATCTTGGGGGCAGCGATGAGGAGGAAGACGATGCTCAGCATTCGTGATTTGCATGTGACCTATAGCGGCACGCGCGCATTGTCTGGTGTCGATATCTCAGTCGAAGCCGGCCAGACAGTACTTCTCATCGGGGCCAATGGTGCAGGGAAGTCCAGTCTGATCAATGCTGTTATCGGGCTCGTCAGAGCGACTCGTGGCCAGATCAGTTTCGAAGGCCGTGATATTTCCGGTCTTTCGAGTGACGCGCGCGCCCGGCTTGGTATTGGCTACTCGCCCGAAGGACGACGCGTTTTTCCAACCATGAGTGTCAAGGACAACGTGCTGGCGGGCGCCGGTTCGCTTGGCACACGTGATCAGTCGAAGGCCTGGGATCGTCTTGTGACGAGTTTTCCTTTTCTGGCTGAACGTCAGGCCCAGCCAGCAGGTCAACTTTCGGGTGGCCAACAGCAATTGGTGGCGATTGCCAGAGCGATGTGCGGTGGCCCGAAACTGTTGCTGTTGGATGAGCCGTTTCTGGGTCTCGCCCCGGTCTGGATCCAACAGATTTCTACCGCCGTATGTCAGATGCAAGAGGACGGTATCGCAGTGCTCATGACCGAGCAGATGGCGCGGCCAGCACTCAAACTTGCGCATAGCGGACACATCATGCGCGGCGGTCTCATCCGCCGTTCGGGAACGACCAATGAAATCAGAGGCGCCGCACTGGCGGAGGAATATCTCTGATCCGTTTGGCCTCCGAAATTCGACAGGAGAATTATTTTGGGTAAATCCGCACCACTTCACGGTCTTACCGTTCTCGAGCTGGGGCACAGCGTGGCCGCTCCCTATGCAGGCCTTATTTTGGCAGAGCTGGGAGCACGGGTAATCAAGATTGAAAACCCTTCCACTGGGGATTATGCGCGCGGTTGGGGCCCCCCCTTCTTCAAAGAAGATGCCACCGCATTTCACGCTCTAAACCGGGGAAAGGAAAGTCTCACACTCGATTTTTCAGACCCAGAACAATGTGCGCATCTCAAGAAGCTGATCCTTGGGGCTGATGCTGTTATCCAGAACCTGAGACCTGGTCTGCTTACCAAATTTGGTATTGATGTCGACGAGATGCGGCGGCAGGCGCCTGGTATGATCTGGTGTGATATCGGCGCTTTTGGCAAAACTGGCCCGCTGTCGCGCAAGCTTGGTTATGATCCGCTGGCGCAGGCTTCGTCTGGCATCATGTCCATCACTGGCGAGGCGGATCGTCCTCCCGTCCGAGTCGGTGTGTCGCTCGTGGATATGGGTTCGGGGATGTGGACCGTCATCGGCCTGCTGGCAGCCCTTCTTGAGCGCAATAAAAATGGCGAAGGCGCACATATAGCAACGTCTCTGTTTGAGACCGGGCTTGCCTGGATGACCATTCCGCTTGCCGCACATGCGGTTGCAGGCGAAGTGCGCAAGCCTCATGGTTCCGGCCTAGCTGAAATTGTGCCCTATCAGGCGTTCGAGGCAGATGACGGCTGGGTGATGATCGCAGCGGGCAATGACCGGTTGTTTGCAAAACTCTGCCAGGCGTTACCGGGGCTGGAGCATCTGGCTAAAGATCAGAGGTTTGCGCAGAACCGCGACAGAGTGTTGCTGCGCGACGAGTTGATACCACAGATCGCGGCCGCGGTGGCGAAACTCACGGTCAGTGAACTCGGCGAAAAACTCGACGCTGTCAGTGTGCCGAATTGCCCGCTTTTGACCATCGACAAGGTTTGGACCCATCCGCAGACCGAGGCTGTCGGTATTGTAACGGAAGCTGACGGGCAGAAATGGATCGGCCTCCCATTCACCATTGACGACGCTCGCCCAACGTCGGGCGGTTCAGCGCCCACACTTGGAGCGCACAACCAGACAATTCGACGGGAAAGCTGATGGAACGCACCTATGAAACGATCGAACTGAAGCGCATCGATGACCATGTGCTGTTGGTCCGGCTCAATAGGCCGCAAGCAGCCAATGCGATGAACACCCGGATGGGCGAGGAACTGATGGACCTTTTCGAGAGGTTCCAGATCGATGTCGAAGGCGTGCGCGCGATTGTGCTGACGGGTTCTGGCGAAAAGGCCTTCTGCGCAGGCGGTGATCTTAAGGAACGCAATGGTATGACCGATGCGCAATGGTTGCGCCAGCATGCAATGTTTGAGCGCATGCTCCGCGCAATAATTGCCTGTCCGGTGCCGCTGATTGGTGCAATCAATGGTGCGGCCTATGGTGGGGGCTGCGAGATTACGGCAGCTCTTGATTTTGCCTATGCGTCTGAAAATGCGCGTTTCGCATTGACTGAGGTGACCCTCGGCATCATGCCGGGTGCGGGTGGTACGCAGAACCTGCCGCGCGCCATGGGGGAACGACGCGCCAAGGAAGTTATCCTCACTGGCCTGCCTTTCACGGCGCAAGAGGCATTTGAATGGGGGCTTGTCAATCGTGTGTTCCCGCAGGCCGAGCTTCTTAGTGCAGCACTTGCCACTGCGCGTCGCATAGCGGGCAACGCGCCTATTTCTGTGCGCCAGGCCAAGCAGTCTATTCATCGCGGTTTGCAAATGTCACTGGCTGACGGTCTGGCTTTCGAGATCGAATGCTACAACCGCATGGTGTCCACCGAGGATCGTCTTGAAGGCGTACGCGCTTTCAATGAGAAGCGTCCGCCAGCGTTTCGGGGAGTATGAGCCATGGCAGAACAGGTAATCTTGCGTGAAGTGGGTCTGCGCGACGGCATCCAGATGGCCAAGCGCTTTCTGGAAACCGAACGCAAGCGGGAATGGGCCGAGCGGTTGATCGGTGCCGGTGTTCGCGAGATCGAACTGACCTCCTTCGTGCCGCCGAAGATCGTGCCGCAATTTGCTGATGCCGACGTTTTGGCCACCAGCTTGCCTGACTTTTCTGGCGCGGTCTGTTCAGCACTGGTGCCCAATCTCAAAGGCGCCGAGCGGGCGCTTGCCGCTGGCTTTCGCCATATCAACTACGTGCTTTCAGTTTCTGAAGCCCATAGTCAGGCCAATGTCCGTCGCTCTACGGAAGAGGCGGTCGTGGAATTCGGGCGCATCGTGGCGCTGAAACAGTCGGAGGCTGGTCGCGATATGGTGCTCGCCTGTGGGCTGGCAACCAGTTTTGGGTGCACACTGCAAGGTTATGTCGCGCCGGAACGCGTGTTCGAGATTGCCCGTCGTGTGACGGATATGGGGGCAGACGAGCTGATCGTGGCGGATACGGTCGGTTACGGCAATCCGGCGCAGGTCCACGAAATCCTGCCGTCGATTGTCGAGATCTCGGATGGATGCCGCATCATCTGTCATTTCCACGATACGCGCGGCCTCGGCCTCGCCAATGTAGCAGCCGCGTTGGAAACAGGCGTCCGTGTGTTTGACAGTTCGCTGGCCGGACTTGGCGGATGTCCATTTGCACCTGGTGCAACAGGTAACATCAACACGGAAGATACAGCCTATATGCTTGAAAGCATGGGTTTTTCTACTGGTGTCGACATTGACGCCCTGCTGGATATCCGCCGCGATGTCGAAGCGTGGCTTGGCCAAGAAGAACGCTACAGCGGCGCGATAGCACGCGCCGGTCTTCCCAAAACATTTTCAGTCGCAAAGTGAGACTACGCTATGACCAATACTATCGCTACCATGGAACTGGGCGAAGACTTTCCGGAACTGCGTGAATCGATCCGTCGTGTTTGTGAAAATTATCCACTCGATTACTGGGCAAAGCTGGATGAAAAATCTGGATACCCGTCTGAATTTGTACAAGAGTTGACGGATGGAGGCTTTCTGGCGGCGCTCATCCCGGAAGAATACGGCGGCGCAGGTCTGCCGTTGCGCGCCGCAGCCGTGATCCTGGAAGAAATCAACGCCTGCGGCTGTCAGGCAAGCCCGGCCCATGCGCAGATGTATATCATGGGCACGCTTTTGCGCCACGGCTCGGAAGAACAGAAGCGCACCTACCTGCCGGATATCGCTGCCGGACGCCTGCGCCTTCAGGCTTTCGGCGTGACTGAGCCGACCACCGGTTCCGACACCACGCAGCTCAAGACCCGCGCCGTGCGCGATGGCGATCATTACGTCATTAACGGCCAGAAGGTCTGGACGTCGCGCGCGCTTTATTCCGATCTTCTCCTGCTTCTTGCCCGCACCGCGCCGCTGGATCAGGTCGCCAAGAAGACGGACGGCATTTCGGTTTTCCTGATCGACCTGCGCGAAGCACGCGGAAACGGCGTCGATATTCGTCCGATCAATGCGCTGATCAATCACAACACGACGGAAGTTTTCATTGAAAACCTGCGTGTTCCGGCTTCCGCGCTGATCGGTGAGGAAGGCAAAGGTTTCCGCTACATTCTCGATGGCATGAATGCCGAGCGCATTCTCGTTGCGTCGGAATGTGTCGGCGACGGGCGCTACATGGTGCGCCGCGCCGTGGAATATGCCAAGGAACGCCGCGTGTTCAACCGAGAAATCGGCGCCAATCAGGGCGTGCAGTTCCCGATTGCCCGCGCCCATGCCGAACTTGAAGCGGCCGATCTCATGGCCCGAAAGGCTGCTGCGTTGTTCGACGCGCACCAGCCCTGTGGTGGCGAAGCCAATATTGCGAAACTGCTTGCCTCGGAGGCGACCTGGAAAGCAGCTGATACTGCGCTGCAGACGTTTGGTGGCTTCGGTTATGCAGTGGAATACGGCATCGAACGGAAGTGGCGTGAGTGCCGCATTTATCAGACTGCGCCGATCTCGACCAACATGATCCTGGCCTATGTTAGTCAGCACATGTTGGGTCTCCCACGGTCCTATTGAGGTCCATTATGGATAGCATCACGATCAAGGCCGCGGAGTTCATCAAGAATTTCGACCTCGCTCATGTTCCCGCAGAGGCGGTTCACGCCGCACGCATCGGTATCGTGGACTGTGTCGGTACTATGCTTGCTGGCGCGCGAGAACCGGCGGTCCAACTCGTCGCGACGATTGCAACGCCTGCCAGTGGAAGCAATGACGCACCCGGCGCCGTCAACGGCCAGCGATATGTTGCGGCGGATGCCGCACTCGTCAATGGCGTGGCGGCCCATGTTCTGGACTTTGATGATGTGGCGCTTGCCGGTCATCCCAGTGCGGTGTTGGTGCCCATGATCTTGGCGGAAGGACATGCGCTGCAATCCTCTGGCCAGGAGGCGCTGGAAGCCTATCTCGTCGGTTACGAATTGTGGGCTCATCTGGCAGCGCTCGAGGCGGGACGCTTGCATGACCGTGGGTTCCATCCCACCGCGGTCATGGGAACGCTGGCCTGTGCTGCTGGTGCAGCTAGGCTCAACAAGCTTTCTTCTGAAGAATCCGCACATGCGTTGGCCATTGCTGCTTCGCTGGCGGCTGGTTTGGTTGCAAATTTTGGTTCTATGACCAAGTCGCTGCATGCAGGACGAACGGCGCAATCAGGCATTCAGGCTGCGCGACTTGCCAAGACAGGCTACACCGGTAGCACTGATGCACTTGAGCATCGGGTGGGCTTCCTGCAATCGTTTTCACCGTCAGGGGCTCCGATCTTGAGTGCCGATGCGTTCAAAATCGGTGAGGAATCGATGGCTGCGCGTTATGGCGTCAATATTAAACGCTATCCCACATGCTATGCGACCCATCGTTCTATTGATGCCATGCTCGATCTTGTTGATGAAAACGATATTGCTCCATCCGATATCGCGAAAATCAATGTTCATACAGGTGTGACCCAGCAACTCATGTTGCGCAACGCCCGTCCGCAGACCGGTTTGGCAGCCAAATTCTCGATGGAGTTCGCAATGGCGAGTGCTGTCGTGGCCCGACGAGTGGGGCTGAAGGAGTTGACAGATGAATTCGTCAGTCGCAGCGACGTGCAGTCTATGCTGGAGCGTGTCGAGGTGACGATCAGTGAAGAAGAAGCGGGCGAAGATCTACCGTTTGCACCGTTCGATCTCGTCTGGATCACCCTGAAAGATGGCACAGTGCTGCGTCATGAACCGGTGGAACATGCACGTGGAAGCTGGCAGATGCAGCTTGACCGTGAAGCTTTGAAGGAAAAATTCGAAGATTGCGCGGGCATTCTCCTGCCCGAAGAAAAGCTGGGTCCGTTGTTTGAAAAGCTATACCGCATCGAGGAAATGAAAGATCTGCGCGAGCTTGATCTGGTGTGATGAAACAACGGCCCGATACGAAATGCATGCATATTTGATCTGGAACGATTTGTGATGAACAGCTTGCCCAACCGACAGATACCCGGCGTCTATCACCGCCGCTTCGGTTCTTTTCTCGTGACAGCCCTTTCCGACGGTTATGTTGAGATGGGTTATAATATTTTTCGTGAATTCGAACCGCATGAAGTCGATGAGATGATGGCGCGGGATCATCGGGTTTCACCGCCGAGAATCTCGGTCAATTGTTTCCTTCTGCGCGGTCCTGTCGGCACCGTGTTGATTGATTGTGGTTCCGGCGAAAAATTCGGCCCGACGGCGGGCAAATTGTTCGAAAATCTGGAGGTAGCTGGCGTGCGGCCGGAGGAGGTGGACCATATTCTCCTCACGCATTGTCATCCGGATCATTCCTGTGGACTGACCGACCCTGCGACGGGTGAACGATTGTTTCCGAATGCGACGGTGATCGCCAACCGCAAGGAAATCGAGCATTGGTACTCTGATACCGAAATGCAAGCAGCAGACGAACGTAAGCGGCTTCGTTATTTCGGTTGGGCACGTGAGCAGGTCGACCCGTATCGTGACGGGCGACTAAGACTTGCTGACGACGGCGAAGAGGTGCTGCCAGGCATTACACTTGTGGAATGCGCGGGCCATACGCCGGGCCACAGCACCTGGCTCTTGAATTCGGAAGGCAAGCAGATGATTGTCTGGGGCGATCTTGCACATGTTCCCGAAATTCAGGTTGCCCGTCCCGAAGTTTCAATGAGCTTTGATCATGATCCGGATATGGCGGCTCGTAACCGAACAAACCTGCTGGCACGGATTTTCAAACAGGACATGCTCGTTGCCGGAATGCATATTCATTTTCCCGGATTCGGCTGGCTTGTGCAGGAGGGAACCGGATATAGGGTCGCTATCGAACAATGGAACTTTGAAATCTGAAAGGCTTCGCTACGGATTGAACATGGCCAAAACCCCTACCATACGCGATGTCGCTTTGCTCGCTAACGTATCGATCGGTACGGTTTCGCGCGTGGTCAACGATGCTGCCGATGTGCGTCCGCAGATTCGCAAGGCGGTTGAAAGCGCGATTGCGGAATTGGGCTATGTGCCCAATGCCGCGGCAAAGTCGATGCGCATGGGTCGGACAAAGACGGTGGGCTGCATCCTGCGCGAAATTAATATTGCGCAGCTGGGTGGTTTTGTATCCACGGCACATAACATGCTCAATGAGTCCGGTTACGCACTGCTGATCGCAAATTCCGAAGGTCGCCGCAATCGCGAGGTTGAATTGCTGCGCAACTTTTCGAGCGGGCAGGTCGATGGCGTATTGATGGGCCCCTATACGCCGATAGAGGGCGAGTTCGAAGAGCTGCTGCGCACGTTACCTGTGCCGTTCGTAATGATTGACCGCGATCAACCGTCATGGTGCAACGCTGTCTATGCCGATCACGAGGCCGGTATAGCTCAGGCGACGGGCCATTTGCTTGATCTTGGTCATCGTCGCATCGCACTTTTGACAGGCCCGACCAGATTGCACCCGGGTGGCGCACGCGTTCGCGGATTCATGCGTGCTTACAAGGAGCGCGGTTTGGAACCAGCCCCGGAACTGATCATTGCAGAGAGCTTTTTACGCGATCAGGCTTATCGAGTGACGTCTTCCCTGCTCGGAATGTCACATCCTCCGACAGCCATTATTGCAGGCGGCATTGATATGCTTGCGGGCGTGTTGAAGGCGGTTCGCACGCGGGGACTGCGCATTCCGCAGGATATTTCGGTCGTGGGGTCCGGGCAAAGCGAACTGGCCGATCTGCATCAGCCGCCGATTGCTGTCGTCAGCTGGGATCAAAACGAAGTGGGCGCAACGGCTGCCGCCTTGTTGCTTGATCTGATTGCGCACGGGAAAAGGGAAGAGCCACGTCGCGTCATCATTCCAACCACGTTCAATGCGCAGGCGTCCTGCACGCCGCCTCTCGTGGGGGATTTGACGCCGAAGTAACCGGCAATCGCCAACAGGGAATGATGCAATCCGCGCTCGCATGGCCGCGGAACGGGAGAGCTTTGCCTTCTGACAGGCATGGCCGGGAAATTTGTGGAGGAGCAAAAATGCCGACGAATGTCCGATTGTTTTCCGAATTCAAATTGCGTGGTGTGACGCTGAAAAACCGCATCGTGATTTCGCCGATGGGAACCTACTCGGCGGAGAACGGGCAACTGCAGCCCTTTCACCATACGCACTACGCGAATTTTGCCATGGGCGGCGCTGGCTTGGTCATGGTGGAGCAGACCTCTATCACCCGACGTGGCCGCGTGACGAATGGTGATCCGGGCCTGTGGGATGACAGCCTGATCGCCGATATGCGGTCGCTTGTCAGCCATATGAAAGCCTATGGTGCGAAGACCGGTATTCAGCTTAACCATGGCGGACGCAAGGGCAGCATGCAGCGCGCCATTCGCGGTAACGGACCCTTGACCGAACGCGATCTGGCGATGGGTGAAGAACAATGGGTGCCACTGGCGCCATCGGCGCTACCGCTGGGCGAGGGCTGGCTGACGCCGGAACCGATTTCTCTCGATCATCTTGACGGCCTTCGGTCGGCTTTTGTCGCCGCAGCAAAACGCGCGATGCTTGCAGGTTTCGACCTCATCGAGATTCACATGGCGCACGGCTATCTATTACAGAATTTTCTGTCGCCGCTCGCCAATCAGCGCACTGACGACTATGGCGGCAGTCTCGAAAATCGTATGCGCTTTCCGCTGGAAGTCGTGCGCGCCGTGAGGAAGGTCATTCCTGATTCCATGCCGCTCCTCGCGCGCATTTCAGCCACAGACTGGATCGATGGCGGTTGGACGATGGAGGACAGTGTCGTTCTGGCGCGCGCATTGTCCAACGCGGGTGTCGATCTTGTCGACTGTTCCTCCGGCGGCAATCTGCGCATCGGTGCTACCAATTCCAGCCTTGGTCGGGGTCCGGGTTATCAGGTGCCTTTCGCTGAGCAGATACGCAAGGAAACTGGCATTCCAACTGCCGCTGTCGGCATGATCCGGACGCCGGAATTCGCGGAAGCCATATTGCAGGAAGACCGCGCTGATCTGATTTGCCTGGGTCGTCAGGCACTGTTTGATCCGTTCTGGGCACATCATGCGGCCGAGGCGCTCGGCGTTAATCGCGATTTCTCCGGTTGGCCGCCGCAATATGGCTGGTGGCTCGAAAAATGGGGCCGGGCACTTTCGTCCAACGGCGAAAAGCCGATGGGGCCGGAGGTGTTTCCCACCGCCGCAGTTGTGAAGAGCCAAGCTTCCGCCTGAACGGGAGAACTTAGGGAGGAAAGAGCATGGCGATGAAATTCTGGCACCAATCGGTCAATGAGTTGAGCCGAATTGACGCCTACAAGCGCGGTATAGAAGCCCATGCCAGCAATTTGCTGGATGGCGAGGCTGAAGTGCATGTTCAAGGCTTACCGGAGGGTACTTACGGCGACCAGAGCCCAAGCGATGCTCTTGGCAACGCCTATCTCTATCATCGTGTGCTTGCACCTATCGTAGAACAGGCTGTCGAGGCGGAGAAGCAGGGCTATGACGCCTTCATCATGGGGTCTTTCAGCGAACCATATCTGCGAGAGATGCGTACGGCTGTCGATATTCCGGTTGTCTCGCTGACGGAAGCTGCGCTGCTGACCGGTTGTTCGCTTGGTGGACAAATTGGTCTGATTTCGAACGCACCGAATGTTGCCTATATGACAAAGCTCTCGGTGGCCAAACACCATTTGGAAACACGGGTCCTGGAGATCACGGCGCTATCGCCCGGCATGGACGAATATGAGCTTATTGCAGCGCGCGACGAGCCCGCTCAATTAATTGAAACTTTTACGGCAACTGCGCGGGAGCTAATTGCGCGGGGGGCGGAAGTTATTATTCCAGCCGAGGGCGTGATGGCGGAAATTCTGGCACGCGAAGGCCTCAAACAGATCGACAAAGCGACAGTGTTGGATGTTTTCGCTGCGGCCTGGAGCCATGCCTTGAGCCTCGTGCGCCTGCGCAAGGCCGGTATGGGAACCAGCCGTGCCTGGCTTTACAGCCGCGGATAGGCGGTAGGGGCCACCGCAATAAAAAATTCGTCTTTTGGGAGAAGGACACTATGAAAATCGCAAGCCAGATTCTTGGCGACTACCTTGCCAGTTATTCCACATTGATACTGGAACGTTCCGTTCGGGAAAAGGCTCTGATCTGCCTGCTCGATGCATTGGGTTTGGCACTTTCGGCGCGCACAGAACCCACTGCGCGGGCAGCGGTTGCTTTGTCATATCCGCTGGGTGAGGGTGCCCCAAATTCCGCGACCGCATGGATATCCGGGGCACGTTTTGCGGCAAGCGAAGTTGCATTCGCCAATGGCGTCGCGGTTCATGCGCATTTTCAAGATGACACGGACCATGAATCCTGGACACATCCCGGCTCGCTTGTGCCACCTGCTGTTGTCGCGCTTGGTGAGCGCAAGGGCTCGACGCTTGAAGATGTGCTCCGGGCGCTGGTCGCTGGTTATAGTGTGATCAACTGGCTGGGGCGTGATGAAGTCGTCGCGCGCAAACTGATTGCGCGCGGATTTCGCACCAGCCCAACCTTCGGCACTATCGCTGCTGCTGCCGGTAGTGCTGCTCTTCTCGGACTAAATGCGACACAAGCAGGCTCCGCTGTTTCGATCGCTGCATCCACCACCGCAGGCACGTTAGAACCGGTTCGTGCTGGTGCCGATGAATGGCGTGTACAGAATGGCCGCGCAGCACAGGGCGGGCTGATTGCAGCCTGTCTTGCCGAGGCAGGCGTCACGGGCGCGCCGCAGGCTCTTGATGGTCCGAAAGGTTTTCTGGCCACAGTGGCCGGTATGGATGCCACCCCGGAAGTGTGGTCTCTGCCACCCGATCCGGCGATCATGAACTCCATACAAGCGAAGCCCTACGCAACACTCGGGGACAACATGGCAGCAGCCATGGCGGCGCAGAAGCTCTACTTGGACAAAATCGATCCGCGCGAGATTGCTGACATCAAGGTGACGCTCTGGGAGCCATTCACGGCCTATCCAGGCACCAACTTTAAGGGCCCTTACGAACGTTTGGTTCAGACGCAGGCAAGCACCGCTTTTGCAGTGGCGACCATGCTGTCGCAAGGTGACATCACCTATGACATGGGCAATGAGCTGCGCAACGATCCGCTGGTCCTCGATCTGATCGCCAAGACGACTGTTATCCCCGACGCGGTTAACGGCGCGTGGGATTCGCTGCTGACGGTGACCATGAAGGATGGCAGTGAACGCGAAGCGCATTCTCAGGAAATGCCACGCAATCTGATCTATCAAACACAGGAACGTTCTCTGGATGTGTTCGAGCGCAGGTTGACCAAGCTTGGAGCCCCGGTTGGTGTTGCGCGTGATCACGCCGCGAAACTCTTCGCGGCGCTTGATGACGGGGCGAATATTGCGATTGCCGACGTTTTGCGTGACACGCTCGCACTGACCGGTAACCGATAGGATCGGAATACCAGATGACAAAAGGACCACTTCTATTCCATCCCTACCATGTGCGCGGCGTGACTCTGAAAAATCGCATCGTCGTTTCGCCCATGGGTACTTATTCGGCGGAAGACGGGTGCCTGACGCCCTTTCAGTTCGCGCATTATGAACGCATGGCCATGGGAGGCGCGGGTCTTGTCATCATGGAGCAGACTTTCGTGACTCGCGCCGGTCGTGTGAGCAACGGCGATCCCGGTCTTTGGTCCGACAGCCATATCGAGCCAATGGCGCGATTGGTCTCAGAGATGAAACGCTATGGCGCGAAAACTGCAATCCAGATCAGTCATGGCGGGCGCAAGGGCGGGCAACAGCGCGCGCACGAAGGTAACGGTCCGATTTCGGAGCGCAATCTGGCTGCGGGCGATATTCAGCTTTATCCGATGGGAGCTTCACCTATTCCATTATCGGAAAACTGGCTAACGCCGGTCGAAATGAGCGAACAGCAGATTGATGGTATCGTTGATGCCTACGCAGCGGGTGCTCGTCGGGCTATTCTCGCAGGGTTTGATTTGCTCGAACTACATTTGGCGCATGGCTATCTGCTCCAGAGCTTTCTTTCGCCATTGGCCAATCAGCGCACCGACCGTTTTGGCGGTAATCTTGAAAACCGAATGCGCCTGCCCCTCATGGTGGTTGACCGGCTTCGCTCTATTATGCCGGATTCTATGCCGCTTTTTGCAAGGCTTTCGGTGACGGACTGGATCGACGGCGGCTGGACCGAAGACGAAAGTGTCGTGCTGTCCCGAGCGCTGAAGGCTGCGGGCGTCGATCTCATCGACTGTTCCTCCGGCGGCAATATGCGCGCTGGCGCGACCAACTCGAACCTGTCGCGGGGGCCGGGCTATCAGGTAGCACTGTCTGAAAGACTGCGTCGCGAAGCAGGAATACCAACCGCCGCTGTCGGTATGATCCGCACGGGTCAATATGCCGAAACCATTCTCCGCGAGGGCAAGGCCGATTTGATCTGTATCGGCCGCCAGATGCTGTTCAACCCTTTTTGGGTGCGCCACGTGGCCTGGGAGATGGGAGTGGAATGCGATTTTTCCAGTTGGCCTGAACCCTATGGTTGGTGGTTGGAAAAATGGTCTCGGGCCTTGGCAGCGAACAATGAGGACCCGCTCGGGCCTGAACATTTTCCCGAAGAAGTACTGTGAGTACGGGAGGACCAAATGCATTGGGGAAATGAACTTGCGACCATGCGCGGACGCTATGGTCAGCGTGTCGGCATCATTGATGCTGAGGGTAGCCATACAATCGCTGAGATTGTTGACCGTGCGGCGGGCATTGCCGATCGTCTGAGTGCGCTTGGCTTTGGTCCCGGCGATTTTATCGCAACGGTTTTTCAAAATTCGATGTTGGCAGCGGCGGCAAGCTATGCCGTTGCGCTAACTGGAGCGACAGAGGTCCCGATTAATCCCGTACTCAGCCAGAAAGAGTTCGATCACGCGCTCTCCTGCACGGGTACTCGGATTGTGCTTCTCGACCGAGCGACAACGCTGACGCTGACGCCGTGCGTTGCGGTGGAGGATGTGCGCAAATGCGCACCGCGCCCGCTGACGGCGGAAGGGTGGCCGGATGTGGAGCCGGAAACGCCGAGCCGTATCGTTTTCACAAGTGGCACCACTGGGCCCGCTAAGGGGGCTATCCACACGCATCTGGGACGCTGGACGGCGGGGCTTCTCTTGCGTTCGGTTCTTCCCACTCGTCCGGGTGCGCAAAACCGTATCCTCTTGATGACGCCCTTTTCGCATGGGAGTTCACTGCTGACCTTCGCTTATCTTGCCGAAGGCGCGAGCGTGCATCTGATGCATGGTGTGGATACAGCCGCAGTTCTGCCACTTCTGGCGTCAGGTTCGATCACTGAAATGTTTGCGCCGCCGACAGTGCTCGCCAAGTTGACCGAGGCGTTGCAACAGACCGACAGCGCCAAGCCGCAATTGCATACGATACTGACAGGAACGGCTCCTCTGTCCCCGATGCTGTATCACAAGGCTGTTGCGCAATTTGGTGAGATCATCCGCGTCACCTACGGGAAAAGCGAGATGTTCAATCCCATCACCGTGCTCTCACCTCCCGAGACCGCCGAAGCCTATGCCGGAAACGCCAGCAGCGATGAGGGGCTGTGCGTCGGCTGGGCGGCAACGGGCGTGCGGATTGAAATTCGCGACGATGAAGGTCGCGTACTTCGAGACGGCGAGTCGGGGCATATTTTCCTGCATAGCCCGCATATGTTTCGGGGCTACATCACGGTCAACGGCCTGAAGATGCTTGCGCCCGGCGAGTTTCACGATACCGGTGATCTAGGAAGGATTGACCAGACGGGCTGTCTTTTTCTCGTGGCACGCCAGTCCGACATGATGAAAACCGGCGGCTACAAAGTAGCCCCCGATGAGGTAGAGCGAGCGCTGGCCACCGCACTTCCCGAAACCGAAATAATCGCGCTCGGCTTTCCGTCGGAATATTGGGGTGAAATAGTCACTTTGGTTGCCGAATGTCCACCATCGGATTGGCAGGCGCGTCTTGGCCCCGCGCTGGCCAACATGACCTCTTACAAACGGCCAAGGCTTTTTGTCGCCATGGATGAGTTGCCGCGCAATGCAATCGGCAAACTGTCACGCGCCGAACTGCGCCGCCGGCTTTCGGAGCTTTACGACCTCATTGAAACGCCGCAACCGGCACTTGTCGGGAAAGGCAGGCAGATATGAGCGGCTTCGAACAGATACCAGCTATTTATCATCGCCCGCTAGGCGATATGTTGGTCACAACGCTTTGCGACGGCTACGTCGCCTACGACACTTTCGATATTTTCCGTGATGGCGATGCTGCACGGCTGGAACAGTTTCTGATCGCTGAGACACGGATCGCGCCTCCAGTTGTCTCGATCAACGCGTTTCTTGTCCAGCATGAAAGCCGGGTTATCCTTATCGACTGCGGTTCGGGCGACATCATGGGGCCAACTTGCGGGCGATTGCCCGAACTTCTCGCACGGCTGGATATCGCGCCAGAAGCGGTCACTGACGTGCTTTTGACCCATATCCATCCAGATCATTCCAATGGTCTCACCAATCCGGAAACCGGGGCTAAACTCTTTCCGCGAGCGGTTGTTCATGTTCATGAGGCGGAAATTCAGCATTGGTTCGATGACGAGGCAAAAGCTCGCGCTACGGAGCGCCAGAAGCGAGTTTACTTTGATGCTGGACGCGTTCAGATAACGCCTTATCTCGCTGATAGCGTGCACATTTTCAATGCTGAGTGCGAAGTTCTGCCTGGGATCGCTGCTGTTCCATCCGTTGGACATACGCCGGGACACAGCTGCTACATTCTGCGCTCCCGCAGTGAAGCAATGATCATTTGGGGCGACACTGTTCATGTGCCCGAGGTGCAGCTTGCCGATCCTGATGTTGGGATGATTTTCGACACCGATACGCCTGCCGCTGCTTTGTCGCGTCGCAGGATTCTGCAGCGCTGTGTCGATGAAGACCTTGTTGTTGGCGGAATGCATATCCACTTTCCCGGCTTTGCTCGTGTCAGGCATGGATATGAAGGGGAGTATCGCTTCATTCAGGAACAATGGTTTCATGCAGAGATGCACAAGCCTGCCGAGCAAACTGGAGGAAACTGATCCGTGTCTATGATGAAAATCTGTCATGCTCCGGAACCGGGTGGGCCGGAAGCGCTGCGTTTTATGGAAGTGGAGCGCCCGACACCAACTGCGAATGAGGTGCTGATCCGTGTTGGCGCTGTAGGGGTCAATCGGCTTGATGCTATGCAGCGAGCAGGCGTCTATCCACTACCTGCGGGCGCAAATCCTGTACTGGGCGTTGAATGTGGTGGGGAGGTTGTCGAAACGGGCGGCGATGTACCAAATCATCTGCGCGGCAAGCGGGTTGCAGCGCTTCTTTCCGGCGGTGGCTATGCAGAATATGCTGTCGCCGACTGGCGGCATGTCGTTGTAGTTCCCTCAGACTGGGATGATGTGCAGGCAGCTGCGGTCATTGAAACATTCTGTACGGCCCATGAGACCTTATTCGAATTGTCGCACCTTAAGGCAGGTGAGCGAGTACTGATTCACGCGGGCGGTAGCGCCGTCGGCAGTACTGCGGTCCGCATGGCGCAACATGTAAAGGCGGAAATCATTACAACAGTGGGGCGTGAGGACAAGGCCCGTCGCCTGCGCGATTGGGGCGTAACAAATGTTCTGAATTATCGCGAGGTCGATTTTGCCGAGGCAACCCGCGAGATCTACCCTGATGGCATCGATGTGATCGAAGACTTCGTCGGCCCCGCATATCTGGCGCGTCATATCGCGCTTTTACGCTGGCGAGGACGCATGACATTCGTGGGACTGCTCAGCGACGGAAAGGCCGAGGCTGATGTGCCCGCCATTCTGGCCAAGATGCTGCAGCTACGTGGTTTTACCCTGCGGCCGCATTCGGCGGACGAGAAAGCCGAAGTTGTCGAGCGTTTCCGCCAATGCTGGTTGCCGGTTCTCGCATCGGGCGCAATCGCGCCGACCATCCATGCGGTTTTATCCTTCAGTGACGCAATGGAAGCGCATCGCATGCTGGAAGCAGCCGACAATTTCGGCAAGCTGATCCTGAGCATGTAACGCTCCAGCAAAAGGTAGTTTGGAAATGCTGATATCTCAAATTCAAGAAGAGAACGGAACGATCCGCGTTCTTGCACGGGAGGACGGAGAACCAGCGCGCGAAGTCCTTGGCGCGGCGGGTGTGCGCGAGTTGGCGCTTGCTGCGGCCAGAAGTGGCAGGAGCCTCGTCGATCAGATCAAGGGACAGGGTTTCGGAGAGCAGTTTGAACCCGAGAGACTTGCCGTCAATGGCCTCTACCTGCCGCCGATTACTCATTTCGATCCGGCACATTTGCATTTGACCGGCACGGGGCTCACCCATTTGGGATCGGCTGCGACCCGTGACAGCATGCATGCCAAGGTCATGACAGAAGAAGCCGAACTGACGGATTCCATGAAGATGTTCCGTATGGGCCTTGAAGGCGGCAAACCGTTGGCAGGTGAACCAGGCGTGCAGCCAGAATGGTTTTACAAAGGCAACGGCCACACGCTAGCCGCACCGGGCGCGGCATTGGTTTCGCCAGCATTCGGTCAGGATTTTGGGGAAGAGCCAGAGATAGCGGGAATTTACGTTATCGCAGATGACGGTCGCCCGATGCGCTTGGGGTTTGCCGTGGCCAATGAGTTCTCCGATCATGTGACGGAGCGGGGCAATTATCTCTGGCTTGCCCATTCCAAGCTGCGTCCTGCATCCTTGGGACCGGAAATCCGGATTGGTGCTGCGCCTGTGGATATTCGGGGCACTAGTCGCATTCTGCGTGACGGCAGAGTTTTATGGGAAAAGCCGTTTTTGTCTGGTGAGGCGAACATGTCCCACACGATTGCTAATCTCGAATATCACCATTTCAAATACGGGATTTTCCGTCAGCCGGGCGATGTTCATGTCCATATGTTCGGCACAGCCACGCTGTCATTTGCCGATAAAATTCACACCCAACTAGGCGATGTTTTCGAGATCATGGCTGAAGGATTTGGCCATCCTCTGCGCAATACGGTTGCCGTTGAGCCAAGCTATAGTTTGCAGGAACTGGCTGCTGTTGAACTTTAAGCAAGGTGTGCAGTAACCGGCTGGAAGATCAGAAGGGACCCACTATGTCCAAGAAGAAATGCGCGATCATCGGTTCCGGTAATATTGGCACGGATTTGATGATCAAGGTGATGAGCACGTCGAAGAATATCGAGATGGGCGCAATGGTCGGTATCGATCCGAATTCGGATGGTCTGGCACGCGCCGCACGGCTGGGCGTGCCGGTCACCCATGAAGGCATCGACGGGCTGCTGCGTATGCCGGAATATCGCGATATCGATATCGTGTTTGATGCAACCTCGGCCAAGGCGCATCTGCATAATGACGCGCTGTTGCAGAAGGACGGCAAGAAGGTCATCGACCTGACGCCTGCCGCCATCGGCCCCTTCACCATTCCCACCATCAATGGCGACGCCAATATTGATGAGCCGAACGTCAACATGGTCACATGCGGCGGTCAGGCGACGATCCCGATGGTCTATGCCGTCAAGCGCGCCACCAACCGCGTTGTCTATGGCGAAATCGTCGCTTCGATCTCGTCGCGTTCGGCTGGTCCCGGCACCCGCGCGAATATCGATGAATTTACCGAAACCACGTCGAAGGCGATCCGTGATCTGGGCGGCGCTGAACGCGGCAAGGCGCTGATCATTCTCAACCCTGCTGAACCGCCGCTCATCATGCGCGATACGGTGTTTGTTCTGTCGCAAGGCGGCAGCCGCGAAGCCATCGAGGCTTCGATTGCCGAAATGGTGAAGACGGTTCAGGCCTATGTGCCGGGCTATCGCCTGAAGCAGAAAGTGCAGTTCGAAGTCATCGGCGATAATGCGCCGGTTCGCGTGCCGGGCATCGGGCTCGTTTCTGGTCTCAAGACGACCATCCTGCTTGAGGTCGAAGGCGCTGCACATTATCTGCCTGCCTATGCCGGCAATCTCGACATCATGACATCTGCTGCATTGGTCACCGCTGATGATTGGGCAGCAAAAGCGCTTGCCAAGGAGGCTGCATAATGGCCCGCTCCAATCCCGATAAGCTCTATGTTCAGGATGTAACGCTGCGCGACGGCATGCATTCGATCCGCCACCAATACACGCTGAAGGATGTCGTCGCCATTGCGAAGGCGCTGGATGCAGCCAAGGTGGACGCGATTGAAATCACCCATGGCGACGGCCTTGCCGGTTCGACCTTCAATTACGGTTTTGGCCTGCACGACGATGTCGAATGGATCGGCGCTGTTGCCGACGCTTGCGAGCATGCCCGCGTCACCGTGTTGCTCATTCCGGGCATTGGCACAGTGCATGATCTGAAGGCAGCCTATGATGCCGGTGCGCGCTCGGTTCGCGTTGCGACCCATTGCACCGAGGCCGACGTATCACGCCAGCATATCGAGGCTGCACGTGAACTGGGCATGGACACAATCGGCTTCCTGATGATGTCGCATATGGCCGAGCCGGAAAAGCTGGTCGAGCAGGCGAAGCTGATGGAAAGCTATGGCGCGGAATGCGTCTATGTCACCGACTCGGCAGGCGCGCTGTTGCCTGAGCAATATACGCTGCGCGTGAAGGCGCTGCGCGATGCGCTGTGTCCGGAAACCGAAATCGGTGTTCACACCCACCACAATCTGACGCTCGGTGTTGCCAATGCCGTTGCCGGTATCGAAGCAGGCGCTGTGCGCGTCGATGCCTCGCTGGCGGGCATGGGGGCAGGGGCTGGCAATGCGCCGCTTGAAGGTCTGATCGCCGTTCTCAACCGCAAGGGCATCGATACGGGCTGCGACCTCTATGGCCTGATGGATGCGGCTGACGATCTGGTGCGTCCGTTGCAGGACCGTCCGGTGCGGGTGGACCGTGAAAGCCTCTCGCTCGGCTATGCGGGCGTCTATTCGAGCTTCCTGCGTCATGCGGAAAACGCCTCGAAACTTTATGGCGTCGATACGCGCGAAATCCTCATCGAACTTGGCAAGCGCCGCATGGTCGGCGGCCAGGAAGACATGATCATCGACGTCGCGCTCGACATTCTCAAAAACAAGGCCGCGTAAAGCATTAAAGTGTCCAATGCTCGACTGAAAAATAGTAGCGATACGAGTTGAAGTGATAAGCGAATTCTACAGAAAGAAGGGGCACTCGAAGTGAGTTAGGTAGAATAGAACTAACTTGGTGCCGTCGAAACCGGATTGAACTACAGCAAAAGCAAGCATCCGGCGAAATGTAATTTTTACCGTATCTGCCATTAAGGATCGCATAGGGACTGTCATCTGACTGATGGCTCCTGCCATGCAAACTGCAAGCCCTCAGCGAGGAGTTGCCCCCTTTTGATCAAAGAGCGGTAGATTATTCTTCACCGTTACAGACTGGGCCGGAAGAGGTATTCCGGTCCGGCGGCGTTGGGAAAATTGGCATACGTCATGGGAAACTGCCCTGTTAACTAAGTCCTGAGCCTAGAGCGTTTCCGTTTTTTTTTGAATCGACAGCG
>UEIJ01000050.1 GCA_900470195.1 Hyphomicrobiales bacterium | reverse complement strand
TGATTAGAGAAAGTAATGTTGGTGTTGTCACGTTAACTGGGCTACAGTTGCCTGCCTGACGGTTTGGGCGTAAATTTTGGCGATGCAGACATCAGATATCATCTTCAAGCGTCACCGTTTTCCGCCACAGATTATTGCTCATGCGGTGTGGCTTTATCTGCGGTTCAACCTTAGTCTGCGTGAAGTTGAGGAAATGCTGCTTGAGCGTGGAATCGACGTATCATACGAGACAGTTCGTCGTTGGATCGCCAAGTTCGGCCCCCAGATCACACGCAACTTGCGGCGGCGTCAGGCGCGCCCCGGCGATATTTGGTATTTGGACGAAGTGGTCGTCAAATGCGCTGGAGAGAAATTCTGGCTCTGGCGTGCGGTGGATCAACATGGCTCCGTTCTCGAAGAAATCTTGCAGAAGCGGCGTGATAAAAGGGCGGCAAAGCGATTGCTTGTGGCGTTAATGAAGCGCTATGGCTTTGCTCCCAAACGGATCATCACCGATAAGCTCCGCTCCTACGGTGCAGCAAAGGCAGAAGTGGCACCCGGCCTTGACCATTGGTCGCACAAGGGCCTCAATAATCGCGCCGAAAATAGCCATCTGCCGTTTAGGAAACGGGAGCGAACCATGCAAGGTCATCGGTCACCTGGAGCGTTGCAACGGTTCGTCTCCATGCACTCAGCGACCCGCAATTGTTTCTCTGTTCCATCTCGTCGCCGAGCCGCACACACAATTCGCTACCATCGCCTCGAAGCTTTCGATGCATGGAAAATTGCGGCCTGTTTCGCCTGAATATCTACGAGCCCCTGGCCTTTCCGGCCAGAGAAACTTAACGTGACAACACCTCATTTAGTCTTCCCGGGACCCAATGCTCTGATCTTGTGCACCTCACTCATCGTCCGTCAGACATTCAGCTTCGGCTGTGTTTTCGATCGCCCGACGCACCGCTTCCTCATCGGCAAAGCTAGCTATTTCAACTTGGTGCGCGGAACAAAGACGGATTCCGAAACCCCAGACTGTGTACATCTCATTTCGAGCGAGCGTCGTGTTACCCGGATCCACCACTTTCAGTGCGTATTTGGTTGCAGGTGGGGTCGTGGGGGCGGTTCCATGGAAGCTCCCGCTACTGACTTCGAGCTGACCAACCAGGCAGAGCACGCCATCGAACTCTTCAAGCGCCGGCGGTAAACTACCGGCAAGGATATTCCGGGAAAAACGACCGTACAGCGAATAGCAGTATTCGGTATCCAAATCGAAAATGCGTAGCCGTGAGATCAGCCGATCGATACCTTGATATTTCAGGATACAAAAATACGCACACCCTTCGCAAACCGGAATGTCGGCTTCATCAATGACCTGCGCATCTACCTCGAATATGTCCCATGGAATATCTTTTAACATTCTACCATCTCTAACCAGCCAATAGATATAGTGTGCGACCAATAAGCCACCGGCGCAAACAGGATCTTGAACGCCGATGAAAAATCCAAAAGCCACGGGATTGGCAGAAACCAACAATATGGCCACACAGCTTGGCAATAGTCTCACCAGGAAAACAGTGACGGTAATAGTCCATGGCACGGGGTTCGGTCATATACCGTTGTCGTCGCTGAAGTTTAGGCTGAGGTCGAGGTGACAATTTCCGCAAGGTTCGTCTGGCACGGCCACGCCGGGCGGTTCAGTCCAGGTTATCCCTCCTTCGTAATTGCACCGAGCCCTTGGCTCGTCGATCCAATTCTTTTCGTCAAATCGACATTTGAACGGTTCGTATTCCTTCTTCAGAAGGAGTGCGACAATATGTCATTTATTCTCAATTTTAAGGGGGTAAAATCAGGGTAGTTTATACCTTTTTCAAGGCATTTCGGCCGCCTCTGCATATCCAACCATTTGATATTATTGTATTTTTGTGCTTTAATTTAAAAGTCAGCATTTTTTAGCTGATGCTCAGTCATTTTAAAACAAGGAGTATTTGATGATTGATAATAAAACCACCCACGCTGGCATGAAACCTATGACAGGCCTGGAATTACAAGCTGCACGTCGCGCTGCCGCCGACAGGTTCTACCAAATCGGCATGTCCTATGTTCCTGAAGGTTATACTGTAAAATTCAGGAAAAGCCTGTCGGGGGTTCATCGCGGTTGGTTGCGCCAAATAGAAGCCCCGCGACCAGTCACACGCAAAAGCCTTTACATTTTTTTACATGAGTGTGCCCATGCACATCTTCACTGTGGTGGACCAAAATTGCCCGTACACGTAAAAGAACTACAGGCGGAAAAATGGGCGCATAGCAAAATGAGAGAACACGGCATTCCCGTCCCTCGTACTATGACAGATCGTGCCAAGGCATATGTTGCCCGGAAGATCGATCGAGCCGAAAAGCGGGGAGCAAAATCAATCGACCGGGAGGCTCAACGCTTCGCTTCATCTCGCAAGATGAACACGTCACACTAACAGCAATCCAAAAGTCAGATAATCATCAATTTGGGAATTTCGTGAATTCCCAAATTGTGAACAAAATCCGTAGTATCGATGCGGCTGGTTGCCTGGTCCACTTGAAACTGCTTTGACAGGGCGATACTCAAGGCCGTTAAGCGTACGCCACGCGTTTTCACAACTGGCCGACCATTTTTACTCCGGGAGATTTGGCTTCTTCAGAAACCGTAACGGTGCAGCCATCGTTGCTGGAAAACACGATGACTGGCTTTTCAGCGAGCGGCAGCTCAAATCCATGGTTCCCAACTGACGCAAAAAATATGGCCGTCAGGCGGGTCAGTTTTCTCCTCCCCGCCTGTCTATGCCGTCCCGCCCTTATTTACTCTGCCGATAAGCTCCCGCTCTGTTCTTGCAGGTCAGCCTCAATGCTTGCCTTCCCGAAACCGGACCGTTTTTCCAAGACGGTAGAAGCGACTGAATGTGCGTGCATATTTTCTTTCGGGGTCAATGTACCAGAGTTCGGAGGTAATGCCATTTGGCACGATACGTCCCAGACGCGGATGAGCAACAAATGTGCCCACAAGGCATGTTGTGTCGCGGCGATCAAAATCCCAGTTGCTGATCAATGGCGCATCCGCCAGTTCTCTGGGATCTGGATGTTCTCCATTAAGCAGGCGTTCGAGATCATGAACAAGCGCCTTGAGGGCCTTGATTTCTGCTGCAAGTCTTTCCCGGTTGAATGCGCCATCGTTTGCGATGATTGCCATGAAATTTTCCTTTCATTGAATATGCGGGATCGCTCTCGCCCGAGCTGATGAGCGCGTTTTGATATGAATCTGGATTGTTCGTTGAGTTGAATGCCGGTCGGGGCGACCGCTCAGGCCGGTCCGGGTGCGTTCGTCTCCCGAGACCTGCTATCCGCTATGCTCACCGAAGCATGACTGCCTTGCTGATCCTGTCGCTGGACAGCATCGTTGAGAATGGCGGTGACGGTTTCACCCTCCAGAACGCCATGTTCGAGCAACGTCTCGGCAAGCGTTCTGTGCGCCACCGCGTAACGGACAAGTCCGTGACGGGCAATGTCGTAGGCTTTTTGCATCCGCGCATTGACACGGTTCGTTACGGGATGGTTTGCATGGATCAGTTCTCCTCGTGTCAGGCCGTCGCAAAACAGCAATGACCGTTCTTTGGAAAAGCCGTACGTCGTTTCCATTGCGAGTGCCAGATCGGTTGCATTCGCGAGATCGCTACCCGGCTGCATCCCGGAGCCGACAGAGACATTCCCCAGGACAAGCTCTTCCGCCGCCCTTCCCGCCAACATCACGGCAAGATTGTCTTCGCAATCTTTTTCCAGCGGAATTAACTTGCGACGCGCCGTCGCAAAGCCAAACCCCACTTGTTCTTCAATGCTGAGTGTCAGGGGATGGTCGACTTGCAATATATGACGGATGACGGCATGACCCGCCTCATGCACCGCCATGCGCCAGCGTTCCTCCGGTAGAATTGATCTGCGATTGCCGGATATGCCCTTTTCAATATCTGTCCAGGTAAGCTGACGCTTCTCCCGGCGGGCCTGCTGGCGAGCCTGACGGACAATGCGCTCGATATCGGCCCCGGTCATACCCTGTGCCTTCAGCGCCAGCGGACGCAGGTCGCGCGAACGCCTGATACCTTCATCTGGTTTGGAACCTGTCATCGCTGTTGCTCCGCCTGTCGTGTTTGCAGCACAGCATCGAGATCAGCGCCCAGATGATGTGCGAGAATGCCGGTCAGTGCATCCGTGTCAGGTTTCGGTATCCGGATATGGGTTTCCAGTCGTCCAGACCGCACCAATGCCTCATCAATATCGTCAGGCCGGTTGGTGGCACCCACGATGATGATACCTTCCTGTTTGACCGCACCATCCATCAATTCGAGTAGCTGATTGACAACAGCATTCCAGTAATCCGCATAGTCGCGGGATGAATCCTGACGTCGCCCAATGCTGTCGATCTCATCGACAAACAGAATGACCGGGGCGTGAGATGCCGCTTCCTCAAAGGCGCTCTTCATGCGCAGCAACACATCACCGAGATGCCCCATCCGCAGCCATGTCGCGATAGAAGTCGCGAGGACAGGAATGCGCAGGCTGTTACAAAGCGCCCGTGCAAACGTGGTTTTGCCGGTGCCTGGCGGACCAGACAGAAGCAGGCGCGTACTGATGTCAGACCAGGCGAGTGATGCTGTGTTCCATAGAGCAAGGTCTTCTTTAAGCGCCAATGCCCAGTCAACTGCCTCGCCATAGCCTGACAGGGTCTCTACGCGTAGAGTTGGCGTTCGACGAATGACGATCCCTGCGGAACCGACGTCACTGATGCCTTCATCGAGCGGTTCTGGTTCAATCAGTCGGCTGTCGGAAACAATCTTTCTGCCATGCCGACCGCGTTCTTCAGTCGAGAACGATTTCTTCTCATCAGCCTTGTTCTTCTTTTTGTCAGCCTCTTCCTGCTTCTGCTTCTTTACCGGACGTGCCTGCTTTCTCCCCTCCAGTTCCCATTGGGCCAGCAGATAGGCAAAGGTTTCCTGCCGTGTGTTTGCCTCCCGGAACGAATGTCTCAGCTCTCGCAATGAACCGAGTGCGAAATCCTCTGGAAAGAGAGTGTCGGCATCGTGCACCGTCACCGTATCGAGCAGCCTGTTGAGAAGAGCACCGTCAAGCAGACCGGTGTCGAGGACTATGTCTGCTGCAATTTTCAGCTTTGCCGGAATCTCGTATTGCATATCAATGATACCGAGAAGCCATTCGCCGCGTGACAGTGCATCCCCAATGCTGTCTTCGTCGATCAATGCGAGTTTCTCGAATGCGTCAGCATCGACAGTATTGATGATCAGGTCTGGCTGACGGATGCGGCTCCTTGTTCGATTCAACTGTCGGACCGTTGTCGTTCCCCAGTGATCGAGAGGTCGCGCTACAACATACCCGCGATGAAGCCGCTGTTCTCTCAACATCCGTAACAGGATATCTTCAAATCCTTCGATATCGGTACGCACAATGACAAGCCCCGGCCTCCCACGCGAAAGTTTCAGGAGTGGTTTCGACCCGGAATTACCCTCTTCCATGGCCCGTGCGAGCAGATGGCACACCGCGACATCACCAATGTCCGGCTCGGCACAAAAACAGCGCAGGAGTTTCAAAAGATATGGTCGCTCGACCGGATGATGATCTATGTCAGGCAAGGATGTTGGAAACGGCAGCGAGAGAGCGAACTGGCGTTTTACGCCGGAAGCGTCCAGATCAAAGCCGGCACCGAGATGGGCGCTCAATGCGCGCAGATCGTGGATCGGATGACCGGTCAAAGGCAGTACCGGTCGATCTTCATCACCGGGATCAGATGACCGTCCGGACATATCGAAGCGCATCGCGAAAAATCCATCGACGTCGACTTCGGTGTGAGACAGAAGATCGAGTTCGCAGAACACCTGGCGCAAATCGCGATAGGCAGCATGTTTCAGGCGGGCAAGCAGATGCTGCCCAAGCCGGCTCGCGCCGGGTGGTGAAGTGGTCATGAAGAGAGTAAACTCCAGAATACGTCCTGAAAAGCGGGAACTGGTTCTCTGGTCGAGAAATGCTCTGGCCGCGTCCGGTCAACTCGTCGCGTCACCGGGCTTCAGGATTTGGGCTGGCGGTACAGTTACGCTGTCGAGCGCTTCGAGTGCAATCTTTATAATCTCCTCATCGATGAGCTGTGCTTGCTCGTCTTCGGTCTTCGCGAATGTGTCGCCGAGCCAGATGATCAGTTCTTCTCGTAGTGCTTCCTGCGCACCCAACACTTTTTCTGCGATACCCGGTGCGCCGATAAGTCGGTCAAGATCAGATAGCGCCCAAATCCCATCTTCAACCCGGCTTTCAGTAAGCAACGGGTCGATCAACGCAAATTCGCAGTGATCAATATCAATGCCATAATACTGTTGCGCCAGCCGCCTCCACAATGCCGAGGTATTCGATGCTTCAACCCGCCATTGATCAAGAGCTCCTTCATGGGCGCTGATGCCATAAATCAGGCTGAACACACGGATGCACCTGCTCTCCTCATCGTAAAACATCAATTCGAATGTGTAAGGGCCTACCGGGAGTTCTATGGCTTTCCGGTCTAAATCGTTTTCATCTGCGATGGATTTCGATGCGATAGATTCGATGACGTTATTAAAAGTATCGCGTGTCAGCGGCATGGAATGAGACGAGCGCAAATCCTTATAGCCGGCCTTCACCGTGGCTTTTGCCACCGCTTCTTCAATAAGGCTGATGATTTTTTCGCCCTTATTCCATAGTGCCCAACGAAAGATTTGCTCTGACAAAGCTCGCTTCTGGCTTGCTCTGTCATGAGCGCGGTCGATCAGATGAAAACATAAGGACAAGTGTAGTGCCGCGTTTAATTCACGCTTGTAGCTTCGCTGTGGAATTTTGTGTTCGATAAGATCGATATAACCAACGACCGTTTCTGCAAACATAGTTTCTCCGTTCCTGCACATATCATTCCGTGCCGGGTTCGTTTTGAATAAAGATTGAAGACAAGCATCATCCCTCTGACGTCGCGTCGGAGCGAAGCCAGCCTGAAGACAGCAAAACGTGTGACGTTGCGCGCGAACGCACACGATCAATGGATTTTACACAGCAAAATGACTATAGCTGCGCGAAGCAATACCAGTTAATGCATGTATATATCACTTCCCTATTAGTTGTATTTTCATATCACATCGTTTCAATCCCCACCTCTAAAGACATATACTGACTGATTGGAAGTAGTAATAGAGTGATTCGGTCACGTTAGTCAAATGACGATTCATTTGAGTCGATTTCTGTCAATTTATATAAATAATAATAGCGATTTCCATTATTTCTATTTAAATAAATTAAATCGCTTATTTATTTATATTAATTCCTACATTTAATCGGAGAAAGCCGTTTAAATACGTTTTTAAAATTCTTATTCTCCACGAATTAATCGAAATGTAATTCAGCGTAGAATTATTATTCAATAATTAGTGCCCATTTCTGGCGTAATTTTTCTGTTTTTGGCAATATTTCCCGAATTCCAGAATAAATCTGCTCCGTTTAAAATCGCCTTCGAGCGCCTTCGCTTCATTGTGCGAAACCTCTAAATCCGATTCCCCTGCAAACGGCGTTTCATGAAGTAATGGGGGGAAAACAGACAAAAGATACAAACTACGTTTGTAAAATCGCCTGGTCGTAATCAACGCAAAATGGCTTTAAACGCTATGTTCAATGTCCGGTGCCATCACGAGCCCTGCTGGACGTCAGATGTACCTTGCGACGAAAACCCCAATTCGTTTTGGTATATTTGGCGATCAGATCATCAAGGACATCCAGAGAAGCCTCTTCATCGAACCCCTGATCTTTCAAGGCTTCCAGCACGCGATTGATGAGCTGATCAAGGGAGCGGGGGTCATCAGCTTCTGAAGCAAGCAAAACCATGAAATGCAACACGATCCGCGCGATGTCGTCACGCGTCGGCTTGCGATCCGCCTTTAAACGATCGCGATAATCCTTCTGTCGTTCGCGCTGCTTGCGCAAACGTTCCGACTGCTGCCTGCTCGACGCCATGGCTACTCCAGATTACGTGCCCATAATCAAAGCTTGAGCTCGAAAACCGTCGGCGCATAGCATTTTTTTCACCACCCCCGCGCCTGCCCGCAAACGGCGTTTACCGCTGAATCGGAAATCTCCGCTTCAGCAACCTTTACCCGGAACTCTGTAACGAAAATCTCGAGTTGAGAATCCAGTTACTGCAAATCGGAAAAAATCTACGTGACTTGCCCACAATCTGGATTGATGTGTCTCCACGTCATTTTGCCAGCCCCACAATTCCAGATGTAGTACCGGAAAATCATTGCAATCTGTATCGCTTGCAGAGCTGGCCACCGCAAACGCCGTTTGCATCACCACCATCAATTTGAACTCCAGATTTTTCTGGGACACAGGTGGTTGTTTCTGCAGCCATTCTTCAGCCACGGTATGCAATGACACTCTTCACGACAGATGCGACAACAAAAACTCGCTTACGATTCTTCAGGCCACAGGCCCAGATCAAAGCAGGTTGCGACCCTTGAACATTACCATGCGGAAATGGCGGGCCTCGACAGAAGAACAACCGGACAAGTAGCCGGGCCTGGAATCCCTCCGACTACGGCATCGGAACT
>UEIJ01000030.1 GCA_900470195.1 Hyphomicrobiales bacterium | reverse complement strand
TCCAGAGCAATCACCGAGGCCGTCACGGCATCGAGAGCTTTCCCGCCACGACGCAGGATATCCAGCCCAGCTTGCAGGCATTCCCGCAGACCAGCGTGATAGGCTGCTTCCTTCTCCGGCGTCATATTGGCCTTCACAATGGTGCCGGCGCCGCCGTGCAATGCGATTACGGGTACAAATTCGGTCATCTTAACTCACTGTTGAAGAGGCTCTCAAAGTCAGAACGGCGAAGAACCGTACAAGCTATCTAAATGTATCCGCCTGTTTTGACTGGTTCGTTTCGCTTTGCATATTTTCGAGTTCCCTGGGCAGTGGCGAGCTTGAACAGCGCAAATGCATCTCGCGAACGAACTGTTTTCTCCGCTTCTCGTCGTTCTCTTTGATGGCTGCTGCAATACCCAGACCATAAGGACCTATAAGAAGTCCGGGAGCCAAGTCGGAAACCTTTTTTTCCCTCGCCTCGTAGTTCACAGCCTCTGCACGAATCTCTTCGCACTGCGGGGACTGCCATTTGGGGTCCTGGGATGAGAGAGTAGCAGCATAGTTTTGCGGCGATGTCGTACATCCGACCGCGGTCAATAATAGGAGGCAAACAGCCCCTACCCCTAGATATCTGATTACCATTTCGTTCCATTTCTACGAGCGATAGATTTCAACTGCAATGCAAGCGCTCTATTCTGGCGCATTGCCATTGGCCGCGAGTATTGCATCCGCTGCCAGTCCGCCTGCCATCCGGTAATCGTCCGACCAGTCTTCATCATCAAATACGCAAAGCGCAATTGTCGCACATCTTTGCCTCTCCCTCAGGATAGCAAGTGCGATTGCATCGACAGGCGTTACTTTTTCGTTCGCTTCCGAGACTTCGCGCCACAATTTTCTGGCCGCATCTACAATGTCATGGGGAAATTCCATGCCGTTTGCCTTTTAACGTGATCCAATGCGCAGCAAATTTCGGCTCGTCGAATCACAAACTCTTACCCGCTGTTTCTATCGTTTCACAGTTCAATGCGGCAGACACTTCTCAACAATGCCGCATTCGACGAAACACCTGGCCGCGAATGACTGCAACTGTCACGATTTTATGACTGCAATCGCAAATGCCTTAGGTTAGGCTCGCCGCGGAATACTACCTTGGAAATCTCAGTGGAGAGGCGTGGCATGATGGTTGAATCCAGACCCGTTCGCATCATTCGGACGATTGTTGAAACATTGCGCCCCCAGTTTAACGTAGAGTTATGGGACGGTACGCGCATAGGTACATTCGACGGCCCGTCATTGGTGATCAACGATCCGACAATCGTTCGGCAACTACTTCTGAAACCCAACTACGATACACTGATAGATATCTGGACATCCGGCCGCGTTGATATCAGCGGTGGCACAATCTTCGATCTTGCAAAAGCCAAAACCGACGGGAGCGTGAAGAAAAGGCTGAAAGAGTTGCCAAAATGGCAATTGCTGAAGGATCTTCCTGCGCTGTTATTCGCTGGCAAAACCAACACGCGCGAAATTCTGGACGGCAAGGAGCCTTTCGTCAGCGGATCGAGCAAGGAAGCGATTACGCATCACTACGATGTCTCCAACGAATTTTACCGCCTGTTTCTCGATGAGCGGATGGTTTACACCTGCGGGTACTTTACCGATTGGGCGAACGATATCGACCAGGCCCAGAAGGACAAGCTCGAACTCATTTGCCGAAAATTACGCCTGAAGCCCGGCGACCATCTTCTGGATATCGGTTGCGGCTGGGGCGCACTTCTTATCTATGCAGTACAGAATTTTGGCGTCATCGGGACCGGTGTTTCGTTGTCGGAAGCCCAAACCGCACTTGCCCGCGAGCGGATCAGGATGGCGGGTCTTGAGGAAAAGATTACCATCCACGTCAAATCCTATGCCGACCTTGACGGTCAATTCGACAAAATCTCGTCTGTGGGCATGTTCGAACATGTAGGCATCGCCAATTACGACACCTATTTCAGCGCGGTGAACCGTCTTCTTCGCCCCGGCGGACTTTACATGCATCACGCGATCACGCGCCGCATGAAAAAAGACAAGAAATCCTTCAAACGCAAAAGTGCCGAACACAAAGCTTTGGTGAAATATATTTTCCCCGGAGGGGAACTCGACCATCTCGGCATGACGGTAGAAAACCTTGAAGGATACGGATTCGAGGTCCACGATGTCGAAAATCTGCGCGAACATTATGGCCGGACCTGCCGGCTATGGTGCGAAAGGCTTTATTCCAATTTCGACAAGGCCGTTGCGGAGATCGGTTATCCGAAAGCTCGTCTGTGGTTGCTCTATCTTGCAGGATGTTCGCTGGCATTCGAGCGGGGCACCGTCCAGATTAACCAGACACTAGCCTCCAAGCGCAAACGTGGCATTTCTGCTGTGCCTCAGACCAGATCGGATATCTACGCCGGTTTCGGGAAGTCTGACAGCAATTGAAGCGTGCCGACAGTCTGATCTTAATCCAATAATGCGGCGATAGGTTTGACGAGCGGCCCTATTCTTTTTTGTAAAGCGTACGCGACCGTTCAAGATGGCGAAGCATGGCAGCTTCAGCGCGGTCTGCATCCCTTGCAGAAAGGCAATCCAATATTTCCTCGTGCTCCACGAGCGTATATTTCTCCTTGCCGGTCCAGATAAGCATGTGAGTGTGATACTCTTTCAGCCAGGCAAGCATGGCTTCGCTCACTGCCACCAATATGGGATTACCGGAAATCCTCGCTATCCGGACATGAAATTCCATATCCGCGGTGATGAAAGCATCTGCGTCACCGAGCGATTCCCGCTGCCGTTCGACGATTTCCCGCAGTTCGCCGATGTCACTGTCCGTTATCTTCTGCGCGGCCCCGCGAACGATACCACGCTCGAAAAAAATGCGCGCGCTCTTCAAATCTTCCAGCGTGTCCATTGACTGCGCGAGCATGATCTTTGCAGTCGGGTCTACCTGCTGAAAAATCGACCTTGCCGTCAGCTTCAAGACCTTGGCGCGTTCTCCATGGGAAATGCTCACCAGCCCCATTTTGGCAAGAGACTGCATCGCCTCGCGAATTGCCGGGCGACCAACGCCGAAACGTTCCATCAGGACTCGTTCCGACGGCATTTCATCTCCCGGCTCCAGCTCACCGGAAGTGATCATGTTTTCGAGCCGGTCAAAAACTTCGTCGGATAATTTGCGACGAACAATAGGTTCGAATGGCTGGTTCATTACATCTCACCCTCAGGAGCTTTTCCCTCTTATGCATCTTCGACTGCCGGGAGGGAAGTTATTTGCCCCCAGCGGCCCAAGCCCCGCACAATTTTTCGCTTGCGCATAATGGAATACTCATTATACCAGTTTATATCTATAAACCAGCGGAGGTTCGCTGGCAACGAACCACCAGCCTGTTCCGGTAATAACCAATGTTCATTAACCTGACCTATCGCATCGAGACCATTGGCAGCATTGAGCAGATGGCTGCCAAGATTGCGAGCGACCAGTCGACCGGAACCTTTGTTCCTCTTCCCGGTGAAACGGAAGAACTGAAGGCGCGTGTTGCAGCGCGCGTGCTCGAAATTCGTTCGCTTGAGGATGCACCGATACCAGCATGGCCGGAGCTGGAACCCGGTCACGGTCCCATCAAGCGCGCCGATGTCGATATTGCTTTTCCGCTGGATGCAATCGGCACCGATCTCGCAGCGCTGATGACAATCGCGGTCGGCGGCGTTTATTCGATCAAGGGAATGACAGGCATCCGCGTGATCGACATGAAGCTGCCGGAAGCTTTCCGCGGGGCGCATCCCGGCCCGCAATTCGGCATCGCCGGAAGCCGTCGCCTTACCGGCATCGAGGAACGCCCAATTATCGGCACCATCGTCAAGCCCGCTCTCGGCCTACGTCCGCATGAAACAGCAGAACTCGTTGGCGAATTGATCGAATCCGGCGTCGATTTCATCAAGGATGATGAAAAGCTGATGAGCCCGGCCTATTCCCCCCTTAAAGAACGCATCGGCGCGATCATGCCGCGCATCCTCGATCACGAACAGAAGACCGGCAAAAAGGTCATGTACGCATTCGGAATCTCCCATGCCGATCCCGATGAGATGATGCGTAACCACGACATGGTGCTGGAAGCCGGCGGCAATTGCGCCGTAGTCAATATCAATTCCATTGGCTTTGGCGGCATGAG
Source organism: Hyphomicrobiales bacterium (assembly GCA_900470195.1). Classification (GTDB taxonomy): domain Bacteria; phylum Pseudomonadota; class Alphaproteobacteria; order Rhizobiales; family Rhizobiaceae; genus Brucella. The sequence goes on along the minus strand of UEIJ01000030.1, from coordinate 24,697 downwards.
CTTTCTGCGCAAGCGCTCAAGCCTCGTGCTTCACGCACATCGCAATGGCTGGGACGTTCTGACCCGCAATCCAGGTGCGGGTATGGATTTCCGCGTCTATCAACAATTCTGGCGTCTGCTCGGTGTCGATCAGTTCCAGATCAACGGTATTCGTGTGAAATACTGGGAGCCGGACGAGAGCTTCGTCAACTCTTTCAAGGCTGTCAGCACGCCATTGTTCACGCCTGCTGATTGCCCGCTTCCTGTAGCTGGTTCCGGTCAATGGGGCGGACAGGCACCTGAAACTTATGAACGCACCGGCCGCACGACGGATCTGCTTTATCTGTGTGGCGGCGGTATCGTTAGTCATCCGGGCGGCCCGTCAGCTGGTGTTCGCGCCGTCCAGCAGGCATGGGAAGCAGCAGTCGCTGGCATCCCGCTTGAAACATATGCCGCGGATCATCCTGAACTCGCAGCCTCGCTCGCAAAATTCGGAAAAGATGGCGAACAATGACCACGGCTTCCCACGAACTGCTGCTATCCTATTACGGCGACGACCTGACCGGCTCAACCGATGTCATGGAGGCACTTGCTTCCCACGGCATTGACACTGTTCTGTTCATGAACGTGCCGGATGAAACGCTGCTTGCACGCTTCTCGCACTGCAAAGCTATCGGTTTGGCCGGCACCAGCCGCAGCGAAACACCGGAATGGATGCAGGAGAATCTCACGCCCGCTTTCAGATGGCTGAAAAGCCTCAACGCAGCGATTGCCCATTACAAGGTCTGTTCGACGTTCGATTCAGCACCGCAAATCGGCAACATCGGCAAGGCCGTTGAAATCGGCAAAGCGGTCTTCGATCAGGCCTATGTGCCGCTCATTGTTGGCGCACCGCAGCTCAAGCGCTACACCGCTTTCGGCAATCTATTCGCCGCATATCAGGGCGAAACCTACCGTATTGATCGTCATCCGGTTATGAGCCGCCATCCGGTCACGCCGATGCACGAAGCAGACCTGCGTTTGCATCTGGCTCATCAAACAGCGCTGAAAACCGTGCTTGCTGATCTGGTCACTCTTTCAGCCCAAGATGCAAATGCGCGTGTAAACGCCATTGCCAACACTGCCGACGGCATGGTGCTGTTCGACGTCGATAGCCATGAAAGCCAGTTGCAGGCAGGTGAACAGCTCTGGCGCTTACGCCCCGATACAGGCTGGTTCGTTGCGGGGTCATCGGGTGTTGAATATGCACTGCTGGCCGCGTGGACCAAGGCCGGGCTGATCGGTGCGAAAAGGGAATTTCCACTTCCAGGCAAGGCTGACCGCATCGCGGTCGTTTCAGGCAGCGTCTCGCCGACGACAGAACGCCAGATCCGCCATGCGACAGCATCAGGCTTTACCGGCATTAATCTCAGTCCCCTTGATCTTCTTCGCGAAAACAGCAACCAGGCTATCGAAACCGCCATTGCTGAAGGCCAAAAGGCGCTCAAGCTGGGGAATAGCGTGATCATTAATACTGCGCTCGGCCCGTCGGCTGATCGCGGCACGGAAATCGACAAGGTCGCAGGCAGCCGCCACAAACTGGCGCGCAGCCTCGGCTTCATTCTCCGAAGCCTTGTCGAGCGCGAACAACTGACCCGCGCGGTCATTGCAGGCGGTGACACCTCAAGCCATGCATTGCGCGAATTGCATGTTGATGCGCTCACCACGCTTTTGCCGCTTCCGCAAACTCCGGGATCACCGCTTTGCACAACACATGGCGCACACGACGCCACCAACGGCCTGCAGATTGCTCTCAAAGGCGGCCAAGTGGGCTCTGACAGTTACTTCAGTCAGATTCGCGACGGAACCCCCACTTGATCTGGAATACTCATTGACTGGTTATACCAGTTACGCTACCAAAAGTACGGGAAGGAAATATAATCATGACAGCTATCGCTTTGTTTGGAGCGGGCGGCAAGATGGGCTACCGTCTGGCCAAGAACCTCAAGGGTTCGCGCTTTGACGTACGCCACATCGAAGTCAGCGACGGTGGCAAGGCCCGCCTCAAGAACGACCTTGGCATCGACACTGTTGATGCTGACGCGGGTCTTGAAGGTGCTGAGGTGGTTATTCTGGCGGTGCCGGATACCATCATCGGCAAGGTTGCTGCGGGCATCGTCGACAAGCTCAAGCCTGGCACAATGGTTATTGCGCTCGACGCAGCGGCACCATTTGCCGGTCATCTGCCAGACCGTGCAGACCTCACCTATTTCGTGACCCATCCTTGTCATCCGCCGATCTTCAACGATGAAACGGACATACAGGCGAAGAAGGACCATTTCGGCGGCTTGTTTGCAAAGCAGCACATCGTTTCGGCGTTGATGCAGGGTCCGGAAGAAGCCTATGCGCTTGGTGAAGAAATCGCCAAGATCATCTGGGCGCCGGTCATGCGTTCGCATCGCGTGACCGTTGAGCAGCTCGCAATTCTGGAACCCGGCCTTTCGGAAACTGTATGCGCTTCGCTGCTGGTCGTCATGAAGCAGGCGATGGACGAAACCGTCCGTCGCGGCGTCCCTGAAGAGGCTGCACGCGACTTCCTGCTCGGACACATGAATGTTCTCGGCGCTGTCATCTTTGGCGAAGTCCAGGGCGTATTTTCCGATGCCTGCAATAAGGCAATCGAATTCGGCATTCCGGCACTGATGCGTGACGACTGGAAGAACGTTTTCGAACCGGCAGAAATCGCAGAAAGCATCCGTCGCATCACGTGACGTCACTTGGGAGGGCGGCGCACGCTCTCCCCTTTTTCCGCCCTTTTGGGAAATGGGGCTTATTGGGAGGTCTACATGAAATTCACACGCAGAAAAATTGCGCGCGGTTTTGCGATTGCAGCCGTCTCGGCAACATTGGCAGGCGGCGTTGCCATGCCGGCATGGGCTGCCGATCTGATCGCGATCATCACGCCATCGCATGACAATCCATTCTATAAGGCCGAAGCTGACGGCGCCGCGGCCAAGGCCAAGGAACTCGGCTACGAGACGCTGATCCTTCAGCATGACGACGACCCGACCAAGCAGTCGCAGCTCGTCGATACGGCCATCGGTCGCGGTGCAAAGGCGATCGTACTCGACAATGCCGGTTCGGAAGCATCAATTGCCGCCGTTCAGAAGGCAAAGGACGCCAAAGTTCCTTCATTCCTGATCGACCGTGAGATCAACGCCTCGGGGGTTGCGGTGTCGCAGATTGTATCCAACAACTATCAGGGCGCGCAGCTCGGTGCGGAAGAATTCGTCAAGCTGATGGGCGAAGCCGGCAATTACGTCGAACTGCTTGGTCGCGAATCCGATCTGAATGCCGGCACCCGCTCCAAGGGCTATCACGACGTCATTGACGAATATCCGGACATGAAGATGGTTGCACAGCAATCAGCCAACTGGAGCCAGACCGAAGCTTTCTCCAAGATGCAGAGCATTCTGCAGGCAAACCCTGACATCAAAGGCGTAATTTCCGGCAATGACACCATGGCCATGGGCGCATGGGCAGCACTTGAAGCTGCAGGCCGCAAGGATGTTATCGTTGTCGGCTTCGACGGCTCCAACGATGTTCGTGATTCCATTAAGGCCGGTGGCATCAAGGCAACCGTTCTTCAGCCGGCTTACGCTCAGGCACAGATGGCAGTTGTCCAAGCGGATCAATACATCAAGACCGGCAAAGGACCTGCTGAGGAAAAGCAGCTGATGGATTGCGTGCTCATCAATCCTGACAATGCCGACAAGCTCGAAACCTTCGCCTTGAAGGACTAATCCGCGACTTGCGAGGCCGGGAACGTGTCCCGTTCCCGGCACATTCCTGATACTGAGGATAGATTCATGTCAGTGCTGAAGTCAGCTTCGATAATCCTGCTGGCCTGCGGTGTGGCGCTTTCGGGCTGCAAAATCATCAAGACACCAACAGCGGAAGAAGCCGCAGAAGCACGCGGCGATAATTTCAATCCCGATCGTTCGGTTGCCGGCATTTGGGATTCAAAAGTTAAGCCGTTTTTTGCCGAGAAAACTGCGACGCTTGATGAAGTGATGCAAGCCGCAAATGCCGACGCCGATGCCGCCGGAGCAAAGTACGGCCATCGCGAAAAGCAGGGCAATGCGCCATGGACTTTCGCAGCCAAGCTCGAAGGTACGGTGATCGCGGCTGAAACAAAGTCGCGTGCCGCCTATGTCGATGTCGACAGCGATGGCGATGGCAAGGCCGATGCACGCGTACAAATCGGGCCGACCGTTCGCGGTACTGCTATCCGTGACAGTCTCTCCTTCGTGAACTTCAACGAGTTTCGCAACCAGATCGACTGGGCGCAGTTCGGCAAGGCTTTCAACACCCGCGTCAATGACGAGGTATTGTCCAAGCTGCCGCGTGAAGATCTGGTTGGCATGAAGGTGAAAGCGGAGGGTGCCTTCCCGTTACCGTCAAAGGGCCAGCTTCCTCTTGTGACTCCCGTTTCGATTTCTCTGGAGAAATAGCCATGGAAACGGAAATGAACCCAAAGGACGATATCGTCCTCAAGCTTGAGGATGTTTCCAAGGTCTATTCGGGCATCGTCGCGGTCAAACGTGCCAACCTTGAATTGCGCCGAGGTTCGGTCAAGGTGCTTGTCGGCGAAAATGGCGCTGGCAAGTCGACGCTGATGAAGATTATCGCCGGCGTTGAGCGTCCGACCATGGGCAAGATCATTCTCGATGGCGAGGAAGTGTCATTCGACAGCCCCGCCGACGCGCAGAAGCGCGGCATTGCGATGATCTTTCAGGAACTGAACCTGTTTTCAAACATGTCAGTGGCCGAGAATATTTTTGCCAAACGGGAGATCACACGCGGTTTGCGCGGTATCGATCACAAGGCGCAGGTTGCAAAGGCCAACGAATATCTCGAGCGCCTTGATGCGGGCATCAGCGCAAATACGCTTGTCGCCGATCTGCCGATCGGGCAGCAGCAGCTTGTCGAAATCGCCAAGGCCATCTCGCTCGATGCGCGCATCGTCATCATGGATGAACCGACATCGGCACTTTCTGCAGCCGAAGTGGACATTCTGTTCAAGGTGATTGCTGAGCTGAAAAGTCAGGGCGTGGCAATCGTCTATATTTCGCATCGCCTCGAAGAACTGATGCGGATTGGCGATTACATCACGGTTCTGCGCGACGGAAAAATCACCGGACAGGAAGAGATCAAGAATATCGATACGCAATGGATTGTGCGTTCGATGATCGGCTCTGATGCCAAGGACTTTGCCAAGACTGTAACCCATAAGATCGGCGCGGAACGGTTTCGCGCTGAAAACATCACCCTGCCGCGTGCCACTGGCGGGTTGGCGGTTGATAATGTATCGCTGGATGTGCGAGCCGGTGAAGTTCTAGGAATTTACGGCCTTATGGGTGCGGGACGCTCGGAGTTTTTCGAATGCGTGATGGGGCAACACGGGCATTCCACCGGCAAAATCTACATTGACGGGGAAGAGTTAAAGGAACGCGACACGACCCGCCGTATCCGGCGTGGCCTGGCACTCATCCCCGAAGATCGTCAGCGCGAAGGTCTGGTGCAGATTTTATCGATTGCCAGCAATCTGACACTGGCAAGCCTTGACCGTCTGGCGCGCTTCTTCCACATCACGCCAAAACGTGAAAAACAAGCCATTCAACAAGCGATCAAAGACCTTTCGATCAAGGCGCCGAACCCTGAATTCGAAGTGACCTCGATGTCGGGCGGCAACCAGCAAAAGGTCGTTATCGGCAAGGCGCTTATGACCAATCCGAAAGTCCTTTTGATGGACGAGCCGTCACGCGGCATTGATGTGGGCGCAAAGGCCGATGTCTTTCGCACCATGCGCAGGCTTGCTGCCGAAGGACTTTCCATTCTCTTCTCAACCTCTGACCTGGAAGAAGTCATGGCGCTCTCTGATCGCATCGCGGTGCTGAGCAACGGAAAGCTGATAGCCATTTTCGACCGCGACAAAGCGACGGAAGCCGACATTGTTGCCGCTTCGGCCAAGGGCCACGGGCATATGCATGACAACGACCACAACAAACACACAAGGGAACGCGCGTCATGACAGCCAACACGACGACGGTCACCACTGACACAAGCTTCAACGGCGGCTCCGCCCTACTGACGCTGATGAAGCTGAGAACCTTCATCGCGCTTTTCGCGGTGTTCATCTTCTTCTCGTTCGCGGCACCGAACTTCCTTTCGACCGCCAACCTCATCCTGATGTCCAAGCACGTCGCCCTTAACGCATTTCTTGCAATGGGCATGACCTTCGTCATCATCACCGGCGGCATCGACCTTTCAGTCGGCTCCATTGTCGGGCTTTGCGGCATGGTTGCCGGTGGTTTGCTGATCTATGGTATTGATCTGGGCATCGGCTATACGATCTATTTCAACATCATCGAAATATCGCTGATCACGCTTGCCGTTGGTGTCGCCGTCGGTTTCATCAACGGGTTATTGATTACCAAGCTCAACGTCGCGCCCTTCATCGCAACACTCGGCACGCTTTATGTTGCACGCGGTCTGGCGCTTCTGTCGTCAGACGGCCAGACCTTCCCCAATCTGGTCGGCCGCGAAGATCTGGGCACAACCGGCTTCGCGTTCCTCGGATCGGGCAGCATTCTCGGTCTTCCGGTATCGGTCTGGATTCTGATCATCGTCGCGTTGGCCGCTGCCTATATCGCGCGATACACACCGCTTGGCCGTCAGATTTTCGCCGTCGGCGGCAATGAACGTGCGGCGCGCATGTCTGGTATCCGCGTCGACCGCGTAAAGATGTTCGTTTATATGTTTTCGGGCTTCTGCGCTGCCATTGCCGGCCTTATCATCTCGTCCGAACTGATGTCGTCGCATCCGGCAACGGGCAACTCGTTCGAGCTCAATGCCATTGCGGCAGCGGTTCTCGGCGGCACCTCTATGTCGGGCGGGCGCGGCACCATTGGTGGCACGATCATCGGTGCATTCGTCATCGGTATTCTTTCTGACGGTCTCGTCATGATGGGCGTATCGTCCTTCTGGCAGATGGTCATCAAGGGCCTTGTCATCATCATCGCCGTGGTGGTTGACCAGGCACAGCGCCGCCTCCAGCAGCGCGTAACACTCATGCAAATGGCAAAAGCGGGTTAAAAATGGCAGAATTGAAAGGCGCTCTGATCGGCTGCGGGTTCTTCGCAATCAACCAGATGCACGCATGGCACGACGTTTCAGGTGCCAAAATCGTGGCAATCTGCGACCGCGATCCTGAGCGACTGAAGATTGTCGGCGACCAGTTCAGCATCGAACGCCGCTACACGGATGCTGAGGCGCTGTTTGCCGATGGCGGCATTGATTTTGTCGATATCGCCACCACGGTTTCAAGCCACCGTGCACTGGTGGAACTTGCAGCCGCTCACAAGGTGCCGGCAATCTGCCAAAAGCCTTTTGCCAAAACGCTCGATGACGCTAAAGCCATGGTGAAAGCCTGTGATGAAGCGGGCATTCCGCTCATGGTGCATGAAAACTTCCGCTGGCAGACACCTATTCAGGCGGTGCGCGAGGCGCTCGACAGCGGCGTCATCGGCGCACCGTTCTGGGGGCGCTTCTCCTTCCGCTCGGGCTTTGACGTCTTCTCTGGCCAGCCTTATCTGGCGGAAGGCCAGCGCTTCATCATAGAAGACCTTGGCATTCATACATTGGATATTGCGCGCTTCATTCTGGGTGACGTTACAAGCCTTGTTGCACGCACCAAGCGTGTAAACCCGAAGATCAAAGGCGAGGATGTCGCAACCATTCTCATCGACCACGAAAATGGCGCTACCTCTATTGTCGATGTGAGCTATGCCACCAAGCTCGAAACCGATCCCTTCCCGGAAACGCTGATCGAGCTGGATGGCACCGAAGGTTCGATACGGCTGAATCAGGGCTATCGCCTTGAGGTGATTACGCCGCGCGGCACCACGGTTTCCGACGTTTCGCCAAAACTGCTCTCCTGGGCCTCGCGACCCTGGCACAATATTCAGGAAAGCGTTTTTGCCATTCAGCAGCACTGGGTGGATAAGCTCTCGAGCAATGAAGAACCCTCGACATCGGGCGCTGATAATCTCAAGACCTTCGCTCTTGTCGAGGCCGCCTATGACAGTGCCGCGCGCGGCCACTGCGTCGACATCAAGGCACTGCTCAAATGAGCAGCGTCGATCTTTTCCTGCTCTATGGAACCCGTGAGGCTGAAACCCCGCCGCAGCATCTCAAGGCAGGCTTGCTTTCGGTTGATCTGAGCGATGGTAATCTGCGAACCATCAAATATGATGGCGTCGAGGTTCTGCGCGCTGTGTCCTATCTGGTGCGGGACCGCGACTGGGGAACCTATAATCCGGAAATCCACGACCTGAACGTCGAAGAAAACAGTACCGGCTTTCTCGCCACCTATCGAGCACGTTACGAAGGCCCGGGTGCTACCCGACTTACCGTTGATGTCCGCATTCAGGCCGAGCGCGGCGGTATGCTGACGTTCGATGCTGTGACCAACACAACGACGGGCTTTGAAACCAACCGTTGCGGCTTCTGCATTCTGCATCCAATCGTCGGGCTGGCGGGTTCACCGGTGACTGTCGAGCATGTCGATGGCACGGTCAATAATACCTGTCTGCCCGATCTGATTGAGCCATGGCAGCCCTTCAAGGATATGCGTGCCATCTCTCACGAGGTTATTCCGGGCGTTTCAGCTGAATGCCGCATGGAAGGCGATACGTTTGAGATGGAAGACCAGCGCAACTGGTCCGATGCATCTTACAAGACTTATGTGCGCCCGCTAGCTCTACCATGGCCATACCAGATCGAAGTCTTTAAACCCCAGCATCAGCGCATTGTGCTCAACATCGTCGATATTCGCGTGACTTCGCCTAGAGCCACCCCGAATGCGGAACTGGTGAGCATCACACTCGGTGACGCGAGTGGGATAATGCCTAATATCGGTATCATCATCACACCCGAGGAAGCCAAAGCGAGCCTCGCTGCAATAGAGTTGTTGCAGGAAATTGGCCCGCAGGATCTGTTATTTCATTACGATCCGCTGGCCGGACACAAAGGTTCAGCTTTTGCGGATTTTACAGCGATAGCTGCGAAACATAGCGGACGCGTTTCGCTTGAAATCGCACTGCCTTGCGAGGCAAGCCTTATCAATGAGACGACTGCAATCGCTTCCGATATGAAAGCGGCTGGCTTCACGCCCGATGCAATCATTGTTTCCCCGGCCATAGACCGGCAGTCGACCCCGCCCGGCAGCGAATGGCCGCCCTGTCCGCCACTTGAAGATGTCTATGCGGCAGCAAGAGCCGCCTTCCCGAATGTGCGGCTCGGCGGTGGAATGCTGAGTTATTTCACCGAACTTAATCGCAAGCGCGTTCCCGGCGATCTTGTTGATTTCATCAGCCATTGCACCAATCCGATAGTCCATGCCGCTGACGACCTGAGTGTTATGCAGACACTGGAAGCGCTACCTTTCATCACCCGTTCGGTGCGTGCCATCTATGGGGATAAGCCCTATCGCATCGGGCCGTCTACCATCCCCATGCGCCAGAATCCTTATGGCAGCCGAACCATGGAGAACCCGAGTGGCAAACGGATTGCGATGGCCAATCGCGATCCACGTCACAACGGAAAGTTCGCGGAAAGCTTCGCGATGGCCTACGCCATATCGGTGCTGGATGCTGGTCTCGACAGCCTGACGATTTCCTCCTTGACTGGCCCGTTCGGGCTTATTGCGGGTGAAAATGAACCAACGGCTGCAGGTGGAAACCGTCCGCTCTTCAATACAATAAAGACTTTGACTGGGCTGGCGGGAAAAAAGTGGCAGCAGCTTATTTCGTCGCGGGCTGACCACATTTTGGCCTTTGCAACGGAGCGAGAATTTTGGCTGGTGAACCTTACCTCACAGCCTCAAACTGTAAGCATCGCTCAATTTACCGAGACTGTGCTCGGTCCCTATGCAGTTCTAAGCTTGAAACGCTCCCAGTTTTAGTCAGATAGCTGCTTCATCTGATTACGCACTGTCGACAGCTCCTCGGGAAGAACTTTACGAGCAGGTTTGGCCCAAATCCACGACCAACGTTGCTGCAGATTATGGCGTTACGCGGGGCTGTTGCACTGGCAAAATTTCCGGTTTCGTCCACCCCTTGGAATTTTTTTCGAGCTCACTCGTCCCGTTTTACTGCTTTTCAAATATCCTCGTGACTGACACTGAAACTATAATTCGTTCGCAACGAGACTTGTGGTCCCACTGGCTTTCTAAACGGTTGCGTCAGCCACCCGCGACACCCAGCAAGGAGAGAGCCAAAAAGGTTGCGAACAAGACAAAGTGTGTCATGCCCTCGATGGCGTTAGTCTGGCCGTCGTTTAGATTTATGGCCGCCGCAATGAGTGTTATGACGATCAACATCGTCTGGATTGGAGTCATCGCCATGACGATCGGTTGATCGTTGAAAAGCGCGAAACCCTCAATGACGGGAACGGTCAGGATAACCGTCGATAATGATGCACCCAGTGCGATATTGATAACCACTTGCATGCGGTTGGCGAGCGCAGCGCGAAGTGCCGTTAGGAGTTCCGGAGCTGCGGACATAATGGCGACCACAAGCGCTGCCAACGCTATCGGCGCCCCGACCGCTTGAAGTCCGTGCAACAGAAACGCCGACATCACTTCAGCTAAAAACCCGATGAGTATAACACCGACGACCAGCACCGCGATTGACGGAGCGAACGGTTCGTAATCGCGGGCGCGACCGCCACGCGTTTTCTTTTCTGGATAGCTGTAGTTGAAAAAATAACTATGCTGGCCAATCTGGTTTCGTAGGAATACCCAGTAGAGCATAGCCATCGCACCCACCGTGAAAACCGAGTAAAGCCGCCATTTCTCGTGAGGAATAAACTCGGGAACGACCATGGATATTCCCATTGCGGTCAGTATCATGACGCCGTAGGTCTTACCGGAATCATCGTTATAGGCCTGCTCTCCATATTTCCATCCGCCCAGAAGAGCGGCGAGACCCAGTATTCCGTTAATATCCAGCATGACTGCGGAAAATATCGTGTCGCGTGCAAGCGTTGGCGAGCCGCTGCTTCCGTTCATGAGAATGAGAAGAATGAGCACCTCAACGCCGACCGCAGACATCGTCAATACCATCGTGCCATACGGATCGCCGACCTTAGAGGCGATCGCTTCGGCCCGATGAGCGACCCGCACGGAAACCGCAACGATAGCGGCGATAAGACAGCAGGTCGCGATCAAGGCACCGGTGGGTCCATTTTCCATTATTGTTGTTTCTAAAGCAAACGCGACAACGCCGACTCCGAACGCCAGCACCAACAAGATTTCCTGCCAAAGAAATGAAAACATACAATCATCCGATGTGAGCTACGACCGTTGATGCGCTGATGTCAAAGAGGCTGTCTCTTCGGCGCCAACCTACGTTGGGCTTTAGCGACCTGGATCTAAGATAAGGCTTTTCCTTTCCGTTCGTTCCATAGCTTTTATTGCCCATTCCGAACACCGATCGCAAAGAACGCACAGGCTACCGGAAAACAATATCTCAAGTTGTATGTTTGAATTGTACCGTCGAGGTTTTTGCAGCGTACATGAAACAAAACCCCGGGTGGAGGGTTAATCTTCGCATCGCGCAACTTCCCGCCCTGCGCGACAGACGAGTACAAAGGGGAGCCCTTAAATGACCAGTACCAAACAAGGCACTCTTGAAGATCTTTTCTACGATACTCCGAAAGACATTTATTACGCTAAGCGCAATATCCTGAAGACGCTTCCCAAACTGGCCCGGGCGGCCCAGATGAGAAGCTGAAGAATGCTTTCGAGAAACATCGGCTACACCAAGTCAGCGACAAAATGCGGGCTAGGTGACAAAGAAACGGGCGTCTTCTTATGAGAGCTTTGAAGTGTTCCAGACGGTTAGTAAATTAGATTGAAGCTTAAGCATATCGTCGTTGACGATCGTAAACGCGATTTTCTTGGAACGGAGATACGCTATTGTCCGAAGACGACAGCGATAATTCATCATCAGGCAACAGCCAGATCTTACCACGCTGGCGTCGTGCGGCGCTATTCAAACAGCTAGGTCCTGGTCTCATTACGGGCGCGGCCGATGACGACCCGAGCGGCATAGCAACCTATTCGCAAGCAGGCGCTCAATTCGGGTACAATATGCTGTGGAGCATGTTGTTCACCTTTCCGCTTATGACCGCGATTCAGCTGGTCAGCGGCCGGATTGGCAGAGTTACCGGTAAGGGGCTGGCTGCAAATCTGTGCGAAATCATCCCCCGCTGGGCGCTCCTTTGTCTTGTGGCTCTCCTTCTTGTCGCTAACACCATCAATATGGGCGCCAATTTATCCGCCATGGGCGCAGCCGCCAGTCTGGTGACAGACGGCTCCCCTGTCATCTTCACCTTGGCTTTTGGTGTCTTATCGCTCGTTCTGCAACTCTTCATAACCTATGAAACTTACGCTCGCTATCTTAAGTGGCTCACATTGGTTTTGCTTGCCTACGTTGCGGTATTGTTTGTGGCGAATGTCGACTGGCGGGCAGCTTTAAAAGGCATTTTCTGGCCAAGCTTTCCGCTTCGGAGCGAAAGTCTCACGATGATCGTCGCCATATTCGGGACGACCATAAGCCCCTATCTCCTATTTTGGCAAAGCTCCCAGGAAGTCGAAGAAATCGACAATTCAGAAGATGAGGAGCCGCTTCGCAGGGATCCCGCAGAAGCAAAGAAAGAATTGAGACGTATTCGTATCGATACTCTCGCCGGCATGGCGGTTTCCAATATCGTCGCAATCGCGATCATCATTAGCACCGCGGCAACCTTGCACGCATCCGGGAAAACTGAAGTCAGTTCCGCAGCCGAGGTCGCAGAAGCGCTGCGGCCATTGGCAGGAGATTTCGCGTTCTTCATTTTCAGCCTAGGAATTATTGGAACGGGTCTCCTGTCATTGCCTGTGCTTGCGGGCTCGGTCGCTTACGCCTTTGGCGAAGCTCATGGTTGGAAATGCGGCTTGGCAAACAAGCCTTGGGAGGCGATTGGTTTTTACGGCGTGATTGCATTGGCGTTTCTCGTTGGAGTGGCAATTGCGATTTCGCCAATCGATCCTATTGCCGCATTGTTCTGGAGCGCGGTTGTCAACGGCGTCGTTGCGGTTCCCATAATGGCCGCGATGATGATCGTCGCAAGCAGACGCGATGAAATGGGCAAATTCACAATAGGTTTGGCAACAAGATTGTTTGGGTGGATTGCGACCGTAGCCATGGCCGCAGCCGCCATCGCAATGTTTGTATTCTGGTAGCCGTGAAACTGACTAGCATTGTAATTCGTCGCGTCTGCGCTCTAAACACAGAACAAGAGATGGACCCGCCCTTAGCGGATACAGAGACGCCTTCGGGTAAGCCCGCCGTGTGCCAGAAACTGTTCGGTCAGCCGTGTAATCATCTTTCTCCTGTCAGGAACATACGCGATCTTCTGACAGTTTTCACGGACACGGCTTTTGAGAGGAAAAGCTAGCTAAAGGGAAAACCTTCTCGCGGCCGACCCTTCTGCCACGCAAGGTTTCAATATGGAGGGCAACTTTACCCACGCCCGGAACAAATAGCTAGATCAACGTAAAGAACGACGTATTCGGTACTCGGCCACAAAAGCTGAAAACATCACCATTGAGCAGCGATCAAATACCAAGCGTTGACTTACCAAGCACACATTCTGATCTAGTCTCCCGCCCAGCGGTCGCGCGAAAATCGGAGGGAGAGGCTAATAATCTCGGCAAGTTCGGTATTCAGTCGTTTGGCGAGCGAGCAAACCGCTTTAAGCATCAGGGATGCGCCAATCGCCCCATGATACAAGCAAAATGGGGCGATGTCCGATTCTCTTACTCCCACTCGATTATTTTTTCCGCTCTAAGTATCTGATATGTTTACTAAAAATAATATTGTCGGGCGAATATACCGTGAAAGGTACCCTCAAAGACCTAGCCTTTTGATTTTGCTGGATTTTCAGGAGCGAATCTAGCTGAAAAAATTCTGTGAACTATCGGCAGCTATCGGCCATTTCATGGCTGTTTCGAACGGTGGGCGCCTCATCTACCTCCCAAGAAAGTACCGTCAAAAGCGCCAAAGTCTATATCTACTCCCGATTCTGGACTGGCGCGTCGCTGTCTTCGCGAGAGCGACGGAGTGAAAGCCGCAAGGATCTGTGCGTCCCTCCAAAGGCCATCGCACGAATTTTAGTTAGAGACGCCCTCATATTTCGATTGCAAGCGGCGTGACATTTATGTAGTTTGAGGAATGCTCGAACTCAAAGACATCGCAGACATCTATTCCGGCATGACGGTTCAAGAGGGCGATGGGTCCGCCCGCTTTGTGCGCCTATCCGACTTGTCGGATCTGAGGTCCGGCCGGCCGCTCCAGCTCGCCGCCGGAGAAGCACCCGCAGTTGCACGAGCATTGCCGATAGCAGACGGCGACTTGATTGTCGGCGCACGCGGCTCGGCAACGGATGTGTGCTTAGCCAATTATTCTCTATTTGGCGCTTTTATTTCGCTCGACCTTTACTTGGTGCGTCCCAACACATCGAAGGTCGACCCGGGATACCTCGCGGCTTTTCTTGACCTTCCTGGAACGCAAGCTGCGTTAGCTGGAGGCAAGCAGGGCAGCGGTCTTGCTCGGCTTCCTAAAGAAGCGCTCGACAAACTTGTCGTTCCGCTCCCGCCAATGACTGCGCAGCGATCGATCGCCGAGTTAGCTCAGTCTTTTCGCGATGAAGCGGAGCTGCTGCAGCGGCTTGCCACTCTTAATTCCATCCTTGGTCGTGAGGCCCTTGCGCGTGCCATTCGCGCTGCTGCCACGAGCCAGCATTCACAGGAGATTCTATGACCACCCTTCGGCAAGACGACATTCTCGCAGCGGTATGGCGTGCCTGCGATACCTTTCGCGGGGCGATCGATGCATCCGGCTACAAGGACTATATCCTTACCGCTCTGTTTCTGAAGTACATCAGCGACGTGCGCCGCAAGCATGTGGAAGAGTTTCGCCGCGAGTACGGCGGTGACGAGATCCGCATTCAGCGCCGTCTTGATCGTGAGCGCTTCAAGCTGCCTACCGTAGAGCTGAAGAACACGAAGACGAATGAAGTCGAGGAGAGCTTCCTTGGAGACTTCTATAGCCTTTACGAGCGCCGCACGCGGGACAATGTCGGCGAGCTGATCAACATCGTCCTCGATGCGATGGAGAAGGCGAACGAAGGCAAACTCGGGGGACTGTTTCGCGCCATCGACTTCAATTCCGAGACGAACCTCGGCCAGACGAAAGATCGCAATCGCAGGCTGAAAACGCTCTTGGAAGACTTCGCAAAGCCCGGTCTCGATCTCTCGGATACCTCCGAAGACATTCTCGGCGATGCCTATATTTTCCTGATCGAACGCTTCGCATCGGACGCTGGCAAGAAGGCCGGTGAGTTCTTCACACCGCGCAAGGTTTCCGAAGTGGTCGCCAAGCTCGCGAACCCCAAATCCGGTGAACGCATCTGCGATCCGGCTTGCGGTTCAGGCTCGCTGCTGCTGCGTGCCGGCGAGGAAGTCAGCGACGGTAATTTTCAACTCTTCGGTCAGGAATCGAACGGGCAGACTCGCTCTTTGGCCCGGCTAAACATGCTGCTGCACAAGCAGGATGGTGCGCGAATTGACTGGTGTGACACGCTCAATTCACCGACTCTAATCGAGAGCGACCACCTGATGCGTTTTGACGTCGTGGTCGCCAATCCGCCCTTCAGCCTCGACAAGTGGTGGGGCAACAATGATTCCGAAGGCAAGCCGCTGCCGGACCCCTACAAGCGGTTCACGCCACATATGCCGCCCAAGAGCCGGGGCGACTACGCCTTCATTCTCCACATGCTGGCTATCACGCGCCCTGATGTCGGCCGCATGGCTGTAGTCGCACCGCACGGCGTTCTGTTTCGCTCGGGCACGGAAGGGAAAATCCGCGAGAAGCTGATCCGCGACAATAGCCTTGACGCCGTCATCGGCCTTCCGGGCCAACTCTTCCCGACAACGGGTATTCCCGTCTGCATCATGGTCTTCGACCGATCGCGCGAAGCCAATGGCCTGCGGGCGCATGAGCGGGATATTCTTTTCATAGATGCTAGCCGTGACTTCGAGCCAGGCAAAAAACAGAATCGCCTGCGCGACGAGGATGTATCCAAGATCATCGATACCTACCGCAGTCGCACTGAGCGCGAGCGCTACTCCCACAAAGCGACGTTTGAGGAGATCGAGGCAAACGGCTTCAACCTTAATATCCCTCGCTATGTCGATACGTTCGAGCCTGAGCCTGAAGTCGACCTTCAGGCCGTGCAGAACGAAATCCGCCATCTCGAAAACCAGCTTGCGCAGACGCGTGAGAAAATGAACTTCTATCTCAAGGAGCTTGGCATTGATGTCTGAGGCTCCCTCCCGTTCCGCTACCCGCCGAGGCCGCACGCTCAAGCTTTATCTTGTAGATGGCACGCCGTCGGGCGTCATCACTGCGGAACTCGGCGTTTCGTCAGTGCGGGCGGCTGTTGCCTCTCGCACGGCGTTGCCTGAACTCATCCGCAGAGAAGAAGCGACCCGCACAGGCGTCTACTTGCTCGTCGGGCCGGACCCGGATCTGCCGGGCCGTCAGCTTGTCTATGTCGGTGAGGGCGATCAAGTGCGCACGCGCCTCGCGTATCACGATGCCGATGAGGGAAAGGAGTTCTTCACCCGCGCGGTACTGATCGTCTCGAAAGACGAGAACCTCACCAAAGCGCATGGCCGCTATCTAGAAAGCCGGATCATTGCCGCTATCCGCAATGCGGGTCGGGCGAAACTCGTCAACGGTACAGAGCCGCCGTTTCGCGGGCTACCCGAGCCAGAAATTGCCGACATGGAGCGGGTTCTTGACGAGATCGAAATTCTGCTGCCGGTCCTAGGTTTCGACGTGTTGCGCCCGGCTGGCCACGAGGCAGGCGCAGCGGACAGAGCATCCACAACGGAAACGACCCCATACGCACCCCCGATAGGCGACGAAGCGCTGTTCACATTCTCCGAAGCGGGAGCAGCGGCGAAAGCGCGTGAGGCAGGCGACGAGTTTGTTGTTTTGGCCGGGTCCATAGCAAAACGGCAGGAGGTGCCAAGTTGCGACGATGGCCTGAAGCGCCGGAGGCAACAGCTTATTGCGGAAGGCGTTCTGGTGCCAGGTGACGACGACCGGTTTCTCCGTTTCACCGCCGACACCCCGTTCGACACGCCGTCAGGCGCTGCCCGTGTCGTTTACGGCGGCAACGTCAGCGGTCCACGGTACTGGAAGCATACGAAAACCGGCCAGACTTATGGCGAGTGGCGTAAGCAACGCATTGGCGCAGAGGGCGCGGCATGAGTGGGTCGCGTCTTGGAGATTACTTCGACATCCGTCAGGAGCCGGGCCGACCGGATTTGCCGGTTATGTCGGTCACTATGAACGACAGCCTTGTGTTTCGGGACGATCTGGATCGACGAACCGAATCCGCGCTTCGGCCTGATCAGCACTTGCTCGTGCGCAAGGGCGACATCGCCTACAACATGATGCGGATGTGGCAGGGGGCATGCGGTCTTGCACAGGTTGATGGCATAGTTAGTCCAGCCTACGTTGTGCTTGCGCCAAAGCCGGGCATTGACAGTCGATTTGCCTACCACTGGTTTAAGTCGGCGCGCATGATCCATCTTTTTCGGGCTTATTCACATGGCCTAACTGAAGATCGCTTGCGGCTCTACTTCGACGCCTTCTGTGAAATTCCGGCTGCACCACCATCGCTTGAACTGCAGGAGCAGATTGTCGGCATACTTGATACTTGGGATCGGGCCATTGACGAAACTGAGCTTCTAATCGCTTCGTATCGGAGAAAACGAACGGCTCTTATGCTGAAGCTATTTGGCCCTGCCAAAGTGACCAGCGAGACAACGCTTCCTAAAGGTTGGCGACATGTTCGCCTCGGCGATCTCTGCGACTTTACAAGCGGGCTTTGGGTCGGGGCAGAATCTCCCCTAGTCGACGTCGGCGTTATCAGAAACACCAACTTCACTGAAGACGGCATCCTCGACGACACAGATATAGCTTACATTCCAGTTGAGGAAAAACATCTTCAAAATAGAAAGCTATTAGTTGGCGATATCATTCTTGAAAAATCTGGCGGTGGCCCAGAGCAGCCAGTTGGAAGGGTCGCGTTATTTGAGCTAGACGGCGGAACATTTTCCTTCAGCAATTTCACGTCGGCTTTAAGAATAAAGCAACCAACAGATTTGCACTTCTATTATCTGCACTCCTTTCTGCACTGGGTTTATTTGTCAGGCCTAACCGAGGTCATGCAAACTCGGTCGACGGGTATACGAAACCTAGACGGGCAGGCGTATCAAGACATCATAGTGCCGCTTCCGCCAGTCAATGAACAGGAGCGCATGGTTACGATTCTTCGCGCGAGCCACGATCTGCTCAAAGCGCATATGCAGAGCCTTGCGGCTCTTCGCAAGCAAAAGCGCGGCCTTCTCCAACGTATGTTGATCGCCAAACGGCCGTTGGACGGGCGGGTCGCCGTTGACTTGACTTCGGCAACAGCGGCAGGAGGCGCTCTGTCATCATGAAAACCTATACGGTTTCTATTCGCCTCCTGCGGGACGGCAAACAGCCGGCAGATAGCGTTCGCGCCGGTGTCGATCTCTCCGCGTGGGACACGCTCGATGGCGCTCAAATCGCACTTGACACCATCGGCGGGGGAGCGCCGAAATGGTCAAAGTTTCTTGATCTGACCGAAGCGGAAAAGAGTAAGCTCAGCAACTCCACCGCTTATGGCCTTGTTTTCGTCCAGGCGTCAGGTCGCTGGTTTGCTGTGTCGTTCGGGCTTGGACATGTGAAGCTCGATCCAGATGCCTTTGAGCAGGACTTCGGTTTACGGGTGGTCTTGAACACGGTTGATCCCGACAAGCTGCGCAGCGCAGATATCCGCACCCCCGATGAAAACACCACGTCCCGCCGAACTCAAACGGCCCGGCGATCTGACCAGACTGCCTTCAGCATCGATATTGAACGCGACATCGTGCGCGGGCTTGCCGGAGAGCCTAAGGATGCAACCTTCGCCACGCGCGTAGCTGGTAGCGACGGTCTGACGCTCACCAAAGAAATGGACGTTGCCGACTTGCCGCAGGTGTGCGCCGATGCCTACGCAGCCTTCGGCAAGAGTGACTACAAGACCAATTTCGCCTGGATCGACCAGATCAAGCATGTCCGAGACAAGGCAACCATCGACCATCTCGACACCGCATTGGTCGCTGCTTTGAACACCTGCCTAACGGCTGCAATTCCGGACACGCTGCATCTCGCTTATCCTGTGATCTACGATCCCGAAAAGGCGCGGCATATCCGCTACAAGGGTTTCAGCAGCACGAACGTTCACACCGACCTTGAAATCGGGGGCTATGTTGCGGACCTCAAGGAGAAAGCGGTTGCCGCCTATCTTCCTGAGCATCTGTCTGGACACAAGGTCCACGAATGCAACGATCTCGGTAGAGATGACGGGCAAAGCTGGCGCATCAAGGAATGCCTCGTTTTCGAGACCGACTTGAACGGCGAGAAGTACGTTCTTTCGGCGGACCGCTGGTATAGGATCGATACCAACCTAGCGACTGAAGTAGCGAATTTCTTTGCAGCCGTTACAACACACGTCATGCCGGCGGCTTTGGCTGATGAGAACGAGGAAAAATACAACAATCGCATTGCGACAGGCGGGCATAATATGCTTTGCCTCGACCGTAAGCTTGTAAAGCCTACAGACGCGTCATACGCGATTGAGGCGTGCGATTTCCTCAGCAATGGCGGTGCGATGATCCATGTGAAGGATCAGACCTCGTCCTCGCGTCTCAGTCATCTGTTCAATCAGGGCACTGTGTCTGCCCGTGTCATGAAAATGGACGGCGCATTTCGCGACTTGCTCCGCGCGCAAATCGCCGCGCAAGAAGCCACGCTTGGACTGACAGGGTATCAGGCCCTGGTTGCTGACTCCGTTGGTCCGTATAGCGAAGCAGCACATCTCATCGTGTATGCGGTGTTGTGCAGCGGGACAGGTACCGGCGCAAACCGATTGCCATTCTTTAGCCTTGTGACGTTCCGGCAAGCGGCAAACGAATTGAGGGCGCTTGGCTATAAGTGCGCCTTTGCCTGGATCGCCAAACCCGCACCGACGACCACCAAGGCGAAGCGGAAGCCGAAGGCTGTTGCCGGAGCAGCGCCATGACCAAGTCTCCCGAGTTCTCCACATCCGAGGCAGGTGGCGCGCAGCTTCAGGCGCTCAACACGCTGATCAACTGTGGCTGGCGCTATGTCACCAAGGCGGAGGCCGATCAGTGGCGCGATAGCCGGCGAACGCTGCCATTTCTGGAGACGCAGACGCGAGCCGATCTTGCACGGATTAATCGCATACAGCTTGACGGTCGGGCGCACCTATTCTCGGAAGCAAACATCGATGCCGCCATTCGTCGTCTGACCGACCGGATTCCCGAAGGGGTCGTGCGCGCCAATGAGCGCATGACGGATGACTTGTTTCTCGGCATTGCGCTGCCGCAAACCATTGGTGCAACCTCCCGAGAATGGCCGTTCAAGTTCATCGACTGGTCTGATTGGCGCGCGAACACATTTCAGGTCGCGGCCGAGTATACGGTCAGCGAAGCGGGCGGGCCGACGATCCGAGTTGATCTGGTATTGTTCGTCAACGGCATCCCACTTGGGGTGATCGAGGTTAAGGCCTCTCACGTCTCATCGGAACAGGGCGTCGGTCAGCAAATCCGCAACCAGAAGGCTGGTGAAGGTGTACCCGCGCTATTCTACTCGGCGCAATTGCTTCTTTCGGCCAACAGTCACGATCCGCGCTACGGTACAGTCGGCACGCCACGCAAGCTTTGGAGCGTATGGAAAGAGCGGGAGGACCCTGCCGACTTTGCTGTGCAAGTCGTGAATCGCCCTCTCGATACGGTCGAGGGAAAGCGGGTGGCGCTGGATTTCGCCCCGTACATGAAACGTCACAACGGGCTGATGGAGGATCATCGCTTCGTCACCCCGCTGGATGAAACGCTTGTTGGACTATTCCGTCCTGAACGATTCATGCGTCTTGTCCGGCGCTACATGCTGTTCGATGGCCCCCACAAGAAGGTTGCCCGCTATCAGCAGGTCGCGACCATCGAGACGCTGCTGAAACGTATCGAAGAGCGAGACTCGAATGGCAGGCGGCGTGGCGGCGTGGTCTGGCATACACAAGGCTCCGGTAAGAGCTTGACGATGGTGATGCTCGCCAAGGCCATCGTGATGACCAATCCATTGGCCCGGATCGTAATCGTTACCGACAGAACCGATCTGGACGATCAGATTTCAAAGACGTTCCGGGCAACCGGGCAGGAACCTAAACGCGCCGCGACCGGCGAGAACCTTCTTGCGCTGATTGAGGACAAGACGCCGGTCGTCACGACCCTGATCCACAAATTTCGGGCGGGCCTCAACAAGCGACGAGTTGTTGACCAGTCCTCTGACATCTTCGTCCTGGTGGATGAGAGCCACCGAAGCCAATATGGCAATCTGGACAGCCTCCACGATCGGATGCGCGAGGTACTACCCAACGCATGCTTCATCGCCTTCACAGGGACCCCCATCGCTAAGAAAGAAAAGAGCACCTTCGCCAAGTTCGGTGAACTGGTGCAGCCGTCGTACTCGATGCGCGACGCGGTCACTGATAAAGCAGTGGTGCCGCTACTCTATGAAGGGCGAGAGGTCGTCACCGACGTTGATGAAGGCCAAATTGACCGTTGGTTTGAAGTTCACACACGCGGTATATCCGACGAGCAGCGCGCCGACCTGAAACGGAAGATGAGCCGTGCGCGGGAAATCGAAGGGATCGAGTCCCGGCTCCAATCAATCGCATTTGATGTCGGGCAGCACTTCGCTACCAATTTCAAGGGTACCGGGCTGAAAGGGCAACTCGCGGCCTCTTCGAAGCGCGCTGCCATTCAGCTCAAGAAGCTATTTGACACGTTCGGCGTGGTTAGCACTGAAGTCGTCATCTCTGCCCCCGAAATGCGCGAAAGTGAAGACGAGGTTGATGAGTCTGACGATGATCTCGTTCGCTCCTTCTGGCGCAGAATGATGGAGCGGTATGGCGGAGAGGAAGCGTACAACAAGACCATCGTTGAGCAATTCCAGGGTCCGTCCGATCCCGACATCATCATCGTTGTCGACAAGCTGCTGACGGGTTTCGATGCACCACGTAACACGGTGCTCTATGTTGCTCGTAAGCTGAAGGAACATGGCCTTCTTCAAGCAATAGCTCGCGTGAATCGTGTCTATGATGAAGAAGGCGCCCCTGAAAAGCCCTTCGGCTTCATCATCGACTATACCGGGGTCCTGAAGAACCTTGGTGATGCGCTGGCAAGCTACGATGCTCTTCAGGGCTTCAGCGCCGAGGATATCGCCCAGAGCATCGTAGCGATACGTGATGAGGCGAACAAAGTGCCTGGAGCGCATGCGGCGCTCCTCGATATCTTCAGGTCTGTGTCCAATAGATATGATGCCGAAGCCTATGCCCGCTTGTTGGCCGAGGAAGAGACGCGCGAGGAATTCTATCGGCGCCTGTCGGAGTTCTCACAGACTTTTACAGTAGCGCTCGCGTCCCCGGCGTTCGTAGAAAATACAAGGCCAGAGCTTTTGAAGAGGTGGAAGGACGATCTCGTCCGCTTCACGTCGCTGCGCGCCGCGGTAAGTCTCCGATACGCAGAGCGAGTAGACTGGCGGGACTATGAGAAACGTATCCGCCAGTTGCTGGACCGACATGTCAT
Organism: Hyphomicrobiales bacterium; assembly: GCA_900470195.1. Taxonomy (GTDB): domain Bacteria; phylum Pseudomonadota; class Alphaproteobacteria; order Rhizobiales; family Rhizobiaceae; genus Brucella. The sequence continues at coordinate 1,821 of UEIJ01000030.1, read as the reverse complement.
TGCGCGCGACGTAGTCACGCTGGTCGAGCCTCTGAATATCTTCGACGATATAGCGATTGAGAAACGCCAGCTGGAGAAGACGGAAAGCGATGCGTCGGTTGCTGACACGATCGCCCATCAATTGACCCGTTCGATCGAGGAAAAATGGGATGAAGACCCGATTTTCTTTGAAAAATTCTCCAAGCTCATTCGTGACACGATCGCCGATTTCCACAAGGGACGCATCAGCGATCTAACTTATCTTTCAACGGTCAAAGATCTGCGCGACAAGGTTCAATCTCGGCAGGATGAAGCCGATCCGACCCCCGTGCGTCTTCGCGACGATAGTCATGCGCAGGCGTTCTGGGGCTTGGCGAAGCGTAATCTGCAAAAGGCTGGAGTGGGTGACACCGAATTGGCCGCCGATATCGCGCTGGAGATCAGTCGAATTGTGCAGAAGCGCCGGAAAGTCGGCTGGCAATACGATCGTGACGTCGAGAACGTTATCCGAAACGACATCGACGACTTCTTCTTCGAAGAATTGCGCGGCCATCGTGATATCTTGATTGACCCCGCCATTCTTGATGGAATTGTCGACGATGTTTTGGCATCAGCTCGCGTGCGGCTAGCGCAATGAGGACGATCTTGGCGAGGCCTCTGACAAGCGAACAGATCGAAATATGCTGGGGGGAGCGTCGGATCATCGCGGAACTCTGTCGCACAGATAGGCGTGCTCTGCGGATCGACGTCCGACCCACGGGCGAAGTTGCCATTTTTGCGCCAGAAGGCGAAGAAATCGGTGAAATTCAGAGCCGAACGCGCCAAAAGGGCGCCTGGATATTCGCTCAGATCGACAGGATTGCCAAAAGGCCGAAAATCACGCCGAAACGTAGGTTCATTTCTGGAGAGACGCATCTCCTGCTCGGCCGACAATACCGGTTATCAATCGAGCAGTCGGACGATCCGCACGTCCGACTTGAAGGCGGGCGCCTCGTGATCAGTGCCCGATCGACCGACGATCAGCCCCATTGCAGGCGGCTCCTTCAGGCATTCTATACCTTGACGGCCCGAGCAGTATTTCGGCAACGGTTCGAGGTTGTGGCAGAGCCATTCATTCGCAAAGGACTGAAGCGGCCTTCTCTTGTGATTCGGTCGATGTCAAAGCGGTGGGGGAGCTTCACCCCTAGCGGGCGAGTGGTGCTTAATGTGGATCTAGTGCGTGCCAGTCCACGATTGATTGACTATGTAATTTGTCATGAATTGGCACATGCTTTCTTTCCCAATCACGGTGATGAGTGGCGAGCTCTGCTGGAAACGACCATGCCGGACTGGGAGAAACGTAAAGTACAGTTGGAAGAGGTGTTGCGATAGACGACGTGCTTTCGGCGGAGCTCGCTTGGAAGAAAGCCGACTGTTATGGACGCAAGGTCGAACGATGACCATGAGGCAAGCGGCCCATCGGAGAAATTCATATCTGATGGCCCTCTGCCTTGCTCGTTGGAATGAAATTTGGCCTGGCACACCTCAGTATCCGTCATGGATCTTGTGGGTTCCGACGAATCTTGTCGTTCAACATGTCTTCTAATTCCTGCAGTGACGACAAAAGGCAATCAAAAGCTTCTGGCGCAGCAAGTGACATTGGTCCTCCTGCACGTAGACCAGCCGTTCTTTTTAGTAATGACTCCTGCACGATCTTGAGATCAATCATACTGAGATTAACTAAATCCAAATGCCAAGACCCGTCGCTAAGGGCCATGAAAAATTTGGTCTCGAGAGGCGATCCAAGAAATCTTTCATAAAGCGGCTCAACCACATACTGGACTTGGACTTGCTTCGCAAAAG
>UEIJ01000011.1 GCA_900470195.1 Hyphomicrobiales bacterium | reverse complement strand
GCCTCGCCCCGCAAGCCAGGTTGTTGCGCCCCCACCCCCGCCGCCCGCGGCGGCGCTGCGCTCCCTGCCGCCGCGCGGCGTCAACACACCGGCAAGTTCGCCCTCGGTAATTTACGCCAAGGCGCGCCTCACCATCCACAAGAATGCCTGGGACAAATCACCGTCCATCGGCGTCGTGGAAAAAGGCCGCGAGATGCGTTCCTACGGCAAGACCGGGCGCTGGCATCGCGTGATCGTCCCGAAGACGAACATGATCGGCTGGGTGCATGAAGATCAGCTCATCGGCGGGCGCAACAAGCCGGACAGCGCAAGCCTGATAACCGGCTCCATTGCGAAGAAGCAGCAAACCGCGACCGCAGCCGCTCCCAAACAGGCTCCGGGTCCGGCGCATTCGCGCATGGAACCGCCCAAGGCTGTCGGCCAGAAGAACTAATCCAGACGACGCGCCATTGCTTCCAGCTGCCCGTCGCCCGGCAGATAATCGAACCCGGCATCGATCAGCGATGAAGTGTCGGCGACCAGATCGCCATAAAGCTGGTCGTAAAGACCGCCTTTGCCCGCAGCCGTAAGCAGCAGCCGCATGAGAACCGGCGGAACGGGCAAAAGCCGCGAGGGTTTTCCCAAGGCAGCCCGCAGCTTCGTCACCAGCTCTTTTGTCGAGCGCGGTTGCGGTTCGGCAAGATGAAACACCCGCCCGGCAACCTTGTCCGCAGGCGCAACGCTTAAGAATGCCAGCGCACGTGCGACATTCTCAAGAGACACGAAACTGCGCCGGTTATTTGCGAGACCGAAAGGCAGCGGCAATCCGCTGTCGGAGAGCCTTATCAGCGCTTTCAGGTTCGCCCGCGCGCCGGGACCGTAAACGAGAACCGGGCGGGCGATGACGAACTCGATCCCGCTTAATTCCCGCAGATCGGCTTCGGCCCTGGCCTTGGCGCGCCCATAATCGTCACGCGGCTTCAGCGGCATGTCCGGCGTCAGTGGCGACGGGTTTCCGGCAATCGTATAGATCGTGGACACGAACACGAAGCGCCTGACACCGGTTGCCTTTGCCTTGACGGCAAGTTCCACCGCCAGCCGATGATTGACCGCATCGAAGGTGGCGGCATCGGGACGTTCCGCGCCGGTCCGATGCGCGAGTGCCGCACAATGGACGACGGTTTCCACGCCTGAAAAATCGGGGTCAGACAGATCATTGCGGGACAGAGGCAGCACTTCATGCCCCTCACCGGCCAGCATTTGCGTCAATGCGCTTCCGATGAAACCGCCTGCCCCGGTGACCGCTATCTTCATTCTCAGCGGTCCCGCTGTTCGCTATCGGCCAGAACCTGAGCGGCAAGCGTGCGCGTGATGCGGCTTTTCTGTTCCAGCGCTGCCCGGTCCAGCTTGTCGACAATGCGGATTGCCGACAGAAGCGAGCGCTCTATCCGGCTGACCAGATAGGCGACGACATGCGGCTCAACGCTCACCTGCCGGTCAGCAAAGAGCTTGTGAATGACGCCGGAAAGCAAGAGGTCGTCCGGTTCGGCAATTTCCACGACGGTCGCAGCCTTGAGGCGCGAGGCAAGATCGGGAAGCTTGACGTTCCAGTTCGCGGGCCACAGCCGTGAGGTCATGAGCAAGGAAGGTCCAAGCCCCTGCGCCGCATTCTGCCGGACGCTGTTGATGAGGTGGAAAAGCCCGGTTTCATCGAAAGGCGTGGCGCCAATATCGTCGATCAGCACCGGATATTCGGCAGCGCCGTTCACGGCTTCTTCGGTGATGTTGGAAGGGTCGACCAGCAGCGCGCTCGTTCCGGCGCGCCAGATTTCCGCCAGATGCGTCTTGCCCGAGCCGGTCGGTCCGGCAAGGATCGTGACCGGAGACAGCCAGTTCGGCCAGCGGTCGATGAGATCGATGGCGGCGCGGTTGGAGCCCGTGACGATCAGGTCCTCCCGGTGATAACCGGGCTGATGCTCAAGGTTCAACGGAATCTGGCGCGGTGCCTCACGCATCGCGGCCTCCTGCAAGCCTTGCCCGGTTACGACCCAATCTCATTTCTCTCTGCCCGCATTCTCGCCTGCCTCGATCAGCGGTCCGGCCTCCGGGTCCGGCTGATGATAGGCAGGATCATACATCGGTGAGTGGAGATAGCTATTCAGCGCGAACCGCACAAGCACCCCGACCGCAGCCGCGGCAGGCACCGCGACCAGCATTCCGGTGAAGCCGAACAGCGAACCGAAGGCGAAAAGCGCAAACATGAGCCAGACCGGATGCAGGCCGACCGACGAGCCGACAAGCTTCGGCTGGAGGATGTTGCCTTCCACGAACTGGCCAAGGAAAAACACGGCGGCAACAGCGCCGATCATGATCCAGTCAGGCCAGAACTGGACCAGCGCGACGCCGATGGCGAGCGCCAGACCGACGAAGGAGCCGATATAGGGAATAAAGCTGATGAGACCGGCGAAAAAGCCGATCAGCAGGCCGAAATTGAGCCCTGTCAGCGTAAGGCCGATGGCGTAATAGGTTCCAAGAATGAGGCAGAGCGTTCCCTGCCCGCGAATGAAACCGGCGACGGCTGCGTTCATCTCGCGTGCAATGCGGCGCACCGTGTGAAGCTGGCGGCGCGGCACCCATGAATCGATGCTCGAGACCATGCGGTCCCAGTCCAGGAGCATGTAGAACGCGACCACCGGCGTGACGACGAAAAGCCCCGCAATATCGATCAGCGATTTCCCCGAATTCCACAGGGACTGAAGCAAGGTCGACAGGAAACCGGCGCCCTGCTGGAGCAGGGAACTGAGATTTTGCTGAATGACGGAGCTGTCGATGCCGATATATTTCTTCAGCCATTGCGAATCCTCATTCGCCAGAAGCGATTGCAGCTGGGTGATGTATTCGGGGATTTTGGAAATGAAATCCGCAAGCTGCGTTGCGAGGATCGGCACGACGATCATCAGGCCGAGGATCAGCGCCATGAGGAAGATGAGCAGGATGACGACCGTGGCGGCAAGCCGCGAAAGGCCGAGACGTTCCAGCCGGTCGGCAACAGGATCGAGGAAGTAGGCCAGCGCCATTCCGGCCACGAAAGGCAGCAGGACGGAACTGAACACGACGAGGAACAGCACGAAGATCGCGACTGCGCCCACCCAGAACATCGCCTGGCGGCGCACCGAAGAACCGGTCAGCGCGCCCACTTCCACATTGACGTGAATGTCGCCGTCGCGAACCTTCGCTTCCGATTGGCGGATCGTTCGGCTGGCGGTAGTGCGCGTGGGTGTCGGCTTCTTGACCATGGGCTTCTATTTCCAGGAAACGTATTGGATAGAGCCAGTCCTGATAGCAGAATGGCGTTACGGATGTCTTAGAACATTTTGCGGTTTGGTGGAATCACCCAGCGTCGCACAACCGAGGCCAAAGCAAACGGGTGAAGCGAAAATGCGAAGGAATAGGAGGCATCCTGCTATGATCGATTGCCAGAATCGTGGGAGGCATGCCACCCATCGAAATATGCTCGACTGACTACGCCCATAAACTGCCGACTGATTTCCCCTTCGTCAGTGCATGCAATATTCTCAAGAAAGCAAGTGCAAAGCGCATTCGCCACTGGGTTTCGATCCTCGGGATCAGACGCAACGATAGTTTCGATAATCAAAAAGAGTTCAGCCATCTCGGACGGCAACAAACTGGTTAAATTGTGAGAGAAAAAATAGCTGAACTCCATGCAAAGGCCGTGTGGTGTGAAATAGCCGTTCCCGTCCGTATGATAGGAGCCGATGAGTTCCGCTCTGAAGGCGGGAAAGAGACGCTCTAACAGCGCGCGCAATTCTTGAGCCGTTGTGATCATAAGATAGTCCGAATGTTCCCGTTAATGCCATTCGCGGTTATCCTAGTAACAGGCTAAGCGACAAATCTCTTGCCGCACGCAGATTCAATGCAGATCTGCTTGCCCCTCACGATTTTGCGCAGAATTCTGCGCTGTTTCACTCTTTTCGGGCCTTGTGGCCTTGCAGGCAGCGCTGTCTCGTGTCATTGCGCGCACATTCTCTGTTTATCGCATTTTTCGTGAGCAAAACCGTTATACGCTTTTGCCGAAAATGCATTAGACAACTGCGTGGATAAGCACCCATTTCAGGAGCAGGCCATGACCATGGAAAACAAGCCCGCCAATAAGCCCGCCGACAAGTCTGCTGCCCATAATGGCCTGACCTATGCGCAGGCTGGCGTCGACATCGATGCCGGTAACCTGATGGTCGAGAAGATCAAGCCGCTCGTGCGCTCCACGCGCCGCCCCGGTGCGGACGGCGAGATCGGCGGCTTTGGCGGCCTGTTCGACCTCAAGGCTGCGGGCTTCAAGGACCCGGTGCTCGTTGCCGCCAATGATGGCGTCGGCACCAAGCTGAAGATCGCCATCGATGCCGACAAGCACGACACGGTGGGCATCGATCTGGTTGCCATGTGCGTCAACGATCTCGTCGTGCAGGGTGCGGAACCGCTTTTCTTCCTCGATTATTTTGCGACCGGCAAGCTTTCGCCGGATCAGGGCGTCGATATTGTTGCGGGTATTGCCGAAGGATGCCGTCAGGCAGGCTGCGCGCTGATCGGCGGTGAAACCGCTGAGATGCCGGGCATGTATGCGCAAGGCGATTATGATCTCGCCGGTTTCGCGGTCGGTGCGGCTGAACGCGACCGCCTGCTGCCGCGTGGCGACGTAGCCGAAGGTGACGTCATTCTCGGCCTTGCTTCGTCCGGCGTTCATTCCAACGGATTTTCGCTGGTGCGCCGCATCGTCGAGCTTTCCGGCCTCGGCTGGAAGTCCGATGCACCGTTCCAGCCGGGCGCGACGCTCGGTGAAGCGCTGCTGACCCCAACGCGCATTTATGTGAAGCCGCTTCTCGCCGCGATCCGCGCGTCGGACGGCATCAAGGCGCTGGCGCACATCACTGGCGGCGGTTTTCCGGACAATATTCCGCGCGTCCTGCCGGAAGGTCTTGCTGCCGAAATCGACCTTGCTTCCATTTCCGTTCCGCCGGTCTTTTCCTGGCTTGCCAAGACGGGCGGCGTCGAGCCTAACGAAATGCTGCGCACCTTCAACTGCGGCATCGGCATGATCGCTGTCGTGAAGCCCGAAAAGGTCGATGAAGTCGTGGCAGCGCTTGCCGCCGAAGGCGAAAAGGTCGTCACGCTTGGCCGGATGGTCAAGCGCGAGAAGGACGGCGTGGTCTACAAGGGCCAGCTTTCACTATGAGCCGCAAGCGGATCGTCATCTTCATTTCGGGCGGCGGCTCCAATATGGAGGCGCTGATCCGCGCCGCGGAAGCCCCCGGTTTTCCGGCGGAAGTGGTGGCGGTCTTTTCCGACAAGGCAGAAGCTGGCGGTCTCGCCAAGGCGCAAGCCGCCGGTATTGCCACGCAGGTTTTCAAGCGCAAGGATTATGCCTCGAAGGATGAGCATGAAGACGCCATTCTGGAAGCCCTTGCCGCGTTGCAGCCGGATATCATCTGCCTTGCCGGTTACATGCGCCTTTTGTCGGGCCGCTTCATTGCTCCCTATCAAGGCCGCATTCTCAACATTCACCCTTCCCTGCTCCCGCTCTTTCCGGGGCTTCATACCCATCAGCGCGCGCTCGATGCGGGCATGAAAGTCGCAGGCTGCACGGTGCATCTCGTGACGGAAGGGATGGATGAAGGTCCAATTCTGGCGCAGGCGGCGGTGCCGGTGCTCGCCGGTGACAATGCCGAAGTCCTCGCAGCCCGCGTTCTGAAAGCCGAGCATCGCCTCTATGCTTTGGCACTGCGGAAATTTGCCGGCGAAAAACCGGAAGCGGCAGAAGCGGCAGACGCCGTGATTGTCGGCGCCTGACCCGCGGCAAAATCATCACACACGAAGTTTTTTGTTAACGAAACTTTAATTTCCCGCAAAAAGCTCTAATTCCCCCTCGTAACGGAACTTGCTTCGGCAAACCCCGTTAAGAGTCGTGAAACGCGACTCTTTCAATATGTTTTCAGAAGAGGACAAAGACATGTCTCTCCGTTTTTCGACTTCCTTCCTTTCGGCAATGGCCGTGGTTTCCGGCATTGCGGTTACGGCCCCAGCTCTCGCAGCCGACTTCGTAGCTCCTCCCGCTTCGGGTCGCACCCAGCCGCGTTCGGAAGTCGGTATGCTGTCCTGCGATATTTCTCCTGCCATCGGCGTCATCATCGGCAGCCAGCAGGATGTGGATTGCGTATTCCGGCCTGCGCGCGGTCGCGGCCCGCTTGAGCATTACACCGGGACGATCACCAAGATCGGCGTCGACGTCGGCTTCATCAATGGCGGCCGTGTCGCCTGGGCCGTATGGGCTCCGAGCGTTCGCCCCGAAGGCGCGCTTCAGGGCCGCTATGTCGGCGCTTCGGCCAATGCGGCTATCGGCGTCGGCTTCGGCACTAATGTGCTGACCGGCGGTTCGTGGAAGACGATTTCGCTGCAGCCGATTTCGGTTCAGGGACAGCGCGGTCTGAATGCGGCTGTCGGTGTTTCGAAGCTGAAACTGCGTTACGCTGGCTAACGAGCCCAAAATCAACAACGCCCGGCGCATATNNATATGCGCCGGGCGTTGTTGGATAAATTATTTATGCATTTATTTTGCGTATCCAGATCTTGGTGTCGTGCACCGCAAGCCCGCCATAGGGGGCGGCAGGTTCAGCACCGATCAATATATTGATCCCCTCGCCGCGCTCGAATGCCGAGTTCGGGAAAATGCCCTCCGACACCACGACCCCGCGCTTTTGCCCGGCGCGCAGCACGGCATGGAGCACCAGCTCGCCGCGATGATTGCCGATCTCGATGCGCTCGCCATCCTCGATGCCAAGTTCTGCCGCATCGTCGGGATGGATCAGAAGTTCGGGCCGGATTTCCTTGGCAAGCGAGGTTGGCGTTTCGGCAAACGTCGAGTTCAGGAAGTTATGGGCCGGTGAGGTCGTCATGCGGAACGGATGCTCGGCATCCGCCGTTTCAATCACTTCCCAATGGTCCGGAAATTCCGGTATCGACTGATGAGGCCCCTGAAGCCCCATGACTTCCGGCGGCTTGTTCGGCGAAGGGCTTCCGGTCCAGTCGGGACGGAAGCGGAACTTGCCGTCCGGCCATTTGAAGCCGTTGATATAATGCGCCTCCTCGAAAGGCGGCTGGAGATCGACAAACCGCTTTTCCTTCAATTCGTCGAAATGCGGCAGATCGCTATTGGCGTTCATGTTGTCGATCAGCGCGCGCTCGTCGAGATCGAAGCCGGGCAGATGCCCGACGCCGAGCCGTTTCGCCAGCTCATTGATGACGAAGATGTTGGGACGCGCATCGGCAAGCGGCTCGATCAGCTTCGGACCGAGCACCACATGCTGCTGCCCGCCGCCGCGATAGATATCGTCGTGTTCAAGAAAGGTCGTCGCAGGCAGGACGACATCGGCCATCTTCGCCGTATCGGTCAAGAACTGCTCGTGCACGGCGACGAAAAGGTCCTCGCGCGCAAAGCCCTTGCGGACTAGGCGCTGCTCCGGGGTGACATTCGCCGGATTGGTGTTCTGAATCAACATGGCCATGACGGGAGGCCCGCCATAAAGCGCTTGCCGGTCGCCGGTCAGGATACGCCCGATCTTCGACTGGTCGAGAAAGCGAATGCCGACATCCTGCATGGCGCGGCCTTCGATTTCGCGCTTGTCCATCTTGAAGATGCCGGAGTTGGAATGGAACGCTCCGCCGCCTTCATGGAGAAACGCGCCCGTCACGCAGGCAATCGAAGCGGCGGCGTGCATGTTCACCGCGCCATTGCGCTGGCGGGTAAAACCATAGCCAAGGCGGAAATAGGTGCGCTTGGTCTTGCCAACGAGATGAGCGAAAGCCTCTATCTCCTCGACAGTCAGGCCGGTGATCGCGGCCGCCCATTCCGGTGTCCGGGTCTGAAGATGCCTTTCAAGCCCCTTCGGATCGTCGGTATAGTGCTCCAGATAATCCCAGTCGGCCAGACCATCGCGAAACAGCACATGCATGACGGCACAGGCAAAGGCGCCATCGGTTCCGGGCTTCAGCACGATGCCCATATCCGCCTGCCGGACGGTCGCATTGGCGTAAACGTCGATGACGACGATCTTGGCGCCACGCTCCTTTCGCGCGCGAACCGCGTGGGTCATCACATTGACCTGCGTGGCAGCGGCATTGGTGCCCCAGATCACCACCACATCGGCTTTGGCCATTTCACGCGGATCAGGGCCTGTCAGGCTGCCGGTTCCGGCAAAATAGCCGGTCCAGGCCATGTTGGTGCAGAAACTGTCGAACTGATTGGAATAGCGCTTGGCAAAGCGCAGACGATTGATCGAGTCCCGCTGCACCAGCCCCATCGTGCCCGCATAATAATAGGGCCAGACGCTTTCGCTGCCATAATCCTGCTCGGCTTTCAGAAAGCGCTCGGCAATGAGATCAAGGGCTGCTTCCCATGAAGCCTGCTTCCATTGCCCCTCACCTTTTGCACCGGCGCGAACCAGCGGATGCTTCAGGCGGTCGGGGTGATGCACACGCTCGGCATAGCGCGCGACCTTGGCGCAGATGACGCCAGCCGTGTAGCTGTTGTCCTTTGCGCCGCGCACGCGCCCGATGGTGCGCTCGTCGAGAATTTCCACGTCGAGTGCGCAGGTTGACGGGCAATCATGCGGACAGGCCGAATGACCGATCTTGATATTCGAAATGGGGGCGTGCTGGTTCATAGAAGTTTATTAGCTCAAGCCGTTCTTTGCAGAAACGAAATTCTGCCGGAAGATTGTCGCCGTGACGAAATAAATTTTCAAGATAAACGCAGCGAAATCGCACCAAGGACAATAAGAGCCGCTGCTGCGAAACGCGGCAAGCCGACTTTTTCCTTCAATACCAGTGCGGAGATCAATACGCCGAAGAGGATCGCGGTTTCGCGAAGTGCGGCCACGACAGCAATGGGCGCCATGGTCATTGCCCACAGCGCGAGACCATAAGAGCCGAGCGTACCGACCCCGCCGATCAAGGCCGGACGCCAGCGATTGCGCAGATATTGGATGAACCGGTCCGGCTCGCGATAGAATGCCCAACCAGCAAGAGGCACGGCATTCATCAGGAAGAGCCACAGCGTATAGGAAAGGGGCTCGCCGGACACACGGACGCCAAGACCGTCGATAATCGTATAGCTTGCGATGAAGCCGGCATTGGCGAGCGCCAGCAAGGCGGTGCGGCTCGAGGTGCCGCCATTCCTGCGCCGCGCATCCAGCGCCATTGCGAGGACACCGGAACAGATCAGGATGATGCCAAGCCAGCTTTGCCAGCCCATGACCTCGCCGACCAGCGGCGCGCTCACCAAAGCCACCAGCAAGGGCGGCGTGCCGCGCATGATCGGATAGGCCTCGCTCATATCGCCGGATTTATAGGCGGCGGCCACCAGCGACATATAAAATGTCTGCGTGACCGTCGACAGAAGCATGTAGATCCAGCTTGCCGGGTTCGGCAGCGGCAAAAAAGGCAGGACGAGGAGAGCAATCAGCCCGGCAGCACTAGTGACGCTGGCTGCGCCGAAGAACTTGTCTCCGCTCCCCTTGACGATTGCGTTCCAGCTCGCGTGGAGGAACGCGCCAAAAAGGACGATCAGAAGGACGCCACCAGACATTTCGGGACTCGACTCAAAGGTAGGAGCGGAAGTTGAAGATTGTATGTCATATTTGTGACAGCAGGGATACAGAGGTGTTTTCGCCTTTCCCTATCATCCCTCTTGCCGAAAACAGGCCGACATGAAACAAGCGCTGCCATGAATTATCGTCACGCCTATCACGCCGGAAATTTTGCGGATGTCGTCAAGCATGTCATCCTGACGCGCCTTGTCGAATATCTGAAAAGGAAGGATCAGGCCTTCCGTGTGATCGACACCCATGCAGGCATCGGCCTTTACGACCTGAAAGGCGTCGAGGCGGGCAAGACGGGCGAATGGACAGGCGGCATAGACCGCATCATCGACGCGGTCGAAAAAGGGCAGATCGAACAGCCAACGCTCGAACTGCTGGAGCCCTATCTCGCCGCCGTTCGCGCCGTCAACAAAGGCGAAAAGCTCCGCCATTATCCCGGCTCCCCCCTCCTCGTGCGGCACCTGCTGCGCAAGCAGGACCGTCTGTCCGCGCTGGAACTGCATCCGCGCGATGTGGTGACGCTATCGAAACTGTTCGGGGGCGATTATCAGGTTCGCGTAACCGAGCTCGACGGCTGGCTTGCGCTGGGCGCTCACCTTCCGCCGAAGGAAAAACGCGGCATGGTGCTGGTCGATCCGCCGTTCGAGAAAGAAGGGGAGTTCGACCGGCTTGTGGAGGGGCTCGTCAAGGCGCACAAACGTTTCAGCGGCGGAACCTATGCGCTCTGGTATCCGGTGAAGGACCGGCGGGAAACGGAGCGCTTCACCAGACAATTGCGCGAAACCGGCATTCCCAAGATCTTGCAGGTCGAACTTGCGATTCGCGCACCTTCCGCGGAACCCCGGCTTGACGGCACCGGAATGATTGTGGTCAACCCGCCCTATACACTTGAAAGTGAGATGCAAACCCTGCTTCCCTGCCTTACCAAGCTTCTGGCTGAGGAAAAGGGGAGCAATTTCAGCATCAAGTGGGTGCGCAGCGAAACGGATCGCACTTGACCCGGAGAAATTGCTAGCAGAAACTGCGCCTCAATGAGCTTCGGTCATGACAGAATTCAGCGAGCTGGCTCGCAATTTCGGACAGGATAGAGATATGCAACGAACCCTGGATCGCATCGGACAGTTTTCACGCGCAGCCGCTTTCGCCGCAGCCGTCCTTCCGCTGACGCTGGCTTCTCTGCCAGCGAGCGCCGCAGACTATCTTGCTCCGGCTCCGGCAGGTGTTGCCGATGCGGGCGCGTGCAGCCAGCAGAGCGTCCTGCGTTCCGTGGTTTCCGATTTCGGCTATCAGGTGCGCCACGTCCCGAATTTGCCGCAGGTCGGCATCACGGCCATGAGCGATGTTCAACTGACGCGCTATGAGCCGAAGACCAACCCCGCCCAGATCGAACGCACCTATTGCAAGGCGACCGCCGTCCTGAGCGACGGCCAGTATCGTCCGGTCTGGTATATGGTCGAGGAAGGTCAGGGCTTTGCCTCCATGGGCCGCAATGTCGAGTTCTGCGTCGACGGCTTCGACCGCTGGTATGTGTACGACGCCCGGTGCCGCGTTCTTCGCTAACACTACAGTTGCATTCTTCGTGATGCCGGGCTGCAAAGAGCAATTTGTCTGCGTTCCGGTGCTCATGTACCCAAAAGTACATTGCGCTCCGGTACTCGAAAATCACTCTTTTCGCCACGGCCTGACGAATTTGCAACTGTGTGTCTGTTCCAAAAGTCGCCCTGCCGCTTTTTGATTCAGACACTGAGGCGGGGGAGCGCAACGATTGAGTGGAGGACATATGCTGCGGAATTTTGGTGCGGCGGCGTTAATGTTGCTCGTAGCGGCGCTTGCGAGTGTTTCAGCGGTCGCACCGAGCCGGGCTGACGATACGCCCGGCGATTTCGACTTCTATGTCCTCTCCCTCTCCTGGTCGCCCAGCTATTGCGCCATGGAGGGTTCCCGCGCCGACCGGCAGCAATGCGGGTCAAATCGCCCGCTCGGCTTCGTGGTTCATGGTCTTTGGCCACAGAACGAATGGGGCTATCCGGCGAACTGCCAGCTCGACAACAGCCGCAGCCGAGGCAGCTATGTTCCCCGCCAGATCCTTTCCGGCCTGTCGGATATCATGCCGTCAACCGGCCTCGCCGCCTATCAGTGGCGCAAGCACGGCAGTTGCTCCGGCCTTTCGCAGGATGACTATTTTTCCACGCTGCGCAATGCGTTCGATCGGGTCAACATTCCGCCAAGTCTGCGCAATTTGGGGAGCGGACGGCGTGTCGATCCCGTTCTCGTCGAAAAAGCCTTCGTCGCGGCCAATCCGGGCATGAAGCCCGATGGCATTTCCGTCAGTTGCAAGCGGAACTACCTTCAGGAAGTCCGTATCTGCCTGACGAAAGACCTCCGGTTCCGGGCCTGCGGCGAGGTGGATGCCAATGCCTGCCGCAGCCGCTCCGTCATGATGCCCGCAACACGATGACCCTTCATATCAGGTCCAAATCAGGCCCAGCCAGGAATAAACCATGACCCAGATTCTCTATTCACCCGCTTCGCCCTATAGCGCGAAGGTTCGCATGGCCGCGCATCATGCCGGCCTTCCGTTTGAAAGCGTCGTCGTGAATACCTCGGCGGAACCGGAGAACCTCATTCATGCCAATCCGCTCGGGAAAATTCCCACGCTGATAACGGATGACGGCAAGCCGGTCTTCGACAGCCGCGCCATCGTCCAGTATCTGAACCGGGTTTCAGGCAACAAGCTGTTTCCGCGCAATGCTGAAAAGCGCACCGATGCGGAGCGGTACGAAGCCATTGCCGACGGGCTTTGCGACGTGCTGCTGGCCCATGTCTATGAACGGCGGATGCGCCCCGAAGAGAAGGTCCACCAGCCCTGGCTCGACCTGCAATGGCGCAAGGCCGAACGCGCGCTCGACCTTCTCAACGAAGCGCCGCCGCGTCTGGCAGGCAAGCTCCATGCCGGTCATATCGCCGTCGCAGCCGCGCTCGGCTATCTGGCGCTGCGCTTTGAAGGCAAATGGGAACGCAACCGTTCCAAGCTCAAGCGCTGGATGAAGCGTTTTCAGGAACTGCATCCCGAACTGACGGAACTGCTGCCGCGCGGCTGATGGTCCGAAACAATGAAACCCCGGATTTTCCGGGGTTTCTTTTGCGGTTTACTGTTTCCCGTCGATCGCCTGCAAAATCCGGTAAGCGGCCTTTATACGTTCTTCATTCGGGTAACTCCGGTTCGCGAGCAGAACAATTCCGGTCTTCTCCGCGGGAATGAAGGCCGCATAGGCGCCGAAACCATTTGTAGAACCGGTCTTGTTGATAAACATGTTCGGCGATGGCGCTTGCGGGGGATCGAACTTCTCTATTCTGTGCGATTTCAAGGCCATATCGGATGAATTGCCGGACAGGAGCGTCTGGAGCGTGACCGGATAGGCATAAAGTTCCCAGCCGAGCCCCTGATTGTTCGGGCCGACATGGTAGTAACCCGTCTGCGTTGCGGCGACGGCCTTCCGGAACTCCGGGGCCAGCGGCGCACTGTCCATATTCAATTCTACGAAGCGAAGGAGATCGGGCGCGGTCGTCTTGATGCCGTAGGCCTCCGTATCGAATGCGCCGCCCGAAACACGGGTCGGCTTGCCCGACTTGGAATAGCCGTAGGCATAGTTCTTCATCCGGCTTTCCGGCACATGGATGAACGTGTTTTTCAGGCCGAATGCGGGCAGAAGCTTCTGCTTCATCAACACATCGAACGGCTGGCCCATGCTGCGCGCAGCGAGGTAGCCGAACAGCCCGATGCTGGGGTTGGAATACCGGCGCTGCGTGCCTGCCGGGTAATCAGGCTGCCAGTTCTTGAAATAGGGCATCACGGATTTGCGGCTGACTACCGTCTCGGGAAACTGCAACGGCAATCCGCCCGGCGTGTAGGTTCCCAGATCGAGCATGGTAATCTTGTCGAAACTGCTCCCTGCCAGTTCGGGCGACCATTTGGATGCCGGGTCGGAGAGCGAAAACGCACCGGTGGCCAATCCGTAACCGCCAAGCGTCGCGGTAAAGGTCTTGCTGATCGAGCCTATCTCGAAGATCGTGTCTTCATCGACCTTCTGCCCGCTTTCCTTCGATGCCACGCCATAACCGAAGAAGTGGCTCTTGCCGTCGATGGTGATGGCGACGGCCATGCCGGGGATTTTCTGCTCGGCCATGAGCGGGCGCACGGTTTCATCGACAATGCGGCGCAGGTCGCTATCGCCTGCAGCAAGCGCGCGGCTGTTCGGGATAATCGCGGCCGTCGCGAGGAGACCGATCAAAAGTGTCGTAGATTTTCTCATGACAGATAAATAAACCTCATGATTATGCGTTCGGCTGTGTCCTTATGAAGACATAGCCGTCACTGCGCGATCCATTATACTGAAGCCCGTCATGCACGGGATGCAAGCCTTTCAGACCCTGCTGATATACGACGCTTGCGCGGTGGCGACAAACGACGTTATCTAGCATTTGGCATTAGAAAAATTTGGGTTTCCATGGTTCGTCCGCATCTTCCGCTCAATTCGCTGCGCGCCTTTGAAGCGTCGGCGCGTCACCTCAGTTTTACCAAGGCCGCGATTGAACTCTGCGTCACGCAAGCCGCTGTCAGCCATCAGGTGAAGAGCCTTGAGACCCGGCTGAATGTGACGCTGTTCGAGCGCCTGCCTCGCGGGTTGATGCTGACCAGCGAAGGTGAAACGCTGTTACCCACATTGAAGGACGCATTCGACCGCATTGCCGGAACGCTCGAACGTTTCGAGGCAGGGCATTACCGGGAGATATTGCGGGTTGGCGCGGTCGGAACGCTGGCGGTCGGCTGGCTTCTGCCGCGCCTGCGCGATTTTCAGAATCGGTACCCGTTCATCGACCTGCGGCTGTCGACCAACAATAATCGGGTGGATATTGCGGCGGAGGGGCTGGATTACGCCATCCGGTTCGGCAGCGGCGCCTGGCACGGCATCGATGCAACCAGGCTGCTGGAAGCGCCATTGTCACCGCTTTGCATTCCCGAACTTGCACGCGAATTGCGAACCCCGGCCGATCTGGCGCGCCATACGCTGCTGCGCTCCTATCGTGCCGATGAATGGACGCAGTGGTTTCTGGCGGCGGGCGTCGCGGGCGACATGCCCCTGCCCCGAAGCATCATGTTCGATTCGTCGCTTGCCATGATGGAGGCCGCCATGCAGGGAGCGGGCATTGCGCTTGCGCCGCCACTGATGTTTTCCCGGCAATTGCTGTCGGAAACCATCGTCCAGCCATTCGAAACGACGGTGACGATGGGCAGTTATTGGCTGACAAGGCTGCAATCGCGAGCGGAAACCGAAGCGATGTCGGCTTTTCGCGGCTGGCTGACAGATGCCGCGAACGACTGAGCCCAAAAACGGCGCAACAAAAAACCGGGCAGTTGCCTGCCCGGTTTTCCGTGTTCAATTATCAGATAATTAGAACTTGTAGCCAACGCCGACGCGGATGTCGTGGGTGTCGAGCTTGTTACGGACCGTTTCGGTGCCAAGATCATAGGTCTTGTTGCCGAACTGGGTGTAACGGTATTCGACGCGGCCCAGGATGTTGTCCGTGAGCTTGGCTTCCAGACCTGCACCGGCAGTCCAACCAACGCGGAACTTGCTTTCGTCGTCAAAGCCGTTGTCGAGCTTGACCTGCGAACCGGCAACACCGGCGGTGATGTATGGCATGACCGGGTTCAGGTCGTAGCCGAGACGTGCACGCAGCGAGCCTTCGAAGCCCTGCTTGACTTCCAGACCGTCCTTGGACTTCTTGGCCCACGAGTAGCCGGCGTCACCTTCAACACCGTATACGAACTGATCCTGCTGGAAGTTCCAGCCAGCGTAAGCGCCAGCCTTCATGTCGTCCGGCTTGATGGTGCCAACGGCGTCGGTCTTGGCCTTGTTCCAGCCGTAGCCGAGATACAGACCGGTGTAGCCGCCAGCCCAGGTGTTCTGGGGAGCCATTTCGACCGGAGCCGGAACAGGAGGCTGTTCCTGGATGGCGTCAGCAGCGAAAGCAGTCGCAGAGAACGGCAGCAGCGCAGCCGAGGCGATTACGAGAGACTTAAGAGTGCGCATAGCATTCTCCTTACACAAATTACCTTTAGCGCGGTCCCTTATCGGGCGGGCGACATAGGGAGTAATCGTCCATGCCGCGCTGACAGGACCGACATATCGGCGGTAATTGCGGCACGAAATGCCCGCTTCTGTGGAGAGAACCTGACCAGAACATGGCAAAATTGCGATGTTGCATTATCGCAACGCCGGCAACAGGCACCTATATAGTGGGTGGGGAGCGACCGGGGTGCTGCCTGTCGGTCGGCCAGATGAAACGAAGTCGCTGAAATCCCTACAAATTTGTCAGCTATGAATGTTGCGGGCGCTGTTTTTAGCTGCAATTTTCCGACCGAAGTGGCATGAAATCGATTGAAGAATCTCGATAAGAAAGTGTTTACCGTGTTGAATGATCACGAGCCCAGCCTGCTTGCCAAATGTCCGGTTCTGGTAACCGGCGGCGCACGGCGCATTGGAAAGGCAATCGTCGAAGACCTTGCCGCCCATGGCTTCCCGGTCGCCATCCACTGCAATCACTCCGTCGATGAAGGCGCGGCCCTCGCAACGGCCATAAACGAAAAGGGCGGGAAAGCCTGTGTCGTGCGCGCGGACCTTTCCTCCGACGCCGATGTTCGCAATCTTGTGAAGGATGCGGAGAGCCAGATCGGGACTATCCGGCTTCTGGTCAACAATGCCTCGCTCTTTGAAGATGACCGCATCGGGCAACTGGACATGGCGCTGTGGGACAAGCACTTTGCCATCCACCTCAAGGCGCCTGTCCTGCTGGCCGAGGAAATGGCGAATGCCCTTCCAGACGGCGAAGACGGGCTCGTCGTGAACGTGATCGACCAGCGTGTTTGGAAGCTCAATCCGAACTTCTTTTCCTATACGCTCTCGAAGACGGCGCTTTGGAATGCCACCCGAACCATGGCGCAGGCGCTCGCGCCGCGAATCCGGGTCAACGCAATTGCCCCCGGCCCCACATTGCCGAGCGAGCGGCAGAAGCCGGGCGATTTCGAGCAACAGGTCGAGAAACTTCTTTTGCAGCGCGCTCCGGAATTGTCGGAATTTGGGCATACTGTTCGTTATTTCTGGGAAAGCCGCTCCGTGACCGGCCAGATGATCGCCCTTGACGGCGGACAGCATCTGGCATGGGAGACCCCGGATATTGCAGGAATCACCGAATGACCGGAAATCGCAAGAACAATGATGTCGCCAACCTGCCGCCCGACGACGAGCAGGATGTGGCCGGTATCATCATTGGCGACGCGGAAACCGAAGAGGACGACGAGAGCGACGATATAGTTGAAGCTCCCGCCTCCCCGTCTGCTGCCGATGCCATTCAGTGGGATTCCTCCGACGGCCTGCCGGATATAGAAGGCCTGAGCGGTCAGGATATCATCAATGCTTTCGTGAAGCGCCTGCCCAACAATCCGGGCGTCTATCGCATGTTCAACGCCGATGGCGACGTGCTCTATGTCGGCAAGGCGCGCAATCTCAAGAAGCGCGTGTCCAACTATGCGCGCGGGATTGGCCATTCGAATCGCATAACGCGAATGATCCGCGAGACGGTGACGATGGAATTCGTCGTCACCCGCACGGAAACCGAAGCCCTGTTGCTGGAAGCCAATCTCATCAAGAGATTGCGCCCGCGCTTCAACGTGCTGATGCGCGACGACAAGTCGTTTCCCTATATTCTTTTGACCGGCGACCATCGGGCGCCCGGCATCTTCAAGCATCGCGGCGCACGATCCCGCAAGGGCGATTATTTCGGCCCATTTGCTTCCGCTGGCGCAGTTGGCCGCACGATCAATGCGCTTCAGCGTGCCTTCCTGCTGCGGACATGCACGGATTCGGTTTTTGAAACACGAACCCGCCCGTGCCTTCTCTATCAGATCAAGCGCTGTTCCGGTCCCTGTACGCATGAGATCAGTGATGAGGACTATGCAGAACTGGTCAGGGAGGCCAAGGCCTTCCTTTCGGGCAAAAGCCAATCGGTAAAGGATCATCTGGCAGCCGCGATGCAGGCCGCATCCGCCGATCTCGACTTTGAACATGCAGCGGTCTACCGCGACCGTCTGGCAGCGCTTTCACACGTCCAGTCGCATCAGGGCATCAATCCGCAAACGGTTGAAGAAGCAGACGTTTTCGCCATCCATCAGGAAGGCGGCATGACCTGCATTCAGGTCTTCTTCTTCCGCACCGGCCAGAACTGGGGCAACCGCGCCTATTTCCCGAAAGCCGACAGTTCGCTTGGGCCTGCGGAAGTTCTCGGAGCCTTCCTGTCGCAATTCTATGACGACAAGCCATGCCCGCGTCTCGTTCTCTTGTCCGAGACCGTGGAGGAACAATCGCTGATCGCCGAAGCGCTTTCGACGCGCGCGGGGCATAAGGTGCAGGTCAACGTTCCGCAGCGCGGCGAGAAGAAGGACCTTGTCGATCACGCGCTCACCAATGCGCGCGAGGCGCTTGGGCGGCGGCTTGCCGAAACATCGTCGCAGGCACGCCTTTTGCAAGGCATGGCCGAAACCTTCGGCCTGTCGCAGCCGCCGCGCCGGATCGAGGTGTATGATAACTCCCACATCATGGGCACGAACGCTGTCGGCGGCATGATCGTCGCCGGGCCGGAAGGCTTCGTCAAAAACCAGTACCGCAAGTTCAACATCCGCTCGACCGACATTACGCCGGGCGACGATTTCGGCATGATGCGCGAGGTGATCGAACGGCGTTTCTCGCGGCTGGTCAAGGAACATGGCACGCCGGAAGCACCTGCCGACGCCGAGGTAACGGATACGTTCCCCGCCTGGCCCGATGTGATCCTTATCGATGGCGGGCAAGGTCAGGTGGGTGCCGTGAGGCAAATTCTCGGCGAGCTTGGCATCAGCCATCTTGTCAATGCCATCGGCATTGCGAAGGGCGTCGACCGTGAAGCGGGACGCGAGCGCTTCTTCGTGGAAGGCAAGCAGCCCTTCACGCTGCCGCCGCGCGATCCCGTGCTCTATTTCATCCAGCGCCTGCGCGATGAGGCGCACCGCTTCGCCATCGGCACGCACCGCGCCCGGCGCAAGAAGGAAATGGTCAAGAACCCGCTCGATGAAATCGCGGGAATCGGCCCGTCGCGCAAGCGTGCGCTCCTGCATCATTTCGGGACGGCAAAGGCTGTTTCACGCGCCGCGGTCGAGGATCTCATGCAGATCGACGGCATTTCGGAAGCCATGGCCCAGACGATCCACGACCATTTCCGGGATCGATGACACAAACTTGTCCGAGTTTCGTCCACAAGCGGCATTAGGTCCCGGCCGAACACGTTTGCGGGAGTTGATTTTATGTCCCATCCCTGTTGATGTGCGGCTGACAAACATGCGGCGGAACGATGCAGAAGAATCATACCCTCTCCCTACCCAATATCCTCACTTATGGCCGGATCATCGCCGTGCCTCTTGTGGTGTTGTGTTTCTTTGTCGAGGGACGGCTGGAATCGAGTGATTTCGCCCGCTGGACGGCTCTTGCACTGTTTGCCATCGCCAGCATCACCGACTTTTTCGACGGCTATCTTGCCCGTATCTGGAAACAGACGTCGACCATCGGCCGCATGCTCGACCCGATTGCCGACAAGCTTCTCGTATCCGCCATCCTGCTGCTGCTTGCCGCTGACGGCACGATTGCCGGCTGGACGCTGTGGGCCGCCATCATCATCCTTTGCCGCGAAATCCTCGTTTCGGGCCTGCGCGAATATCTTGCCGAGCTGAAGGTCAGCGTTCCCGTTTCACGCCTCGCCAAGTGGAAGACGACCGCACAGATGATCGCGCTGGCATTCCTGCTGGCAGGCCCTGCCGGTGACAAAATCATGCCCTATGTGACGGAAACAGGCATTGTCCTGCTTTGGGTATCGGCTCTTCTGACGCTTTACACGGGCTGGGATTATTTCAAGGCGGGCCTGAAACACGTGATGGATTGATCCAGTGGCGGTAAAACTCGTCTATTTTGCATGGGTGCGCGAGAAAATCGGCAAGGGTGAGGAGATCATCGAACTCCCCTCGCCTCAAACAACTGTCGGCGATCTGATCAGCCATCTGAAATCGCTTGGGCCGGAATATGAAGCCGCTTTCGAGCACGAGCATGTCATTCGCGCCGCGATCAATCAGGAACATGCCGAGCATGGCGAACTGGTGAATGACGGCGACGAAGTTGCGCTCTTTCCGCCCATGACGGGAGGGTGAAATGAGCGGGCAGACCGAGTGCCCACTGTTCGTCGGCATAAGAAGCGAAGATTTCGACACGGCGGCGGAACTGCGCAGGCTTGGACAGGGCCGAACGGATATCGGCGCCATCATCACCTTTACCGGGCTTTGCCGCGATGAAAGCGGCACGCTTTCCGCCCTGGAACTGGAACATTATCCGGGCATGGCCGAAGCGGAAATCACCCGTATCGCCCGGCAGGCCATCGCGCGCTGGCCGATAACCGCGCTTACGATCATTCACCGTTACGGACTTATCAAGCCGGGCGAAAACATCGTTCTGGTGGCTGCGGCGTCATCGCATCGCCATGCGGCTTTCGAGGCCGCCTCCTTCCTGATGGACTACATGAAAACCGACGCTCCGTTCTGGAAAAGAGAGCATCTCGCGGACGGCTCGGTCGGCGGCTGGGTGTCGTCCAAAGAGGAGGATGAGAAGATTCGCGAACGCTGGAAACAATCCTGACCTTCGGATTGCAGATTTTACTATTGATCTCAATTTTTCATCTTAATTGCGAATTAACTATTTAACCCCCTAGAATAGTGGGTAATTTAGCTGGCGCGTTCTTGCGCCGCCACAATTTTCACACGAAGATTTCGTTATTGTCGGCCTCATGAATCAGATGCCGACAGGCGATGGTAACAGACAGACCGGAAACCGCATCAGCGCCATCTGTCTTGCAACAAACAACGCATGCGGGAACGGAAGTTTCGGGCTTTAACGATGCGAAATGGATTGGCGAAAACCCTTTCAATTGCTGCAGCACTTGTGGCCGGCATTGGCGCGCTCGGCGGCGCTGCCCTGTTCCTGACCACCTCGATGCCGACAAGCAGCCTGGCGGCGGAGAAAACCGTCAACGGCAAGGTCGTCTACCGCGAGCGGATCGCGCTGCCGCCGGAAGCAAGCCTGACGGTTCAGCTTTCCGACGTCTCGCTGGCCGACGCCCCGTCCAAGGTCATTGGCGAAGCACGGATCGAATCCGTTCAGGGCTCGCCGATCCCGTTTGCCATCAATTTCGATACGGACCAGATCCAGCCCGGCCACAGCTATGCCCTGCAGGCGCGTATTTCGGCAGGCGATACGCTGTGGTTCGTCAATGACGAACGCTACGCCATCGATCCGGAGAACCCCGGCGAACCGGCGGAAATCAAGGTCGTGATGGTTCGCAAGAGCGGTGACGAGGGTGCGGCCACCGGCATAGAAGGCAAGGACTGGCTGGCGGAAGACATTCAGGGCGGCGGCGTGATCGACAACGCACAGACGACCCTGACGGTTTCGACCGATGGCGCCGTCAGCGGCTCGGGCGGCTGCAACCGCTATTTCAGCAAGGCGACCGTCACCGGAGAGAATATTGCCTTTGCCGAGATCGGATCGACCTATGTCCAGTGCCCGCCTGCCCTCATGAACCAGGAACGCAAGTTCCTCGACGTGCTCGGCAAAACCAAGTCATACAAGATCGATATGGGCAAGCTCGTTCTCTTCGACGACGAAGGGAAGGAAATGGCAAGGCTCGCGCAGAGCCTTTGAACTTGTTTCCGCCCAGCCAACAAAAAAGCCCGGTCAGACCGGGCTTTTTCTTTATATTCTCATTGGGATCAGCCGACGATTTCGGTGCCCGAGAACCAGTATGCGATTTCTTCGGCAGCGGTTTCCGGAGCGTCCGAACCGTGGACGGAATTTTCGCCGATCGACAGGGCGAATTCCTTGCGGATGGTGCCTTCATCAGCGTTTGCCGGGTTGGTTGCGCCCATGATTTCGCGGTTCTTGGCGATGGCGTTTTCACCTTCCAGAACCTGAACGACCGTCGGGCCGGAAGACATGAATTCCGTCAGTTCGCCGAAGAAAGGGCGATCCTTGTGAACAGCATAGAAGCCTTCAGCTTCACGCAGGCTCATCCAGACGCGCTTCGAAGCGACGACGCGCAGGCCAGCTGCTTCGAGCTTGGCGGTGATGGCGCCGGTCAGGTTGCGGCGGGTCGCATCGGGCTTGATCATGGAGAAGGTACGTTCGATTGCCATTATGACACCTTGTGCTGGAATTTTCAGAAAAGTGAGGCTCTATACCGTCGATAGGCCCGATTGCCAAGAGGCGAACCGATTAGCACCTTGAGACGACAGAAAATTGATTGCATAGATGATGCCGCGCCGATTCAGCCCGCGGAAGCGGGGCGGACGGATGGTCAGGGGGTCGCATGGAACAGCATTTTCAAATGTTCGCCTATTACAACCGATGGGCAAATGAACTTGTCTATGCTGCCGCCGCAGAACTGAGCGACGAGGAATACAGGCTCGACCTCGGCCTGTTCTTCGGTTCCATCCACCGCACGCTCAATCACATACTGGTCGCCGACCGCATCTGGATGAAACGCTTCACCACGGAAGGCGACCACCCGAAAACGCTCGATGCGATCATTTCCGACAATTTCATCATGCTGCGCGATCTGCGGCAGGCGGAAGACGCGCGCATATGCCGCTTCGCGGACGGGCTCGACAACCAGAAACTTGGTGGCCGCTACAGCTACACTGCGCTCAATGAAATGCGCACGATAAGCCAGAGGCTCGCGCCGTCGCTTGCGCATATGTTCAACCACCAGACGCATCATCGCGGACAAATCCATACCGCGTTCACCAGACTGGGAACGGAAGCGCCGTCGCTCGATCTCATGCATTTCCTGCGAACGGAAGGCGGACGCCGCTTCGCCTGACTGTTGTTGATACTTGCGAAAACGCTTCAAGCCGTGCAAAAGCGCTTTCATCATGCTTATCCTTGACGATATCTCCGTACGAATTGCCGGACGCCTCCTGATCGACCACGCCAGCGTGACGCTGCCAGCGGGATCGAAGACGGGCTTTGTCGGCCGCAACGGCACCGGAAAATCCACGCTTTTTCGCGTGATTACGGGCGATCTCGCGCCGGAAACCGGCAGCATCTCGCTTCCGAAGAATACCCGTATCGGTCAGGTCGCACAGGAAGCGCCCGGCACCGAAGAAGCGCTGATCGAAATTGTCATGAAGGCGGACAAGGAACGCGCAGCGCTTCTGGAAGAAGCGGCCACAGCGACCGATCCGCATCGCATCGCCGAAATTCACACGCGCCTTGCCGATATCGACGCCCATTCCGCAGAAGCACGCGCAGGCGCCATTCTGTCCGGCCTCGGTTTCAGCGCC
This sequence comes from Hyphomicrobiales bacterium, assembly GCA_900470195.1. Classification (GTDB taxonomy): domain Bacteria; phylum Pseudomonadota; class Alphaproteobacteria; order Rhizobiales; family Rhizobiaceae; genus Brucella. The sequence continues at coordinate 50,746 of UEIJ01000011.1, read as the reverse complement.
GAAGCGCAACGCCAGCCGGCGTCAGCCTTCTCCGGCGGCTGGCGCATGCGCGTCGCGCTGGCTGCGGTCCTCTTTGCAGCGCCAGACCTGCTGCTTCTGGACGAACCGACCAACTATCTCGACCTTGAAGGCGTTCTGTGGCTGGTCGACTATGTGAAGCGCTATCCGCACACGGTCATCATCATCAGCCATGATCGCGATCTCCTGAACTCCGCGACCAGCTCGATCATGCATCTCGACCAGAAGAAGATCAGCTTCTGGCGCGGCAATTACGACCAGTTTGAGCGCCAGCGGCACGAAATGCTGGAATTGCAGCAGAAGGCGCACGCCAAGCAGGAAGCCCACCGCAAGCACATGGAATCCTTCGTGGAACGCTTCCGCGCCAAGGCAACCAAGGCACGGCAGGCGCAATCTCGCCTGAAGGCGCTGCAAAAGCTGAAGCCGATCGAGCTTTATGTCGAAAGCCATGTGCAGCCGTTCCGCTTTCCGGACGCGGAAAAGAAGGCCGCCTCACCGATCATCGCGCTCGACAATGCGGATGTGGGCTACGTGCCGGGCAAGCCGGTGCTGCGCAATGTGACGTTGCGCATCGACAATGACGACCGTATTGCGCTTCTGGGCTCGAACGGTAACGGCAAGTCGACGCTGGCCAAGCTGATTGCCGGTCGCCTGACGCCGGAAAAAGGCACTCTTACGGTTTCCCCCAATCTGAAGGTTGCCTTTTTCGCGCAGCATCAGCTTGATGACCTCATACCGGAAGACAATGCCATCGAGCATGTGCGCAAGCTGATGCCGACGGAGCCGGAAGCCAAGGTGCGCGCGCGTGTTGCGCAGATGGGCCTTTCGACCGAGAAAATGCTGACGCCTGCCAAAGACCTTTCCGGCGGTGAGAAAGCGCGCCTCCTGATGGGGCTTGCGACGTTTTACGGTCCGAACCTGCTGATCCTCGACGAACCGACCAACCACCTGGACATCGACAGCCGCGAGGAGCTTGTGCATGCGCTCAACGCTTTCAACGGCGCGGTGATCCTTATCGCCCACGACCGCCACTTGATCGAAGCCACGATGGAACGGCTGTGGCTGGTTCGCGAAGGCGGCGTGAAGACGTTTGATGGCGATCTCGACGAATACCGTCAGATCGTTCTGGCCGACGCCAGGGGAGAACCGGCTTCCGACCGCGACGATAGCGCCAAGGTCAACAAGGCCGAACAGCGAAAACTCGCCGCCCAGAAACGCGAAGCCATGGCGCCGCTGCAGAAAAAGATCAAGGAAACCGAAGCCTTGATTCAAAAACTGCAGAAACAGATTCAAGGCTTCTCGTCCCAACTGGAAGATCCGGCTCTTTACGAGAAGGAGCCTCAAAAGGCGATCCGCATCAACAAGGACATGAGCGATGCACGCTCAGCCCTTGCGGATGCTGAGGATAAATGGCTGGAAATGTCGGCCGAATATGAAGAAGCAATGGCGGAATGAGTGCTCATTTCTGCCATCCGACGCCAAACCGCATTAGGGTTACGTCAATATCATTGTATTTTCTGTTATAAACGGATTTGACGCTAGCCTATTAACAGCAATCCGATTTGACGACAAAATTCCCTCTATTTTTGTTGTCAAAGTGCTTTGACGTCATTACTCTGTCAGCAACCCGGTTTGATGACAGAATCGACAAGAATATGATCACCAAAGCGTACGACCTTTCAGCAGCGGTTCACTATCATACCGGAGCGTTCTCACCCGCTTCTCTCGACTACGAGGCTCTGCTTGGCCCTCTTGAGGAGGCAGCAGCATCTCTGGCGCGTTACGATGCCAAAATGTCGGGCATGGTGAACAGCGAACTGTTTCTCGCCCCGCTGCGTCGTCAGGATGCAGTCAGTTCATCGAGAATGGAAGGTACGATCTCTACCATTGAGGAACTTTATCGCCTCGAAGCTGAAGAGGATGCGGGCGTTTCCGATCCCTACAGGGAAGCGCGCAACGACGATATAGAAACCTTCCTATATTCCCGCGCGCTGCGCAACGCACAACAGGCGTTGGCCGAAGGAGCGCCGTTGAGCGAACATCTGATCCGAACCGCCCACCAGCAATTGCTGTTTGCCGGGCGCGGTGCCCGCAAACGTCCCGGTTCCTACAAGATCGAGCAAAATTATATAGGCGACCAGCGGGGGGAGAAAATCTACTATGTCCCCATCTCCCCCGAGCAGTTGGAACCTGCCATGGGCGAATTGCTTCGTTTCATGAATGGGAATGCGATGCGCCCCCTCATTCGCACGGCGCTTGCGCATGTGGAGTTTGAAGCGCTTCACCCGTTCGAGGATGGCAACGGTCGGATTGGACGTATGCTCATCACCCTGATGCTCTGGAAACTGGGAATCATCAGCCAGCCGAACTTCTTCGTTTCAGGATATTTTGAACAGCATAAGGATGAATATATACAGAGAATGCGCGGTGTTTCCTCCGACGGCGACTGGACCGGTTGGAGCGTATTCTTTCTACAGGCCATGCACGCACAGGCCACCGTCAACATTCAAACTGCGGACAGAATTTTTGCTCTGCATGGCGAAATGCGCGAACGGTTTCGCGAGGTCTTGAACTCCCAGTTCCACGATCAGGCGTTGGATTTTGTTTTCGCAAGTCCGGTTTTTCGTAATGACCGCTTCGTAGATCGGTCCGGCATTCCATCCTCGTCTGCCCGTTTGCTGTCGCGTCGGCTTGTTGAGGCCGGACTGCTGCGCACCATTGAGCCGGCATCAGGGCGACGGGCCGCACTCTATGCTTTTCGCCCCTTGCTCGAATTGCTGGATATCTGAGGAACGGCCAAACCGTGCCTATGAAGTCCGTCTGAAGGAAAAACCCGCCTTTATTCAAACCTACGTCTGCTCAACCGCGTACGCATCAGGCCATAGATGCCAAGTACGCCAAGAACGAGACCGATGGTCATATAGGTCTCGTCGGGCGTTTCCGCTCCGCGCCGCAAGACGAGATCAGCTTTTGAAAGTTGAAGCCCATCCGTGTTGCCCTGCACCAGCCGGAAAGCATAAGAGCCCGGAATAACCGGATCGATATCACCCGCGCTCTGGCGCAGAACGCTGCCGTCCTGCGGGCGGTCCGTATTGATGGAGCCGGTGGTCGAGGCGAAATCCAGTCCCTGGGAGAGAACCGGCTGACCGTCGCGGCTGACCGCGAGCGTAACCGCCGAACGTCGTTCCGCAGGCACATAGCCCGGCAAAGGCGTCGCATCTATGAACACGCGCACCGGCCCGTCAGCCGCCGATAGTCTGACTTCCTGTATCTTGAAGCCGCTCTGCCGATTTTCCAGCATGGTCCAGCGGCCAATCTCGCTCCCGGTGAAATGGCGCATATACCAGGGATAGCCGATACCAAGGCCAAAACCCGCGACGATCATCACAATGAAAAACAACCGCCTCACGCCTTGCGCTCCCAGCGGCGATCCGGCGTCTGCTGCCAGTAGGTCAAATCGTGGTTTCCCGCCTTGAAATTTTTCCATTGCCCGCGGGCAATATCGAGCTGCTCCTGATCGTGTCCGTCGAACATGACGACGAGACGCTCATAGGCGTCCGCCTGTTCCAGCCCCGCACCTTCAACGAGAAAGCGCACGGTTGCTCCATTCGGATTGGCTTCACTCGTGGTCAGCAAGACCGGCTGGTGTTCGGGATGAGGTTCCTTGTCGGTTCCATGCGCCACGAAAGAAGTGTCGGAGAAAGTCCAGAGCAAACCGTCCAGCGCATCGCGTCTTTCCTCGCTGACGGTCTGGATCGTGACGCGCCAGCCGCGCCCGAGCGACCGCTCGACCAAGCCGGGCAAGGCCTCATCGAGGGTCGATTCCGTCAGGTGGTAGAAGAGGATTTCCGCCATGCACTATCCGTTTCACGAAAGGGTGGAGAAACTGATTCCGCTTCTCCACCCATCCCTTTGTTCAGAAAAAGATTTTAGCTTTCAAAATGATCCCGGACAAGGCGGTCCAGCAGGCGAACGCCATAGCCGGAGGCCCAGGTCTGGCTGTATTCGTTAGCAGGCGAGCCCATTGCCGTTCCCGCAACGTCGAGATGCGCCCACGGGGTCTCGCCGACGAAGCGCTTGAGGAACTGTGCCGCCGTAATCGATCCGCCGTAACGGCCAGCGCTGTTCTTCATATCGGCGAACTTCGAATCGATCATCTTGTCGTATTCGGTGCCGAGCGGCAGGCGCCACAGCTTTTCACCCGTCGACTGGCCCGCATCGTAAAGCTGGTCCGCCAGTTCGTCGTCATTGGAGAAGAGACCGGCATGATACTGGCCGAGCGCAACCATGACAGCACCCGTAAGCGTGGCCAGATTGATGATGAAGCGCGGCTTGAAACGGTCGTTCGTATAGTGCAGCGCATCGGCGAGGACGAGACGGCCTTCCGCATCGGTGTTGATGACTTCAATCGTCTGCCCGGACATGGAGGTCACGATGTCGCCCGGACGCTGGGCGTTGCCATCGGGCATGTTTTCCACAAGGCCGATCACGCCGATAGCATTGACCTTCGCCTTGCGGCCAGCCAGAGCGCGCATCAGGCCGGTCACGGCTGCCGCGCCGCCCATGTCGCCCTTCATGTCTTCCATGCCGCCAGCAGGCTTGATGGAAATGCCGCCCGTATCGAACACCACGCCCTTGCCGACGAAGGCCACCGGCTTTTCCTTGCTCTTCGCGCCCTGCCATTCCATGATGACCAGTCGCGGCGGGCGAACGGAACCCTGCGCCACGCCAAGAAGCGCACCCATGCCGAGCTTCTTCATTTCCTTCTCGCCCAGCACCTCGACCTTCACGCCGAGCTTCTCGAGCTTTTCAGCTTCCTGCGCGAACTCGACAGGGCCGAGGATATTCGCAGGCTCATTGACGAGATTGCGCGCCTGGATAACGCCGTCCGCCACAGCTTCGGCGACTTCGAGAGCCCGCTTCGCAGTATGGGCATCCGCGACGCAGATGTTGATTTTCGCGGAGTGTTTCGGATCGCCGTTTTCCTCATCGTTCTTGCGCGTCTTGTAGCGTTCGAACTTGTAGGAGCGCAGAATCATGCCCAGCGCCACATCGGCGGCTTCATCACCGGCGATGGTGGTTTCCGGCAGTGCCAGCGTCACGGTTGCGCGGTCGGCCTTGCCGATTCGTGCAAAAGCCGCCCCGCCGATCTTCAGCCAGTCGTCATTGCCAAGCTTGCCGGGCTCGCCGACACCGACCAGCACGATCTTGTCGACACCGCTGGAAGTTGTCTCGATCGCTTCAGCCGTCTTGCCCAAGGCACCGGTAAACCCGGAAATTTCGGCAATGCGCCTGATCTTTTCCGCACCGCCGGCAGCTGCGGCCGCCTCGTCCGCAAAGCCGCCGCCCTTGGCGACGAGGACGATGGACACGCCTTTTTCCGGTACTGCAAAATCGCTGAAAGAGATCGAAGGACGTTTAGACATGACAACTCCAAACTTGGTGTCGATTTAAGAATGACACGATTGTGTCGCGACTTTTCCCCACTCATGTGAGACGAATATGGCGAAACAGCAAGAGTGGAACCAGGATTGTTCCAGTTTTAGGCCGAGGAAAACCGTGCAAGACACAATTGCGAGCCAGTCTTACCCGCATCATGCAAAAACTGGTTGCCTTGAGCCGACGCATCGCTCATTAACGGGACCCGTTAACAGGAACACGAGAGCTGGCATCTTCGTGATGGTTTTAGTAATCTGTTAACCGCGTTTATTGGGTCAATCTTAGCCAAGCGTCATTAAGTTTAGTCATTGTCACGAGCGCCGCAGCCTTTTTCGGATGCGCGCTCCTTCAACGGAACCGGGATGTAGACTCCACCTATGCGATTGATCGAGTTGTACATCCTGCGCCGGGTGGCGATCATGTTCCTCGCAGTGCTTGGCGCTGCGGTCGGCATCACCTGGACCGTGCAGGTGCTCCAGCGCATCGACTTTCTGACCACAAGCGGCCAGACATTCCAGACCATCGTTCAGTTCAGTTCGCTGTTGATTCCCTCGGCTATTCCGCTCGTGATGCCGTTTGCGCTGATTATTGCCATCACGCAGACGCTGTCCACCATGAACCAGGATTCGGAGCTGGTCGTCATCAATGCATCCGGCGCGCCGCGCAGCGCGGTCATGCGCCCCATCCTGATTCTCGCGGCCGTTATCTCCGTCATCTCGTTTCTCGTGGCGAATTATGTCGATCCCTATGCGCGCATGAACATGCGCGCGATGATCGCCAATGCCAGCGCCGACCTCATGAATGTCATCGTTCAGGAAGGCAATTTCCGCAAGCTAGCCGACAATCTCTACATTCAGGTGGCGGAACGGCGCGCCGATGGCAGCATCGGCGGGCTTTTCATTGCCGATTCCCGCGATCCGGCGCTCGATCTCATCTATTATGCAGCCGATGGCGCGATTGCTTCGACGCCGACCGGCGACATGCTTTTGATGCAGAATGGCGAAGTGCAGCGCCGCGATGTGACGGATGGCACGGTTTCGATCATCAAGTTCAATTCCTATGCGTTCGACCTCAGCCAGTTCGCCTCGGCGGGCGATGATTTCGTCATTTATGCCAAGGACCGTCCGCTTTCCTATCTGCTGAACCCCGACCCGAACGATCCGATCCTGCAGACCCGGCCGCTGCGATACAAGGCCGAATTGCACCGGCGGCTGACGCAATGGCTCTATCCTGTGGTCTTTGCGATGATTGCCCTGGCGTTCGCGGGCGATTCCCGCTCGCACCGCGAAGCCCGTGTGTCTGCGTCCTTCTCGGCGATCAGCACTGCCCTTCTCGTCTATTGGGCCGGCTATTTCGCCTCCGACCGGGCCGACAAGGATGCAGGCTATATCATCGTCATGTATCTGGTTCCCGCAGCCGTCATTCTCGTAACAGGCTTCGCGCTCGCCACCGGGCGGCGGATCGGCCTGCCGGACAAATGGAACGACCGCATTCTCGACAGTTTCGACAGTGTGAGAAACAATGTTTTGGCGCTCTATGCGCGCCTCACCGGACGTTCACGCAATAATGCCGGAGGAAAGGCATGATCGGCTGGACGCTTGGGCGTTATTTCTTCATCCGCTATGTGCAGATCACCCTCTATTTTCTGCTCGGCATTTTTGCTTTGTCGCTGCTTCTCGATTTTACCGAGAACGCGAGCAAACTTTCAAACCTGCCGGATTATTCCGTGTGGGCGGCGCTTGGCCTTTCCGCCATGCGTGTTCCCTTCATCATGCAGCAGATGATCCCGTTCGTCGCTCTGTTCTCGGCAATGGCGACACTCATCTCGCTCAACAGAAAATACGAGCTGGTCGTCGCGCGCTCGGTCGGCGTGTCGGCCTGGCAATTCCTTCTGCCCGCCTGTTTCGGCGCCTTCCTGTTTGGTCTGGCTACGATCTTCGTCCTCAATCCGTTTGCCGCCTACGGCTTTGCAAAGGCCGATGAAATCGCATCGACGTGGAAGACCGGCAAAGTTACCGATGTCTCCGCCCTGCGCGATCCATGGCTGCGTCAGAAGACCGATGAGGGCGAAACGATCATCGGCGCGAAAAGCATACTGGATCAGGGCGCGACGCTGGCTGACGCCACTTTCATCCAGTTCGATGAAAAGAAGAATATCAGGGAACGCTTCGACGCGCGCAGGGCGCAGCTCAAGGACGGTTACTGGGAGCTTACCGACGTGACGCGATTCGCACGCGGCGAAGAGCCCCAGAAAATGGCGCGTTTCCAGATCGAGACGCAGCTGCGCCCGGAATATGTGGAAGAGAAGCTTGCGACACCTGACACGATCCCCTTCACGCAGCTGCGCCGCAAGATCGAGGTCGCGCGTTCCTTCGGCTACTCCGCAAACGCGTTTGACATGCAATACCAGTCACTTCTGGCTTTGCCGGCATTGCTGATGGCGATGACTCTCATTGCTGCAACAGTGTCTTTGAAATTTGTGCGATTTGGCCAGTCAGGAGCTATGATTCTGGGTGGCGTTATCGCAGGCTTCATGCTTTATGTCGTTTCGGTGCTGGTGAAGGCATTCGGGAATGCGGGATTCGTCCCGCCATTCGTGGCTGCCTGGGTTCCGGTTATTATTGCGACATTCTTTGGTGTCTCCTTTTTGTTGCATAAGGAGGATGGTTAGTGGGTTTGAGTAACGCCCGCATGGTATTGCCCCATTCGCTCTCGCGCCTGACGCGCGGGACGGCCTTGGCGTGCGTCCTTGCTTTACCTTTCATTTCTGTCGCAGCCCTGCCCTCACCCGCATTGGCTCAAGACGCTCTTGGCGCCAATTACCAAAGCGATCCGAATGCGCGCATGCTCCTGCAAGCCGACGAGCTTATCTATGATCGTGACGTCAATACCGTCACGGCTCAGGGCAAGGTGCGTATCGAGTATGACGGCAATCACCTTGTCGCTGACAAGGTGACCTATAACCAGCAGACGCGGCGCATGACCGCGACGGGCAATGTCGAAGTCGTCGAACGCGACGGCAACAAGATCTACTCCGACCATATGGATGTCACCGACAGTTTCCGCGACGGCTTCGTAAACGGCCTGCGCGTCGAGACGACGGACAACACCCGGTTTGCGGCTGAAAGCGCCGAACGCAGCAATGGCGAGATCACGACGTTCAATAACGGCGTGTATACGGCCTGCGAACCCTGCGCGAAAAATCCTGACAAGCCTGTTCTCTGGCAGATCAAGGCGCGCAAGATCATCTGGAACAGCACGACCAAGACGGTCCGCTTTGAACATGGCCGCTTCGAATTCTTCGGGATGCCGCTTGCCTATTTCCCGGCGTTCGAGATGGCCGACCCGACGGTGAAGCGCAAGAGCGGCTTCCTGTTCCCGGGTTTCTCCTACAAGGATGACCTCGGCGTCGGCATCAAGAATTCTTATTTCTGGGCGCTCGCACCGAACTACGATCTGACGCTGTCCACGACGGCCTACACCAAGCAGGGCTTCCTGACCGAAGCCGAATGGCGTCATCGTCTGGAAAACGGCACCTATAATCTTCGCATCGCGGGCATTCACCAGAACAAGCCTGAAGAATTCAGTGCAGTGTCCGTGGATCGTTACGAAGACAATCGCGGCATGGTCGCCTCGAAAGGCGATTTCAATCTCAATTCGCGCTGGCGTTTCGGCTGGGATGTGATGGCACAGACCGACCGCAACTTCAGCCGCACCTACGATATTCAAGGCTATAATGCCGGGACCCAAGTTTCGAAGATATATCTGACGGGCATCAATAATCGTAACTATTTCGACCTGAATTTCTATCGCTTCAACGTGCAGGAATCGCTTCTGGCGAATGATCCTAACGAGATGCACTCGAAGCAGCCATGGGTTTTCCCAAGCCTCGATTACTCCTACACATTGCCGGAACCGGTCTATGGCGGTGAACTGAACTTCAATACCAATCTGCAAGTTCTCTATCGCCAGAATGCGAATTACGCCGGCAAGTTTATTAACGTTCTGGAAGATGGCCGTTGGGTTCAGCGACCTAATCCGTATCCCCGCGTTCCGGGTTTTGATGGTACCAATGCGCGCCTGACCACCGAAGCGGAATGGAAGCGCACATTCATCACGCCTGCCGGTCTGGTCATTACGCCGTTGCTGGCGCTGCGCGGCGATGCGATTGGCGCGAATACGAACTTTAACTTGACAGATGCCGGCTATACGGATGCGGTCGTGCGTTCGGAAGCGCTTCGCGCCATGGCAACCGCCGGGCTTGAACTGCGCTGGCCGATCCTGTTCTCGACCACCAGTTCGACCCACATTATCGAGCCGATCGCGCAGCTTTATGTTCGCAACAACGAACGCTATGCGGGTGAATTGCCGAATGAAGACGCCCAGAGCTTCGTCTTCGACGCGACCAACCTGTTCTCGCGTGACAAGTTCTCCGGTTATGACCGTGTTGAAGGCGGCACACGCGCCAATCTCGGCCTGCGTTATTCGGGCAACTTCAACAATAGCGACTGGGCTCTTTATGCCCTCGGCGGACAGTCATTCCAGCTGGGCGGCGTGAATTCGTTCGGCACGAGCGACTTCCTGAATGTCGGCGCCGATTCTGGCCTTCAGGACGCCCGTTCCGACTATGTGGCCATGATCGGCACGTCCAACTCGACGGGTCTTGCCCTCGCTGCTCGCGGACGCTTCGACAAGGACAGCTTCTCGGTTCGTCGCGGCGAACTTGAAGCACAGCAAAGCTGGCAGAAGCTGACGGTTTCCGCGCAATATGCTTATATCGCACCTCAACCCGCTTACGGATATAACGATCTCCGTCAGGAAGTCACGGGGTCGGCCACGGCACGCATCAATACGAACTGGCGCGTTTTCGGCTCGGGTACCTATGATCTGGTTTCAGAAACTCTGGTCCGTGCATCATCGGGCCTTGCCTATGACGATGAGTGCTTCACTTACTCCATGAATTATGTCCAGACCCGTAACCCGGGCGAGGACAAAGTGTCTCACGGCGTCGGCTTCAACATTTCGCTGCGCACATTGGGTGATATAGGCAGCGGTAACCAAACATTCTAAACTTGAGGAACCGGAAGCGTTGAAAATGCTTCCGGTCTTTTCATTTCATTTGATAAAGAAATTTGCGCTTCAGAGCTTAAACCGGCTTCCTTTTTGCAGTATTCAGAGCGAAGCAAGCTTCGCAAAATAACTTTTGGGTCATTGTTTCGCCGCACTAGCTCATCTATACAGGCAGCTTATGATCAGCCGCTGATATGATTTTTGCTCGGCTGGATAGCGGCAATGACCATGATGGGATATGTCCGGTAAGGATTGTCGTTCGTCGACCGGAAGGAATCGGGAAAGAAAGATGATGATTGCAAGACCTCTCTTCGCCTCCATGCTGACCGCCGCAGTCTGCCTGACGACGCTTGGGACGGCTGCAGTTCCGGCATTTGCGGCCGGTGCAGGTTCTGAGGTCAAGGTCATCGTCTCCGGCAATGCCATCACCAATAGCGATATTCAGCATCGCATGGCCTTTTTGAAGTTGCAGCGCAAGGGCGGCAATCTCGCCCAGGTCGCAAAGCAAGAACTGACCGACGAAATGTTGAAGCGCATCGAAATGAAATCGCGCGGCATCAACATTTCGGATCAGCAGGTCGATGAAGCCTATGCCGGGTTTGCCACCCGCAACAAGATGAGCCTGGCGCAGCTGAACCAGCTGATGAACCAGTCAGGTGTTACGCCGGATCATTTCAAGAAGTACATCATGGTCCAGATGGGATGGGGCCGTCTTGTGAGTGCCCGGTTCCGTGCAACCGGCATGATCAGCGAACAGGAAGCCGTTCAGCGCATGTTGAAGGATGGCGGCAAGAAGCCTGTGGCAACCGAATATCGCCTGCAGCAGGTCATTTTCGTGGTGCCGGCCTCCAAGCGCTCTCCCGCCCTGCTCGGCAAGCGTAAGCAGGAAGCCAATGCGCTCCGCTCGCGCTTTCAGAACTGCGACGCCACCCGCCAGCAGGCCAAGGGCATTCTTGACGTGACCGTTCGCGATCTCGGCCGCATCATCGAACAGCAATTGCCAAACGAGTGGGCGAAAGCGGTCAAGTCCACTTCGGTCGGCGGCACCACCCCGCCACAGGAAACCGAAAAGGGTGTTGAATTCCTGGCCGTCTGCTCAACCCGGCAGGTATCCGACGATCGCGTTGCCCAGCTGGTTTTCTCCATGGAAGGGGCGGATTCCGCAGCCGGACAGGAAAAGAAGGCCGAGCAGCTCAGCGAAAAATATCTGGGCGAACTGCGCGAGAAGGCGAAAATCATCAATCGCTGACAGTTAGAGCGCGTTTCGGTCTGATTGAAGCAGGTCGGCGCGTTGTTTTAGGCGTATCTTTTTCCGAAATTGGGTTCCCACGTTTCGGAATACGCTCTGGACGGTTTCATCCGCATTCATTGGTGTATTGACGCGATGTCCGCTGCTCCTCTTCCCCCTCTCGCCATGAGCATTGGCGACCCCTCCGGCATCGGCCCTGATGTTGCGCTTGCGGCCTGGCTGCGGCGCGACGAGCTTTTGCTGCCGCCCTTCGCCTTGCTGGCAGACCCGCAGCAACTGGCCGCGCGCGCGCGACATCTCGGGCTCGAAGTCGAGATTGAGGTCATTCCCTCCATCGCTGCCGCAAACCACGTTTTTGCGCACGCTTTGCCGGTGCTCCCGCTCACCCACAAGCTGACGGACAGCGTGGGCAAGCCTCTGCCGGAAAACGCTGCCGGCATTATCGAAGCCATTGAGCGGGCAGTCGAACTCACTTTGAAAGGCGAGGCTTCGGCAGTCGTTACCTGCCCGATTTCCAAGAAGCCGCTTTACGAAGCCGGGTTTCGGCATCCCGGCCATACGGAATTTCTGGCGGAACTTGCCAGCAAGCACACGCGCAATCATCTGGGCAAGCCGGTAACGCCGGTCATGATGCTGGCTGGTCCGCAGCTTCGCGCCGTTCCGGTCACCATCCATATCCCGCTTTCAGAAGTGCCTGTTCGGTTACGCACTGCCGATATTATCGAAGTTTCGCGGATTACCGCCATCGAATTGCGAGAACGCTTCGGCATTCCCGAACCGCGTCTGGCCATATCCGGCCTCAACCCGCATGCGGGCGAAGGCGGAGCCATGGGCAAGGAGGATGAGGCGATCATTCTGCCCGCAATCGAGGCGTTGCGCGAGGAAGGCATAAATGCACGCGGTCCCCTGCCCGCCGATACGATGTTTCACGCACCGGCCCGCGCAACCTACGATGCGGCGGTGTGCATGTATCACGATCAGGCTCTCATTCCTGCCAAGGCGCTCGCATTCGATGAGACCGTGAATGTCACGCTCGGACTGCCCTTCATTCGCACATCGCCGGATCATGGCACGGCTTTCGATATTGCGGGCCAGGGCATCGCCCGTCCGGACAGCCTTGTGGCTGCCGTTCGCCTCGCACGGCAATTGGCAGAAAATGCAGCGAACGGAAACGCATGAGCATAGATAACCTTCCTCCGTTGCGTGAAGTGATCGAACGGCACGATCTGATGCCGAAGAAATCACTCGGCCAGAACTTCCTTTTCGACCTCAACCTGACGTCGAAGATCGCCCGTCAGTCGGGCGATCTTGCCGATCAGCCCGTCATCGAAGTCGGCCCCGGCCCCGGCGGGTTGACCCGCGCTCTTCTGGCGCAAGGCGCCTATGTCACCGCAATCGAGCGCGACGAGCGCTGCCTTGATGCTCTGGCCGAAATCGAGGCGCATTATCCGGGCCGCCTGCGCGTCATCTCCGGCGACGCTCTCGAACAGGATTTTCAGGCATTGTTTCCCGATGGGCCGAAGCCGCGCATCGTCGCAAACCTGCCCTATAATGTCGGCACGCAGCTGCTGGTCAACTGGCTGCTCACGGAGCCCTGGCCACCTTTTTATTCATCGATGACCCTGATGTTCCAGCGCGAGGTCGCCGAGCGTATCGTGGCTGCGCCCGGCAGCGATCATTACGGACGTCTGGGTGTGCTTGCGGGCTGGAGAACCATGTCGAAGATCAGCTTCGACGTGCCGCCGCAGGCCTTTACGCCGCCGCCAAAGGTCATGTCGTCTGTCGTCCATATCATTCCGCGCGAATATCCGCTGCCCTGCGACGCGACTGCCCTCGGGCAGATCACACAGGCTGCTTTCGGGCAGCGCCGCAAGATGTTGCGGCAAAGCCTCAAGCCGGTGGGCGGCGCAGCACTGCTGGAGAAGACCGGCATCGACGGAACGCGGCGCGCGGAAACGCTCAGCGTCGAAGAATTTGTCGCCCTGGCAAATGCCTATCGCCCGATCGGGTAATCAGTGATGGCGGCTGCCCTTCCCGGAAGCCGTTTTCGTGGCTTCGGGCATCTTCGGGATAACCGGCAGCTTCATTTCGTTGACGATCTGGCCGACATGATCGATTTCTTCGCGGAAGCTGCTGAGTGACGAGCCCGTCAGTTTTTCACCCGCGTTGAGCCGAGCCGTCAGCGGATCGACATACTGATCGCCAACCTTGAGCTCATAGTAGAGATGCGGGCCGGTGGAATAGCCCGTCGAGCCGACATAGGCGATCACCTCTCCCTGTTTGACGTGATCGCCGGCTTTCAAACCTTTTCTGGCCGAAGAGACATGGGCATAGGTCGTGCTGTAACCGCCCTGATGGCGGATGCGGACATATTTTCCGTAGCCTTTCTCGTAGGACACCAGTTCGACCACGCCATCGCCGGCTGCGACGATTGGCGAGCCGATCGGCGCGTCGTAATCGACGCCGTTATGGTGCTTGCGGACATGCAGGACTGGATGGACGCGCCAGCCAAAACCATCGTTGAGACGGCCATTCGGCAAGGGCTTCTGCATGAGATATTTCGTCATGGACGAACCGTCCTCATTGAAATAGTCCGCACCATTGCCGCCTTCGTGGCGGTACAGGCGGCGGCTTTTTCCGCCGGTCGTGAACTCGACAAAAACCAGTTCGGGTTCTGTCTCGGCGCTCCTGCGGAACAGCAAGTCGATCAGGTCCGGCTTTCTGACGCCGTCCAGCGCAATGCCGTTCTGTGAGGCCAGCTTCTCAACCTCACCGACGATCACTTTCGGCGCGCCTGCCTGCTCCAGCCGCGCCGGGATTGAGCCGCTATTGCCGAATGCACTTTGCGGGCGATAGGCGGTGAGCATCGCATCCCGCGACAGGCGGGCAAAGAGGCGTTCATCGCCTGTGGCGCGGAACATGCCATCATCAGCGCGGCCATAGATAGCCTTGCTGAAATCGCCGTGTTCGAAGCGCGCAAGCGCTATGTGTTGTTCTCCATCAGGGCGCTGTCTGGATTTATCGACCAGCAGTTCGAGGTTGTCGCCGGGCACGAGTTCCGTGCGCGCCAAGGCTTCTTCAAGACGCTTGCTGTCCTCACCTGCGATACCGGCCGCTTGCAGCAACGCACCCAAACGCTCACGCGACTGCGGCGCAACGATGATCTCGTGAACCTTCGCCCCAGTAGCGGAAGCCGGTTTGGCGAGGCTGACATTGATGGGAGTGCCGCGCTCCAGTTCCTCCTCAGGCCGTTTCGACAGGGATTTCTGTGCCGAAATCCCGCCGCGCAGCGTGTCGTCGGCTCCGGCCCGCTGCGGCTCTTTAAGGTCGAGCACCACATGCTGATAGGTGTAAAGGCGTGCGTCGCCGTCCTCGACGCCCTCAGCGATATCGATACGGCGCGATATGGAGCTGGCCGGGTCGCCGATCACTGCCGGCGCCAAGCGCGCCTCCTTCGGCGCGGCGTGGCTTTGAACCAGCGTTGCAGGATTGACCATGACGGGCTGAGCAGCGTGGCCACGACGCACCAGCCGCCCCGTCGTGAACAGAAGCCCACCACCGGCGATGGCAGTGGCAGCCAACAGCGCCAGACAGAAGCGCATATGCGTATGGAGGGAGAAACGGACCTGCCGGAATGGCTTCAGGCTCTGGGAGGAAAGCGGCTCGCCCTTCAGGGCGGCGCCGAAGGCTGCAAGCTCACGCTCCGCCGTCGCAGCAACCTTTCTCTCGCTTGCTGGCGCTGACCAGAAGACCATACCGAATAATTCTCCGTCGCGGATTATCGACGGAAGAAGGGCAAAGACCGCGGCTAAAATATGTCTTCCGGCAGGATATCCACCGGAAGAACGGCCCGTTCACGAATCGTGATGTTCAGCCCTTGGTCCGGCTGCGCCGATGCTCGACCAGCATCGACCAGGTATAGAGCGCCAGCCCCGCCCATATCAGGGCGAAAGCGCCAAGCTGGGCCATTGAAAACGGCTCGTGGAAGATGAAGATCGCAAAGAAAAACAACATCGTCGGCGTCATGTATTGCATAAGGCCCAGCGTCGTATAGCGCAGCAGCTTCGCACCGCCTGCATAAAGGATCAGCGGGATTGCCGTGAAAGGACCGGCCAAAAGCAGCATCGTCACATTGAAGGCCGGACCCGTAGAGAAATGGTCCTGACCATTTGCCGCCAGCCACAGCACATAGCCGAGGGCCGGAATGCACAGGATCAGCACTTCAAGGGTAAAGCCCTGAAGCGGCGCCATCGGCAGCGATTTGCGGAAGAACCCATAGAGACCGAATGTGAGCGGCAAGGCCAGGGAAACCCAGGGCAGACCACCGGCATTGACGGTGAGCAAGAGGACTGCCGCGAAAGCGAAACCGACAGCCACATACTGGACCCTTGTCAGCCGTTCGCCGAGAAACAGGCCGCCCAGAACGACATTGAACAGCGGATTGATATAGTAGCCGAGCGCCGCGCCCATCACCTGGTCGTGCGCGACCGCCCAGACATAAATCGACCAGTTGGCCGTGATGAGAGCGGCTGTCAAGGCAGCCATTGCAAGCATGCGGGGCTGGCGCAGCGCGTTGAGAATGTCCCGGAACTGCCCGAGAGCGACCAGCAGAAGCAGCGCAACCGGCACCGACCAGATCACACGATGCGAGACCACTTCCATTGCCGGAATGTGGCCGAGAGCCTTGAGATAGAATGGCAGCGCGCCCCAGAGCCCATAGGCTGCCAGTGCCATCAGAAATCCGCGCGTACCGTCGGAAAGGCGCATATCGGTGATGGTCTGATCGGACATGCCTCTCTCCTCGTAAAAACAAAACGGCCCGCCTGTCGCAATCGGCAGGCGGATCACCATGGAACCGCTATGCGCTCAATGAATCATAAAATCCATTCAATTAAACTGATAAAAGCATCAAATCCCGTGAATAGATAAACTACTCGGCAGCGACCAGCCCGGCCATCGAACGGTTCTTCATCAGCTTGTAATTGACCGAGTCCATCAGCGCCTGGAAAGACGCGTCGATGATGTTGTCCGACACGCCGACCGTGCGCCAGCGGGCGCCGGTCGCATCTCCGGACTCGATCAGGACACGCGTGATAGCCGCCGTACCGCCATTGAGGATACGCACCTTGAAATCGACCAGCTCAAGATCCTCGATCTCGGCCTGAAAGCGCCCTAGATCCTTGCGCAACGCGATATCGAGCGCGTTGACCGGGCCATGCCCTTCCGCCACCGACATGCGAACCTCGCCATCGACCTCAACCTTGACCACGGCCTCGGATACGGTCTTCAGCATGCCGTTGGCATCGAAACGCCGCTCGACAAGACAGCGGAAGGATTCGACCTTGAAGAATTCGGCCTGCGGATTGAGCATGTTGCGAGCCAGAAGCTCGAAACTGGCATCAGCGCCTTCATAGGCGTAGCCTTCCGCCTCGCGCTCCTTGACCAGCGCTATCAACGTATCGAGGCGCACATCATCCTTCGCAACGCGAATACCCCGGCGCTCCAGTTCAGCAATGAAATTGGACTTTCCGCCCTGATCCGACACCATGACGCGGCGGCTGTTGCCGACCGATTCCGGCGGTATATGTTCATAGGTCTGCGGCTCCTTGAGCAGCGCCGACGCATGAATGCCCGCCTTGGTCGCGAAAGCCGAAGTGCCGGTATAAGGGGCCTGCTCCGTCGGCGGGCGGTTCAGTATATCGTCAAACGCGCGCGAAATACGCGTGATCCCCTTCAGCGCGGCCGGCTTGATGCCCAGTTCGAAACGCTCGGCCCAATAGGGCTTCAGCGCTAGTGTCGGGATCAGCGAAACGAGATTGGCATTGCCGCAGCGCTCCCCGATGCCGTTGAGCGTACCCTGCACATGACGCACCCCTGCATCGATTGCGGCCAGCGAGACGGCAACCGCCTGTTCCGTATCGTTGTGCGCATGGATGCCCAGGCTTTCGCCCGGAACGACGGCCTTTACGGCAGCGACGATTTCGGCCACCTCCGATGGCTGCGTGCCGCCATTCGTATCGCACAGCACGACCCAGCGCGCCCCTGCGGAATAGGCTGCTTTGGCACAGGCAAGCGCATATTCGGGATTGGCCTTGTATCCGTCGAAGAAGTGCTCGCAATCGACCAGCGCTTCTCGCCCTGCCATGCGCGCCGCAGTCACCGAGGCCGTGATCGACTCCAGATTTTCTTCATTGGTGCAGCCGAGCGCAAGGCGCACATGATAGTCCCAGCTTTTGGCGACGAAGCAGACGGCATCGGCGGAAGCTTGCAACAGGCTGGAAAGGCCGGGATCATTGGAGGCAGAAACACCCGCACGCTTTGTCATGCCGAAGGCCGCAAATTTTGCACGCGTGGTCTGGCGATGCTTGAAGAAGGCCGTGTCGGTCGGGTTGGCACCCGGATAGCCACCTTCCACATAATCGACGCCAAGCTCTTCAAGCAGCGCGACAATCGACTTTTTGTCCTCAACGGAAAAGTCGACGCCGGGCGTTTGCTGTCCATCCCGCAAGGTGGTGTCATAGATGTAGATGCGTTCGCGTGCCATTATTCTGCCCCCTGCATTCGGGCTGGACAGCAACCACCCGCTTCAATTTTTGTCCGTCCTCGCACGCTTCGCGGCTGCGGGCGGACGGGTTGTGTCTGCTGTCCATCCCTTAGCGTTGTGTCGTAGATATAGATGCGTTCGCGTGCCATTGTGCCTGCCTGTCGGTGGGTATGCGGTCCGGTCAACCTTGCTGTTGTGGCCAGCTTTCAGTGTCGTAATCGGGGTGCTGGTAGGAAATCATCGTTCTGACAAACTCGATGCTCTCCGGGTCGCGTTCCGTTATATAGCCGGGAAGACTTGCAAGCTTAGGCACATAGGGCAGCTGCTTCTCGATCCCCCATTGAATGGTTGGCTCGATCTCCTCCGGCGCGTCGAAAGCGCCGATGGCAAGCGCGATACCGTCAGGTGCTTCATAGGTGAGCGGGGTGCCGCATTCAGGACAGAAGCCCCGCTGCACATGATTGGACGAGCGGAAGCGCTTCGGCTCGTTGCGCGTCCATTCCAGTCTGGCATTCCCCACTGAAACAAGCGGTGCATAGAAATTGCCGAAGGCCTTCTGGCACATGCGGCAGTGACAGATCGATGCAGAGCCCATCGCGCCATCGACGCGAAAGCGCACCGCGCCGCATTGGCAACCGCCGGTATAGATCGGTTTGTTATCAAGCGTCATGTCGTCCTCCCTGCTTCAAAAGCTTGTTAAGCTACCACATCCCAGCTGGTTATGCGTTCGCCCGTTGCCGGGTCCTTGCCATCCTTGAGCTGAATGCCTTCCTTGAGCAGCTCGTCGCGAATGCGGTCCGCCTCGGCCCAGTTCTTCTCATGGATAAAGCGAAGGCGGTCGGCGATACGGGCTTCGATAGCTTCGCTATCCACGTCTGCCTTTGCAAAGACCGGGATGTCTTCAGCCGAAACGAAATGCGGATCGAACAGGCCCAAGAGCGCCATGCCCTCGCCCAAACCCGCAACGTCCTTCGCCTTGAACGCCTTGCGCAAAGCCGTGATCGCCGTCCAGCTGTTCAGGTCGTCGGACAGGGCTTCCACCACCTCGCCAACTGCGGTGAGCGTTTCCGGCAGGGTGAAATTCCTGTCGCGCAGCAGGCCATACAAGCGGTGCAGCTCGTCGGCGGATTCCGCCAGACGCTGCGCCGTCCAGTTGATCGGCTCGCGATAATGCGTCTGCAACATCGACAGGCGCGCCGCCAGCCCGACCCAGCGATCACGTGCATCAACATCATCCCAGACACCCAGTTGCGGCAGGCCATCGTTCAGCACATCGCGAATGGTGATGAAATTGCCAAGCGATTTCGACATCTTCTGCCCTTCGACTTGCAGGAAGCCGTTATGCATCCAGATGTTTGCCATTCGCTCGGTGCCGAACGCGCAGCATGATTGCGCGATTTCGTTCTCGTGATGCGGGAAGACGAGATCGATGCCGCCGCCATGAATGTCGAACTGGTTCTTCAGCGGATCGTCGCATTTGAGGCCACCGCCAAACGGCTCAAGCAGTTTTGCCATCGACATGGCCGAGCACTCGATATGCCAGCCCGGACGGCCCAGCACCTCGATCCCTGCTGGCGAAGGCCAACCCGGTTCGCCCTCCTTCGACGGCTTCCACAGGACGAAATCCATTTCGTCGCGCTTGTAGGATGCGACGTCAACGCGGGCGCCTGCCAGCATCTCGTCCAGCGAGCGGCGGGCGAGCGCGCCATAGCGCGGCCCCTTTCGCTCGTTCATGGCGGAAGGAGAGAAGAGAACATGATCCTCGGCCACATAGGCCACACCGAGCTTCACCAGACGATCGATCATAGCGCGCATCTCGTCCATATGCTCGGTCGCCCGCGGCTGAACGCTTGGCGCCAGATTGCCGAGCGCCGTCACATCCGCCTGAAACTGCGCATTGGTGCTTTCCGTCACCCGGCGGATTGCCTCATTGAACGGCAGATCGGGGTAATCACGCGCGGCGCGGGCATTGATCTTGTCATCCACGTCGGTGATGTTGCGCGCATAGGTGACATGATCCGCGCCATAGACATGACGCAGCAGGCGAAACAGCACGTCAAAGACGATCACCGGACGGGCATTGCCGATATGCGCGAAGTCATAAACCGTGGGACCGCAGACATACATGCGCACATTGTTGGCATCGATAGGGGAAAACTCCTCCTTCGTGCGGGTCAGCGTGTTGTACAGACGCAAGTTTGGCGCATGAGCCATCGTAAATATTCCCCAAGAAGACCATTGAAATAAGTGCGCAACTGAGCGCAGCCATCTGGCCGGGGCGTTATCATCCAATTTTTATGAAAGGGAGACGAAAACGGCCGGGCCAGCAAGCTGCTAGCCAATAATAATCGCACAAATACAAATGATCGTGGTCGGCGTTTTCATAGTCGCACTTATCCTCAGCGGGAGTGCTCCCGTCAAGAACTTTCGCCATGTGCCTGAGAGTTTAACCAGATCGCCGGGAATGTTGTATTTTTGCAACCCGCGAACGTCCCTTCCCCCATTAACCGGAAAACCCCAAAACCGGCTCCAAACAGCCTTCATTCGGTCTCAATCAATCACAAAATGGTGATCAGGCATTATGAAAGGAAGGACCAATGTCTAAGAATGAACTGCAACCCCGCCAAGACCGACTGGTTGATAAATACCGCGAGATCGGGCCTGCCGTGCTTGTTGCAGCATTGCTGAACGCAACACGGCGCACGACCGACGGTCGTAACGACAATCGCCGTCGCTCCATTCTCGCCGTCAAGAAGACCGGCTGAACAGTCTGATATCGTTCAGCGCCGAGCTTCACAGGCGCGACGAGAAGAGACAGCGGATTCGTAGAAACCAGCGCCAGTCCGGGAGACTGGCGACACGCTCAGAACATCGAAAGCTGCCCGCCATCACCGTCATCGGATTCGGGCTTGCTTTTCCGCTTCGGCTTTGCATTCTCCGAGGAAACCTGTTCCTCGACACGCTCCTGCAAGTCGGGCGTCGTGTTGGCCACTTTGTTGACCTTGTCCGACACGGGAATGGCTTCAAAGAAATCATCCTGAGCCGGGCGCATGATATCCGCCACTTCGCGCGGCAGGAAGCGCTTGCAGTCCAGCCAGCGGGCAAAATCTTCCGGCTGCACGACAACGGGCATTCGTTCATGGATCGGACGCAACAGGCTGTTTGCGCTCGTGGTCAATATGCCGCCGGTATCGATCTGCGACCCGTCCCCACTGCTCCATGTCTCGATCAAGCCACCGAAAGCGACAATGCCGCCCTTTCGCGGGCGCACCCAGTAAGCTTGCGCCTTGTTCTTCCCCTCGCGACGCCATTCGTAGAAACCCGAGGCCGGGATCAAGGCGCGCCGGTGGTTCAAGGCAGCGCGAAACGAATTTTTCTCGCCAGCCGTTTCGGAGCGGATGTTGAACATCAGCGGCCAGTCGTTGGGGTCCTTGACCCATGACGGAACGAACCCCCAACGCACCAGCAGACCGACGCGATCCGGCCTGTTGCTGCCCGGCGGGGGCGTTTCGCCACCCAGAATAGTCAATATGGGCTGCGTCGGCGCGATGTTATATCGTGGAGGAAAGTCCTCTGCGATCAATGCGGCCACGAAGGCTTCCAGCTCTTCCCGGCTTGCAGTCAATGAAAAACGTCCACACATAGTGGGCATGTTCAAGCTTTTTGGTGAGCGGTCAAGGGGCGCTTTGCCATTGCCAACCAGTGTCTGCACGATCATAGCTAGGGCATGATGAAAACAGTTCCCGTATTTCCGATTCCCGCCAAGGTTCATGGTGTGTCGCTGATCTGCCGGCGCGAGAGGCGCTTTCTTCTGGTCGAGCGCGGGAAAGAGCCATGGAAGGGCTGGCTTGCTTTTCCGGGCGGCAGCATTGAACCGGGTGAAACCCCGGAACAGGCCGCGATCCGCGAACTCAAGGAAGAAACGGCGCTCGATGCGCGGGAACTGTCGCACGTCATTACCGTCGATCTCGCCCTCGAAGGCCAGGCATATGACAGAAGCTATTACCTGTCCGTCTTCCGGGCCATGGAGGTTTCCGGTCGGGAAACAGCAGGAGACGATGCCGCCTCCCTTCACTGGCTGACGATAGAAGAAATGACGACCGCAAAAGTGACGGACAGTACGCTTGATGTCGCCCGGTCGGTGGCGGAGGCTGAAGACGAACGCTCGGATATTAATCCTGTTTAGCGATCTGCCTTGAAGAGGCCCCTATTTATAGCAATAGCTCATTTCCAAGTGAGAGGTTTTCGATTGAAAAGCATTCCGTTTTTTCGACCGGCTGCCTGCTTCTCGATTGCTTTATGGGTCGGGGCGGCATTTCCGGCTTTCGCTCAGGACGCGCCCTATGGAGGGAAGATGTTGCGGCTCGCCGAAATTCTCGGCTCGCTTCACTATCTGCGCAATCTGTGCGGTGAGGCGGGCAGCGAATGGCGCGACCGGATGGATGCGATCGTGACGGCGGAAAAGCCTTCCGAAGCCGAAAGGGTACGCCTCATTTCGAGCTTCAACCAGGGCTACCGCGTGTTCAGCGACAACTATACCCGCTGCACCCCTTCGGCGCTTGCGGCGATAGACCGCTACATGAAGGAAGGCGAGGCCTTGTCGAACGAGATCGTCTCGCGCTATGGAAATTAACCAATCATTCACTCTTGTGCGGATTGACAGGATTAGTTCGTTCAAATCCGTGATAATCTGTTAACACTGTCTTAAGAAGGCAGTCACGTTGCCAGGTGGTTGAGCTCCCGCAAAACGGTGAGACACCGACAGAGCAATAGAAAGGCGAAAGCCAGGATGAAGTCTATGGAACATGCACCGGCCGATCTGGACGAAATGATCGCGCGCGAGAAGAAGCTCGTCGCAATCGAATATCATAACGAGGCCTGGGCAGACGGTATCTCTGAAGGTATCGAACCGGAAATCCTTGCCGAAGCAGCCTTTGCAACTGCGCTCACCGAGTTGATCCGTGAAGCAGGCGACGACTGTGCGCTGGAACTGATCGAAAAAATGCGCGAACAGATCGTGGCGGGAACCTTCCTGCCCCAGCGCATTCTTCAATAGCACCGAAAGAACGCCGGTCGCGGGACCAGACCGGCGCAGCAGTTCCCTCCCGGCGTCCCTCTTCTTGCGCCAAATGTCATTCCCGATCAGGAACTCCGCTTCGCCCCGAATTTTATTGGCCGGGATAATCCTTGCCTGTGGCATCGCCTTGCCCGCAACTGCGTCGAACTCCTTTGACGTCGCACTGGTGGATCAGTCGGAATTCCTGCAACGCCCCGGCACCCGCGCGGTTGCCGACGAAAGTGACGGCGCCTCGGCCATTCCCCTCCCCGGTGCGCTTCCGCGTGCGGTGCCAAGGGTATCGCCGGACTACGTGCCTGCCGCAGCTGCCTCCAAGCCTATGCCGGAAATCCACCGGGATTTCGACAAGCTCCCGGAGCCCGTGAAGCTGATGCGGGAGCGCATGTTGCAAGCCGCCCGTTCCGGCGACATCGAGCAATTGCGTCCGCTTCTAGGCGTCGAGGACAAGGCCACCCAACTGTCGCTGGAGGATCACGAGGAAGACGTTATCGATTTCCTCAAATCGCTTTCGGGCGACGAGGCAGGCCGCGAGGTGCTGGCCATCATCGTCGATCTGCTGGACACAGGCTATGTGCATATGAATGCAGGCAAGGACGATGAAGTCTATGTCTGGCCCTATTTCTACGCCATGCCTCTCGACAGGCTGACGCCGCCGCAGATCGTTGAGCTTTTCCAGATCGTCACCGCGGGTGATTTCGAGGACATGAAGAAAGCTGGAGGCTATATCTTCTACAGCATCGGCATCGGGCCTGATGGGAGCTGGCGGTTTTTCACTGCTGGCGAATAATCAGGCTGGAAGACGAACCCTGCTCGGCGGCTCGTTGTAGATGCGCTGCCAGACCCGGCGAAACTGCCGTGCAGAAGCAAAGCCCGCCTTTGTCGCAACATTCTCAATATCCAGTTCCGAATTGAGAAGTATTTCGCGGGCGAGACTGATCTTGAGCCGGTTGACATAATCCGTCACCGTCATTCCGGCATATTCGTTGAAAAGCCGCGAAAAATTGCGCGGACTGGCCCCGCCGATATGTGCCAGCCTTTCCACCGACCAATCCGCTGCGGGATCATGCGCGATGGCATCCTGTGCGCGGTGCACGACAGGGTTCAGGTGATTTCGTCCCTCAAGCCAGGGCGATAGCTGCGGGTCATTGCCGCTGCGCCGCAAGTAAACCACCAGATAGCGCGCGACGGCCAGCGCCGTGGCATGATCGGTCAGTCCGGCAACGATGTGCAGCATGAGGTCGATGCCTGCGGTGATGCCCGCGCTCGTCAGCCGCTCGCCATCTTCCACGAAGAGCCTGTTTTCATAAACATGTGCTGCCGGGGCCAGCTTCTCAAGCTCACCGATCGTCAGGTGGTGGGTGGTGCAGGAATAACCGTCGAGCAGCCCGGCTCGCGCCGCCAGCAGCGCACCGGAGCAGATCGTTGCCAGCCGCACGCCCGGACGAACAGCGCGGCGAAGCCATAGAACGATCTCATTTTCCAGAGCGGCATCGGCGGAACGATCGATCTCCGCATTTCCGAGCGGAACATCAGCCGCGCCTGAAACAACAAGCAGAGCACCTTTCGGCAGCTCTTCGGGCAAGGGTTCTACCCCAGCCACCGGCAGGCCCATGGAACTGATCGCAGTTGGCGCAGGCCCGACATAGTGAACGTCGAACCGCACCTTGTTCTGTTCGAGATTTGCCTTGCGCAAAACCTCAAGCGGTCCCGCCACGTCGAGCAGAAGCACACGTGGCGGAATGACGACATAAACCGGGATCATCCGGGTAATGTCCGCTTGATTACTCATGCCGCCTTCCGTTCTCCGGGCGCAGCGAGTGCCTGTTCCACGGTTACGATACGGGCAAAGCGATTGGCCAGCACAAGCTCGGTGCGGGCCCTGATTTCAGCAGCGCTCCACTCACGGCCAGTTGCGTCCGTCATCGGGAAGGTCAATGTCGCTTCGCTGACGAAATCGACATCATATCCAAAATCCGATGCCTGCCGCGTTGTGGTCTCGCAGCACTGCTCGGTGCGAATGCCGGAGACCAGAACACGGCGGATGCCATTGGCGACCAGCCAGACGTCAAGCCCGCTTCCGACCAGCGCGCTGTGGCGACGCTTGCGGAAAACCGCGTCAGGTTCAATCGATAGCGGCGAAATTGCCTTCACCAGACCCGAGGCTTCCGAGAACGGCCCTTCGTTCTCGACATGAAAAATCTGGATCACCGGAATACCGGCACGTTTAGCACCGGTGATCAGAGCCTGCTGGCGCTCGATATAGGCACCAACCTCTTCGTCCCGGTAATAAGGCCGATGGCGAAACGACTCCTGAGCGTCGATAACCAGCAGAGCTGTATTGTGAGCGGACATTTTTGTTCTCCCTATGAAAAGACTATAGGGAGAGAATATGCCTTGCAACCGGGACCGAAAGTCACCTTGCGGACAAAGAGAGGACAAATCACGCCAATGCGCTAATCTTCAACGACGCGGCAGGGCTTCGAGGAACTCAACCGGCTCGCCCTTGTGGGCGTTCACGATTTCCGCCTCCCACATCACCTTGATGCCGCGCACGAAAGTGCCAACCGGCCATCCGGTGACGGTCTTGCCGTGATAGGGCGTCCAACCGGCTTTCGAGCCGGCCTGCTCGTGGGTGATCGTTTCGCGGCGCTTCATGTCCACGATGGTCAGATCGGCATCGTAGCCGACAGCGATGCGTCCCTTGCGGGCCATGCCGAAAATGCGGTTCGGGCCGTGGCTGGAAAGATCGACGAAGCGCTCCAGTGTCAGCCTGCCAGCATTGATGTGGTCGAGCATGATCGGCACCAGCGTCTGCACGCCCGTCATGCCCGAAGGGGAAGCCGGATAAGGCTTCTGCTTTTCTTCCAGCGTGTGCGGCGCATGGTCGGAACCGAGCACGTCGACAATCCCCTGATCGATCCCTTTCCACACGCCATCGCGGTGACGTTTGTCGCGGACAGGCGGGTTCATCTGGATGAGATTGCCGAGCGTCTTGTAGTCATCTGCCGACAAGGTGAGATGATGCGGCGTTGCTTCGCACGTCGCGACATCCTTGTGATCTTTCAGGAAGTCGATTTCCTCGGCAGTCGAGATATGCAGCACGTGAATGCGTGCGCCGGTGTCGCGCGCGATGCGCACAAGGCGTTCCGTGCACTGAAGTGCTGCAATTTCATCGCGCCAGATCGGGTGGCTCGACGGATCGCCTTCAACACGCAGGCCCTTGCGCTCCTCCAGCCGGAACTCGTCTTCGGAGTGGAAGGCCGCGCGGCGGCGGGTGTTCTTCAGGATTGAACGAACGCCGTCATCGTCCTCGACCAGCAGATCGCCGGTGGAGGACCCCATGAAAACCTTGATGCCAGCAGCGCCCGGCAGGCGTTCAAGTTCGGCAACGTCCTTTGCATTGTCGCGCGTACCGCCGACCCAGAAAGCGAAATCGCAGTGCATGCGATGGCGACCACGTCTCACCTTGTCTTCCAGCGTCTCGGCGGAAGTGGTGAGCGGCTTGGTGTTCGGCATCTCGAAAACGGAAGTCACTCCACCCAGAACGGCAGCGAGAGAGCCGGTTTCGAGATCTTCCTTATGCTCGAGGCCCGGTTCGCGGAAATGCACCTGACTGTCGACCACACCGGGCATGATATGCAGGCCGGTGCAGTCGATCACCTCACCCGCCGCATGGGTGGAAAGGGAGCCTATGGCAGCAATGCGACCGTTCCGAATCCCGATGTCTCGCTGGCCTATACCGTCGTGGTTGACGATGGTTGCACCCTTCAAAATCGTATCGAATGTTTCGGCCATGGTTGTCTCCTGCCAGATTGATGGGACTTGCGAGCCTGTCCATTGGGGCTTACGTAACGAGGGCGCGAAAGGCAAGGACGAAGCGATGACGACGGCAGCTGAAACGGTAAATCTTTCCAACAGGGCGTTGGTTCATATCACGGGCGAGGAAGCGGAAAAATTCCTGCAGGCGGTGATCACCACCGATCTCGACAAACTCGGACCGGACGACCTGAAACCGGGAGCATTGCTCGCTCCGCAAGGGAAAATCCTGTTCGACTTTCTCATTTCACGCATCGATGGCGGCTTGCGCTTCGATCTTCCGGCAAGCATCGCCGCCGATTTTTGCAAGCGCATCACCCTCTACCGGCTGCGTGCGAAAGCCGAGATAACCCAGCAGCCAGAATCACTTGTCAGCGTTTCCTGGCAAAGTGATTCATCGTCTTCACAGAATGATTCAATCAAGCGCGACAGCCGCTTTCCAGCTGAGCTGAACGTCTATCGAATTTACGGTCGGGCTGGCGGTGTCACCGACGAGAGCGCATGGACGAAGCTGCGTGCTGAATATGGCATAGCCGAAGGCGAAGCCGATTTCGCCTACAATGACGTCTTCCCGCATGACGTCAACTTCGACCAGACCGGCGGTGTGTCCTTCCCGAAAGGTTGCTTCATCGGACAGGAAGTCGTGTCGCGCATGCAGCATCGCGGCACGGCCAGACGGCGCGTTCTGGTGGCGCGTTCCGAGGCCCCTCTTGCGCCGATGGGCACACCCATCACCGTTGACGGGCGCGAGATCGGCACGATGGGAAGTTCGGCTGAAATGGTCGGCATAGCACTTGTGCGCATCGATCGCGTAAAGGATGCGATGGATGCCAACAGTGCCATTCTCGCCGGCGAGACGCCAATAACGCTTACCTTGCCGCCGCATGTGCGGTTCGGATTTCCGGAAGCCGAAGCAGGTAATGCCTGATGGCAAGCGCCGACCGATCCTCCGGCAAGATGCGTGCCTGGCAGCGCATGTTGTCGGGACGCCGTCTCGACCTGCTCGACCCCTCGCCGCTCGATATTGAAATCGAGGATATTGCCCATGGCCTTGCCCGTGTTGCGCGGTGGAACGGCCAGACTGTCGGCGAACACGCATTTTCGGTTGCGCAGCATTCGCTGCTGGTGGACCAGATATTCATCCGGCTGGTGCCCGATGCCAGCATCGAGTGGCAACTCCTTTCGCTCCTGCACGACGCGCCGGAATATGTGATCGGCGACATGATCTCGCCCTTCAAGGCGGTGATGGGCGGCAATTACAAGATGATCGAAACGCGACTGGAAAACGCTATTCACCTGCGCTTCTCACTGCCGGTAACCGTACCCGCCCAGCTCAAGACACTTATCAAGCGTGCCGATCAGGTGGCCGCATTCTTCGAGGCCACGCGACTTGCTGGCTTTACCGAGGCTGAGGCCGTCAAATATTTCGGACGTCCGCGCGGTTTCGATCCGGCGGGGCTGGACATTGCACCGCGCCCCACGCAAGACGTGCAGACGGATTTCCTCGCACGGTTTGCAACATTGGAAGAGGCACGGCAGAACCGATGAGCCGGATCGTCGTGACGCCCTTGTCGCAACTGGCGGCGCAACTCGCATTGCATCGGCCAAGCCATGTCGTCACACTTGGAAGCGAGGCCCCGGCGCCCCTGCCTGATGGCTGCGACGCGACCCGCCTGTCGCTGACATTCAATGATATCGTTGAACCGCGCGAGGGGTTGATTGCCCCCGATGAAAGCCACGTGCAGCAACTTCTGGACTTCGCTAAGGGCTGGCCCATGACTGCGCCTTTGCTCATCCACTGTTATGCCGGCATTTCCCGTTCCACGGCTGGGGCTTATATCATCGCTTCGGCCTTGAACCCGACGCTTGATGAGAGCGAGCTTGCCCGCACTGTTCGCAGCCTGTCGCCATCAGCAACGCCGAATATCCGGCTGGTGGCGCTCGCGGATGAGATTTTAGATAGACAGGGCCGGATGGTCTCAGCCATACGCGCAATCGGGCGTGGAGCGGATGCCTTCGAAGGCGAAGTTTTCAGCTTGCCTGCGAGAGATTGATCGCCCGCGCGAGGGCGTTCAGGAACCCACCGCGCGCATCAGGGGGTGTGACGGCACGCGGTTCCCAGACATGCCGCATCAGAAAATATCCGGTCATCGTGAAAGCATGGTCGATGTCATCATAGGACGCTGCGCGAACGGCAGTGTTGTTGACGAAGCCCGGAAGCAGCAGAAGCTTGTCAGCCCAGGGTGCGCCTGCATCGCGGCAGACTGCCCGGCCCGATTTTGGCGAGACATAGATCAGGTCTTCCTTGACGCCCGTCGCGGCGCATTCCTTCAGATCGAGGCCGAAGCCCAGTTCTTCAAGGATCATCACTTCAAAACGCAACAGCAGTTCGCCGGAAGCAAGCGGATCGTCAAAATGCTCGATAATGAGCCGCAATGTCTCATAGAGACCGCGGTGTGGGTCACGTTCCGGCAAAAGGCGCAGGTGGGAAGCCGCGAGCTGGATGCCGTAAAGCGCTACCGGCGTTTCGATGAGACGGGCCGCAGCAAATTCCAGCGGTTCGATGGTAAAGCTGCCCATATGCTCATCCAGCCGCGCCCACCATGTCACATCCACATGATTGCCCGGCTGCAGCAGAGGCTGCATGCGGCGGGAACGCCCGCCGCGCACCATACCCATATGGCGGCCATGCTCACGGGTCATCACTTCCACGATGGCGCTTGTCTCGCCATGGCGTCGTGTCCCGAGAATTATGCCTTCATCGCGCCATTCCATGGTCGCCAGTGTTATAATTTAGGTTGGGAAATCAAGGCCCATCTCGCGATAACGTTCGGGATCGTTGCCCCAGTTCTCGCGCACCTTCACGAAAAGGAAGAGATGAACCGTCTGCTCCAGTATTTCGGAGATTTCCTTGCGCGCCGCCTGCCCGATCGCCTTGATCGTATCGCCCTTGTGACCGAGCACGATCTTCTTCTGGCTTTCGCGCTCGACATAGATGACCTGCTCGATGCGAACGGAACCATCCTTGCGCTCTTCCCAGCGCTCCGTTTCCACGGTCGACGCATAAGGCAGTTCTTCATGGAGGCGCAGATAGAGCTTTTCGCGCGTGATTTCAGCTGCAAGCTGGCGCATGGGCATGTCGGAAATCTGGTCTTCCGGATAGTACCATGGGCCGTTCGGCACATTGTCGGCCAGATATTTCGCCAGATCCTTGCAACCCGAGCCGTTCAGCGCCGAGACCATAAAAGTCTGGTCGAAGGCGACAAGCTCGTTGGCCTTGCGGGCAAGATCCAGCAAAACCGGCGGATCAATACGGTCGACCTTGTTGAGCACCAACACCTTCTTCTGGCGCACATCCTTCATGCTCGAAAGCAATGCTTCGGCATTTTCGTTCAAACCGCCTTGCGAGTCGAGAAGCACGAGAATGATGTCGGCATCCTTCGCTCCGCCCCAGGCCGTCGTGACCATGGCGCGGTCGAGCCTGCGCTTCGGGCGGAAAATACCGGGCGTGTCCACGAGAACGATCTGCGCGGGCCCTTCGATAAATATGCCGCGCACAAGCGCGCGCGTCGTCTGCACCTTGTGCGTAACGATCGAAACCTTCGTTCCCACGAGCTGATTGACCAGTGTGGATTTCCCCGCATTCGGCGCCCCTATCAACGCCACGAAGCCGGAACGGGTCTGTCCTGCTTCGTTTTCGCCGTCAGCCGGCGTCGTCCGATTGTTCATTGTTTATCCTTCCAGACGATATTTCCTTGCAGAACGCCGCCATCCTCCTGCACACAACGGCGTTCCGTATACGACAACGCTGCCCACGAAAGCGGCATTATCCGTATCAGACCAATTATAACCGATCACGATTTAAAAAATGCCAATTCTGCATCAGGCCGAATTGTCACGCTTCCAGATGCCCTCGCGATAGAGCATTGTTTCCGCCGCATTCTGCTCGGCTATCCGTTTCGAGCGCCCCTCGCCCGTTTCCGCAGCAAAGCCCTTGACCGTGACCTCCACCATAAACAGCGGGTCGTGGTCCGGACCAGTACGGCTGATGATGGAATAAGAGGGATGGACATTGCCCTGCTGGTGCGCCCATTCCTGCAGTTCCGTCTTGGCATCCCGGCGGGCGGCCCCGGTTTGCAGGGACCGCTTCTTCCAGTAACGCTTGACGAAGGGACGCACGGCATCCAGTCCGCCATCCAGATAGATCGTGGCGATCAACGCCTCCACGACGTCAGCGCGCACGTTCAAAAGACGCTTGTCATTCAATGATTTTATGTCAGAACCGGTATGGATGAGATCGGCAAGGCCGATCTCGTCGGCAATCGCCGCGCAGGTTTCCGCGTTCACCAGCGCATTGAGACGAACCGACAGCTCGCCTTCGGAGGCTTCCGGAAACTCGTCGAACAGCATTTCCGCGACCGTCAGTCCCAGAACACGGTCCCCGAGAAATTCGAGACGTTCATAATTTGCCCGTGAGGGCGCTTGCACACTTGAGTGGGTGAGCGCACGATCCAGCCGCTTCAAGTTGAGAAAACGGTGTCCGGTGCGCTCTTCCAGAATTGCTGCTGCCTGATTTGCCGAAGCCATTTCAATTTCCGGTTACGGCTGTATGCGGTGTGCCTGCGACTGAACTGAACAATCGGCCAAAGCGTACTTCAGTCGGCCATTTCCAGATTTCAAGCGGGCTCGCCTTGTCGGCAATGGAGAAGAAGATGATGTTCGCCCGCCCGACCAGATTTTCAAACGGCACATAGCCAACGCTGAAGCGGCTATCCAGCGAGTTGTCGCGGTTGTCGCCCATCATGAAGTAATGGCCGGCCGGAACCTCGAAGACACGCGTATCGTCACCGATGGAATTCGGCGCGAGATCGAGCGTGTCGTAGGTTACGCCTTCCGGCAAGGTTTCCCGGTAGACATCGACCGGACGGTTCTGTTCGGTCACGTCGGGATTGTCGATCGTGCCGATCCGCTCGCGCTTTACCGCCTGATCGTTGATGTAGAGCACGCCGCCACGCATCTGCACCCGGTCGCCGGGCAGGCCGATCACGCGCTTGATATAATCGACGGACGGGTCGCTTGGCAGCTTGAACACCACCACGTCACCGCGCTTGGGCTCTGCGCTCCAGATACGGCCCGAAAATAGGTCCAGTCCAAACGGCAGCGAATAGCGCGAATAGCCATAGGCATATTTCGACACGAACAGATAATCGCCTTCCAGAAGCGTCGGACGCATGGAGCCGGACGGTATGCTGAAAGGCTGGAAAAGAAGGGTGCGGATGACCAGTGCCAGCAGCAGCGCCTGCACGATAACGCTGATGGTTTCGCCAAGGCCGCCGGTTTTTTTTGTCTCACTCTTGCTGGACACGCTCATTGTATCTCCGCTTCCGATAACGCGATCTAATAACGACTATGAATGCATGACGCAATCAGGCCGCCGGCAGAAGGCCGGTTTATCGCACGATAATGAGCAGGAGTTACCTGCCACAATCACAATTTTTACGTCTCAGGCAAAGCTTCGATGATAACGAACGCCTGCGCGAGAGGAAAATCATCGGTAATTGTCAGATGTATGGCGGCGCGGGTTCCGGCGGGCAAGAGTTTCTGCAACTGTTTCGCCGCACCGCCCGTCAGATGCATCGTGGGCTTTCCGGAAGGAGCGTTGACCACGCCCATATCCCGCCAGAACACGCCCTGGGCTATGCCGGTTCCGAGCGCCTTCGCACAGGCTTCCTTCGCCGCGAAACGCTTCGCATAAGACGCGGCGCGCTGCTTGCGTCCGTCCGATTTCTTCTGCTCGATCTCGGTGAAGACCCGGTTGCGGAAACGGTCGCCATGCCGTTCAAGCGTGCTTTCAACACGACGAATGTCGATGAGGTCGCTGCCAATACCAACGATCATACTTGCTGAGACTCCTGTGCGCGGTGCAGGCGGTGCTTTTCTGCAAGGCGCTCGATACGGCGACGGCGGAAAGCCGAAACCGCAAACCGGGTGACGAAATACACCACCACGGCGAATGCGGCGCCCAGAATGGTGGAACCGAACAGCATCGGCTTCAGGAGCGGGGTCCAGATTTCATCGAAGTGCATGGTTTCCAATGCCCGCCCCAGATGGACCGGCGGCGCGTCATCGATGCTTCCGTTCATGATGAAACGGCCAAGCTCGAACGTGCTTCCCCAGATAAACGGCAGCGTCAGCGGGTTGGCGAGCGTCGTGCCAAGCGCTGCGGCCGCGATATTTCCGGCAAGGACATAAGCCAACACGATTGCAATGATGAGGTGGAAGCCGAAGAAAGGCGTAAAGGCAGAGAACACGCCAACGGCCAGTCCGGCTGCGACCGCATGGGGCGAGGCGGTGATACGCAGAATCCGCTTGCCACCGTACCGGAGGGAACGGGAGAAGGAGCGGCGCGGCCAGACCAGAAGCCTTAGACGCTCTTTTCTGGTCGGTGGGATACGGCGTTGAAACAGCATGTGGCCCTATTAATGCGCTACCATCGCAGAGACAATTGTTATTATTCCGCCGCGACGCTATCGCTGCGTTCAAACGGAACAGTGTCCAGCCGCGGCAAATAAAACCGCGGCGAAACACCGAGCATCCTGCGGAACATCGTCGTGAAAGCGGAAACGCTGTCATAACCCAGATCCAGCGCCACGCTCGTTACCGCCTCCCCTTCCGTGAGGCGCGGAACCGCAGCGAACAGGCATGCCTGCTGGCGCCAGACTGAAAGGCTTACGCCGGTTTCCCGCTGGAAATGCCGGGTGAACGAGCGTCGGCTCATCGCCATCCTGTCCGCCCAGTCGTCGATCGTGGCACGCGAAGAAGGCTTTTTCACGAATTCGCGACACAGTTTCTGCAGGCGTGGATCGGATGGAAAAGGCAGCCCCAGAGAGCGTTGCGGCAATGTGTGAAGGTCCCGCAATATAAGCTCGATCACCAGCGCATCGCGACTGTCAGGTTCCGGCGTGCTGTCTTGCGCCGTTGCATCGGTTATGAGGCACCGCATGAGATCGGTAAGCCCGACCACATGAAGATAATCCGGTACACCAGACACGGCATCGACGCAGATATAGATCGACCGCATGAAGACTTCGCCGAGAATTTCAACCGAATGCTCCACGCCCGCCGGTATCCACATGGCGTGATCGCTCGGAATCATCCAACGTCCGGCATCGGTCGTTACCAGCACCACCCCTTGGGATGCGCACAGAAGCTGCGCCCGGCTGTGACGGTGGCGCGGCACGAAATAGCCGTCGGGATAGCGCGTCGGCAAAGCAATCACCGGCCCGCTCATGTCTTCCAGCATTGCGATGCGCTGCTCGTGGAACTTCTGCAGTTCCTCGCTTCCCGGCAGCAGCAGACCCGGCGGCGACTTCGGTTTCATTGCAATCCTGGCTTCTATTTGGCCCACTCTCAAAACTATTGGACCAAATCACGAAAGCGGGCGAGTGGCAATAGTCCTATTAATAGCGTGCTGAGAATGGGTCGCGACATTCGCTGGCGGAAAGAATTTGACGTTTGAGCAGGGCGCGTGCCTGTTCAGACATCAAATTCGTAAATTTTCGCCGGTTTCTCATCAAAACCCCGCAATTTCCTTGAAGTCACGTTTCCTGTCGTCAGATAGTATCGGCAGGAAATACACCAGAAGACTGGCTTTCATCTTCGGAGTAGCAGTATGAGCATGAGTGCTGCACAGCAGCCATCAAACAGCGGCGCGGACAATACTGTCCTCGCCATTATTCTGGCCACCAGCATGGGCCATTTCCTGAACGACATGATGCAGTCGCTCCTTCCGGCCATCTATCCGATGCTGAAGGATAACTACAGCCTGTCATTCTGGCAGATCGGCCTTCTGACATTCACCTTCCAGATGACGGCATCGATCCTGCAGCCGCTCGTGGGTATCTATACCGACCGCAAGCCGATGCCTTATTCCCTCCCCTTCGGCATGGGTTGCACGCTTGTCGGCCTCGTCTTTCTGGCGACCGCGCACCACTATTCGGTCCTGCTTCTGGGGGCGGCCTTTGTCGGCTTCGGCTCGTCGGTCTTCCATCCGGAAGCGGCGCGCGTGGCGCGGCTTGCCTCCGGCGGACGGCACGGTTTCGCGCAGTCGCTGTTTCAGGTGGGCGGTAATTTCGGTTCGTCGATCGGCCCTCTTCTGGCAGCGTTCATCGTCCTGCCGTTCGGCCAGATCAGCGTGTCGTGGTTCTCTGTCGCCGCGCTCATCGGCATGATGCTGCTCTGGTATGTCAGCAACTGGTACAATCGCTACCGGATTGCCAATGCCAGCAAGGCGAAGCCGGACAAGACCCTTCCGCTGCCGCGCAACAAGGTTCTTGTCTCGGTCGGCGTTCTGGCGATGCTGGTCTTCACCAAGTATATCTACATGGCCAGCCTGACGAGCTATTACACCTTCTACACCATCAGCCACTTCGGCGTGACTGTGCAGACATCGCAACTGCTTTTGTTCCTGTTCCTCGGCGCAGTTGCCGCGGGGACGATCATCGGCGGCCCCATCGGTGACAAGATCGGCGCGCGCAAGGTGATCTGGGCCTCGATCCTTGGCGTCCTGCCGTTCACGCTGGCCCTGCCCTATGCCAACCTCGAAATGACGGCTATCCTGACGGTCATCATCGGCCTGATCCTCGCCTCGGCCTTCCCGGCCATCGTGGTATTCGCGCAGGAGCTGCTGCCGGGACGTGTCGGCATGGTGTCGGGCTTGTTCTTCGGCTTCGCATTCGGCATGGCCGGTATTGCCGCCGCCGTCCTTGGCGTTGTGGCTGACCACAAGGGGATCGAGTATGTTTACAACATCTGCTCGTATCTGCCTCTGCTTGGGCTGCTGACGATTTTCCTGCCCAAGCTGGAAAAGAACCGCAAAGCCTAATCGATATGAAAAATGCACAGCCCGAAAGCCATTCAAGCTTTCGGGCTGTGCTCAAAATAGTGGAGCACCGCACGTCCCCCAACGGCGGTGCTCCCATGCCACTGACCTTTTGACGGCCCGGTGCAGCAGCATTCCCTCGATAGAGCACTTTCGCTCTACCTCTTTGTTCCAACGCAAGTTCACACGGCGAAACTGAAGCCGTGCATCGTCTCCCTGCGAAATTCATCAAAAGCGGCGGCCACGAGACGTATCAGCGGCTTGCCGTCACTTGTCGCACTGATGACCCCGCCACGGACCTCCACCAGTCCATCAGCCACCAGAGGACGCAACAGCGCCAGCTCATCGGAAAATTCCACGCCCGGCGCTGTCATGTTCAGATCAACCCGGAAATTGCACATCAACGCTGTGATGATGCCGGCGCGGATACGGTCGCTCTCGCGCATCGCATAGCCGCGGACCGTTGCAAGTTCGCCCGCTTGAACGCGCTTGGCATATTGCGTCACGTCCGAAATATTCTGGGCATAGCCGCCCGGAAATTGCGAAATCGATGACGGGCCGAGGCCGATCAAGGTCTGGCAGCGATCATCCGTATAGCCCTGAAAATTGCGATGCAGCGTACCGTTGCGCGCGGCAACGGCCAAACTGTCATCTGGCAGCGCATAGTGATCGATCCCCACCGGTTCGTAACCGAAACCGATGAAGCTATCGGCAACGACGCGGGCCTGCGCGAAGCGTTCATCGGCATCCGGCAAGAGGCTCGCATCGATGAGGCGCTGATTGGCGCGGCGCTGCGGAAGATGCGCATAGCCGTAACAGGCAACGCGATCAGGTTTGAGGGCCGCAACCTTTTCGCAGGTCTCGCGCAATGTCTCCACCGTCTGCAACGGCAGGCCATAGATAAGATCGAAGTTGAGGCGATCGATGCCGACTTCGCGCAGAAGGCTCGCGGCCTTGGCAACCGTCTCTATCGGCTGAATGCGGCCGATGGCTTTCTGAACCTCGGCGTCGATATCCTGCACGCCGAGGCTGGCGCGGTTGACGCCCATGAGCGCAAGCATACGGGCGAGCTGTGGCGTGACGGTGCGCGGATCAAGTTCGATGGCATGTTCCATCTCGGGCGAAAAGTCGAACGCAACACGCAGGGCCGCCAGAATGCTGGTAAACTGACGCGGGTCCAAAATGGAAGGCGTTCCCCCGCCCCAATGAAGATGGACCACGTTTGGCCGCGCAGTCAGGCTCTGGCTGACGGTCTCGATTTCGCTGAGCAGAGCAGTACAGAAATTCTCGACCACGTCGTTGCGGACTGCCATTTTTGCATGGCAACCGCAGTAATGGCAGAGCTGCCGGCAATAAGGCACATGGATGTAAAGGGAGACGCTTTCTTCCGGCCCGATCTGGCGCAGCCAGCGATGCGTCGTTTCCACACCGACCGGTATGAAATCCGCAGCCGTTGGAAAGGACGTATATCTGGGGACAGCCAATGCCGCATAGCGTCTTATCGCTTCTTCATGCATAGCGCATCCACCTTGAGTGTTGGGCGCTCCGGCGAGGCCCGGCCAGAGATACGCGCACCCGAACCGGGGCGACATTCTGCGGGACAAGATGGCATGATGCGGCACGGAAGCCCGCATGCATGACAGCCGATATTGCAATTCCCAGCCACAACAGCACCTGTTTTCCCCATTTTGAACGGCGCGATCCTGACGGTCGCGTCAACTTCCATGGTCAGGGATAGGCTGTTCCGCCGGACACTGCATTGATTTGAATCAACGGAAATACGCGCGACGATGGCTCGAAATCAGCGTGTTTTCTAAGCAATTTTGCCGGAAAGCTCTAAAGGCTCTCCGGGTCCATTCCGGCAACGGCCGCCAGCGAACGGCGGGACAGGATTTCCACCGTATTGGCGTCTATCAACTGAATGAGGCCTTGTGTCTTGAGCTTTGTGAAGCTGCGGCTGACAGTTTCGATCGTCAAGCCCAGATAATCGGCAATGTCGGTACGATTCATCGACAGATGAACAGGATTGGGCTTCTCGCCGCGTTTCTCCGCCCGGGCGGAAAGAACCAGAAGGAAGCTCGCGAGCTTTTCCACCGGTGCGAGGCGTCCGAGAACAAGCTGGTTGTCGCGCGCTGTGCGCAGTGCGGCCCGCGTCATTTGATGCAGGCGTTCCTTCAGCTTGGGAAAGCGCTCCATCAGATCGTCCATCTCCCTGGTGGAAAATGCACACAGAACCGAGGGCACGACAGCTTCAACCGACTGGGAGTAAGTCTCGTCGTCAGCCAGACCGAGATAATCGCCGGGGAACAGGAAACCCGCAATCTGCCGCCGCCCGTCTGGAAGAGACGTATAGATGCGCAGCATGCCGGAAGTGAGGCTGAAGACACGGCGCTTCGGCTCGCCCTCTTCCACCAGCTGCTCATTGGCATCAAGCCGCTTGGAGGTCATGATGGCTTCCAGAGCGCCAAGATCGCCGTCGTCCAGGGCAGCGCAAACCGCCATCCGCCGAACATCGCAATCCGCGCATACCCCACATGGCGCACGGTAGGGCGATCTGGGATCGAATATGATAGGCGCTACACTCACGATGGAATCCTGTTTGTGGAAGCGGAAGGACGTCTTTGCGGCATCCCTTAAATAGGTAACTAGAACGCGTCCCGCAAAGCGGAATTTCGCCGCAGGGGTGTATTGCCCCTGCAGCGCATCGAAAGCCGTGGGCTTGCCTTGCTTAAATGTTGCGGCTGCCGGGCTTCACAGCCGGAATTGCAGCAAGCTCCGGCGGCAATTTATCCGCGGGATAGGCTGGAACTTCGTATTCGGCGAGCGAAATCAGCTTCGTGCCGACATCGGCCTTCCCCGCCGAGCGGTCGACGATGCAGGCCGCAGCCACGACTTCGATACCGAGGTCCTTCATGCAGTCGATCGTTTCGCGGATGGAAAGTCCGGTCGTGACGATATCTTCCACGATGACCACGCGCGCGCCTTTCGGCACATCGAAACGCCGCAGGCGGAATACGCCGTTTTCGCGCTCAACCCAAACCGACGGAACGTGCAGATGCCGCGAGGTCTCATAGGAAGGAATCAGCCCGCCAATCGCCGGCCCGACCACGTAATCGATTGTCCCGAGATCTGCCGCCTCGATCTTTTCCGCCAGTGCCTTGCAAAGCTTTTCCGTCTTGTCGGCATGCATGAAAACACGCGCCTTCTGCAGAAAAACGGGGCTGCGCAGGCCTGACGTCAAAATAAAGTGGCCCTCAAGGATCGCTCCCGCTTCGCGGAAGACGGCAAGCACATCTTCAGTGTTCATCTTAGTCCTATCCGTTCACGCGTTTCGCGCCACTGACGCTCGCGCTTTCTTTCAATTGGGAAATGATACGGTTGAGATGCTTGAGGTCCCAAACCTCGACATCGATAATCATCTCGGTGAAGTCCGGTGCGGTGCGCACCATGGAAAGATTGTGAATATTGGCGTCGTTGGCCGCCACGATCTGCGCTATTTCCGCGAGCGAGCCCGGCGAATTGATGGCCGATACGCTGATCCGCGCCGGGAACCGCTCGCTCATCTGCTCGTCGATATCCCAACGCACATCGATCCAGCGTTCGGGCTGATCGTCATAGGCTGTCAGCGCAGGCGACTGGATCGGGTAGATCGTTATACCGGCGCCGGGCTGAAGAATGCCGACAATACGGTCGCCCGGCACGGCACCTTCCGGGGCAAAGCGCACCGGCAGGTCGGAATTGGTGCCGCGAATCGGGAGGGCCTTTTTCCCCGGCTTCGGCGCGGCCTCGGCATCGGACTTTGTCGCGTCTTCGCTGCCCTCAGGAACCTTGAATATCATGCCGGCGGCGTTCTGGATATTGAACCAACCCTTCTCGCCGGTCTTCGCCGGGTTGTTCTGCGAGGTCACGCGTGTATCCTGATAGTCGGGATAAACGGCCTTGACGACATCGGTTGACGGCAGTTCACCGCGTCCGACAGCCGCCAGCACATCCTCCACATCCTTGCGCGCAAGGCGCGGGAGCCCCGGTTTCAGTATATCCTTGCTGAATGGCTTTCCGGCGCGCTCGAAAGCGCGTTCAAGAATGCGCATGCCAAGCCCCGAATATTGCTTGCGGACAGCCGAACGCGTTGCGCGGCGGATGGCGGCGCGTGCCTTGCCGGTTGCGACAAGCGACTCCCAGGCGGCAGGGGGAACCTGCGCCTTGGAACGGATGATATCGACTTCATCGCCGTTCTTCAGTTCAGTCATCAGCGGCATGATGCGGCCATTGACCTTCGCCCCGACGCAGCTGTCACCGATATCGGTGTGAACGGCATATGCGAAATCAATGGGCGTCGCGCCGCGCGGCAAAGCGATCAGTCGGCCTTTCGGCGTGAAGCAGAAGACCTGATCCTGGAAAAGCTCCAGCTTGGTGTGTTCGAGGAACTCTTCCGGATTATCGCCTTCGGAAAGCTGCTCGAT
Organism: Hyphomicrobiales bacterium; assembly: GCA_900470195.1. Classification (GTDB taxonomy): domain Bacteria; phylum Pseudomonadota; class Alphaproteobacteria; order Rhizobiales; family Rhizobiaceae; genus Brucella. The sequence continues at coordinate 10,189 of UEIJ01000011.1, read as the reverse complement.
GGTCTGGCGCAACCATGCATAGGCATTGGTTTCGGTGGAAATCTTGTGCGGGTTGTTCGCGCTGCCGCGATCCTTGTAGATCGAGTGCGCGGCGACGCCGAACTCGGCAATCTCATCCATTTCGCGGGTGCGTATCTGCAACTCGATGCGCTGGCGCGACGGACCGATGATGGTGGTGTGGATCGACCGGTAGTCGTTCTGCTTGGGCGTGGAAATATAGTCCTTGAACCGGCCCGGAACCATCGACCATGTCGTGTGAATGAGACCAAGCGCGCGATAGCAATCCTGCACCGTATCGACCATGACGCGGAAGCCGAAAATGTCGGAAAGCTGCTCGAACGACAGGCCCTTGGTCTCCATCTTGCGAAAAACGGACCATGGCTTTTTCTGGCGGCTCTTCACACTGGCCTTGATGCCATGCTTCTCGAAAATTTCCGACAGGTCCTTTTCGATCTTCTGCAGCAGGCCACGATTCTTTTCCAGAAGTTCGGCCAGACGATCCGTAACCGCGCGCCACGCATCCGGATTGATATAGCGGAATGCCAGCTCTTCGAGCTCCTCGCGCATATCCTGCATACCCATGCGGCCAGCAAGCGGGGCATAGATATCCATCGTTTCCTCGGCGATGCGCAAGCGTTTGTCTTCCCGCATCACGCCGAGCGTGCGCATATTATGCAGACGGTCCGCCAGCTTGACGAGAAGCACACGGACATCTTCGGAAATCGCCAGAAGCAGCTTGCGAAGGTTTTCCGCCTGCACTGCCTTCTTCGAAACGAGGTCGAGTTTTTTGAGCTTGGTCAGCCCTTCTACGAGCTTGCCGATTTCGGGGCCGAAAAGCTGATCGATTTCCTGCCGGGTGGCCGTCGTGTCTTCAATCGTATCATGCAGGAGCGCGATCGCAATCGTCGCTTCGTCGAGATGCATATCGGTGAGGATCGCGGCGACTTCCAGAGGATGGGAAAAATAGGGATCGCCGGAAGCACGTTTCTGACTGCCATGCTTTTGCATGGCATAGACATATGCCTTGTTTAGAAGCGCCTCATTCACGTCAGGCTTGTATCGCTGTACACGCTCCACAAGCTCATATTGGCGCATCATCTACGAAAACTCCCTTTGGAAACCGATACTTGCTAACATATCGGGCATTGTGACCCAAAATCGCCGAAAATCGAACAGTTCTCGGCATTTAGGCTTAATTTTCTGCCGACAATATTAATTTCCGGCAGAAATGGCTCGTCATTAAAGGGTCGCGCATCCTTTCGGCCCACAAAGGAGGGGCTGGGACCAATGACGCAGGCGTTTCATCAGCGCATAAAAACATGCGCCACGACTGGAAAGTCGCAGCGCATGCAAAAAAAGATAATCCGGACGACGATTAGAAGTCGTCGTTCTTCTCTGGCGCGACGAGGCCTTCGATACCGGCGAGCAGCTCTTCTTCCGACATGCGGTCGAAAGCCACCACATCTTCTTCGGCAGCGTCTGCAATGCCTTCCGCAACGTCTTCCGAAGAAGAGGCGATCTGGGCAGGTGCGGCCGCTTCCGGCTCGTCGACTTCCACATGCTTCTGCAGCGAATGGATGAGATCTTCCTTCAGATCGTCCGGCGACAGGGTTTCGTCGGCGATCTCGCGCAGGGCAACGACGGGATTCTTGTCGTTGTCGCGGTCGATGGTGATCTGTGCACCCTGGGAAATCTGGCGAGCACGGTGACCAGCCAGCAGAACCAGCTCAAAACGGTTCTCGACCTTATCTACGCAGTCCTCAACAGTGACGCGGGCCATGCGCGGTCCCTTTCATTTCTCGAACTTTAATGGATTTTTCCCCACATAACGCTTGTGAAGCCAAATTACAAGCAAAAGCGGAATTGCTCCTGCAGTACCGCGTGAAATCTGGCAAAATAACGTCAAAATTCATGGATTCGCCCCATAAAACACGGCGACGGGTCAAAACGGCACAATATTTTGTAAACGCGACAGGCATTAACGGGACAAGACTCACTTACTGGTAATTTAGTGGGGGCAAATAACAACCAGTGGTTGCTTGTTTTTCTGTGATATGTCCTTAGAAGGCAATAAACGCACTGGTAAATTTCGATACCACCCGCCGTTTAGAAAACAAACTGAATAAGCGGTCGCCGGTCCACTCCCGTCCGGCCGTAGAGTGGATATATTGCACGATGTTCGATTCTCGTGAAAAGATTGCGCTTTTTATTGATGGCGCCAATTTATACGCTGCCTCAAAGACCCTGGGGTTCGATATTGATTATCGGAAGCTTTTGAAGGCATTTCAAAAGCGTGGCTATCTGCTCCGCGCTTATTATTACACCGCCCTCGTCGAAGATCAGGAATATTCCTCGATCCGTCCGCTGATCGACTGGCTGGATTATAACGGCTACAAGGTCGTCACTAAAGCCGCCAAGGAATTCACCGATTCCACCGGACGCCGCAAGGTGAAGGGCAACATGGACATCGAACTGACGGTTGATGCCATGCAACTCACCGATACAGTCGACCATTTCGTGATCTTTTCCGGCGATGGCGATTTCCGCTCGCTGGCGGAAGCTCTTCAGCGCAAGGGCCGCAAGGTTTCGGTCGTCTCGACCCTCACCACGCAGCCTGCCATGATTTCGGATGAATTGCGCCGCCAGGCTGATCATTTCATTGATCTGGTCTCGCTCAAGGCCGAGATTGGCCGCGATCCATCAGAACGTCCGGCACGCCGTCAGGATGATGACCTCGACGACAGCTATTGACGCCATCGTCGAGCCGGTTCATGCAAGGGCATGAATTCCGAACCATCTCCTAACTGTCACATCTGTCCGAGACTGCACGCCTTCCTGCAAGAATGGCGACGCAAGGAGCCGTCATGGCATAATGCCCCGGTTCCTCCGTTCCTGCCGGCGGATGACGCCGATGTCCGGCTCCTGATCGTAGGGCTGGCGCCGGGCCTGCGCGGCGCCAACCGGACCGGACGCCCCTTCACCGGGGATTATGCCGGTGATCTTCTCTATAGCACGCTCTGCGAATTCGGATTTGCCACCGGCAAGTTCGAGGCCCGCCCGGACGATAGCCTGCGCCTGCTGGATGCGAGCATCGTCAATGCGGTCCGCTGTGTCCCGCCGGAGAACAAGCCAATCGGCTCCGAGATCAATAATTGCCGCCAGTTTTTGTCGCCAATGCTGACCCGGTTTCCAAATCTGCAAGCCGTGGTCACCTTGGGAACTATCGCTCACCAATCGACCGTTCGCGCACTGGGGGCGCCGGTGGCGCGACATCCCTTCGGCCACGACAGGGCAAGCGATATCGGCAGCTTGCGTATTTTTTCCAGCTATCACTGCTCACGCTATAATACGAATACCGGGCGGCTGACGGATGCCATGTTCCGCACCGTATTCCGGAACGTGCGCGATTATCTGAATCAAAAGAGCGCCTGAGGCGCTCTTTTTACTTTCCTGTGTTCAACCGCGGTCCCGCAGCAAGCGGGCCTTTTCGCGGTTCCAGTCGCGCTTCTTTTCCGTCTCGCGCTTGTCGTGAGTCTTCTTGCCTCGCGCCAGCGCCAGTTCCAGCTTCGCGCGCCCCCGATCATTGAAGTAGAGCTTCAAGGGGACCACGGTCATCCCGTCGCGGGACACGGAGTTGAACAAGCGGGACATTTCGCGCTTGCTGATGAGCAGCTTGCGCAGACGCCGCGGCTCGTGATTGAAGCGATTGCCCTGCGTATATTCGGGAATATACGAATTGATGAGCCAGAACTCGCCATTTTCAAAGCTCGCATAGCTTTCCGCTATGTTGGACTGATTGGCGCGCAGCGACTTGACCTCGGTGCCTGTCAAAACGAGACCGGCTTCGAGCGTATCAAGAATTTCAAAATTGAAGCGCGCCTTGCGGTTTTCCGCGATGATCTTGCGCACAGGAGAGTTCTTGGGCTTGTTCATGATGGCACCATATAATGTGCAATGCCTGAAATGAAAACGCTCCCGAAGCTACGGGAGCGTAAAAATCAGAGAAAGCGGCAAAGTTTGCAGGTCAGTTGACGAGACCCGCGTGCTTCATGGCCTGATCGATCTTCTCTGCCGTCGCGGCTTCGACCGTCACCATCGGCGAGCGCAGCGCATTTTCCACGCGGCCAAGTCGCGACAGGGCATATTTCGGACCAGAGGGATTCGGCTCGATGAAGAGCGCCTTGTGCAGCGGCATGAGGCGATCCTGTAATTCGAGCGCCCTGGCGAAATCGCCAGCCTGACACGCATCCTGAAATTCGGCGCAAAGGCGCGGCGCGATATTGGACGTCACCGAAATGCACCCTACCCCGCCATGGGCGTTGAAGCCGAGAGCGGTGGCATCTTCACCGGAGAGCTGGATGAAGTCCTTGCCGCAGGTAGCACGCTGTTCCGAAACGCGCTCGATCTTGCCGGTGGCATCCTTGACGCCCACGATGTTCTTGTGGTCTCGGACCAGAGCCCCCATCGTTTCCGGCGTCATGTCGATGACCGAACGACCGGGGATATTGTAGATGATGAGCGGGACCGAAATGGAACGGGCCACGCGCGAGAAATGTTCGTAAAGGCCACGCTGGTTCGGCTTGTTGTAATAGGGCGTGACGACGAGAACGGCATCAGCACCGGCCTTTTCGGCATGCTGCGCCAGTTCGATCGCTTCCACCGTATTGTTGGAGCCGGCACCGGCAATCACGGGAACGCGGCCAGCGGCAACCTCGATACAAACCTCAATGACGCGCTTGTGCTCATCATGCGACAGGGTCGGCGTCTCGCCGGTCGTTCCGACGGGAACCAGTCCTTTTGTACCTTCTTCGATCTGCCAGTTTACGAATGCGCGAAAGGCTTTCTCGTCGAACGCTCCTTCGGAATCGAATGGCGTGACAAGCGCGGTAATTGAGCCCTTCAGCATTAGTGAACTCCTGAAAAAAGAAAGATGGGACCTCATTCCCCGATCATCTTGGGCATGCGATCAGGTTGAGGCGTTGCACAATAGTCTTGCCACACGAGCGGAGCAAGCGGGGTATGCTGGCAAAACAAGCGTAATGCGGCACTTTTGCGGCAAAATCTGTTGCTGGTTCCATGTACTGCCGATGATACGCCGAGATTGATTAAAGGAAGATCAAACGTCGCGGAGTGAGTGCGCCCGGCAGAGGTCGAAGATAACGCTTTGTTAAGGATAGATTCATTCCTCAAGCCTAACCTTGCAGGAGAAATCGACAGCCAAAAGCCCGGCTAAGAAAAGCCTGATTTCAACAACATATTGCGCATCAACCAAGTCTTTGTTCTAGTTAGCCAATGTCAAAACAAGCCGTAGCGATATCCTTGAAGAAAAAAGCACTCCTTGCGAGTTGCTTTGTTGCGGCTGCCTTGCAGCCGGTGATTTCGCTCGCGCAATCGTCGCTGCCGTCGGATATTCCAACTCCGCTGGCGCGCCCGTTTGCACCGACCACGACGCATCAGTCGCCAATGAATCTGGTGACGCCGAAGCCGCGTCCGGCTACGCCCGATCCGGTCGTGACTTCTGCGGTCAGCCGTATGGAAAACCCGGCCGCGATCGGCGGAGCGCTGAAAAGCGGACTTGATGCGCTTTCCTCCCGCGACACCGCAAGTGCGATAGCATTTCGCAACGCCATGCCGCATGGCTCTCTCGACCGTCAGATTCTGACCTGGGCAATTGCCACGTCCGGCCTCGACGGTGTGCCAAGCGCAGAAATTGCAACCGCAGCGACGGATCTGCGCGGCTGGCCGGGAATGTCGGTTCTGCGCAGCAATTCGGAACGGGCTCTGTTCAAGGAAAATCCGGCTCCCGCAACGGTAATCGCCACATTCGGCAGCACGCGTCCCCAAACAACACAGGGCATGATCCTTCTCGCCCGCGCCTATGTCGGCACCGGGAACACAGCCAAAGCGCGCGAGTTACTGTCGCCGTGGTGGTCGACGCAGCGCCTTTCCGCCGATGACGAGCAAAAGATTCTGAAAGAGTTCTCGGGTGTCCTGACGCGTGAGGACCATCAGCGCCGCATTCTGCGTTCTCTTTATAATGACCGCATGCAATCGGCAAAACTGCTTGCGGGTCCGGCGCAGGCACAATCGCTCTACAATGCCTTTGCGGCGGTTGCACAGAAGTCTCCAAACGCGGCCAAGGCGATAGCGGACATCGACCGCACCTGGCAGGGCAATGCCGCCTATCAGTTCCTGAAGATTCGCTATCTGCGGCGCGCCGAGCGCTACAACGAAGCAACGGACCTCATGCTGAAAGCGCCGCGTCAAGCCTCGGCACTGGTCGATCCGGATGCATGGTGGGTTGAACGGCGTATCCTGTCGCGGGAACTGCTTGATCAGGGCAAGCCACAACTCGCCTACAAGCTGGTTTCCGCCCACGCCGCCGAATCCCCCACGATGGCGGCAGAAGCGGAATTCCATGCCGGATGGTATGCGCTCCGCGCTCTGAACCAGCCGAAGATGGCGGCGCCGCATTTTGCGAAGATCGCAGAAATTTCATCGCGGCCGATTTCCGCCTCCCGCGCCTTCTATTGGCTTGGACGGTCGGCTGAAGCAGGTAGCGGCGGCGATGCGCGCGCGTATTATCGTCGTTCCGCTCATTTCGGTACGACCTTCTACGGGCAGCTTTCAGCAGCCAAGCTGGACGAAAAGGCGCCGGAACTCATCTATCCGAAACCAACGGATGCGGATCGCACACGCTTTGCCGGCCGACCTGCCGTGCAGGCTATCAAGCGACTGGAACAGGTCGGCTACAGCAACCGGGCAACCGCGCTCTATAACCAGCTTTCGCAGGAGCTCGACAGTGTAGGCGAGCTGGCCCTGCTGGCGGTTATGGCCGAACGCAACGAGAATCATTACCTGGCGCTGCGCGTCGGCAAAACTGCTGCCCTGCGCGGCCTTGACGTCGGCGCCTTATCACATCCGCTGGGTGCAATTCCTGCCAGCGCGAATATAAACGGGTCGGGCAAGGCTCTCGCCTATGCAATCGCGCGACAGGAAAGCGAATTCAATGTCGGCGCAGTCTCGAAAGCCGGAGCACGCGGTTTGCTGCAATTGATGCCGGCGACTGCGAAAAGCGTGGCAACGCGTAACGGCATGAACTTCTCCGCACCGCGTCTCACGACCGATGCAGGATACAATGCCACGCTGGGCGCCCATTTCCTCGGCGAACAACTCGACCGTTTCAACGGGTCCTACGTCCTCACCTTTGCCGGATACAATGCCGGACCCCGCCGCGCATCGGAATGGGTCGAAAAATACGGCGACCCGCGCGGCAAGCCAATCGATCAGGTCGTGGACTGGATCGAACGTATTCCCTATTCCGAAACACGGAACTACGTTCAGCGCGTGATGGAAAACTACGAGGTATACAAGGCTCGCCTGACCGGCAGCGCCGATATCCAGGCTGACCTGATTTACGGCCGCCGTTAGGCCAAAATATACAAGGCAAAGAAAAAGCAGGCTATTCGCCTGCTTTTTTTGTCCGTCGCGGTTTTGGTTTGGCAGCTGCCTTCCGAGGCTTTTCCGCTCGTTTGGCACTCGCTTTGTTTGCCGCATTCACCAATTTTGCAGCTTGCGCGATCCAGTCCTCACGCTCCACACGGCGCGGAAAACCTATATTACGCTCGATCCAGCGCGATTCTTCATCGTTCCAGCCGGCAATCTGGTCGTAGTGAAACACGCCGATACCGTTGAGCAATTCCTGAACTGCCCTGCCGATACCTTTTATGGCGGTGAGATCATCGGGTTTTCCGAGACGGGCGGCTTCGAGAAGCTCCGGACGGCCCGGGTCGCGAACGAGTTCCGTTTCTGCTGCCGGATCTTCGCCCGGCGAAGGCCAGTTACCAACCACTTCCGCTTCCGGCACGACCTTCACCGGAAGTTTCTCCGGTTCGCCCGGCTGCGGTGAAGCCCTGGGTTTTTCGGTTTCTGCCGGTGCTTCGGCTTCCTTGGGCGGTTCCGGCTTTTCGTCGACAGGCAATGTGGCGTGTGCTGCGGCGATGATTGTGCGCTCGCGATCCGGGATCGCAGCGTTTCTACGCCTTGCGAAGCGGCCTAAAAGGCAGCCTATAACAAAGGCGATGGCAACAAGAACAGCCAGTTGGACAATCAGCAACGGCATATGGTTTCCTCGTACTCCAAATTACTCAAGCCCGGCGAACATTGTCGCCGTCAATTTTCCTCGCCCCAGATTCGCCACCACTACTTCGAACCAGTCAGCCAGCCCACGCCTGCGCCGATCAGAACCGCCATAACGAGAACCGGCCAAAACGATACGGCTAAATATAACATTGTCAGGTCCGCTTTCTGTTCCGGAAACGGAACATATGCTCCGCTATGCCTATTCATAATGAGAAAGGAAAGGCCCGAACAGGCGGGCTGTCAATTCCGAACAGAAAACAGCGGAGATGCAGTCCAAACCGGGCCGGTCTTCGTCACTAAAAGAGCTCGGGCTCGCCAATCTCGACCCGTTCGGCTTTCAAACCGAAAGGAAGCGGAGACTTCAATTGGGATTCGAGCTTTTGATAGCTGGCCCGGTCCGCCGCCCTTCCCTTGATTGAAATATCAAGATCGGAAACCTCGACCTCCCCTTCCCGCAGGCCAGACAGAAGCTGCAAGGCAAATTCCACCGAATCAGCGAAGTTCGCCGGGTTGCCTCGGCCTACCGCCATTTCATCGTCGAGCGGGATGCCCGGAGCCGCATTTTCGGCAGCAGTCATGATTCGATCCCTGATGTCATTATCCGGAACAGAACCGGACAGGATAATTCCGTCAGCGCTCTTCTTTATCTGTAACACATAGGGGGACACGACGGGCAGAACACTCGTCAGATCGGTGATTTCCCGAATCCCCCATACCTTTTCCAGCGCGTCTTTCGCAGCAGACTGCGCCTCTGGATCGGGGGCGATGCCTTTCAGCGTGACATCGCGGCCATCCACATCGAAGCCCGTCCACACGAATGGGGCGAGCGCCTCGCCGGTGCGCGTTGCGATATCCGTCTCGACCCGATCGGCCCCGAACCAGAGCGCAAGCGCTGTCAGCGCTGCGGTCCATGTTAAGCCGGGCCAAAACCATTTGAACATGTCGCCTCCACGCCGGAAATCACGAGAACCCAAGCGGCGAAAACCCGCCGCGTCTTACTCGTACAAAGACGGAGTTTTCGGTGAAAGCAAGATCACAACTGTGAAAAATCGAAAAACAAAAAACCCGGCAGCGATGCTGCCGGGTTCTTTTGAACAATCCCTGAGGGATTAGAACGAGCGCTGGAAGCGAACCATGCCCTGCCAAGCATCCTTGCCGTCGAGGCTGATGTTTTTGTCGTCCCACTTGGTGTAGGAGACTTCAGGCGTGATCGTGAAGCCAGGAACCAGTTCGTAAGCAACGTTTGCGGTTGCTGCGAAGGTCTTGGAGTCGTCGTAAGCGAGCTGCAGGTTGAAGGTAGCCTTGTCGGTTGCCTTGAATGCAGCGCCACCCCAGACAGCCCAATCGCCGCCCCACGTGCCGTAGAAGCTGGTGACCGCACGGTAGGTGTAAAGACCACCGTTACCATCCGACGCAGCGAAATATTCGTCGTCGTTAGACTTGTAAGCGCCCTGTACCCAGACCGAGAAGCGGTCCGTGATGTTGACGTCGCCGCGAACCTTGGCAGCCCACTCTTCGTTACGAGCGTCGTAAGCACCAACAGCTGCGATCGAACCCCAGCCGCCAGCGTACTTCAGGCCGCCAACGATGTGCGGGGTGTAGTCCTTGAGCGTTACGTCAACGTCAGCATCGCCGTTGCCGCCTTCTTCGAGCGACAGGATGGCCGAGAAGCCGTTGCCGCCGGTGAAGGTGTAGCTGATGAGGTTGGTGCGGTAGCCGCCAGCGAGGATCACGTCGTCGTTGATGACGTTGCCGAGGTAACCCGTGAAGGTCACGAATGCCGATTCATCGAGACCAACGCGCAGACCGCCGAGCTGGATGTAAGCATAACGCAGCGAGCTGTTTTCGCTCGAGCCGTATGCATCTTCTTCGCCGTCGCCGCCGCCGTTCCAGTTGTAACGCAGTTCGGTGAAGGTCTTCAGGGTGCCGAGTTCGGTTTCCGAAGCGGTCGAGAAGCGGAGCGTTGCACGAGCAAGCTTGCCCCAGGTGTCACGGTCCAGGTCGCCAGGCGTACGAGCGTAAACGCGGTCACCGCCGGTTGCGTCGT
>UEIJ01000028.1 GCA_900470195.1 Hyphomicrobiales bacterium | reverse complement strand
CGGAAATCTATGCGAAACCGAGTCATATCTACAATACCAGGCCGCGTTTGAGCGGATTCTGGTTCCTTTAAAAGCATTTTCAGCAAAAGTGCGAAGCGGTTTGGCGTCGGACGATGCGTGAAAATAAAGACGAAACAAGCAGCCGGTTACGGCTGCGGCAAATTTGGAAGTTTTGGAATAGGCCCTTTTAGGGAGGGCGTTCAGGCCTCAGCCTGCATTGCGGGCCAAAGACTTAAAGCTTGGAAGCGCCCGCGCGAACACTGGGCACCATCGGGAATGGGTAATAGACACGCATCTCATACCTCTTGCCAGTGTTGCAGATGGGTGCACAATAAATGAGCAGAAAGATTTGCCAAGGCGAAAAATGACGATTTGGTCAACTCGTCATTGACTGTGACAAATTTGCAAGGCGCGCCTTTCAAGGCCGCGGCCCGAGCCTTATTTTCACTTTTTTCGTTACAAGGCGGCTGCGGCCTTGCAATTCCGCCGCTCATGGGTGAAGGGTCAACGTGAGATATATCAGTGCGGTGCACAGGGAGAGTTTCATGACAATTCATCAAAATCTGATTGCGGGCGAATGGGTCGGCGGCGACGGGAGCGCTAACATCAATCCTTCCGACACCAATGATGTCGTGGGAACCTATGCGCGGGCAACAGCCGAAGACACCAAGGCAGCGATTGCGGCTGCAAAGGCCGCTTTCCCGGCCTGGTCGCGCTCCGGCATTCTGGAACGCCATGCGATCCTGCGCAAAACCGCAGACGAGATCCTGGCGCGCAAGGACGAGCTTGGCCGTCTTCTGTCACGCGAGGAGGGCAAGACGCTTGCCGAGGGCATCGGCGAAACCATCCGCGCCAGCCAGATTTTCGATTTCTTCGCTGGCGAGTGCCTTCGTCTGGCAGGCGAAGTTCTGCCTTCCGCGCGCCCGGGCATCGGCGTTGAAATTACCCGTGAGCCTGTCGGCGTCGTCGGCATCATCACGCCATGGAATTTCCCGATTGCCATCCCGGCCTGGAAGATTGCACCGGCCCTTTGCTATGGCAACACGATCGTCTTCAAACCGGCTGATCTCGTACCGGGCTGCTCCTGGGCGATTGTCGATATCCTGCATCGCGCCGGTCTGCCGAAGGGCGTTCTCAATCTCGTCATGGGCAGGGGTTCGGTGGTCGGCCAGACCATCCTGGATAGCGCCGATGTCAATGCCGTGACCTTCACCGGCTCGACCGGCACCGGCAAGCGCGTTGCGGCTGCATCCATCGAGCACAATCGTCGCTTCCAGCTTGAAATGGGCGGCAAGAATCCGGTCGTGGTTCTGGATGACGCCGATCTCAACGTCGCTGTGGAATCGGTCGTCAATTCGGCCTTCTTCTCCACCGGCCAGCGCTGCACGGCGTCGTCGCGCATCATCGTGACGGAAGGCATCCACGACAAGTTCGTTGCCGCCGCCATTGAAAAGCTCAAGACCGTGACGGTCGACAATGCGCTGAAGCAGGGCACCCATATTGGCCCGGTGGTCGATGAGAGCCAGCTCAAGCAGGACATGGACTATATCGAGATCGGCCGCAAGGAAGGCGCCAAGCTTGCCTTTGGCGGCGAGCGTCTCAACCGTGAAACGCCGGGCTTCTATCTCCAGCCCGCACTGTTCACGGAAGCGACCAACCAGATGCGCATCAGCCGCGAGGAAATTTTTGGCCCTGTCGCGTCGGTCATCCGCGTCAAGGATTATGAAGAAGCGCTTGCCACCGCCAACGATACGAATTTCGGCCTGTCGGCAGGCATCTGCACGACGAGCCTGAAACATGCCACGCATTTCAAGCGCAATTCGGAAGCGGGCATGGTCATGGTCAACCTGCCGACCGCCGGGGTCGATTTCCACGTGCCGTTCGGCGGACGCAAGGGTTCGAGCTACGGTCCGCGCGAGCAGGGCCGCTATGCTGCCGAGTTCTACACGACGGTGAAGACGGCCTACACGCTGGCTTGATGGCGATCTGAATGAGTGTGAAAACCGGCGGTTTCCCCGCCGGTTTTTTCATGCCGTTTTGCGCGGCCAGGCGGCAAGCTTGCGCGCAAAATAGGAAACCGTCGCATGTAAAAGCATGGTGAAGGCGGCGAGCACGAAAAGGCTGGCGAACATGAGGTCCACCTTCGCGCGGCCATTGGCAAGCAGCATCAGATAGCCAAGCCCTTTCGAAGCACCAACCCATTCGCCGACTACAGCGCCGATGGGCGCATAGACGCTCGCAAGGCTCAGCCCCGAGGCAAGCGATGGGAAGGCCGCCGGTATGCGTATGCTGAAGAGAATATGCATCCGCCCGGCGCCCAGATTTTCGGCGGCGTTGATGAGCGTCTGATCGGTCCGCTGCATTCCATCGAGGAAGGTGGAAACGACGGGAAAAAAGATCATCAGAATGGTGACGGCGATCTTCGATGCTGGGCCATAGCCGAGCCAGAGCGTGAGGATCGGGGCAAGCGCGAAAATCGGGATCGCCTGGCTGAATACCATCACAGGCATGACAAGCCGCTGCGCCAGCGGCGACATCATCAGGGCGATTGCCGTCAGCACACCGATCACGGAGCCGAGCAACAGGCCGCCCAGCACTTCCGCGACCGTCACGATGGCATTATCGGCGATCAACCGGGCATTGGTCATCAGAGATTGCGCGACATCGAGCGGGCCGGGCAAGATGAAGCGGGGCATCTGCCAGACCGTCACCACCGCCTGCCACAGGCCAAGCACGGCCATCGCCGACAGGAAGCCGTCGGCGATGCGTTTTGCCCGCGAGCGAGGGGCCATGCCCGTCACTTTGCTTTCAAGCCCATGGACCAGAAATCGGCTTCGAGCCTGCTTGCCGTCGCAAAAATCTGGCATAGCTTCTGCCAGCGCGGGCTTTTCTCGAAATCCGTGCCGATGCGGTCCCTTGCGGCCTGATCGAACAGTCTGCCGACCGTGTGGCACATATCCTGATAGCCGGACCCGGCATAGGTATCGATCCACTCCTGATAGGGCGTGCCGGGTGTGGCCGTCGCCGCAAGCTTCAGCCCGATTTCGCCATAGCCATGGGCGCAGGGCACGAGCGCGGTCAAAAGGTCCAGAAAATCGCCCGCCTGTCCGCAATCGAGCACATAGCGCGTATAGGCAAGGTTTTCCGGCTCTTCCCGGGTGTTGTAGAGATCATCTTCGCTGATGCCTTCGCGCCCGCATATGCCGACATGCAGCGGCAGTTCCGTCAGCGTGAGCCGATGCATGATGTCGGCGCAAAGCCGGGTTTCCTGCAGCGTATTGGCTTTGACCACGCCAAGCGCAAAGGCGCGGGCATAGTGATGCAGATAGACATAATCCTGCTGGAGATAGTGCAGAAAAGCCGATTTCGGCAGCGTTCCGTCGCCAAGCCCGCGCACGAACGGGTGGTCGATATAGGGCTTCCAGTCGTCGAGCGTTGCGGCGCGCAGGCGCGTGAACAGTTCGGAAGAATAATGCGGCTGCGGCATGGTCATGGCTTGTTTCCTTCTGTGTTTACATCGATGGCAAGTTTCTCGACGGGCAGGATCGAAGGCACGAGACCGTTTTCCTTCAGATAGGCCTCGTAGCGGCTCCAGCGCCCGTAATCGAGGCTCGCGGGCGAGCGGGAGAAGCGGGCGACCGTGTCTTTCCAGGCGCGCTGGTTCAATTCGTCTTTCAGTTCGGAACTGTAGGACGCGAACACCTCGAAGCTCTGTTGCGGATGATTGACGATATATTGCGCGCCCTTTTCGGTGGCCGAGAGGAAACGGGAAATCTTGTCCTTTTCCGCTGTGCCGAGCTTTTCGCTGTTTGCGACATAAACCAGCTCATCATAGGGCGGCACGCCTTCTTCCTCGACGTTGAAGCATTTGCCTGCCACGCCTTCGACCGCCATCTGGTTCAGTTCCACATTGCGATAGGCACCCATCACCGCATCGACCTGTTTCGACATGAGCGATGGCGCCAGCGAGAAGTTCACATTGATGAGCTCGACGTCGGAGAGTTTGATGCCATGCTTCTTGAGAATGGTGCCGAGCACGGTTTCCTCCACGCCCGCAACCGAAAAGCCGATCTTCTTGCCCTTGAGATCGGCGATTGCATTCACCGATCCATCGTCGCGGGTCATCAGGCAGTTGAGCGGCGAGTCGATCAATGTGCCGACGCGGATGAGCGGCATATCGGCATGGACGTCCAGATGCACCTGCTGCTGATAGGAGATCGCAAGGTCTGCTTGCCCGGCGGCGACCATCTTCGGCGGCACGGCAGCATCCGCTGGCGCGACAATATCGACATCGAGACCTGCTTCCTTGAAGTAGCCGAGCTTGTCCGCAATGATGATCGGACCATGATCGGGGTTCACATACCAGTCGAGTATGAGTTTGAACTTATCGTTCGCCTGCGCAGCCTCGGCTGAAATCAGGGCGAATGAAGCCGTGGCGCTGAAGAGCGCTGCAAAAACCAGTTTTTTCAATGTTTCCTCCAGAAACTAAATTACATGGGGCCGTGTAATTTCGATCCATTGCCGCAGGCGGGCCTCCGGATCGGGGTTAAGGGTGATATCGGTGACAACGGAAACGATGTCGGCTCCGGCATCGAAAACGCCGGGCGCGCGCTCCACATTCATGCCGCCGATACCGACGAGCGGAATGTCACCAAGCGCGGTTTTCCATTGCCGCACGCGGCCCAGCCCCTGTTCGTGCCACTTCATCTTCTTGAGAATGGTGGGATAGACAGGGCCGAGCGCGATATAGGCGGGCTTTAGCGCGAGTGCGCGGTCCAGTTCCGCTTCGTCATGGCTGGAAACACCGAGCTTCAGGCCGCTTTTCCGGATCGCATCGAGATCGGCATCATCGAGGTCTTCCTGACCCAGATGAATGAAATCGCAACCTTCCTCGATGGCCAGTTTCCAGTAGTCGTTGATGATGAGCTGACAGTCATGCGCAAGGCAGATTTCCCGCGCGGCGCGGATTTCCCCACGCAGTTCGGCATCGTCCTTGTCCTTGATGCGCAGCTGCACCAGCCTGACGCCGAGCGGCACCATGCGCTCCAGCCATCTGGCGCTGTCGAAGATCGGGTAGAACGGATCAAGCGCCATTACAGAAAAGCCTTTCCGATAAGGGGAGTGGAAGGGGAGGCCATATCGCGGGCTTCAATCGGATCGGCTTCATGGGCGATGCGACCGGCTTCGACCGCAAGCGCGAAAGCGCGCGCGATAGCGGCGGGATCGCCAGCCTTGGCAACGGCTGTGTTGATGAGCACGGCGTCATAGCCCAGTTCCATCGCCGCCGCCGCATGGGACGGCACGCCGATGCCCGCATCGACCACAAGCGGAATGTCGGGGAAATGCGCCCGCATGGTTTTCAGCGCATAAGGGTTGTTGAGGCCACGGCCCGAGCCGATGGGCGCGCCCCACGGCATCAGCACCTTGCAACCGGCTTCAACCAGCTTTTCCGCGACGACCAGATCGTCATTCATATAGGGAAAGACCTCAAAGCCATCGTCGCAGAGAGTGCGTGCCGCCTCGACCAGACCGAACGGGTCGGGCTGCAACGTGTCATGGTCGCCGATCACCTCCAGCTTGATCCAGTTGGTGCCGAAGATTTCACGCGCCATCTTGGCCGTGGTCACCGCTTCGCGCGGCGTGTGGCAGCCTGCCGTATTGGGCAAAACGGCCACGCCCAGTTCCCGGATCAGCGCCCAGAAATCCTGCCCGGCGCGGGCCTCGCCGCTTTCACGGCGCAGTGACACGGTGACGATCCCCGCCCGCGCGGCGCGCACCGCATCGGCAAGGATTGCGGGCGATGGATATTGCGCGGTGCCGAGCAGCAGGCGGCTTTCAAATTTTTTTCCGTAGAATTCGAGCATCTCAGCCTCCCTGCATCGGGGCCAGAACTTCGATGCGGTCGCCAGCCGACAGCGTCGCTGCTTCGCGCTCGTCCCTGGCCACGAATTCGCCGTTGAGCGCGGTTGCAACAACCGCTTCGTCCAGTTCGATTTCTGCGAGCAGCGCCGCCAGATTGGCGGCTGTCGTGGTGACGACTTCACCGTTCAGCACGATCGTCATGCATAGTCCTCCACAAATTCGGGCATGGTTTCGGGCGTGGTCGCAGCAGCGACCGCCATGCGCGCTATCGCCGGCGAGAGCAGGAAACCGTGGCGGTAAAGCCCGTTGACATAGATGGTTTTGCCGCGCCGCCGCACGCGGGGCAGATTGTCGGGAAAGGCCGGACGCGCATCGACGCCGGTTTCGAGAATTTCCGCCTCGCCAAAGGCCGGATGCAGGGCGTAAGCCGCGCTCAAAAGTTCCAGCGTCGAGCGCACGCTGATCCCCGACCGCTCGCCGCTTTCGATCATCGTCGCGCCGATCATGTGTACGCCGTCGCCGCGCGGCACAATGTAGAGCGGAATGCGCGGATGCAGGAGGCGCACGGGCCGGGAAAGATTTATGTCACGCGAGCGGACAACCAGCATTTCCCCCTTGACGCCGCGCAGATCGGGCAGCGCATCCCGTGCAGCCAGACCACGCGCATCGACCACGATATCCGCGTCGATTTTCTCCGGGTCAGCTTCCATGCCGAGGTGAAAGACGACCCCTTTTCGTTGCAGGTTTCCGGCCAGTTCCACCAATGTCTTGCGCGGATCGAGATGCCCTTCGCGGGCGAAGAACAGACCCTGTCGGAAACGCCCGGCCAGATCAGGTTCCAGCGCATCAATGCGGTCATGATCGATTGTGTCGAAGGCTTCCGTCCGGCGGGCGAAACGGCGCAACTCGCTGGCGTCGCGGTTGTGCGAGAGAACCAGCGTGCCTTCGCGCTTGACGCCGGAGACGTGCTTTTCCCACCAGCCGAGTGCTTCCTGACCGAGCCGCACCACCGGTTCCTCGGCGCTTTCGCCCTCGCACCATGGCGCCAGCATGCCGCCTGCCAGCCACGAACAGCAGTCGGCACCGATCTGCGGGCTGCGGGCAATCACCGTGACGGCATGGCCCTGATCGGTGAACTCGGCGGCGGTCGCAAGCCCGGCGACGCCTGCTCCGATGACGGTAACGCGCATCACGCAATCTCCTCCGTTCGGATTGTCCAGAGGTCATGAAAATGATGCACCGGCCCGTGGCCGTGTCCGATCTTCAACGTATCGGCAGCGCGGATTGCCCCTTGCAGATAGGCATGGGCGTTCAGGACGGCCTTTTCCAGCGGCAGGTTTTTGGCAAGCTCTGCGGCTATGGCCGATGAAAGCGTGCAGCCTGTGCCATGGGTGTTGACGGTCCTGATACGCGGCGCTTCGACACGAAGCGTCGGCTGATCGCGGCGCACCAGCAGATCGACACATGTTTCGCCTTCCGCATGGCCGCCTTTCATCAGAACGGCCTTCGCGCCGAGGTCGAGCAAGGCGCGTCCTTGTTCTTCGGCGTCCGCATCGTCGAGCGCCAGACCGCAGCCGAGCAGGCAGGCAGCTTCCGGCCGGTTGGGGGTCAAAAGCGTCGCCAGCGGAATGAGTTTCTGGCGCAAAAGCGCAATGGCGTTTTCGCTCAATAGCCGGTCGCCAGACTTTGCTACCATCACCGGATCGACAACGACGGGACCGGAAAAATGCGCGAGCCCCCGCGCGATGGCTTCGATGGTTTCAGGCACGGAAACCATGCCGATCTTCACCGCGGCAACATCGAGATCGCTGAAAACGGCGTCGATCTGCCCGGCGACGATGGCGGGCGGGATGTCGTGCACCGCGCTAACCGTGCAGGTATTCTGCACGGTTACGGCGGCAATGACGCTCGCGCCATAAACGCCAAGCGCCGAAAATGTCTTGAGGTCGGCCTGAATGCCGGCGCCGCCGCCGCTGTCGGAACCGGCAATGGTCACACAAATGGGGGGCGCGCTGATGGGCACAGACCGCGCCTGGCCACTTGTCGGTTTGGTTCGGGAGAAACTGTTCTGTTGGTCCATCATGTCGTCTCTCATTCCGAACGGAAGATGAGACGTCATGAACCTTGATGAAGCACAAGCTCCAAGGGGGATGGACCCCGTCCGCGACGCGCCAAACTCCGTTCCCTACGCAGGTATTACCCGGATCAGGTTCAATGGGTTGGCGCGAGAACGCACCTCTCAGCCTTTGTGTCGCAATATCGGACGGAAAACCGCTTGGCGCTTTGTCCCGATATTGCTTCGAAGGCACCCCAACGAATTTTGCGTCTATAGGCATAGGCCGGAAGTTGAAGGCGGTCAAGCGATGGAAAAAGTCTGATTTTAAAGAAATTCCTTAAATCGACCCCCAATTTGTATATGGTTTATTAAAATTCTCCGCTTTAATCTATGCTCGGGGTGCATCTGAATCGGGTTGCTCATAGTGCTAACAAACGAGACAGTCTGCTCGTGGAGTGGAACTGTATAATCCTGTAGGATCGGTAGGATGAGGGGAATGCGATGAGGAAGCGGGGGGGCGCTTCGGCTTCGGCGGAAGGCACGATGGCGCGCACGTCCGAACAGGACTTCCGTATCCTTTTTACGACGCATCCGACACCCATGTGGGTTTATGACCCGGAAACGCTGCGCTTCATGGTGATGAACGACGCCGCGTACCGGCTTTACGGTTATACCGCGGAGGATATCCCCGGTATGACCGTGCTCGACATACGCCCGCCAACCGAGCGGGACAGGATGCTTGCAGCTATTCGTGATCGTAGCGACCTCGAGCGCCCGGAGCGCTGGCAGCATCTGCGTGCCAATGGTGAAACCATCGATGTTCTGACCTACGGACGCCAGCTCCTGTTCGACGGCAAGGAAGCAATTCTCGCCATTGTTCAGGACAGGACGGAACTGACGGAGGCCAATCGTCAGGCAAGTCACGCGCAGACTTTGCTGGATAGCCTTGTCAATAACTTGCCGCTTGGCGTGTTCGTCAAGGATATGCACGATAACGGCCGTTATGTGCTCTATAATCAGGCGGCGTCGGCCGCGAGCGGTCAACCGATAGAAGAAGCGATCGGCTCTACCGACCGCGATCTTTTCCCGGAGCGCGAGGCAGCCGTCATCAGCGAGCAAGACCGCATGGCGATGCGGCGCCGGGAAGTATTGAGTGTCGAACGGAGGGTCGAGCGCAAGGACGGAACGTCGCGCACAATGCGGATCATAAAATGCTCGATCCCGCCGGTCGAAGGCAACGAGCCCCGCTATCTGATCGGCCTCGTTGAAGACATAACCGAGCGGCGCGAAATCGAGGAACGCATGGCCCATATCGCCATGCACGACAGTCTCACCGGCCTGCCGAACCGGGCCTATTTTGCCCATCATGTCGAGAGCCTGTTGAAAAAGGGCGGAGATTCCGAGCCTTTCGCGCTGTTCTATCTCGACATCGACCATTTCAAGAACATCAACGACAGCATCGGCCATCAGGCAGGCGACCAGCTTTTGCAGGAAGTGGCGCGCCGGCTGAAACAGATCACGACGTCGGATGAATTCATTGCCCGGCTGGGCGGCGATGAGTTTGCGATCGTTTATCGCAGTGGAACACTGGGGCAGATCGCGATGTTTGCCGACCGCGTCCTTTCAGCTTTTCAGGATGCGTTCAAACTGGTCGGCAATTCGGAATTTGTCACTTGCAGCATGGGCATTGCTCAAGCGCCGCTGCACGGCGACACTCCCGATGCGTTGATGCGTAACGCCGACCTGGCGCTTTACGCGTCCAAATCCGGTGGACGCCGCACGTTCCGTTTCTATCAGCACTCGCTGCGCCTTGCAGCCGAGAAGCGTCACGTCATGACGGGCGAACTTCGCCAGGCGCTGCTGGACGAACAGTTCGAGCTTCACTACCAGCCGATATTCAACCTTGAAAGCGGCAGGATTTCCGGCTTCGAGGCGCTGATCCGCTGGCGTCATCCGGATCGCGGCATGGTTTCTCCCGCCGAATTCATTCCCTTGGCAGAAGAAACAGGGCTGATCGGGCCGATCGGCGACTGGGTTTTAAGGGCGGCCTGCCGGGAAGCTGTCCTCTGGCCGGAGGACATCAAGGTTTCCGTCAATCTTTCGCCGGTCCAGTTCAGCCAGACAACGCTCTTGCACTCTGTTACAGATGCACTGGAAGCGGCGCGGCTTTCGCCAGACAGGCTGGAGCTTGAAATCACCGAGTCGGTCTTCTTGTCGAACAGCAAGAACAATATTGAACTGCTGTTCGAGCTTCGCCGGCTGGGCGTTCGTATCGCGATGGATGATTTCGGCACCGGCTATTCATCGCTCAGTTATCTGCGTTCATTCCCCTTCGACAAGATCAAGATCGACCGCAGCTTCGTTTCGGGGATTGAAGTCGACACGCGTGACCTTGCCATCATCCAGGCCGTGGCGACGCTGGGTGCGGGGTTCAACATCGTAACCACCGCCGAAGGGGTCGAAACTGCCCAGCAGCTCGAGCGATTGCGTTCGGAGCGGTTCGGGGAAGTGCAGGGCTTTCTGACAGGGCGGCCAATGCCCGCATGCGATGTGTTCGACTTCATTCATAATCGCGCGGCGACCGCCCTGCACATGCCGCCGGCATCCAACCGCCTGCCGATTTAGAGCCTACCCCGAAAAGTCTGAAGCATTTTTGGGCAATTTCCGTGTCAAAGGAACTGCTTGGAGCGCCGCCAATCTGATTCAATCAGATCGAAACGCGCTCTAAAAAAGGGGCTTGACCTTCCAACGGTGGGAAGGACTATCTAAGGAGCAACTCTCGAATTGTGCCCGCATGGGCAGTGAAAGGGATTGCCATGAACAAGCCTGTCAATCACGAAGCGATCAGCTTTCCCATACCCGTCGAAGGGATGAGCTGCGCATCTTGTGTGTCATCGGTTGAAAAAGCCGTTTCCAGGGTTCCGGGTGTCGACAAGGTTTCAGTGAATCTTGCCACCGAGCGGGCCGACGTGACCTTCAGGGGCGCGCCCGATTTGCCGTCGGTGGTCGAGGCCATCCGCAAGGCGGGCTACGATGTCCCGGCGGGCAGCGTTGATCTTGCAATTGAAGGCATGAGCTGCGCTTCCTGCGTCAGCAAGGTTGAAAAGGCGCTGAATGCCGTGCCGGGTGTCACGCGCGCCAGCGTCAATCTCGCAACCGAGCGCGCCCATGTCGAACTGGCGGGGCCGGTCCAGACTGCCGATCTCGTCAAGGCGGTTGAGCAGGCGGGTTACGAGGCGCGCTCGCTGGCCGAGGCCGCATCCGCCGCACAGCCCGAAACGCAGGCCGAAAAGCGCGATGCGGAAGCGGCGGAGTTGAAGAAGAGCGTGCTGCTTGCCGCCGTCCTGACCTTGCCTGTTTTCATCATGGAGATGGGGTCGCACCTCATCCCGGCCGTTCATATGTTTGTCGCGGACCGGATCGGGATGCAGAACAGCTGGTATCTGCAATTCGTGCTCACCACGCTTGTCCTGTTCGGGCCGGGCCTTCGCTTCTTCAAAAAGGGCGTCCCGACCCTTCTGCGCGGCACGCCGGACATGAACTCGCTGGTCGTTGTCGGCACGCTTGCCGCCTGGGGCTTTTCCATTGTCGCTACCTTCTTTCCCGGCGTCCTGCCGGAAGGAACGGTCAATGTCTATTTCGAGGCAGCGGCGGTGATCGTGACGCTCATCCTGATAGGCCGCTATCTGGAAGCGCGCGCCAAGGGCCGCACCAGCGCGGCGATCAGCCGTCTGGTCGGCTTGCAGGCGAAGTCGGCCCGTGTCGTGCGTGACGGGCAGGCCGTCGATGTGCCGCTGGAAGACGTTCGCGCAGGCGATATCGTGCAGGTGCGCCCCGGCGAAAAAGTGCCGGTCGACGGCGAAGTGATCGAAGGTTCCTCCTATGTCGATGAATCGATGATCACCGGCGAGCCCGTGCCCGTCGCCAAGGAAAAAGGTGCCGAAGTGGTTGGCGGCACGATCAACAAGACCGGCGCTTTCACCTTCCGCGCCACCAAGGTTGGCCGCGACATGGTGATCTCGCAGATCATCCGCATGGTCGAGGATGCGCAGGCCGACAAGCTGCCCATTCAGGCCAAGGTCGACAAGGTGACCGGCTGGTTCGTGCCTGCGGTGATGGCCGCCGCCGCGCTCACCTTCGCATTGTGGCTCGCAATCGGCGGGACGGCCATGCTCGGCTATGCGCTGGTCAACGCCATTGCGGTTCTCATCATTGCCTGCCCGTGCGCCATGGGTCTGGCCACGCCGACCTCGATCATGGTCGGCACCGGTCGCGCGGCTGAGTTCGGTGTCCTGTTCCGCCGTGGCGATGCCTTGCAGACCCTGCGTGACGCAGCCGTCATCGCGGTCGACAAGACCGGTACGCTGACGCAAGGCAAGCCTGCGCTCGCGCATTTTGCAACGGTCGAGGGCTTCGAAAAGGACGAGCTTCTGGCGCTCGTTGCAGCGGTGGAAGCTCGCTCCGAACACCCGATTGCCGACGCCATCGTGGAAGCGGCGAAGGAAAAGGGATTGAAGCTCGCAGACGTTTCTGCTTTTGAAGCGGTGCCCGGTTTTGGCCTGAAGGCGCAGGTGTCCGGTCATGAGGTTGCCATCGGCGCTGATCGCTATATGGCAAAGCTCAGTCACGATGTGGCTGTGTTTGCCAACGATGCGAAGCGTCTCGGCGATGAAGGGCAGTCGCCGCTCTATGCCGCCATTGACGGCAAGCTGGCGGCGATCCTGACCGTTGCCGACCCGATGAAGGAAACGACGCCCGCAGCCATTGCCGCCTTGCATGAGCAGGGGCTGAAAGTGGCGATGATCACCGGCGACAATCGCCGCACGGCGGAGGCAATCGCCAGACGGCTTGGCATCGATGAAGTGGTTGCGGAAGTCCTGCCCGACGGCAAGGTGGAAGCGCTGAAACGTCTTTCGTCCGGCGGCAAGCAGGTGGCTTTCGTGGGCGACGGCATCAACGATGCGCCGGCACTCGCCGCGGCGAATGTGGGCATAGCCATCGGCACCGGCACCGATATTGCGATTGAAAGCGCGGATGTCGTGCTGATGTCGGGCGATCTGCGCGGCGTGGTCAATGCAATCGCCATATCGAAGGCGACGATCCGCAATATCGGCGAAAACCTGTTCTGGGCCTTCGCCTATAATGTGGCGCTGATCCCTGTCGCGGCGGGTGTTCTCTATCCCTTCACCGGCACGCTTCTGTCGCCGGTGCTGGCAGCGGGCGCCATGGCTTTCTCGAGCATCTTCGTGCTCAGCAATGCCTTGCGGCTCAAGGCGTTCAAAAGCCCGATAGAGGCTTGAATAGAAGAAAGGCGCGGCTTTGACCGCGCCTTTCTGTTTCAGAGCATTTCCAGCAAAAGTGCGAAGCGGTTTTGCATAGAATAATGCGTACAAACAAAGACTAATGAGTGCCTGCAGCCTTGCCGTAAGTCCGCACAACATTGCGGACGGCTTCCACCATGAGCGCATGCGGTGTGGCTTCCACCTGTCCCGAAGCGACAGCCGGATAGAGCGTGCCAAGATACTGGCTGATAAGCGTCTCCGGTATCTTGCGGCCTTCCAGACGCTTCAAAAGCGCATCCACGGCAGCCGTCGCAACCGGGTGCGGCCAGTAATAGCGGATGCGGTCGCTATAGGAGAAATGGCGTTGCAGACGCAGTTCCTCCGCATCGCCATGGTAATATTTTTCCCAGTTTTTCGGCTCGGTCAGAAGCAGCGCTTCCATCTTGCCGCGCAGGGTTTCCGCTTCCGGCAGCTTGTCGAGGAAGGCCGCGATCTGGTCGAGACCATAGAGCGCCTCGCGCAGCGCGAAGGTCAGGCCGGGGCCGACCTTCAAAATGGCGAAGCCGTCGTGAACGAGATCGGAAAGCGCTTCCATCGGCTGGTAGTCGGTCGAATGGGCCTCGAAGACAAATTGCGGCATCTGGTTGAGCACGCTGCTCAAGGCGGTGGCCTTGTCGCTGTTGTAATAGACGACATTCTCATTGCCGAATTCCACGCCCGGCTGCACCACCACGCCGATGGCGCGGGAAAAGGCGTCGTCCAGCCCCAGCGCCGCGAAAGCCTTGCGGTGGACGGCCACCGTTTCAAGGGCCGCGTCCGGCTTGGTCAGCTCCAGTTCCTCGATTTCCTCCATCGCGCCGCCGGGGATCGGCACTTCGGTGCCGATGATATAGACCGGCAGATCGTATCCAGCTTCACGGGCCGCAGCTTCGGAAACTTTGGCCAGACGCGCAGCGCGTTCGGCGGTCACGGCGTCGGGCAAGGCGACCGGTTCGCCCGCGCAGCCCATCGACGTGTCGAGATGTATCTTGGTGAAACCGGCACGCACGAAGGCGTCGATCATCACTTCCGATTTCTGCATCGCTTCTTCAGCGGGAAGATGCTTCCACGGATTGGGACCGAGATGGTCGCCGCCGAGGATGAGCCGGGCGGTATCGAAGCCGACGCGGGCGGCGATCTCTTCCACGAAGCGCCGGAAACCGGCAGGCGTCATGCCCGTATAACCGCCATCCTGATTGACCTGATTGCAGGTGGCTTCGATCAGGACATCCGTATTCGTCGCGACGCCTTCAAGAAGGGCGGCTTCGATGACGATCGGGTGCGCTGAGCAGATGGAGGTTATTCCGCCGCGCATGCCCTTCCTGTAGCGTGCGGGAATGTCTCTGAGGGATTGGGTGCTGCTCATGCCTGCGCTCCGTGCTTTTCAAGAAACGTCTGGATTTCGGCCATGGTCGACGTGCCTTCCATTGGTCCTTTGACACCGACGGCGCGTGCTCCGGTGGCATTGGCGAAGGTCAGCGCCTCCTTCGGCGCCATCCCGCGCAGCCAGAAGGTGACGAATGCCGCGCCGAAACTGTCGCCCGCGCCGGTAGGATCGACTTCGTCGACCTTGAATGCCGGCGCGAATACTTCGCCGTTCCGGTCGAAATAGCTGGCGCCTTCCGCGCCGCGCTTGACGACCACGGCCTTGATGCCGCGCGCCAGCAGTTCGTCCACGGCGGCCCTTTCCTCGGTCGCCTTGGCGAAGAGGAAGATTTCCGGGCCGCTCGGCATGAACAGGTCGGTATTCTCAAGCACATGGACAAGCGCCTCACGCATGCCGGGCAGGTCCAGCATCTCCTTGCGGATATTCGGATCGAAGGACACGGTGCCGCCCTTTGCCTTGATGCGCGCCGTCGCCTCGCGGATCGCCGCGACGATGCTATCCGAAAACAGCGCCGAGCCCATGATGTGCAAATGGTCCGCGCCTTCGACCAGCCTTTCCGCTTCCGGCGTCAGGCCGATGGCGCTGCAGGCGCTGTGCTTGATGTTGAAGATGAAGTCGCGGTTCCCGTCCGGGCGATAGCGCACGAAGGCGCTGCCGGTGGCGGCTGTCGGATGAACGCCGATCGCCGACACGTCCACGCCGTCATTTTGCAGGCGCTCGATGTTGAGCCTGCCGAAATCGTCATTGCCGACGGCGCTGACCAGACCGCATGGCTGGCCGAGCTTCGCCGCCTGATCGATGAAGATCGCGGGCGCGCCGGATGCGAAAGGGCCGATCAGGGGAATGGCGGACTTGAAACCGTAACCGGTTTCGACAGCCATGATCTCGACGACGATCTCGCCGATGGTGATGATCTTTTTCATGACTATACCTGATCAGGCGCGCATGGACTTGGAGCGCACATCGAGCCAGACGGCAACGAGGATGACCACGCCCTTGACGATGAGCTGATAGAAATAGGGCACGGACAGCATGTTCATGCCGTTGTTTATGACGCCGATGATGAGCGCGCCCAGAATGGTGCCGACCATGGTGCCGACGCCGCCCGCAAGCGAGGTGCCGCCGAGGACGACGGCCGCGATGGCGTCAAGCTCGTAACCCATGCCCGCATTGGTCTGCGCGGAGGAAAGGCGCGAGGAAAGCAGGATGCCGCTGATCGCCGCCATGATGCCGGAGATCATGAAAACGATGATCTTGATGCGGTCCACGCGAATGCCCGAATAGATCGCGGCTTCCTTGTTGCCCCCGGTCAGATAGATGCGGCGCCCGAAGACGGTCTTCGACAGGAGGATATAATTGAAGATGAACAGGATGGCGACGATCCAGATGATGATCGGCAGGCCGAGCCAGTTTTCCGAACCGATGGCGAGCCAGGCATCGTTCTCGATGATTTCCGGCGCGCCATTGGTCGGCAGGCTGACCATGCCGCGGAAAATGCCCATCGTTGCAACCGTCACGATGAAGGACGGCAGCATCAGCTTGGCCGAAAGCACGCCGTTGAGACCGCCCATGATGGCACCGGCGGCAAGCGTGAACACGACCGTCGGGATGAAGCCGAAACCCATCGCGAAGGCCTGCGCGGCCACCATGCCGGAAACGGCGATGATCGAGCCGATGGAAAGGTCGATTTCGCCGAGCAGGATGACATAGGTCATGCCATAGGCCGCGACCGCGATCACGGCCACCTGCTGCATGATGTTCATGAAATTGTTGAAGGCGAGAAAACGCGGATTGAGCACCGCGAAAACCACGCACAGAACGGCAAGCGAAATGATGATGCCGCCATACTGGCGGACGACCGGTGAACTGAAGAATGAGCGGCGGACTTCAGCATCCGCGGCTTTCTTCTGGATATCTGCGTTGCTCATTGGTGCATTCCTGCTGCGTAACTCATGACGGTTTCCGGCGTCAGGCCGTCGGCATCGAGAACCGCGGCGACATGCTTGTTATGCATGACGGCCACGCGGTCGCTCAGCCCCAGCACTTCAGGCAGTTCGGAGGAAACCATCAGGATCGCCGCGCCACTGGCGGCAAGTTCACGGATGATACGGTAGATTTCAAATTTCGCGCCCACATCGACGCCGCGCGTAGGCTCATCGAGAATGAGAATGCGCGGCTTCGTTTGTAGCCACTTGGCCAGCACGATCTTCTGCTGGTTGCCGCCGCTGAGCGAACCGGCGACGGTATCGAGCGAGGCGGTCTTGATGGCAAGGCGCAGGACTTCGGCTTTCGCCGCAGCCCGTTCCGCCGATGAACGCATGAGGCCGAGCGGACCGGCAAGCTGGCCAAGCGCAACCATGTTGATGTTGCGCTCGACGCTGTGCGGCAGCACAAGACCTTCTTCCTTGCGGTTTTCGGTCACGAAGGCGATGCCGTTGCGGATGGCGTCGCTGGGCGAGCCGAGCGTGATCGCCTTGCCGTCGAGTTCGATGGTGCCGGAGGGCGGCAACATGCCGAACAGCGCCTTCATCACGTCCGAGCGACCCGAGCCGACGAGGCCGAACAGGCCCAGAACCTCGCCCGGCTTCACGTCGATGGAAACGTCGTGGAACTTGCCCGGCACGGTAAGGTTCTTCGTTGCGAGGATGGGCCGCACCGTGTCGGCGGGACGCGGCGCCTCGCGCGGCGGATAGATATCGTGCATCTCGCGCCCGACCATGAGCGCGATCAGCCTGTCTATGCTGGTCTGGCTCTTTTCGGCTGTCGAAACATATTCGCCGTCGCGCACGACCGTAATGTCGTCGGACAGCCGCATGATTTCTTCCATGCGGTGCGAAATATAGATGACGGCGGTGCCGCGTGCTTTCAGGCGCTCGATGATCGAGAACAGGATTTCCGCTTCGCTGTCGGAGAGCGAGGAGGTCGGCTCATCCAGAATGACCACGTCGGCGGGCAGGCTCAGGCCCTTGGCGATTTCGACGAGCTGCCGCTGGGCGATTGAAAGATCGCCCACCCGCGACCGTGCATCGACCGGCAGGCCGAGATCGGCAATCAGCTTTTCCGCCGCGCCGTTCAGTTCCCGCTCGCGGATGAAGCCGAAACGGCTTGGCTCGTGATTGGCGAAGATGTTTTCGGCAACGGTCAGATTGCGCGAGAGGCTCAGTTCCTGAAAGACGATGGCTATCCCGTGGGCACGGGCATCGCGCGGGTCTTTCGGCGCATAGGGTTTGCCCTTGAGCGTGATCGTGCCGGCAGTCGGCTTGAACACACCGGCGAGGATCTTCATCAGCGTCGATTTGCCCGCGCCGTTTTCGCCAAGAAGTGTGTGCACACGTCCGGGCCGGACGGTCAGGTTCATGCGTTTCAGCGCGACCACCGGGCCGAAGGATTTCGCAACGTCGCGTATCTCCAGAACCGGAGCCTGATCTGTAACGGGGGATGTCACTTCGATGCCTCCGCTCTCCATTGCGGGCGATTCTCATTGAAACAGAATCGGGGGAACAGCTCTATCGTTGTTTTCGCCGCATCGCCGGACGTGAGGCCGTTTCAGGTCCTTGCCGGAAATGCTGGCGGAAAATGCGGCGGCGGCCCCGTTGTGGTGAAGGCAGGGCCGCCGCGCGGACGGGGAAACGGCGGCTGGGAGGAGTGCCGCCGCTTCACGCGGTCTTACTTGGTTTCGCCGTCCTTGGTGACGACGCCGGGCTCGATCGGCTGCTTCGCCGGAACGCTTTCGCCCTTGATGACCTTGGCGGCGGTTTCAACTGCAACCTTGCCCATCTCGTCCGGGTACTGCGCGATGACGCCGACCATGACCGGGTCGTTCTTCACGGCGTTGCGGGCTTCTTCCATGCCGTCGAAACCGATCACCTTGACCTGGTTTTCAAGCTTGGCCGACTTGACAGCCGAGGCGGCGGCAAGGGCGGCATCGTCACCGAAGCCGAAAATGCCGACGATATCAGGATTGGCCTGGAGGATGTTCTGTGCAGCCGAAAGCGCTTCAGGGCGGGTGATGCCCGGCTGGATCGCCACGATCTTGACGTCCGGATATTTGGCGATGCCCTTCTTGAAGCCTTCAACGCGGTCGACGACCGACTGAACCGTCGGATAGTCGATGATGGCGACATTGCCCTTTTCGCCGATGGACTTGGCCATCAGTTCGGCAGCCTTCTCGCCGCCCGCGAAGTTGTCCGTGCCGACGAAGGAGGTCACATCGACATTATTGGCCGGAACGTCCACGGTGATGACCTTGATGCCGGCGTTTTCGGCCTTCTTGATGGCCGCGCGCACGCCTTTGCTGTCAACCGGCGAAATGACGATGACATCGACGCCCTTGGTGATGAAATCTTCCACATCGGCGAGCTGCTTGCTCAGGTCCTGATTGGCGATGGAGATTTCGAGCGGCACGTTTTCAGCCTGCGCTTCCTTCTTCATCGCATCGGCGAGCGAGATGTAGAACGGATGCTGCTGGGTGAGAAGCGACGCGCCGATGCCTTCGGCTGAGGCGGCGCCTGCCAGCATGGCCAGGGCTGCGCCGGAAAAGAGAATGCGGCTTAGCGATTTGCGAAACATGATTTCCTCCGAATGACCGGCGCGCGCCGGGGCGTCCTTCTATGGGACATGAACAACGGTTTCCTGCTGGTTCGTCAGTTGCCACCAACTTCAAACCTCCCGGAAGGGCAGGGCCTCCAGCTCACGATCGAGCTGCCTCTAGACATGGGGGAGCTTCTTCATCGTGTCAATATAAAATTTATCACGTGTAAAATTATAACGATTAAATTTACGTGCGGGTTGGCTCGGAAACGCTGGATCGGTGGATGAGACCTTCTCCATCCATTTCATATAGGGGCGAAATATGGTTGCTTCGGACGCGAAATAAATTTACGCATGGAAAGAAGTTGGCGCGATGTAGCAATCGCGCTACCCGCATGGGAAGGCAGGGCATGGCTGAAAACAAGATCAGGACAATGGAAGAGTTCGCAGCCGCAAGCGGGCTGTCCCGTCCCACGGTCTCGAAATATTTCGACAATCCCGAAAGCGTAAAGCCTTCGACGCGGGCGCGCATCGAAAAGGCGCTGAAGGACCACAACTACCAGCCGAACATTTTCGCCGTCAGCCTCAACCGCAAGAAGCCGAAGAACATCGGCATCATCGTTCCGCATATTTCGGACCCGTTCTATGCCGAGATCATTCGCCAGATCGAAATGCGCTGTCTTGCCGAGGGCTACTGGACCATCGTGCTTTCCTCGCATGGCGACAGGAAGCTGGAAGCGCGGGCGATGCGCACCCTGATGTCGCTGAAGATCGCGGGCGTTCTCATGGCGCCGCTCGGTTTCGACACGGATGCGAGGCTGCTCGCCAATATGTCCGATTCCATGCCGACGGTGTTCTTCGACAGCCGCATCGGCGACGACCAGCCTTTCGTGGGCACCAACAATCACCAGAGCATCGGCAACATCACCCAGTATCTCTGCCGGACCGGCGAGCATCCGTGCTTTATGGAAATGCCGGCGGTCAACCAGAACGCGGTCGAGCGCCGCGCCGCCTATATCGAAACGATGGAAGGGCTCGGCGTCGAGCCCATCGTCCTGTCCATGCCCGCGAAGAACTGGAATTTCGAGGAACTGGGCCACCAGGAAGCCGGGCGCATTCTCGACACGGGCGGCTTTCCGACCCGGACGATCCTTTGCGCCAATGACCGTCTCGCCTTCGGCGTGATCTCGGCGGCCTTCGAACGCAAGCTGCGGGTGGGCCGGGAAGAGGGATGCGACCTGCGTGTTGCAGGCCATGACGACCATCCCTTGAGCCGCTTCACCTGCCCGGCGCTGACCACCGTTGCGCAGGACTACCGGCAGATTGCGCAGATCGGTCTCGACATGCTGTTTTCCCGCATCAATGGCCGCGAAAATACTTTGCCGGCACAGAGTGCAATCCGCCATCTCGACAGCCAGCTTTTCATGCGAAGCTCTGCCTAGCGTCTCTAAAAAGCCGCCTTAAAGACACAATTTACACAGTTATGACACACGCTCGCCGTAATTGAGGCGCCCAAATCGGTGCGTCTGCGCTCGGTTTTGCATCATTTGAACTCGAAAAGCCGCCTTGCCTTCGTTTTGCCTTGATTGGCGCCAGCACCCGAACGAGCGATGCGCGTCTCCGCTCCACCAGTCCCGGTTTCGCTCGGTTGTCCCGGTTGACCGGCCCTGCGAAAGAAACATTTCTGGTGCCGTCTGGATTTTTTTCATAGCCGCCTATCTCAACAGTCAGGCAGCATGTGACTATGCGCTTCGCTGACGCAGAGTCCCGTGACCGAAGTCGGGCCAGCCGTGGATGGCCCTGTGGGTGGAACCATGGCCGGAAGCATGACCGATTCTGGCGGACATGTCCGGAAGAATGGTGACACGACCTGGAAGGGGGTAATGTCTTGCTTATCTGGTTAACTTCACTTGTGCTTTTCCTGATCGGGCTTGCGCTCGGCGCTGGCGGCATCTGGCTCGCCGCGCTTGGCGGCAGCTGGTATTATATTATCGCGGCGATCGGCTTCCTGCTGACCGCCGTTCTGCTTTTCAGGCGCAATGCCGCCGCCCTCTGGGTCTATGCTCTCGTCATTCTCGGCTCGCTCGGCTGGGCCTATTACGAGGTCGGCTTCGACTGGTGGCAGCTTGGAGCGCGCGGCGGGCTTATCGTTCTTCTCGGCCTGTGGATGCTGACGCCGTGGATCAGAAAGCCCCTCAACGGCGGCGCGGGCGGCGGCGGTCTGCCGCTGGGCGTGGCTTCGCTCGTGGCACTTGTGGTCGCGGGCTATTCCATGACGCAGGACCCCTACAATATCACCGGGAACCTGCCGACCGAGAAAGTCGCCGCCACGCCCGATCTCGGCGGCAATGTTCCCGATGGTGAATGGCATCAATATGGGCGCACGCCATATGGCCAGCGCTATTCGCCGCTGGCTGGGATCACGCCGGAAAACGTCGCGAAACTGCAAGTCGCGTGGCAATATCAGACGGGCGACGTGAAGCAGCCGCAGGATGTGGGCGAAACGACCTACCAGGTCACGCCGCTCAAGATCGGCGATTCGCTTTATCTCTGCACGCCGCATAACTGGGCGATTGCGCTCGATGCGGCGACGGGCAAGGAAAAGTGGAAGTTCGACCCGAAGGTCGGCTTCAACACGGACCGCCAGCACCAGACCTGCCGCGGCGTCAGCTACTGGAAGGATGCAACGGCAACGGCCGGCGCGAAATGCGCCGAGCGCGTCTACCTGCCGACCTCCGATGCGCGCCTGATCGCACTCGACACGGCGACCGGCGAAATCTGCGCGGATTTCGCCAATGGCGGCACGCTCGATCTCAGCCATGGCATGAAATATAATCCGGCAGGCTATTATTACTCCACTTCGCCGCCTGCCGTTGTCGGAGACAAGATCATCGTCGGCGGCGCGGTCAATGACAATTATTCGACCGAGGAACAGTCGGGCGTCATCCGCGCCTTCGACATTCGCACCGGGCAACTGTTGTGGAACTGGGATTCCGGCAATCCGGACGTCACCACGCCGCTGCCCGAGGGCCAGTACTACACGACCAACTCGCCCAACAGCTGGTCCGTTTCCAGCGTGGATGAAAAGCTCGGCCTGATCTTCGTGCCGCTCGGCAACAAGGTGCCGGACCAGCTTGGCATGGACCGCAGCGAGAATGTGGAGAAGTACTCCTCATCCATCGTGGCGCTCGACGTGAACACCGGACAGGTTCGCTGGGTGCGCCAGACGGTGCATCACGACCTGTGGGATATGGACGTTCCGGCACAGCCGGTTCTGCTCAATATCAACGGCACGCCTGCGCTGGTCGGCCCGACGAAGCAGGGCGACTTGTATGTTCTGGATCGGCGCACCGGCGAGCCGATCATTCCGGTCAAGGAAATCCCGGCACCGACAGGCGCGATCCCGGAAGACCATACGGCGCCGACGCAGCCGATCTCCGATCTCACGTTCAGCCCGCCGCCCTTGCGCGAAAGCGACATGTGGGGCGTGACGATGTTCGATCAGCTCGCCTGCCGCATCAAGTTCCACCAGCTGTTCTATGAAGGCCGGTACACCCCGCCTTCGCTACGTGGAACCATCGTCTATCCCGGCAATTTCGGCGTGTTCAACTGGGGCAGCGTCGCGGTCGATCCAGTGCGACAGGTCATGTTCGGTATGCCGACCTATCTCGCCTTTACCTCACGTCTCGTTCC
Organism: Hyphomicrobiales bacterium; assembly: GCA_900470195.1. Classification (GTDB taxonomy): domain Bacteria; phylum Pseudomonadota; class Alphaproteobacteria; order Rhizobiales; family Rhizobiaceae; genus Brucella. The sequence continues at coordinate 151,757 of UEIJ01000028.1, read as the reverse complement.
GCGCGCCGATGTTCCGCCGAAGGGACAGGATGAAAAGGGCAGCGAACAGGGCCTCAACCGCAATGACGGCGCACCTTATGGCGTGTTCATGGGGCCGTTCCTCGGTCCGCTCGGCATTCCGTGCCAGACGCCGCCCTGGGGGTATGTCGCAGGCGTCGATCTGCGCACCGGCAAGATCGCCTACAAGCATCGCAACGGAACGATCCGCGATATGTCGCCGGTTCCGCTTCCGCTGAAAGTGGGCGTTCCGGGCATCGGCGGGCCGATGATCACCGCTGGCGGCGTCGCCTTCCTGGGCGCTGCGGTGGATGACTATCTGCGCGCTTATGACCTCACCACCGGCAAGCAGCTCTGGCAGGCCCGGCTTCCGGCAGGCGGCCAGTCGACCCCGATGACCTATACGGTTGGCGATCAGCAGTTCGTCCTGATGGTAGCCGGCGGGCATGGGTCAGTGGGCACCAAGCCCGGCGATTATGTGATCGCCTATACGTTGCCGAAGGGCTGAACCAGCCGTCTGAAAACAGGAATGCCGGGAGCGATCCCGGCATTCTTTGTAACAATCTCAGACTTTGCCGTGCAGCAACTCGCCTTTGCGCGGAGCCGGGCGTTTGCGGCTTTCCGCACTGTTTTCCGCAAGCTGGTGGATGATCGGGCAATCGGGACGGTTGTCGCCGTGGCAGTTTTTGGCGAGGTGGCGCAGCGTATCGGCCATTTCCTGCAACTGCCGCATCTTGGCTTCCAGTTCCTCGACATGGCCAAGCGCGACCTTCTTTACATCGGCCGATGCGCGGTTGCGATCTCGCCAGAGCGCCAGCAGTTCCTTGATCTGCTCAACCTGAAAACCAAGATCGCGGCTGCGGCGGATGAAGCGCAGTGTTTCGACATCTTTCTGCGTATAGACGCGGTAGCCCGAACCGGTTCTCTCGGCAGCTTCAATAAGTCCAATTGTTTCATAATGGCGGATCATTTTCGCAGATATGCCAGATGCTGCGGCTGCCTGACCGATGTTCATCCCGTTCCTCGCTGGCTGGTCATTTGTCATGATATAGGAACGCTGCAGCGCCTTTCAAAGAGGATTTATGCTTTCAGAGGGCACGTCCGGAACGTTTCAGCAGATAATGCTCGATTGCCTGAAACCCGTCGAAGATCAGTATGGCAAGTGCCGCTACCACAAGCCCTCCCTGCAAAACGAAGGCGAGGTTGTTGGAAATGAGCCCGGCAATGATGACTTCCCCAAGGGTTCTGGCCGCGACGGTCGAACCGATGGTGGCTGTCGCAAGGCCGATTACGGCTGAAAGCCTTATGCCTGCCAGAATGACCGGCAGGGCCAGCGGAACCTCGATTTTCACAAGCCGCTGCGCGCTGGTCATGCCCATGCCGCGCGCAGCTTCGACAACCGGCGGCGGCAAGGTCGTCAGCCCCGTCAGCGTGTTTTCAAAAATCGGAAGCAGGCCATAGAGGAAAAGGGCGATCAGCGTCGGCTTGTCCCCGAAACCGAAGATGGGAACGGCCAGCGCCAGCACCGCAACGGGAGGAAAAGTCTGGCCTATATTCACGAGGCTGCGGGAAAGCGGCAGAAACTCCGCGCCTTGCTTTCTTGTGACGAAGATCGCCATCGAGACAGCCACGACAGTCGCGGCAAGTGTTGCGAGCGCCACGAGGCCCAGATGCTGCAAGGTCAACGCCATGAAGTTGGCGCGATCATAGATGGCCGGAACGCCTTCATTGACCAATGGCCGAAACAGGGGCTCGAAAAGATGGGGCCGCAACAGAAACAGGAGCAATACGCCCAGAAGCACGACACGCGGCACGAGGGACAGGAACGATTTCATGCCGGGCGCTCTGCCTGATGAAGCAGCTTTTCCAGCGTCACCCGGCCAAGGGGCCGTCCTTCCTCGTCGAGAACGGGAAGGGCTTTACGCCCGGACCATAGAAGTGCTGCAAGCGCATCGCGTTGTGACGCGGTTACCGGTAATGTTTCCCCGCTCGCATCGCCCGGCTGGAGCACGGTTTTCAGGTCCATCAGGGAAAGGAGGCGGAAGGGCCGTTCGGCTGTGCCGACAAGGCGCTCGACAAAATCGGTTGCCGGACGTGCGAGGATTTCCGCCGGCGGGCCATATTGCAGGAGCTTCCCGTCATCCATGACGGCGATACGGTCGCCCAGTGATATTGCTTCCTCCATGTCGTGCGTGACAAGGATTATGGTCGTGCCAAGCCGTTTCTGGATCGCCTTCAGATCTTCCTGCGCCTTGGCCCGGATAACCGGGTCGAGTGCCCCGAACGGCTCGTCCATGAGAAGGATGTTCGGCCCGGCGGCAAGCGCCCGCGCCACGCCGACGCGTTGTTGCTGCCCCCCGGACAGTTCGTGCGGATAGCGGTCGCGATAGTCGGCTGGTTCCAGCTGAAAAAGGTCAAGCAGTTCATCGGCGCGCGTTTCGATGCGCTGTTTATCCCAGCCAAGCAGAAGAGGCACCGTCGCAATGTTCTCCGCGACGGTTCGATGCGGAAACAGGCCGTTCTGCTGGATGACGTAGCCGATCCGCCGCCGCAATTCATGGCCGGGTTCGTCCATGATGCTGCGGCCATCAATGCGGATTTCGCCATCGGTCGGCTCGACCAGACGATTGACCATCCGCAGCAGGGTCGTCTTGCCTGAGCCTGACGTTCCGACGATTGCCGCAATGCTATGCGGCTCGACGGTGAAGCTCACGGCGTCGACCGCTGCGCGCCCGTTATAGCGCTTCGTGATATGGTCGAACTCGATCATCGGGAGCTGCCTCTTTCGGTGATTTCTATCGCTGCATCGAGAAAGACCGCGGCGGCAAAGGCCAGAAGAACGGTCGGCAAGGCGCCCAACAGAACGAGGTCCATCGCCGTTTGCCCGATACCCTGAAAGACGAATGTTCCGAAGCCGCCGCCGCCAATGAGTGCGGCGATGGTCGTCAGGCCGATATTCTGCACCATGACAATGCGTATACCGGTAAGAATGACGGGAAAGGCGAGCGGAAATTCAGTCTTGAAAAGCCGTTGCAGGCGCGTCATGCCCATGCCGCGCGCGGCATCCGTTACCGGCTCCGGCACCTGCGCCAGCCCAGCCACGGTGTTGGCGACGATCGGCAGCAGCGAATAGAGGAACAGCGCAACGAAGGCTGGTGCCGCGCCGATCCCGCGTATGCCGAGGGTTGCCGCCCACGGAAACTGCGCTGCAATCCAGCCGAGCGGCGCGATCAATATGCCGAACAGAGCCATGGACGGAATGGTCTGCACGATGTTGAGACTGTTCAGCACGAAGGCGCGCAGTTTCGGCAAGCGGTGGCAGACAAGGCCGAGCGGTATGCCCGTTGCCGTGGCCGCTACAAGCGATCCCAAGGCCAGGGCTATATGCCGTTCTGCTTCATTCCAGAAGCTTTCCGCACGGCTTTGATATTCCTTCATGAAGGAGATGCTGTCCCAGAGGCCCGACGAAAGCAGGAGCGCCAGAAGCAGACCTGCAACGACCAGCAGTCCCACACGCAAGAACGGACCGGCCCGCAACCGGACCAGTCCGTCGGCGACATAAAGGGCGCTGGCGAAGAACAGGAGCCAGAAGCCGGACGCCGGAGAGACGCGTGCATAATTGTTCCCCTCCGGCGACAGGAAAGACGCGGCCATGCCGATTGCCACCATGACGGATGCAAGGCAGAACAGCGCCGCCACGAGCCGCAACAAATTGTTGCTGCGGACAAAGCCGATCAGCAGCCCCGCAGCCACGATTGCTGCGAGCGACAGCGCCAGTCCGGATGGCAGGGCATCGAACAGATAGCGCGGTTCGCCCTGAACGATGCGGTTTGCCCGAAAGTTCGCGAAGGGCAGCAGCAATCCCGATAAGCCGATTGCCGCAATGACCAGTCCGAGCTTGTCGATATAGGCAAACAAGCCCTTCGTGCCATTTGCCCGGATCGTCTCATGTGCTGCACTCATGCCCGGAAAATACCCGCGCCTATTTCAGGAAACCGTTGGTCTTGAGAAACTCCTCCGCGACCGCCTTTGCCGGTTCCCCGCCGAGCTGCACGCGACCGTTGAGTTCCTGAAGGGTGGTGAGATCGAGCTTTGCGAAAACCGGCTTCAGCAACTCCTCGATCTTCGGATTTTTCTTCAAAACTTCTTCCCGGATGATCGGGGCGGGCTGGTAGACCGGCTGCACATGCTTGTCGTCTTCGAGCACGACAAGCCCGGAAGGCGCGATGCCGCCATCGGTGCCGTAGACCATGGCCGCATTGGCGCCGTTGGTCTGGTTGGCGGCAGCGGCAATTGTTGCCGCCGTATCGCCGCCTGACAGCGTGATCAGCTGGTCGGGTTTCAGGGTGAAGCCATAGGCGGTCTGGAAGGCTGGCAGGGCGGCCGCCGAATTCACGAATTCCGACGATGCCGCCAGAATGACCTTCCCGCCGCCTGAAATGTACTTTCCGAATTCGGTGAGGTTCGTGAGCTTGTTTTCGTCGGCGACATCCTTGCGCACCGCAATGCCCCAGGTGTTGTTTGCCGGCGAGGGGGCAAGCCAGACGATCTTGTTGGCATCGTAATCAAGCTTTTTTGCCGTCTCGAACGCCTTGGCGGCGTCTTTCCAGAGCGGGTCGTCGGCCTTGTTGAAGAAGAAGGCCGCATTGCCCGTATATTCGGGATAAATGTCGATTTCGCCGGCGGTGATCGCCTTGCGAACCACGGGCGTGGCGCCAAGCTGGATGCGATCCGTGGTCTGGATGCCGTTTGCGTTCAGCACGGCCAGAATGATGTTGCCGAGGACGCCGCCTTCCGTGTCGATCTTGGAAGAGACGACCACCTGCGCCTGCGCGACGCTGGAGAACTGGACTGCGCCCGCAAGGAGGGCAAGTGCGACGGCACCGCCCCTGAATAGATTTCCGTACGACATGCTTTTCATCCCATCGCGCTGGTTTTGCCTTGTGAAGGTAAACTATAGCGCGAGCGGGAAAAGGAAACCGCCGTCCGACACCCCTCCTGACAGCAGGCTGGCAGGAGGGGTGATATCAAAAGGCGGGATCAGGCCGTGAAATCGCTCTGCGTGCCGTGTGCTTCAATGGCCTGTGCGAGACGCTGCAACGCATGGACATAAGCCGCCGAGCGGACCGTCACATTGTGCTGCTTGGCATGGTTCCAGATGGCGCGGCCTTCGCGTTCCATGATGGTTTTGAGGCGCTCATGGATTTCTTCAAGCGTCCAGTAATAGCCCTGGCGGTTCTGCACCCATTCGAAATAGGAAACCGTCACGCCACCGGCATTGGCCAGAATATCAGGCAGAACGACGACGCCCTTTTCCTCAAGGATCTTGTCGGCTTCCGGCGTGACGGGGCCATTGGCGAGCTCGACGATCAGCTTGGCCTTGATGGATGCCGCATTGTCCGCATGGATCATGTTTTCCATGGCGCTCGGCACGAGAACATCGCATTCGGCAGCCACCAGCTCATCCGCGGAGATTGCTTCGTGGCCATTCTTGCCAGCGGTTGAAACAACCGACTTGTTCTGCGCCTTTGCTTCCAGAAGCGCATCGAGATCGAGGCCGTTGGCGCAGTAGACAGCACCGGCCGAATCCGACACGGCGACGATCTTGTGACCGTCGCTTGCCATCAGCTTGGCGATGAACTGGCCGGCATTGCCGAAACCCTGAACCGTGACGCGAAGCTGCGAAGCAAGGCCCAGATCCTGCGCCAGATGGCGCACGAGATAGAAGCCGCCGCGCGCCGTCGCATCGTTGCGGCCCAGCGAACCGCCGAGCGCCAGCGGCTTGCCGGTGATGACGGCAGGCGAGGACTGCCCGACGATTTGGGAATATTCGTCAGCCATCCAGCCCATGATCATGGAGTTGGTGTAGACGTCAGGCGCGGGAATGTCGCGATCCGGTCCGATAATGCCGGAGAAAGCCTGGATATAGGCGCGCGAAAGACGTTCCAGTTCAGCCTTGGACAACTGGCGCGGATCGACCTGAATGGCGCCCTTGCCGCCGCCATAGGGCAGGTTCATCACGGCGCATTTGAAGGTCATCCAGAAAGCCAGCGTCTCCACTTCTTCCGCGGTTGATTCCGGATGGTAGCGGATGCCGCCCTTGGTCGGTCCGCGCGTGTCGTCATAGCGGCAACGCCAGGCAAGAAAGGATTTTCGCGAACCGTCGTCCATGCGGATCATCAGCCGCACTTTCATCGTTTCACGCGCATATTTCAGCTTCTCGATGACATCCGCATCGATGTTGATGTGGCTTGCCGCCTCATCCAGGCGGACGAGAGCACTTTCGAGCAGGTTCTCCTTAGTCACGAAATCACCTTTCTTGCTTTTCTTCTGTAATGGGCGCGATTTTACGAAAGAATGCCTAGACCTTTGCGCAATAAAAGAAAAGAGAAAAGGACAATAATGTTGTCCTATTTTACAGGGGCCATTTTTGAAACTGCTTTGCCGCGGCGTCACAGAAACCGGCTGGCGGCGCAGGCGGCGGGATGATGTCGCGAAATGGTGGGCATGTCGTATTTGTGGCGTCTTTTGACGCAAGCCTGCTGTCGGGTTTGAAACGGAAACAATAGAAATATCATCAAAGGCTTCGCTTGCGCCGGAAGGGCGTTTGCGGGCGCGAAACTGGTGGTTGTCTATGTCCCGTTTTTCTGCAGCTTCTATTATCAAGAACGCGCTGTCCGGTAACAAGAACTGGAAGCCGCAATGGCCGAATGCCGAACCCAAGGCCGAATATGATGTGATCATCGTCGGCGCGGGCGGGCATGGTCTGGGCGCGGCCTATTATCTGGCCAAGGAACACGGCATCACCAATGTCGCCGTCATCGAAAAAGGCTGGCTCGGCGGCGGCAATACGGGCCGCAACACCACCATCATCCGCTCCAACTATCTCTATGATGAGAGCGCGCATCTTTACGAACATGCGATGAAGCTGTGGGAGGGTCTGAGCCAGGACCTGAACTACAACGTCATGTTCTCGCAGCGCGGCGTCATGATGCTGGCGCATACGGTGCATGACGTGCAGAGCTTCAAGCGCCATATCCATGCCAACCGCCTCAACGGCATCGACAATGAATGGCTGACGAAGGAGCAGGCGAAGGAATATTGCCCGCCGCTCGATATTTCGCCCAATGCCCGCTACCCGGTGGTGGGCGCCACCTTGCAGCGGCGCGGCGGCGTCGCCCGCCACGATGCGGTCGCCTGGGGTTATGCGCGCGGCGCGACGGAGCGCGGCGTCGACATCATCCAGAACTGCCCCGTCACGGCCATCCGCCGCGATGCGTCGGGCCGCGTGACCGGCGTCGATACGCCCCGCGGTTTCATCAAGGCGAAGAAGGTGGCGGTATCGGCTGCGGGCAGCACGTCCATTGTCATGGATACGGCAGGCGTGCGCATGCCGCTTGAAAGCTTCCCGTTGCAAGCGCTGGTGTCCGAGCCGGTCAAGCCGATCTTCCCTTGCGTGGTCATGTCCAACACGGTCCATGCCTATATCAGCCAGTCCGACAAGGGCGAACTGGTGATCGGTTCCGGCACCGACCAATATGTGTCCTACAGCCAGCGCGGCGGCCTGCCGCTGATCGAGCACACGCTTGCCGCGATCTGCGAAGTCTTCCCGATCTTCACCCGCATGCGGATGCTGCGCAAATGGGGCGGTATTGTCGACGTCACGCCGGATCGTTCGCCGATCATCGGCAAGACGCCGGTGCCGGGCCTTTATGTCAATTGCGGATGGGGCACGGGCGGCTTCAAGGCGACGCCCGGTTCGGCGCATGTCTTCGCGCATACGATTGCCCGCGATGAGCCACACTGGATCAACGCACCCTTCACGCTGGAACGCTTCACCACCGGTCGCCTGATCGATGAAGCGGCTGCTGCTGCTGTCGCGCATTAAAGAGTAAGGGAACCACACACATGCTTCTTATCCGTTGCCCTTATTGCGAGATGGAACGTCCGGAACTGGAATTTGCCTATGCAGGGGAAGCGCATATTGCGCGCCCTGCCGATCCGTCGCAGCTTTCCGATGACGAATGGCGCGATTTCCTGTTCACGCGCTCCAACCCACGCGGCACCCATTATGAACGCTGGCGGCATATCAATGGCTGCGGCCGCTTCTTCAATGCGGTGCGCGACACGGTGAGCGACAAGTTCGCGATGACCTACAAAGCCGGTGAACCCCGTCCTGCTTTGGCAGAAACTCCGGCTGCGGAGACGAAATAATGACCGATATGCGCATTCATAACAAAGGCCGCGTCAACAAGGCCAAGTCCGTGCGGTTCACCTTCAACGGCAAGTCCTATTCCGGTTTTGAGGGCGATACGCTGGCTTCCGCCATGCTTGCCTATGGCGAGCATCTGGCTGGCCGTTCGTTCAAATATCACCGCCCGCGCGGCATTCTTTCCGCCGGTTCCGAAGAGCCGAATGCGCTGATGGGCGTTTCGCGCGGGCCGGGCCGTTTCGAGCCGAACACCCGTGCAACCGTGCTGGAACTTTATGACGGCCTCAAGGCCGAAACCCAGAACCACTGGCCGTCGCTGAAGCACGATGTCGGCGCGATCAACGACGCCTTCTACATGTTCTTCTCGGCAGGTTTTTACTACAAGACCTTCATGTGGCCGAAAAGCTTCTGGAACAAGGTCTATGAGCCCTTCATCCGTGGCGCAGCCGGTCTTGGCAAATCGCCTTCCGAGCCTGATCCGGACACCTATGCCAGCCGTTATGCCTTCTGCGATGTGCTGATCGCCGGTGGCGGGCCTGCCGGTCTCGCCGCAGCACTTGAAGCCGCGAAAAGCGGCGCGAAGGTTATCATCTGCGACGAGCAGGCGGAATTTGGCGGCTCGCTTCTGTCCGAGCCGGAGCCGGTCATCAATGGCCGCGCAAGCTGGGACTGGCTCAACGAGACCGTGGAAGCGCTCAAGGCCAATCCGAATGTCACGCTTTTGCCGCGCACAACGGCCATCGGCTATTACCATCAGAACATGGTCGGCCTTTGCGAGCGCCTGACCGATCATCAGTCGAAGCCCGCCTCCAATGCGCCGCGTGAACGCATGTGGCGCGTGCGTGCAAAGCAGGTGGTGCTGGCGCAGGGCGCTATCGAAAAGCCGCTGGTCTTTGCCGGCAATGACCGTCCGGGCGTGATGCTGGCTTCCGCCGCGCGCACCTATCTCAATCGCTATGGCGTCAAGGTCGGCAACAAGGCTGTTGTCGTCACCTCGCATGACAGCGCATGGCTTGCAGCCTTCGATCTCGCAGTGGCGGGCGTCAAGGTTCCGGCCATCATCGATGTGCGTTCAAGCGTTGCCGACAGCCTCGTCAACCGCGCAAAGATGCTCGGCATCGAAACGCTCACCGGCTGGACCGTGACGGACACAGGCGGACGCCATCGCGTGTCCTCCGTGCGCGTCAATCCGGTTTCCAATGGCTCTGTCGGCGCTGCCCGCACGATTGCCTGCGATGTGTTGCTGATGTCCGGCGGCTGGAATCCGAGCGTGCATCTGTTCTCGCACACGAAAGGCTCGCTGGTCTGGGATGAGGCGCGTCAGATCTATCTGCCGGGCGAACGCACCGAGGAAAGCCGCTGTGCCGGTGCGGGCAATGGCAATTTCGATCTGGCTTCCGCATTGCGTGAGGGGGCGGAAGCGGGTGCTGCCGCAGCCAGTGACGCAGGCCACAAGACCAAGCCATCAGACTATGCGGTGGCCGGTGATTTCGTCTGTGACGGCATAAGCTGTCGCGAATTGCCAACGGATCGCGATCCGGGCAAGGCCAAAGCTTTCATCGATTTCCAGAACGATGTGACCGCCAAGGATATTCGTCTGGCCGTGCGCGAGGGCTTCCACTCCATCGAGCACGTGAAGCGCTATACCACCAACGGCATGGCGACCGATCAGGGCAAGACGTCCAACATCAACGGTCTGGCCGTTGCCGCCGATGCGCTCAAGCGCCCGACACCGCAGGTTGGCCTCACCACGTTCCGCCCGCCTTATACGCCGACGACCTTCGGTGCCTTCTGCGGCTACAACCGTGGCAAGCTGTTCGACGTGACGCGCAAGACGCCCATCGATAGCTGGGCCGAACAGCATGGCGCGGCTTTCGAGCCTGTCTCGCTGTGGCGGCGCGCATGGTACTTCCCGAAAGCTGGTGAAGACATGCATCAGGCCGTGGCGCGTGAATGCAAGGCGACCCGCCAGTCGCTCGGCATGTTCGACGCCTCCACGCTCGGCAAGATCGAGGTGGTTGGCCCGGATGCGGCGGAATTCATGAACCGCATGTACACCAATCCATGGACGAAACTTGGCGTCGGGCGCTGCCGCTATGGCCTGCTGCTCGGCGAAGATGGCTTCATCCGCGATGACGGTGTTGTCGGGCGTCTGACGCAGGATCGCTTCCATGTGACCACCACGACCGGCGGTGCCGCGCGCGTGCTCAACATGATGGAAGACTATCTCCAGACCGAATGGCCGGAGCTGAAAGTCTCATTGACCTCCACCACCGAGCAATGGGCGGTGGTGGCGATCAATGGTCCGAATGCGCGCAAGCTCATCGAACCAATGGTCGAAGGTCTGGATATTTCGGACGAAGCCTTCCCGCATATGTCGGTCGCCGAATGCACATTTTTGGGCGTGCCTGCGCGTCTGTTCCGCATGAGTTTTACGGGCGAGTTGGGCTATGAAATCAACGTGCCTGCGCGTTACGGCCTGTCGCTGTGGAAGGCGCTTTATGAGGCCGGCCAGCAATATGACATCACGCCTTACGGCACGGAAACCATGCACGTTCTGCGCGCCGAAAAGGGCTATATCATCGTCGGTCAGGACACGGATGGCACCGTGACGCCGGATGATGCAAGCCTTGGCTGGGCGATCGGCAAGCAGAAGCCGGATTTCGTCGGCAAGCGGTCGCTGACGCGTCCGGACATGCTGAAAAAGGATCGCAAGCATCTGGTCGGGCTTCTGACCAAAGATCCGAAGCTCGTGCTGGAAGAGGGCGCGCAGATTGTCGCCGATCCAAAACAGGCTGTGCCGATGACTATGCTCGGCCATGTCACCTCCTCCTATTGGAGCGAGACGCTCGGGCGGTCCATCGCCATGGCGCTGGTATCCGGCGGCAAGGATCGCATGGGTGAAACGCTTTATATGCCGATGCCGGATGGCAGCGTGCATGAAGCCACTGTGTCGGGCATGGTTTTCTATGATCCCGAAGGCAAGAAGTTGAACGGATAAGGATCGAACCATGCTTGTTGAGACAAAACCTTATTCGAACCGCAAGGTCGTCATTCCTGGCCGTCTGGAAATCCATCCAGCCGATGACGCAGCCCGCTTCATCCTGCGCATGGCCCCGGCAAAACTGGCCCTGGCTGAAAAGGCGCTGGGCGCAAAAATCCCGGCCAGGATCGGCAGCCTTGAGCGCACCGGCGATATTGCCGTTGCCTGCATTGGACCAGACGAATGGTATATCTGGGCGGATCAGGGAAAGCTCGAAACCATAACGCAGGCGTTCGCGAAGCTTTACGATAGCGAGCCGCACAGCCTCGTCGATGTCAGCCATCGCGAGACTGGCATCGATATTTCCGGTCCCAAGGCAGAATGGCTGCTCAATGCCGCGTCTCCGCTCAACCTGGCTGAAATGCAGGCACCGGGCACGGCCCGCACCATCTTCGATCATGCGCAGATTATCCTGATGAAATGGGATGCCGAACACTATCGGATCGAAGTCTGGAACTCGTTCGCCGATCACGTCTGGACCTTGCTGGAACTGGCCAGCAACGAAGTCGAACTCGCGATCTGACCGAGGCTTTATATCGATGCAAAAACGCCGCCCGACCGGGGCGGCGTTTTTGTTTTTTCCGTCAATTCGGCCTTGCCTTCCATTAATCCATATGTGAATACTATATTCACATAAGAAATTCACGAGGAGGGAATTTTCCGATGTCGGAAAGCGAACTGCCGCTGGACGGGCTCGTCGTTGTCGATATGAGCCAGTTTCTGTCGGGGCCTTATTGCTCTTTGCGCCTGCTGGATCTGGGCGCGCGCGTCATCAAGATCGAGCGGCCGGACGGCGGTGATCTCTCACGCAGGCTCTATCTGAGCGATACGGAAATCGGCGGCGATTCCACGATCTTTCATGCCATCAATCGCGGCAAGGACAGTCTTGCTATCGATCTGAAAAATCCCGACGATCTGTCGGCGTTGAAGAAGCTTCTGGCAAAGGCCGATGTGCTGATCCAGAATTTTCGCCCAGGTGTGATCAAGCGGCTTGGTCTCGATTACGAAGCGGTGAAGGAAATCAATCCGCGCCTCGTCTATGCGTCAATCAGCGGCTATGGCGAAGAGGGACCATGGGTTGGCCGTCCGGGACAGGATCTGCTGGCGCAGGCGCGTTCGGGTCTCATGTGGCTCAACGGCGATGAAGGGCAGGGGCCGGTGCCATTTGGTCTGGCGGTTGCGGATATGCTGGCAGGCGCGGCAGCGGCACAGGGCATTCTCGCAGCGTTGGTGCGGCGCGGCATAACGGCCAAAGGTTCGCATGTCGAAACCAGCCTTCTGGAAGCGCTGGTCGATTTCCAGTTCGAGGTGCTGACCACCCATCTCAACGACGGCCGTCGCCTGCCCAGGCGTTCCGATTTCCGCAGCGCCCACGCCTATCTCGCAGCGCCTTACGGCGTCTACCCGGCGGCGAACGGCTATCTTGCCATCGCAATGATGCCGATCCCCAAACTGGCGGCTCTGCTTGAGACCGACACGCTGGCACCCTTTGCGGACGATCCGAAAATCGCATTCAGCAGGCGCGACGAGATCAAGCGGCTGATCGCCGATCGCATTGCAGAAAAAACCGTCGATGAATGGCTCGCCATTCTGGAACCGGCCGACATCTGGTGCGCCCGCGTTCTTAACTGGGAAGAGCTTCTCGCAAGCGAAGGCTTCTCTGTCCTCGACATGCTGCAGACGGTGACGCGGGAAGATGATGTGTCCATCACCACCACACGTTCGCCGCTGCGCATCAACGGCCAGCGCCCGAAGGTAGAGCGCGCAGCGCCGCGCATCGGTGAAAACAGCCAGCAGATTCGCGAGGAGTTCGGACTATGAGCGCCATCAAGCTTAAAGGCATGACGTGGAACCATCCGCGTGGCTACGACCCGATGGTGGCCTGCGCCGAAAAATGGCTGCATGACAAGGGTGTCGCAATCGAATGGGAGAAGCGGTCGCTGCAGGATTTCGAGACCTTCCCGGTCGAGGAACTGGCACGCAATTTCGACCTGATCGTGATCGACCATCCCCATGTCGGCCAGATCACCAAGGAAGGCTGCCTGCTGCCGCTGGATGTGCCGGGCCGCGAAACGGAACTGAAAGAGCTGGCCGATGGTTCCGTGGGCCAGTCTTTCCCGAGCTATAACTGGCAGGGGCGGCAATGGGCTTTCCCGCTGGATGCCGCGACGCAGGTTCAGGCATGGCGCCCGGATATTATGGACAAGCCGGCAACTTCGTGGGGCGAGGTTCTGCGCCTTGCCCGCGCCGGAAAAGTCCTGCTGCCCTTGCGTTCGCCGCACTCGCTGATGTGCTTTTATACACTCGCCGCCAACGCCGGAACGCCTTGCTCTGTGGAAGGCGAGCTGATCTCCGTCGAGCATGGCTCGCAAGCTTTCGAGCAGCTCCGCGAGATTGCTGCGCTGGTAAAGCCGGAATGTTTCGGCATGGACCCGATTGCCGTGTTCGAGGAAATGGCCGGGGCGCCATCCGAATTCGCCTGCGCGCCGCTCATCTACGGTTATGTGAATTATGCCATGCCGGGCTTCCGTGACCGCCTGGTCCGCTTTGCCGATATTCCATCGGGCGCGGCGGGCGTTGCGGGGTCCGCGCTGGGTGGTACGGGCATTGCGGTTTCTGCCTTCAGCAACCATCCGGAAGCAGCCATCGATTTTGCCTATTGGGTGGCAAGCGGTGACGTGCAGAAGGGGCTTTACGCAGCTTCCAACGGCCAGCCCGGACATGCGGCGGCCTGGGAAGACGACACCGTGAATGCGGCGACCTCCGATTTCTACCGCGACACGCGCGCGACGTTGGAAGGCGCATGGGTGCGCCCGCGTCACGATGACTATATGGCGTTTCAGGAAGCAGCGTCGGAGCGCATCAACAAGGGGCTTCAGAGCAATGAACCGGCAGAACAGGTGATCGCCGATCTGAACCGGCTGTTCCGCGAAAGCTTCTGACGGCTAGTATTGGTCCTTACACCGGCCTCTCCCCCTCCACCCTCATCCTGAGGAGACTCCTGAGCTTGCGAAGGAGGTGTCTCGAAGGATCGAGGGATCCAAAGGGGAAATGCGGTGCCTGTCTCCTCAGGATGAGGGGGAAGCGAGCGGGAAGCTTAAAGGTTCCAGATACGGCGCGCGTTCTCAGACAGAAGCAGCGCCTTTTCGTCTTCGCTGCATCCTTCCAGAAGCGCATGGGTTGCTGCAACCCATGTTGAAAGCCCGGCATCGACATTGGTCGCCAATGTGCAGACCGGCCAGTCGCTTCCCCACACCACGCGTTCCCAGCCGAACGACCGGATGACATGCTCCACATAGGGGCGAATGGTGTCGACGGTCCAGCTCGCCTGCTCGGCATAGGCGACCACGCCGGAGATCTTGGCGACCACATTATCGCGTTGAGAAACCTCGGTAATGCCCTTCTCCCAGCTTGTCCGCGCATCCGACTTGATGTCGGGAACGCCGCAGTGATCGAGCACGAATTGCACGTCCGGCGCGAGATCGGCCAGCGCCAGCACCTTGTCGATCTGGTGTGGAAGCGTGCAGAGGTCGAATGTGAGGCCAGTGCCTTCCAGCCGCTTGATGTTTTCGCGGAAAAGAGCGCCCTCGGAAACATCGTCGGGCACGACATGCAACACGCGGCGGAAGCCTTTGACGAAAGGATTGCTGCGGCTCTGTTCCAGATATTCGGCAAAGCCGGGCTCTTCCGGACGGCAGGAGGCAATGGCGCCCTTGATGAAGCCGCCGGATCGTCTGGAAGTCTCCTGAATATGGTCCGTTTCAGCCTGGATGGCATCGGCTGCCACATCCACTTCCATATGCAGCGCCGCCTTGATGCCGCAGCGCTCTGCCTGCTTCCGATAGGTCTCGAACAGAAAATCCCGGTTGAGCGCGGCAACGCCGTCAAGCCATGGATAATTCAGCGCGCTTTTGTCGATCAGATGCAGATGGGTATCGATAATCATGAAAACTCTCCTCCTGCTTTATATTTTCAAAAAAGAAGAGAGTTTTCAAATAAGAATTACCGGCAACCGCTAATCGGTGGCTCCGATATCGGAGCCAACCAGTTTTGAAAGGTCCTTGACGGTCTTTTGCAACAGGCTGATGGTCTGCGTAATGTCGGGTGCGGAAGCAGAATTGACCAGCGTCACATAAGGACAGGTCAGCGAGGCTATGCAGGTGCCGTCAGGTCCAAGAATTGGAGCCGAGAGATTATAGACGCCTGCCACCTGGGCGCTCGGCATCATTTCATAACCGCGCTCGCGAATCTGGTCGAGGCGCTCGTAGAAGCTCTGATCGAGCTTTACGCTTTCAAGGTCCTTTGCATATTCGGCAATCATCATCCTGCGTTCGTCCGGCGAACGGAAGGCGAGAAGCACATGGCCGGAACCGGTGTCGAACAGGCTGATATGCGAGCCGACGCGGATCGATATGCCCCAATAATCCGGTGCTTCCTGCTGTGCGATGACAACGACAGACCCGCGATCAAAGACTGCAAGCTGGTTGGCCTGTTTCGAGCGGTCTGCGAGTTCCCGCATGAAGGGCGTGGCAAAGGAAGCGAGCCTGCGCACCGGGGCATGAAGATGCGCCAGGCCAAACAGCTTGAGTGTCAGCGAATAGCGGTCGCCTTCGAGCTTGGTCACGTAACCGCGCTTCACCAGCCGGTCCAGCATCCGGTAGAATTCATTGGGACTGCGGTCGAGGTGTTTGGCAATTTCTGCCTGTGTCAGGCCGCCGTCCACGCTTGCAAGCAGTTCCAGAATATCCAGCCCCTTGTCCAGCGCGGGGGCGCGATAGCGATCATCTGTTTCCACGTTGGCTCCCTCGTGAATATTTCTCTTCATATACGAACAAACGCGGTTGCGAAAGTCGCAAAGTGCGGAAACTCGCCTTGACCAGTTTTGAATAATATGTTTGCATATAAATACCAAATTTACAATTGGGGACGGACAGGAGAAATGTCCGTCGCGAGGAGGAGATGCATGAGGAATTTCAAAACGTCCTGCCTGACGGGGGCGGCTCTGTTGGCGTTGGGAGTGGGGGTGGCTGGTGCGGCCGACCTGCCGGGTAAGTTTGAAGGCGTTACCATAAACGCCAAGCTCATCGGCGGTCAGCAATATGAAGCGCTCTATTCGCGCATTGCTGAGTGGGAAAAGGCAACCGGCGCCAAGGTCAACATTCTTTCCAAGAAGAACCATTTCGAACTGGATAAGGAAATCAAGTCGGACATAGCCTCCGGCTCGATCAACTGGTGCGTGGGCTCCAACCACTCGTCCTTTGCGCCGCAATATCCTGATCTTTATGCCGATCTGAACGGTTTGCTTCCAAAGGAAGAAATCGAAGGCTTCGTGCCGTCGGTCATCAAGGCATCGACGCTGAACGACAAGCTGATCATGCTGCCGCGCGCGCAATATGACGTCTCGGCGCTTTATTACC
Organism: Hyphomicrobiales bacterium; assembly: GCA_900470195.1. Taxonomy (GTDB): domain Bacteria; phylum Pseudomonadota; class Alphaproteobacteria; order Rhizobiales; family Rhizobiaceae; genus Brucella. The sequence continues at coordinate 135,088 of UEIJ01000028.1, read as the reverse complement.
AGAAGAACCTCTACGAAGACGCCGCCAAAAAGACCGCCTTCAAGGAGAAATACGGCTACGATCTGGCGCCGCCAAAGACCTGGAAGGAAGTTTCCGATCAGGCCGTCTTCTTTGCCGATCCGCCGAATTTCTACGGCACGCAGTTCGCCGGCAAGGAAGAAGCCATCAACGGCCGCTTCTATGAAATGCTGGTTGCCGAAGGCGGCGAATATCTCGACAAGGACGGCAAGCCTGCCTTCAATTCGGAAGCCGGTGTGCGTGCGCTCGACTGGTTCGTCAATCTCTACAAGGCCAAGGCTGTGCCTGCGGGCACGACCAACTATCTCTGGGATGAACTCGGCGCAGGCTTTGCCTCGGGCACCATCGCGATCAATCTCGATTGGCCGGGCTGGGCGACCTATTTCAACGATCCGAAATCGTCGAAGGTCGCAGGCAATGTCGGCATCGTTCCCCCGCCGGCAGGATCGAGCGGCAAGCGCACCGGATGGTCGGGCCATCACGGCTTCTCGGTCACCGAATCCTGTGACAACAAGGAGGCTGCCGCCTCGCTCGTCTGGTTCCTGACCAACGAGGATTCGCAGAAGCAGGAATCGGCTGCGGGAACGCTGCCAACCCGTACCGCTGTCTGGGATTACGTCATCGAACAGGCCGCTTCCGACCCGTACAAGAAGGAAGTGCTGTCGGTATTCCAGGAAACGGCAAAGACCGCTTTCCCGGTTCCGCAGACCCCGTCCTGGATCGAGATTTCCAATGCCGTCTATCCTGAACTTCAGGCGGCAATCCTTGGCGACAAGACCTCGCAACAGGCTCTTGACGATGCGGCCAAGAAGGCAACGCAGATCCTCGAGGATGCTGGCGAACTCTGATTTCGCTTCATGAACGCATGGCCCGCCGCTGGAAGACGGCTGGCGGGCCGCGCGACACATGATGTGCATATGCCTTGGTGCTAATTCCACCGCTTCGGAAGAACAATGTTTAGACGAATTTCTCCGCCGGTCCTGCTTCTGCTTCCGGCCATCATTATCCTCGCAGCGGTGGTTTTGTTTCCTCTCGCGCTTTCGCTTTACTCAAGCTTCACGCCGTTCCGGCTGACGCGCCCCGACAGCCTGTTCAACTTCATCGGCCTGCGCAACTATCAGCGCATCATGACCGACTGGGTATTCTGGGCGGCATTCATCCGCACGGTGATATTCCTCACGATTGCGCTCAATCTGGAAATGCTGCTCGGCCTCGGCCTCGCCATGCTCGTCAACAAGGCGACGCGCGGCCAGCGCGTGCTGCGCACGCTGATGATGTTCCCGATGATGTTTTCGCCGGTGCTCGTCGGCTTCCAGTTCAAGTTCATGTTCAACGACAATATCGGTCTGGTGAACAATGCGCTGCAATCGCTGGGCCTGACCAATACCGCCATTCCATGGCTCATCGACGGCAATCTGGCGCTGTTTGCGATTTTGCTGGCAGAGGTCTGGATGTCGACTTCGGTGTTCGCGATCCTCATTCTGGGCGGTCTCCTGTCCATGCCGCAGGACCCGGTGGAAGCCGCGCGCGTCGATGGCTGCACGCCGTGGCAGACCTTCCGCTATGTCATCTGGCCCTACCTGATGCCGTTTGCCTTCATCGCGATGACCATTCGCTCGCTCGATGTGGCGCGCGCCTATGACATTGTGAAGATCATGACCGATGGCGGGCCTGCGCGCCGCACCGAACTTATCTGGACGCTGGTGGGACGCACCGCCTATTCGGATGCGCAGATGGGGCTGGCCAATGCCATGGCCTATGTCGCGATCCTGCTTTCGATCCTCTTCACCGTAATGTTCTTCCGCAAGCTTGCAGCAGCACGCACGCAGATTGGAGCGGAGTGGTAATCATGGCTACAACAACACTCTCCAACAGCCAGCATCGCTTGCTGCGTCGCGCCAAGAAAGTCGCTTATCTCGTCGGCCTGTTTCTGGCGATGACCGTCATCTGCCTGCCTGGCCTGTGGATCGTGCTTTCGTCGCTGCGTCCGCCGGTCGAAATCATGGCAAAGCCGCCGGTCTGGATTCCGCAGGAAATCACCTTCGAGGCCTATCGCGCCATGTTCTCGGGCGCGGGCGGTGGCGGCATCCCGGTCTGGGATTATTTCCGCAATTCGCTCATCATCTCGGTCACCTCCACCGTGATCGCGCTGATCATCGGCGTTTCGGGCGGCTATGCCTTTGCGCGCTTCCGCTTCTGGGGCAAGTCGGCAACCTTCCTCGGTTTCATGCTGACGCGTTCGGTGCCGGGCATTGCGCTCTCGCTGCCGCTGTTCATGGTCTATTCGCGCATCGGCATCATCGACACCCATTTCGGCCTGATCCTCACCTATGTGGCGCTGAACGTGCCGTTCACGATCTGGCTGATCGACGGTTTCTTCCGTCAGGTACCGAAGGACCTTGCGGAAGCCGCCCAGATTGACGGCTGCACGCGTTGGCAGGCTTTCTGGCAGGTGGAGTTTCCGCTGGCCGGTCCCGGCATCGCAACGGCAGGCATCTTCGCCTTTCTCACCTCATGGAACGAATATGCGCTGGCTTCCCAGCTTACCCGTTCCGTCAATTCCAAGACCCTTCCTGTCGGTCTTCTCGATTACACCGCTGAATTCACCATCGACTGGCGCGGCATGTGCGCGCTGGCGGTCGTGATGATTATTCCGGCGCTGACCCTCACATTCATCGTCCAGAAGCACCTCGTTGCTGGTCTGACGTTCGGCGCGGTTAAAGGTTGATAGAACAATGGCTCAGCTTTCCATCAAAAATCTCGTCAAGCGTTACGGCAATGTCGGCGTGGTGCATGGCATCAATCTCGAAATCGCCGACAAGGAATTTGTGGCATTGGTCGGTCCGTCCGGCTGCGGCAAGTCCACGACGCTGCGCATGATCGCGGGCCTGGAATCCATTTCCGACGGCACGCTGGAAATCGGCGGCAAAGTGGTCAACGACCTGCCGCCGCGTGACCGCAACATCTCGATGGTGTTCCAGTCCTATGCGCTTTATCCGCATATGTCGGTGCGCGAGAACATGGGCTTTTCGCTGAAGATCGCCAAAGAGCCGCAGGCCGAAATCGACCGTCGCGTCAATGAAGCCTCTGCCATTCTCGGTCTCGAAGCGCTGATGGAACGCCGCCCGGCGCAGCTCTCCGGCGGCCAGCGCCAGCGCGTTGCCATGGGCCGCGCCATCGTGCGCAATCCGGAGGTGTTCCTGTTCGACGAACCGCTGTCGAACCTTGACGCCAAGCTGCGCACCCAGATGCGCACCGAAATCAAGAAACTGCACGCCAAGGTGCAGTCGACGGTCGTCTACGTGACGCACGATCAGGTCGAAGCCATGACGCTTGCCGACCGCATCGTCATCATGCGCGATGGCCATATCGAACAGGCCGGAACCCCGGATGAAGTCTTCAAGCGCCCGGCGACGCAGTTCGTTGCCGGTTTCATCGGTTCGCCGCCGATGAATATGGGCGAGGCAACGGTGACGGGCGGCGATCTGGTTTTTGCCAATGCCGACCGCCTGCCGCTTCCTGCACAGTTCCGCGGCAAGGCCAAGGACGGCGCAAAGGTAACGTTCGGACTGCGTCCGGACGATATTTTCCCGAAGGGGCACGGCATTTCCACCAGCGACGCCGTGTTTGAGAAGGACATGCGCGTTTCGATCACCGAGCCGCTCGGCAATGAAACGCTGGTTTTTGTCGAGTTCGCGGGCAAGGAGTGGGTGGCGCGCATGCTGAACCCGCGTCATTTGCAGCCGGGCGAAACCATCACCATGCAACTCGATCTGTCGCAGGCGCATCTGTTCGATGCGGCAAGCGGCAAGACTTTGGCGGTATAGTTATGGCGCGTATCGAAAAAGTTGAACTGCGCATGGTCGACCTTCCGCCGAAGGTCAAGCGCACCGACGCGATCCAGAGCTTCGTCAGCCAGGAAACGCCGATTGTCACCATCACCGACAGCGACGGTGCGGTCGGCACGGGCTACAGCTATACGATCGGCACGGGCGGTTCGTCCGTCATGCGCCTGTTGAGCGACCATCTCGTGCCGCTGATTATCGGCGAGGATGCCGATTGCATCGAGGCCATCTGGCGCAAGCTGGAATTTGCAACCCATGCCACCACCATCGGCGCGATCACTGCGCTGGCGCTGGCTGCGGTCGATACGGCACTCTGGGATTTGCGTGCGAAAAAGCAGGGCCTGCCGCTCTGGAAACTTGCTGGCGGCGCCAAGGAAAGCTGCCCGCTCTACACCACCGAAGGCGGCTGGCTGCATATCGAGAAAGAAGCTCTGGTCGAGGATGCGCTTGCCGCCAAGGCCAAGGGTTTTTCCGGCTCCAAGGTCAAGATCGGCAAGCCGCACGGTTCTGAAGATTATGCGCGTCTTGCCGCAGTGCGCGCTGCCCTCGGTGACGGCTTCGAGATCATGACCGATTGCAATCAGGGCTTTACGGTGGACGAAGCCATTCGTCGCGCCGAGCGTCTGAAGGAACTTGATCTCGCATGGATCGAAGAGCCACTTCCGGCTGACGATCTCGACGGCCATATCCGCCTGACGCGCTCCACCCCGACGCCGATTGCGGTGGGCGAATCCATCTATTCGATCCGCCATTTCCGCGAATATATGCAGAAGGGCGCATGCTCCATCGTGCAGGTGGATGTGGCGCGCATCGGCGGCATCACGCCCTGGCTGAAAGTCGCCCATGTGGCGGAAACATTCGACATTCCGGTCTGCCCGCACTTCCTGATGGAACTGCATGTCAGCCTCGTCTGCGCCGTGCAGAACGGTCGCTATGTCGAATATATTCCGCAGCTCGACGACCTCACCACCAAGGGCATGGAAATCCGCGACGGTCGCGCCATCGCGCCGTCCGAGCCGGGTATCGGTATCGAATGGGACTGGGATGCCGTACGCGCCCGTTCGATTTCCGAATTCACCCGCGAGATCGTGAGGTCGTAATGGTTCAGAGCCAGAAACAAAGAATGGGCATGGTGATCGGGCTGAACCCTGAGAAGATCGCGGAATATAAGAAGCTGCACGCGAGCGTGTGGCCGGAAATTCTGGCGCTCATTTCCGAATGCAACATCACCAACTATACGATCTTTCTCAAGGAGCCGGAAAACCTGCTGTTTGGCACATGGGAATATGTCGGCACCGATTTTGAGGCAGACATGAAGAAGATGGCCGCAAGCCCCAAAAATCAGGAATGGTGGTCCGTTTGCATGCCATGCCAGAAGCCGTTTGAGACCCGCAAAGAGGGCGAGTGGTGGGCGATGATGGAAGTGGTATTCCATCATGACTGAGGCTTTCGACCCCAAGACCCTGCGCCAATGGTGGGCAAAGCCCGCGCAGCCAAAGCCCATCGTGATCTTCGGCGCGGGCAGCATTGTCGGCGACGCGCATCTGCCCGCCTATAAGAAAGCCGGCTTTCCCGTTGCAGGCATTTTCGATCCCGATCTGGACAAGGCACGGGAACTTGCCGACCACTGGGGCATCAAGGCTTTTGCCAGTGCTGAGGAAGCTCTTGCCGTTGAAGGCGCGATCTTCGATCTGGCGACACCGCCATCGGCCCATGCGAAAATCCTGTCGCAATTGCCGGAAGGTGCGGCTGTTCTCATCCAGAAGCCGATGGGCAGCGACTTGGCAAGCGCGACGGAAATCCTGAAGGTCTGCCGCGCGCGCAATCTGAAAGCGGCGGTGAATTTCCAGCTTCGCTTCGCGCCGATGATGCTCGCGCTTTACGACGCCGTCGATAAGGGCTGGCTGGGCGAGGTGGTGGATTTCGACGCATGGCTGGCGCTTGCAACCCCTTGGGGTCTGTGGCCATTCCTGAAAGGTTTGCCGCGCATCGAAATCGCCATGCATTCGATCCATTATCTGGATTTCATCCGCGGTCTGCTCGGCAATCCGCAAGGCGTTCACGCCAAGACCATTGGCCATCCGAACCACGACGTGGCCCAGACCCGCACTGCTGCAATCCTCGATTACGGCGACCGCGTCCGTTGCGCACTGTCGGTCAATCACGATCATGATTTCGGCCGAAAGTTTCAGGCCTGCGAGTTCCGCATCTGTGGCACGGAAGGTGCAGCCTATGTGAAACTGGGCGTCAATCTCGACTATCCGCGCGGCGAGCCGGACGAGCTCTGGATCAAGTCCAGGGGTGGTGACGAATGGATATCCGTACCGCTCGAAGGCGCGTGGTTCCCCGACGCCTTCCTCAATCGCATGGCGCAGTTGCAGCGCTTCGCGACTGGCGAAGATGCTGAACTCGTCGGCTCGGTCGAAGATGCCTGGCACACCATGGCGCTTGTCGAGGCGGCCTATCAGTCGAGCGCCGCGCCCGCCACGCCGCTTGCCGCAAAACCGGAGGTCTGATCATGGCCGAACAGAAAATCTACTATGAAGACTATGAAATGAACAATGTGCGCCTTACCTCGGGCCGCACTATCACCGAAACCGATTTCGTGGTTCACGCCGGTCATACGGGCGATTTCTTCCCGCATCACATGGATGCGGAATTCGCCAAGACCTTGCCGGGCGGCCAGCGCATCGCGCATGGCACCATGATTTTTGCCATAGGCGTCGGCCTCACGGCCACATTGATCAATCCGGTTGCTTTTTCCTATGGTTATGATCGGCTGCGGTTTATTCGTCCGGTGCATATCGGCGATACGATCCGCACGCGGGTTACGATCAGTGCGAAGGAAGACGATCCCAAGCGCGCCACTATGGGACGCGTGACGGAACGCTGCGAAGTGCTTAATCAGCGGGATGAAGTGGTGCTCGCTTGCGACCACATCCTGCTTGTCGAACGGAAGGCTTGAAGATGACGATACGATTTGACGGAAAAACCGCGCTGGTGACAGCCGCAGCCCAAGGCATTGGCCGCGCCAGCGCGCTGGCTTTCGCGGAAGCTGGCGCAAAAGTCTATGCGACCGACATAAACATGGACGCGCTGAAGGAAATCGAAGGCGTCAACGGTATCATCACCCGCAAGCTGAACGTGCTCGATGAGGCCGAAGTGAAGGCGCTTGTCGCCGAAATCGGTCAGGTGGACATCCTGTTCAATTGCGCAGGCGTCGTTCATGGCGGTTCCATCCTCGAAATGAAGGACGAAGACCTCGACTTCGCCGTCAATCTCAACGTCAAGGCGATGATCCGCACCATTCGCGCCGTGCTGCCGGGCATGCTGGAGCGCAAGGATGGCGCCATCGTCAACATGGCTTCCGTCGCATCGAGCGTGAAGGGCGTGCCGAACCGTTTCGCCTATGGCGTCACCAAGGCTGCCGTCATCGGTCTCACCAAGGCCGTCGCCGCCGATTATGTCGCCAAGGGCATCCGCTGCAATGCCATCTGCCCCGGCACGGTCGAAAGCCCGTCCTTGCAGGACCGTCTGCGTTCGCAGGGCGATTATGAAGAACAGCGCGCCGCATTCATCGCCCGCCAGCCCATTGGCCGCATCGGCCAGCCGGAAGAAATCGCAGATCTCGCTGTCTATCTCGCCGGCGCGACCTACACCACAGGTCAGGCCTACAACATCGATGGAGGCTGGACCATTTAGGGCAGTCGATATTCAGGCTCTGGCGGCCTGCAAATGGCATAGCCAGAGCGTCGACCACCCTCAGCCCATCTTTTTTCATCCCCTAAAGGAGCAAACTCATGAAATTTCTTCGCTATGGCGAAACCGGTCAGGAAAAGCCGGGCCTTCTCGATGCCGATGGCAACATCCGCGACCTGTCCGCCCATGTAAGCGACCTTTCCGGCGCGGCTCTGGCTCCCGATGCGCTGGCCAGGCTCGGCGCGATCGACATCAATTCGCTGCCGAAGGTTGAAGGCAATCCGCGTCTGGGCCCCTGCGTTGCAGGCACCGGCAAGTTCATCTGCATTGGTCTCAACTATTCCGACCACGCCGCCGAAACCGGCGCGGCGGTTCCGTCCGAGCCGATCATCTTCATGAAGGCCACTTCCGCAATTGTCGGCCCGAACGACGATCTCGTCATCCCGCGCGGCTCGGAAAAGACCGACTGGGAAGTCGAGCTCGGCATCGTCATCGGCAAGACCGCGAAATACGTCTCGGAAGAAGACGCCCTCGACTATGTTGCTGGCTATTGCACCATCCATGATGTGTCCGAACGCGCCTTCCAGATCGAGCGTCAGGGTCAGTGGACGAAGGGCAAGTCCTGCGACACGTTCGGCCCGACCGGCCCGTGGCTGGTGACGAAGGATGAGATCGAAGACCCGGAAAACCTCGGCATGTGGCTCAAGGTCAATGGCGAAACCATGCAGAACGGTTCGTCGAAGACGATGATCTACGGCATCCGCCACCTCGTTTCCTACCTGTCGCAGTTCATGTCGCTGCAGCCGGGCGATATCATCTCCACCGGCACGCCTCCCGGCGTCGGCATGGGCATGAAGCCGCCGCGTTATCTCAAGGCTGGCGACGTTGTCGAGCTCGGCATCGACGGTCTCGGCACGCAGAAGCAGAACGTACGCGCCGACATCTAATATTGTTTAAGCTTGATCCCGGAACCGGCTCCAACGTTTCGGGATCATGCCCTGATCACGGATAAATCATGACGAAAATTACCGATCTTCGCGTTTTCGATCTGCGCTTCCCGACTTCGCAAAGTCTGGACGGCTCCGACGCGATGAACCCCGATCCGGATTACTCGGCGGCCTATGTCATTCTCGACACGGATGACGAGGCGCTGAAGGGCCACGGCCTCACCTTCACCATCGGCCGCGGCAACGACATCTGCTGCCAGGCCATTCTTGCCATGCGTCATCTGGTCGTGGGTGCCTCGATGGATGATTTCCTCGCGGCCCCCGGCAAGTTCTGGCGCTACCTGACCGGCGACAGCCAGCTGCGCTGGATCGGCCCGGACAAGGGCGCGATGCATCTTGCCACCGGCGCTGTCGTCAACGCCTTCTGGGACTTGGCTGCAAAACAGGCAGGCAAGCCGGTGTGGCGGCTTGTAGCCGACATGTCGCCCGAAGAAATCGCCGATATTGTCGATTATCGCTATCTGACCGACGCGCTGACGCGCGACGAAGCCGTGGCGATCCTGCGCAAGGCGGAAGCTGGCAAGGCCGAGCGCATCGCCACGCTCGAAGCGGAAGGCTATGCCTGCTACACGACGTCTGCCGGCTGGCTCGGCTATGACGACGACAAGCTCCGCCGTCTTTGCCAGGAAGCGATCGACGAGGGCTTCAACCACGTCAAGATGAAGGTTGGCCGCGACCTCGAAGACGATATTCGCCGCCTCACCATCGCGCGCGAAGTGATCGGCCCGGACCGTTACCTGATGATCGACGCCAATCAGGTATGGGAAGTCGACCAGGCTATCGAGTGGGTCAACAAGCTGGCCTTCTCCAAGCCGTTCTTCATTGAAGAGCCCACCAGCCCGGACGATGTGGCGGGCCATCGCAAGATTCGCGAAGCCATCGGCGACGTGAAGGTGGCGACCGGCGAAATGTGCCAGAACCGCATCATGTTCAAGCAGTTCATCGCGGAAGGCGCCATCGACATCGTCCAGATCGATTCGTGCCGCATGGGTGGTCTGAACGAAGTTCTGGCGGTGCTGCTGATCGCTGCCAAGTTCGGCAAGCCGGTCTGGCCGCATGCGGGCGGCGTCGGCCTCTGCGAATATGTGCAGCATCTGTCGATGATCGATTATGTGGCCGTTTCCGGCACCAAGGAAGGCCGTGTGATCGAATATGTCGATCATCTGCACGAACACTTCATCGACCCGTGCGTGATAAAGGATGCAGCCTATATGCCGCCGTCGCTTCCGGGCTTCTCCATCGAGATGAAGCCGCAGTCGATTGCGGAATATACGTTCAAGGGCTGACTGAGAGCATTTCCCGAAAAGCCGTTTTGGCACCCGGGATCAAATAAGGCCGCGCCCAAAAAGCGCGGTCTTTTTTTTTAGAGAAAGCGGATCATGAGCGCGCCGGTCAAAAGCAGGAAGGCGCCAGCAATGCGTCCGGCGGTGATTTCACGCACCGCAACGCCCATGAAGCCGATGCGGTCGGCAGCCAGCCCGGCCATCAATTGTCCAGCAACCGCCAGCCCCATCACGGCGGCAGCCCCGATGCGCGGCGTCAGCAGCACCGATGCCGTCACATAGATGCAGCCAAGCGCACCGCCTGCGACGAACAGCCAGCCCGCAGGCACGTTGAACGTTGGCATTGCACCCGTCGCGCGGGCGGTAATTCCGGCGATAATGGCAAGGATGACGGCCCCGGAAAGAAACGAAATCGCGGCAGCCGTTACCGGTGAGCCCAGACCGCGAGCCAAGGCTGCATTGATGGGGGCCTGAATGGCAATACAGGCACCGGAAAGGATGCCGAACAACGTCCAGAGCATGGAGATTTCCTCATATGGGAAGAATTTGATGGGAGCCGGTAGAACCTTAGTCCTCGCAGAGGAATATCGTCAGGTCAATATTGGAGCCGGCGCATGTTGCCAAAGCATATTGGAAACAGTTTTACCTAGATAAGGTGTAAACTGATGGTGCCCGGAGGCGGATTCGAACCACCGACACGCGGATTTTCAATCCGCTGCTCTACCAACTGAGCTATCCGGGCATCCGTAACAAGCGATTTGCTCGTTCGAGGCGGTGTTGGTTCCCGCCGGAAGTGGGTGGGTTATAGCATTAAATTTCGCGCTGTCCAGCACCGTATCGCAATTTTTATCAGCTTTTCTCACATCTTTGTTAAATAGCTGATTTTATTGGCAGAAGCCGATTTGGAAGAGGCTAGTTTCCTTCTTCTTCCTCTTCGTCAATCGGCTTGCCTGGCAGCACATAGCTACCGGACAGCCAGCGATTGAGGTCGATGCTTTTGCAGCGCGGCGAACAGAACGGATAGGATTCGCGCGTTGAAGGCTTTCCACATTCCGGGCAGGGGCGTGTCGGACGCAATGGCGTCACGCGTGCACCTGCTGCTGCCGATATGTCCTTCTTGTCACTCATGTCTGCTCTCAGACTTTCCCGCTGCCCCAGTTGGCGTAAACCGGATAATCGACATCGTTCAGCAGGCTTATGGTTTCCTGTAGCGGCAATCCCACCACGTTCGTATAGGATCCCACCAGTTTCACGACGAAGCTGCCGGCCAGTCCCTGGATGGCGTAGCCGCCCGCTTTCCCGCGCCATTCGCCAGATGAAAGATAGGCATCCATCTGCTGGCGGGAGAGCCGTTCGAAACGAAGCCGCGTTTCCACCAGTGTGTGGCGCAGATTTCCGTTTGGCAAGACAAGGCTCACGCCCGTGAATACCTTGTGCGTGCGTCCGGAAAGCAGGCGCAGGCATTCCCTTGCCTCGTCGGCGATCTCGGTCTTGGGCAGAATGCGGCGGCCAACCGCCACGACCGTATCGGCTGCAAGAATGAAGGCGCTGGCGAAATTCGCATCGTCCTTCAACAATTCCTGTGCCTTGCGCGCCTTTTCCCGCGACAGACGTCGCGCCAGCGAGCGCGGGTGTTCCGCGCGCTGCGGCGTTTCATCTATATCGGCCGGATAAATATGGTCCGGTTCGATGCCTGCCTGCCCCAGAAGCTCGATCCTGCGTGGAGAACCGGAGGCAAGAACCAGCTTGTGTTGCGCGCTCATCGAATAGACATTTCCTGGAACGGATTGCTTACTTGAAGCGGTAGGTGATGCGGCCCTTGGTCAGGTCGTAAGGGGTCATTTCAACCAGCACCTTGTCACCGGCCAGAACGCGGATGCGATTCTTGCGCATGCGGCCAGCCGTATGGGCGATGATTTCATGTTCGTTTTCGAGCTTTACGCGGAACATAGCATTGGGCAGCAGTTCCGTAACAACACCCGGAAATTCTAGGACTTCTTCTTTCGCCATGCGATACCTGTTTCTTTCTTCGGTAAAATGCCGCTCTCGAGCGGTCTTAAGGTCGGAATTTGCGCGGAACCTATATGATTAGGCGGCATTTGTGAACAACGGAATTCGGCGAACTTATTGCTCGCCAAAACGGAGCATGATCTGGCGCTTCAGACGGTCACGCACATCGCGATAGGCCGCCATGATCTGGCTCCTGCTGCCCGTTACCAGCGTCGGGTCCGGCGTCGGCCAATATTCCACATCGACCGAGAAACCGCGCATCCGCTCCAGCACTGTATGGTGGGCAAGCGGCGTCAGCGTCACGATCAGATCGAAATAGCCGTCCGCTAGTTCTTCTAGGCCACGTGGTTGCCGGTTGTCGAGTGACAGGCCTTCTTCCTGAAGGACTGCATCGACGAACGGATCGCGCTCGCCCCGCTTCACGCCTGCGGACGCCACATAAATATTGGGGGGAAGAGCCTGTCTTGCAAGCAGTTCCGCGATTGGCGAGCGAATTGCATTCTTGCCGCAGACGAAAAGCAGGGACTTGGGCAGGCGTGGCTTATGATCTTCGTTGCCGTTGGCGCTAAAATTCACAGGAGGGGCATCGGTGATGACCATCAATGATCAGCCTCTCCAGTGCAGGACGCAGACGAGTGTGAAAAGCCGTCGGGCCGTGTTGAAATCAACCTCGATCTTGCCCTTTAACCGCGCTTGCAGGGTTTGTGACCCTTCATTGTGCAGGCCGCGCCGCCCCATGTCGATTGCCTCGATCTTGCTTGGCGTGGCCGAGCGGATGGCCTGATAGTAGCTTTCGCAAATCATGAAATAATCCCGTACGACGCGGCGGAGCGGCGTGAGCGAGAGAATGTGGGTTGCGACGTCTTCCCCTGTTTCCCGGGAGATGGCGAAAATCAGTCGCGATTCCATCAGCGAGAGCTTCAGCCGATAAGGTCCGCCCGCATCGTCTCCGATCGGGTGGAAGGAGTTTTCCTCGATGAGGTCAAAGATGGCGACCGCGCGTTCATGCTCGACGTCAGGCGTCGAACGCCCGATGGATTCATCGAGCTCGACGTCAACAAGGCGGGCATTGGGAACACCGGCGGTCATGTCACCTCATAGGTTCAGCCGGATGGCGACAGACTGTGCGTGGGCATCGAGGCCTTCAGCGCGGGCAATTTCGATTGCCGCAGGCCCAAGCACACGCAGTTGATCGGGGCCGAGTTTGAGAAGCGAAGTGCGCTTCATATAATCGAGAACCGACAAGCCGGATGAGAACCGCGCTGACCGCGCCGTCGGCAGAACGTGGTTGCAGCCGCCGACATAATCGCCGATCACTTCCGGCGTATAGCCGCCGATGAAGATCGATCCGGCATTGCGGATCTTTGGCAGCAAGGCTTCCGGGTCGGCTGTGGCGATTTCCAGATGCTCGGCTGCAATGCGATTGGCAAGCGGAATGGCTGCTTCAAAATCCTCGACCAGAATAACGGCACCGAAATCGCGCCAGCTTGCAGCCGCGGTTTGCGCGCGCGGCAGGTTGCGGAGCTGGCGTTCGACAGCCTCTTCCACCGCTATTGCAAGGGCTTCATCATTGGTCATGAGGATCGACTGCGCGGCAGCGTCGTGCTCTGCCTGGGCAAGCAAATCGGCGGCGATCCAGTCGGGATTGTTGTCCTTGTCGGCGATGACCAGAACTTCCGAGGGGCCTGCGATCATGTCGATGCCGACCGTGCCGAAGACGATGCGTTTGGCGGCTGCAACATAGGCGTTGCCGGGGCCGACGATCTTGGCAACGGGCTTGATTGTTTCGGTGCCATAGGCAAGGGCGGCGATAGCCTGCGCACCGCCGACGCGATAGATTTCGGAAACGCCAGCCAGACGTGCCGCCACCAGAACCAATGGATTGAGAATGCCATCGGGTGACGGAACCACCATGACGATGCGCTCGACGCCCGCCACCTTGGCAGGAACGGCATTCATCAGGACGGAACTTGGATAGCTCGCCGTGCCTCCCGGAACATAAAGCCCCACGGCCTCGATAGCCGTCCAGCGCGAGCCGAGCTCAACGCCCAGCGCATCGGTATAACGGTCATCCTTCGGCAATTGCCGCGCATGGTGCTTTTCGATGCGCTCATGTGCAAGTTTCAGCGCCTCGATTGTCGAGGCGGGCGCTGTTTCAAAAGCTGCGTCGATTTCGGCTTCGGTAACCGCGATGCCGGTTTTTTCAAGATCGATCCGGTCGAAGCGACGGGAATAATCGATGAGCGCGCTGTCGCCTTCACGGCGCACGCGGTCGACGATTTCCCGTGCTGCCCGGTCCACATCTTCGGACGCTTCGCGCTTGCTTGCCAGAAATGTCGCGAAATTATTCTCGAAATCGGAATCGGTTTGTCTGAGCGTCTTGACCACGCTTCTGTTCCTTCAAATATGCTCTGCCAGACGGGCGTCTGGTGGACGAAAGAGGGCTTGTATAACCTTCTCTCAGACATTGTGGCGAGGAAGGGATTCGGTTTCCCACGCCGCGCCAAGGTCCGTCATTTGCGCTTCAATACACTCTACTTCAAGACGGATAGCCGCATTTGCCGAAAAAGTCAGTTCTATTGTACCGGCGGGTGTTTCACCGGCAGCGAACTGAACGGCCATCAGGGAAAGCACGTCATCCGGTTTCTGGCGGTCTATACCGGTTGCCTTGGCGGCAATCACACGGTTGAAGTGCAGGGCGGTGCGTCTGCGCTGATATTGCGGCTTGCGCAGGAACCGCGGCTTGCTTTCTTCCCAGACAAAACGGTTCGCCGTCAGGATGAAACGCTTTTCGTTGGCGAGATATTGAAGGTCGGATACTTTCAACACCGCGTCCTGAAGATGAGCGGAAAGGACCTGCAAATCCTCCTCATCCAGCGCCACGAGCTTCAACATATCCATACTACAACACCACTTTTCTGTTCTTGGTCGATAATTGTTCCCGGCCCGGGGGAAATCGATCGCCCGCCAGCCAGTCATCAACTTGGCATGTCAAAACAAAAAAATCGACAGGCTTTTCAAACCCGTCGCTGTTCAAATAACGTCAGCCAGGAAAAAGCCGGAGCAACGAATGTCACTCCGGCTGATCACATCAACCGCTGATGCGTTCCACCATCGCGCCGCAGCGTGACAGTTTTTCTTCCAGCCGCTCGAAGCCGCGATCCAGATGATAGACGCGGTTGACCATGGTTTCACCCTCGGCGGCGAGACCGGCGATCACCAGAGAAACCGATGCGCGCAGGTCCGTTGCCATCACCTGTGCGCCTTTGAGGCGCTCCACGCCTTCGACTGTTGCCGTCTGGCCGGACAGGGAGATCTTTGCGCCAAGGCGTGCCAGTTCCTGCACGTGCATGAAGCGATTTTCAAAAATCGTTTCCGTGATGCGCGAGGTTCCCTTCGCCTTGGTCATCAGGCCCATGAACTGCGCCTGCAAGTCGGTCGGGAAGCCGGGGAAAGGGTCGGTGGTGACATCGACCGGATGAATGCCATGGCCGTTTCGCACCACGCGCAGGCCGCTATTCGTTTCGGTGATCTCCGCACCAGCCTGACGCAGCGTGTCCAGAGCCGACGACAGCAGGCTTTCCTGCGCGCCTTCGAGCAGCACGTCGCCGCCAGTCATTGCGACTGCCATCGCATAGGTGCCGGTTTCGATACGGTCTGGAATGACGCGGACGCGTGCGCCCGAAAGGCTGGTCACGCCTTCCACGTGGATGGTGCTGGTGCCTGCGCCGCTGATTTTTGCGCCCATTGCATTCAGGCAGTCGGCGAGATTGACGACTTCCGGCTCGCGGGCCGCATTTTCGATGATGGTCTCGCCCTTAGCGAGAGCCGCCGCCATCAGCATGACATGGGTTGCGCCGACCGAGACTTTCGGGAAGCTGTAGCGGGCGCCGACAAGGCCGCCCTTCGGCGCGCGCGCCTTGGCATAACCGTTTTCGATGTCGATTTCCGCGCCCAGCGCCTGGAGCGATTCCAGCAGCAGGTCCACGGGACGAGTGCCGATGGCGCAACCGCCCGGCAGCGACACGGTTGCCTCACCGGTGCGTGCCAGAAGCGGCCCGATGACCCAGAAGCTCGCGCGCATCTTGGAAACGAGTTCGTAAGGCGCGGTCGTGTCGACGATATTGCGGGCGGTGAAGTGAATGGTGCGCGAATAGGCGCCGTTCTGGTGCTCGCGACGTCCATTGACGGAGTAATCGACGCCGTGGTTGCTGAGGATGCGTATCAACTGCTCGACATCGGCCAGATGCGGCACGTTTTCGAGCGTCAGCGTATCGTCGGTGAGAAGCGAGGCGATCATCAAGGGCAGGGCGGCATTTTTCGCGCCGGAGATTGGAATGATGCCGTTGAGCTTGTTGCCGCCGACGATTTTGATGCGATCCATGCTGTGTCACCTTCTGGGCCGATACCTTGCCCGATAATTTTGCACCAAATCCAGCAGCCGTTACGGCGCGGAGGCGTTGCGTCATGAAATTACGAGTCTTGCGGCCAAATTACGTCAAATACGAATCACAAAAGGACGATATCGCTGCGAAGAACAGAAATGAGCTTTTACCGCAGAGCCTCCCTATCTTCAAGGAAGGCTTTGTTGGTGTGATTCTCATTCAGTGTCGTCGGAGGCAGCGGTAATGCCGTCGTTTCGTTCGTCGGCTTCGCCTGCGCGACGGGATCTCAATTGCGCTTTGCGGCGCATGAGATTCGCGCGCAGCTCCTCGGCCCGGCGCTTTTTGCGCTGGTCCGACTGGATTTGTTTCTCTTTGTTGGTCGTCGTTTCGCTCATGACGGTGTTCTACTACGGGAAAAATGGCCGGAAAAGCCGCTTTCAAAAGCGTGCCCGGCAGATTTCCACATTATGTGAAAAGAAATGCAATTGCTTGCTTGCGATTTGCGTAATGATGTGGCAGAAGTCCGCCGCACTCAAGAGATTGCTGCGGTAGCTCAGTGGTAGAGCACTCCCTTGGTAAGGGAGAGGTCGAGAGTTCAATCCTCTCTCGCAGCACCATTCTATCTTCTTGAATTGTTAGATTTCCTGAAAACTAAAACTTTTGGACAGCCTTCTGAGACACAGAGCTGATCCACATGAGTTCGTCTATGCCTTCACCTGTCAAGCACCCTCGGGCAGCGGGTTCTTGTTGATTTGAAGGAAAAGGCTAAAGGCAGGATTGTCGCTCTCCCGGTTGATGACACGCGAAAAGCCGTGACGATCGGTGAAGGCGTTAAAGTATCTCCGTCAACGAAAGAGCCGGCAGAAGCCAGGGCTTGTTACTGGACTCCATGCGTAAGAGGCCGAAAAGACTCACTCAGAAGTGTTTGAACGGGCGGGCTTGTTTATAAGTTCTTTACTGATGTGTTCGATGCCGGAAAGCAGCTAGACGAAGAAGGCCGGGATAAGTTGCCGGTAGCGGTAGCACACGCGTTACAGAAGCTACTCCCAAGAAGCGTTCTGCAACACTATCCTGTAGCCGTCTGGGTCTTCAAATGTCTTTCCTTTCCGGTCCCAATAAGGATTAAAGGCCGGCACAGGTGTAAATCCTCTGGCCTGCAACCGGTCAACGGACGCTTGCCATTTGTCTTTATCGGGAATGTAGAAAACGATCAGATTATCTTCTGAAGGAGCGCGTCCGGCTGGATGCCCATGCTTTTTTGTAAACTCGAAATGGTAAGGCGCACCGTGCTTTCCCAACATGATTCCGTCGAAACCTTCGTGAGCCGTAAATTCGCACAGGACGTCCAGCCCGAGTCCATCACAATAAAACAGACGCAGAGCATTTAGGTCATCACTTGGGCGCGCTACACGAATTGTCACCGGGGCCACCACCTACCTGCGCTCCTTACTTGTTTCTCTAAGGTATTTTACAGGCCCAATGGCGGGGGACGTCAAGCTACGAACGAACGTTTAAGGATAACCAACCGCCGCTCACCGGAACGAGACTAGAAAGGGGAAGATGCTGATGGCGCTTACGTGCCGCCTTCCTTGTCTTTCTTCTTCTTGCCCTCATCATAATGAAATTTGATGGCGAAGAACATGGCCACGCCCAACACGATAACCTTGAATGCCATCAAGCCTACAGGGATCCATTCCATCTAACCACATTCCCAAGCTGCTATTTTCCGCGAATGCCACTAGCACATCGCGGTTCGATGGACAGATCATATTTGGTTGATCCCGCAGACGTTTGGAAAGCGCTGTGTCGTGCGAATGCGATATTCGTTCAGGCGGGCTCAATCCTGTCAGGCCGCCTTTCTTTCGCAGCCGCTCTTTTCGATGTATACTGCCTGTCTGATCGTCAGGCTTCACGCGGATTATCCGCGGATCATGTGAAAGCCGGAAATTGCGTGCAGGCCTGTCCTGACCGCCGCCCTTGCCGTCAGGACTGCCTAACCCGCAGGAGGAGCGTCATGGCACAGTTTCATGTAATTGCAGGTCGGGATCAAACAGCCTTTTATCCGGAAGTTAAGCGCATCCAGATGGCGGATGTATTCGATGCCTTGCGTTTGGGTTTCGACGACTTCTGGGCAAAGCCATCGCATTACGTTTTTCTTTGTCTCATATATCCGCTGGCCGGGTTGTTCATCACCTATTGGAGCACGAACGCAAATGCGCTGCCGCTTCTGTTCCCGTTGATGTCCGGCTTCGCGTTGATCGGGCCCGTTGCCGCCTTGCCGCTTTATGAAATGAGCAGGCGCCGCGAGGAAAAACTGGATACGGCCTGGAGACGGGCTTTCGATGTCAGCCGCTCCCCGGCATTGCCGTCGATCGTGGCTGTCGGCTCGTTCCTTTTCGCAATCTTCATTGCATGGCTATTGGTGGCTCAAAATCTCTATGTTCACTATTTCGGACCGATGCCGCCCGAGAGCTTTTCGATGTTGATCAATCAGGTGTCATCGACGGAAGAGGGACGCAGTCTGATTTTCGCCGGTTGTGGCATTGGTTTGCTTTTTGCAATCGTTGTCCTGTGCTTGACGATCGTCACTTTCCCGATGCTGCTCGATCAGGATTGTGGTGCGGCGGCAGCAATTGCGACGTCCCTGCGCGTCGTCTGGCGCAATCCCCTGGAATCGCTGCTTTGGGCGGCAATCGTAACCGCTATGCTGGTCGTGGGCTTCGCCACCATGTTTGCCGGGCTGGCGGTGGTGCTGCCCATCCTTGGACATGCGACGTGGCATCTTTATCGAAAGACTGTGACGCAGCCGACGTCAGTGCGCGTCTGACGATCGTGAAATTCCGAAACAAGATTAGGCTAGACAAACTGATATTTGCAGTGGCCAATATAAGAGACGGCTTTGATAACACTTCATAGTTCCCAACAGTGTTGTGCCGTGTTGACGTCGCCCCGGTGGCGCGACGTTACTTCTTGTTTTGAGCTTGAGAGGCAAACAAATGTTTCGTGCCACTGCCATTATTCGTGCGGATAAGGTGATCGATGCTGTGCCTGCGGGCCACGCCGTGCTGGAACGCGATGAACGTCATTTGCGGCGTAAAGCCATTGCTCTGGAAGGCGGCGAGAAGGTGCTTGTCGATTTTGCGGAGCCGGTTGTGCTGGGCCACGGAGACAGGCTCGTGCTGGATGACGGACGCGAAATCGAAATCCGCGCGGCGAGCGAGGAACTTTACGAAATCCGCGGGCGTGATCCGCTCCACATAGCCCAGCTCGCCTGGCATATCGGGAACCGGCATCTCGCGGCGCAGATCGAGGTCGATCGCATCTTCATCCTTCGCGATCACGTCATCAAGGCGATGCTTGAGGGGCTTGGTGCCAAGGTCGCAGATGTAACGGCAATTTTCAGCCCGCTGCGCGGTGCATATGCTGGCGGGCATTCGCATCATGGCCACGAACATCATCATGGTCATCACGAGCACGATCATGAACACCACCATCACGACTGATACCTGGCAACATCAGCGCCATTCATGGCCATGAAACATGAACCCAAACATTCGGGGCTTTCGTACATGACACAGAAAAACGGACCTTTGCGCATCGGCATTGGCGGGCCGGTGGGATCGGGGAAGACGACGCTGACCGAAAAACTGTGCAAGTCGATGCGCGATAAATATTCGGTCGCCGTGATTACCAACGATATCTACACGCAGGAAGATGCCCTTATCCTTGCGCGTTGCCAGGCTTTGTCCGAAGACCGGATAATGGGGGTCGAAACGGGCGGATGCCCGCATACGGCGATCCGCGAGGACGCCTCCATCAATCTGCAGGCAATTGCCGAAATGAACCGGCGGTTCCCGGATCTGGATATCGTCTTTATCGAATCCGGAGGCGACAACCTTGCGGCTACATTCTCGCCCGATCTGGCGGACCTTACGCTTTATGTGATCTCGGTTTGCCAGGGGGAAGAAATTCCGCGCAAAGGCGGACCAGGTATCACGCGATCGGATTTTCTCGTAATCAACAAGAGCGACCTTGCCCCTCACGTACATGTTGATCTCGACGTTATGCAGAAGGATGCGGCGCGTATGCGTGGCCAGCGCCCGTTCGGTTTCACCGATCTCCATCGCGGGAAGGGCGTGCCGGAGATTATCGACTTCATCGTCGAGAATGGCGGGCTGGAGATGCGCTGACCGCAGCTCACTATGCGCACGCATTTTTGCTGCCACGAGCCAAAACAAGCCGGACAAACTCTGGCAGCGCCAATGCTGAATTGTGCAGAAAATCAACTAGGAAGGGAATGGCGCACCCGAAAGGATTCGAACCTCTGACCCCCAGATTCGTAGTCTGGTGCTCTATCCAGCTGAGCTACGGGTGCTTGCCTTATGTGCCGCTCGCTGCGGCGATGGGCGGTTGATAATCGGACAAATCGCTAAATGCAAGCGTCTTCTTAGAAAAAAATGTGGTTCTGTGAAGATTTCTTGTCATGCCTTGCATTTCCGGGCTTTTCGGTCCGAGCCGCTGCAACGGCAGATTGTCTACGCATTCTCTTCGCTGCGCTGGTTGCTGCGATCCTCCCGTCGCATTGGCAGATCGGGGATGCGAATCTCGAAATGCGCTCCAACAGGCCGGTCTTCTCGAAGCTCGATTGTTCCGCCATGGGCGCGGACCAGTTCCTGCGCAATGGCAAGTCCGAGGCCAGTGCCGTCGCTGCGCGTCGATCCACGGAAAGCAGTGAAAAGATTCTCGCGCGCCTTTTGCGGCAGGCCGGGACCGGTATCCTCGACGCCGATGATTGCCGTTGTCCCAATTCTTCCGGCAGAAATTGTGAGACGCTTGACCGTTGCGCCATCATCGGTCTGGTCGCGCTCCATTGCCTGGACTGAATTCCGGCAGAGATTGCTCAGCACCCGGAACAGCTGTTCCGAATCGACATTCAGCTCGAAATCTTCGGCGACAAGGTTTTCGAACTCTATGTTGCTTTCCGAACTGAGGCTCAGCGTTTCCTGCAC
Organism: Hyphomicrobiales bacterium; assembly: GCA_900470195.1. Classification (GTDB taxonomy): domain Bacteria; phylum Pseudomonadota; class Alphaproteobacteria; order Rhizobiales; family Rhizobiaceae; genus Brucella. The sequence goes on along the minus strand of UEIJ01000028.1, from coordinate 113,832 downwards.
GTCTGCGATAATTGCATGAAGCAGGACAAGGCGCGGGCGCGGCGGCGCTTCCTGCGAGCGGCCATAGGCCATCACGCTTTCGGAATAGCTGATCGCACGGCTGAGCGTGCGAATGAGCTTGGGTGCGAAACGCTGCACCATCGGGTCTTCGGTATCGGCAAGCCTGTCCGACATCAGTTGCGCCGAAGCCAGAATGTTGCGCATGTCGTGGTTGATCTTGGAAACGGCCAGGCCGAGATCGGCCAGATGTTTCTGCTCCTTCAGCGTTCGTTGAAGATCGCTCTGGATATGGGATATCTGGCGCTGGGCGACGCCGAATTCATCCTTGCGATTTTCTGGAACGAGAATGAGTGAAGGGTTGTCGGGAGATGAGGCGAAATCGATCATGTTACGATGCATGATGCGCACCGGTCGCAACAGCATTTCATGAATGATCAGATAGATCAGGCTCGCCGCGATCACGGAAATGATGAGGGATATGAAAGTCACGTTGCGCGCATAGACGAGCATGGCATGACGAAGCGGCGCATCCGAGGTTACAATTTCGATGACACGTTCCGGAGAACCGGACGATGAAACCGAACCAAAGATTCGCAGCGTTCTCTCTCCGCCGTTGAACAATGTGCCGAAGGCGTCCCATATGGCCGCCGCCTCGCTGATATTGTTAAGATCGATAACCTGATCGATCTTGCCGGGAACTTCCGACATGGCCAGCAGGCGCGACGCGCCCGCTTCGCGCACGGCGATAGCCTTGGTGCCGGTAGCCAGAAGTACCTTGTCCTGAATGTCGCGCGGTACGTCCATGCCGCCTGCGGCCAGGACCTCGCTGACGGCGCCCACGGTATCGAGCCGGGAACTCATCCACCGCACGCGCATATTGGCGACGGATGGAACGAAGATCAGAACTTCGGTGATCAGCACCGCGAGGGCGGTCAGGAGCAGCAGCTTGTTGGAAAGCCGGTTGCGCCAGGGCAGCCTTCTAAACTGTGTTGGAGAGAGCCGCTCGACGGTCGCAGTCTGAGAGGCCGCTTCAGGGGAAGGCGCGCCCATATCCGTGGTCTTTTCAACAACCGCCATAGCCTGCTTCCAATTCAAGGCGAACCGGCCCAATTGCCGCGGTGCCTGAACCGGCCCGCCGTCGAAACGCAATTCATAAAGGTAGCCTCCTATATATGGAGCCGGTCGATAAATCCAACAGCCTTTGTTCAATCGGTTAAAAACGCGCCGCTTTCTCTGGTCTTTCATGCGTTGCATTACCGAAATTTAACTCGACGGGTCGGGGCCTCTGTGCGAAATCTTACCCGGAAAAATCTATGTATCCTTATGGGATGCGTGATTTGCGCAATGTGAAGGCAATCATCATTCTGATACTATTTGCTGGCATTTTCCGCGCCCGACATAATGGTTTTGAATACGAGGTCCGTCGGGGTGACGGTAAACCTTGCCGGAGAGCTGAATGAAATCCTGGAAGCAGATTGCCTTGTGCCTGCTGATCGCTGCAGTCGCCATCGGTAGCTGGTACGCATATAAGAGCAGGACCGACGAGATGAAAGCCGCCGCCACTGGGGGCGAGGCGCCCCGAAACGGGGGCGGGCGGTCTGCGCCGCTGGTTGTCGTTGAAGCGGCTGGCGAGGAAACCATCAACAACCGTCTGACTGCTATTGGTTCAGCCCGGGCCCTCAGCACCGTATCGATAACCCCTTATTCCAGCGGTTACATGACGAAACTTTACGTCAAGGCCGGCGACAAGGTGAAGGAAGGCGACCCGATCGCGGAGCTTGATGCAGAGACGGAAAAGATCGTCGTCGCCAAAGCCGAAACTGCACTGAAGGATGCGCAGACGACCCGCCAGCGTATCGCAAAGCTGCGGGCGACGAACACCGCCACAGAAGTTCAGGTGGTCGAAACGGAACTGGCCGTTGCCAATGCGCAGCTTGCCTTGCAGGACGCGCAGCTTGCTTTGAGCCGCCGCACGGTCCGTGCGCCGATTTCCGGTATTGTCGGCATCCTTCCTGTCAATGTGGGTAACTACATTACCGCACAGACATCCATCGGCCGCATCGATGACCGGTCGAAAGTGTTGATCGATATCTGGGTGCCGGAACGGTTTGCGCCGCAGATCAAGGTCGGCCAGCCTCTGACTGCGGAATCGACCGCTTTCCCCGGCGAGACCTACAGCGGCGAGATCAATGCAGTCGACAACATGCTGGATGAAGCCAGCCGGACACTGCATGTTCGCGCGGAAGTGCCCAATGCGCAGGATCGTCTGCGCGCCGGCATGTCGTTTTCCGTCACTGTTCTCTTCCCGGGCGACCGCTATCCCTCGGTCGACCCGCTGGCCATTCAGTGGGGCGCCGACGGTTCCTATGTCTGGCGCGTTGAGGACGGCGTTGCCAAGAAGATCGGTGCCCGTATCGTTCAACGCAACTCGACCAATATCCTCATCGACGGTCCGGTGAAGCAGGGCGACATGATCGTCACACAGGGCGTTCAGACCGTGCGGGACGACGCGCCCGTTCGCGTGAAGGACGAGCAGGGTACGGCGCTGGCTGACCCCGCCTCGGTAAAGCGGACCGCAGGATGAGGATGACAACGTGACCGGTCACAATTCCTCATCCGGCAAAGGCGGATCGACGGCGCTATTCATCCGCCGCCCGGTCTTTGCATTCGTTATCAATGTTCTGATCGTCGTCGCCGGTCTGGCGGCATTCACAGGCGTCGATATCCGCGAACTGCCGGACGTCGACCGGCCCGTCGTGACAATCAGCACGGATTTCAAGGGTGCGTCCGCTGAAACCATCGACCGCCAGTTGACGCAGGTCCTTGAAAACGCGGTGGCACGCGTTTCCGGCGTGAAATCCATTTCATCTACCTCATCGTTTGAGCGCAGCCGCGTCACGGTTGAGTTCAATGACGGCGTTGACCTCAACGTTGCAGCCGCCGATATGCGGGATGCGATCTCCCGCGTTGCCAATGACGTGCCGGAAGAGGCCGACCCTTCGCGCATCATCAAGGCAGACTCCAATGCCGATGCGGTGATGCGTCTGGCGGTTACATCCGACACTATGTCCGTCGACGACATGACTGTGCTGGTCGAAGACCAGATACAGGATATCCTGTCGGCCGTTCCGGGCGTGGCGGACGTCCAGATCAACGGCGACCGCGACAAGATTTTTCGCATTGATATCAACCAGGCGCGCCTTGCAAGCTATGGCCTGACCATTGCCGATATAACCAGTGCGCTTTCTTCCATGGGACTGGATGCCCCTGCCGGTTCGTTGCGCAGCGCCGATCAGTCCATTGTGGTCCGCGCTACGGCCAATCTGGAAAAGCCTGAGGATTTTGAGAACGTCTACATCAACGGACGCACGCAGATCCGCGATGTCGCGACCGTTACGCTTGGACCGGATATCGAAAGCTCCGCAGTTCGTTCCAACGGCAAGACGGCGATCGGTCTCGGTATCGTCCGACAGGCACAGTCGAATACGCTGGATATTTCGGAAGGCATTCGTGCGGCGGTTGCCAATCTGCAGAAGACCTTGCCTGCGGGCGTCAATATTGCGGTTACCAGTGACGACGCGAACTTCATCAATGGCGCAATCCATGAGGTGGAAATCGCGCTGATCGCTTCGGTTGTCATCGTTGTTGCGATCATTTTCATGTTCCTGTGGGATTTCCGCGCGACGCTCATTCCCGCCTTGTCCATGCCCGTCGCCCTCATCGGCACAATAGCCGCCATCTATCTGGCGGGGTTTTCGGTCAATATCCTGACCCTTCTGGCGCTGGTGCTGGCCACAGGCCTCGTGGTCGATGACGCCATTGTGGTGCTGGAAAATGTTGTCCGGCGGCGCAATCAGGGTATGGGGCCGCGCGCTGCTGCGGTGCTTGGCACGCAGGAAGTCTTCTTCGCCGTTATCGCCACCACACTCACTCTTGCGGCGGTCTTCGTGCCGATTTCCTTCCTGCCGGGGCAGGCGGGCGGTCTGTTTCGCGAATTCGGATTCGTTCTGGCGATTGCCGTTCTTCTGTCGTCGGTGGTCGCGCTGACACTTTGCCCGATGCTCGCCTCGCGCTTTCTCAAGGAAGGCAATGGCGAAGAGAGCGGTCATGGCCCGCTTTTCCTGCGCCGGATCGGCGGGAGACTTGCTTCTTTTTACCGAAAGACGCTGCATCTCTGTCTTTCAGCGCCTTTTGTGGTAGTGCTCGTCGCTCTGCTTTTCGCAGGTGCATCCTATGTTGGCTATGGCCTGATCCGTCAGGAACTGACGCCGTCGGAAGATCGTGCCGTTGCGCTGCTTCGCATCAACGGACCTCAGGGCATCAGCGTTGAGTTCCTTCAATCGCAGCTCGATCGGATCGAGGAGGCGATTCAGCCCCTGCGCGACAGCGGTGAAATCACCACCACCTACGCCATCGCCGGTTCGGGCGGTTCGGCCAACAACGGCTTTGTGGTCCTGACGCTGGCGCCGTGGAAAGAACGTGCGCGCAGCCAGCAGGAAATCATGGCTGACATCACCCAGCGTATCAAGGGCATAACGGCTGTTCGCATCTTCACCACCCAGCCGAACAGCCTTGGTATTCGCGGCGCGGGTAACGGCTTGCAGTTTGCCATAGTCGGCAGCGACTATGCCAAGCTGCAACCTGCGGCCCAGGCAGTCGTCGCTGCGCTGGAAAAGGACCCGCGCTTCGTACAGCCGCGCCTTTCGGTGGAGCCGACCCAGCCGCAATTGTCCGTCGAGATCAATCGCGAGCGGGCGTCAGATCTGGGGATCGACATCACCGGCCTCGCCAATGCGGTGCAATCGGTACTCGATGGCCGCAAGATAGGATCGGTCTATGTCGGGGATCGCAGTTTCGATGTGAAACTCGTTTCCACGACCAATCCGATCAATGATCCAACCGATCTTGAAAACATATTCATGAAGACGACGGATGGCCGCTATGTGCCGATGTCATCCATCGCTTCGGTCGTCGAGAAAGCGGTTCCGCCACAGCTTGATCGCGAAACGCGCCAGCGTTCCGTTTCGATAACGACAAACCTGCGTGACGATTTCGCATTGGGCGACGCCTATAAGACCGCGCAGGAAATCGCGGCTCCCCTGCTGCCGCCGGGAAGCCATATCATTCCGCTGGCGGAAGCCTCGACGCTCAGCGAAACCTCAAGCGGCCTCGCCATGGTGTTCGGCTTTGCCATCATCATCATTCTTCTGGTGCTGGCAGCACAGTTCGAAAGCTTTGTAAGCGCGTTGATTGTGATGGCGACCGTTCCGCTGGGATTGGGTTGTGCCGTTTTCGCCATGCTGCTGACCGGCACAAGCCTGAACGTCTATAGCCAGATCGGCCTCGTGCTTCTGGTTGGCATCATGGCAAAGAACGGTATCCTGATCGTCGAGTTCGCGGACCAGTTGCGTGACAAGGGCCTGAGCGTTCGCGAAGCAATCGAGGAAGCATCCAATATCCGTCTTCGCCCTGTCTGCATGACAATGATCTGCGCTGTGCTTGGCGGTGTGCCGCTGATTTTGGCGAGCGGTGCCGGTGCAGAAGCCCGCGTGGCTCTCGGTTGGGTCATCGTGGGCGGTCTCGGTCTGGCAACGATCGCCACCCTTTATGTCACGCCGGTCGCCTATCTGCTGCTCGGACGCTTTACGCAGCCGAAGGCCGAGGAAGAAGCGCGGCTGGAACGCGAGTTGGTCAGCGCGGTGGCGCTGGAGAAAAAGATCGATTAGAGCATTTCCAGCAAAAGTGTGAAACGGTTTTGCGTCCGGAAAAGCGGACAATGAAAAACCCGGAAGCAGGCTTCCGGGTTTTTCTTTTCACAGAGACTCCGCAATTATTTTTTCATGGCATCGGTGATTTTCGCGGTCCACGCACCCTCAGGCTTCTTGGTGATCACGGGATCGGAACCGCCGCCGAGAAGCGTTTCCACAGTGCGGTCGGCGGCGGCCACATCGAGCGTGCCGTCAGAGCCATCGATGAGCTTGCCGATCTCCTTGATCATGCGTTCCTGAACTTCCTGTTTCTGCGCGCCGGAGGAGTCGTTCTCCAGAATGATCTCGGCGGCTTCGTCCGGATGCTCGGAAGCATATTGCCAGCCTTTCATCGAAGCGCGAACGAAGCGCGCCAGCTTGTCGACCATCGCCGGGTCGTCAAGGCTCTTTTCCAGCACGTAAAGCCCGTCTTCCAGCGTCGCCACGCCCTGTTCCTCATAGGGGAACACGACGAGCTGGTCTGCCGGAATCCCCGCATCGATCACCTGCCAGTATTCATTATAGGTCATGGTGGAAATGCAGTCGGCCTGCTTCTGGATCAGGGGATCGACGTTGAAGCCCTGCTTCAGCACGGTCACGCCATCCTTGCCGCCCTCAGTGGGAATTTTCAGGTGGTTCATCCAGGACAGGAAAGGATATTCGTTGCCACCGAACCATACGCCGAGCGTGCGGCCCTTGAAGTCTTCCGGCTTGGTGATGTTGGTGTCCTTGCGGCAGGTCAGCATCATGCCGGATTTCTTGAACGGCTGGGCGATGTTCACCAGCGGCACGCCTTTCTCGCGGGTCGCAAGCGCCGACGGCATCCAGTCGACCACGACATCTGCACCGCCGCCGGCTATCACTTGCGGCGGGGCCACGTCAGGTCCACCCGGCTTGATATCGACGTCGAGGTTCTCTTCCTCGTAATAGCCCTTGTCCTTCGCCACATAGTAACCGGCGAATTGACCCTGCGTGACCCATTTGAGCTGCAAGGTCAGCTTGTCGGCAGCCATTGCCGAACTGCTCATAAGCGCAAGCGCCAGCCCCGCAGTCCCAAGGCATAAAGAAATTGCCTTTTTCATTTCCGTTCTCCTCTGGTTTTTTTTATCAGGCGTATTCCGAAAACCGGTTTCCACTTTTCTGAATGCGCTTTGGTCTGCCTTATTTTTGCAGATGCCAAATATTCGGGCTTAGGTCCTCCTGTATGAAGGGTGCCAGAATGTCATGCGTCGCTCGATCAGCGCGATCAGCCCGTAGGAGAGCGATCCGGCAAGCGCGGCGACGAAGATTTCGGCCCAGACCATATCCACATTCATGCGTCCGATCTCGGCCGAGATGCGGAAGCCCATGCCGACGATGGGCGTGCCGAAGAATTCGGCCACGATGGCGCCGATCAGCGCAAGGGTGGAATTGATCTTGAGCGCGTTGAAGATGAAGGGCATGGCGGCTGGCAGGCGCAGCTTCACCAGCGTCTGCCAATAGCCGGAGCCATAGGTTTCCATCAGGTCGCGTTCCATCGATCCGGTGCTGGCAAGACCGGCGACCGTGTTCACGAGCATCGGGAAGAACGTCATGATGATGACGACGGCTGCCTTGGACTGCCAGTCGAAGCCGAACCACATCACCATGATGGGCGCGACGCCCACGATGGGAAGTGCTGCCGCCAGGTTGCCAAGCGGCAGCAGGCCCTTGCGCAGAAACGGAACCCGGTCGGCGATGATCGCCGTCACGAAGCCAAGCCCGCAGCCCGCCACGTAACCGATGATGACGGCCTTGAGAAACGTCTGCCTGAAATCTGCCCATAGGATCGGCACTGAATCGGCGATGCGCGCCCATATGGCCGATGGCGCGGGCAGGAGAACCTGAGGGATGGCAAAGAGCCTGACCGTTACTTCCCAGAGCAGCAGCATCGCGACGCCGAACAGCGCCGGTACCGCTATGTCCAGGAGCCTCTGCCCCGCTGGATTTCGGCTTTTCAGGCTTGCCACCCAGCCGACGAGCAACCACGAAGCGGCGATAAGCGCCAAGACGGAAAGAATGCCTGTCATCATGCTGCGGCCCTTTCCGGTTTCGCGCCCATGCGCCGGTTCACAATCTGCGCGGCGATGCCGATCAAGGCCACAAGAACAGCCGCCATCAATGCGGCTGCGACGAGCGCGGCCCATATCTGCACGGTCTGGCCATAGTAGGAGCCCGCCAGAAGCCTCGCTCCGAGGCCTGCAACCGCGCCGGTTGGCAACTCTCCGACAATCGCGCCGACAAGGCTGATCGCGACCGCGATCTGCATGGAGGTGAACAGAAACGGCATGGCCGCAGGCCAGCGCAGTTTCCAGAACACCTGCGAGCGCGAGGCATTGTAGGTGCGCATGAGGTCGAGATGCATCACATCGGGCGAACGCAATCCCTTCACCATGCCGACGGCCACCGGGAAGAAGGAGAGATAGGTCGAAATGATCGCTTTCGGCAGCAGGCCCGCTATGCCGATGGCATTCAGGACCACGATGACCATCGGCGCTATGGCGAGTATGGGGATCGTCTGCGAGGTGATGATCCACGGCATAAGGCTTTTGTCGAGCGTGCGCGAATGGACGATGCCGACTGCCAGCAGGACGCCGAGTGCCGACCCCATGACGAAGCCGAGCAGAGTGGAGGAGAGCGTCACCCAGCCATGATAGACGAGGCTGCGCTTGGAACTGGGCTTGACGCCAAACACGCTTTTCCAGATTTCCTCTGCCACCTGATGCGGTGCGGGCAGGACCGGACGATCCTGATGCATCGTGTTGGCAGCGAGTGTCGAGAAGGAAATTTCCGTTCCCGCGCGCGTCGCCTGATCGCGTTCGAACGGCGCGTTGAGAAACACCGCAAGCGCGTACCAGAGTGCGATGATGACGATAAGGATCGTCGTCACCGGGATCAGTTTGTCGCGCAGAAAGGAGGCCTCAGTCATGGATATGCCCCAGCCGAAGGCCTTCGCGAACGCGATGGGCGATCTTGAGAAAGGCTTCCGATTCCCGGATTTCCAGCGGACGGTTGGGCCCCAGATCGCAATCGATGATTTCGTGTATCCTGCCGGGGCGCGGGCTCATGACCACAATCCTGGTGGAGAGGAAGACCGCCTCGGGGATTGAATGTGTGACGAAGATCACCGTCTTGCGCGTTGCGGCCCATAGTTTCAGAAGCTGTTCGTTGAGATGGTCGCGCACGATTTCGTCCAGCGCGCCGAAAGGTTCGTCCATCAGCAGCATGTCGGGGTCAAAGGAGAGCGCGCGGGCAATGGACGCACGCTGCTGCATCCCGCCGGAAAGCTGCCAGGGATATTTCTTGCCGAAGCCCGAGAGATTGACGAGCGCCAGGTTCTTTTCGATCCGCTCGCGCCGTTCCGCCCTCGAAAAGCCCATGATTTCGAGCGGCAGGCTTATATTGTCCTCGATGGTGCGCCATGGAAACAGTGCCGCCGCCTGAAACACATAGCCGTAGGAGCGGTCGAGACGCGCCTGTTCCGGCGTCTTTCCATTGACCGTGACGGAACCGGATGTCGGCTGTTCGAGATCGGCCACCACGCGCATCAGCGTGGTCTTGCCGCAGCCCGAAGGTCCGATGAAGGAAACGAACTCGCCGCGCTCCACCGCGAGGTTGATATTCGAAAGCGCATGAACCGGACCGTCATTGGTCTCGAACACCAGCGAAAGATCGTTGATGTCGATAACGGTCCCGTCTGCTTTCGGGCCCCGCTCCGGGGCCATGCTGTTGACATTCATCATATGCACTTCCCGAAGCTGAGCCATGGTCATCGTATCAGACCCCTATCGGCATGTGTTCGGCGCTGCGCTCCACCTTGCGGGGGGCGACGATTTCCTTCCATTGCGACAGCGCGCGGTTGACCGCGCCGTTCGGCTCGCGCTCGATGAAGCGCCCGTCGCCAGGCTCCGCCGTGACATGCCCCTCCTTGAACGCAATGCGCCCTCTTGAGAGCGTCATTACGGGCAGGCCCTTGAGTTCGAAACCCTCGAATACGTTGTAATCGATGGAGGATTTCTGGGTTTTGGCCGACACCTTCCTGGTCGCTTCCGGGTCCCATATGACCAGATCGGCATCGGCGCCCGGCAGCACCGCGCCCTTCTGCGGATAGATGTTGAGGATTTTTGCAATGTTGGTGGAGGTCACGGCCACGAATTCGTTTGGCGTGAGCCGCCCTGTGCGCACGCCGCGCGACCACAATACCGGCATGCGTTCTTCAAGACCGCCCGTTCCATTCGGAATCTTGGTGAAATTGCCGATGCCGTAGCGCTTCTGTTCGGTGGTGAATGCGCAATGGTCGGTCGCAACGCATTGCAGGCTTCCCGCCGCAAGGCCTGCCCAAAGGCTGTCCTGATTGGCCTTGTCGCGGAAGGGGGGCGACATCACGCGCCGTGCCGCATAATCCCAGTCCCGATTGTGATATTCACTTTCATCCAGCGTCAGATGCTGGATCAGCGGCTCGCCGAAAACCCGCATCCCTTTCTGGCGCGCGCGGCGGATCGCCTCGTGGCTCTGCTCGCAGGACACATGCACCACATAAAGCGGCACGCCTGCCTGATCGGCGATCATGATGGCGCGGTTGGTGGCTTCGCCTTCCACTTCCGGCGGGCGGGAATAGGCGTGCGCTTCCGGTCCGTCATTGCCTTCGGCCAGCAGCTTCGCCTGCAATTGTGCGACTATGTCGCCGTTTTCGGCGTGGACCAGCGGCATGGCGCCAAGTTCTGCGCAACGCTGGAACGAGGCGAACATCTCGTCATCGTTCACCATCAGCGCGCCCTTATAGGCCATGAAATGCTTGAAAGTGTTGATGCCGCGCTTCACCACCTCGGCCATTTCATTGAAGGTGCGCTCGTTCCAGCCGGTGATTGCCATGTGGAACGAATAATCGGTGCGCGCCTTGCCCGCTTTCTGGAACCATTCCTGCAGCGCCTCCAGAAGATTGCCTTCCGAGCCGGGAAGGACGAAATCGACCACCATCGTCGTGCCGCCTGCAAGCGCGGCCGAAGTGCCGGTATCGAAATCGTCGGAGGAATAGGTGCCCATGAAGGGCATCTGCAAATGGGTGTGCGGGTCGATGCCGCCGGGCATGATGTAGCAGCCGGATGCATCGATCACTTCATCGCCGGAGAGATCATCGCCGACAGCAACGATCTTTTCGCCTTCGATGAGAACATCGGCTTTAAAGGTGCGGTCAGCCGTGATGACGGTTCCGCCTTTGATGACCTTTGCCATTGTTCGTCGTTCCCCTTTTGGTTTTGTTGCGAACAGTAGCAGTATCGGAGAGGCCCGAAATCAACTCACAATTTCAGCGGTCTCCAATACTGCATGCAGAAGCACGTCGGTTCCCGCCGACGCCCATTCCTTGGAAATATCCTCGTCTTCATTGTGGCTGAGGCCATCCACGCAAGGGCACATGACCATGGCGGTCGGCGCGACGCGATTGACCCAGCACGCATCATGACCCGCGCCGGAAACGATATTGCGGTGGCTGTAGCCAAGCCGTTCCGCCGCATTGCGGATAGCCTCCACGCAGCCATTGTCGAATGTCACGGGATCGAAATGGCCGGCCACCTCGATCTCTATGCCGATGCCCAGTTCCTCGGCGATCTTCGGCGCTTCCTTTTCAAAACGCGACTTCATGTCGTCCAGCACAGCCTGATTGGGCGAGCGGAAATCGACGGTGAAAACGATCTGGCCGGGGAGCACATTGCGCGAATTGGGGGACACGTCGATATGGCCGACGCCACCCACTGCGTCCGGCTGGTGCGTCATGGCGATCTCGTTGACGAGCTGCAGCATGCGGCCAAGGCCGAGGCTTGCATTCTTGCGCATCTTCATCGGCGTGGAACCGGTATGCGCTTCCTTGCCGGTCAGGGTCACTTGCAGCCACCACAGTCCCTGGCCGTGGGTGACGACACCGATATCTTTATGTTCAGCTTCAAGGATGGGACCCTGCTCGATGTGAAGCTCGAACATCGCATGGATTTTGCGTTTGCCGACCGGCTCATCGCCTTTCCAGCCGATGCGCTCCAGCTCATCGCCAAACTTCTTGCCTTTGGCGTCAGTGCGCTGATAGGCCCAGTCCTGCTCGTGCACGCCGGCAAAAACGCCGGATGAGAGCATGGCGGGCGCAAAGCGCGTCCCTTCTTCATTGGTCCAGTTCACCACGACGATGGGGCGCTTGGTTTTGATGTTCATGTCGTTGAGCGTGCGCATGACTTCGAGCCCGCCGAGTACGCCAAGCACACCGTCAAACTTGCCGCCGGTCGGCTGCGTGTCCAGATGGCTACCCATATAGACCGGGTCAGCGTCGGCATCCTCGCCTGGACGGGTGAAGAACATATTGCCCATGGTGTCCACGCCCATGGACAGCCCAGCCTTTTCGCACCAGCTCTGAAACAGCTTGCGGCCTTCGCCGTCCTCGTCGGTCAACGTCTGGCGGTTGTTGCCGCCGCGCAAACCGGGACCGATCCGGGCCATGTCCATCAGGCTGTCCCAAAGGCGATCGCCGTTGACTCTAAGATTGCTGGTGAGCACCATGCGCTCTGCCTCCGCATTCTGTATGGGCGTTCAAATCCGGGCCATTATATTTCTGGCCCATATTCACCCGCCAATATATGTTCCCGTGACCTGGCTCTCTGGCCACAATATTCTTGCCTTGCGGACAAAAACTTGACTAGTTGGTCAAATTGCAGGCTAGAAGAGCGTTTGAATATGGTCAAGCGCTTTTGGAGAATTCTACACTGCCGAAAGGTGTCAAATGACCACAGTCCCATCAGACTCCCGGGCCGAGCCTCTCGAAAACGAGCAGATGCCGACCGACAGATCGGAGGGCGGGACGCGGATTCAGGGCATCAACCGGCGGCTCATTCTGGATGCCGCGCTGGAGGTATTTTCCGCATACGGCTTTAGAGGCTCGACGGTCGATCAGATCGCCGCGAAGGCGGGCATGTCGAAGCCGAACCTGCTTTATTATTTCCCGCGCAAGCAGAACATTTACGTGACCGTGCTGGAAGACACGCTCGCTACCTGGCTCGAACCTTTCGAGCACATCGATCCGGATGGCGACCCACTTGAGGAGTTACGCCGCTACATTGCCGTGAAACTGGAAATGTCGGCGAAGAAACCGGAGGCTTCGCGCCTTTTTGCCAATGAGATATTGCATGGCGCCCCGGCGATTTCCAATTTTCTGAAAGGGCACCTCAAGCAATTGGTCGATGAAAAGGCCGCGGTCATTCACCGATGGATTGCGGAAAAGCGCCTGGCGCCGGTCGACCCGTACCATCTGATTTTCACCATATGGGCGGTAACGCAGCATTATTCGGATTTTTCCGTGCAGGTCGCAGCCGTTCTCGGTCGCCGTTCGGAAGAAGCCGGATTTTATGACGAAACGGCCAAAGCGGTGAGTGCAATCATTCTTGACGGCATTCGCCCGCGAGATGAAAGTCCGCCCTCATGAAGACGATTCGAATTTCAGCAGCCATTGTCCGCGACGAAGCGGGCCGTTTCCTTCTCGTGCGCAAGCGCGGCAGCGAGATTTTCTTCCAGCCCGGCGGCAAGATCGATGCCGGCGAGCAGCCTGAAGTAGCCCTCATTCGCGAGATCGAGGAAGAGCTTGGCATTCTCATTGATGAGAGCCAGTTGCGCTATGCTGCAAAAATGGCAGCACCTGCCGCCAATGAAGCCGATGCAACGGTTGAGGCGGAACTGTTTCACCTCACTTTGAAAGACGGTCAGGTTCCTGTCGCCTCCAGCGAAATCGAGGAGCTTCTATGGAACCCGCCGGGTGATACGAAGCGCCCGGTCGCTTTGCTTTCACAGAGCATTCAAGCGCGTTTTGCCTCGGATTACTGAACTGCTCGCGGCTCCACCCGGTTTCCTTCGCCATCAAAAAGGTGGAGGTGCTGTGCGGGGAAACTCACCTGAATTGAGCCTTGCGTGTGAAGCGCATCGCGATCCAGCGTGAAAATCTTGAACGGCAATCCATGCAGGCTGAGATGCAGGATAATGCCGAAGCCGGTCGGCTCCACCAGATCGACATCGGCCGATAAGCCCGCGGATTTCTCGATATGGACATGTTCGGGACGAATGCCGAGCGTCGCTTTGGCGCCATTCTTGAGGTTCAAGGGCTGCGGCAAGGCGATGAGCGTGCCGTCCTTGAGTTTCAGACGCGGACCGCCATCCTGTTCGAGATAGGTCACATCCAGAAAGTTCATGGCAGGTGAACCGATGAAGCCAGCCACGAAGAGATTGGCCGGACGGTCGTAGAGCTCCAACGGAGAGCCGACCTGCTGCACCACTCCGCCATGCATGGCGACGATACGGTCGGCAAGCGTCATGGCTTCGATCTGGTCGTGGGTGACATAGATCGACGTGGCTTTCAGCTCGCCGTGCAGCTTCTTGATTTCAGCGCGCATCTGCTCGCGCAGGCGGGCGTCGAGGTTGGAGAGCGGCTCGTCGAAAAGGAAAGCCTTGGGCTGGCGCACAATGGCGCGGCCCATGGCAACGCGCTGACGCTGGCCGCCGGAAAGCGCTTTCGGGCGACGTTCCAGCAAAGGCTCAAGGCCGAGTTTGGCGGCGGTCGATTGGATGGCGCTCGCGATTTTCTCTTTCGGCGTTTTGCGCAGCCGCATGCTGTAGCTCATATTGTCGGCAACGCTCATATGCGGATAGAGCGCATAGGACTGGAACACCATCGCAATGTCGCGGTCCTTGGGTGCCAGTTCATTGACGCGCTTGCCGCTGATCTGCACTTGCCCGGACGTGATGTCTTCAAGGCCTGCAATCATGCGCAGCAAAGTGGATTTTCCGCAGCCGGACGGGCCGACCAGCACGATGAATTCGCCATCTTTGATCTCAAGATCGACACCATGCAGAACAGCATGTTCGCCATAGCTCTTGCGGACCGACTGAATATCGATGGAAGCCATAGGGAAAAATCCTTTCAGCCTTTGACCGCGCCAGCCGTGAGGCCCTGCACGAGGTATCGTTGAATGAGGAAGAAGAAGAGGCAGGCCGGGATCAGCGCGAGCACGCCCGCCGCCATCATCTGTCCGAAATCGACCGAGAACTTTGAGACGAAACTCAAAAGCCCGACCGGGAACGTGGCTGAATCATTGCCGGAAATCAGCATCAGCGCGAACAGAAGCTCGCTCCATGCTGCGGTGAAGACGAAGCCGAGCGTTGCTGCAATGCCGGGGAGCGTCAGCGGCAGGATGATCTGGCGGAATGCCATGAATTGCGTTGCCCCGTCGATCTTGGCGGCTTCTTCGAGATCCTTCGGAATGCCGTCGAAGAACGACTGCATCAGGAAGGTGGCAAAAGGCACATTGAAGGCGGAATAGACGATGACGAGGCCAAGCAGGCTGTTGGTCAGACCGAGCGGCGCCATGATCTTGTAGATCGGCGCAATCAGCATCACGAGCGGAAACATCTGCGTCAGCAGCATCAGCGCCACGATCCAGTATTTGGCGCGGAAGTTGAACCGTGACAGCGCATAGCCGGAGAGCGATGCCAGCAGCGTGACGATGATGGCTGTTGATCCCGACACGATCAGGCTGTTGCGGAAGAACAGCGGAAACGAGCTGTTATTCAACACATGGCTGAAATGATCGAACGTCATGCGCGATGGCCAGAGCCGCACGCCCTCGCTGTAAAGCAGATCATTGGGCGTGACGGAAACCTTCACCAGCCAGAAGATCGGAAACAGTGCAAACAGGACGAACAGGAGAATGGCAATGCGATGCGCGCCAGCAAGGTAGATTTTACGGTTGGCCATGGCCTCAATC
Source organism: Hyphomicrobiales bacterium (assembly GCA_900470195.1). GTDB lineage: Bacteria > Pseudomonadota > Alphaproteobacteria > Rhizobiales > Rhizobiaceae > Brucella. The sequence continues at coordinate 98,279 of UEIJ01000028.1, read as the reverse complement.
CTTGTTCAGAAGCGTCTGGCGCAACAGCACGATGAGCATCGAATAGACCATCAGCAGGACAAGCAGGACCATCGCAATGGCAGAGGCGTAACCGAAATCGAGCCGCTTGAAGGCCTGCGTGAAGATATAGCTTGCTACGATCTGCGTCCGGTCGGCGGGGCCGCCGCCGGTCATCACGACAATCAGGTCGGCACTGTTGGCAATCCAGACGGTGCGCAGCAAAATGGTGATGGCCATGGTCGGCGCAAGGTAAGGAAGCGTGATCGAAAGAAAGCGCTGCACCGGTCCTGCGCCATCGATCGCTGCTGCTTCATAAAGATCGCGCGGGATGGCCTGCAAGGCGGCCAGCATGGTGATGGCGAAGAACGGTATGCCCCACCACACACCTGCGGTGATGATGCCCCACATGGCCAGATTGGGATCGGACAGGATGTTGTTTGGCGCGCTCAGGATGCCGATTGCATGCAGCCAGTGCGGCAGCGGCCCGATAACCGGATTGAACAGCCAGGCCCAGTTAAGGCCGGTGAGAAATGTCGGCACGGCCCATGGCAGGAAGATCAGCGCCTGTGCCAAGCCGCGACCGGCAAATGGCTTGTCGAGCAGCAGGGCCAGAATGAGTCCGAACACGAATTGCAGCAGCACGGAGCAGCCGGTCCACCAGAGCGTGTTCTTCAAGGAACGATAGAAAGCCTGATCGGTCGCAAGTTCGCGGAAATGATCGAGCCCCACATAGCCGCCCGAAAAGGGGTTCAGCAACTGAATGTCGCGAAAGGCATAGGAGACGCCGAGGATCAGCGGAACAAGCATGATGGCGCCGATGAGGATGAGCGCAGGCGCACTGTAGAGATAAGGTTCGGAAGCGTGCGCAAGCCGCTGCAGGAAGCTGCGGCGGTCCTGCTTTTCGCCCGGCACTTCGTTGCGCACCGAGGCCTTTATGGAAGCGGTGTCGTTCATCATCTTTCCCTTCGCGGGGCTGCATCACTCGCTTGCAGGCGTGACAGTTCCACGCCTGCAAGCCGTTCACGGTGCTATTGCTTTGCGAGGTGCTTCTGCTGTGCCTTGGTCAGATATTCTGCCCACTGGTCGGCCAGCTGGTCCGGCGTAATGTCGCCGAGAAGCGCTTCCTGCGAGGTCTTGATGACGAGCGAATCCTTGAAGAAGGCAAATTCTTCCAGATAGGTCGGCATGACGGTTGGAACGACGTTCTTGTCAGCCAGTTCATCGAACCAGCCCTTGAACTGCTCGCCGTTATAGAACGGATCGTTCTGGGCGGATTTGAGAACCGGCAATGCGCCGGTACGCTTGTTCCATTCGATGTTGCCTTCCGGGCCTTCGAGCATCGAGATCAGTTTCCAGGAAAGATCCTTGTTCTTGCTCGCGCTCATCATCGACCAGCCGGCAAAGCCGATGGTCGGGAAGGTCTTGCCATCCGGACCCTTTGGCATGATGGTAACGCCGAAATCTTCAGGCTTCATGCGTTCGGCAATGGCAATCAGGGCGTCGGGATCCTGATTGAGGAAGGCGCAGGTGCCGCTGTAGAAACCGGCTACGGTTTCGTTGAAGCCCCAATTGACGCTGTCCTTCGGTGCAAGGCCGTTCTTGTAGAGATCGACCACCCAGTTGATGCCCTTTTTCCAGCCTTCGCTGTTCATGGTCGAGGTGCCGTCTTCGTTGAAGAACTTATTGTCGCCCGCCATGGAGGCTGCGAAGATCACCCAGCTATTGAGGCCGCCGGGACCGCCGCGCAGGCAATAGCCGGATTTGCCCGGCAGAGCGGCAATCTTCTTGGAGGCTTCGACGAATTCATCGAGCGTTTTCGGCGGTTCGGAAACGCCAGCCTCGCTCAGCAGCTTCTTGTTGTAAAACATGGCGTTCAGATAGAAGCCGTAAGGCAGCGTATAGGCCGTGTTGTTGACGCTGCGGCCAAGCTCAAGCGCGCGCTCTGTCAGGTCGGAAGTGGTTTCCCATTTTGCGAGATAAGGCTCAAGGTTCTCCAGCATGCCGTTGTTGCCATAGAGCGAAACCCACGTGTCCGGCATTTCCATGACGTCGGGGATTTCGCCCGCCGAAACCATGGTGGCGAACTTCTGGAAGGATTCGCCCCATGGCAGCGAAATGATTTCGACCTTGGTGCCCGGATTGGCTGCCTCAAACTTGGCAACGATGGACTGAAGCGTCTTGGTGCGCTCCGGGCTGGTGATGACTTCAACAAGTTTCAAGGTGGTATCGGCAAGCGCCGTACCGCTCATGAGCATGGTTGCGAATGCGGCTGCTATTAGTTTTTTCATTGCAGTTCCCCTTATTGCTCCTCACTATTTTATTCACACGGCCGATGCTGCGAGCGCTCCTTCAATATCCCGCCACAGCGCTTCCGTTCCTTCCAGTCCGACATGCAAGCGCACGGAGCGCGGATCGATGCCGAACGTATGCGCCGAATTTGGCTGCGCCTTCTGCTGCAGCACGACTTCACCCGGCACGATCAGGCTTTCATGTCCACCCCAGCTCACGCCAAGCTTGAACAGATTGAGATGATTGCAGAATTCGCGGATGTTCACGCCTTCGCAGAAGATGACCGAGAACAGGCCGGAAGTGCCGTGGAGGCCCGCCGGCAGGCGATTGGCGAGTGCCGGGTGGCAGACGGTTTCAACCACATCCAGCGCCTGAAGCCGCTTTGCAATTTCCAGCGCCGATGCCTCATGCGCCTTCATGCGCGTTGGCAAGGTGCGCATGCCCCGCACCAGAAGCCACGCATCAAACGGTGAAAGCTTGCCGCCCAGATATGGATAGGTTTCCGCGCGGATCGCATTGATCAGCTCTTTCGAGCCGGTGACGACACCAGCCACGACATCGCTATGACCGCTGAGATATTTCGATGCCGAATGCACGACGAGATCGACGCCCAACGACAGCGGACGCTGGAAGATCGGGCTGGCCCAGCTGTTGTCGATGATGCTCAACACACCATGCTGCCTTGCAATCGTTGCTAAGGCCCCGACATCATGGGCTTCCATGACCCAGCTTGTCGGGCTTTCCATGTAGAAAAGTTTCGCGCCGGGCAGGGCCTTTGCAACCGCCTCCTCGTCGCGGCCATCGACATAATCGACCTGTACCTGCATGCGCTTCAGGATAGTGCCGAACAGGCGGAACGCATCGGGATAGACATGGCGCACGGCGACAATGCGATCGCCCGGCTTGACGAAGGCCAGTACGCTTGACGAGATCGCAGCCATGCCGCTGGCAAAGCCGAGCGCATCTTCGCCGCCTTCAAGTTTCGCCAGCATTTCTTCGAAGGCGCGCACGGTCGGGTTGAGGCCACGCGTGTAGATGGGCCGTACCTTTTCGCCCCGGTAGGAGGCGACCATGTCGTCGTAGCTTGGGAAGGTGAAAAGCGAAGTCTGCACGATGGGCGGAACCACGGCGTCGAAAGCATTGCCTTCATCATGGGCGACTGTAAGCGCTGCGAAATCCAGCGGGTCCATCCCGTCAGTCATTTGGACATTTCCTTGATGTCTTCCTCGACAATATCGAGGATTTTGAGTGTTTCCTGCCGCGCGGCTTCAGGGTCCTGAGCCACGATGGCGTTAAAGAGCGTGCGGTGGAACGGAAAGGTCCGCCGCGCGAAGTCGACCCGCTCGAACGGATGATCCCAGAAACGCAAAAAGGCTTCGCGCATCTGTTCGAGCAATTGTCTGAAAAGCGGGTTGTGGGTCGCGTCGTAGATAGCAAGGTGGAACGCCAGATCTTCCGGGCCGGACGTGCCTTCCGCGATGTGAACGCGTTCCATTTCGTTGAGATTGCGCTCGATGATGACAAGGTCTTCAGCCGTGCGTTTGCGGGCGGCAACCATGCTGGCTTCCGCCTCGATGCCACGGCGCACTTCAAGCGATTGCAGCAACGCATCGCGCAATTGCGCCGGATCGAATGAAAGCGGCATATGGATGGTTGCGGCTGAAATGGGCTTGAGCAGATAGGTGCCGCTGCCCTTGCGGGCTTCGATCACCCCCAGGGCCTGAAAGTGCCGGATCGCCTCACGAATTGTAGAGCGGCCAACAGCGAGCGCGGCCATCAGTTCACGTTCCGCGGGAAGGCGGTCTCCGGCCTGAAGATGTGCGGTCGCGATGTAATTGGCGAGCGCATCGGTTACCTGCCGGGCGCGATCCATCGGCGGTAGCGGCGCGATCTGCAGCAGCCTGCGATCTTTCATTCTGCCTCCTTTCAGATCGCTCCAATTTGCGCAATCCGGCCAGACCACGTTCCCTTGTTGGTTTTAAAATTGGTCTGACATCATAGTAATATCGACAGGAATTCACCGCTGTCAAGAACGGTCTATTTGCAAGTGAATAGACTGTTCGCATGCGCAAGCTTTTCCGATTGCGCTTGGACAAACTTGCTCCTATCAATCGGCGGAAGAGGCAGTGCGTCCCAGAAAGTGCAAAAGCGCTTTTTGAACAAGATGTGCTGAAGAGGAGTGCGACGCATCAATCGCCGTTGTTGAGGAGATACCCCATGCATTTGAAGGCATCCGACAAGCGGACGCTTGGCCGTACCGGCTTGACCGTAACCGCGCTTGGTCTGGGAACCGCGCCTATGGGCGGGCTTTACGCGCCTGTTTCCCGCGCTGACGCGGATGCCTTGCTGGAAGCTGGCTGGAATAGCGGTATCCGTTATTACGACAGTGCGCCGATGTATGGCTATGGCCGCAGCGAACACCTTCTCGGCGATATGCTGCGTGAAAAGAGCGAGCGTGCGGTTGTTTCAACGAAGGTCGGACGCCTGATGGCCAACGAGCGCGCTGGCCGTACATTGCCGCCCCCGCTGCCGAAAAATCCGTTCGATTCCGGTTGGCACAATGGTCTCAATTTTCGTGAGGTATTCGATTACAGCTATGACGGCATCATGCGGAGCTTCGACGACAGCCAGCAGCGTCTCGGCTTTCCTGAAATCGACCTGCTTTATGTCCACGATATTGGCCGCGTAACCCATGGCGACCGGCAAGAACTCCACTGGAACGCTCTTACCAAGGGCGGCGGTTTCCGCGCGCTGACCGAGTTGCGCGACGCAGGCAATATCAAGGGGTTCGGTCTCGGCGTGAACGAATGGGAGATCATTCGCGATGCGCTTGAAGAAGCTGATCTCGACTGCTCACTTCTCGCCGGTCGTTATTCGCTGCTTGACCAGGTTTCCGAAAAGGAATTCCTGCCGTTGGCGCAAAAGCGCGGCATGGCGCTGGTGATTGCCGGGGTGTTCAATTCCGGGATTCTGGCTGCACCGCGCGGCGGCGAACTGAAATTCGATTACGCCGACGCGCCTGCTGAAATCATTGCACGCACCAATCGCCTGCATGATATTTGCGATGAGTATCGTGTGCCGCTCGCTGCTGCCGCCATGCAGTTCCCGATGAGGCATGAGGCCGTCAGCTCCATTTTGATCGGCGTTCGCTCGCCGGAACAGATCAGGCAGAATGTCGTCTGGTTCGAGCAGACGATCCCCGATGAGTTCTGGCAGACTTTGCGTTCCGAAGGCCTTATTTCGTAATCATGACGTCCAAAATTCTTTGCGTAGGTGCCCTGACCATGGACACCATATTGCGCCTCGATGCGCTTCCTGATGCGGCAGGCAAATATCTGCCGCGCGAAGCTGTCGAGATCGCAGCTGGCATGGCTTCAAGTGCAGCCGCGGCGATTGCCCGGCTTGGCGGTGATGTGGCGCTCTGGGCTTCTGCTGGGATTGACCCGGTTGGGGATCGCGCCATAGCGGAGCTTCAAGCCGAAGGCATTGATTGTACCTATATTCGACGGCTGGAGGACTCTCGCACGGCGTTCTCTTCGATCCTCGTTGATGCGAATGGCGAACGCATCATCGTGCCGTTTTATGACCGGGCACTGGCGAGCCCGTCTGTTTCGGTGCCTCCGATCGCGGCAGGAACCTATGCGGCTGTCATGACCGACGTGCGCTGGCCATGGGCTGCCGAAACCGCGCTGCGCGCTGCACGCGAGGCGGGGATTCCTGCCATACTGGATGCCGATACCGCGCCTGTCGAATTGCTCGAAACGTTGCTGCCGCTTGCGACCCATATCGTTGCGTCGGAACCGGCCGCCATCAGCGTCGCGGGCACGACGGATTTGAGTGAATGCGTCCGGGTTCTCAGCAAGCGTTATAATGTCTTCACCGCCGTTACCGGTGGCGCGGAGGGCTGCTACTGGGCTGAAGGCGCTGGCAAATCGGTTTCTCACATACCCGCTTTCACGGTCGATGCAGTGGATACGCTGGCTGCGGGCGATGTCTTCCATGGTGCTTTCGCGCATGGCCTCGTGGAAGGCAGGCCTATGATTGATATCATTCGCTTTGCCAATGCCGCCGCTGCCATCAAATGCGCGCGCTTCGGCGGGCGGGCCGGTTCACCAAGCCACGCCGAAGTTCTTTCTTTCATCGAAACCGGTGTTGTTCCAGCCTGATAAGTCGGGTTTCGCACATCTTCCTCCCTCATCCTTAGCAGCTGTTTTCAACAGCTTTCCACGACGATGAGGGAGGAGATACCAGCGCTCTGAACTGGCACAGGTTTCAGGTGTCTTTACCTGTCCCGCATTCTTCCGAAGCCATGCGAATACACACTGAACTCCAATTGACTCTTTACTAACATGTTAGTATGTGCAAACTTAAGATTCAAACTTGGGAGGAGCCAGTTTTGGCACACAATCATTCCGGGCAGGAGCGTTTCGGGCTCTCTGCAGCGCTCACGACGCCATTCGACGCAGACGGTAAAATCGACGTCAGCCGAGCGCTCAGCCACGCGCGTGCGCGGCTCGATAATGGCTGCTCCAGCGTAACCTTGTTTGGCACGACCGGCGAAGGTTCGTCGATTGCCGATGCTGAACGTGCGGCACTCCTCGATGCATTTGTTGCGGGTGGCTTTCCGGCGTCCAGCATCGTTGTGGGCGTGATGGAAAATTCGGTTGCCGATGCGGTTCTTCAGGCAGGCGATGCGTTGCGGCGCGGCTGCAAGGCCATTCTTTTGGCGCCGCCTTCCTATTTCAAGAACCTCTCCGATGAAGGCCTGTTCAACTGGTTCTCGGCTGTCTTCAAGGGATTGGGTGAAGATGCTCGCAGCATCATTCTCTACAATATTCCGTCGGTGACAGCCGTGGAGCTTTCAGTCGATCTCGTCAGCCGTCTGCGTGCGGCCTTTGGTGGCATCATCATGGGCGTGAAGGATTCGTCCGGGAACTGGGCCTATACTGAAAAGCTGCTTGCTGCGCACAAGGACATTGCGATCCTGATTGGCGACGAGCGCGATCTGGCAGCGGGCGTTCGCCTTGGCGGGCAGGGCGCGATTTCCGGGATGGCCAATCTGTTCCCGGACCGCCTTTTGCGCATGATCAACCATGGGCAGGACGATGCCGAACTGGTGGCTGCCGTACAGCAGTTGCTGAATTATCCGGTAACGCCTGCGGTTAAGGCCATGGTCGCGCGTCATACCGGTGACAAGGAATGGCGTCGCGTGCGCGCCCCACTGATTTCACTCAATGACGCGGATTTCGATGCAATTGGCGGTGTATTCGACCGTTTGCATATGGCAAAAGCGGCTTGAAGGCGGCATAAGCCTTGGAGGGTAGAGGGGAACGGCCTTGGCAGAAGATCACAACGAACCGGTAAAACTGCGGGATAAGGCTTATCAGAGCTTCACCCAGCATTTGCTGGCGCGTGACTTTCATCCGGGCCAGTTCGTTTCGCAGCGCCAGCTTGTGACCATGACGGGCTTGCCGCTAGGCGCGATCCGCGAACTGATTCCACGCCTTGAAGCGGAAGGTCTCATAAAGACCGTGCCGCAGCGCGGGCTTCAGATCGCCCATATCGATCTCAATCTGATCCGCGAAGCATTTCAGTTCCGCCTCTTTATCGAAAAAGAGTCGGTTGCGATTTTCTGCCAGACTGCTTCGGACGAACTGCTGCGGTCATTGCGTGCGGAACATGAGGAAACTCTTGAGCGCGCAAAGGCGGAGGGCGAAACCCCGGAACTTGAGCAACGGGCGCAGAGCATCGATTGGAGTCTGCACGATACGATTGTCAGTTCGCTCGACAATGAAATCATCTGGCGCGCCTATCAGACCAACACCATCAAGATGCGCCTGATCAACCAGGAACGTTTCCGCATTACCGGCCGCGTTATCCCGGTCATGCAGGAACATCTGGCGGTGCTTTCGGCGATTGAAACCCGCGACCCGCAAATCGCCATGGATGCCATCGCCGTTCATATCAACAATGCGCGGAAGCTGGCTTTGCAGATTTAACAACCAGAGCCGGGCAAGAGGAGTTGCCGGGGCTATGGAATTATTGGGCCAAGAGACCTAGGGGAGGAGCATGCAATGAACCTATTACGTCCAACACGACGCCAGTTTCTGGCGGGCTCGGCGGCGGTCGCCGCTTCGGGCATGACGGGCATCAGCCCGTCTTTCGCCCAGTCGTCCGTGGACTGGAAGAAATATGCGGGCACCACGCTGGAAGTGAATCTCATCAAGAGCCCGCGCGGGGAAATCCTTCAGAAATACCAGAAGGAATTCGAAGAGCTGACCGGCATCAAGGTGCGTTCCGAACAGACACCGGAACAGCAGCAGCGCCAAAAGGCCGTGATTGAGCTGACATCGGGCCGTCCGAGCTTCGACGTCATCCATATCAGCTATCACGTGCAGAAGCGGCAGTTTGAAAAGGGCGGCTGGCTTGCCGATCTTAACCCGTTCCTGAAAGACCCGACGCTGACTGATGCAAGCCTCACCGAAAGCGATTTCGCAAGCGCCGGTCTTGCCTTCGCCAAGGACGCCAATGGCCGCTTTGGCGCACTGCCCTTCTCGGTCGACTACTGGATCATCTATTGGAACAAGGAACTCTTTGCCGCCAAGGGCATCGAATATCCCAAGACCTTCGAGGAACTGGTCACCGCCGCCGAAGCGCTGACCGATCCGTCCACGAACACTTATGGTTTCGTGGCGCGCGGCATGAAGAACGCCAATGTTCCGGTCTGGACCAGCCTCATGCTTGGCTATGGTCAGGAATCGGTCGATGCGGCGGGCAATCTGAAAACGGACACGGCGGAAGCCATCGAGGCGGCAAAGCTCTACCAGCGCCTGATGACCAAGGCGGCACCTCCCGGCGTTGCGGGTTTCAACTGGGCGGAATGCCAGTCGAGCTTCCTTCAGGGCAAGGTGGGCATGTGGCTCGACGGGATCGGTTTCGCGCCGCCGCTGGAAGACCCGAACAAGTCACGCGTGGTCGGCAAGGTCGGCTATGGCGTCATGCCCGCTGGCCCGAAGGCGCAGGCGGCACCCACGACCGGCGACGGCATCGGCGTGACCGAAGCCTCCACCAAAAAGGAGGCGGCATACCTTTATTGCCAGTGGGCCATTTCCAAGGAAATGGGCGCGCGCCTGCTGCAAACCGGCTCCGGCGTTCCGTTCCGCAAGTCGATCATTGACGATGCGGAAGTGCGCAAGGGCGTCACCATGCCGGAAGGCTGGGTGGAAGCCCTGTCGAAATCGGCGCCGATCAGTCAGCTCTGCCTGCCGGTCATCGTGCCTGTCACGGAATTCCGCGACATCATGGGCGTTGGCCTCACCAATCTTCTGAGCGGTGCGGAAGCTGAAGCCGAAATGAAACGCGCGACGGAAGAATTCCGTCCGGTCCTTGCACGGAGCGAAGGAAAATGACATCTGCCGCCCCGACAGCAACCACAAAGGAAGCCGCCGGTAAAAGCCGCCTGCGGCCCAGCTACTGGCCTTTTGTGCTTCCCGCCTTGATCACCGTCGGGGCGGTGATCGTCTTCCCATGGCTGTTCACACTCTGGATGAGCGCCAATCAGTGGCAGCTTGGCGGAGGCATCAGTTTTGTCGGCTTCGACAATTATCTGCGCCTGGCGACCGATGCCCGCTTCTGGGATTCCATGGGGCATACGCTTGTCTATACCGTCCTCTCCGTTGTCGCGCCCATGGTTTTGGGCACGCTCGCGGCCCTGGTCTTCGACAGCAAACTGCCAATGCGCGGGCTGTTGCGCGGCATATTCGTCATGCCGATGATGGCAACGCCCGTCGCGGTTGCGCTGGTCTGGACGATGATGTTTCACCCGCAGCTGGGTGTTCTGAACTATCTGCTGTCGCTCATTGGCATTGGCCCGCAGGAATGGATATTCAACCAGAACACCGTCATTCCGTCGCTGGTCGCGGTCGAGACATGGCAGTGGACGCCGCTGGTCATGCTGATCGTGCTGGGCGGTCTTGCCTCCATGCCGCGCGATCCGTTTGAAAGCGCTGAAATCGACGGCGCCAATGGCTGGCAGAAATTCCGCTATATCACGCTGCCGATGATCCTGCCTTTCATCATGCTGGCCGTGATTATCCGCTCCATCGATGCGCTGAAAAGCTTCGACATCATCTATGCGATGACGCAGGGCGGGCCGGGCACGGCGTCGGAAACCATCAATATCTATCTCTATAATGTGGCGTTCTCCTATTATGACATTGGCTATGCTTCGGCGATTGCCGTGGTCTTCTTCATTGTCATCATCGCCATGTCGCTGATCCTGCTGGCGCTGCGCCAGCGGACGGCATGGAACGCCTGAGGAACCGCCATGGTGCGCAAGTCCATTCTTTCCAAGCTCGGCACGGCGCTGCTCGTCTTTGTCATTGTGTCGCCCGCCATTCTCTTTTTCGTGTGGATGCTGTCGCTTTCGCTGAAATATGAAATCGATAATGGCGCCTATCCGCCGATCCTGATCCCCGAACGGTTCGCCTGGTCGAATTACAGCCAGATTTTCGAGGCCAACGATTTCCTGCTCTATTTCTGGAACAGCATTCTGGTCACCGGCATGGCGACGCTGCTGGCGCTTCTGGTGGGTGTGCCTGCGGGCTATGGCATTGCGCGGCTCAAGGCGCATAAATCGGCCATTGTCATCATGATTGCGCGCATGACGCCGGGCCTGTCCTATCTGATCCCGCTGTTTTTGCTGTTCCAGACGCTCGGCCTGCTTGGCACGCTGTGGCCGCAGATCATCATCCATCTGGTCGTCACCGTGCCGATCGTCATCTGGATCATGATCGGCTATTTCGAGACGACCCCGATGGAACTGGAGGAGGCGGCGATGATCGATGGCGCGTCGTCCTGGCAGGTGTTCATGAAAGTGGCGCTGCCCATCGCCAAGCCCGGTATCGTGGTTTCGCTGATCCTGGCTGTGATCTTCTCCTGGAACAATTTCGTCTTCGGCATCGTGCTCGCAAGCCGCGAGACACGCACCTTGCCGGTCGCGGTCTACAACATGCTGTCCTTCGAGCAGGTCAGCTGGGGGCCGCTTGCCGCCGCAGCTCTGGTGGTCACGCTGCCGGTTCTTCTTCTCACCGTCTTCGCACAGCGCCAGATCGTCGCCGGTCTGACCGCGGGCGCCGTCAAGGGCGGTTAATGTTAGAGTTCGAGGTTTAAGATGGCTTCCGTATCCATCCGCAATGCAGTCAAGAAATATGGCAATGTCGGCGTTCTGCACGGCGTGTCGGTCGATATTGAAGACGGTGAATTCGTCGTGCTGGTGGGCCCGTCGGGCTGCGGCAAGTCCACGCTTCTGCGCATGATTGCCGGGCTTGAGGACATCAGCGGCGGCGAAATCGCCATCGGTCCGCGCGTGGTCAATGACCTGCGCGCCAAGGAGCGCGACATCGCCATGGTATTCCAGAACTATGCGCTCTATCCGCATATGACGGTGGCCGACAATATGGGCTTCGCGCTGATGCTGAAGAATGCGCCGAAGCAGGAGCGCGAAAGCCGCGTTGCGCGTGCCGCCGAAATTCTCGGCCTGAACAAGCTGCTCGACCGCTATCCGCGCCAGCTTTCCGGCGGCCAGCGCCAGCGCGTCGCCATGGGTCGCGCCATCGTGCGCGATCCGCAGGTTTTCCTGTTCGATGAGCCTTTGTCCAATCTCGACGCCAAGCTGCGCGTGCAGATGCGCAGCGAGATCAAGGGGCTGCATCAGCGTCTGAAAACCACCACCATCTATGTCACCCACGACCAGATCGAAGCCATGACCATGGCCGACAAGATCGTCGTCATGCGCGATGGGTTGGTGGAGCAGATCGGCGCGCCGCTCGATCTCTATGACCACCCGGCCAATATGTTCGTCGCGGGCTTTATCGGTTCGCCTTCGATGAATTTCATCAATGGCAAGGTCGAGGAAGGCGCTTTCGTGGCCGATGGCGGTTTCCGCTTGCCGCTGCCGCAGGGCACTTATTCCAGCGCATCCGGTGGGGCCATTTACGGCGTACGCCCGGAACATCTGAAAATCGCCGAAGGCGGCATTCCGGTCACGGCTGAAATTGTGGAGCCGACCGGTTCGGAAATCATGGTCATGGGCAAACTTGGCGATCAACCGATCACCTGCCTCTTCCGCGAGCGTTTGACCGTGCGTCCAGGTGATGTGCTGTCGATTGCGGTCGATCCGGCGACAAGCCATGTGTTCGAGCCGGAAAAGGGTAAACGCATCAGCGCATAAAAAACGCCGGGCATTGCCCGGCGTTTTGTTTTATTCCGCCGCTTCCTTGACGGCCATCGGATTGTTCGGATGGGTCGTCCAGTTGGCATAATGCGCCGGAATCGGTTCCTTGGTGCGCGGATCGAAACCGCCAATCTGCTCCATCGTGATGCAGTCCTCGACCGGGCAGACATTGACGCAAAGATTGCAGCCCACGCATTCCTCATCGATCACCTCGAAGTGGCGCGCGCCGTTCACCAGATTGGTGATCGCCTGATGCGAGGTGTCTTCGCAGGCAATATGGCAACGACCACATTTGATGCAGAGATCCTGATTGATGCGGGCCTTGGTGACGTAATTGAGGTTGAGATATTGCCAGTCGCTGACATGGCCCACAGCCATGCCGCGGAAATCATCCAGCGTCTGATAACCCTTGCTGTCCATCCAGTCGGAAAGACCGTCGATCATTTCCTGAACGACCTTGAAGCCATAGGTCATCGCCGCCGTGCAGACCTGCACCGTGCCGCAGCCAAGCGCGATAAACTCTGCCGCGTCGCGCCATGTGGTGATGCCGCCAATCCCTGAAATCGGCAGGCCGCGCGTTTCAGGATCGCGTGCAATTTCCGCCACCATATTGAGCGCAATCGGTTTGACTGCAGGCCCGCAATAGCCGCCGTGGCTGCCGCGACCGTCAATCGACGGGACCGGCGACATGCTGTCGAGGTCGACCGACACGATGGAATTGATCGTGTTGATCAGGGATACGGCATCGGTCCCCGCCGCATGTGCGCCGCGAGCCGGCTTGCGGATATCGGTGATGTTCGGCGTCAGCTTGGTGATCACCGGCATCCGGCTATATTGCTTGCACCACTTGACGACCATGGCGACATATTCCGGCACCTGACCGACAGCCGCGCCCATGCCGCGTTCGCTCATGCCGTGCGGGCAGCCGAAGTTCAGTTCGATGCCGTCTGCGCCGGTTTCTTCGACCAGCGGCAGTATGGCCTTCCATGCTTCTTCCTCGCATGGCACCATGATGGAAGCGATCAATGCGCGGTCAGGCCAGCGCATTTTCACTTCTTTCATTTCACGCAGGTTCACTTCGAGCGGGCGGTCGGTGATCAGCTCGATATTGTTGAGACCGAGCAGGCGGCGGTCGGCACCATGGATCGCGCCATAGCGCGGACCGTTGACATTGACGACCGGCGGGCCTTCCGCGCCAAGCGTCTTCCAGACCACGCCGCCCCAGCCAGCCTTGAAAGCACGCTCGACATTGTAGGCCTTGTCGGTCGGCGGAGCCGAAGCCAGCCAGAACGGATTGGGAGACTTGATGCCGAGGAAATTCGTTGAAAGATCAGCCATTTTCTAACTCCTCAGCCCTGTTCCTGGCCCAGATGAACGCCGCGGTCCCGCAAAGCCGATGCCGGGGCATGGAGCGCGCCCCCTGAAAGCACTGCATCGGCAAAACCTTCGATTGCCTGGGGACGTTTGATCAGTGTTGCATGGATCGATTCAGCGGCAACCTTGCCATCTTCCACCGATGCAACGGTCAGATCCTTGCCGCCTGCGACGCAATCACCGCCTGCCCATATGCCTTCCACCGATGTCCGGCGTTCATCATCGACGCTGATGCGTCCTTTGGACAGGCCGATGCCTGAACCCGCCAGCGGTTCCGGTTCAAACTTCTGGCCGATAGCCTTGAAGACCTGATCGGCTTCAAGAGTGAGATATTCCCCGGTGCCGGAAAGCTTTCCGTCTTCGATAGCGGTATATTCAAAGACCACGGCGTTGACAGTGCCGTCTTCGTTCCGTTCAAGCGCGTGCGGCTGCAGCCAGTGGCGGATGACCACGCCATGAATCTGCGCCAGTTCCTGCTCATAGGCGCTGGCATTCATATTTTCCTGCCCGCGGCGATAGACTATGGTGACGTTTTCAGCGCCGAGCTTCTTGGTCTGGATGGCGACGTCCACCGCTGTCATCCCGCCGCCGATGACCACCACGTTGCGGCCAACAGGCAAGGATGAAAGGTCTTTGGCCTGCCGCAGATTGGCGATGTAATCGACCGCATCAAGAACGTTTGGCGCGTCTTCGCCAGCAAGACCCAGATCGTTTACACCCGGCATACCCATGCCGAGGAAGACTGCATCATAGCCGGCTTTCAGCGCCTCAATGGTGATGTCCTGACCAAGCGTCTGATTGTACTCGATATGGATCGCGCCGATCTTGAGCACGAATTCGAGTTCACGCTGCGCGAAATTGTTGACCGTTTTATAGGCGGCAATCCCGTATTCATTGAGGCCGCCACCCTTGGCGCGGGCTTCAAAAATCGTCACGCGGTGGCCGTGCATCGCAAGACGATGGGCAGCGGAGATACCCGCCGGACCTCCGCCAACCACGGCAATGTGCTTGCCGGTTTCAGGGGAGCGTTTGAATGGATGATTGCCCGTTTCCATCAATACGTCGGTGGCATAGCGCTGCAATTCACCGATCTTCACCGGTTTGCCTTCTGAAACCTCACGAACGCACACTTCTTCACAGAGTGTCTCGGTGGGACAAACACGAGCGCACATGCCGCCGAGGATGTTTTCCGAAAGGATCGTCTTCGCAGCTCCGACCGGGTTGCCGGCATTGATCTGCCGAATGAACATCGGAATATCGATGCCCGTCGGGCATGCATTCATGCACGGGGCGTCATAGCAGAAATAGCAGCGATCGGACTCGACCAGAGCTTCATGCTTTGTAAGCGGCGGATGCAGGTCGTCGAAAACATGCGCATAGTCGGCTTTCTCAAGCCGTGCCCCGCGAATGTCAGGCCCGTTTACGTGTCCCGGATTGTCGACTGCATCAATAGGTGAATTCTCTGCAGATCTCATCGACCGCATCTCCCATTTTTGCTTGGTTTCGGCGCGGGTTCCCTTTGCGCGCCGCCACTATGTACCGGGCTGCGATCTTTGCTGCCGCATGATGCCCGTTACTGACAGGATGACAGATTTTTACGGAAGGTCAAATTTTTTATCATCTGGTCAATTTATGGGAATGAAATTCGCTCATAGCGAAAGCCCGGCTTTGGAAGCCGAGCCTTTAACATTTGGCTGAATGCGAAATCAGAACGAGTCGGACTTGAGGCCGTCGCTTGTCGCCACCGTACTTGCCGGATCAGGAAAGGTTTCTGTTTCCCGGGGAAGTGCGGGGCGCGAGCTTAGCACCAGAGCGCAACCACTTATAATGATGGCGGCACCGACAAACTGGATCAGGGAAAGCTGTTCTTTAAGGAAGACGGCGCCAACCAGAACCGCGATCACCGTCACGACGAATTCAACGCTGATGGCTTTGGTCGGTCCGACATTTCCGACCAGCCTGAAATAAAGCACATAGGTGAGGGCGCTCATCACGCAGGCAGAGATAAGCAGATAGGCGAAATCGCCCAATTCGGGCATGGTTGGAACGGGAACGGCAAGGAGCAGCGGCAAGGTGAAGATGCCGCCGAAGACGAAAGCGCCAATGGTCGTTTCCCACGATCCGGTTCCGGCAAGGTTGCGGCTCGCATAATTGCTGCCGAAGGCTGCTGAAAAGCAGGAAAACAGGACGGCGATGCAGCCCATCACGAAGGCGGGAGTAACCGCAACCGCGGGGAAGCCGACGAGGCACACGATACCCGTCACACCGAGCAGAAGCCCGACGAGGCCGCGCGAAGTGATGCGTTCAAGCCCCCAGAGCTGACTGATGACCATTGAGAAAAGCGGAATGGATGCAACGCAGATCGCAGCCATCGCCGTGCCGATCAGCGGCGTGCCATAGGAGAGGCCGACGAGTTGGCCTGCAACGGTGGTTGCGCCGACAATGGCAAACGGCTTCCAGCCCGCATGAAAATCGAGTTTTCGTCGCGAGAGCTTCGCTATGGCGAAAAGGGTGCCTGCAGCGATAAAGGAGCGGAAGGCCACCGCGCCAGCCCAGCCGAAAGCTTCGACTACCCGCAGGACCACAAGGAACGAAAGCCCCCAGGCTACGGCAAGAAAAATATAGGTCGCGATATCTCTGGGTTTCATGCCGATCGCCTGGTAGTGGTTATTGCTTCATCAAGTATTGGAATGAATTAAGCCGTTTTTGCAGCGGCGTTCGACGCCGCTTCTGCGATATTTGCGAAGAAACGGTCTGCGATCTTTCGCGCAACTGAGCCAAGCAATTTCGTGCCGATCTGTGCCACCTTGCCGCCCGCATCGCCACGGATGGCGTAGGATAAAATCGTTTCGTTGCCGTCTTCATCAAGGCGCACGTCAGTCGCCCCATGCGCAAACCCGGCTATGGAGCCTTCGCCATGCCCGGAAATCGTGTAGGATACCGGGGGAACCATGTTCGACAATTCCAGAATGCCGTGAAAGCGGACTTTCAAGATTCCGAAACTCACCTTGAGCGCGGCACGTATTTCCGTATCCGAAATTCGCTCGATATCTTCACAACCGGGGATGCAGGTTTTCAGCGTTTCAATGTCATTCAAAGCATCCCATACCGCTTGCCGTGGGGCCGCAATCCGCTCTTCTCCGGTCAGGTCCATGCTTCACTCCGAGGTGGATCACCCTAAATTGATCGATAAGGTGTATATGACACTCTGTTCAAAAAGAAAGTTCGGTAAATTATTTGCCGCAAATTCTCTCTAAAGCGCTTAATGTCCGCAATTAAATCGATTTGATTCGGGAGTAGCATCATGGCAAGAGACGCAACGAAGCTTGAAGCGACGGTTGCAAAGCTGAAAACGCATTGGGCGGAATCGGCCCCGCGCGATATGCGGGCGGCGTTCGAAACGGATCCCGGCCGCTTTGAACGTTATTCGCTCGCTTTGGACGATCTCCTGTTCGACTGGTCGAAATGCCGCGTCAATGATGAGACGATAGCGCTTCTGGGCGAGCTCGCGCGCGCTGCCGACGTGGAGGGTCGCCGCGCTGCCATGTTCGCTGGTGAACACATCAACAATACGGAGGACCGCGCCGTTCTCCACGTCGCCCTGCGCGATACCTCCTCGAAGGAAGTGCTCGTTGATGGGCATAATGTGCTGCCGGACGTAAAGGAAGTGCTGGACCGTATGGCGGCATTTTCGGATGGCATCCGGTCCGGTGCTATCAAGGGAGCAACGGGCAAGAAAATCACCGATATCGTCAATATCGGCATTGGTGGTTCCGATCTTGGCCCTGTCATGGCGACGCTGGCGCTTTCCCCCTATCATGACGGCCCGAAAGCGCATTTCGTATCCAACATCGACGGTGCGCATATCGCGGATACGCTTGGCGTTCTCGACCCTGCGACGACGCTCGTCATCATCGCCTCCAAGACCTTTACGACCATCGAGACCATGACCAATGCGCAGACGGCGCGCAAATGGGTTGCCGATGCACTGGGCGAAGCGGCGGTGGGCGCGCATTTCGCTGCTGTCTCGACCGCGCTCGATAAGGTCGCGGCTTTCGGCATCGGCGAAGAGTGTGTCTTCGGTTTCTGGGATTGGGTTGGCGGGCGTTATTCGGTATGGTCGGCCATCGGTTTGCCGGTGATGATCGCTGTCGGACCGGATAATTTCCGCAAGTTCCTGGCAGGGGCGCATTCCATGGATGTGCACTTCCGGGATGCGCCGCTGGAAAGAAATCTCCCCATGTGGCTCGGCCTCATCGGTTACTGGCACCGTGCGATCTGCGGCTATGGCAGCCGGGCGATCATTCCCTATGATCAGCGCCTGGCGCGTCTTCCTGCCTATCTGCAACAACTCGACATGGAATCGAATGGCAAGAGCGTAACGGTCGATGGCAAGCCGGTTTCCGGTCCGACAGGGCCGGTTGTCTGGGGCGAGCCAGGCACCAACGGCCAGCACGCCTTCTTCCAGCTTCTGCATCAGGGCACCGATACGATCCCGCTGGAATTCATCGTGGCGGCAAAGGGCCATGAAAAGCATCTGGATCACCAGCACGAAATGCTGCTTGCCAACTGTCTCGCACAGTCCGAGGCCCTGATGAAAGGCCGTACGCTGGATGAGGCGAGGGCACAGCTGCGGGCCAAGAAACTGCCCGAAAGCGAAGTGGAACGCATCGCGCCGCATCGGGTCTTCTCCGGTAATCGCCCGTCGCTGACCCTCATACACGACAAGCTTGATCCGTTCGCGTTCGGGCGTCTGGTCGCGCTCTACGAACATCGTGTTTTCGTCGAGGCGCAGATTTTCGGCATCAACGCTTTCGATCAATGGGGTGTGGAGCTCGGCAAGGAACTGGCAACCGAACTTTTGCCCGTTGTCTCGGGCAAGGAAACAAGCGACGGTCGCGACGCATCCACGCAGGGGCTTGTCGCGCACCTGCACGCGCGAAGGAAAGCTTGACGGCATTATCTGCAAAGCTAGAAATGGTAGAGAGCCGGGTTTGTAACCCGGCTCTCTTCATGAGGAATAAAATGGGACATGAAATGAAGACCGAGATCATAAAATTCGCCGGCGATGTTCCGGGCAATGCCATCGAGCTGCGCGTGCTGCGCTTTGACGGCAAGGACAAGGATGCACCCGGCGCCTATCTTCAGTCCTCGCTTCACGGGGGCGAGCTTCCGGGGCAGGCGGCTCTCCATTTCCTGATTCCCATGCTGAAGAAGGCGGCCGAAGAAGGACGGGTCCTCGGGAATATCACGGTCGTTCCGCAGGCAAACCCAATCGGCTCGAACCAGTGGCAGGCTTATCAGCACCTTGGCCGTTTCGATACGTTCTCCATGACCAATTTCAACCGCGCTTTTCCGTTGCTGCCGGATTTCGACACGTCCGGGCTTGCTGAGCCCGACGCGCCGGTTGCGCTGGCGCAGCGCCTCAAGGCGACACTTTTGAAATTGGCCCTGCCGCACGATATCGTGCTCGATCTGCATTGCGACGACGAGAGCGAGAACTACGTCTATATCGCCGAGGAATTCGCCGAGGACATGAAGGATCTGGCCATCGCGCTTAAATCAACGGCGATTCTGGCATGGGACACGACCGCGGATGCGGCTTTTGAGGAAGCCTGTGCGTATCCGGTCCTGCAATTGCCTGCCGATAAGCGAAATATGAAACGCCGCGCCGTGACAACGGTCGAGTTCCGTGGACTGAGCGATGTCTATGCGGATATGGGCAAGGGCGATGCGGAAGGACTGTACAAGTTTCTCGTTCATCGCGGGGTCATCCGGGATGAACATGTCAGGCTCGATAGCGAATACAAGGGCTTGGTAACCCCGCTGTCGCATGTGGAGATGATCCGTGCGCCGGAAGGTGGCATGGTATTTTTCCATGTTGCACCGGGCGACGAGGTCAAGGCGGGCTCGGCGCTTGTGACGGTCGTCACGCGACCGGGCGAGCCGGAAGGCGATATTACACTCACTGCTCCGCAGGACGGGCGTATCCTGACGCGCCGTTCCCTGCGTTACGTGCGGCGCGGCGACGATCTCCTCAAGCTGCTTGGGGCAAAACCTTCCGCCGTCAAAAAGCGCGCCGGTGCGCTGGAAGCATGAGCGACAAGCTTTCCGCAGAGCGTTTAAAGTCAATTCGTGCCGTCCTTTTTGACAAGGACGGCACCTTGATCGATTTCGACCGCACCTGGTTTTCCATCTCGTGGCAGCTTGCCCAGCGTGCCGCAAAGGGTGACGAGACAAGGGCGCGCGCCCTGCTCGATGCCGGCGGTTACGACTGGCTTACCGAGCGCTTCCGGGCTAACTCCGTTATCGCGGCCGGTACAGTCGAAGATATTGTGTCGCTTTGGCATCCTGATCTCGCCAATGCGCAATTGCGCGAGCTTATCGAGGAATATGACGCTTACTGCGTTGCCGAAGGCGCACGTTCGGCCGTTGCAATAGAAGCTTTGCACGAAACGCTTGAAACGCTAGCTGCCATGGGCTTCCGGTTAGGCATTGCCACCAACGATTCCGAGGCTGGCGCGCACGCCACCGCAAAGGCGCTGGGAATCGATAAATTCTTCGACGTCGTGATTGGTTACGATACAGCAGCGCGCCCAAAGCCGTATCCCGATCCACTGCTTTATTTTGCGGACAAGCTGGGACTGGCTCCGCATGAGATCGTCATGGTCGGCGACAATCTCCATGATCTGGAGACAGCTCATGCAGCCGGGGCGGGACTGGCAGTCGGCGTTTTATCGGGCAATAGTCCGCGCGAAGCGCTGGAACCGCATGCTGATGCGGTGCTGGACAGCGTGGCTGGATTGCCTGAATTGCTGAAACGATGAAGCCGGCCTTCCCTTCAGCCAATTTGAAGGAAGCGTCAGGACAATTCATCCTTGATGCTCTTGCGGTATGATTGGCATGGAGTAGCATGACGGAAAATTTAACGTTCCCGAGCTACATCCATGATCCTCATCGGCCAATATGATTCCCCCTTTGTGCGGCGTGTCGCTATCGCCATGCGGCTTTACGGCCTGCCATTTGAACACAAGCCATGGTCGACGTTCGGCGATCGCGACAGGATCGCAGAGTTCAATCCACTAAGCCGCGTACCGACGCTTGTGCTGGACGATGGCGATGTAGTGATCGAAAGCGCGGCAATACTTGATTACCTCGATGAGATCGCTGTCGCTGAACCTTCATTGGTCGCGCCAAAAGGGGCGGAGCGACGTCAGGCATTGAAGATATGCGCGCTTTCTACCGGACTTGCCGATAAGGCCGTAAGCCTTCTCTATGAAGGTCTGTTGCGAAGCGAAAAATCGAGCGTTTGGGTCGAGCGCTGCGAGACGCAGATCGCGCGGGTGCTGGATGTGCTGGAAAGTGACCTCTTGGAACGGAAGTCATCATACTGGTTTGGTGACAATATCGGACACGCCGATATCGCTGCGGCTTGTGCACTTCGCTTTCTACGCGAGGCTCATCCCAATCTCTTTAATGAAGACAAATATCCGACACTGGCCGCTCTGGCGGCTCGGTGCGAAGCGCTGGCTCCTTTTCAGGAGATCGTACAGCCCTTGGCTCCGCCCTCCGCGTGATCCAGTCCGAAACGGTTTCGGCCGGATGCAATGTCCGGCCGAAATTGCTTTTACATTTCGACGTTTTCAATCGCGAAGTTCGCGACGCAAAATCTTGCCGACATTGCTTTTCGGCAGGCTTTCGCGAAACTCGACTTCGCGGGGGCGCTTGTAGTTGGTGAGACGTTCAGCGCAATAGGCTTTGACTTCGTCCGCGGTGAGATTGAGATCGCTGCGCACGACGAACAGCTTCACGACTTCGCCGGAATGCTCGTTCGGTATGCCGATAGCAGCCGATTCCACGATGCCGGGATGGCCAGCTGCCACTTCCTCGATTTCGTTTGGATAAACATTGAAGCCGGAAACAAGGATCATGTCCTTCTTGCGGTCGACGATTTTGGTATAGCCGCGCTCGTCCATGAAGCCCATGTCGCCGGTACGGAAAAAGCCATCGGGCATGATCGCGCGTCTGGTTTCGTCCGGGCGATTCCAATAGCCCGCCATCACCTGCGGTCCGCGCACGCAGATTTCGCCGACCTCCCCGAGCGCGAGGTTATTTCCATCGTCATCACGGATCGCTACATCGGTCGACGGCATCGGCAGGCCGATGGTGCCGGAAAACTCGGTTGCATCGAGCGCGTTGGCGCAGGCTACGGGCGAGGTCTCCGAAAGGCCGTATCCTTCCGTGATGTGGCAATCGGTCATTTTCTGCCAGCGTTCGGCAACAGGACGCTGCACAGCCATTCCGCCGCCGAGAGTCAGGATGAGAGGTTTGAAATCCAGTGTCTGGAAATCAGGATTGTTCATAAGGCCATTGAAGAGCGTGTTGAGACCCGGGAAAATATGGAAAGGGTACTTCTTCAACTCTTTCACGAAACCGGGAATATCCCGCGGATTGGCGATGAGGATATTTCGTCCACCGAGTTTGATACCGATCATGGCATTCACGGTGAGCGCGAAAATGTGATAGAGGGGCAGGGCGCACACAAAATTCAGCGCCTTGGGCTTGCCTTTTTTGCGGAAGGCCACCTCCATCCAGACATGCATCTGTTCCACATTGGCAAGAATATTGTTGTGGGTCAGCATGGCGCCTTTCGAGATGCCCGTCGTGCCGCCTGTATATTGCAGGAAAGCAAGGTCGGAACCCTGTACCGGAATGGGGTCGAACGATTGGGCGCGACCTTGGCCCAAGGCATCCTTGAAACGGATATGCCCCGGGATATTCCACGCGGGCACCATTTTCTTTACACGGCGGACGACGAAATTGATGATGTTGCCCTTGAAACCGTGCATGTCGCCCATCGACGCGACAATGATATTGGGAACGTTGATGGAGTTGAGGGTCTTCTCTACCGTTGCCGCAAAATTTTCCAGAACGATCAACGCTTTGGCGCCTGCATCGTTCAGCTGATGTTCCAGTTCCCGCGGCGTATAAAGCGGGTTGACGTTCACCACAACGAAACCGGCGCGGAGAATTGCCGTGAAGGCAATTGGATAATGCAGGATATTGGGCATCATCACCGCAACGCGGTCGCCCTTTACAAGGCCTCGTGACTGCAGAAAGGCAGCCAGTGCGCGCGAATGCTCGTCTAGTTCCTTATAGGACAGATCCTTGCCCATAGAGGTGAAGGCAGGCCGGGAGGCGAATTGTCGGCAAGACGCCAGGATCATATCGCCAATGGAGGTTGCCCGGCTCAGATCTATGTCGTGCGGAACGCCAGCCGGATACGACTTTAACCAGATCTTTTCCGGCATCGGCGCGCCGTTGGCTGCCGATCCTGCGGCGGTGGATTCAACTGCGGATGCACTGTGCCCAGTCGTTTTTTTCGGCATTTCTTCTCCCCGGATCGCTCCGTCCTAAATTGGGCCGCATGTGCGCCCGCCGTCTCCCAAGCCGTCCGCCCCCCGGAAGGCTTCCTCGTTCGTAAATGTGGTCGAGTTTTATTCTCTTCGCAAGAGTTACATTGACGTAAGCGTAAATTATAAAAGAGTCGAGCGTCTCTCCCAATTTTGGAGTCTGGCAATCACGATCGATTGAAACCCGCCATCGAAAAATCACGTGTCCCGGTATGCCCAGGATATTGAAATTTTGCCCGGCAGGAATGTTTAACGGACCGCGAATGCCTGATTTCTAAGAGATTGAACGAGTATTGAGATCGCCCTGCCACCGTAAGTGACAAGATCATAACTTCTGTCGCCCCGCAACCATTCGTTGAGGAGGCCGCTCAGCATGGAAAGCAGGATCGGTGCTGCTGTGTCTGCAGTCCATTCCTCGGAAAGTTCCCCTCGTCTTGCAGCCACGTCGAGCAATCCTGCGAATAAGGAGAGGACATTGGAGCGCGCTTCCCTGAGACGATCTTCAAGCGGGGCCATTTCGCCGACGAATTCGCATCGTTGGTTGATAATAATGAAAATATTTTGCTGCCGCTCGTCGTTGGAGAAAAGCTGCAGCGCCTGAATGATCGATTGTTCCAGTACATGCATGGGATTGGGATGGTTGACGGCCGCTGCCTGCAGCATGATTTCTTCCTGCGGAAATCGGACACTGCCGATGATGGTGCGAAGTATCTCCACCTTGTCGCGGAAGTGGAAATAAATCGCCCCTCGCGTCACTCCGGCATGACACGCGATTTCCATCAGTGTAGATTGGTTGACACCGCGCTCGAGGAAAACCTGCTCGGCAGCCACCAGAATGGCTTCCCGGGTTTCGGCTGCCTCGGCTTTCGTTCTTCGCATGACTTCTCTCGGGTGAATGCAGGCTATCGGCTCGGTTCGCCGTTGAATATGAGTAACTCATTCGTGATCTGTAATATTGAGCGATTGACTATAACACGGTAGTTCGTATTTACAAACACTCGTGTATGTTAAATTGGCAGCACCGCGCGACAGCAAGGGCACTCCCACCATGACTTTGAACCGTTCCATTCGGCTTTTTGCGGCAGGGGCCGCTTTTCTTGTCTTTGCGGGGCAACCCGTTCTGGCACAGGCGCCCGGCGGCGCGACCCCGCCGCCGCCACAGGTATCTGTTACCGTGGTCGAGCCGCACGATGTACCTGTTACTTACGAATATGCGGCGCGCATCAGCGCCTATCGCGACGTCCAGGTCCGTGCGCGCGTGGGCGGAATATTGCTGCACCGCAATTTCACGGAAGGCACGGAAGTCAAGGCCGGCGACGTATTGTTCGAAATAGATCCGGCACCTTATGAGGCGGAGCTTGAAAAAGCTCAGGCGCAGGTGGCCCAGGCCGAAGCGCAGTATCAGCAGTCCATTCGAGATGCCGAGCGCGCAGAACAGCTGGTCCAGCAGAAGGTGCAGAGCACAGCCGTTCGTGATTCGGCTTTTGCGACGCGTGATTTGAACAAGGCGTCGGTTGCGGCAGCCAAGGCGCAGTTGCGCACCGCCGAACTCAATCTGAGCTATACCAAGGTGACCGCACCAATCAGCGGCATCACCAGCCTTGAGCAGGTCAATGAGGGCAGCCTTATCGGCACGGATGCATCTTCCAGTCTCCTGACTTCGATTACCCAGCTTGATCCGGTCTATGTGAACTTCTCCTTCACGGACACGGAAGCCGCTGAAATCGACCGCTTGCGCGCTGAGCGCGGCGCGACGGGTGAAGATGCCGACCGCCTCAAGATCAAGGTTGTTTTCGGCGACGGGCAGGCTTATGACCACGAAGGAACGATTGATTTCACCTCTTCGTCGCTCGATACGGAAACAGGTACGCTCGGCGCCCGTGCAGTTGTTGAGAATCCCAAGCGCCGCCTGATTCCGGGTCAGTTTGTCCGCGCTGTCATTCTTGGCATTCAGGTCAAGAATGCCATCACGATACCGAAGGCTGCATTGCTTCAGGGTCCGCAAACGCAGTTCGTTTACGTGGTCAACAAGGACAATATTGTCGAAGTCCGGCCGATCACCGTTGCACGCGAACTGAGCGACGCATGGCTCGTTTCTGAGGGGCTCAATGCAGGTGACCGGGTCATTACCGAAGGGCTTATCAAGGCAGCCCCTGGCAAGCCCGTCAACCCGGTCGACGCAGCTACTGAAGCAGGCAATCAGGCAGCGCCGGATAAGGCGGGCGCTGAAGCTGGCAAGGAACAGGCGGCAGGCAAGCAATGAACAGATTTTTCGTCGACCGCCCCGTTTTCGCGGCGGTCATCTCCATTGTGCTCGTACTGGCCGGCCTGATCTGTATTCGGATTCTGCCGATCGCCCAGTATCCCGAGCTGACGCCCCCGCAGGTCGTCGTCAGTGCAACCTATCCCGGCGCAAGTGCCGAAACGGTGGCGCAGACCGTTGCCGCGCCGTTGGAACAGCAGATCAACGGCGTCGAGAACATGCTTTATATGCAGTCCTCGAGCCTCGGCAGCGGCACGATGCAGTTGACCGTGACCTTTGCTCTGGGCACCGATCCGGATCAGGCCACAATCAACGTCAACAACCGCGTGCAGCGTGCAACTTCGTCTCTTCCGCAGGAAGTCCAGCGCCTTGGCGTCACGGTGGACAAGCGGTCCACCACAATTCTGGGCATGGTTGCCATGTTCTCCGACAGCGATCGCTACGATCGCACTTATGTCGGTAACTATGCGCTCCTCAATGTGGTCGACGATCTCAAACGTCTTCAGGGCGTCGGCGACGTGCAACTGCTCGGTAACATCGATTATTCGATGCGCATCTGGCTGCGCCCCGACAAGCTGGCGCAGTATAATCTGACGCCGAGCGACGTCTCGACGGCTATCCAGGAGCAGAACGCGCAGTTCGCCGCAGGCCGCTTCGGCGACCAGCCGGACCCGCAAGCCGGGCCGTTCACCTATACGGCGACCACGCAGGGACGTTTGCCGGATGCCGCGGCATTCGAGAACATTATCCTCCGTTCGAGCTCCAATGCGGCAACGCTCCGTCTCAAGGACGTTGCACGTGTCGAACTCGGCACGGAAAGCTATCTTGTCGACAGTAATCTGAACGGCACGTCGGCTGTTCCGATTGCGATCTATCTGCAGCCGGGCGCCAACGCGCTCAACACGATGGAACTCATTCAGAACCGTATGAATGAGCTGAAGGCAAGCTTCCCGGCGGGTATCGATTATTCGATCCCGTTCGATACGACGAAGTTCATCAAGGTTTCCATCGAAGAAGTGATTCACACCTTCATCGAGGCGATCATTCTCGTCGTGCTGGTGGTGTTCATCTTCCTGCAGAACTGGCGGGCGACGCTTATCCCCATCATCGCGGTGCCGATCTCGATTATCGGTACCTTCGCGGGCATGTATGTGCTCGGCTTCTCCATCAACCTCCTGACGCTCTTCGGTCTGGTGCTGGCAATCGGTATCGTGGTCGACGACGCCATCGTGGTGCTGGAAAACGTCGAACGTATCATGACGACGGAAAAACTGTCGCCGCGCAAGGCCGCTATCAAGGCCATGGGTGAAGTGACGGGGCCGGTGATCGCGATCGTTCTCGTGCTCTGCGCGGTGTTCATTCCAGTTGCCTTCATGGGCGGTCTGGTTGGCGAAATGTACAAGCAATTCGCCGTGACCATCGCGATTTCGGTGACGCTGTCGGGCCTCGTGGCTCTGACACTGACGCCGGCGCTCTGCGCGCTTATCCTGAAGCCGGGTCATCATGAGCCGATGCTGCCGTTCCGCATCTTCAACCGCTTCTTCGAGCGGGTGACGGACGGCTATTCCCGCGGCGTTCGCTTCTTCCTGAAGCGCGCTGCAATCGGCCTGGTCATTTTTGCGGGCCTTCTTGGCGCTACCTACTATCTTTTCGAAAGAGTGCCGGGATCGCTGCTGCCTGATGAGGATCAGGGCTTTCTGTTCAGCGTTGCGATTCTCCCTCCTGCCGCCTCTCTGGAGCGTACAACGGCGGTTCTGGATCAGGCGAGTGCGAATATCCGGAAAAACCCTGCCGTGGAGAGCGTCTTTGCGGTATCCGGTTTCGACCTTCTGTCGGGCGGTCTGAAGACCAGTGCAGGCACGATGTTCATCATGCTCAAGGACTGGAAGGAACGCACGACGCCTGAAACCGATGCGCGCAATCTTCCCGGTGCCATCATGGGAATGAATGCGGGGATCAAGGACGGTCTTGTTCTTGCGTTCAACCCGCCTCCGATCATGGGGCTTAGCACGACGGGCGGCTTTGAACTCTATGTTCAGGATCGTACGGGCGGCGGTGTGGATTCGCTGACGCGTGCGACGAAGCTCATCACCGAGGCAGCGGCCAAGCGGCCCGAGGTGCAGGGCGTGCGCACGACGTTCGATCCGAACGTTCCGCAGTATGACATCCAGCTTGATCGCGAAAAGGCGAAGGCGATGGGTGTGCCGATCAATTCTGTATTCACTGCAATGCAGGCAACGTTCGGCAGCCTTTACGTCAACGACTTTACGCTGTTTGGCCGGAACTATCAGGTGAACCTGCAGTCGGAAGCTGAGTTCCGTCGTGATCCAAGCGATCTCAAGCATGTCTTCGTACGGGCCAATTCCGGCAGCATGATCCCGCTCGATGCTCTCGTGACCGTCAAGCGTATTGTCGGTCCTGATCAGCTCGAACGCTTCAATGCCTTCAACGCGGCCAAGATCACCGGTAATCCGGCGCCGGGTTTCACCTCCGGTGATGCCATCAAGGCAATGCAGGAAGTCGCAGCGGAAGTTCTTCCGCAAGGCTATCAGATTGCATGGACCGGCTCGGCCTATCAGGAAGTGACGACCAGCGGCACGGGCACGCAGGCCATGATCTTCGGCCTTGTCATGGTGTTCCTGATCCTTGCAGCGCAGTATGAACGCTGGAGCCTGCCGCTCGCCGTCATCACCGCCGTGCCTTTCGCAATCTTCGGTGCGTTGCTGGCGACCGATCTGCGCGGGCTGACCAATGACGTCTACTTCCAGATTGGTCTGGTGACGCTCATAGGTCTGGCGGCGAAGAACGCGATTCTGATCGTGGAGTTCGCGGTGCTTGAACGAGAGACCGGCAAATCCGCCATCGAGGCGGCAGCGTCAGCGGCTCGTCTGCGCTTCCGTCCGATCGTGATGACCTCGCTGGCCTTCATCCTGGGCGTGGTGCCGCTCGCGATCAGCACGGGTGCCGGTTCGGCAAGCCGTCACTCCATCGGTACGGGCGTTATCGGCGGCATGTTGGCAGCAACGTTCATCGCCACGTTCTTCATTCCGATGTTCTACAGCCTCATTGCACGTAAGCCTCCGAAGAGGCCGGAGGATGAAGACGTGAATGAAACGAGCAGCCCCAACGGGCAGGCTGATAATCAAATCTAGCCCGGTTCAAACCGCAAACAAAAGCCCCGCCGAAAGGCGGGGCTTTTTGCATCCTGTACCCGCACTGCTTGCCAGGGCGGAAAATGGTTGTTGACCAGTCTTCGGACGAAGACTGCCCGGCTCTAGAAAAGCGATGCGATACTTTGAACGATTGCCCAGCCTAGGAAAGTCGCCGGTACGCTGAGTGCTGCAAGCATGATGCCCAGAAACACGTAGGCGGCTTCATTCGGCGAGCGTTTTGTTTGTTCCGGAGTCTTGTGCCATTGAGCAGGTACACCATCGAACATTGTATATATCCTCCTTCTCCCTCAATTTGATTATTGATCGGAGGCGGATTTGTTCAAGTCAAAATAAATGGATGTATTTGTCGGTTCGCTTGTGCTAAAAGCTGCGCAACCCATCCTGATTTGTCTGTTGTGTCGCCGATATAAAAGCGCGTTTCCCGTGTTATTTATTTGATAGAAAACAATTTTACTTTTGTACTGTAAGTATCGATATATCGGAACTTTCAAAAATATCTGAAAACTCGGTACGTGGCAGCTTCTTCCTGCGTCAAAATGGCACGCAATGGATGGCCGAATTCCGGCGATCCGCCGATCCGACCTTCGGTTCAGTAAAAGCTGTTCGGGAAATAGCGCAGGTAAAGCTCCGTCAGCGTGCCCTTCTGCTGCAATGCTTGCAGGGCATTATCGAAGGCGCTGACAAGAGGAGTATTTTTCTGCGCAACGGCAATGCTGAGACCGGAGCCCAGATATTGCGGCGCAAGATAGGGACCGGCTGCGAAGGTGCAGCATGCATGGCCCTCGGGACTGTTAAGCCACACGGAAAGCGACATGCCGTCGTGAAAGACGATGCCTATCTTGCCGCTCCTGAGATCGGCGAGCATGCTCGATTCATCAGGGTAAGTTTTTGCGAGCGCCTGGGGAAAATAGCTTTTCAACAATTGTTCATGGGCCGTGCCTGCAACGACGCCGACGCTCTTGCCCTTCGTGGCTGTCACGGGGTCGTCGTTAAAGGCGTCGGCATTGGTCGTCGCAAAACGCGCGGGCAGCCGCATGTAGGACCGCGAATAGGCAAATTTTTCGCGGTTTGCTTCGGTCGGCTTCCATCCGGCAAGGATGGCTTCGGCCTGCCCGCTGAGCAGGCGCTCTTCCAACTCGTTCCAAGGCACCGCTTCGACTTGACATATGTCGTCAACACCCAATTGCCGGCAAAGGGCCTTGGCAAGATCGACATTGTAGCCGGAAAGCTGTCCCTGATCGCCGAGCATGTTGAACGGGGGAAAGTCGACGGTTGTGATGAACCTGAATCGCGTGAGCGCTTGCAGGGAGGGCAATGGCAGGCGCTCCTTCTGGTTGATGAAGGAAGGAGCCTCCGGCTGTGCGTCTGAAGCCTGCGCGCTATGAATACCACACGCGGATGCGAGCGCGATCAGCAGTCTTGGAAGGTGGAGTTTCATGACCCGTCTTTGCTCTCCTTTTTATAATTTCACGTTAACCGCACGATGGAGCGGCCTTCAATATTCACCGAAGGTTCGATGAAAATAAAGGTTGCAATTCTTTTGGAGTATATTACCTTCCGATTGCAGTTTTATCGGAATAATTAACTAATATAGGATCCGGTAAAATTAGTATATTAGTTAATTTCTAAAATATAAATCACAAATATTCAGTAGTGCGGGGGTGCTATGAGTAGTGTATCGACTGCGTTCGATCTGGAGATATGCAGCGCCATATCTGCCAGACTGGAACAATGTGGCGTATCGAGAGAGGCGTTGCTGGGGGCATATAGTGCGGCTGCTCGCCATGGGACAGCATTTTGTGTGGAACTGGTTCAGCGAGGTGACGTTGCAGAAACGGTCATTTATGCAGCTATCGCCGACCTTTTGGGGGTCGAGTTCACAAACGAAGCTCTACCGTCCCGTATTTTCGTATCGGGCGAAGAGAAGCCATCGGCTTTTATCGATGTCGGGCAGGTTATGGTGCTCGGCGCAGACGGAGGCAGTTATCTCTATATAGCTCCATCGGAAAATCGCATCAAAACGCTTCGGGATTATATTCTTGCAACACCGCAATTGAAGAACCGAATACGGATTTGCACGCCCACGCTTTTGAAGCAGGTCATGCGGCAACGACATCAGAAGGATCTGATCGCCAGAGCCTATGAAATGACACCACAATCGCTTTCCGCCTCGCGCGTTCTGGATACGCCGCAGGCATTTATAATCGCGATGGCGGTTTATGCGTTTTTCGCCTGCATCTTCAATTGGCCTGCGACCACTCTCCTTGTTCTCCACGTGGCGCTGTCGATATTCTTTTTCGGATGCGTCATGATCCGTCTGTTCGCAGCGGTCGCCGGACAGCGGCTGAAATTTCTGGAAATCAGGAAAAGCAGGCCGCGCGATTTACCGATCTATTCCGTCCTGGTGCCGCTCTATCGGGAGCAGGAAGTGATAGGCCAGCTTGTGACGAGCTTGAAACGGCTGAACTGGCCTGCCAGCAAGCTCGACATCAAGCTTGTCTGCGAGAAGGACGACTTCGACACGATAGCGGCTATACGTCGTGTGCGGCTGCCATCGAATTTTGAACTGGTTCTCGTTCCGTCTGGCGGGCCGAAGACGAAACCGAAGGCATTGAATTATGCATTGCAGTTTGCCCGGGGCGAGATTGTCGCAGTCTTCGATGCCGAGGACCGTCCGCATCCTGATCAATTGCTTGAAGCATGGCAGACTTTTCAAGTCGAGGGCGACAAGCTGGCCTGTGTGCAAGCCCCGCTGATTATCGGGAATTTTCGCGATAATTTGCTGACGCGAATGTTTGCGTTCGAGTATGCCGCGCTTTTCCGCGGGCTGCTGCCTTGGCTTGCTTCTCGGGGACACGTTATTCCGCTCGGCGGGACTTCCAACCATTTCCGGCGGTCTTGTCTGGAAGAGGTTGGGGGCTGGGATGCCTACAACGTCACGGAAGATGCCGATCTCGGTGTGAGGCTTGCTCGTTTTGGTTATCGTATCGGTGTCATCACGCGTGGTACGATTGAAGATGCGCCCGTAAACTATGATGTCTGGCGCAAGCAGCGGACACGCTGGCTCAAGGGCTGGATGCAGACATGGCTCGTCCACGGACGCCAGCCGCACAATACCTGGCGCGAGCTTGGTTGGTTCAGGTTTTCCGTCAATCAGATTTATACCCTGGGGATAATTGGTTCGGCGCTTCTGCATCCTCTGATGCTCGCCATGTTCGCTTTCCTCCTGATAAGCATGCTGTTCGGGCCGCTGACGACACACAGTATCTGGCTATTGGGGATCGATCTGACGAACATTCTGTTGGCCTATCTGAGTTTCTACCTTCTCGGGGCGAGAACCATGGAGCCAACCGAATTGGGAGGATATGCGTACCTGTTCTCAATCCCGGTATATTGGGTGCTGATTTCAATCGCGGCATGGCGTGCGCTATGGCAGCTGGTGCATGTGCCGCATCTGTGGGAAAAGACACCGCACCAGCCGAGCCTGTTTTACCTCTCCGCCGGCGACGAGGTAATGAATGTGGAGCCGCGTCCGATGATTGACTGATCCTCGGCGCCGATTGCCTGAATGTCCCTTCCCTCATAAGGCAGGGTCAAAAGGATGCGCCGGATTGCAGCCAGTCTGGCGCGCCTCTTGTCGTTTGACCGGATAATTGTCCAGGGAGCGTAGCCCGTATCCGTCCTTTCGAGCATGGTGTGCAATGCATCGGAATAATCATTCCAGCGCGAAATACCGGCCACATCCATCGGCGAGAACTTCCAGTTCTTGAGCGGGCTGTGGCGCCGCTCATGAAAGCGCTTGAGCTGCATTTCCTGGCCGATATCCAGCCAGAACTTGAAAAGGTGAATGCCGTCGGTCACGATCATGCGCTCGAAATCGGGTGTTTCGGTCAGGAATGTCTCAAGCTGCGCCGGCGTGCAAAAGCCCATGACGCGTTCCACGCCCGCCCGGTTGTACCAGGAGCGGTCAAACGTGACGAACTCTCCAGCCGTTGGAAAATGCGCGACGTAACGCTGGAAGTACCATTGTCCCTGTTCGGTTTCGGTTGGCTTCGGCAAGGCGACATTGCGGGCGGTTCTGGGGTTCATGAACTCGCGGATCGTAAAGATTGTCCCACCCTTGCCGGCAGCGTCCCGGCCTTCAAAGACGCTGATGACACGTCCGCCAGTATCCTGGAGCCAATATTGAAGTTTGACGAGCTCGATTTGAAGCCGCTCGAGCGTTTCTTCATATTCTTCCGACTTCATCTTGGACGGATAGGGATATCCGCCTGAGAGCAACGCATTGTCATCGATCCATTTCGGCAGCTTGGGATCGTTTATGTCGAACGACCGCGCCTCACCTCCAATTTTCAGCTTGATTGGCTTGTCGCCTGGTTTTGCCTCGTCTTTTTTGTCTTTCTTTTTGTTAGCTGTCTTCGAACTGTCACCCACGGCAATTCCCTTTCGTTTATATCAAGGCATGATATGGGCTGTTTGGAAGCTACGTAAAGGACGTCCGAGCATTTCCGGATAAAACATGATTCCGAAAAGTGGGAACCGGTTTTCGGGTGAAATCATGCTTAAACAAAAGTTTAGGGCTGGATGACGATTGAGCTTACAACATCCCGCTCTAAAGTCTGAGCCATAACCGCAGAAGGAAGCAGCATGAGCGAGGCAGGCAATCACACCGGTCCAGAACCTGAAGCGGAGAAGTCTATTTTCGAACCGCTTCTTCGGGTCAAGGGTGTTGTGATCGCCAGCATGGTGCTTGCCGTCTGCGTGCTGGCCCTTGATCTCCCCTTCTGGTTTCGTGCAGGCCTGCTGGCCGTCGTTGTTCTCGGCGCTGTGTGGCTCGCAAGCGAAGTCGCAAGCACCGAACCAGACGAAGTGCCGGTAAAGAATATAACGCCTAACGAAATGGCGGGAGTGTCCGGCGAGCGTCTGGCCGATCTCTTGACCGACCCGATGGTGGTCTTCGATCACGGCGGCACAGTGTTGTTCACCAATTCAGCGGCGATCGAAGCGTTCCAGTCGCTGGAAACCGGCACAGCGCTTTATCTGCGGTTTCGTGCGCCGGAAATGCACGCCCTGATTCAAGGGGTGATCGCAGATGGCGAAGCACGAAGCATAGAATATTTCGAGCGCGTTCCGATAGATCGCTGGTTCAAGGCCATGGTCAAGGCGTTGCCGGGCAAGGACGGCAGGCCCGAACTTTTTGTGCTGTTGTTTCGCGACCAAAGCGAAACGCGACGCATCGATCGCATGCGTTCGGATTTCATCGCAAATGCAAGCCACGAGCTGCGCACACCGCTCGCTTCGCTCCGCGGGTTTATCGAAACTCTGCAAGGGCCAGCACGAAACGACGCGGCGGCACGCGATCGCTTCCTCGATATCATGCAGAAACAGGCTGAACGCATGTCGCGCCTGATTGATGATCTTTTGTCCCTGTCGCGCCTTGAAATGAGGGCCCATCTGACGGTCAATGAATGTGTCGACGTAACTTCCATTCTCAATCACGTCGCCGACACGCTGGCGCCGCTGGCAGCCGGTCTCGACATTCATATCGAGCGAGTATTGCCGGATCACCCTGTCATGGTCACCGGGGCGCGTGACGAGCTTATTCAGGTGTTCCAGAACCTCGTGGAGAATGCCTGCAAATACGGACAGGGTGGCAAGCGCGTCATCGTCAAGCTGGATGAAGACGACAGCGGCAGTTCCCCGGAGGTCGTTGCGTCGGTTCAGGATTTTGGCCCGGGCATAGCCGCCGAGCATTTGCCGCGCCTGACCGAGCGCTTCTATCGGATCAATGTGGAGACGAGCCGGGCCCAAAAGGGCACAGGGCTTGGCCTTGCCATTGTAAAACACATCCTTGCCCGCCATCGCGGACGTCTGGTCGTTCGCTCGCAGCTGGGCGAAGGATCGACCTTTATGGTTCGGTTGCCGAAACGTGCGGCTTAGATCGTCCTAACCGAACTTGCGCAGCAGCCGCCATTTCAGCGGGCGCAGCTTTTTATAGAAGGAAGTCGCTCTGATTCTCTCCAGATAATGTGCGAGGATGAGTGACATACGTCCAAGGACAGTGACCGGGCGAACATAGTCCCGCAGGGATGTCGTTCGGTCGCGCACGCCGAACTTCCACGGCTCATCGCCAAAGCCGAGATCGAAAACGGTGTAGCCATCCGCTTTGAGCGCAGACAACAGGCGCAACATCAGCACTTTTCCCGGTGAAAATCTGCTCCAGGTGCCGTCCTCGAACGTTATGATCATTGCGCAATAAAGGTCATTTCGGATGACGCTCCACATAGTGGCCAATACGGTTTCACCCACAGTGAGTGCTGAAAGGTGTAGGGCGTCATGCCGGGCCAGATGCTCCGTCGCTTCTTCAAAAAAGCGCCGTTTTTCAGGATGGGCATCGAAACCGGGCACCATGGTTTCTTCAAATCGCCGTTGTTTCTGGCGCAGCATGGCATCCAGGACAGTCCGACGCTCAGCTTCGGTTTGAGCTATAAGAAAACGGCTTCCTTCCATCTGCTGCAACGCTCGATCACGCTTTTTGATATTGCCAATACCTTGTATGGATTTCTCTATCTCGTCGATTGGACGTGTCAGTGAAATCGCGTGTGTGGACGCATCGGAAAAGCGGTCAGTTACCGACCATAAGGGATTGATAAGGCCTTCGACATTTTCCGGCATTTTGTAAAGCGCAACGATATCGTGAGAGGGAACTGCTGCAACCACAGCTGCAAGGATACGCATTGC
The DNA here is from genome assembly GCA_900470195.1 of Hyphomicrobiales bacterium. GTDB lineage: Bacteria > Pseudomonadota > Alphaproteobacteria > Rhizobiales > Rhizobiaceae > Brucella. Next base: position 62,792 of record UEIJ01000028.1, on the reverse strand, counting down.
GGCGTCGCGCGAAAGCTGTGCCGCGGCTGGAAAAACGATGGGGGCGTTATAATCGCTTACGCCCTCATCAATAAATGAAAGGACCCGGGAACCGCAGATACGTGTGATAGAGAGCGGCAGAAAAAGAAGCGGCGTGCCATCGGACTGGCGGACTTCCGTCAAGCACAGTTGCACACCGGATTTTTGTCCATAGCTTGCTTCCCATGCTCGTATAAAGGATTTGGACTGGAAAACAAAAAACGCGCTGCCGGTTTTGTCATCGGCGTCCGGCCAGTCTATGGATAGCTGTTCCGCACTGCTGAAAACCCGAATTTCAAAATCATTGGTCAGCATAAAACGCTTTCAGAATTCTGAGTTGGGGAAATTCCGGCTAACAGCGGGTCGAATCTCATTTTAGAGTTGAAGTGTTTAGTGGATTTGAAACCAAAAAAAACTATGAATTGCTAGCTTGTTTGGTCCTGATCCTAAATTGCTTCGCGCGTATTTCTCACAAATAGGGCAACGATGTCTGTCTCGATTATCATCAAAACCTTGAACGAGGAAAAGCGTATCGCCGGGGCGGTAGAAAGCGCCTTGAAGGCTTTGCCCGGCGGAAAAGTGGAAGTGATCGTCGCGGATAGTGGATCTACGGACCGCACAATCGAGATCGCACGGGCATATCCGATCAAGATTGTGCAGATCGAGCCTCCTGCGCAGGCCAGCTGCGGCCTCGGTCCGCAGCTTGGTTTTCAATATTCGACCCAGCCTTTTATCTGCCTGATCGATGGCGATATGATAATTGAGCCCGATTTTCTGCCGGCTGCCCTTGATTACCTCAACAGGCACCCCGATGTCGGCGGAGTGACGGGCCATGTTGTGGATCAAATTCTGGAGAGTCTGGAATTCCAGCGCCGTGCAAAGCGGCATTCCCCCGAAGCGCGGACCGGCAATATCGACCGGATGAACGGGGGCGGGCTTTACAGACGCAGCGCCATTGAGCAGGCCGGATATTTCTCGGATCGCAATCTGCACGGTCACGAAGAGTTTGATGCCGGTGTGCGCCTGCGAAGCCATGGATGGAAACTCCATCGTCTGGACCGGCCGTTCGTGCAGCATTTCGGCTATACGATGAACGCCTACAAACTCCTGGTCCGTCGCTGGAAAAGCAAGTACCTGCGCGGAACCGGTGAAGTCTTGCGTGCGGCGATGGGGCAACCGCATCAAAAAAATCTGTTCCGCGAATTGCCGGAATTGCGGCTTTGGGGGGCGGTCTATCTTTGGTGGCTGGCGATCATTGCCGCTCTGCTGTTCGTGCCGGGATGGCCCCTGGCAATTTCTGCGGCAGCGGTGATTGCGGCGATCCCGTTCGTGGCGATGTCTGTCCGGTCGCGCAGCATCGAACTTGGAGTTTACGCGGTGGTGGCATGGATATTTCATGCAGCAGCACTGCCCCTTGGCTTTTTTCAGCCGCGCCGTAAACCCACCGACTGGATTGAGAGCAAGGTTATAAGGGAGCCCTGATGGACGTTCTGCGACTGGTCCTATCCGCCACTTTCATTGTCCTCGCAATGCCCTGTGCCAGTGGTGAAGAATGGCTTCCGGTCACAGAAAACAATCTCGAAATCTCCGCCGGCAGCCCCCTCGATTTTTCGGGTTTCTTGCCAAACACGCCGATCGAAGAGAAAAATCGCTTGATAGCAAACGCCGATGGACGTTTCGCACAGGCCGACAAGTCCGACCAGGCGATGCGGCTGCAATGTGCGGCGATTGCCTGGGGGCCTCCATCATCGGGCGCGGTTGATCATGCATTTATCGACCGATATGTGCGGCAGCTCCGGCTGCACGGCTACAACATAGCCCGGTTTCATTTCGTCGATGCCGATCTGATGCTCGGGCAGCCGCGTGATTTCGGTTTCCGCGCTGAAGCGCTGGACCGGATGCGCTACCTTATGGCGGCTCTCAAGCGCGAAGGCATCTACTGGATCATCGATGGGCTTACGTCAGAAAGCGGCGCTTTGGGCGGCAAGGACACCGATCGATGGGGAACGGAGGGTAATCTGAAGCGCCGGGCCTATGTGGATGATACAGCATTCGATCATTGGCTGCGTTTTCAGAAAGAAGTCTACGCCACGGTCAATCCCTATACGGGACTTGCACCTTTGCACGACCCGGCACTCGCGCTGATCATTCCGTTCAACGAAAATGGCATCGAGTTTACAAGCTTTGTGCACGAGCCCAATGAGGGGACGACATTTTGGTCAGGCTATCGTCCCGCATTTAATACATTTTTGAAGACGCGATATGCGAATACCCGGGCCTTGTCACGAGCCTGGGGCGGCTTGGCGTCCGGCGAAAATCTGGAGCAGCAGACGATCCATTTGCCGGAAAGCCGCAGCGGCGGCGGTGAACGGCTCCGGGATTTCCAGGCCTTTGTCGTTGAGAGAGAACGCTTGTTGGCCCAACGGATGGAGCAGGCGCTCCGCCAACTCGGTTATCGCGGCCTCGTCGCTCCCTATAACAACTGGTTCACAGTCCAGACAGCTCTTTCACGACAGAACCAGAAAGCGGTCGTTGCCAATACCTACCATGATTGGATCGGAGCCCTCTATCCGGGTACCGAAATCAAACATACAAGTTCGATTTCCGACACCGCTTCCTACGTTGGTGAAATTGCTGCCGGACGCTGGCTCGGACGGCCTTTCCTTGTAACAGAATACGAACACCTGTTTTGGAACCGCTATCGATACGAAGCCGGAATCGTGATGCCAACCTATGCCGCTTTGCAGGGCTGGGATGGTATCTGCCGCCACGGTCAAGGGCCCCTGACGCTTGCATTTGACGAGGCGGCCCCATTCCGTCAACGCATTGTGCCTTATACCTTCGCTGCAGATCCCGTCGCACGCGCCGGTGAAACGCTGGCATCGCTTCTGTTTCGCAGGGGCGACGTCGCAACCGCAGCTTTCAATGTGCCGTTCATGATGCAGGGTGAGACGAGCCTCGGTAATTCGCTTGAGTTTCGAGAACCCGCGCGACTGAAGCCGTTGGCGCTTATCGGTGGGATCGGCCTTGCCACAAGAGAGTTGGCCTGGCCGCAAAATTTGCAAAAATCGGTTTCGATCGATTATCGGAATGTATCGCTCGACAACGTGTTGCAGCGTTTGAAGGCCGCAGAACTCTTGCCGCAGGATAATGCTACCGATCCTTCGCAAGGCTTGTTTGAAAGTGCCACGGGCCAAGTTGTTCTCGACCGTAATAAGCAGCGGATGCAGGTCGTTACACCTGAGACGGAGGCCATCGCCTTTGCCGAACTGAAAGAGCACCTGACTTTGAGTGAATTATCCCTCGGCAATGCCGAGGAAAGAGGGCTGTTTGCGGTTTCGGCAATTGATGGAAAAGAACTGAAGGACAGTGAAAAACTGCTTATAATTTTCGCCAGCGATGCCCGTAACTCCGATATGCGTTTTCGCGACAAGGCGGAGAAAATCATTGAGGATTGGGGACGTCTGCCCGTCACTTTGCTGCGCAATCGGGTAGACGTGAATCTGGCAGGCAACACAGTTTCATGGGCACTATCGCCGATCGGTCTTGACGGCAAGATTCACGAAAAAATAGCTGCCGGGTCTGGTTCCATCGCTTTCCGGTTGGATAATGGTGCGGGCAAAACGGGGCCTACGACTTTCTTTCTTCTGGAAAGGAAGCTCGCTGTTCAATAGAAGTCCGTCGACAACCTGCTCCAGCTTTCGCCGGCAAGCCCGCCAATAAAGATATCGCCGCGCTGAATTGCATTCAGCATTTCTGCGTTCGCTGTGGCAACGCAGACGTTGGCTTTCAGACGGAAGAACATGATCGACTGCTGTGAAAGCGCATTGAGATAACGCGGATCAACCCTGCCTTGTGCCGCGATATGCCCTTCATCCTGCAGGTGGACCAGCATCGCATCGACGGCATGTTTTTCCATTCCGGCTTTTGTGACGATGTTCAGAACTTCTGCGATGCCATTGGGGCGCATATAGTAGCAGAAGAAGCCGCTCGGACTGCCGGTGCGGTCGTTGATCGCGCAGAACCGCAAGGCGCCGGCAGCGTGATTGTCTGACGCCATCAGGAACAGCCAGTTGATGTCGCTTTCTGTCCAGGCTGGATGTGCCAAATAGCTTTGCAGGTAGCCGGGAACCAGAGATATGGCTTCGTCTTGCGCAATTTCACTCACATTCGCCCGGGGTTTGGCTGCTCTCTTGATCGCGGGAATTGGAAAAAGCGGGTTGAGCATTCTGCCCACTGAACTGGTTGCCCATCCACCCAGAATTGGACGCCGTTCGGCAACGTAATTGGCTACATAGCTGGCAGCGCGGAAGACACGTGTCCAACCGAGCCCGTGTGTGCTGAGTGTTATCCCGCCAATCGCTTCGGAATGCTTGAGGCTCACAGGGGCAGCACTGTCGGTGAAGTTGAGGATATTTTCACTCGGCCGCAAAGTGAGTGTCAGTTCGGCGGCGCCGCGTGGCGACATTTCCGGCTTCATCATGAAAGCGCATAGCAATCGCCCCATGATCGATTGGCCATTGACCCTATAGGGGATAGGCAGGACCGAGATCGCGCTGTCGATCTCACCGTGTTCGTCCTCATGGACCACGCTGCCAATCGCTGGGTCATAGTAAGGGTTTTCAAAAAAGAACTTTTGAAAATATTGATCAAAAGTCTCGTGACACGACTTTGAATGTGGACGAAAAACTTGCTGGAAGAGGGTGCGAATAGCAGGAATATCATCGATCTTCATTGCGCGAACACGCCGCGACTTGACGTCGTTTGCCGAGATCGAGATATCCGTCATCTAAGCCCCCACTGTTGAAACCGCTTTCTTCTCTTCCGCGTCGCGACTCCTGCGAACGAGATAGATAACGCATCCCCATGATGCCAGCACAATACTGATTTCAATTACGTAAATGGCCGCGAAAGTTCCCGTGATCGGCGCATACCACGTCGCCAGTGCCAGAAGCGGCGCGCCGAGAATATTGCCTGTGTTGAGGACCGCGGTGCGATAGCTATGCTGACTTGCTGCCCCCAGAAGGTCAACCGCTATCGACCACAGGGCGACAAACACCGTGATCCAGCAAAGCGTGCGGCAAAAAGAAACCAGCGTTTCGTACTCATGGCCAAACAGATAGGGCAGATAGGGCGCAATAATAAAGACGGCCAGCGAGGTGAATATGCCGATTGCAAATGCGGCACCCAGCAGGCGCATTGTGATCGGCAGGGCATGATGGATGCCGTTTGCGCTAGCGCGCGCCAGATGAGGATAGACCAGACGGTTCATCGCCTCTACGGTCAATGTGCTGCTGTCGATGATACGACGTGTGACGCCATAACTACCGACGATGCTTGGCGGCATCAATGTGCCGAGGAGCAGAAGGTCGGCGTTTTGGCGCACAGCCTTGAAGATGAATTGCGATGCAAACATCACGCCGAGCCGTATTTCGTCGCGCACGAGAACGTATCGCGGCCTGCCGAGCCGACGCAGAAACAGGGCATAGACAACTGCAACCAATACATGGACACCAAACTGCCAATAGGCCCATCCGACCACAGTGGAGACACCGAATACAAGGCAGGCGGTCGCTGCGGCAATGGTGCGCGCAATGGCAAATCCAACAACGGAAAGATTGGCTGATATGAAGTCGGTATGTGCGATATAAATCTGCTCTACCAGCAGGATGAGACGCACAAGCACAATATTGGTGACAAGCAGCAGAAAAAGGCCAAGGGAGTTCCCTGAAAATTCAGGGGAGTTGTTCAGCCAGAACGGTAAGATGATCATTCCGGCAGCGACGAGGACAATGCCGGTTATTGCAATGAGAATGAGATTGTGGCCGAGCATGGCAGGATAAATGGCGCGGTCCTGCGCCACACGCCGAACGAGGCATTCTGCTCCCCCCAGGCCGCAGATGAAGGTAGCGATGCTGGTTACCGCCATTACCGTTACGAAAAGGCCGAACTCATGAGAGCCGAGATACCGCGCCAGAATGGCAAATGTAAAAAGCTGCGCGATGTTTGCCGCAAAGAGACTGCCGCTCGAAGCTGCGTAGGACAGGAATGTCGACCAATGGCGTTTCAAGATTTCATACCGAATTTTCGGGTTGCTCCACCCGAGTTTTCTTCCCGGAGCATGACGCTTGGAATTTCAGGAGATGGTTGAGGTAGCGAACCGGATTGTTTTCCGTAAGGTTTCTGGTGGCGAGATATATGCTCCATTTTCTCTTAATCCCGAAAAACACGAGGTGCCAAGCACGTCGACGAAAATTTACCGGAAACTGCAAGAGTAAATGACCGTCATGTGCATTTTAGTGACACTCTTGCCGATGATTGCCTTTCATTAACCGAATTTTTTAATCTTTAAGTCTAAGGAAAACAGTGGCGCAATGTTTGCGCTGTCGAGTGAACTTTAGGGGCAACTAATGTACACGTTGCGCGACCTCGCTTCGAAAGCACGGGTAACGGAGACCGCTGATGAAAATCCGGCGCCCGTAGACGGGCGGCTGCGCGCAGTCAAGCGCGAGACATATGCCGTCCGCGAAGAAGAAAAGGTCACCGAAACAGTCACGTCCGCTCACAAGGGGCTGATGTTGCCGGAAATCGACCTGTTGGACGCGCTCGCCTGGATGCGTGCCCGGTGGATTTTGATAGCAGCGCTCGCGATAATCGGCGGCTTGGCGGGTCTCGCCTACGGCATGACAGCAAAGCCGCGATATACAGCCTATACGGATTTGCTGGTGCCGCCGTCCGGGCTTCAGTTGCTGCCTAACGATGTCTACGCCCAGAGTCTGCAGGCAGATAGCCAGATACTCGACATTGAAAGCAAGATGCGCATCCTCACTTCCGGCAACGTACTCCGGCGGGTTGTGACGGATTTGAACCTGAATGAAGATGAGGAGTTCGTGCCGTCTCCGCCAGCCTTCGATATTCGGGCTATGCTTGGCCTGAGCAAGCCGGCAGGTCCGAAGGACGATACGCTGACAGCGGTTCGCGCTCTGTCGCAACGCATCAATGTTACGCGGCCTGAACGGTCCTATCTGGTCACGATTGCCGTCTGGACGGACAATCCGGAAAAATCGGTGAAGGTGGCGGATTCTCTGGCGAACGCCTTCCAGGAAGAAGTTGCCCAGGCGGATGCCGATGGAGCAGGCCGGGCTGCCGCAGCCCTATCCGAACGTCTGGCCTCCTTGCAGAAGGCTGCGACAGAAGCTGAGGAGAAAGTCGCGGCATTTCGCAGGGCGCACGGCTTGCAGACCGCCGGCGGCGAACTTGTCAGCACCCAGTCGATGACGCAGATCAACTCCAAGCTGGTCGATGCCAGGGCGCGTGTTGCAGACGCAAGCACCCGCTATGAGGAACTGACGAAGGACACTGGCAGTGCTGTTAGTCCGGCGAGCACATTGCAGTCGCCCACGATGACAAACCTGCGCGGACAATATGCATCGCTGAAACAGCGTTACGACGCTCTCGCCATGACTTACGGGCCGCGTTATCCGGAATTGATGAATACGGAACGGCAGCTTGCCGGCCTGGAACAGCAGATGGCGCAGGAACGGGCACGCATCCTGCAATCGGCGAAGGTTGATCTGGATCAGGCAAATGCCGTTGTGGCTGTGCTCAATGCACAGGCCGCTTCGGCACGTTCAGCAGTCGCGCTTGACAATGATGCGCAGGTCCAGCTTTCGGACCTTGAACGCGACATGGCCGCGAAAGTATCGATCTATAATACCTTTCTGACCCGGTCGTCGGAAACCAGCCAGCGCCAGCAACTTGATGCGACAAACATACGGATTATTTCGACGGCCATTCCGCCGATCAGTCGCAGCTGGCCTCCCAAGTCAATGGTGCTCGGTGCCGGGGGCGGGATTGCCGGAATTGGTCTTGGCGTGGTGCTGGCGCTGGGCTTGGGCTATCTTGGTGCATGGCGTCGAAACCGGGAAGGTCTGATCTGACTTGGCTGAACTATCGGTTCATTATCATGAGGAGATAAAGCCGCGGGTCTCGTCAGCTGTCGGAGCTGGCCTTTTTCTATGCATGTTTCTGTTCATGTGGATAGGGACCAATCCCTACCCGGATATTGGTGCCGTGACCGGTGTTACAGCCAAGGCCGCTGATTCCAGTTCGTTCAACCAGCTTGTCACCCTGTTTCTGACTGGCAGCTTTCTGGTCTGTGCACTGAATAGCTCCATGCGAACCGCCGTCATGCAGCCGCGCATTCTGATGGGGCTGGTTTTCTTCTGGCTTTTCCTGACGGCCATGCTGTCGGCCCATCCCATGATCGCCAGCAAGAAAGTCGTGTTGTCTATCCTCACGGCTCTGAACGCGAGCATCTTTCTTATGTTGCCGCAATCCGAACGCCAGATGGCGCGGCTTTTGGCAATCGGCTCACTGATAACGCTGGCATTCGCCTATTTCGGCGTGATTTTTATGCCGCAACGCGCAATTCATCAGGGCACGGAAGTCATTGAGCCTATGCTAGCCGGCGCTTGGCGCGGTCACTATCCGCACAAGAATGCCGCCGCCGCTTCTCTCGTGCTGATGAGCTTTTTGGGGCTTTACATCCGGAAACGCGGCTTGCCGAAAACCGGTCTGCTGATTGTCGCTCTTTGCGTTTATTTCGTGCTGCATACAGGCGGCAAGACATCGACGGCCATGCTGCCCTTTATCGTGGTGATGTCGCTGGTGTTCGTGCGGTGGAAATGGACGCGTGCTCTCATAGTGATTGGCGGGATCGCAGCATTCAATATTATTGCCGTCGGGGCCGCTGTCTTCGACCCACTGCGCGAGCTTGTACAAAGTTTGGGAGTTGACGCCAGTTTTACAAACCGTTCTGATATTTGGAAACTTGCATTCGCGGCGATCTCGGCCAAGCCGATTTTCGGCTACGGTCTGGACTCGTTCTGGAAAACGCCCGAAATGGTCTATGCAGGCGGCGGCGGTGCAAGCTGGGCGGTTGCCGCCTTCAATGCGCATAATTCCTTTCTGGATATGATGATCAATGCCGGCATTATCGGTCTGATTCTGACGCTTGTCTGGATAATGATTTTGCCGCTTCGATATATTAGGGAAGCGGAAAGCACAGATAACGACCCTATATTAACGCTGCTTTATATTCGCCTTTGGCTTTACGGATTATATATGTCTTGTATGGAAAGTACGTTCTTTCAGAACGGTGGGGCACTATGGTTCTGTATCATGGTTGCTGTCTTCGGATTGCGCTTGCAGGCTAAGGCAAGGCTTGTCTGAAACAGCTTTGGGGAGCTGGGGCAATGGCGGAAATGGATAGTCTCGAGAGGGCGCGCGCACGTCTGGAATGGTACGCCATTCGGCTGAACGACAGCGTCAGTCGCCGGTTTCCGTTACGCCCATTCTACTTGCCGTCGAACGAACGGATCATCTCTTTCACCTTCGATGATGTTCCCGATACCGCGGAAAGCGCTGGGGCTGCGATTCTTGATAAGTACGGGGTTCACGGCACCTTTTATATTGCCGGCAGTATGGTTGACACGAAAGAAGCCCAGAGGAACCTGGTCACGCAGGAAGGTTGCCGAAAGCTGGTTGAGCGTGGGCACGAACTGGGTTGCCATACCTATAACCACCTCAAGGTTCCCTATTTTGGCCCCGGAGAAATAGCGGCCGACCTTGACCGCAACACGGCCTATCTCGACGGTTTTGAGCCCGATCGTATTTTACCACGCAATTTCGCCTATCCTTATTGCGCGTCTTCCATGATGACGCGGCGGCTCTTTGCCGATCGTTTCGCAACGTGCCGTGGCGGCGGCAATCGCATCAATCGCGGCACGATTGATCTTGCCTTTTTGCAGGCGGTGGAAATAAGACAGCCCGACGACGAGGCTGCACGCCAGACCCGCTGGATCGACGATCTCAGCGCCAATCCGGGATGGCTCGTCTTTTATACGCATGATATCAGCGATACGCCGACTGAATTCGGGTGCAAGCCTGAGACCTTTGAGCGTCTCGTATCCCATGCAGTGAGAAGCGGGGCGGCTGTTCTTTCCGTCCGCGAGGTATTGGCGCGCCTCGGCGCGCAAAGAGGTGCTGTTTGACGCATGTAAATGATGTGGACCGTCGCCTGTTGGCGATTAACAATTATTTTTATCGGCGCGGTGGCGCCGAAACTGTTTTTCTCGACCACATCAAGTTGTTTTCAGAGATTGGCTGGCAAACCGCACCTTTTGCCATGCAGCATCCAGACAATTTTGCATCCGACTGGTCTTCCTATTTCGTCTCGGAAATTGAGTATGGCCGGGAAAGCAGCCCGCTCACCAAAGTCGTGCAGGCGGGCAAGATCATCTATTCGTGGGAGGCACGGGACCGGATCAAGGCATTGATCGAACGCTTTCGTCCGAACATCGCGCACGCGCACAATATCTATCATCATTTATCGCCGTCGATTTTCCCCGTCCTGAAGGACGCCGGTATTCCGACCGTCATGACGGCCCACGACCTGAAGCTTGCCTGTCCGGCCTACAAGATGCTGTCGCACAATCAAATCTGCGAACGATGCAAAGGCGGACGCGTTTATAATGTAGCGCTTCATAAATGCATCAAGGATTCCACGGCACTGAGCGGACTGGTTTTCGTTGAGACGGCAATTCACCGCATGCTTGGCCTTTATCGCAATACGCTTGACCGTATCGTTGTGCCGAGCCGCTTCTATATCGCGAAACTTGCCGAGTGGGGCTGGCCGAAAGAGAAGCTGGTCTACATTCCCAACTTTGCCCATACGGATGATCTGAAGCCCTATGCCGATGAGGGTAATTATTTCGCCTATGTCGGAAGACTGGCGCCGGAAAAGGGGATCGCTACGCTCATCCGTGCTGCGGCTCTCGCGGGGCAGAAACTTGTCATTGCGGGTACAGGGCCCGAAGAACAGTCATTGAAGGCGCTTGCGGCTGAGGCGGGCGGGGACGTTACTTTTGCAGGCTATGTCTCGGGCGAACGGCTGCATCAGCTTATCGGCGAGGCGAAAGCGCTCGTTCTGCCGTCAGAATGGTATGAGAACGCCCCGATCAGCATTCTGGAAGCCTATGCACTTGGGGTGCCCGTGATCGGCGCTGATATCGGTGGAATTCCGGAAATGATTATCGCAGGTGAGACCGGTATGGTTTCGCGTGCGGGCGACGTTGATGATCTCGCCCGCGTTCTGGGCGATTTTGACAGATTGGCTCCGCAGGCGCGGCGCAAGATGGGAAATGTAGGCCGGGTCTGGGCCGGTAACGAATTCTCGCCGCAGGCGTACAGAAACCGGACGCTTGAGCTCTACGCCGAGTTGGGAGCATTTTGATGGTCCGAAGCGACAAAAGACCTCGCGTCATGATGCTGGGCCTGCGTGGCATCCCAAATGTGCAGGGGGGAGTGGAAAAGCATGTCGAGGAACTCGCCCGGATCTATGTGACGAAGGGCTGGGATGTCGAGGTTATCGGGCGTCGTCCTTATCTCGAAAAGAAGCAGCCCTATGTATGGGAGGGCGTACAGGTAACGCCAAGCTGGGCGCCGACCTCCATGAAGTTTGAGGCAATTGTGCACACGGTGTTGGGCGTATTGCGGGCAGGTTTCAGCCGTCCGGATATCTTGCACATTCACGCAATCGGCCCTGCTCTAGCCGTCCCGCTGGCACGCCTGTTCGGATTGCGCACGGTCGTAACGCATCACGGTTTTGATTATAATCGTCAGAAGTGGGGACGTCTTGCGCGGACCATGCTGAAGCTTGGCGAATGGTGCGGGATGCGCTTTGCAAATGCGCGCATCGCGGTGTCCAACGATATCGCTCAAACGATGCAACAGCACTATCACGTGCCTGTCGCTTTCATCCCCAACGGCGTTACGCTTCGTCCGGCCTGCAAAGACACGACCTGGCTGGAGAAGCACGGCCTCTCTCCAAAACGCTACATCGCGCTTGTTGCGCGGATCGTTCCGGAGAAACGTCAGCTTGATCTTATCGAAGCCTTTGCAAAACTTGCCGATCCTTCCTTGAAACTGGCCCTGATCGGGTCGGCTGAATATACGGCTGAATATGCCGGGACCGTCCGAGCGAGGGCAGCGACCGTGCCCGGTGTCGTGTTGACGGGCGCGCTCCGGGGGGAAGAACTGTCAGCCTTGTTCAGTCAGGCCGCGTTATTCGTCTTGCCATCTAGCCATGAGGGCATGCCGATCGCGCTTCTGGAGGCCATGGGATACGGCTTGAACGTGCTTGCAAGCGATATCACTGCGAATGTGGAAGTCGGACTTTCGAAGGACAGCTACTTTCCACTTGGCGACGTGGATGCATTGAAGGATGGGCTGCGCCGGAAAATTGATAAGCCTTTGACCGGCGAGCAGTCGCAGGAATTGATCGACTGGATCGCACGGGATTACAGCTGGAGCGGGATCGCTGACCGCACGCTGAAGGTCTATGAAGAAGGGAGTAGTAGGGGAATATGAACCTGTTCCCAGTAGCCTGTGTGGCGGCAAATTGGTTTGTGCGCCCGTACTCGAAAGTCGCCCTTTCGCATATATATGCCGCTTTTTTTGGTTCAGGTTCTGAGGAAGTGCGGGAATAGAAAAAAGGGAGATGTCGAACATGGTCGACAGCTCCCTTATTCCCTTACTCACCTATTCCCTTCAATCAGCGCGCCCGGCGACGCTCCGCGGTCGGCTGGAAAGCCAAACGTGAATGGTAGCTGCAATATGGGCTCGATTCACCGGACTCATGGCCACAGAAATGGAAATCTTCGTTCAGCGGGTCACCGATCGGCCATTTGCAGGTGCGTTCGCTCAACTGCAGCAGCGAGAGACGGCGCGAAATGGGGACCACCACGTCGGAAGCAGGCTTGACCACGGTTTCCGCAACGACGTCCACGGCGTAGTCCATCTGAAGGGCGGTGGCGCCGACCGTCTTGGTGACTGTGGCCGTGCGCATCGTCGTCGTATGCACGCCGGTTGAGTGTTGTGCTGCAGGACGTGGCGCTGCGGCAACCGTATTGACTTTCTTGCTGCGCGGAGCAGCGGTCGTGGTTTTGCCACGGCCCGAAAGCTTCAAACGGTGCACTTTGCCGATCACTGCGTTACGGCTGACGCCGCCAAGCTGCGCTGCGATCTGGCTTGCGCTCAAGCCTTCACTCCACAGTTTCTTCAGTAGTTCGACGCGTTCGTCTGTCCAGTTCATCGCCCTGGGCTCCAATCATTTTCGTTATCCGGAATCCACCAGTGTTCTCGGATCGCTCCAAGCGCAAACACCATATCTATCCGGGTGACTAGGTCCGCCGCACGAAATGTAGCTTTAATCTCTAAAAAGAAACTACAATATCCAACGACTCCATGACAAGGGATAGCCTTGTCAGGCAGATTCCATTTTTACAGTTTTCCCCAACTTGGGTGCCAAACGCGGTTTTTATTTGATCGCGCAGAAATTTCGCGCGCGATTTCTTCTGAACTGAAACCCGGATTGTTTCAGGATAGAACATCGCGGACTTGCGGGACGAACATGCCGTCTGGCAGTCTCAGCCGTGGAAAAATCCTTCTCTATATAGTGTCAATGTCCGCGTAAAGCCACCTTCCTTGCCGGAATGTTGCAAGAGCGCGAAAATGCATGAACTCATGCCGAAAGATGCCTTTAAACCTCGCTTGCTTTGATTGACATTTTTTCCATGAACGCCAATATACGCGCGAGATAAACATGCCGCCCTGAGGGCGGTTTTTTATTTCTGCCGGTGGCTCAGGCGAGGAGTTGGAGTCATCAGGGCCATTCCTCTCATGTCCTGTTGTGGTTTCGTGACGGTTTGGAATGGAGTGTTGGGCGCTCGTCGAAAGGTGGGAACCGTTTCGAGTGCCTGAGGACTATCTATGGGAAAACACAGCTTTGCCGGTGCAGCCGGGCAAGCTGCCAATATGGGCTTTGGAGGCCTGACGCTATGACCGACGCTACGACCGTGCAACCGCTTTACGACACCTATAATCGTGCGGCTCTGCGCTTCGAGCGAGGTGAGGGTATCTGGCTTATTACCGAAAGCGGTGAACGTTATCTCGATTTCGCGGCTGGCATTGCTGTGAACTCGCTTGGTCATTCGCATCCGCATCTGGTGGAAACGCTGAAGGCGCAGGCGGACAAGCTGTGGCATCTGTCCAACGTTTACGAAATCCCAGCTCAGGAAAAGCTCGGGCGGCGTCTTGTCGAGAGCACTTTCGCCGACAAGGTCTTCTTCACCAATTCCGGTGCTGAAGCACTTGAGTGCGCCATTAAGACCGCACGCCGCTATCATTATGTAAGTGGCCATCCGGAACGTTTCCGCATTGTCACCTTTGAGGGCGCGTTCCATGGCCGTACGCTGGCCACAATTGCCGCTGGCGGTCAGGCGAAATATCTCGAAGGTTTTGGACCAAAAGTCGATGGTTTCGATCAGGTGCCGTTCGGTGATGAGGCGGCATTGCGTGCAGCTATCACCGACGAGACCGCAGGTATCCTGTTGGAACCCGTTCAGGGTGAAGGGGGTCTGCGTGGTTTCCCCGAGGAATTCATGCGCATGCTGCGCCAGATCTGCGACGAGAAGGGCCTTTTGCTGATCCTCGATGAAGTGCAGACAGGCGTCGGTCGCACCGGCAAGCTGTTCGCGCATGAGTGGGCTGGCATCAAGCCGGACATCATGGCGGTCGCCAAGGGTATCGGCGGCGGCTTCCCGATGGGCGCCTGCCTCGCAACTGCCGAAGCTGCCAAAGGCATGACGGCGGGTGTTCACGGCACGACCTATGGCGGTAATCCGCTGGCCATGGCTGTCGGCAATGCGGTCCTTGATGTTGTTCTGGCAGATGGCTTCCTCGAAAATGTCCAGGCTACCGCTCTGGTCATGAAACAGGGGCTCGCCTCCATCATCGACCGCTACCCGGACGTCGTTTCGGAAGTGCGTGGTCGTGGCCTGTTGATCGGTATCAAGTGTGTGGTGCCGAATACCAGTCTCATTCAGACTCTTCGCGACGAGCATTTCCTGAGTGTGGGTGCTGGCGACAATGTTGTTCGTCTGCTTCCGCCGTTGATCACGACGCCCGAAGAAGCGCGCGAAGCACTGAAGCGCATCGAAACGGCAGTCGAACGGCTCGCAATTGCAAATCCGACCAGTAAGACAGCGTGATATCATGGCTACCGATAACGGAATCAAACACTTTATCGACCTCTCCGCTGTGCCTGCTTCGGAGCTTCGTGCGATCATGGAAGACGCCAAGGCACGCAAGGCACGCCTGAAGGCAGGAGAGACGGAAAGACCATTCGCAGGCAAGGTGCTTGCAATGATCTTCGAAAAGCCCTCCACCCGTACGCGCGTGTCCTTCGATGTCGGTATGCGCCAGCTCGGCGGCGAGACAATTATGCTGACCGGCTCGGAAATGCAGCTAGGACGCAGCGAAACGATTGCCGACACGGCGAAGGTTCTCTCGCGCTACGTCGATGCAATCATGATCCGCACCACATCGCATGACCGGATGCTCGAACTTGCCGAATATGCAACCGTGCCGGTTATCAACGCACTGACGGATGATACGCACCCTTGTCAAATCATGGCTGACGTTCTTACATATGAGGAACATCGCGGCCCGATCAACGGCAAGACTTTTGCCTGGATGGGGGACGGAAACAACGTCCTCCACTCGCTGGTTGAAGCTGCGGCGCGTTTTGATTTCAACGTCAATATCGCAACGCCGGAAGGCAGCGAACCCAAGTCGCAATATGTCGATTGGGCGAAAGCGAACGGCGCGAGCATCATGTCCACCACCGATCCGGAACGGGCGGCGAACGGTGCGGATTGCATCGTGACCGATACCTGGGTTTCGATGGGACAGGAAGATCATGCCCGCGGCCACAACGTTTTCATGCCCTATCAGGTCAATGCGCGACTGATGGCAAAAGCTGATCCAAAGGCGCTTTTCATGCACTGCCTGCCCGCCCATCGCGGTGAGGAAGTGACGGATGAAGTGATCGATGGACCGCAATCGGTCGTATTCGACGAAGCGGAAAACAGGCTCCATGCCCAGAAAGCCATTCTGGCGTGGTGCCTGCAAGGAGCATAATTTGGCTGATAAGACCAGCAACGAGCATACCGAAGTCGGAAACATCCCGGTCAATCTGGGCGATTTAGACTTCGCAGGCGATGACGCCGTCGTTCCCTTTCAGGTAGAAGGGCTCGACGTGCGTGGCCGCGCGGTTCAGCTTGGCCCGAGCATCGACGGCATTCTGAAACGCCATGACTATCCCGAAGAAGTGGCTCGCCTGCTGGGAGAAGCAACGGTTCTGACCGTATTGCTCGGCACTTCGCTCAAATTCGAAGGCAAGTTCATCTTCCAGACGCAGTCCGACGGCCCGGTCGACATGCTGGTGGTCGATTTCCGTACTCCACGTTCAGTCCGTGCCTACGCACGTTTTGACGCGGAGCGGCTGAAGGAGGCGATCACCGCAAACAAGACGAAGCCGGAGGAGCTGCTGGGGCGCGGCACGCTTGCCTTCACTGTCGATCAGGGCGCCTATACCCAGCGTTATCAAGGTATCGTTGCGCTTGATGGCTCGACGCTGGAAGAAATCGCTACGACCTATTTCCGTCAGTCGGAACAGATTCCGACTGACCTCAAGCTGAGCGTCGCCAAGCTTGTCGAGCGCGGCGTCGATGGAAAGCCTGTCGAACAGTGGCGTGCTGGCGGGTTGATTATTCAGTTCCTGCCTGAATCCGAGTTGCGCGCGCGCATTCCCGATCTGCCGGGTGGCGATGAGGATGACGCCGAAGCCGCCTTCCATCCGGAAGATGACGCTTGGGACGAGGCTCGCTCGCTGGTCGGCACGATTGAAAGTTCGGAACTGACAGACCCGCAAGTTGGCTCGGAGCGGCTGCTTTATCGGCTGTTTCACGAACGCGGCGTGCGTGTGTTCGACTCTGTGCCTGTGCTGGATGAGTGCTCGTGCTCGCGAGAGAAAATTTCCGGCGTGCTGTCAGGCTTTACAGCCGACGAAATTGCAGAAAGCGCGGATAACGGCAAAATTTCCGTGACTTGTGAGTTCTGTTCCAAACTCTATGAGTTTGATGCGGCGGAGTTCGAAAACTGACGCTCTGAAGTGCATCCCGAAAAGTGCGAAGCGGCTTTCGGGACCCAGAGGCGCGTAAAGACAATGGATAGAGCGGTTCCGGCGACTTAATTTAAACCGGAACCGCACGGAATAAATTCCAGTAGGAATTTATCCCCATACCCGGGCAGGCTGTTATCTCCCACTGGTCAACAGTGGAGATACGATATGACCGACATTTGGCTACCAGTTACTCAGCAGAATCTCGAGATTGATGCTGGCAGTCCGCTCGATTTTTCGACATTCCTATTGAACCCACCGATTACCGAGGAGCGACGGCTCATCGTCAATTCGGATGGTCAGATCGCATTGCAGAGCAATCCGGCCGTTCCATATCGGCTGCTGTGCGGAGCCATTGCAACTATTCCCGACCATGTGACAGCGGACAGGATGGCCGTTCAGCTGCGTCGCCATGGATATAATTGCGTACGGTTCCATTTTCTCGACATTGCTTTGATGGAGGGGCAGCTTCAGGATTTCGAATACCGACAGGACATTCTTGATCGGTTTCGCTACTACATGGCCGCATTGAAGCAAAACGGTATCTACTGGATCGTAGATGGCCTCACATCCAATGGCGGCGCGTTGGGCGGTGTAACTGACCGCTGGGGAACGGAAGGCAGGCTGAAGCTCAAGACGCATGTTGAAAATGCGGCTTTCGGCCATTGGCTGCGCTTTCAGGTGGACATATTCGGGACGGTCAATCCCTATACCGGGCTTGTGCCTTTCGAAGACCCGGCAATGGCGGTTGTTGTGCCGTTCAACGAAAATGGACTGGCGTTCAATTCGTGGGTCTATGCCAACGGCGACCTCCAGGCGCTGCCGGAATTGAAGCGGCCGTTCAATGCTTGGCTGAAGGAGCAATATGGTGCCACAGCTGCCTTGCAGACTGCCTGGGGCGGTGAGTTGCTGGTGAGCGAGCAAATTGAAAACGGGACAGTTTCGCTACCTTCGGACCGTTACGCCGCGTCCAAACGACTGAGCGATTTTGCCCGTTTCTGCGTGTCGGCTGAAACCGAGACGGCGAAGAAAATGAGCGACTGTATTTATGCGATGGGCTTCAAGGGCATCGTAGCACCGTATAATAACGGATATGGTATCCAGACTACGCTTACACGCCGCAATCAACAGGCGGTGGCGATGAATACCTATCACGATCCCAACGACAATATGACAGGGCCGATACTCCAGACCAGTTCGTTTGAGGGAGCGGTGGCTTACGTCCGCAATGCGGCTTCGACACGTCTGGCCGGCAAGCCATTTGTGATGACGGAGTATGACCACGTTTTCTGGAACAGGCATCGCTACGAGGCGGGGCTGGCTATGCCGGCCTATGCCGCGCTGCAGGACTGGAATATTCTGTGCCGACACAGCAATGGAGCACTTGTCCTTGGCTATGGCAGTAGCGACTTTAACGAACAGTATATCCGTCCTTACCGAACGGCACTTGATCCCGTTGCCCGTGCCGGTGAAACGCTGTCAGCGCTCCTTTTCCGCCGCGGAGATGTTGCAAAGGCGTTGCATCGCGTGGTGGCGCAGATACAGGATATCGGACATCTGGTCGGGCTGGACATGGAGGAACCGGATGCGGTGACGATCATGTCACTAATGTCGCGGTTCGCACAAGGCGATGCACCGCTCGCACCAGACGCTGTGTCGGTCGGTTCCCCTCGCCAGATCAGCACCCGTGCGGACGCCATCGCATTCCTTCGTAGCAATGGAGTTTTGGCTGTAACAAATCCAAGCGATGCAGCCTCGGGGACATATGTCAGCGATACCGGAGAGATCAGGCTTGATATTGCGGCGAAACAGATGCGGGTTGTCACGCCGCATACGGAAGCACTTGCATTCTCATCGATCACCCAGCCGGTACAGTTCGGGCAGCTTTGGGTTGGTTCGGCTTCCGGTGCGGGTATGCTGGCGGTTTCTTCCCTCGATGGCCAGACGGTAGCAAATAGCAGTAAGCTATTGCTGATCTTCACCACGGATGCACGCAATACCGACATGGTTTTTACCGACAGCGAAGAAAAGACGGTCAGCAACTTTGGCACTCTGCCGGTGCAGATCAAGGTTGGGTATGTCTGGTTCAAGATGCCGATCAACACGGCGTGGCGCATATCCCCGGTCGGACTGGATGGCGTGGTGCAGCCTCCGGCGATTACGGGTAACGGATCGGATGGGCTAAATGTCGAGCTGTGGAACAATGTTTCTGTTCTGCCGAACCCGCCCGGACCAACGACCTATTTCCTGATCGAACGCATTTAAAATCTCATCGGGCGCCGGATTGCGCGCCCTGTTGAATATCCAGGCGCTTTTCTCCGAGCCTAGTGGCGACGTGCGAAAGAGCCAAGGAACAGAGTTATATTCTGTTCGCCATACTATCCCTCGGAAAATGTGGGGAGGTTTTCAATTCAAGGTGCGTCGCAGGTCCGGCATGTCAAGCGAGAAGGCAGGAATGTCGACTTCGAACATGCTGCCGCCGTTGCCCTGCATTTGGTAGCGCCCCACCATGACGCCTGACGTAGTGGTCAACGGGCAGCCGGAGGAATATTGAAATGAATCGCCCGGCTCAAGGGTTGGTTGTTCGCCAACAACGCCAGCTCCGCGCACTTCCTCGACACGCCCATTTGCGTCGGTAATCTGCCAGTAACGCGAACGGAGTTGCACGGTTTCCGCAGAATTGTTGGCGATCGTTATACGATAGCCCCACACATAGCGGTTCTCGGCGGGGTCGGACTGGTCTTCCAGATAGAAAGGTTCGACCGAAACTTCGATTCCGCGCGTTACCGCTCTATACATGCGCACCCGCCCTACATTCGCATCGACCCCGGCATCCTGCAACCTGGATCGCAATGATGCGTGTCTACTCAACGGTTCGCCGGTTCAGTTTACGGACGCCGTCATTCGCCTCTCCTATCGCCAAAGTTGCGGGGGAGGTCAACAATTCGGAGCGGTAAATATACCGCAATTGCCGAAATATTCCGGCAATTGCGTTGTTTCAGCCTCTATTTGCAGCCCAAAAGCCACAATATCGAGATACACCGGTTCAGCGAGCGACCTTCAGCGCCGCTTCCACGTCTTCCACGAGGTCGTCGGTATCTTCAAGGCCGAGCGATATCCGCAGCAAGCCATCGGAGATGCCGAGTTCGGCCTTTGCCTCGTCGCTAAGGTTCTTGTGCGTCGTGGTTGCCGGGTGGGTGATAAGGCTTTTCGCGTCACCAAGGTTGTTGGAGATGCTGAAGACCTGCAAAGCGTTCTGGAACTTGAACGCAGCCTCCTTGCCGCCTTCCAGCTCCAGAGCGATGAGGGTCGATCCGCCCGTCATCTGCTTGGCGATGATATCGGCTTGCGGATGGTCCGCCCGTCCCGGATAGATCACGCGCTTCACGCCCGGCTTGCCCGCGAGGAAGTCGGCCACCGCAGCTGCCGACAGCGTCTGCTGGCGTACGCGCACGGACAGTGTTTCAAGGCCCTTCAGCATGATCCACGCATTGAACGGGCTGAGGCCCGGTCCGGTATGCCGGAAATAATCCTGCAAGGTATTTTCAATCCATTCGCGGTCGGACAGCACAACGCCGCCAAGGCAACGCCCCTGGCCATCGATGTGCTTGGTTGCGGAATAAACGACGATATGCGCACCGAGCTCCAGCGGCTTCTGGAAAAGCGGGGTTGCGAAAACATTGTCGACGATGAGCTTCGCGCCTGCTTCATTGGCGACCTGCGCGACGGCTGCAATGTCGATGATTTCGAGCGTTGGATTGGATGGGCTTTCAAGGAACATCACTTTGGTGTTCGGGCGAACAGCCGCTTTCCAGTTTTCAATATCGGAACCGTCAATGATCGAGATTTCGACGCCATATTTCGGCAAGATCGTTTCAACGATGTAACGACAGGAGCCGAAGACGGCGCGAGCCGAAATCACGTGGTCGCCGGCCTGCACCTGACACAGAATGGCGGCTGCCACCGCCGCCATGCCGGATGCGGTAGCGCGCGCATCTTCGGCGCCTTCCAGCGCACACATGCGCTTTTCAAACATGTCGGTGGTTGGGTTGGCATAGCGCGAATAGATGAAACCCGGGTCCTCACCCTTGAAGCGCGCTTCAGCGGCTTCAGCATTGGGATAAAGGAAGCCCTGCGTCAGAAACATCGCTTCCGACATTTCGGCAAATCCGGAGCGAAGCGATCCGGCATGCACGAGTTCGGTTGCAGGGCGAAATTTGCGGGTATTCTCAGTCGTCATTTTTCCAACCTGTCGAAAGCTGGTCGGCCGGGGCACGAGCCTCGGCGGCCAATAAAAAACCGGCCTTGCGAAAACGCAAAAGGCCGGTAACGAACCGCGGCCTTTTTTAGCGAATTCTTTAACGTGGCTGCAAGCCGGCCGGCCAAATCACCACGGAACAGTTTTCCATTATGCCTGTTGAGTGGAGCCGTCAATGCCGAAACCGCCTCATTTCCCGAAAAGCGCATCCGGAGCGCTGCGGAAATACTCTGATTCCTGCGGAAAACCCGGTTTCTAGCGGTTCGAAGGGTTGGCATTGAGGCCCCGAGCGGTCAATGGTCTTTTCAAGCAATGCCTGGAGCATGTCTCCCGAAAGTGGGAACCGGTTTCGGGATAAGACATGCGTGAAAACAAGAGATTAAAGCATGTCGCCAGAATACGATAAAGTACGACAAGCTTTAGGCTACGGAGTATCGGGTTGATGATGCAGAAAGATGCTGGAATTCTGGCGGATGCGGATATTTCCGCGCTGTTTGAAAGCGGTTTGCTGGCGTCCCCACGCCCTCTCGATGCCGATCAGATACAGCCTGCGAGCCTGGATCTGAGGCTTGGCGCAAAAGCCTATCGCGTTCGTGCCTCTTTCATGCCGGGTCCGGGCACGCCGGTCATCGAAAAGCTCGAACGACTGAAACTGCACGAGATCGACCTGACCGCAGGAGCCGTTCTGGAGACGGGCTGCGTTTACATTGTTCCGCTTCTCGAAAACCTGGTGCTGTCGCCGGACCTTTCAGCGTCGGCAAATCCGAAGAGTTCAACGGGCCGTCTGGATATCTTCACCCGCGTCATTGCCGATGGAGCGCAGGAATTCGATAAAGTGCCTGCCGGATATAATGGCCCGCTTTATCTGGAAGTCAGTCCGCGCACATTCCCTATCGTCGTGCGTACAGGTTCCCGCCTTTCGCAGATACGCTTCCGCAAGGGGCGGGCGCAGCTTGATGAGGCTGAACTTGCTGCATTGCATAAGGCCGAAACGCTGGTCGCTGCTGAAATGCCAAATATTTCCGGAGGCGGTATTGCGCTGTCGGTTGACCTTTCGGGCGGTCCCGACCGGCTGATTGGCTATCGCGGCAAGCACCATACGGCTGTGGTGGATGTGGACAAGCGCGCCGCGCACGACATTCTTGATTTCTGGGAGCCGATCTATGATCGGGGCGCGCGTGAACTCGTGCTCGACCCGGACGAATTCTATATTCTCGTTTCGCGCGAGGCCGTCCATGTTCCACCGCTTTATGCGGCGGAAATGACCCCGTTCGATCCGCTGGTCGGTGAATTCCGCGTTCATTACGCAGGCTTCTTCGATCCAGGCTTCGGCCACAGCGCGGCGGGGGGAACCGGCAGCCGCGCGGTTCTGGAAGTCCGCAGCCATGAAGTCCCCTTTATTCTGGAGCACGGGCAGATCGTTGGGCGGTTGGTTTACGAGCATATGCTGCATCGTCCTTCTGCGCTTTATGGTGTCGATCTCGGCTCCAACTATCAGGCGCAGCAGTTGAAGCTTTCCAAGCATTTTCGTTGACTATAAGAGCCTCCTCCAAGCAAATATAATTCTGGTGGAGGAGCAAGGTCGACGTGACGAATGGAACTGAACGGGATCAGGACAAAAAGCCTCAGGCTGTAACAGATGCCCCGCAACGCAGGCTGTCGGTCGGCATTGTTGCGCTGCCTGGTTTTACACTCAGTGCGCTCAGCCTTTTCCTCGATCCCTTCCGCCTTGCTGCCGATGATCGAGACAAGAGCCGCCAGATACGCTGCGCATGGAAAATCTGCACGCTTTCAGGAGATCCCGTTACCTCCAGTTCCGGCATGGTGATCGAGCCGACCGCGCCTATCGGCGAACTCGACAATTGCGATTATGTGGCAGTCGTCGGTGGATTGCTTGCGCAGTATCGGCCCAGACAGCAGGCGCTGGTCGATCTCATCAAGCGTGCGGACCGGCGCGGCAAGACAGTGGTGGGCCTTTGCACGGCTGCCTTTCTGCTGGCGGAAGCAGACCTTCTGCCGGACCGCAATTGCTGCGTCAGCTGGTTCCATCGCGACGATTTTCTGGAGCTTTTCGACGGATATACAGCCGATACGACGAGCCTGTTTCATCGCAGCGGAAGGCACTTCACCTGCGCGGGCGGGCTTGGCACTGCGTCGCTGGCGCTTTCAATCATACAGAACGAGATTTCGGAGGAACTGGCGCGCAAGAGTGCGTCCATCCTCATGATCCCCTATGAACTTGTGCGTTCCGAACAACCGGCGCTGAGCTTCAACGGGGTGCGTTCGCCAATGATCCGCAAGGCAATCCGCATTTTCGAGGAAACGCTGGAAGATCCGGTGCCGATGATCGACGTGGCGCGCCGATTGGGAATTTCCGTCCGCCAGATGGAGCGCGGCTTCAAGCTCGCCCTTGAGCGAACGGCGTTCGAGGTTCGCGAGGAGCTTCGGGTTAAAAAGGCCAAGGAACTTTTATCCGAAACAAGCCTGTCTTTGCTGGAAGTGGCTGTTGCAAGCGGCTTTACTGATACACGCAGCATGAACCGCTCGTTCTCGCGCCAGAAGCAGAAAGCCCCGCGCGAGTACCGCAAACAGCGGTGAGCGAGGGCGGAACTTGCGCTGGATGAATGGAGCGCCTATTTCTTGCGCGAAGAATCTGTCGCTTTGACCAATAACCGCACAGGAGATTTGCATGTCGGATGGTGTAAACCGTTTTCTTGGCGATACCCCGGCCCGCGTTCTGATCAAGCTGGTGCTGATTTCGCTGGTGGTTGGCGTGGTCATGAGCGCGTTTCACTGGACGCCCTATGACATCTTGTACGGAATCCGCGATTTCTTCCTCCGCCTCTGGAATATGGGCTTTTCGGCAATTGCAGGCTTTGTCGATTATCTCATCCTTGGCGCGGCAGTCGTCATTCCTGCCTTTATTTTGCTCCGTATCCTCAGCTACCGGAAATGAAATCAATTCGGTAACTGGATAGCTCAGACAGGCATGCAGCAGAAACAAGGATTAACACTGAACCGGCGCGGCTTTCTGACCCTCGCCGGGGGAGCGTTGGCGGTGTCGGCAATGCCGTTCAAAGCGGCATTGGCAGCAGGCGATGACGATCCCACCGCGATTTTCAACGCTATTCGCAAGGCAAACGGACTGCCTTTGATGGCGACGGATTCCAAGCTTGAGCAAGCCGCACTTTACCAGGCCAGGCGCATGGCGAGTTATGGAAAGATCGGCCATAGTGTCGGTTGGGGCAATGGTTTCGTCGCGCGGCTGCGGCAGGCCGGTATCCGTGGGCCGGCGGCAGAGAATGTCGCATCGGGACAGCGCAGCACACAGGCCGTCTTCGATGCCTGGATGAAATCGCCCGGACACCGCAAGAACATGCTCGATCCGACCTTCGAGCATTATGGTCTTGCCTGGGCCACGCCTGAAAACAAACCAGCTTATATATACTGGGCCATGATGCTCGGACTCTAATGCCTCATTTCTCCTGACAGTCGGCTGTCAGGAACTGCGACAATGCGGTGGCCGAATTATCTGTAGTTTCGATTGATTCCAGAGTAGATCGTTTTGATCTGAGGGGAATATTCGGGACAAGCATCATGGATCAGTCGCTGCAGCGTGGTGGCGTAACAAGGCCGTTCGAAGTAACACACAGGATGGTGATGTTGATCGCCATCCCCATGACGCTTGCTGCGATCACCACGCCGCTTCTGGGTCTCGTCGATATGGGTGTTGTCGGCCAGATGGGGCAGGCCGAGCTGATCGGCGGTCTGGCAATTGGCGCGCTCGTTTTTGATTTCCTGCTGTCCATATTCAATTTCCTGCGTTCCGGCACGACCGGACTTGTCGCGCAGGCCATGGGTGCGGAAGACGCCGTGGAAGAACAGGCCATCTTCTGGCGCGCCATCATCATCGCGGTGATTGCCGGCGGCCTGATGATCCTGTGCTTGCCGATCATCATTGCTATCTCGTCCACCTTCATGCACCCGACCTCTGCCACACAGGAAGCCATGGCGACCTATGTGTCGATCCGCATGTTGTCGGCGCCGGTTGCGCTCATCAACTATTCAATCCTGGGGCTGGTTCTCGGACGAGGACAGGGCATTGTCGGCCTCGGCCTTCAGGTGCTCCTCAACGGCATCAATATCGTGCTCTGCATTATCCTCGGGCTGGAATGGGGCTGGGGCGTTACTGGCGTTGCCTGGGCGACCGTGACTGGCGAAACCGTTGCCGCTCTCGTCGGCATGTTCATCGTGCTGCGGCATTTCCGCAAGGATGCGTCACTGCGTCCGGATCGGGCGCGGATATTCCAGAAACAAGGAATTCTGCGCATGTTCGCGGTCAATCGCGACATCATGATCCGCTCCTTCCTGCTTCTCACAGCCTTCGCGTTCTTTACGCGGGCGGGGTCTGATCTCGGCCCGGTCACACTGGCGGCCAATGCCGTCTTGATGAACTTCTTCCTCATTGCCGGTTTTTTTCTGGACGGCATGGCGGCGGCGGCCGAACAGATTGTCGGACGGTCTATCGGGGCGCGTTACAGTCCCGCGTTCGTGCGCGGAGCCAAGCTCACTTTCGTCTGGGGGCTGGTCATGGCGAGTTTGATCGCCTTTTTCCTGCTGGTGTTCGGCGATGCAATCATCGGGCTTCTGTCCAAGGCGGAAGACGTTCACGCTGAAGCCCTCAAATATCTGCCCTGGGCGGCGCTGACAGGGATGACGGGGCTGCTGGCCTTCCATATGGACGGGGTTTATATCGGTGCAACATGGTCGCGCGACATGCGCAACATGATGTTCCTGTCGCTTGGCTTCTTTCTGGCAGTTCTTTATGCGGCAAAGCCCGCGATCGGCAATCACGGGCTTTGGCTGGCTCTCAACCTGTTTCTGTCAATTCGCGGAGTTTTGCTTCTGGCGATCCTGCCGCGCCGTTATCGTACAGAATTCATTATGTGACCCGGCTCTCAGGCGGGCAGGTCACGCTTCGCCCAGTCGCTCGTGTCCCGGTCGCGCAGTGCGGCAATGTTGGCGATGCCCTCGCGTTTCACTGCCGCCGACAGGCCACGCACGATTTCGGCGGGCAGGTTCGGTCCGCGATAGATGAGGCCTGTATAAAGCTGGACCAGATCGGCACCGGCCTTGATCTTTGTCAGTGCTGTTTCAGCGCTATCCACACCGCCAACGCCGATCAGCGGCATGTCAGGGCCGACGCGCTCCCGCATCCGGGCAAGGACGATGGTGGAGCGGTCAAAAAGCGGTGCGCCGGAAAGCCCGCCCGTTTCATCGCGGTTTTCTGCGCTTTTCAGTCCAGCGCGTGAAAGCGTCGTGTTGGATATGATGATACCATCGAGCTTCTGTTCGGTTGCCTCGGCAGCGATGTCGTCCAGTTCCTCATCGGCCAGATCGGGGGCGATCTTGAGAAAAACCGGACGCTTCAGCGTGCACATCTTGCCTTCTTCGTTGCGCGCTTCCAGCACGCGGCTCAACAGTTCACGCAGACTGTCGCGGGCCTGAAGGTTGCGCAGTCCCGGCGTGTTGGGCGAAGAAATATTGACGGTGAAGTAGCGCGCCAGCTGATAGAAGCGACGGATACCGGCAACATAATCGGCAATGCGGTCTTCGGCATCCTTGTTGGCGCCGATATTGACGCCCACGATACCGCTCTTGCCAGCGCGTTGCGACAGGCGTTTAAATGCAGCATCATGGCCTTCATTGTTGAAACCCAGACGATTGATGACGGCTCTGTCATCCACGAGGCGGAAAATCCGCGGGCGCGGATTGCCGCTCTGCGGACGAGGGGTGATGGTCCCGATTTCGGTAAAGCCGAAACCGAGCTTCAACAGGGCGTCCGGCACTTCAGCATTCTTGTCGTAACCCGCTGCCATGCCGAGCGGATTTGGAAACTGCAGCCCGGCAACCTTGACGGAGAGAGCCGGATCGTTTGGCGCACCGCAGGTCACAAGGCCCATCTTCAGGCCGGCGATGGAAAGGCCATGTGCCTGTTCTGCATCGAAGGCAAAAAGGGCGCGTCGCCCAAGAGTTTCAAAAAGTCCGCTCATTAATCTTCCAGCTCCGGAAAAATGTGAAGACCATCATCGCCCAGCAGCAAGGGTTCAACCTTTGAAACCGCTGCAAGCGGCAGCTTGCCATACAGATGCGGAAACAGAGCCCCACCGCGTGAAACTTCAAACTTCAATGCTGCGCCAAGCGCAGAAGCACTCACACTGATCAGAAGCAGATCCTGCTGGCCTGTAAAATGCTTGGCAGCCGTTTCCCGCACCTGTGTTGCAGTGGAGAAATGGATATAACCATCGGCAATATCAACTGGAGCCCCGGCAAAACTACCAGCCTGTTCTGCTTGTGCCCAAAGGTCGCGCGGAGCGATCTTATAGATGATCTGAATTGTCATGGCTGCTCTCTAGACCGAATTTCTTCGGAAATCAAAGTCCCGCATGTTCGATTTTCGTCGTAAACGTCCCATATGATGGGGACATCCGAAAGAGAAGCTGAAGGGAATTGCATTATGTCGAACAAAAAGACACTGATGGTGCGCAATCTGGCTGCTGTTGCTCTTCTCGGTTCAGCGCTCGCCCCGGCCAATGCGCTTGCGCAGGAAAACGGGCGCTATCGGCTCGAAGGCACGGAGACAGGCTATGTCCGGCTGGACACCCGAACCGGCGCACTCTCGACCTGCACGGAGCAGCAGGGACAGCTCGTTTGCAAGATGGCGACTGAAGATCGCGAGGCTTATGAGAACGACATCGCCGACCTGCAGGATCGCGTGAAGAAGCTGGAGGACAAGGTGACTGCCCTCGAAGGGAAGGGCGGAAGTGCCGCTTCGGGCTTGCCGACCGAGCAGGAGTTCGAGCAGTCCATGAGCTATATGGAACGCTTCATGCGACGCTTTATGGATATAGCGAAGAGCTTCGACAGCGAGCCGGAAAAGCCGGACAACGGAACCCTTCCGGGCGGACGAACCTGACAGCAAGGAAAAAAGGCGCCGCGCGGCGCCTTTTCATTGAGCATTTCCAGCAAAAATGTGAGTGCGTTTCGCCCTATTGCGCGAAACGCTTTGTCGCCTCTATCAATTCGTGGGTAATGCCGGGTTCAGTAACGGCGTGCCCGGCGTCCTCGACGATTTTGAGGTCGACTTCAGGCCACATCTTCTTCAACTGCCAGGCATTGATGAAGGGCGTGCAGACATCATAGCGGCCATGGACGATCACGCCTGGAATATGCCGGATGCGATCCACATTTCGCAGAAGCTGATCGTCGGAATCGAGGAAGCCGCGGTTCTGGAAATAGTGGCATTCGATACGCGCAAAGGCGATGGCGTACTGGTCTTCGCCAAAGGCGTCGACGCGAGCCGGATCGGGCAGAAGCGAAATGACCGAGCCTTCCCACCGCGCCCAGCGGCGTGCTGCTTCGAGCTGTACCTGGGGGTCACGATCGGTGAGGCGCTTGTAATAGGCAGCGATCATGTCGCCGCGCTCGGCTTCCGGTATATGCTCCTGATAAGCCTCGAAATGGTCCGGAAAGAGGATGCTCGCTCCGTTGGAGTACATCCAGTCGACCTCAAAGCGGCGGATCATGAAAATGCCACGCAGGACAAGCTCCGCCACGCGGTCCGGGTGGGATTGCGCATAAGCGAGGCCGAGGGTGGATCCCCAGGAGCCGCCGAAGACCTGCCACTTGTCGATGCCGAGATGCGCGCGAATATGCTCCATGTCCGCCACAAGATCCCAGGTCGTGTTTTCACGCAGTTCTGCGTGCGGGGTCGAACGGCCGCATCCGCGCTGGTCAAACAGGATGATGCGATAGCGCTCCGGGTCGTGCAGGCGGCGCATCGTCGGCGTGATTCCGCCGCCGGGCCCGCCATGGATCATGATGACAGGCTTGCCGTCCGGGTTGCCGCATTGCTCGACATGGATTCGATGCAGCGGAGAAACCTGAAGCATCTCTTCCTTGAACGGTTGGATTTCGGGATAAAGCGTATTGCGCGTCATGAAATGCCTTTTGGTCCCCTCCCATTTGGCTGGTCGGGCCGCTCCTGTGTTACTTTCAACGCGCAACCTAACATACAATGCGGCCAGATGGCGGCGATGAGTAACGCGAAAAGGGTTTAGCAACGTGAATTTTGGTTGCCCGAGCCAAAAAACGGCATAAAACGGAGTGATTGGCTGACTGGCCTGCACCGCGAGGGGAGGAGACCTGAAACAATGGCGCGCGAGGCACATGCAATTTATTATCGCTGACGATCATCCGCTTTTCCGGGGAGCACTGAGACAGGTCCTTTCTGGACAGTCACAAAGTGTGGAAATCATCGAAGTTGGCGATTTCGACGCGGTCAAGAAACTGGTCGGCGAGCGGGAGGATATGGATCTTCTATTGTTGGATCTGACGATGCCGGGTGGAACCGGGCTTTCCGGTCTGGTGACGTTGAAGGCCTTGCAACCCGCCCTTCCAATCATCATCGTTTCGGCAACTGATGATGCGGCGACGATCCGCCATGCTGTCGAACTCGGCGCTTCCGGCTTCATATCGAAATCCGCCAGCATGGAAACCATTGGCGAGGCTGTCCGCACCGTTCTGGCAGGCGATATCTGGACACCGACCGATATTGAACTGGATCATGCGCACGACCCGGAAATCGAGACGCTCATCGCGCGGTTGCGCACATTGACACCGCAGCAGACGCGCGTGCTGACCATGTTGGCGGAAGGGTTGCTGAACAAGCAGATCGCCTATGAGCTTGGCGTGTCGGAAGCCACCGTCAAGGCGCATGTTTCAGCGGTGCTGCAGAAACTGGGAGTCGACAGCCGCACCCAGGCGGTCATTCTTCTGTCGCGCATCGGCAATGATGCGCTGAACACCGATTGAACATGTCTGCCCAAAGGGGGAAGGAAATGCTCCATATACCCTGTTACTGGGCTGCATTTTGCGCCGATACATTGTCCTGCCTTGCATGATGAAAATGCGATAACAGGGAACGGAGCGCCGCGGGTCGAAGCGGCTTGTGCAAAACCGTGACGCTTTCATCCTCCGCGCGCTGGCGTACTTCCTTGGAGCGATCCGCTGTCAGCAGGATAGCCGGTATCTCCGTCTGAAAAGTTTCGCGGGCAAAACCGATCATATCGAGACCGTTTTCGTTCAGCAGATGATAATCTGCGACGATCACGTCGGGTGAGACGGAGTGGGCGGAGCAGTATGACTTCAACGCCGTTCCGCTGCGTAACGTCGTGACCTGACATCCCCATCCATGAAGCAGCGTTTCCATCCCCGACAGGATGCTGGCATCATTGTCGATGCAGAGAACATTCAACCCGGTCAGTTCCAGAGCACGTTGTAACCCCCGACGGCTCTTCACTTCATCTACGGGTACTCTTTCCTGAGACACAGGAATGCGCAGGGTGAACATCGTCCCTTTGTCCGGTGTCGATGAAAGCGACAACGGCAGCGATAGCAGCCGCGCGATACGGTCGACGATTGAAAGGCCGAGCCCCAGTCCTTCCGCTTCCCGCATTCCTTCATCCAGCCGTGTGAATTCCCGGAAAACGAGCTTCAGCTTTTGCGGAGGAATGCCGATCCCCGTATCGAGCACCTGCAATTCGACGAAGGAGCCGCGACGCCGGACCCCCAGCAAAATGCCGCCTTTGCGGCTATATTTGATCGAATTGGAAACGAGGTTCTGGATCAGGCGCCGCAGCATGTTGCGGTCGGTTTTGACAACTATACTCGACGGCACAACGCGCAGTTTCAGCCCCTTGGCGACAGCAAGAGGGGTGAAGTCGGTTGCAATCTGGCTCATCAACTTATCGAGACGAAACACCGAGAGTTCGGGTTTGAGTGATCCGGTGTCGAGCCGGGAAATATCCAGCACCATGCCGAGAATAGCTTCCACGGCTTCCAGAGAGGAATCGATATTGCGCGCGAATTCGCTGGTTTCGGAACGTCCCAGTTTTTCGGCAAGCGCGGTGCTGTATAGTCTTGCCGCATTGAGCGGTTGCAGAATGTCATGGCCAGCCGCCGCCAGAAAGCGGGTCTTTCCCTGATTGGCCTGTTCTGCTGCGGCTTGCGCCTTGGCGAGTTGCTGGTTGACGCGGGTGAGTTCCGCCGTGCGATCCGCTACGCGCTGCTCCAGCATTTCAGCCGCCTTCTGACGCGTGACATCGGCTTCGACCGCCGCGGTGATGTCGGTATATGTCGCGACAATGCCGCCATCCGGCATGGGATTGGATTGAATTTCCAGCACCTTGCCGGTCGATCTCATATTGATGCGCCACGGCTGACGTACAGCAGCCAGCGAGCGGATGACCCCGTTTTGAGCGTTAAACGATATATCGCCGCGACGATGCAGCTGTTCCACGATTTCCGAAACGGGTATCCCAACCTGCATCACCTCATCGGGAAGGTCGAAAAGCTTGCGGAATTGCCGGTTCCAGCATGTGAGCCTCAAGTCCTTGTCGAAAACGGTGATGCCCTGTTCCATCTGATCAAGGGCGGTTTGCAGCAGGTCGCGGTTTTGCTGCAAAGCTGTTGAAGCATCGTCCAGGAGCTGTCGCGCATCGCGACCCGATGCATCGCCCTTTTGCAACAGCAGCGACAAAACAAGGCGAGCCGATGCAGAGCCGACTGCCGTGCCGAGAAGTTGCTCCGCATGGCGTATCAAGGGTGTATCGACAGTCATGCCGGGATCGAGACGCCGCTGTTCCCTTCCTTCAAAACGAAGAAAAGCGCGTTCCACGCGTTCAGCGCCAAGATAGCGTGCCATCGTGGCTTTCAGCTCGGCGACAGTGACAGTTGTACGGAAGCGTTTGAGCGTCGGCGTGCCGATAACATAACGCGGCAGGAAGATGCTGGCCTGAATACGCTCCAGCGGCGTCGAGGCGCGCGAGAGCGAACCGAGAACGTAGAAGAGTGTATTGGCCGCGAGGCTCCACACCACGCCATTGGTGAGGGGAAGGGCATTGGTTCCAAACAGCGCTTCTGGACGCAGTGCCGTAAAGCCGAGAAAACCATCGCGCAAGATGGCGGCATTTTCCGGCGCCATGGTTGGCAGCAGCAATGTGTAGGCCCAAACCAGAAACCCTGCCGAAAGACCCAGCATGGCGCCGCGTCCATTCGCATTGCGCCAGAACAAGCCTCCGATGAAGGCCGGCACGAATTGGGCAATTGCGGCAAAGGAGACGAAGCCGATCGAAGCCAGATGGATATTGTTGGAGGTAAAGCGATAATAGGCGAACGCGAATGCCAGGATGCCGATGATGGTCAGGCGGCGTGTGTTCAGAATGATTTTGGTAAGGTCGCGCTGTTCTGCTGCCTGCTGCTTGGCCAGCCGCCGTATGAAGAGCGGCAGTACCAGATGGTTGGAGATCATGATCGAAAGCGCGACGCAGGCGACAATGACCATTGCGGTTGCGGCCGACAAGCCGCCCAGAAAGGCTACGAGTGCGAGCCAGTGGGCACCAGCGGCCAGCGGCAGGGCCAGGACATACAAATCCCCGCTGACATTGCCTCCGAGTGTCATCACACCGATCAGCGCGATCGGAAACACGAAGATATTGATGAGCACCAGATACACCGGGAAGAGCCATGAGGCGGTTCGCAATTCCTTTTCGCTCCGGCTTTCCACCACCGTCACGTGGAACTGCCGCGGCAGCATGATGATGGCCGCGGCGCTGAGCGCGCTTTGCACGATCCATGTGCCGATGGACGTCTGATAGTGAAACGCTTCCAGCGCCTCAGGCGATTGCGATATCTGATTGATCAGCTGCGATGGAGCGCCGAACAGAAAGAAAGTGCAGGCAAAGCCAACGGTCAGGAAAGCGCAAAGCTTGATGACCGATTCCAGGGCAACAGCCAGAATGAGGCCGTTCTGGTGTTCGGTGGCGTCGGTATGGCGCGTGCCGAAAAGGATCGCAAAGACGGCAAGTACAGCGGCGACGGGCAGGGAGATGTCGCCGAAAACAAATGCGGACGGGTCGACTGCCGACCCATAGTGCTCCATGACGAGCCCGACACTTCCGGAAACGGCTTTGAGCTGCAGCGCAATGTAGGGGATCGAACCGACGGCTGCGATGCAGGTCGCAAGAGACGCGACACCAAAACTCTTGCCGTAGCGAGCCGCGAGAAAATCGGCGATTGAGGTGATGTGTTCGGATTTCGCCAGTCTAACAATATGCCGTAGCAGCCGGTTGCCGAGCGTGAAGACGAGAATGGGACCGATGTAAATCCCGAGGAACTCAAGGCCGCGCTGTGCCGATAAGCCGACAGAACCGAAAAACGTCCAGGATGTGCAGTAAACGGCCAGGCTGAGCGCGTAGATGTAAGGGCGCGGGGCACTGTTCCAGCGCGATGTGCGCCGGTCACCGATGCTGGCCACTGCAAAAAGCAGCAGCAGATACAAAAAGGCGGCGCCAATAATACCCCAGCCATGCATAGCCGGCTTGTTCCCTCACTCCTCAATCACGATTTGACGCAAGCACTTTCGGCGCGTTCGCGCAAGATTAAAGCGCACCCTGCCAGTGCGGAGCAGCTCCGCCTAAGGCAAGGCAGGACCGTTGTTGATGAAAAACAGTGCGTTTTCGCCGCTTTATCTTTTCTTTGGTAATTTTCATCTACACACTGTCGGTGCAGTCCTGAAAAGTGCAGGGCCCTTTCAGGACTGCGTTTGAAACGGCAAAGCGCTTTTGGGTTCCTCTTTTGGAAAACGGCTTTACCATCCATCGCCAGTTTAACTGGTGCCCCAGGTTGATTTGGCGAACGCCACCGCAGCAGGACGGCCCACGCGGTCTGCGTTCGTGAGGGAGACAGGCTAATGCTAAAGGAATTCAAGGAATTCGCCCTGAAGGGCAATATGGTCGATCTGGCCATCGGTGTTATCATCGGCGGGGCGTTCGGCGGCCTCGTCAATTCTATCGTCAATGACATCATCATGCCGATCATCGGTCTGCTGACGAATGGCGTGGACTTTTCAAACATGTTCATACAGCTGGCAGGTGAACCCAAGACCACGCTGGCAGCTGCGCGTGACGCCGGTGCAACCATCGCTTACGGCAACTTCATCACGCTTCTCATCAACTTCCTGATCATCGCATGGGTATTGTTCCTTGTGGTGAAAGGAATGAACCGCATGAAGAAGAAGGAAGAGGCGAAGCCGGAACCGGAAGCACCACGCGAAGAAATTCTGCTGACCGAAATCCGCGATCTTCTGGCAAAGCAGAAAGCCTGACCGATCGAGAACTGATGAATGAAGCGGGGCCTTGTGGCCCCGTTTTCTTTTGATCCATAAATGCGTTTGATCGGACCATCACAAAAAGCCACGTGATTTCGCTAACGGGCCTTGATAAGCACAAAATCAAAATCGAACTTCAACGCGGGGAAATCATGACGCTCATCGCCAATCTTCGTCGGGAAGCAGCACAGTCACCGGAAAGCGGGATTGTTGCGGTCGCCAATCACGGGCGCGGACGCGAAGGGCTTATTCCGCTCTGGGTCGGTGAGGGCGATCTTTCCACGCCCGATTTCATTCGCGCCGCGGCTCAAAAAGGTATTTCTGACGGGGAGACCTTTTATACCTGGCAGGCAGGCATCCCGGAGCTGAGGGAAGCGCTGGCTCGCTATCATGCGCGTCATTTTCCGTTGCCTCTGAAACCAGAGAATTTCTATGTCACCGGTTCGGGTATGCACGCCATTGAAATGGCGCTGACAGCAACCGTGGGCGCAGGCGAAGAAGCAATTTATCTTTCCCCGGCCTGGCCCAATTTTGTTGGCGCGGCTGGTCTGGCAGGCGTTACACCGGTTCCGGTCGAATTGGAATTTGGGGCCAATGGCTGGATGCTCGATCCGGAGAAGATTGCAGCCGCTATCACGCCCCGCACGAAGGCGCTTTTCATCAATACGCCATCCAATCCCACCGGCTGGACGGCGGATCGGGAAACATTGCAATTCATACTTGATCTTGCGCGCAAACAGGGCCTCTGGATCATTGCCGACGAGATTTATACCCACTTTTATTATGGCGGCGGTCGCGCTCCCTCCTTCATGGATATTATGGAGCCTGATGACCGCATCATCTTTGTCAATTCCTTTTCCAAAAACTGGGCGATGACGGGCTGGCGTATTGGCTGGATGACCGTGCACCCGTCGCTCGGACCGGTTATAGAAAACCTGATCCAGTATTCGAATTCGGGCGTTGCGCAATTTATGCAGCGTGGTGCTGTTGCAGCTCTTGATGAGGGTGACGCCTTCATTTCGATGCAGGTCGAGCGCGCCCGTTCCACGCGCGACAGCCTGTGCGCCGCGTTATTGGCGACTGGCAAGGTCAGCCTTACTCCACCACAGGGCGCATTTTATCTGTTCTTGGGCGTGGATGGCGTTGAGGACTCGGTCAAGGCAGCTATCGATATGGTGGACAACGCCAATGTCGGCTTGGCGCCGGGCAGCGCGTTTGGCCTTGGTGGCGAAGGGTTCTTCCGCCTTTGCTTCTGCCGCGATCCAGAACAGGTGGATGAGGCCGCAAGGCGGCTTGTGCACTGGATTGGAAAGCGTTGAACTCATCGCTTCCCGGCTGAGGCGCGGGGGCTGCGGCTTGCTGCAACCTTCATCAGACGCTGGAAGGTCGGGCACTCCATATGGCTCTGAGCGGGACAGGTTGCTGCGTGACGCAGCCCGTCTCGCAGTGCTGTCAGGTGCACGATTGTACGGTCGAGATCATCGGCTTTTGTCGACAAGGTTTCGCGGCTGATCGAGACTTCGCCGCCTGGCCCGAACATGCCAGCAATATCATCGAGCGAAAAACCGGCCGCCTGTCCGAGAGCGATCAGGGACAGCTTGGTCACCACGCCGGGATCAAAAACGCGGCGCAAGCCCCGTCGGCTGTGGGACGCAATCAGTCCCCTTTCTTCATAGTAACGCAAGGTGGATGCAGGAATGCCCGTTGATTTTGCAACTTCCGCAATGTCCAGATCTTTCATATTGACCTCAAGTCGACTTTAACTTGTATGGTCCGCCTTTTCAACGATCCACGCAAGTGGAAAGGAAAGGTAAATGCTTGTTTTTCAGATCGTTTTCATCGGTGTGGGAGCAACCCTCGTCACGGATGTCTGGGCTGTTGCCAGAGCGCGGCTATTCGGCGTCGCGAACCTGGACTACGGGCTGGTGGGACGCTGGTTCGGTCATATGCTGCGAGGGCGCTTCGTACATGAGCGGATCACGGCCAGCCCGTCAATTAGGGGAGAGAAACTTCTGGGCTGGGGCCTTCACTACGCTATCGGAGTGCTGTTTGCAGCTATGCTGGTTGGTGCTTGCGGATTTGAGTGGATGGCATCGCCGAAGCTCCTGCCAGCGCTCGCCTTCGGATTGTTAACCGTTGCGGCTCCATTTTTCGTCATGCAGCCAGGTATGGGGGCGGGAATCGCCGCACGAAAGACGCCCAAACCCTGGGTCGCCAGAGGATGGAGTATCGTGACGCACCTGTGGTTCGGAGCTGGGTTGTATCTTGCTGCTCTCGCGGCGAAGCTCATCATCTGAAGGAACAAAAAAGGCCGGTTGAACCGGCCTTTTATTTGAATGATCCTGCTTGTCAGCCGCCAGCCTTGGAGACCATCAGCGGGATGATCCGCTCGGAGCTCGCTGGCTGAGAGACCGTAGGCTCAGCATAAGGAATACCGAGTGTATTCCACACTTCCAGAAGCGCATCCTTGAGACCGTCAATCAAAGCGTCGTCATGCAGAGGCGATGGTGTGATGCGCAGCCTTTCGGTGCCGCGCGGAACGGTCGGATAGTTGATCGGCTGTATATAAATGCCATGCACTTCAAGCAGGCGGTCGCTGGCCTTCTTGCAAAGCTCGGGATCGCCGACCAGAATGGGCACGATATGGGTTTCCGACGCCATGACGGGCAGGCCTGCGGCGGAAAGCACATCCTTTGCACGCTGTGCTTGCCGCTGCTGGCCGTCACGCTCCACTTGCGAAGTCTTCAGATGACGGATGGCGGCTGTCGCGGCTGCAGCGACTGCCGGAGGTAGGGAAGTCGTAAAGATGAAACCCGGTGCATAGGACCGTACGGCATCCACAATCGCACGCGAGCCGGTAATGTAGCCGCCGAGCGCGCCGAAAGCCTTCGCCAGCGTGCCTTCGATAATATCGATGCGATGTGCAAGGCCATCACGTTCGGTAATGCCGCCGCCACGCGCGCCATACATGCCAACCGCATGTACCTCATCGATATAGGTCATGGCGTTATATTTGTCGGCCAGATCGGCAATCTTCTCGATTGGCGCGATATCACCGTCCATCGAGTAGACGGATTCGAACACGATCAGCTTCGCGCGCGCCGGGTCGGCAGCCTTCAAAAGCTGTTCCAGATGCTCGACATCATTGTGACGGAAGATCTTCTTCTCCGCACCCGAACGACGCACGCCTTCGATCATCGAAGCATGGTTCAACTCATCGGAAAGGATGAGACAGTTCGGCAGCAAGCGGGCAATCGTGGAAATCGAGGCTTCGTTGGAGACAAAGCCCGATGTGAAAACGAGTCCAGCTTCCTTGCCGTGCAAATCAGCGAGTTCGTTTTCCAGTTCGACGAGCGGGTGATTATTGCCGGAAATATTGCGCGTGCCGCCCGAACCCGACCCGGCATTGCCCGCCGTATCGCACATAGCCTGGATGACATCGGCGTGGTGACCCATGCCAAGATAATCATTGGAACACCAGACGGTGATCTCACGGGCAGTGCCATTGTTACGCCAGATAGCTCGGGGGAAACGTCCGACAATACGTTCAAGATCTGCAAAAACGCGGTAACGCTTCTCGGCGTGCAACTGGTCGATCGCTTCTTCGAAAAAACGGCGATAGTCCATAATGCGCTCCTTGGTCTGTGCCCTAACTAGCGCTTTTGGCACTTGCCGTCCATGGCGCATTCATGGGCAATTTGCCACGTTTGTGTGAAGCAGCATTGATTGAAATCAAGTAAGTAGCCTCAATACCTCGAAATAACGGTGTCCTTTTTTCATCACGAACCGTATCGCAACATCGGGCTTCATGGCTGATTTGCGCGACATAGAGCATAAGGCGCAGTGTTGACTCAGCGCGTAAACGTCTTCCGCAGGAATTGCAGCAATATGTCATTGCGCCTGATCGTAAGGCGCGGAATGCCGAACGGATCGTCCGTTGGTCGCGCACGACGCTTTTCCGTCGTCGTCGCGGTCGTATACCCTGCCGATTCGACGATCTTGCGTGTCGCTGCATTTTCTCCGCCATAAGGATAGGCGAAAGACGTGACTTCGCTGCCGAGCAGGTCCTCCAGTTTTGTACGTGATTGGTGGATTTGCGATATGGCGTCCCGTTCGCTGGCCTCGGGAAGGAAGATGTGGTCGAGCGTATGCGAACCTGCTTCGTGACCAAGATCTGTCCATTCGCGCATTTCGGCAACGCTCATGCAGTTGGCGCGTGCAACGCCGATCTTTTGATCCCAGAGATTGAAACCACCGATCTGGTTGGCCACGAAATAGTTTGTGGCGGTGAAGCCGAACTCCTGCAACACGGGCAGGGCATTGCGGAAGACGTTCTCGAAACCGTCGTCAAAGGTGATAACGGCGACTTTGCCCTGCTTTCCGCCGTAGATGTAAGGCATTGCGTCACGTACTGACAGGCCGCGATAGCCCAGCCTTTTCAGCCACGTCATCTGCTGGCGAAACCGGGCCGGATGAACAGTCATGCTGCGAAAGGGCGCGCGATGCGCCGGAGGCACATCAATCTGGTGGTAAAGGAGAATAGGAACAGGCACGGGAACCTCAAACAGCGGCGCGCGAGCGCGATTTTATCTTCCAGCGATAAAGCGGGCGCAAGATCTCGCGCTTCAGCTTGTCCGGCAAGGAACGCGATTTCTGGATCGTGCTTCCACCCAGCTGTACCGAGATTTCCTTCACGCCGCCGGGAAGGACAGACAGCGGTTTAAGCCCGGTGACCCAACTCATCTGTGTTGTGGTATCGACCGGGCGGTCGAAAACTTCGGTTGCAGACAGCAATCGTTGCGCGGCCTCCTGTCCGATAAGTTGCGCCACCATGCCAAGGCCGACCGGCACCGGTTCAATGATCCGCGTCGTTTCGGTGGTGAGCACCACGCGCCCGCTTTCCCGTTCACGGAAGGGAAAGCGGATGAAGCTGTCTGCCTTTAGAACCCGGCAAGCCATCGAATAGGCGGCGGCAAATTCCGGCGTCAGTTCCACATCGTCTTCCAGCACGAGACCGGCATCCAGTCGCTGATCGACAATTGCCTGCCAGGCTTTGCGGTGTGAAAGAAAGCAGGCGATTTCGTTGGTGCTAAGTGCAAACGGATAGCGAGGCCTATGCGCCGACCTTCGATAAACGCGGTTGATCGTTTGCGTGTCGAGCGTGCGTCCGTCGATCGCATTCACGATCTCTGTTTCAATTGGCAGCTCTCGAATAAGTTCTTGGACCTGGGGCTGGCGGTCGGTTGCGCGCTCCAGATGGATGATGAAAGCTTTGACGGCCCTGCGTGGACCGTCATTTGCCGCGATGTCAGGATGCGTTTCGCTCATGGTCCCTATCTACCTTGGAACGCATGAAAAAGCTCCAGGAATTTTGCGGATCAGATGGGCTTCCAGCTTGGCTCAACTCTATCGGCTTCTGTCCGCCACAAATCGGTGCAGGTTCCGGTCTGGCGATTGATTAATTCCGGCGTCAGTTTGCGCTCGCGGTTGAACAGCATGCAGGAAGACCAGTTCTTGCGCGGATAGCTGGTCTGAACCTTCCCATCCATCTTCACCCCGCCCTTGGGTTGATAATCGTGCTGAACGCAATAAAAGGCCTTTGAAGGATCGTACACCAGCAATATCGCCTAGGAAAAGGAAGTCGCAATTGCAGAAAAGTGCCCACCCTTTATAACCGGCAAGCCATGGGGTGAAAAACTGCGAATAGTTAAACTCCGTCTACGCCAGCGGATCGACTTCCGGCGTGTAGACCCCTTGGCCGACAAGCTCCTGCGGCTTGATTGTTCACATGCTTTCAGCGGAAAATTATATTTAGGGTGCAGGATCACTGGATAATACGGATACGTCCTGATTGCACTTTCTGTTCAACCCAGTTGCGTTCGTCCCCCCAGGTATGGCGTTTCCATCCTTCCCAGGTAAAGCCGCATATTTTCACATTCCAGTTTTCCTCGGGGCACTTCTTGAGCATGTACCAGATGCCAAAAAAACCGGTGCTTGGAAAAATTTTGCTCATGTTCTCTTCGGTTATGCCCAGTTCTTTGCATCCGGCCAGATAGAATTGAGGTGGCATGATCCGGATCTCCTTGCCGGCTGAACCAATGATCTCGATGGTTTGCATGGTCCAGTCGCCACGCCGTCCCTTGAGCCGGGAAAGGAAATTCGGACGCGGGTGATATTTGCGAATGATGCTTGGATGATAGGCAAGCATCACTTCCTTGGCCGCCTTGAAAGTCGGTGTCTGTACGAAGCCCGGATCGCGCAGCCGCCGTTGCATGGGCTTGCTGGAGGTTGCCAGCATCAGGAGATCGGTGCGGGTGCCGCTCATGCCAATCGATTGTTTTGGCTCATTGAAACGGACGACAAAATCCGCATCATCCACTTCGGCGGAAAGATCGCGCTGCAAAGGCGCGTTACCGACGATGACCAATGCCTTTTTCATGCACGCCAACTCAAATTAGAATGAACCAAGGACGCTTTCGCCATAGTAGGGTCCATCTAAATTAGAATTGCGTCATGATTATAATAATAGGGGTTATTTCTTGGAAAAATGGAAATCCGGGGGAAACGCTAGGATTTCGCGGCAGTCACGGCAGCCATGCAGGAAATGCACTTCTCAAAGGGCACAGAAGAGCCGAAGCTCACATTCGGGAGGAAGATAAAAAGGGGAATACCACCATGAATCTTCGTACCCATTTCCATCGCTGGATGCAGTATCGCGAAAATATTCGCGAACTGAGCGGATGCACAGACCGCGAGCTTTCGGATCTCGGACTTTCACGCGCCGACATTCATCGTGTCGCCCGCGAAGCCGCCGTTGCCTGAGCCAGCAGTGAGGGCCGTTTGCCCATTTCGGCACCCGGCCCTTCGATCCGCAAGCCTTGGAAAACTTACACCTCACCCGGTTTTTTGAAACGGATGTGAATGTTGTCACTCGCGAGATCGAAACCTGCGTAGTTGCGCTGAAAGGCAATGAGCGCGTCG
Organism: Hyphomicrobiales bacterium; assembly: GCA_900470195.1. Taxonomy (GTDB): domain Bacteria; phylum Pseudomonadota; class Alphaproteobacteria; order Rhizobiales; family Rhizobiaceae; genus Brucella. The sequence continues at coordinate 21,221 of UEIJ01000028.1, read as the reverse complement.
TTGACGCCTTTTGAATAATCATCTTCCTGCACGTCAATATGGTGCCGGTAGAGGATCCTGTCGTCCTTGTAGAATATAACCTGTCCTTCCATCATAGCCTCCATGTGATGAAGCGCAGGGCAGAATCCGTCGATGTTTCAGGCCTCATGCGCTTTTGAAACGATCGGGTAGAGCAGTTCTACATACGGGCCTGTGGCCACAGAGGTGCCAAGGGCGCCTATCCGGTCAGTATACCTGATGGAGATAGGCGGCGCGACAGGTGTTTCAAGGCGAGCCGGTTCCGGTTCCGGTCTTGCTCAGCTTGAGCCACGCACGAGCGGCGTGAGACAGGAAAGCGCCTTTTCGCCAGATTAACGCCAGATGCCAGTTCACGTCGGCACCCTTGATCTTGTGGATGCGCACACCGGGGTGATGCCGCTGCTCGGCGATCATTTTTGGCAAAAAGCCGATCCCCATGCCCGCTGCCACCAGTTCGACGATGAAGTCAATCTGACTGGAGCGGACAGCAACGTTGGGAGAAAAACCATGCGAACGGCATGCATCGAGGATGATATGGTTGAGAGCAAAACCGCTCTCAAAAAGAATGAACGGCAAGCCGGCAATATCTTGCAGCGAAACGCCGTCGCCCTGCGCCTTCGCATTGTCGGTCGGCAGCAACGCCACAACCGGTTCGCATCGCACGTCCTGCCATTCGAAACTGTCTCCGACCGGCAGAAGCGAAGCGGCGAGTTCCACATCGCCCGCCAGCAGCAGTTCCTCAAGCCTTCTGCTGCCGTGCTCGACCAGCTGAATGTCGATCTGGGGATAGAGCTTCGTATAGGCTGCAAAAACGGGGGCGAAAAGCACGCTCGAGCCGATGGGCGGCAGACCGAGTTTCAGGAGGCCGCGCTTGAGGCCGCGCAGTTCGTCCAACTCGGCCAGCATGTCGTCCTTTTCAGCCAGCATGGCCAGCGCGCGGCGGAAGACGATCTCGCCGGCCGTGGTGAGCCGCGAGGGCGAAATTTCACGATCCAACAGGACCAGGCCCAATTCATCTTCAAGCTGCCTGACCGCCTTGCTGACGGTCGACTGGGTCGCGTTGATGGTTTTGGCAGCGGCGGAAAAACCACCTTGCCGCACCACTTCGACAAAGGCCTGGAAGCTGCGCAAGTTCATGAGCCATTCTATTACGGAATAGCTGCAATGAAATCAATTCATTTCTAGAATACAGCGCAAGCACCTATATTCATCGGTGAAAATGCATCAGTCTCCATTGGAAAAGTACATGAACGCCCACAGCCTCCTGATCCGGTTTCGTTACGCACTGCATCAAAGCCGTCTGATGCAGATTGCGACGCTGGTTGGTTTCTGGCTGGCTGGCGAGCTCTTCGTGCGGGTGGTTGGCCTGCCTCTTCCCGGCGGCATTGTCGGCATGGCGCTGGTGCTGGCCTTGCTTCTGAGCGGTCGTATCAGCCTGTTCAGCATGAAGCGCGGAGCGGAATGGTTTCTGGCGGAAATGCTTTTGTTCTTCGTTCCGGCCGTGCTGGCAATTCTCGAACATCAAGAGCTTATCGGTCTGCTCGGCCTCAAGATCATGGCTGTAATTTTACTGGGTACTTTGACGGTGATGAGTGTTACCGCATTGACGGTTGATCTTTGCTACCGCTGGAGCCTGCGTTATGTCGCTAAGTAACCCGCTGGTAGCGACACTTTTCTGGTCCGCCGCAACGATCCTGCTTTATCTTGCCGCCAAGCGCGTTTATCGCCGCTTTCCCATGTGGTGGTTGACGCCGCTCGCAGTCACGCCCTTGTTGTTGATGGCACTGGTTATCGGGCTCAACCAAAACTATCGCGGCTATTTCAGCGCTACCCATTGGCTGGTTGCGCTGCTCGGACCTGCTACCGTGGCTTTTGCAATTCCGATCTATCAGCAGCGCTCCACGATCCGTCGCTATTGGCCGGTGCTTCTGGCCGGTGTCGTGGTCGGAAGTTCTTCCGCCATGCTGTCGGCATGGGGACTTGCCCATCTGCTGGGCCTCAATGAAGCAATCAGCCTGAGCCTCATGCCGCGCTCGATGAGCACGCCATTTGCGATGACGGTTTCTGGCGACATTGGCGGCACGCCTGACCTGACAGCGATCTTCGTAGTTCTCACCGGCGTATTCGGCGCGGCTCTTGGCGAAGTCATGCTCAACTGGCTGCCGATCCGCTCGGCGCTGGCACGCGGCGCCCTTTTTGGCATGGGCGCCCATGGCGCCGGCGTCGCCAAAGCTCACCAGATCGGCAGTGAGGAGGGTTCGATTGCCGGGCTGGTCATGGTGCTGGTTGGGCTGGTGAATGTGCTTGCCGCTCCTCTGATTACTCACTTTCTCTAAGAGCCTAATTCTACAGAGAATTCTCCAAAACGCCCGGTTTCGGGGTGTTTTCTGGGGGGCGTGAAGCTGCCTTTTTCTTGAGCGTCCGCGTCTTTGCATAACTGATATGCATTAATGGTCGTTGCTGTGGAGAGAGGGGCCGGGTAAACATCACTTCATCGAGTTCACTCCTCCTCCCAGAACTCGATAAGGAATACGGCACTCCTCCTCCCAAGCCGTATTCAAGATCAGGCCGCGCATCCTCCTCCCGCGCGGCCTTTTTCTTTTTTCAGCCTCCCATAATTTGTTTCAATTGCATTTGATGCGTTGACAATGCGTAACCGCACGAGCCCATAGGCAAGCTGCGGCATCTATTCTATTTCTGGTTCGAGTTTTGAAATCGGGGAGAAGCGTCCATGACAAGCGGCATCCACCACATCACCCTCATTACCAGAAAAGTGCAGGCGAATGTCGATTTCTATGTCGGCTTTCTGGGGCTGCGCATCGTCAAGCAGACGGGTGGGTTCGAGGACGCTGAGCAGCTTCACCTGTTCTACGGAGATCGCACCGGCACGCCCGGATCGCTGGTCACGTTTCTGGTTTGGGAGGATGGCTCCAAGGGGCGCGTCGGCCACGGGCAGGTCAGCGAAATCGCGCTGGCTATAGATCGAACTGCTATCGGTTTCTGGCTGGAACGCGCGCTGCGCTATCATGTATCGTCTGAAGGGCCGGTGCAGGAGTTTGGCGAACCGGTCCTGCGCTTGCGCGATCCCGATGGCGTGATCGTCAAGCTGGTCGGCTGCGATCTCGCCGCCAACGACGTATGGGAAAGCGAAGGCATTCCCGCCGCTCTCGCGGTCAGGCGTTTGCGAGCCGCAACCATTCTGTCCGAAGCACCGGAACAGACCACAGGCTTTATCGTACGCTATTTCGGTTTCCGGCCTGCCGCGAAAGAAGGCACGATAGAGCGTCTTCTGTCCGATTCCGGCGATGCCATCGATGTACGCGATGCAGGCGGCTTCTGGCCGGGCATTCCGGGTACGGGCATTGCCGATCATGTCGCCTTTCGTGCTGCCGATACTGGTGAAGTGGAAAAGGCCGAGAAAGAGCTTTCGAAGCTCAACTCGAGTAGCGTCAATGTGCATGACCGCAAATATTTCACTTCGCTCTATGTGCGCGAACCGGGCGGAACGCTTTTCGAGTTTGCAACCGACGCGCCGGGCTTCACAATAGATGAGCCCGTCGAGAAACTGGGCCAGTTCCTGTTCGTGCCGCCAGGCAATGAGGAAAAGGCGGATGCTATCCGGGTACGGATGCCGCAATTTGCCCTGCCGGGCGAGGAGCGTGTCATCTATCGCGACCTGCCTTTCGTGCACCGGATACACCAGCCCGAAGATGCCGATGGCAGCGCACTGGTGCTCCTGCACGGTACCGGCGGAAACGAGAACGACCTCATGCCCTTCGCCCGCAAGGCCGCTCCACGCGCAATCCTTCTGGGCGTGCGTGGACGCAGTACGGAAGAAGGCATCCAGCGCTGGTTCCGCCGCTTTGACCTGAAGCGGTTCGATCAGTCCGACATCCGGTTTGAAGCGGAAGCATTCAAGGCTTTCGTGGACGGTGCTGTAGCTGCCTATGGCATCGACCTGAATCGGACGGCCTTCATAGGAAATTCCAATGGTGCCAATCTGCTGGCGGCTTTCATGCGCCTCCACCCCCATGTGGTCCGCACGGCGGTTCTTCTGCGCGGTCAGGAAGTTCTCGAAGAACAGCCCGATGGGGCGGATTTATCGGATGCTTCGATCCTCCTGATGAATGGAGCTTCCGATCCTTTTGGCGATGAGGCTGGCAAACTGGAGAATGCACTGAGAGAAGAAGGGGCAGCTCTCACCATCAGCACGGTAGCAGCCGGGCACGCGCTCATCGACGAAGATATTCGCGTCGCGAGCGACTGGCTTCGGGATAAGATATAAATGAAAAGGGCTGCGGAAAAATCCGCAGCCCTTGTTGCATTAATCAAGTGGTTTCAGGTTTCGCTCGATGGCCTCGCGCTTGCCTTCGAGGAAAGGCGGAAGCGACAGGCGCTCGCCGAGGCTTTCAAGCGGTTCGTCGACGGCAAAGCCCGGACCGTCTGTCGCGATCTCGAACAGGATGCCGTTCGGCTCGCGGAAATAAAGCGAGCGGAAATAGTAGCGCTCGACTTCACCGCTCGAAGGCATACGAACCGACCGCAGGCGGTCTACCCATTCCTCCATGCTTTTCTGGTCCGGGGTGCGGAAGGCGACGTGATGCACCGCACCCGCTCCCTGCCAGGCCGTGGGCAGTTTCGGCTGCACGGCGACATGCAGTTCCGCTGCAGCGCCGCCCGGCCCCATGGAGAAGACATGGACATGTCCTTCGCCATCGGGGGAAACATAGTCGCCGGTCTGACGCATGTTCATAACCTTCTCCAGCACGATCTGGGTCGGGGCCAGTTCAGGAACGCTGAGCGTGATCGGGCCGAGCCCGCGTATCTGCCGTTCCGCCGGAACGGGGCTCTTGTCCCAGCTGTGGGCGTCGCCCGCGCCACCATCATCGGTCAGTCGAAGACGCTGGCCTTCAGGGTCTTCCAGATCAATGACAGCACGTCCGGCTACCTCGAAAATATCGCTCGTCTCGACGCCCTTTTCCTGCAGATGGTTCCGCCACCATTCCAGGCTCTCGACGCCGTTGACGCGCAGGCCCGTTCGGGCGACGCTGTTCGTGCCGCGCTGTTCACGCTGCACCGGCCAGTCGAAAAAGGTTATGTCGGTGCCGGGCGAGGCAAGTCCGTCCGCATAGAAGAGGTGATACGCGCTCGTATCATCCTGATTGACGGTCTTCTTGACCAGCCTCAGCCCAAGCGTGTCGGTATAAAAGCGCCGGTTGCCGGGCGCGTCGGCGGTAATGGCTGTCAGATGATGCAGCCCGGTCAGTTCCAAAGCCATGATTGTGCCTCCTTCGCAAATTCTGCGTTGGGTTTGTGTTGGGACTTATATTGGCTATAGGGGCGAGGACGGAAAGATCAGCTTGCTGAACAGTGTGTAACCGATAAGCCGCAATTGGATCGCGTTCGACAAGTGGTGGATAATTGTGGCTTGGCAGAACGTCATGCGTAAAGAATATATTAACCTCCAAAGTTCCGGTGTAATAGGCGTGCTGGCGTGGCGTTGAGGGGAGTCTGGTTTTGCAGCGCATTTTTTCTTGGACAACGCCTGCGTTGCTCGTCCTGTTTTCCCTTCTGGCGGGTTGTGCCAGCCGGCCTGAGGGCGTGCTTGTGCCGGTAGGCGAAGTTGCTTCTCCCGGCATAAGCAAGGTCAAGCTCGTCGTTGCAACCACGCGCCGCCCGTCTGACAATCCCGGCATTCTTTTCTCCGGCGAGCGCGACAAGCTCGTGTCGCTCAACGATATCGTGGTGTCCATTCCCCCCGAGAAGAACCGCAAGGTGGGCGAGGTGCAATGGCCGAAGAAGCTCCCGCCCAATCCTCAGACGGATTTCGCCACGGTCAGCGTGACGCCGCTCAAGACCGATGTCGAAATGGCGGGCTGGGTACGCCCGCATCTCACCAAGAGCCGTCGGGTCATGGTCTTCGTGCATGGCTTCAACAACACATTTGAGGATTCCGTCTATCGATTTGCGCAGATCGTGCATGATTCGGGCGCGGATGTTGCGCCGGTGATCTTCACCTGGCCATCGCGCGCCAGCGTATTCGACTATAATTACGACAAGGAAAGCACCAACTATTCCCGCGATGCGCTGGAGCAGATTCTGCGCGCCATTGTGCGTGAGCCCGAGGTCAAGGATATCACGGTCATGGCCCATTCGATGGGCAGTTGGCTGACGGTCGAGGCTTTGCGGCAGATGGCGATCCGCGACGGTCGTGTGAACGCCAAGATTACAGACGTCATTCTGGCGTCTCCCGATCTCGACGTCGATGTGTTTTCGAAGCAGTTTCTTGCAATGGGCAAGCCGCATCCGCGCTTCACATTGTTCACCTCGCGGGATGACAAGGCGCTAGCATTGTCGCGGCGCATTTCGGGTAATATCGACCGCCTCGGCCAGATTGACCCGTCAATCGAGCCTTACCGTTCCGAGCTGGAAAAAGCAGGCATCACCGTCATCGACCTGACGCAATTGAAGGCGGGAGACCGTCTCAACCATGGCAAGTTCGCTGCAAGCCCGGAAGTCGTGCAGTTGATAGGTCAGCGTCTCGTTGCCGGGCAGACCATCACGGATTCGCAGGTTGGTCTCGGTGACCGTCTGGGCGCGGTGGCGATCGGTACTGCGCAGGGCGTCGGCACGGCAGCTTCGCTGGTGGTCACGGCCCCGATTGCCGTGTTCGATCCAAATACGCGCAAAACCTATGACGAGCAGATCGACCGGTTCGGTCGTGCTGTGGGCAATACGGTTGGTGCGGTGACGACCCCCACGCAGTAAGCGGACCGGGAAGGCGGTTGTCATATTTGAGCTGACGCTGTAGGACTCGCGGCCAACAAATTCGAGCCGCGAGGAGGACCTCATGCAGATCATCCGCACCATTGAGGAATTGCGCCAGGCTTTGATGCCCGCAAGGCGGACGGGCAAGCGCATCGGCTTCGTGCCGACCATGGGCTATCTTCACAAAGGCCATCTGGAACTTGTGCATCGTTCCCGCGCCGACAATGACGTGACCGTTGTGTCGATTTTCGTCAATCCGCTGCAATTTGGCGCGAATGAAGATCTCGACAAATATCCGCGCGACCTCGAGCGCGATGCGGTCCTGCTGCGCGGAGCCAATGTCGATTACCTCTTCGCGCCAGCCGTCAGCGACATGTATCCGCGCCCGATGCAGACGGTGGTGGATGTGCCCACCCTTGGCAACCAGATGGAAGGCGAGGCGCGTCCGGGCCACTTCGCCGGCGTTGCGACGGTGGTCAGCAAGCTCTTCAATATCGTTGGCCCCGATGCCGCCTATTTCGGCGAAAAGGACTTTCAGCAACTCGTCATTATCCGCCACATGGTGGAGGATATGGCCATTCCAGTACGCGTGGTCGGTGTTGAAACGGTGCGCGAGGATGATGGTCTCGCCTGTTCGTCCCGTAATGTCTATCTGACGCCGGAACAGCGCGCTGCCGCCATCATCGTGCCGAAGGCGCTTGATGAGGCTGAGCGGCTTTATCGCTCCGGTGTGGACGATCCTGATGCGCTGGAAGCGGCCATTCGCGCCTTTATCGCCGCGGAACCGCTGGCGACGCCCGAAGTTGCCGCGCTGCGTGACCCCGAAACGCTGGAACGCCTGACGGCGGTGCAGGGTCGTCCCGTGCTGATTGCGCTGTTCGTGCGGCTTGGTACGACGCGGCTTCTCGATAACCGTGTTATTGCGCATGTCGCGCAGGAACAGGCGGCCTGAGATGAGCGCACCCGTCAAACAGAAGCGACTGACGCCCAAGGCCGTTTCAGCCCTGAAGGGCGAACGCCCGATTGTCAGCCTCACCGCCTATACGACACCGATTGCGCGGCTGCTCGACCCGCATTGCGACCTGCTGCTGGTGGGGGATTCGCTCGGCATGGTGCTTTACGGCATGGATTCCACCCTTGCCGTGACGCTCGACATGATGATCGCCCATGGGCAGGCGGTGATGCGCGGAGCCGAAACGGCCTGCGTCATCGTTGATATGCCGTTCGGCTCCTATCAGGAATCAAAGGAACAGGCGTTTCGCAACGCCGCTCGTGTGATGCAGGAAACCGGCTGCGATGGCGTCAAGCTTGAGGGCGGCGAAGAAATGGCCGAAACGGTCGAATTTCTGGTGCGCCGCGGCATTCCGGTGTTCGGCCATGTCGGGCTGATGCCCCAACAGGTCAACACTGTTGGCGGTTTCCGTTCGCTTGGACGCGGCGACGAGGAAGCCGACCGCATCCGCCGCGATGCAAAGGCCATTGCCGATGCTGGTGTGTTTGCGCTGGTCATTGAAGGCACGGTGGAACCGCTGGCGCGCGAGATCACTGCATCGATCTCCGTTCCGACAGTCGGTATCGGAGCTTCTGCTGCCTGCGACGGGCAGATACTGGTCTCGGACGATATGCTGGGGCTGTTTCAGGATTTCACACCGCGCTTCGTGAAGCGTTTTGCGCAATTGGCGCCACAGGTGTCCGATGCGGCGAAAGCCTATGCCGAGGAGGTGCGGGCACGAACATTCCCGGGGCCGGAGCATGTTTTCGGAGCGAAACCGAAAACTTAACCCCTAAATTCTGTGCCGTATGGCGGTAGCGCCTTGTAATTATTCGTCAATCGCGTTCAATGTCGGAACTGTTTTCCGGAGTTGCCGTGACCGACGATATTGCCCATACCGAACTGATTGCCGTGCTGGCCGCCGTGACCAGCGAACAGCCGCGCGTCATGACCGTGCGGCAGGGACAGGCTTTACCGTCCGGCCCGTTCGAGAGCGAGCATCGTTCGTTGCAATCGGGTCTGCGCGCCTGGGTGCAGTCGGAAACCGCGCATCCGGTCGGCTATCTGGAACAACTCTACACCTTTGCCGACCGTGACCGTCATGCGCAGGGCGAACGCATCATCTCGATCAGCTATCTCGGCCTCGTGCGCGAAAGCGATGCGGCGGCGGGGCAGGCGGGCTGGCGCGGCTGGTATGATTATCTGCCGTGGGAAGATCACCGTCAGGGCGAACCGGCCATCATGGAGCATCTCAACAACGCGCTCCTGGTCTGGGCCTATCGGGCCGAAACGCCGGAACTGACCGCGCAGCGCATGCGGCGCATCGCCTTCACTTTCGGCTTTGACAACGGCGAGTGGGGCGGGCGCTGGAACGAAGACCTCGTGCTGCAACGCTATGAGCTGCTGTACGAGGCCGGACTGGTAGCAGAAGCCGGAATGAGGGAAGACGAGAACGGCCGTTCTATGTTTGCCGATCATCGCCGCATCCTTGCCACGGCGATTGCGCGGCTGCGAGCCAAGATCAAATATCGCCCGGTGGTATTCGAATTGATGCCGGACAGTTTTACGCTTCTGCAATTGCAGCGCACCGTCGAAGCGCTGGCCGGTCTGCGCCTGCACAAGCAGAATTTCCGCCGCCTGATCGAACAGCAGGATCTCGTCGAGGAAACCGGCGAAAGCGACAGCGAAACCGGCGGTCGCCCGGCAAAACTGTTCCGTTTCCGTTACTCGATTGTCGAGGAACGCGCCCTTTCCGAGCGCCATCTGGCCGGAGCCAAGCTGCCAATCTCCCGCGATTGACAATATACTCGAATCGAGTATAAGTTCGTAAACATGAAATACTCAAATTGAGTATAATTGGCAGACTCGGGAGTTCCAGCCATGAATGATCATGTTTCCGTTTCGCAACTCTATGACCGCGTGGCCAAGGTGCTGCCAAAGGCGGAGTGGCTGGGCTTCGAAGACGATGTCGCGGCCATTCTCGAGTTGAAGAAAAAGCGCAATGCGGTGATCCTTGCGCATAATTACCAGACGCCGGAAATCTTCCATTGCGTGGCCGATATTGTTGGCGACAGTCTGGCGCTGGCGCGCAAGGCTGCGGAGGTCGATGCCGATGTGATCGTGCTGGCGGGCGTGCATTTCATGGCCGAGACGGCCAAGCTGCTCAATCCAGGCAAAACGGTGCTGATCCCCGATATGGCGGCGGGCTGTTCGCTGGCCGACAGCATCACGCCGGAAGATGTGGCGCTTCTGCGCGAGGCGCATCCCGGCGTGCCGATCATCACCTATGTCAACACATCCGCTGCTGTGAAGGCGGCATCCGACATTTGCTGCACTTCCGGCAATGCCAAAAAGGTGGTGGAGTCGCTCGGCGTGCCGCGTGTGCTGATGATCCCCGACGAGTTTCTGGCGCAGAATGTGGCGCGCGAAACCAATGTCGAAATTCTCGCCTGGCATGGCCATTGCGAGGTGCATGAGCGGTTCACCCCCGACGATATCCGCGAACTGCGCGAAAGCCATCCCGGCGTGATGGTTCTGGCGCATCCCGAATGCCCGCCTGAAGTGGTGGAAGCCGCCGATTTCGCCGGTTCCACGGCGGTCATGTCGGACTATGTCGGCGAGAAGAAGCCGCAGCGTGTCGTGCTTTTGACCGAATGCTCGATGAGCGACAATGTCGCCGTCGATCACCCGGATGTCGAGTTCATCCGCCCGTGCAATCTTTGCCCGCATATGAAGCGGATCACGCTCGCCAATATTCGCGATGCGCTGGAAAACAATCGCCATGAAGTGACCGTCGATGCAGCACTGATGGAGCCTGCCCGGCGCGCCGTCGAGCGGATGCTGGCGGTATGACTACGGCTCCGGTTCTCGTCATTGGCAGCGGCCTTGCCGGCCTGATGACGGCGCTCACGCTGTCTCCGCAGCCGGTGCTGCTGGTGACGGCGGGAAACCTCGGCCTGTCCGGTTCCAGCACGCTGGCGCAAGGCGGCATTGCCGCGAGTGTTGGTGCGGATGATAGCGCGGCGCTGCATCTGGCCGATACGATTGCCGCTGGCGACGGCCTGTGTGACCGGGCCGTGGCTGCCGAAATCATAGCAGCAGGCGCAGACGTCGTTGCCGCGCTGGAAGCCCATGGCGTGCACTTCGATCGCAAGGCGGACGGTTCATTTTCGCTCGGTCTGGAGGCCGCCCATAGCCGCCATCGCATTGTGCATGTGGATGGCGATGCGACAGGGGCGGGCATCATGCGCGCTTTGACCGCCAAGGTTCTGGCGACGCCTTCAATCACCGTCATGGAAAACACCCGCGCTCTCCGGCTCATGCGGCAGGATGGTCGTGTCGTCGGTGCCTGTCTTGAAAATGTCGGTCCGGTCGCAGCAACCGCCGTGGTGCTGGCGACGGGCGGCATTGGCGGACTTTATAACGTAACAACCGCGCCGCTCGGCAATCACGGCCAAGGTGCTGCGCTGGCAGGCCGTGCAGGCGCTGTGCTTGCCGACATGGAATTCGTGCAATTTCACCCGACCGCGCTTGCCGTTTCTGCGCCGCGCTTGCCGTTGATCAGCGAAGCGGTGCGCGGCGAGGGTGCTCAACTTGTCAATAATCGCGGCGAACGCTTCATGACGGATATTCCGGGCCGCGAGCTTGCGCCCCGCGATGTGGTGGCGCGCGCCATCGGCAGCGAGATCGCGCAAGGGCGCAAGGTTTATCTCGATGCGCGTGCGGCTCTGGGTGCGCGTTTTGCACCCCGGTTTCCGGGTATCGATACGCTTTGCAAACAGCATGGCATCGATCCGTCCCGCGATCTGATCCCGGTCAGACCAGCCACGCATTACCATATGGGCGGGGTCAGGACCGATGCCGATGGGCGCAGCAGTTTGCCGGGTCTCTGGGCCGTGGGCGAAGCGGCCTGCACCGGCCTGCATGGCGCGAACCGGCTTGCCAGCAATTCGCTGCTCGAAGCTGCCGTTATGGGCTTGCGCGCCGGCCGTGCGCTTGGTGATGAAGAAGCCGTTGCCGTGCGGCACCCTGTGCCGGTGAGCCTGCCGCAGAGTGCCGATCCCGAACCGGTGCGGCGCGTCGTTTCCAGCCATCTTGGCCTGCTGCGTGACGAAGAAGGTTTGCGCTCTGCAATCACCAGCCTTCTCCCGCTTGCAGAGACCGACGATACCGCAGCCGTGGCGCTGGTCGCTGCGGTGGCGGCATTTGAACGGCGCGAGTCGCGCGGCAGCCATGCCCGCACCGACTATCCCGCCAAAAATGCGGCTTCGGCCCGCAGCTTTTTCACGTTTTCGGCAGCTTTCGCACTGGCACGCGAAATCGCCGCGCCTCACCCTGTTACAAGGACTGCATGATGAACCTGCCGCGCTTGTCTCCGCTTGTCGTCGAACCGCTGGTGCGTGCCGCACTTCTGGAAGATCTGGGGCTTGCTGGCGATATTACCAGCAATGCGGTGGTGCCGGAGGATCACCGCTCGGCCATGCTGTTCAGCCTGCGCCAACCGGGCGTCATTGCCGGGCTGGATGTAGCCGAAATGGCGTTTCGTCTGGTCGATCCGGATGTCACATTCGAACGTCTGGCGCGGGACGGTCAGTCTCTTGAGAAAGGGACGGATGTTGCCCGCGTTTCCGGCTCCTCCCGTTCCATTCTGGCGGGGGAGCGCACCGCGCTCAATTTTCTCGGCCACCTGTCCGGTATCGCGACCGCCACGGCCAATCTGGTCAAGGCGGTTCAGGGCACAAAGGCCGCCATCGTCTGCACCCGCAAGACGATGCCGGGACTGCGCGCCTTGCAGAAATATGCGGTCAGGGCAGGCGGCGGCATGAACCACCGTTTCGCGCTCTATGATGCGGTGCTGATCAAGGACAATCACATCGCGGTCGCTGGCGGCGTGCGCGAGGCCATTGAGCGCGCCAAGGCCGGGGCAGGTCACATGGTCAAGATCGAGGTCGAAGTCGACACACTTGAACAACTCGATGAGGCGATGGCTGTCGGCGTCGACGCGGTGCTGCTCGACAATATGTCGCCTGCGCAATTGCGCGATGCGGTGTCGGTGATCGATGGGCGCGCCATTTCGGAAGCTTCCGGCGGTATCACGCCGGAAACGGTGACTGCGGTCGCGGCCAGCGGAGTCGATCTGATTTCAGTCGGCTGGACCACGCATAGTGCGCCGAACCTTGATATTGGGCTCGATTTCGAGCTGAATGGTTGAGGCTACAAGCTTTAAGCGGACGGCAGCTTCCCGTATAGCCAACATTCAACTGCTTTTTGTTGCAAAACCTGGTCCCGCAAAGGGGGCCGGGTTTTACGCATTCGTGGCGAAACCTTCTCCAAACTGCGGCGATAAACATGCCACATAAACATGATTGAATTATTCAAGTTTATGTGGCAGAAATCGACTGACTGATAGTCAGTCATGAGTCGTGCGGCGGTTCGGAAGCCTGTTTGTGTGCGTGCCGGTTGACGCACCGTCGTTCGGCTCTAAGCGGCATTCGTGCTGCGATTTCTCACGAATATCGATGAGGAGGGGAGCGTAATGCTTCACCATATAGAAAACCGGCCATATATCGTCACCCTGTCGAAGGGTGCGTCGACAATGGAAGAAACGCGTGAATTCCTTGAAGTCTGGAGCCGCTGGCTCGATCACGGAAAACCCTTTGTCACGATCCGCCGCTTTTTGGATGAGGATGCTCTGGCTCATCCCGAAGGTTCGGCGCGTGAAGTGAAGCAATGGTTCCAGCAAAATGCGCCGCGCATCCGCGAACAGGTGCTGGGCATGGTGAACATCGTGCCGGAATCAGTTTATGAACAGGCGAGCCGCATGGATGCAGAAAAACTGTTTCGCGTTCCGGCTGGTACTTTCTCCCATATAGATGCGGCGCTGCACTGGCTGGAGGATCGCGTGGTTCGACCAAACAGGCTTGTTTTTGACAGGGCGGCGATCCGGGGTAAATTGGCGACACCGTGAAATTCCGGAGATTGATTTGCCGCCGACTGCCAAGCCCAAGCCCCGCACCAAACCAGCTGAAATACGTCGCGATGAACTGATGGCTGCAGCCGAGGCCCTCTTCCTCGAAAAGGGCTTCGCAGCGGCAAGCGTGGATGAAATCGTGCGTCTGGCCGATGTCGCCAAAGGTACATTTTATCTGCACTTCCGCAGCAAGGACGACATTCTGCTTGCCTTGCGGGAGCGATTTATCGACGGGTTTTGCGAAGGATTGGAGCGCCAGCTGGACCTGCTTCCAGCCGATGACTGGCAGGGCAGGCTGGTAGCCTGGGCAGAGACAGGCATTGCCGGCTATCTGGACAATTACAAGCTCCACGACATGGTGTTTCATGATTTTCATCCGCCCATGCGCCGCATGAAACAGGAAAATCCGGCAATCGTCCGGCTCGATGCGTTATTGACCGGGGGGCACGCCGCAGGCGCTTGGAAAATCGCCAATACGCGTTTGACGGCTGTGCTCCTTTTCAATGCGCTGCACGGTGCGGTCGATGAAATCATCTCCGACCCGGACATGATGGATCGCACCGAAATGGTCGCGGGCGTAAAGGCATTTTTCCTGCAGGCAGTGCACTCTCAATAACCTAGTCAAAGAAAAAGGGAGGCTGGTGCCTCCCTTTATTCGCTTTTCAACTGGAGCCAGACCTGGAGCATTTCCTGTTTGATTGAATCCCGGGAAGCTCTCTGTCTGTTTGTTTTACGTATGTCTTATCCCGAAACCGGTTCCCACTCTCGGGAGACATGCTCTATTTCTCCACGAAAGCCTTCTCGATGACGTAATGTCCGGCTTCGCTCTGGCTGCCTTCCTTGAAACCGCGTTCTTCCAGAATCTGCTTGGTCTCGGCCAGCATTTCCGGGCTGCCACAGAGCATCATGCGGTCGTCGTCGTGATTGAACTCCGGCAGGCCGACATCGCTGAACAGCTGTCCTGAACGGATAAGGTCGGTCAGGCGGCCACGATTCCTGTAGGGCTCGCGCGTGACGGTCGGATAGTAGATGAGCTGCTTCTTGACCATTTCGCCGAGGAATTCATCCTGCGGCAGCTCGTTGGAAATGAAATCCGTATAGGCGAGTTCCGCCACCTGACGCACGCCATGAACAAGAATGATCTTCTCGAAACGTTCATAGGCTTCCAGATCGCGAATGATCGACAGGAACGGCGCGAGGCCGGTGCCGGTCGAAAGCAGCCAGAGATTCTTGCCGGGCTTCAGATTGTCGTATAGCAGCGTGCCGACCGGCTTCTTGGAAAGGATGATCTGGTCGCCAACCTTCAGATGCTGGAGCTTTGATGTCAAAGGACCGTTCGGCACCTTGATAGAGAAGAATTCCAGACCGTCTTCATAAAGGCTCGAGGCAATGGAATAGGCGCGCGTGAGCGGTTTGCCGTTCACTTCGAGGCCCATCATGATGAACTGGCCGCTCTGGAAGCGGAAACCGGGGTCGCGCGTTGTGCGGAAGGAAAACAGCGTGTCGGTCCAGTGATGGATGTCGGTGACGGTTTCCTGATTGAAGTTGCTGCTCATTTTCGGAACTGTCTCTGTCTTGCTCCTGCACCGCTTGGGAGGACGGCGCCTATGGATGGTCGGTTGTTTGTCATTGCTGCATTTTGCCCGCAGTCATGCACCTCCGTGGAAACTGCATCCTCCGCAGGCAGAACGCCTTGATCGCAATCAATATGGGCGCGTCATGCTGCCTTCAGGGTGGCTTCCGCGAATTCGTAGTTGGCCAGCTTGTCGAGGAAATTCGTTACATAGTCAGGCCGACGATTACGGAAATCGAGATAATAGCTATGCTCCCAGACATCAAGTCCTAATAGTGCCTTGCCTTCGCCGGTTGCCAGTGGATTGGAGCCGTTCGGCGTCTTGGTGACCTTGAGCTTGCCGTCATCTGCCAGCACCAGCCACGCCCAGCCGGAGCCGAACTGGCCAACGGCTGCTGCCTTGAAGGCTTCCTTGAACTGGTCGACGCCGCCGAAGTCTTCGACAATTTTCTTTTCCAGCGCGCCGGGCAAGCGACCGCCTGTCGCTGACAGATTCTGCCAGAACAGATTGTGATTCCAGTGCTGGCCGGCATTGTTGAACACCGGAGCGAGGTCGGCCTTATCCTTGGCAAAGAGGACGATTTCTTCAAGCGACTTGCCCTTGAGCGCATCGTTCTTTTCAACGAAGCCGTTGAGCGCGGTAACATAGGCCTGATGGTGCTTGCCATGATGCAGCTCAAGCGTTTCGGTACCCATACCGACGCCTTCAAGAGCGTTGGTCGCATAGGGAAGCGGAGGCAGGGTAAAGCTCATTTTAGACTCCTTGATATAGAACGATCTTGATAATCTCGAGAGGTTCGCATAATTTAACAAGATAATGCTTCTTTAAATCGAAAACAGGCAATATGTCAAGGAATGACTTTCTAAATACGGACGCTTCCGGAGCACGTTCGCCCGCTGAGCGTGTAATGCTGGCGCTGAAGATGCGGGGTGCACAGACTGCAGCTGCAATCGGCGAGCATCTGGGAACGACCGGCGAAGCTGTCCGCCAGCAGCTCGTGCGGCTGGCTGAAGAAGGTCTCGTCGCTCCGCATTCCGTGTCGCAAGGTGTCGGGCGCCCGTCGCAATTCTGGGACCTGACCGAAACCGGCAACAAGCGCTTCCCCGATACGCATGCCGATTTGACGGTTCAGCTTCTGCATTCCGTTCGCACCATTCTGGGTGAAGATGCACTGGATACTCTGATTGCGTACCGAGAAACGGAGACCCGTCGTCAGTATCAGGCGCGCCTCAACGACCTGCCCTTGGGCGAGCGGGTGAAGCAACTGGCCGCGATCCGCTCGGCGGAAGGTTACATGGCCGATGCCGAACAGCAGGAAGACGGTTCCTGGCTTTTCATCGAAAACCATTGCCCGATATGCGCTGCCGCGGACGCCTGCCAGGGCTTCTGCCGTGCGGAGCTTCAGGTGTTCAGGGCCGTGCTTGGCCCTGATGTTTCTGTAAACCGAACCGAACATATTCTGGCCGGTGCGCGGCGCTGCGCCTACGTTATTGCGCCCGCCGCCTGATAATTCTCAGCATTGTGCGGTTTGCGGCTGTCTTGCGCTGCGGACGAGAGCGAGCGCCGACACGAACGCCAGTGCGGACAGAATGGCGAAGCCGGAAAAGAGCCAGAGCGCGGCATGTGCGGTGCCTGCAAAGCCGCCGGGATTGGTTAGCCCGGCCATATTGGCGACCATTCCGGCAAGTGCTGCACCAAGGGCGGTCGTGAAAAGCTGCACCATGGTCACGGAGGCGGAAGCCAGATTCTGATCCTCTGCGTCGGCACGCTTGAAAATGCGGGTCAGCAGATGCGGCCATGTCAGGCCGACGCCAAAACCGATGACGGCCAGCGCGATGCAGATCGGCAGCAGATCGTACCAATGGCCTGCGCTGCCTGCCGGAATGAGAACGGCGAGCGTTACCATGCCTGCAACGCCCATGACGGGGGCGGCGAGAATAACGCGGTCAGTGCGCCCGGCGGCGATCCCCGACGAACCGATGGAACCGAGTGTCCAGCTGCCGCCCATGATTGCCGCCAGATAGCCCGCAACAAGCGGTGACTGGTTATGCAGCACCTGAAAGAACAGCGGCACGAAGACTTCGGAACTGGTAACGGACGCGCTGAGGAAGGAGAGCGTCAGATAAAGTGCGCCGAGTTTCTTTATACTGAACGAGCCTTTGGGAAGGATACGCCGGCTGGCTTTCTTTTCCACGGCAGCGAGGAGAAGCAGCAGGACAATGGCAAGCGCCACGCCACCGGCGTTCCACGCTAGTTCCGGTGAAATACTTCCGGCAGAAACGGCAAGGACGGCAGAAGTCAAAAGGATGAGCTGCGGCCATGCTAGCCGGTCATTGCTGGCGGCGGAGCCGGATTCGCGCGGGAGCACCGTCATGGCCATGACGGTGAACGCGGCAATCACCGGCGCAAGCGACCAGAAGGCTGCGCGCCAGATGCCAAGTTCCGCAAAAACCCCGCCAATCGCCGGGCCGACGAGCGTGGCCACGCCCCACATGCCGGAAACGAGACCGATAGCGCGGGGCCACAGCGATTCATCAAAGACGATGCGGATCATCGAATAGGACAGGGCAAGCATCATACCGCCGCCGAGACCTTGGATGGCTCGCCCGGCGAGCATGACCGACATGGATGGAGCGAGGCCGCAAGTCAGCGTTCCGGCAGCGAAGATAACCGCCGCGATCAGATAGGCGCTGCGCGGGCCTGCCTGGGAAAGAAGGCGCGGCACGAGCGCCGAGCCGAGAATGGATGCAGTCACGAACAGCGCCGTGTTCCACGCATAGTAATCCATGCCGCCAATGTCGGCGACGACCGTTGGCAGAATGGTTGTGGCGATGAACACGTTGATGGCATGAAGCGCGACGCCGCCGACAAGCGTCAGCGATACGATGGCGTTCCTGCCTGCGAACAGGTCTCCCCAACCGGCGGTCGGCTTATGATCCTGCATTTCATTTTCCTTTGACTGTCAATGTGCGGGCGAATGCCTGAAAGGGTTCGCCCAGAGCATGGAAATGATGGCTACGCCCGCGCCAATAATTTGTCAAGCAAATGCTTGTTTAATTAAATTGATGATACGTCGAAACCGTAGCAACCTGTCTTGTCGGTCGGAAGCCATTTGTCCGGGCAAAGACTTTCAATGAAAACGAAGGGCAGGCGGGAGCGAGAGGGAAGGGGTTCAAATCCTCACAAAAATCTCTATATGAAGCTCATCCGCTGAAGGCGGAGAAGTAATCCGCGACAGCTCGTGGGGAAATTTTTTCCCGATAATGCTGTGGCGGATTTGTGTTTCTGTCACAAGCTTCCTATAAGCCTTCGAACAATCTGGGAAACTACTTGTATGTTTCCTCAACTTGGCAAACCAGCCTTGCTGGCCAGGCCAGATTTCCCCATTGGACGACCCGGGACTGCCATGATCCAGACGCCTTATTACCTGATCGACAAGACCAAGCTGAAGCGCAACATGGAAAAGGTTGCCTATGTGCGCGAGAATTCCGGCGCCAAGGCGCTGCTGGCGCTGAAATGCTTCGCCACCTGGTCCGTATTCGATCTGATGAGCGAATACATGGACGGCACGACGTCGTCCTCGCTCAATGAAGTGCGCCTTGGTCACGAGAGATTTGGCGGTGAAACCCATGCCTATAGCGTGGCCTATGCCGATAACGAAATTGATGAAGTTATCAGCCATGCCGACAAGATCATCTTCAATTCGATAGGCCAACTGGAGCGCTTTGCCGACAAGGCGGCGCATATCAAGCGCGGCCTGCGCCTCAATCCGGGCGTGTCGTCTTCGAGCTTCGATCTCGCCGATCCGGCGCGACCGTTCAGCCGCCTTGGCGAGTGGGACGTGGCGAAGGTCGAAAAGGTCATGGATCGCGTCACCGGCTTCATGATCCATAACAATTGCGAAAATTCCGATTTCGGTCTTTTCGACCGCATGCTGACCGACATTGAGGAAAAGTTCGGCTCGCTTCTGCATCGCGTCGAATGGGTCAGCCTTGGCGGTGGTATTCATTTTACCGGCGATGATTATCCGGTCGATGAGTTCTGCGCGCGTCTCAAAGCCTTCTCGGAAAAGTTCGGCGTGCAGGTGTATCTGGAGCCGGGCGAAGCCTCCATCACCAAGACCACGACGCTTGAAGTGACAGTGCTCGATACGCTCTATAACGGCAAGAACCTCGCCATCGTCGACAGCTCGATCGAAGCGCATATGCTTGATCTGCTCATCTATCGCGAAAAGGCGAAGATGGCGCCGAACAATGGCGAGCACAGCTATATGGTTTGCGGCAAGTCCTGCCTTGCGGGCGATATTTTCGGCGAATTTACTTTCGACAAGCCGCTCTCCATCGGCGACCGTCTCTCTTTTGAAGATGCGGCCGGTTATACCATGGTCAAGAAGAACTGGTTTAATGGCGTGAAAATGCCAGCCATTGCCGTGCGTGAACTGGACGGTACGGTCAAAATTGTCCGCGAATTTGATTATGCGGACTTCGAGGGTTCGCTCTCCTGAACCCTGCGTCGCGGTATTACTCAGCGGCGTAAAGCTTAAACGGGTTCCGCGGCTGAGAGCGCCGGGGGACGAGAAACAGATGGCGGGAAACCGCTGGAAGAGGAAGCATCGACAGAAAATGAAGAAGAACGTTCTCATTATCGGCGCCGGGGGCGTGGCACAGGTTGTTGCACATAAATGTGCGCAAAACTCTGACATATTGGGCGATATCCATATTGCGTCCCGCACGGTTGAGAAATGCCGCAAGATTATCGATAGCGTGCATGAAAAGAAGAGCCTCAAGACGGAGGTGAAGCTGGAAGCGCATGCGCTGGACGCAATGGATATTGAGGCCACCAAGGCTCTGATCCAGAAGACGGGCGTTCAGATCGTCATCAATGTCGGCTCTGCCTTCCTCAATATGTCGGTCCTTCGTGCCTGTATCGATACGGGCGTGGCGTACATGGATACCGCGATCCATGAAGATCCGAAGAAGATCTGCGAAACGCCGCCATGGTATGGCAATTACGAATGGAAGCACCTCAAGGAATGCGAAGAGAAGGGCATCACCGCCATTCTCGGCATCGGCTTCGATCCGGGCGTGGTCAATGCCTATGCGCGTCTGGCAGCCGACGATTATCTGGATGAAGTCAAATCCATCGACATCGTCGACATCAATGCCGGTTCGCATGGCCGCTGGTTCTCGACCAATTTCGACCCGGAAATCAATTTCCGTGAATTCACCGGCACGGTCTATTCCTGGCAGAACGGCGCTTGGCAGTCGAACAAGATGTTCGAAGTCGGCCACACGTTCGACCTGCCTGTGGTCGGCCCGAGCAAGGCTTACATGACCGGCCATGACGAAGTGCATTCGCTGTCCAAGAATTATCCGAATGCGGATGTCCGCTTCTGGATGGGCTTCGGCGATCACTACATCAACGTCTTCACGGTGCTGAACAATCTGGGCCTCCTGTCAGAACAGCCGGTCAAGACTGCTGAAGGGCTGGAAGTCGTGCCGCTCAAGGTGGTCAAGGCCGTGTTGCCTGATCCCTCGTCACTGGCGCCTGATTACACCGGCAAGACCTGCATCGGCGATTTCGTCAAGGGCACCAAGGACGGCAAGGAAAAGGAAGTCTTCATTTACAACGTTGCCGACCATAAGGACGCTTACAACGAAGTGGGTTCGCAGGGCATTTCCTACACCGCTGGCGTTCCGCCGGTTGCAGCTGCAATCCTGATCGCGTCAGGTGAATGGGACGTGAAGAAGATGGTCAATGTTGAAGAGCTGAACCCGAAGCCTTTCCTCCACATCCTGAACCAGATCGGCCTGCCATCCCGCATCAAGGATGAGAACGGCGACCGTCCGCTTGATTTCGCGTGAGGTTATAGCTTTACGCTAGAGCGTTTCATCTTTTG
>UEIJ01000039.1 GCA_900470195.1 Hyphomicrobiales bacterium | reverse complement strand
GCCGGTGTGTTGACGCCGCGCGGCGGCAGGGAGCGCAGCGCCGCCGCGGGCGGCGGGGGTGGGGGCGCAACAACCTGGCTTGCGGGGCGAGGCGGGGTGGCGGTCTGGATTGCCGCCTGCTGCACCGGCTTTTGCGGCGCAGGTGCAGCGACAGGCGCGGACGGGCGAGGCACAGGGCCGACGGCAGCGCCAAAATCCTTCGACGGCGCCTTGCTTTCAGGCGCCTTGCTGGTGACGGTCGCCTTCGGTTCCGTTCTCGCAGCGGGCTGCGAAACCGGCTTGGACGCAGGGCGCTGGAACAGGGCAGTTATCGCCGCTCGCGGGCTCTTGTGCTGGGAGGTTGCCCACAGGCTGAACGCACCGAGACCCAGAATTGCGGCAAGCGCGAGCAGGGGGGTGGACGAGCCCGAAGATTTGCCCGACGACGTGCTTGAACGCTTGGTGGAGCGCTTGGGCGAGCGGGTGGTGCGTTTGCGTGCAGCCATCGTCTGTCTCCTGTTCGAATCGCGATGGGGAGACGCTACCAATTGTTCCTTCGCATTTGGTTACCGGAGCTTCAGGCGGGCGCAGCCCGACCGATGAGGCGGAAACAAAAAACGCCGCTTTCGCGGCGTTTCGAGGCAAGGCTGCAAGACTTACTGCTGGCCAGACGTCTTCTGATCACAGGAGGTCTGGCCGGAAGCCTTCTCCTGCTGCCGCTGGTTGGCTTCGCTTGCTTCAACCGCGTTGCGCAGCTCTGCCCATTCGCGTTCATGACGACGATAAAGCTCATCGGAAACAGTCTGGATACCCATTTAGTCCTCCGTTTTATCTGGCGCCCCAAATAACATGGCGAGGGGGAAAACGTTGCATCACAAAGCGTAAGCGTTTGAAATCTTAATCGGTTTATATGTTTATAACTCTGTTTCGATCTCAATTTTCCTGAATGGAAACGCCGCCTTCTCCAATTTTCATCTCGATTCCGGCGGGTTTGGTCTCTTCGCGATAGACGTAAACCGCCAGCCCTGCGGCCACGACGATCAGCGCGCCAATAATCAGATAAAGCCCGTTTCTATTCACATTCAGTCTCCAGTGGTTGGTCGTGAAGTGAGAACGCGGGCACCGGCGATTTGGTTCCGGAGGGAGCTTTTGCACAACGGACATCCATGCAAGCGGAGCTCGGCGTAGGTTCGCCTTGTCGGCACCATTGAAGGCCATCCTGTTCGGATTGAAAGGAAAAAGTGCGATCTGACAAATTTGCCTCTTGCTTTATCTCGTTTGATTATCTAGTGAAGCCGCACCCGCTTGAAAGCGACGGAGCGTAGCGCAGTCTGGTAGCGCACCTGATTTGGGATCAGGGGGTCGCAGGTTCGAATCCTGCCGCTCCGACCATCTTCTCCAAGGATTAAATGGCCGATATATGAACGCCCCGCCACAGCCTGTGGCGTGCGCCTTTATCGCGTTGACATGCATTCACGTGTAAACTATTGCCTTGGTGGATTTTCAGCTCCCCGGTGGGCAAGAGAGTAGTTCAGGGTTCTTCAAATGGTTGCACGTATCTACCGTCCAGCTAAGACTGCCATGCAGTCCGGTCAGGCCAAGACAGACCAGTGGCTTCTGGAATATGAGCCGGAAAGCCCCCGCATGGTTGAGCCTTTGATGGGCTACACTTCTTCCGGCGATATGAAGAGCCAGATTCGTCTGTTCTTCGCCACCCAGGAAGAAGCCGTCGATTATGCAAAGCGCAACGGCATTGCATATCGCGTTTTCGAGCCGAAAGAGCCGAAGCGCCGCAAGGTTTCCTATTCGGATAATTTCCGTTTCGACCGGACAATGCCCTGGACGCACTGACCGCCTGTATGGCCTGACAATTTGCTTCAGGCCGGGCAATGCGTTAATTCGGCAAGGCTTTGCTGGCAAAGCCTTGCCCTTGTTGAAATATCTTCGATCTTTTTCGAAAGGCGAGGTCCCGTAGCTCAGCTGGATAGAGCACCGGCCTTCTAAGCCGATGGTCACAGGTTCGAATCCTGTCGGGATCGCCACCTTACTTTTCGCCTCGTGTAACCCTCTGAAAAACCTTATCCTTTTTTTAGGTGTGGGGCTTTGGTTTCTAGGTGAGGGGATGGCATGTTCTCTTTTAGTTTCTCCGCGCCGGATTGAGCGAGCTTCTTAGCGTTCGCGTTCTTGATGTAATGCGCCGCCATGGCGTCGGTCGTCCAGCCGAAAAGCGCCTTCAATTCCGCGTTACTACCGCCGCTTTCTGCAACGATCTGGGCGAGCAGTTTGCGCAGGCCATGGGCGCGCGCTGATACGCCCGCTTCGTCGCAAACCTCTGCGAACCAGTTTCCAAATGAGGCTTCGCTTTTGAATGGCCTCCCCTGTTTGGGCGTGATCAGGAACGCCATATGGCTTATCGAGCAAGCATCAATCGATTTCTGAAGGCTGGGGTGTACCGGGATAAATAGCGGTTCATCGTTTTTTTTCGCCCGAAATTCGATCACGCCGTCTCGGATATGTTGGGGGCCGAGGCGATAAACATCCGACCGACGCAGACCAGTGAACAAAAGCAAATCCATTGCAAGGCGGGCCATTGAGCCGAGCTTATGCTTTTCGTAGAATTTCGCCACGTCTTCATATGTCCACGGCGTATGCCCGATAACCTTGGCTTTTGGCCGCTTCACGTCTTTGACTGGGTTTGCGCGCGCATATCCCGCGTCAACAGCCCATTCGAAAAGGTAGCCCATCACCTTCATGAAGTTGATAGCGGCAAATGGCGTTTCTGCGCGTCTGTCACGCCCGGATGCAATCGTATTGCGGGTGATCTGAGAAACCAGCATTTTGCCGCCCGTTTCGCACACAGCCTTCAGGATATTCGACCGCATGCGCTGTGTGCTTGGTGCGAGCGCTTTGAACGCTGCCGACGCCTCATATTTATTCACAAGCCATTGGAGCGTAAACTTCGAGGGCGCGCTGACCGCGGGTTCTTCTCCAGCTATGAGTGAGCGCCAGTGCGTAACGAATTCAGGCGATCCATATTCACCCTTCATGCGTGTGCGCGGGCCGTCACCAATACGGAAGTACCAGACAACGCGCCCGTGTCTGGTCGTTTGCTTCTGAACATATTGGTATCTTTGACGCGCCATACCCTCCATCAGAGATACCCGTTCGCTCCTTCAATATACTGCTGTTCGGAAAAATCCCCGTTATCCCCATTAATCACAACAGCTCCGTTTGGCTCAACGCGGATCGATTTTATTTCTACGCCTCCCTTTTTCGCGCCTTTGATGGCCCGCGAAATAAGGTCTACCGAGGCGGCAACTGCTCGACGGCTCATAGCTTACCTCCATAATGAATGTGATTTGTATTCGTTTTGTTCACGGTATAAGACAGCCAGCCTTGGAGGCTGTCATGCGGGTATCCTGCACAAACGAGACGTTGGGCGACTGCAAACGGTACGGGTTTATGATTACCGCGTACTGCAACGGGTGCCACCACAGTAAGCAGCTTGATATTGACGCCTTGATTGAGAAGCTCGGCCCAGATCATGGTGCGCTCAAGAAAGACCTTGCGCATAAACTGCGTTGCTCGAAATGCGGTGCGAAGAAGGTTCAGCTTCTCGTCTCGCACATCAACGCGTACCGAGTAACGGGCGGCGGCAACAACTGGGGCGGAACGTGACATTACTTCTCCGCCTCCTTCTTCTCGGCTTCTTCGGCCTTTTTCAAAGCATCCATGGTTTTCGGATATCGGCGAAGCGTGTCTTCCACGATTGCGGGAATGTTTTCTCGCAACTCGTCTAAGCCTTCCTTGATACGGTCAAAGGTGCGCTTATTCATCCTCACTCCCTTTCCCGCAGTGCGGCGCGGCCTGCGATGACCTCAGCTCCTACAACCGTGCGGTATCTGAATTCGTGCTGCGAATTGCTGCCGCCACCAGTTATCAGCGCTTCGATTTCAGGATGGTCTATATCGAATGTGCGATATGTCGTTTGGGGCGATCCGCCGACATGAGCGGCCATTGCTGCGTCGTCTATGCGAACAATAAGGCGTATCATTCCCCACCGCCTTTCAGGGCTTGGCGACCGGCATCCGTCAAAACGTACAGGTTCCAGCCACCAGATTTTCCAACGACTTCGATCAAGCCGCGCTTCAATAGAGCGCGTGCGGTATTCTCGTTGGGTTCAGGAAAGACGCTGCTGCGGTACTTCAGCTTATCGGCCATGCTGGCCAGCGCTTCCTTCATGGTTGGTGTCAGCTTCATTCGCTCTGCTCCCCAAGTGCGGAGGCGGCGAGCATGGCGCGCCATAGGCCGGTGTAACCCTTGCTGCCGCGATAGGTGTAGGCTTCGGCGGCATTGATCATCGCAATGTCAGCCTCCGCTATCTCGGCGAGGATGGTGGAGATGGCGGCTTCAGCTGTCGGAGTGTGGTCCACGACTTTGCTGAAATTCAATGTCTCCATATCTTTGAGACGATTAATCTTCGGCGGGTTTTCGATTATGGCCCGCGCCACCTTCTCGATGAGTTCCTTACTCGGCATTGCTGGCCTCTTTTGCGTTTAGGCTCAGGTAAATGACAGCGGCCAAGGACAGGCCGACGGCCACGCCGCTAGTGAACAAGCCGATAAGGCTGATGATAAGAATGTTGCTCATAGCTTGCTGGCCTCCTTTGCGCGCAAGAAGTCGGCGTCCTTCCAGCAATTGCGAACGGCTTCGCGGTATTCTTTGCGATACTGCTCGCGTTCGGCTTGCTCCACCTCCCTGTCAGGCGCGTCTAGCTTGGAGAGGCCGGTAATGAGGTCAGAAGTCATCGCTGGTCTCCAGTGCTTTTTGAGCTTCCTCAAGGGTGTCGTATGGGCCGCTGTAGGGGTTTCCATCGTCATCAGCGAGCCAGAGACGGCCAAATTCATCAATAATAATGTCTTCACCAATCATGACGTGCTCCTGAAAAAGTCTTCTGCAAGTTTGAGAATACGGCTGGCCGCAAGGACCGATGCATTGTGACGCTCGGCCTCGGTTGACCAGATCGACGTTTCTTTCGCATTGCCCTGTGCGGCGTGTAGTTCCATCTGGTCGAGTGCGTCACCGCGCTTTTTCAGATACTCGTCTCGTATGCCAGCAATCACGTCCAAGAAAGCTTCAGGTCCATCAGCCTGCGCATTCAGCACACCATGACCTGTGAAAATAAGTGTATCGCCTTCGTTCATGACGACTTCCCTCCCAGCACGGCACGGGCTTCGAAGAAGTCCTTCCCGGTAAGCTCAAGCACTCCACCGTCAGATGCCGAAATTTCGAAAATCACGTCGGTATTATTGAAGTTGCGTTCAAACACCGCGCCAGCGAACTTGCTGAACGGCTCCAGCGCTTCCCGTAGCCGCTTCTCCGTATCGATGCTTTCAACCACTGATTTGGACAGGGCTTCGTTGGCTGCGCTCTTGGTTTCCAGCGCCTTCTTTGCCGCCGCGAGTTGGGTTTCGAGAGTAGCGACCTTTTGTGAGTGGTCACGCCATGCGGCTTCCAATTTTTTCACCGCAGCTGCAATCTTCTCCTTCTCCGCCCGTTCCGCCGCCAATAGCTCCACAGCCTGCGAGCGGGTGACGAGTTCGCGGACAAGGAAGCCATCCTTTCGGTAACGGTCTGGAAAGCCAGTCGGGAGCCATTCATAGGTTTGGGTGTGCCAATACTGATGCTCGACCGTCTCCAGTCCCGTATCTGTAGCGGCAGGCGTGGGGCGGGTGTTCTTTGGCAGGAGTGGCGCGTTAATAACCGGGCCAGTGCTACGGCCAAGCCGTTCATCGCTTCCGCCAAGTTCGGCCATGCGGTTGAATGTGTTTTCCATGTCCTTGTTCATTCGCTTCACCTGTTTGTTTCGTAGCTCGTCGCCTGCATAGATCGTGAAAGGCATAGCCAATCGAGACGCCAGAAAGCCAAATTAGGAGGATGAAAGTCAGTTCACTTTCCATGACGGTCGCCTCCTGATGGGAGGGTGGCAACGCGCTCGATGGCGGCGTTCAACCCAATGTGAACCCGGAGCCGCTCAGTCGGGACGAACTCCATTCTATAGCCGTCTGGATACTTCTTTCGAAATCCTTCATGGCGGTCCGGTCGTGAACCTTCAATGACGCCAAGGTCGCTCGGCATGTAGGCTTCATGGGAGCAAACGTGACCGCCCATTACTTCGCCATCGTCGGCAATCAAAACAGCCGAAAACCAACCGGGTTCGCCACCGTTGTTAAAGCCATAAATCGTCGGCAAATCGTCTACCGGGATATTCTTAGGATTGTAGACAGCGTTCGTGTTCATTCCGAGCCCTCCGATGGTGCAGAGGGGAGAGGACGCCAGTTGGTGGGCGCGTTGTAGTTGAGATCACTAATTGGGCTGTCGAAATGGTCAGTGTGTGAAGAACCTGCCCACCACCAATCGCCTCCCTCGTAATTCTCTGGATCGAAATAAGCTTCTCCTACGATAAAGCCGTCTTTTTTCTCCTTCGCAGGAACGGCAATAATCACGGAAGTACGATCCTTCGGCGCTGTCTCAATCGGCAGCCACCCATCCCCCTCGACCTTACCGGCGTCGGCATGGACCGGGGAGGATAGGGCGCGGAGAGCGGCTTCGATGGCCGTGTTGAGATGTTGCGAGACCGCTATCGTCGTGACGTTAGTCTCCGCATAATGTTGAATTGCATTAAAGGCTGATGTTGCGGCTCGAACCAATTCCTCCAGCACAGCCGCTCTGCCAGCGGATGGCTCAAGCGCGGAGAGGATGCGAGCCTCATAGTCGGCCTGTGCGGCGGATTTGGCGGCTTCAAGAGTGTCGAATACACCAACCGCGCCAACGGCTTCGTGGTCGAACACTACGCGGTAGCCATCGTGCTGCATCTCGATGCTGTAGAATACACCGAAGCTTGATGCTTCAGCGTCCCAACGGTCAGGTATACCCTGTTCGTCCTCGTATTCGTTCCACTCCAGCTTCTTCACAGCCCCTTGCACGGGGAGGAAGGGGAGAGCGGCGGTTATGACTTCCTTGATATCGTTAGGGCCGATTGGCTGCCATTCGCCATTGATCCGGCAAAGATTATCGTACACGCCTTCAACGAGGTGTTCCGGTAGGGTGGTCATAGCTGGTTCCTCTCGATACCCGCTTGCATCAGTCGGGGCCGTGGCAATGTGGGAAGGGCGGATTTGTCGATGCGCGGCGACTTCTCGGACTTTGCGAAGCCTTGGCCTTTGATCGTGCCTTTCGGGCGAACGATGCCCTTGGCCTTGTCGCTCATCCGCTTGGTTTTCGCAGCGCGTGGCGTATCAACCGTGCGGGTTTTGTATCCGTGACAAGACACACAAACGGCGGCACAATTATCAAGAGTGGGTTCGCCGCCGATGCTGTCGGCAATGATGTGATCGTATTGGACGCCAACGGATAGAGGCGCATTGCAACGCTGGCCGGGTTTGAAGCCGTACATTTCGCCAATGGCCTCACACTTACCGAGTGAACGGCGGAGAGCGGCACGTTTGATTTCCTTGGTGAACTCGCGGCGCTTCATATTTTCACCCATACCGCTGTAGCGATTAGGAAGGTGGCGGCATCGTATTGACCACCGAATGAAATAAAGATGCCCATAGCGCACAGGATCATGCTTCCCAGCGACTTGATGCTTTCAATCCAGCCCATCATTCCACCTCATCCAGTTGCGCCGGATCGGTGCCGATCAGCTTGCAGGCGTCTTCCATCGCGGATGCTTGGCTGTTGTAGTCCTGCACAACGCCGACAAACATGCGGGTGATCTTCTTGGCCGTTTCGATGCCTTCTGGCGAATTGATGACGCTGGATTTCATAAACCCTTCGACACAATCCCATAGGGCGCTCGTAGCCGCTTTCTTATCCTCGGTGTCGCAATCCTTCGTGTAGGCGACCAACTGGATAATTAGCTTCATCAGATCGCGTTTTTCGTTGCTTGGCGTTGTCACTTCCTCAGACGCGCCCTGTTCGCCCGTATCTGGCT
This sequence comes from Hyphomicrobiales bacterium, assembly GCA_900470195.1. Classification (GTDB taxonomy): domain Bacteria; phylum Pseudomonadota; class Alphaproteobacteria; order Rhizobiales; family Rhizobiaceae; genus Brucella. The sequence continues at coordinate 37,867 of UEIJ01000039.1, read as the reverse complement.
CGCTGGAGAGTGTCTTAAGCTGGTCGGTCACAAAATCCCGATTGAAGCCTTCATCGCTCTCTGCGCTCTTGGAAATCGATTTTGCATGGGCCAGACGTTCACCGACATCACCGCCGCCTGCTTCCATCTGGTCGGAACGCATCTGGTCAGAAGCTTCGGCCACTGACTTGAGCGTGTCTTTCAGATTGGCAAGACGGTGCTGATCGGCCTTGTCGAGATTTCCCCACCACGTCGATAGAGATTTCATCCCGCCATTTGCAGCCTGCATTCCGGTGCGCTTCGATAGCTCGAATGCTTCGTCAAAATCCTTGCCCGTGTCACTCCATGCGCGAACGGCTTCACCAAAGTTCGTTGTGATCCGCTTGCCATCAGGGAAGGCGTGAGCCAGATCGCCGGGGCATTTCAGGATAGTCGGGATATGATTGCCTTCCGACAACATGAGCGAGACGGTCATTTCGTAGATGAACATCTTCTCCTGAACGACGACAAAGCCCTCGTTCACGATCTCGTTCTTGCCGTTCGCGCCCTTGGCCTGAACAACCTTTTCCTTCACACGGCAGCAGAAAATAAGGTGGGCGCGGGTTTGCAGAAGCTCGTTCATAAGCTTCTTATGGCCAGCCTTCGGTTTCGCCCAGCAATGGAGGCCGGGGCGCTTGCTCGACTGCTCAATGGCTTCAGCCTGCTCCAGAACGCCGCCGGTGCCTTCCCATTCGTGAGAAATGCTGTCGATGATGATGGCAGTATATCCAGCCTTCTCGAAAGCCTTGATCGCTTCGATGTATCGGGCTGACGTGAAAGGTGGGTCAAGATCGATCACGTCAAAGCCACCTGCCACGTCCGCATAGAAGCGAGAGCGCTTGTTCTCAGTATCGATGAAGCCGATCTTGCCTTCAGGACCGACAAGGCCGCGAGCATAGAGGAGGGCGCTATAGGTCTTGCCAGAGCCGGAAGGGCCAGCAATGGACGTAAGCGTGAATGTCTTTTCGCGAACTGCGCGTTCTATTCTCATAATTATGCTGCCTCCGCAGGGATCGAAGGTTCGTTCTCGATCTGCTTTTCAAAGAAATCGGATGGGGAAGCGGTCAGGCCGGAACCGTAATAGGTCGGCCACACACCAGTGCTTAGGCATTCCGCCAGAATATCCAGAGCGGCACGGTTTTGACGTGCGCCAAGCCAGACGTATTGAGCGTCAACCGGCTTGATATTGTAGGCGTATGGCCGCTTGGTCTCGACAAACAGAAGCACATGATCAGTGACCCGCCGACGTGTCAGAAGCTCCAGAGCAGAGCCAGCAAGGGCCATCTGCATGTGATAGTTGAACTTCTTGATAGAGGTCAGGCATCCGCGCTCGCTGGCGTCTGATGTGGTTTTCAAGTCGGCAATCACCTGATCGGCTGGTAATGCATCCGGGCGAGCCTTGACGAATATGCCAGTAGTCGGATCGCGAACGATAATGGTCCTCTCTACTCGACCGTCCAGATGTTCGATAAACGACCGATCATTGGCTACCCGATCTGCGATGCCTTCGATGACAACCAAGTCATTCGGCTCAAGAACCGTCTTACCGGCCTTCAGCTTCTGTGATCGCCACGTCTTGGATGCTGTTGTGCGCCAGCTATCGAACTCGGCAGGCCGAACCACGTATTCATCACGGAAGCCGTCTTCACCGAGCAGAAGCGTATGAATTGCTCTGCCAAGCGAGAAATGATGCTTCTCCTGCTGTGGTGCACGATCCGGGTTCAAATAGCTATTGTCCCAGAACTTCAACGGGCAGCCATCAGGCGGCGCAATCTCGCGCAAGCCACTGGATGAAATCGAAGGGCCAACGCAGCAATCCGAGTGATAAACGCTCATTGGTATTTTGGCGTATATCCCTTGCAGGCTGATCTTGCCGCCATCCCAGGTGAGTTCGTCCTCATGCAAGGTGTCAGTCACGATCACCTCCACGAGCGTCGACCATGGCGTCGGCAAAACGATACGCATACTCAGCAGCCACATCGGGCTTGAAACCGCATTCTTGATCGGCAGCCAACAGTCCATTCAAAGCATGTGCCGCGTAATAATCGCGTAGCGTCATGCCTGCGCTGGAAATAGGGTAACCATGGAGCATGCCTTTTTCGTCGCGTTCAACCATGTCTCCGGTTGGAAACGCCGGTCCACCTGTCTCGATCTTCTCAGCCATGTGCATTCTCCCGGCGCATTTCGCGCATGTGGTCGGCATGATCTTCTGCTGCTTGCTGGGCTTGCTCGTTGGCTTCGGACATGAGCCACGCTTTGAAACCTTCGGCCTCGGTAAAGCGGTCGCCGATGGACCAAGGAAGCTTCAACTCATCGCATCCGTCGAAAAATCGAACGTCCTCAATATCAACGGTAGGTCTTCGGCTGGTCCGTCATTTGACGCCGGTATGAACTTGGTAACCGTGAACGTGGCTACCATTGTCAGTTCAATCTCGGTGCCGCATTCCCACCCGCTGATATGGACTGCCTGACGTGCTGTGAACTTCGACATCACGCGGCCTCCGAAACTTTCTTGCTCTTTTCAGAGAGTGCCAAAGCCAGAGCGTCATCGAATGACTGGGCTATTCCGCTTTCGCATAGCCATATTCCTGAGTTGTCAACCCAATGCACGTAGACAGAGACGCGTTTAAAGCCGTTAGAGGTGAATACCGTGGTGCTGATCGCGCTAAGCCCGTGCTCGGCGCAAATGCTCCGGAGTGTTGTTTCCATGCTCACTCTCCCGAAAAATCTGCCAGCCCGGCTTTCAGAGCGCGGACGTATTCAGCGTCTATTTCCGCCCAAAGCTTGGCGGCTGTGTCGATAACTGGCTGGGTAAACCGTGGGCGCTTCTCATCGCCCTTGGCTGACTGGCGGCGCACATAGCCGCTTACTTGGAGGAGGGCGGTCATTGGATCACCTTCAATTCTCTAAGAAGGCACATGACGAAGGGCGTCAGGCTGGAGGCTTCGTAGATTTCGACCTCGTAATCTCCATCTTCTGACGGTACGATTTCAGTCACACCTTCGTGGCGCATCGCGTACTCGATTGCGTTCTGGATTTCCGTTTCGCTTGGCTGCATATCGAGCCTCACACTTTCTCGGCCAGGTACCCGGCCCATACTGCAAACGTTGCGATGAAGGTTGAAACGGCAACAAAGCCAGCGATGTCTTCGATAAGGTCACGCATCACAGAACCTCTTTGATGGCGTTATCGATTTTCACAAACAGTTCGCTTGCTCTCTCTGGGACGTAATTTCCGTTTGCCTGATAGACATTCAGAAACACATCGGGGCCAAACGCCTTACCGACACGCTCAACTTGAACCCGCACGGATTTCAGCCTGCGCTCCAGCATATCTATGCGGCCCAAGGCGGCTTCCATCGCGGCTTTCGCGCCGGTCATCGCTTTGACTGCTTCTTTGTCTTTAGCGACCTGCGCTTCAGTTTTCGAAATCTCGTTTGTCATTTCAAATCCCCAGAAACGGCGCGATAAACGCGATTGAAAGGTTGATGGTGATGATCGTCAGGAAAGGGCCGGGGAGGTTCATTGATACTCATCACCTCAAAAGTTCACGGGCGGCGATGGCAAAAAATGTGAAAACAAGTGCTGCAAAACCTAAAGCCCCAACGAAAACAGACCAATCAAGGCTTCCCCAAGGGACACGCCTAAATGTTCCGTCACAGATGTTGTGAACCTCTTGATATCCAATGAAATTCACTGTCTTCAGGCATTCAGTTGAATTGACATTCATATCCATTAAGCCGCCCTCCCATGGACGTAATCATTGATGCGTTCGAAGGCGTCACTGGTCATATCCAGCAGGTCATCAGCGCGGTTTGCGCGATACTGCGAGCGTTCCAGTGGAGACATTGCGGGTTGGTCGCCAAAGCCTCGGTAGAGGTCGATCAGGCGCATTTCGGTATCGCAGCTCTGTTCGACGTACTTGCCAAGCAACCGGCGAACCTCAAGCCCGCTATCGCCCTGATCCTTCAGCGTAAAACACGTCAGGCTGATCGAACCGAGTTGGCCAACAAGAGCTTCCAACTGCGCGATATCGTTCTTCAGAATGGCTTCGATTTCGGCTTTCGTGGACATCGCTCGATCCTTTCGGTGAGCAGTTTCACGACTTACTCAGGTCCAGTGTTCTAGTTCTTCCGGTCAAGTTGCGCGCACCGCGCTGCGGTTCACATGGCAACCTCCATCGCCTGTTTCGGCTTGGGTAAATTCGAAGGGTTCAGATCGGCGTTTGCTTCTTCGTGAACCGCTTTTCGATGATTGGAAATTGCCACACGGCAAAAAGATTGTCAACTGGCAAATTGCCCATTGGCAAAAAATTGCCAGACGGATATAACCGTTGGCATGACAAAAGCCGCATATCTTCGAAACAGAGACGCTTGGATTAGGATGTTGGTTGATGACCTCGACCTAAGCCACGCAACCGTGCGCGTTGGCCTTCACATCGCTATGCGCATCAACGGCACAGACAAAGACGCATGGCCGTCAACAGCCACGATAGCGAAGCTGACAGGCGTGAGTGTGCGCTCGGTAATCAGCGCGCTTCAGGCGTTAGAAGATGCTGGATATTTGCTCTGCGCCAGAAAGCGAAACGTCGGAAACCGATACTGGCTTCGCTTCAAGTGGGCTGAATAAGTGCAACCATTGCAGTTATATAAGTGCAACCATTGCATATGAATAACGGAAAGCTGAATAACGTTAAGGTTTATATTTATCTTATCATGCTCTGAAAGGGAGTATTATATACACCATGGAAAAGACACCTATCACGAACGAAGAAATCGACGCAAAGAGAACTCCGGCGGGCGGATGGAAGCGAGCGCAACTGGCGGAATGGGGAGTTCCTTGGCCTGCCCCGAAAGGCTGGAGGAAGCAGATCGTCAAGCACGGTTATCCATATGATCCGGCCTTGGACGATTGCGGCGATGTTACGCGATATTCCATGCAGCAGTTAGAGCGCATGGTGAACAACAGCGAGCCTCACTTGATCGATGGCGCGCCAATGGATTGCGAAGGAGAATTGGATATCGATCCAGTTAAGCTGCTTCGAAAGGTTGTCTCGGCTGTCATTAGCGCCGATCGGGCAGATATTTTGTGGGAGTTTCCAGACGTCCTAGCATTTTTTGGTTCAAGGATACCGGACAGGGAAGAGCTTGCAGGTCATTCAAACGTGGACGAACGAATGTTCGAGGCGAAATCAAGGTGGCCAAATCTAAAGAAGGACGGCTAATGCCGCCACTGAAACCACGCTACTACACGACCATAGACAATAACATCAGAGCGATGCACCTCATCCGTAGGGTATCGCTCGTTATCCGAAATGATCAGAATTTTATCGGTTTTCGGTACCAGCTTTAGACGTTTGATCTTCAGCCCGTCTCCATCGTTGATCGCATAAATATCATCGATATCCGGGAATGTGTGGCTGGTATCCACGAAAACGAACGACCCGCCGGGCAGGGTCGGGTGCATACTATCGCCGCGCACCGGCAACGAATAGATTTTCCCGAAGCTTCTGAAGCCTGATTTTACCGCATCAGGAAGACCCCATCCGCCATCGGTATATTCAGGGTCTCGCACCTGTCCGTGCTCATCCAGCATAACACTCAGAGCAAATCCTGGCCCCATTCCGGCAGGGATTGTCAGGTTAGGGATAATGGGTTCGTCACGATCAGGCTTCGCTCTGCGCTTCGCCATGTTGTCTAGAAAATTAGACGGGATGACTGCGAGGTCTTCAGGATCAAACTCGTCTGTGAACTCCTGAATTTCTATCCCAAGAGCGCGAGCAATCTTCACAGCGTTTTCCAGGCTAAGGCCTCTAGCCCCCGACTGAATACGCGACAGTTGCGCAGATGAAATCCCCGTAAGGTCGGAGAGATCATCCAAGATCATGTCCCGCTTTGCGAGAATTTCTTTCAGTCGATTTGCCATGTGACCTTATTTGCCAATCCGCAAAAAATATCCAGAGCCAGTTGGTAATTGCCAATTGACAAAGTTATTGCCATGTGGCAAAACATGATCATGAAACTGGAAACGTACCTCACCGAGAACGGCATTAAGCCAACTGCTTTCGCCACTGAGATCGGCGTAGCGCCTTCGACGATCACTCGTCTTCTGCGCGGCGAACGCTCGCCTCGCTTGGAACTCATGCAGGCCATCAAACAGGCAACTGGTGGCGCGGTAACGGCTGATGACTTCATGTCGGAGAAGGTTGCGTCATGAGCATCCACGAATACCCACGCTGCGCCGCATACCTCAAAGGCATGAGGGTAAATCTCAGCGATCCAGAGATGAATGATTTCTGGTTCGCAGTGATCCTCGGAGATCGAATTCCGGGTGATGTTTTGGAAAAGGAAGGGGTTCGTTTCGAGCGCGGAAATCGCGACGGACAGAAGCTCTTGCAAGGCATGGAGCAAATACTCGCTCAGGGCCTGCATCGTACAGGTGTGCAGGCAAGCGAAGCTCTCAAGGCATTCATCGGCTCTCGCGGCGTCAAAGCTTCGAAGCTGAAAACGATACAGGATTTCTGGAAGGTTGCGGCCATTCTCTGGCCGGATCACTTCAAAGGAAAGATCGGCACTCTCGATCAGCTTGAGAAACAAATCCGGTCCTTTTCCAAGAAACAGCGACAGGCAGCACGTCAGAACGTCAACCGCGTTCCGGCTGAATGGCGTTCATTTATTCACTGATTGCCCACCGGGTTTCCCAAGCCTCCACCGCCTGACCCGGTGAGCAACCGCCCGACGCTTTGAGCACTCCCTGCGGAGCGTCGGGCAACCAATTCAACCGTGAGGTTTTGAACCGTGAACAGTAACTGGATCATCGCTTGGCTTTACGTCGCGGGCTTCATTTCCTGCGCGGTTCTAGAATTCTCTCCACCCAGCCGATCACCGAAATGGATCAAATGGGTTCTCGTAATAGGCTGGCCGCTTTGCGTGATGATTGCGGCTGCGGCTGGCGTTTGCCGTGGGTTCAGTAGGAGCCTCCGGCCATGAGTACAAGACGAGTTGGACGCCCGTATCAGTTTTCCAGGCTTTCCGGGCTGTCCGTTTCATCTTCATCTCAGTCTTCCCTTCGACATGCATCGGTCGTTCTGACCGGCTGCTTTCCACGGCTTCAACTTAGTCGTGGAGAGATTGCATGTCTGAACAAAGAATTTCCGCGTACGGAAAAACAGTTTCCGAGGACAACAAAATGAGCATGGGTTTTACAGCCATAGATGACGCCCGTTACTGGGCCGAAGAGCTGCAAAAAGCCGAGTACAAGGGCCTTGGCGACACCCGCGAGGCCGCACGTTACCGCGTAGCAAAGCGTACTGGTGTTTCAGAGAGTTACCTCAAGCGCTTGCGCTACCGTTACGAGGAAATGACCGATGTGGCCGGTTCGGCCTACCGGGCGCTCATGTTGGCATACAACGACATGTGCCAGCGCAATGAAGAAGCAGCCGCCCGCTACTATGCGGAGCGCCAAAATCTACGAGCAAACCATGAGACTTATTACGAGCCTGTCCAGCCGGACATGGGAGCGGGTTCTGCTTGCCTTCAGGCGGAACTCGAAGAGGAATGCAAGCGCACGAAGGCGTTTAAAGCCAAAACCGCTCGCATTGCTCAGGTGGCTATCGCTGCGGAGACGAATGCGTCTCGCCGCTACGCTTCGAGATAAGGCCGATCACCTAGCGGATCGCGTCTGCCCGGAGTTAGCCGATTGGCCGACCCTTGAAGAAGAGTTCAACATTCCAGCACCGGGAGAAGTGAAATGAATGCAGGACATAATTCGCAGCTTACCGAGAATGAACGCAAGGCGCTTTTCTTCCATCACCTGCGCAAGCGTATGTCTCACATCAGCAAGGCTGCCGAGATCAATGCGGCCAAGAAAGCTGACGGCAAGGTAGCGCAGGCTGACGGTATCGTTCTGGGCGATCTGGACTATGCAATCAAGGCGATCAACGCCGACGACAAGGCTACCGTGACTGACCGCTTCCTTGCGCATGGCGAGGTTCTTTCTTGGTTGAACCTGACGCCGGGTTTCCAGTCCGATCTACTCCGCGACCGTGCGCCAGCTATTGAGCGCATCGAAGGCGAGGGCGAGCTTGCAGGTCTAGCCGGTAAAGACCCGGAAAGCAGCTATGACAAGGGTTCTGACGAGGATCAGGCATGGCTTCGTGGGTGGCATCGCGGTCAGGCGATCATGCGCGACAACCTCAAGAACGCGATGGAAAAGATCAATTCCGAGGCCGAGGAAGAAACCGCTGACCCCGACTTCCCTGACGTGGAGGCCGCGTGATGGCGACAGTATTCGAGCGTATCCGCAACATCCTTGTTGAGCTTCTCGGTGTGGAGGCAGACGCTGTCACTCCTGACAGCACCTTCATAGGTGACTTGGGTTGTGACAGTCTTGATTTGGTCGAACTGGTCATTGTTATTGAAGACGAGTTCAACATCGAGATTTGCGACGATGAAGCAGAATTGATCGTCACGGTATCGGATGCAGTGACGGCAGTTGAACGAATGGTCAGGGAGGCGGCCTAATGCTCTCCATGACCCCACGCCAGAAACAGGCATATGATTTCATCCGTTCATTCATCGATGAGAAGGGCTACGGCCCTTCGTATGAGGAAATCCAGGAGGCGCTTGGCTTGCATTCCAAGTCTGGTGTCCATCGCATCATTGAAGGGCTTGAAGAGCGAGACTTGATCGTCAGACGCCCCGGTATACGCCGGAGCATCGCTCTGAAGCCAGCCTTCAACGCCGACTATCACCTTCGCCGTGTCCTCTCAGCCCTCGACGGTACTCAGGTATCGGACCATGAGCACGTTCTGGAAGCAGCGCGGTATCTACAGGAGGCTGCATAATGTCTCGTGAAGATAAGGAACTCGAAGCCAAGATCGTCCAGATGGTCAAGGACGGCGTGAACCAAGACGAAATCCGCCATGAGTTGAAGATCGGGAGCAAGAAGCTTCAGGATGTCATTCGTCGGAATGGCCTCAATACGGGCAAATTCTCCTTACCTTGGTCTGATGAAGAACTGGAGATTATCGAGCGCCTGCATCGAAAGGAAGGACTATCACCGGGCAAGATATTCAAGACTGGTCTCCTTCCCGGTCGCAGCAAGGCGTCCATCGCCACACGCTGCTACAACACCACCAGCCTTTTGCGAAAGCAGGAAAGGACTGCCCCCAGCATTTCGAAAGAGCACGAAGCTCTTATGCGCCAGTCCATCCCAGACGATACCCGATCCAAAACAGCAAGGATCATGGGTGATCCGCTACCGGGTCGCAGCGCGCTAGACATGCGGAGGGCAGCATGAGCCAACGTATCGGAAACGCCCTCATCGTCACCGGCTGTGTGCTTTTAGCTCTGGCTTGGATTTTCGCCCCGGTAGCCTGCGTTATGGGGAGGTATTGAATGCTGATCCTCGGAATGGACATCGCGACCACTACCGGCTTCGCTTGGTACGATCCTAGCGCGCCAATGAGCACGATCCGCACCGGGATCATCACGGCAACCGGCGAGAATGCCGAGGAGAAGGCATCGTCTATCGGTCTCCAACTGGTTGCGATGCTGAAGGCGGAACGGCCTGACTTTGTGGCTATCGAGCAGCCCATGCGCAATGTCGTCACCTTCAAGAAGAAGCGCAATGACATGGCGGGCGAGAAGGAAGAGCAGACGATCAATCCGAACGCCTTGCAACTCTCCAGCCTGTCCGGTGCTGCTGTGGCGATCATTTCGGCCTATCGCATACCGTGGCTGACCATTCCTTCCGCTACGTGGCGATCACAGTTCCTTGGCTATGGCCGCAAACCCGGCTTCGCAAGCAAGGACTGGAAGAAAGCCGCAATGGAACGCTGCCAAATGCTGAAAATCCCGGTGAAGAAGCATGACGCCGCCGAAGCGGTCGGGATTGCCTTCGCTGCCACAGCTTCCCAGCAATACAAGATGCTTCAGATGAGGGCGGCATGAGCTACGAAGCGCCAAACGTGAGCAAAGCACTCCCGCACAATATCGAGGCTGAACAGGCCATCCTCGGCGCGGTGTTCATCAACAATGCGGCTTATGACGCGGTTTCTAACTTTCTCAAGCCGGAGCACTTCTTTGAGAAGCTCCACGCCACGTTATGGGCCTCCATTGGCTCACTGATTTCCACCGGCAAGAAAGCAAACCCGGTTACGCTCAAGCCCTTCATTCCGGCAGATGACAAGGTTTCAGACGATATGACGGTATTTCAGTATGCCGTCCGTCTGGCGACCGAGGCGGTTACAGTGGTCAACGCGGTAGATTACGCTCACTGCATCGTTGATCTGTTTCAGGATCGGCAGCTCATTTCGATCAGCCTTGATGCGATGGACCAAGCCTACAACCCATCACCCGACAAGTCGGCGGCTGATATTGCTGCCGAGATAGAAGAAAAGCTTGCACTCCTGCGCTCCGAAAGCCCGAAAGCAGAAGGGCCAGGGACGGCTAAGGCTTCGGTTGAGCGGATGCTGGAAGAAGAAAAATCTGGAGCAGTATCGCCTTCCATTGAAATGCCTTTGCCCCAGATCACAGAAGTCCTGAATGGTAGCTTGGAAGTGACCAATTATTACGGCCTGCTTTCATCGTCGGGCGAGGGTAAGACAAGCCTTGTCTTGCAGATCGTGGATCATGTGGCGCGCAACGGCCACCCGGTCCTTTTCCTGAGTTACGACCAGTCAGCGGAACAGATATTCAGACAGATCGCCTCGCAGCGTACCGGCATAGAAGTGCCACGCATTCGTCAAAAGCTCCTGACCGACAAGGAAAAGGAGCGCTATTACACGGCTTTGTTGGAGATTTCTCGCCTTCGTATAGAGGTGAAAAAATGCAAAACCGAAGGTGTTGCCCAGCTTGGCGGTTATGTCCGGCAGTTCCGAAAACGCTTTCCTGACGGCTATCCGATGATTTTCCTTGATCACGTCCGCAAGGTCGCACCACGCGATCCGAGAGCGCACGAGGGCCGTATCGCTTCTGAGGTCAATGGGTTCTGTAAAGCCATGGCAGAGGAAATCAACGGTGTATGGTTCAGCCTCATCCAGAGAAGCAGCGTTGGGCTGAAGCGAGACAATCCTAGGCCAATATCGGCAGACGTGTTCGGCGGCGAGCAGGCCAAGGAAGATTTTGACGGGCTGCTCTATCTGTACCGGCCCGACAAGTACAAGGAAGACCAGTTGCGCATAGCCAAGAATGACAAGGAGAAAGACGAGATCGAGCGCCGATTTGATGGATGGAGAGATCAAGCGGAAATCGGGGCGCTGAAGGTTCGCTTTGGAGACAGTACCATTCGCCGCCGGTTGCGGTTTGAAAAGGAATGCACCCGATACGTCTCCATGCGCCAGGAGACCGATGCAGCGTTTGAGGGGATGGGCTTCTGATGAACCACTTTGCAGCGTACACCCAGCAAGTTCCAACCGGATACCGTGTGATGCTTCGCTTTGCGCAGCACGGTAGGCCAAACCCGCTCATGGACAAAGGCGACAAGCCCAAGGTGTTCCAAACCAAGCTGGAAGCCACAGAGGAGGCCCTGAAACACCTTCTCGCCTATATGAACACTGAATACCTGCGCTGCGGTGAAACAGCGTCAGCGGCCCGTACAGAGGCAGAGAAGCTATTCCCGTCGCTCCAGCCGATACGGAAGAATGGAAAGGTCATCCAGGTAGAGAGAAAGAGGGCGGCGGCATGAGACATCCAAATGTATACTTGGACCTTGATGGCGTCATGGCTGACTTTGACGCATACTTCCCGGCTCTGTTCGGTATCGATCACCGTGGGATGGCAGACGACGAGATGTGGGCGACGATCAATGCTCACCCGTCATACTTCCGCGACATGCCGATGTGCCCAGGTGCGAAGAAGTTCTTCGACCGGATTGCATGGCTTAATCCGATCATTCTCACGGCCTGCCCGAAATCGAACTATGCCCACGTGGCGCGACAGAAGCGGGAATGGGTGAGAGAGCATCTTTCAACCAGGTGCCACATTCTTCCGGTGATGGGCGGTCGTAACAAGCCGCTGTTCATGCATTCCCGTGGCGACATCCTGATTGATGATTTCGAGCGAAACACCACGGCTTGGAAGCTTGAAGGCGGTTTCGCGATCCTGCACCGGGATTTCGAGACTACGAGAGACGAGCTTGAGAAGGAAATTGTAAGACGAGGAAAGGCATGCATGTGACAGTTGACCCTCGTGTTTATTCGATATGCGCAGAGTACGGCATCAAGATCGTGGATGCCCACCGATACCCGGATATTGGCGAAACACGAGCGGTCGCCACACTGGACCGGATACTGCGCAACCATGGAGAAGGTCACTTCCGGCTGGTTATGACCACACTGGCGGAAACGGCGAATAACAAAGCCTGCCTTGATGAATTTGGCCTTTGGATGGCCAGCGACATGGTGATTGCAAACCGGGGCCTGATAGAGCGCGATACGTCAGCATGGCTGGAACTATGGGATGCAATACCGCTAGGCCGTCTTCAATTCATCGCCAATGACCTGTCAGGCATAACCCCGCAACGACATGCAATCAGCGGCATGGTATATGAAAGGGTGTTCCGCCGATTTGGACCGAACGCCGAACAACTCGACCTTTTGGACGATAGGAGGACAGCATGACGCCGTTGGAAATAGCTGAACTGTTCATCCGAGGCGCGGAGGTTGACCGGAGGCTGCCCCAGACAGCGAAGCCGAAGCAGTTGAAGGCGCAGAGCCTGGGCTATGTCCATAGCTGGGCTGAAATGCGTGAATGGGGCGATGAGCGGCATAAAGAGCATCGCGCAGAGATGTTCGCCAAGACCAAGCTGACGACACAAGACGTATCGGAGTGGGAAAGGTGCATGGAGCTTATCAAGCACTGCCCAGACGAAAGTCGCCGCCGGTGCCTCTGGAATTGGGCAATGGCACAGGTTGGAGGTAGGCCGTTCGGTCGATGGTGCCGCGAACAAGGCTTTCATGTTGAAACGGGAAGAAGGCGGAAAAATCGCGCAATATTGGAGATTTTTGCCGGTTTCCATCGCAATAATGCCCAAAATATCCAAAACGGCATTTTCGACGTGTTGCATGTTGCACCGGAAAACGGGCATATTCAGGTCACAATCGGAGACCCTGCGGACAGCGAAAAGGTGCTGACATGGCGGGATGATTTCTCGCTCACGCATGGTGAAACCGAACCGGATTTCAGTTGGGCAGATGCCCGAAACGAAAGACGCCGCCAGAAGTACGCTGAAAGGCGAAAAGCAGCATGAGCGCCGAGACAAGAACACCGCGTTATCTCAGGTCCTTCGACTGCTTTCCAAGCCCGAATGGGGGTGGTGGTTTCTTTATTGCCGATTATTCAACTTCTCGCAAAGTGCCTAAATCTATCGAAGTACAGCCAGGGTGTTTCGAAACTGTGGAGTTTGTTGAAGAGGTCGAAGTGCGGGAAAAGAAGTCTTATTCTAATGATGATGAAGGTCGAGCAATTCATGATGCTCTCTTAAGGGAGATCGGCTTATTTTAAGCGGGTGCAAGTAGCGGGCGACCGAATGTCCAACCGGTTGCCGGGAGGTGCAAATCCTCCCACAGCGCCAAATACTCGGTAAGTCCTACGCTCACCGTCTTTTAGGAGATAAGCTACGTGTATCGTAGTCGCGTGTAGGGTCGAGTTACAGTTACCCACCTGTCGCTTGTAGGCAGGTCCAAGGCGAGAATACCTTGCTTATTCGAGGCAAGGCCTCAACGGAATGCGAGACGGCGAAAGCCGTGAAGGATGGGGAGGTCCGTCCGTTCCTCGCAAGTAGCTGACGGCCAGCGAAGATAGCCGTGGTTGGAGAACGGGTCTGGGGAAGTCCTCGTAGCCAGACGGCTCAAAAGAGCGCCGACTAGGGCAAAAATCCACCCTCATGCAGTACCGCCCCACTTATCCGGGTAGCGCGAGACATGAGGGCTACGAAATGCGATGCGACCGAAAGGCGTCAACTCAAGCTGGGTATAATGGCTCGTGCAGGTAGTGCTCCCGGCAATCCTAGGTATATGTAGGCCAGTGCATCACGAGCATCGCATACTAATCAGAACGGCGGCGCTTAAAAGGCGCTAGGTGACATAAGGCGATCTTGCTGTGGTCACGTACAGGCACCGCCAAGTCGTTCTGAAACAGTTGTGATGGACCGGTACTAACGCACTAGCGATTGGAAACGGTTCCAATAGGGCAGAGGGTGACGCCAATCACTTTCTGCCCACATCTTTCAGCCGTCGCCTTCGGGTGGCGGCTTTTTCATTATGAACATTCAGGAGATACCCATGCGTGACACGTTTATAGCGTGTGCGGTTGCTGAGTGTTGCGGTAATGCGCATTACAAAGCTCGCGGCGGCAAGGGGTATTGTCGTTCACATCTTAGGCGCTTTGAAAGACACGGCGATGCAACGGCTGGAAGGACGATGGTTGGGCAAGCTATGGCATTCGTGGAGAATGTCGCGCTTAAGAACGAAAGCGATGATTGTCTAATCTGGCCATTTAATAAAAGCAGTACAGGTTATGGGAAACTCAAAGTCGATGGGAAGTCCATACATGCTCATCGATATGTTTGCGAAAGAGCGTATGGGAAGCCTCCCACTGAGCGCCATCAAGCCGCTCATTTGTGCGGTAAGGGGCATCTGGGTTGCGTTTCCCATCGTCACTTAGCTTGGAAAACAAAGAACGAGAATGAGCTTGATAAGCGCGACCACGGGACAACCAGGCCATCAAAGTTAAGTGCATCCCAGGTGCGATACATAATTCGCCTTGAAGGGATAAAAACCCGGAAAGAATTGGCAGCGGAATTTAGCATCAGCACTAAACACGTTCGAAGCATCCAGAGAGGAAAAGGTATCTTTGTAAAGAGAGCCTTATCCGAGCATATAGCGGTGTGAAGTGGGCAGGCCCGGAAGATACCAACAGAGGATCGGATATGAAGACAGCGGTACGATGCTTTCTGTCGAAGATGCTGCCGCTAGGCGCATATCTGCTGCCGCCCATATCCCGTGAAACCAGAGTGCACCAAGGTAGGCTGTCATGAAGCGGGTTATCGCGGCTTTGCCGTGGGTCGGGCTAATGATGATGTACGGCGGCATCATTGCCGAATGGTGCGGAGCGCCCCTGAACTACTCAGCACCGATAGCGCTGGCAGGGCTGGCGATCTTCGGACCTTTCCATTGGAGATCAATGCGATGACGCTCAACGAATTCAAAGCATGGCTGGAAGGCTACAGCGAAGCATTCCCCAGTGGCGCGCCTACGGCTGCACAGTGGGAGAAAATCCGCGAGAAGCTTGGCGAGGTGAAGATTGTGAAAGCGGAGCAGTCTATAGCGCCGCTTCTTCCTCGACCGAATAGTTGGCCTGAACAACGATATCAACTTCTTGATGTGCGGGGCAAGGATCACCTCGATCCGATTAGCCCGCTCCTGAAGCCGCAGATCACGTGCACCGGAAAGTCACTGTCATGAACCGCCGCCGCTTCCTATCCTTCCTCGGCCTTGCCCCTGTAGCTGCTGCCGTTCCTGCAATGGCGCTGCCAAGGCCGGAGAAGCCCACCGAGATTGATAAGCTGACCGTCGAAGTCTCTCTTGATACCGCTGATGTGCGGAAGATGATGGACGAAATAGTAGCAGACCAAGCCGCTATGTTGGCGGAGAGCACCGGCAGTTACCCGGCCCCCTTTGTGGGGAAAGGCAAGGCGCAGCGGGTTAAGAAGGTCTGACCATGCCCAAGCCCATCCAGTTCATGCAAGCCACATGGCAGGACATCGTAGGATCAAGGCATCTCCATCTCGCAGCAGTCATGCGCGGCAACATGGATATAGCCGATGAAATCCGAGACCAGATGCATGCCAGCCTAGACGCCTACCTGGATCACCAGACCGAGGCAGCAGTAACAGTAGAGCTTAAGGCGAAGGGGTAGAGATGGTCAGGCTAACAGGAAAGCGCCGGTATCGCACTGATCCAGATGGCAAGATCATCCTTCAGGTGCAGACACGTAGATACTTCAGCACTGGCCGTGGTCTCCTGCCGATGCCAAATGAAAACCCGGCATGGCGTGACGCCACGGTTGAAGATTTGACCGAGCATGTAGAGAACGCGCTAGACTTCGTACCAGATTGCACGAGGCCGAATGGCTAAGCTCCGCACCCTCAAGCCTCTCGTATCCACGATGAAGCCAAGGCTGGGATACGCCAAAGGGAATGAGAGAGAGCGCAGCCAGTACCGAGATACAGCGCAGCCCTATAGGCAATGGTACAAGACAGCGAGATGGCAGAAGCTACGTTGGTCCATCCTCGTCCGTGACCTGTTCACCTGCCAGATGTGTGGCGTGATACTCAGAGAAGGAAGATCAGAGAAGGGCGCAAGCGGGTTAAGACCCGCAGTATGCGACCATCTGATACCACACAAGGGTGATGAGGGTCTGTTCTTCTCACCGTCTAACCTATGGGCAGTATGTGATAGCTGCCACGATGGAGCATGTCAGTCTATCGAGCGCCTTCACTATCGAAGCCCTGACTTGATCAGACGCAAGAAGATAGAGCATCGTATCGTCGGACTGGATGGGTATCCAACAGCGCCCAAAGATCGATGGGTAGATAGAAGCCTTCATATCTGACCGCTGGCAAGCGTTTGGTGTGATTGGCTGTATTGCATCATAAAACTCGCAAATCGCTCTCTGTGGCTTGATATGGAGCAAACAGCATGGGGCGGGGGGGGTGAAAAGTCTGGATCGGGCTTGGCTGTAGACCCGCGTGCCAAGCATTTACACGCATCTGCAATTCAAAAAAAGGCAAAGGGCTGAAATGGCACGACCGCGAACGCCGACTGCGAAAGCGGCGCTGACGGGCGCTGACAAGGTAAACCCTGGACGGTTTAAGCCCCGCAGCGAGCCAATCACGTCAGGGAGAGGTCTGGGGAAAGCCCCGGATTACCTGCCAAAGACGGCCAAGAAAGCGTGGGCCACGTTTGCAGACGAATTGCCGTGGCTGACCTTCGAGGATCGGGGCGCGGTGGAAATCGTCTCATTGATGAGAGCGCATATTATGGACGGGAATACCGCTGAACTGCCTGCCAGCTTCTTCGGGAATTACCGCATGGCGCTTTCCTCACTTGGTGCAACGCCAGTGGACAGAACGAAGGTCTACCAGCCTCACGAGGGCGAGGAAGACGATCCATTCGCAGAATTTGACGGTAGGGCGCATTGAACTATTCGCAGAAGGCGCATCAGTACGCTCGCGGCGTGGTTTCGGGCGCAATACCGGCTTGCAAGTATGTCTATCAGGCATGTGCAAGACAGTTGAATGATCTGGATAATCCGCCAGCCGGGTATCATTTCGATGCTGTTCGGGCTGATCGGGTGTGCCGGTTTGTCGAGCTTTGCCCACATATCAAAGGGCCTGCCGCATCCCGTGGCGATCTCATGATACTGGAGCCGTGGCAGGTGTTCGTCCTGAGCACGGCATTCGGCTGGGTTGACGCTGAGGGCAACAGGCGGTTTCGCCGGGTGTATGTCGAGGTTCCCAGAGGTAACGGCAAGTCGTCTTTCTCGTCTCCGGTGGGTCTTTACATGCTGGCGCTGGATGGCGAAGCCGGTGCAGAAGTCTATTCGGCGGCTACTACCCGCGATCAGGCCCGTATCGTATTCCGCGATGCGCAAGCCATGGCTCGCAAGATGCCAGGATATCGCAATCGCTTCGGTGTGGACGTAACGGCACAAGCAATTGTGCAGTTGAAATCCTCCAGTGCTTTCAAGGCGCTGTCGGCAGAAGGTCACACTCTGGATGGTCTGAATATCCATCTGGCGATTGTGGACGAGCTGCACGCTCACAAGAACCGCGATGTTTACGATGTGCTGGAAACCGGCCTTGGTAAGCGTCCTCAGTCGATGCTTTGGATGATCACCACGGCGGGCAGCAACAAGCATGGTATCTGCTACGAGGTGCGCAAGTTCGTCCTTGACGTTCTGGCCGGTCACGTCAGCGGCGAGGCTGCGGAAGCGGTATTCGGGATCATCTACACCATTGATGAGGGCGACGATCCCTTTTCAGAGGAGACTTTGCGCAAGGCTAACCCGAACTGGGGTGTGTCGGTCGATCCAAAGATTGTCATGCAAACGGCAGCAAAAGCCCGGCAGGTCGCGACGGCGAGGGCGAATTACCTCACCAAGCACCTGAATGTGTGGGTGGATGCCAATTCGGCGCTGTTCGACACCGAATGGTGGCGGAAATGCGAGGATCGGACGCTGGATGAGGCAGATTTTACCGAAGATGAATGCGTCATCGGCCTCGATCTCGCCAGCAAGATCGATATTGCAGCCCGCGTGAATACATACCGCAGGTTGATAGGCGGGAAGGCGCATTACTATGTTTTCCCGCGTTTTTACCTACCACGGGTTGCAATCGATGAAGATCGTCATCCGATGTATCGCGGCTGGGAGTTGCAGGGCGATATTACCGCGACAGCCGGGGAGACAATCGATTTCGGATTGATCGAAGACGATATCAGGGCGGAAGCGCCCGGCTTGAACTTGCAGGCGGTTGCTACCGATCCTTGGCAGGCCCAGCAAATGATCCAGAACCTCAAGCGGGACGGAATGCCAGCGGAGGAATACCGGCAGACAGTGGCAACCATGAGCGAGGCGACGAAGACGCTTGATGCTCTTATGCGCGAAGGCCGCATCCATCATACCGGCAATGCAGTGATGAACTGGATGATTGGCAATGTGGTCGGGCATTACGACGCGAAAGAGAACGTCTATCCGCGCAAGGAAATGCCCCAGAACAAGATCGACGGAGCGGTAGCGCTCATTATGTCTCTCGGTTGGTTCATCCAGCAAGAGGCCGAATATGACGGAATAGACGATTACTTCAAGAGCTTGGCAGGTGCAGCGTGAACCTATTGCGAAAGATGCTGAATGGTTTCGTTGGCGATACGCCTGTGAAGCGGAACCTGACCGTTCGTGAGCCGGACGCTTGGTACCCAGCGGACAGCATCGGCGGTGCGGGCGAGATCATCACGGAACGCAATGTTCTGGCGCTTTCGGCTGTCTGGGCGTGTGTTAACCTGATTTCCGGCACGATTTCGTCACTGCCTTTGATGGTATACCGGACCAACACTGACGGATCGCGTGAGCCTGCAAGCGATCACCCGCTCTACAACGTTCTGCACGACAGCCCGAACTACGACCAGACAGCAGTTGATTTCTGGGATTTCATGGCGGCTTCCGTGGAACTTTGGGGCAACGCTTACGCACGGGTCACTCGGTCTGACAAGAAGGTGAAGGTTCTCACTCCTATTCTTCCGGCGCTCATGAGCGTTCAGAAGAAGACGGATGGCAGTCTGGTCTATCGATGGACCGAGGACGGAAAAGCAAACGAAGCGACGGACCGCGAAATCCTGCATATCCGTGGGTTTGGCGGCAATCCTCTCGGTGGGGCTTCCACGCTGTACTTCGGGCGTCGGGTGTTTGGGCTGGCTCAAGCCGCTGACAAATCGGCGGGATCGATGTTCCAGAATGGACTTCGCCCATCTGGCGTCCTGAAGTTTGAGAAATGGCTGACAGAAGAGCAGCGCGAGGTCGCAGAACAGAAACTGGCCGCGAAGATCGGCAGCGGCAACGCTGGCAAGCCAATAGTCCTTGAAGGCGGCACGGAATGGCAGCAACTGACGATTACGCCAGAGGATGCCCAGATGTTGGAAACGCGGGCTTTCTCTGTGGAGGAAATCTGCCGGTTCTTCGGGGTTCCTCCTCACATGGTCGGCCATACGTCGAAATCGACCAGTTGGGGATCAGGCATCGAAGCACAAACGCTAGGCTTCCAGAAGTTCACGCTTCGTCGGCGTCTGAAGCGCATCGAACAAGCACTGATGAAACAGCTTCTAACGCCAGCCGATAAGGCGGCGGGGGTTATCATCGAATTTAACCAGGAAGGGCTTCTGCGGGGCGATACGGCGGGAAGAGCGCGCTTCTATCAGCAGATGACGGCAATCGGGGCGATGACCATAAATGAGGTCAGAGAGCTTGAGAATTTGCCACCTGTTGAGGGCGGCAGCATCCCACGCATCCAGATGCAGAATGTTCCGATCACCGATGCCGGTGAAGACCGAGAACTGACGCCACGTCAGACCGACAACGAGGAATAAATCTCGATGAAAACCAAAGACTTTGCCCTACAGGTTAAAGACCTGTCGGAAGACGGCACCTTTACGGGTTACGGCTCGGTCAATGGCAATGTGGACAGCTACGGCGAGCGCGTCATGCCGGGGGCTTTTGCCGGGAGCCTTGCCAAGCATAAGCGTGAGGGAACCAATGTTCTCATGCTGTGGCAGCACAACCCGAACGAGCCGATTGGTATCTGGGAAGACCTTGCGGAAGATGCAAAGGGCCTCTGGGGCAAGGGTCGCCTTATCATGGAAGTGCAGAAGGCCCGCGAGGTCCATGCACTCATGAAGGCGAACGCAATCGGCGGTCTGTCTATTGGCTACCGCGAGATCAAAGCAACGCCCGACGGCAATGTGCGCAACCTGGAGGAATTGGACCTGCGCGAAATCTCGCCAGTGTCTTTCCCGGCCAACCGCCGCGCCCGTATCGAGGCAGTGAAATCTGAACGCATGGAAGAGTTCGCCCGCCGTCTGCGCGATGGCGATCCCATGCCTATCAAAGAGTTTGAGGACATCTTGCGTGAGGCAGGGGTTCCCAAAAGCATGGCCGTGCAGATCGCCTCTGTCGGCTATTCGAAGGCCGTTCTGGGTGAGCCAGAGGGCGAAAAGGCTGATCAACGGGTCGAATTACTTCGCAATCTTCTTCGCGACTGACCCGAACTTTCAACCATCTGGAGAAAACCCATGAATACGATTAGTTTCAATCGAGTGCTTGCACTCACCGCACTGACGTGCTTCGCGCTTGCGGCTGTGGCCGTATTTTTCGGCATGGATCACGCAACTGCTGGCTCTATCTTCACGGCGAGTGCCGGTGCAGGCGCAGCGGGTGAACTTGAAGCGCTGGCCGCTGAACTGAAGCAGAAGTTCGACAGCAAGCATGACACAGTCAAAGAACTGGCTGAAAAAGCGTTGGACGAGGCCAAAAAGAACGGCGACATGAGTGCCGGTCTCAAGGAAAAAGCCGACGAAGCCCTTTTGGGAATGAACGAACTCAAGGCTCGCCTTGACGAGTTCGAGCAGAAGGCGGCCCGTTCCGGCGGCGAAGGCGACCGTGAAAAGTCCATTGGCGAACAGTTCGTTGAGAACGACAAGGTCAAGGAATTTCTCGGTCAGGCCAACCCTCGCGGTCGCATCGACATTCAGACCAAGGCCACGCTGACCACGGCAACTACGAACGCCGCCGGTTCCGTTGGCGCTGCGATCCAGACCACTCGCCTTCCGGGCATCCTCGAACTGCCTCAGCGTCGTCTCACGATCCGTGACCTGCTTTCGCAGGGCCAGATGGACGGCGGTTCGCTGGAATACGTCAAGGAAAAGGGCTTCAACAACAACGCCGCTCCGGTGGCTGAAGGTGCTGCAAAGCCCGGTTCTGACATTCAGTTTGAACTGATCACGACCTCTGCCAAGGTCATCGCGCACTGGATGAAGGCATCCCGTCAGGTGCTGTCTGACATCGCCCAGCTGCGTTCGATTATCGATCAGCGTCTGCTGTACGGTCTGGCCTATGTCGAAGAGAACCAGCTTCTCAATGGCGATGGCACCGGCCAGAACCTGCTGGGCATCATTCCGCAGGCAACCGCCTTTGCGGTTCCAGCTGGCACGACCATGCCCGCGACCGTGACCGGCATCGACCGCCTTCGTGTGGCGATGCTTCAGGCTGCTCTGGCTGAATACCCGGCGACTGGTCACGTTCTCAGCCCGATTGACTGGACTTCGATCGAACTCCTGAAGGACACCCAGGGCCGTTACATCATCGGCAACCCGCAGGGAACGATTGCTCCGACCCTCTGGGGTCTGCCGGTTGTCACGACCCAGGCCATGGCCGCAGGCAAGTTCCTCACGGGTGCATTCAAGCTGGGTGCGCAGATTTTCGACCGCTGGCAGGCTCGCGTCGAAGTCGCAACCGAGAACGAAGACGACTTCATCAAGAACCTCGTCACCATCCTCGCGGAAGAACGTCTTGCTCTGGCCGTCTACCGTCCAGAAGCGTTCATCTACGGCGATGTCAACGCGCCTGAGACCCCGTAATCCGGTCGGCTCAAATCGACGGGCGGTTAACGCCGCCCGTTTCTTGAACCGAAGGAGAAACCCCATGAAGTACGAAGTTATCCGTCAGCATCAGGGCGACAAGTTCTATCTGCCTGGTGATGAGCGCGATGCATCGGAAACCGATGTTGCTCATCTGGTGAAAAGCGGCGTGTTGAGGGCCAAGGCCGAAGGCAAGCCCAAGAACAAGGCCGAAGGCGCATCTGACAAGAACAAAGGCGAATAATCGATGCTGCTTCCAGTCCGCACACAAGCGCCAGCAGAGACGCCGGTGTCACTGGATGAAGCGCGCCAGCATCTGATCGTTTCCGGGTTCACCGATGATGACGCTCAGATCACGCGCTTTGTTCAGGCTGCTACCGACCATCTGGAGCGAACGCTGAACATGTCGCTTGTCACCCAGACATGGAAGCAGTCCTTTTGCTCGTTCGATAGCTTCCTGCGGCTCCGTAATGCCCCCGTGGCAAGCGTTGTATCGGTGAAGTACTTCGACGCTGACAATGTGGAGCAAACCGTTCCGGCGGCCTCCTATAAGACGCTGGACTATGCCTGCGGAACAGTTATTTCGCTCACTTACGGCAACTCGTGGCCCGCCACAGTTTCCCGACCTGATGCCGTGACGATTGAATACACGGCGGGCGTTCCGGCGGCTGAAGTTCCGGCCTCTCTCAAGGCGGCCATCCTTATGCATGTTGGCTTGATGTATTCGTACCGTGGCGATCCAGAAGGCCCACGCATCGACAGCAACCCGGCCTATGAGGCGCTTATCTGGCCTTTCCGGCGTCCAAAGGTGTGACCATGGCAAAAGCAGGATCGGGTCAGCTTCACTACCAGGTGGCGCTGCTGAAACGTGAAGACGTTGACGATGGCATGGGGAACACGGTTTCTGATTGGGTCGAGCAGTTCCAGACCAGAGGCGAATACATCCACCTTCGCGGGTCTGAAGCCGTTATGGCTGGCCGTCTTCAGGGCAAGCACACACAGGTTATCCGGGTCCGCAACTCGTCCAATACCCGGCTGATTTCCACGGACTGGATGCTTCGGGATGTCCGTACCGGAAAATCGTTCAATATCAGAGATATAGAGCACGAAGTTAACCGCCAATTTATCGCGCTCACGTGCGAAAGTGGCGTAGCTACGGGGTGATGTCATGGTGGATGGCATCAAAGCCCTTGAGAAGCGCCTGACCAAAACGATACCAGAAGCAATTCGCAAGGCTGCTTCGGATGCGATGGAGAAGGGTGCTCAGGAAGTCGTGGACATGATGAAGCGCCGGGTTCCGCGTGACACCGGCGAGTTGGCCAATACCATCGGCTGGACCTGGGGAGACGCGCCGAAGGGTTCAATGGTGATCGGTGAAGTTCAGAACCGAAAATACAACACCATGCGCATTGTGATCTTTGCAGGTAGTGAGAAAACACGGGTCGGCAATCGAAATCAGTTTCAGCTCGCACGGTTGCTTGAGTTCGGAACCCAGGAAATGGGGCCGAGGCCCTTTTTCTTTGGCTCATGGCGCGCAAACAAGAAGCGCGTCCGGTCAAGAGTAACGCGAGCTATCCGAGAAGCGATTAAGAGGGAAAACGGCGCGTGAATATCTCCGAAGAGCTTCAGCGATACCTATACGCGAAATTGCGCACCGTCCCGGAAGTCCTGACGCTTGCGGGTGGACGTGTTTATGATCGCGTACCGGACAATGCAACGTTCCCGTATGTCAGCTTTGGGCCATCGGACATTGTAGATGATGGGGCTGAGTGCATCGAAGCAGAGACACATACAATCCAGTTGGATGTATGGTCGCGTGCGGTGGGTAAGGGCGAGTGCAAGAACATCACGGATGGCGTGAAAAAGGCTCTCATTCGAGACATGCCAACGATTTCTGACAATGCAATTGTCGAAATGACAGTCCCATATTGCCAAGTCGTTTCCGATCCTGATGGTCTGACCTCGCACGGAATTATCCAGGTCGAGATAAAAGTGGAGATAGCGTGATGGCGTGGGCAATCTTCAAGGTCGAATGCAATTGGTCTCGGCCACAAAGCCGGTTCTCGTTCAATGCAAAGCCGTCCGTTGAGCCGCAAGAGCGACCGCAGGATTTCATCGATTATTGCGTGTCGAAGGGCTGGGCCACCAAGGTTCAAAGCCCGTCACGCGATGAAAAACGCGCTCTGAAGAGCCGTAACCGGGCGAAGTAAGCCCATTCACCTGAAACCGGGCCTCAAGCCCTTTTAAGGCTGGCGAGTAGCTGGCCCGTTTTCGCATGGAGAAAGCACATGGCTACCAAGCCGATCACCGCCGCATTCCCTGATTTCATCCTCGAAGTCGAGACTGAAACCGCCGGTACGTTCACGAAGGTGTGCGGCCTCACTCAGCGCGGCATCAACCGTCAGCACAATATGCAAACCACGGAAGTGCCGCAGGATTGTGACGACGAAAGCCTGCCTTCCGCTATTGAACGCGCTGTGCAGTCCTCGGAAGTGACCATATCGGCAAATGGCATATGGGCAGCCCAGAGCCACGAAATGATGATGGACTGGTGGTACAACGGTCAGGTGAAGAATATCCGCATCCAGCACGTCAAGGCGGCTGTCGGTGATACGGAATATGAAACCGGGCCTGCCTACCTTGTCAACCTCAACAATGCCGTCGAAAAAGGCCAGAAGGTCAGCGCTGATATCGAAATCCAATTCGACGGCGTTCCGACCCGTACCGCAAAGGTTGCTCCATAATGCGGCCAGCCCGTTCATTTGTGTGGCCAGCCGGTGAACATGATTTCTGTCTCGGTATTGGTGAGCTTCGGGCGCTTGAACAGCGCTCGGATGCCGGGTGCTTCGTCATCCTCACACGCCTTCTGACATCGCAGTGGAAGATTGACGATGTACTGCAACCGATCCGGCTTGGCCTCATCGGTGGCGGTATGGATGAGCGCGAGGCGCAGCGAACCATCGACCGGGCGCTTGAGATAGCCAGCCCGTACAGCCTTGCCGTTCCTGCCGCAACAATTCTCCATTCCTTCCTGATGTGGGATGAGGAGGCTGACCAGCCGGGGGAGTTAAAGGCGGGGACGGAAAAAGCAGCGCGCCGCTCCCGAACGGAAAAACAAGATGGTCCCAGTTCTACATGACTGGGGCCGCTCTCGGTCTGTCGCCCAGGCAGATCGATGACATGACGCTGTGGGAATTTAACTGCTGCGCAACTGGCTTCGCCAAGGCGAACGGCGCGGAAGACAAAGCACCTGATTATAGCGACGAAGTTCTGAGCGAACTCGGCATTGCCGGGTTCGAATGACGACTTGGAAGGATTGAACCATGGCTGACGATGCTGCCGCCTTGCTGATACGCATTGAAGCATCGCAGGCCAAGGTTGAAAGGCAGATGGCAGCTATTGCGCGTCGTGCCGCCAAGGAAGCGCAGTCGGTAGAGGACCGTTTCAAGAAAGCAAACGACAATGTTGCTAAGTCCTTCAAGGACGGCAGCGACAAGGCCGTTATGTCTATTGGCGCGACACGTGCCGCCACAGCAAACTTGTCTTTCCAGTTGAACGATATCGCCACAAGCCTTGCAGGTGGCGCTTCACCGTTCACTGTGATGATGCAGCAGGGCGGGCAGGTCGCGCAGGTCTTTCAGGGCAGCGGCGGCGTCATCAATGCAGTCAAGCTCTTGGGTGGCGCGTTTGCCTCGGTGCTCAATCCGGTATCTCTCGCATCCTTCGCCATTATCGGGCTGACAGGAGCGGCATATCAGTATTTCACCAGTCTCGGTAGCGATGTGAAAGAGGCTGACGAGGTTCTGAAGCAACACGCTGAACTGATCCGGCGTATCAAGGAGGCGTATGGGGAAGCCGCTGTTGGCGCAGATGATTACAGCGCGAAAAGCAAGAAGCTTCTCACCTACGATATTCAACAAAGCATTCGTGAATACCGGGCTACCATCCAGTCGGTTTCCGCAGACTTGGTCGAGCGCGTCAACAAAATTGGTATTGATGAGTTTGGCGGTGCCACCTTCACAATCCAAGAGTTGCAGGGCGCGCTCAGTAACTTCAATGATAGCATCAAGCGCGGCGACCCGGATATTCAGCGCTTTGTTGATCGCCTAATTGAGATCGAAAATCAGAAGGGTACGCCGGAGAATATCCGCGAGATCATCCGGGAAATCATCAATGCTGGGCGTGCCGGAACGGAAGTTCAATCCAAATTAGGACAGTTGACTGGGGTCATATCCGGTGTCGGTGAGGCCGCAGCGAAGGAGACCTCGCGGGTCAATGAGTTCAGCAAATCTCTTCAGCGCTTAGCGAACATCGCGCTTCCGGCGCTATCAGACATGGAGCAGGCAGCGAAAGACTATCGCGAGGCCATGTCTAAGGCAACGACGGTTGAAGAAGCGCGGCTTGCAGGCGATGCGTTCCGTGCGGCTCAAAATCGCATCCGTGTTGCTCAGACGATCCCGACGCCCGGTCAGCGTCCGAACCCGGAAAGCTTCGCTCCAGAGCGTGAACGGCGCACAGGAGGAACCCGCAGCAAGAAAGTGAAGGACAGCTTTGATGAGCTTGATGATATCGTTGCGAAGTATGTCCGCGATGTTGTGAAGGCGGAAAGTGGCGGGCGGGCCAATGCGAAGAACCCACTTTCCTCCGCAACCGGCCTCGGCCAGTTCATCGAAAGCACTTGGCTTGATCTGTTCAAGAAGAACTTTCCGGATCGCGCCAAGAACATGTCCGACCAGACAATCCTTGCGCTGCGCAATGATGCGGAGATTTCCAAGAAGCTGATCGAGGCATATGCCCGCGAGAATGCGGCTATCCTTCGTCAAGCTGGTGTATCGGTCAATGAAGCTGCGCTTCAACTTGCCCACTTCCTCGGCCCGAAAGGTGCCATCTCGGTTCTGACTGCGAAGAGCGGCACGTTGGTTAGCCAAGTTCTGCCACAGTCGGCCATATCGGCAAATCAGTCGATCCTCGGCGGCGGTAAGACCGTTGATGACGTGATCGCCTACGCACAGAGCCGTGTGTCGGCCTACGACCAGATGAAGGAAGCAGCGCGGGCCTACAAGCTTGAGCAGAAGGAGTTGAACCGGGAGGCGAAAGAGTTTGCCAACCTGGGCAAAGACCTTCTGGGCGGCTTCATTGATGACCTGCGGAATGGCGCGAGCGCTTCCGAGGCCTTGGCGAATGCGCTCCAGAAAGTCGCCAGCAAGCTCATCGACATCGCGCTGAACAATATCTTCAGCGGTGGCGGTCTGTTTGGCGGTGGGAAGGGCGGTCTTTTCGGCGGCGCTATTATTCCCGGCATTCTGCACAGTGGCGGCGTGGCTGGAACGCACGGATATAATCATGGTCGCGCAGTATCGCCTTCGGTTTTTGCCGGTGCAAAGCGCTACCATACCGGCGGCGTAGCAGGTCTTCAGCCGGGCGAAATTCCGGCCATTCTCCAGCGTGGTGAAGTTGTCCTTCCTCGCGGGGCAGGGATGGTGAACAAGGCGAGAAGCACGGAAACCATCAACGTCGTTCTTCGGGATGACAGTGGCCGAATGGCTCAGATAGCCGATCAGCGCATTCAGACTGCATCAGGTGCAATTGTTCAGGTTTCGGTGCAGCAAAGCGCCAAGGCTGTTCAATCGAACTTCCCGACCATGTTGGCAGACGCACAAGCGAGAAAAATGTAATGGCAACCATTCTCTGGCCCCGTTCGGTGCTCAAGCCGAAGCGCGACCCGTTTAATATTGCCCCGCGTACACTCGCAGGCCCTTCTAGCGTGTCGGGCGTGACGCAGGTTACGGCTTCCGACGCCGGTATCTGGAAGGCGACGTTCAGTGACATCATCATTCGTCGTGGATCGCCTTCCGTTCTCGCATTTCGGGCTATTGCAAATCTGCTGGAAGGTCGTTTGCGTCCGATCCTGGTTCCTCGCTGCTGCGCTTATCAGCCGTTCGATCCTGACGGGGATGGCGCGGCTGATAAAGTGCCTCACTCCGATACCAGCCCGTTCAGTGATGGCGGGCTGTACCGCTCCCGGTCAATCGATATCCGCCTGACCAGCAACATACCGCTGCGCGGGACGACGGCGAACATATCGCTTGTTACGGCGGGACAATTGCAGCCAGGGATGGATTTCTCCATCGTAGAACGAATGTACCGCATCCGTACAGTGCAGATGACAGGTACAAATACGGCGACGATCACATTCCGGCCTCCAGCCCGCGAGGCAGCCCCAGCCGGTAGCGAAATGGAGTTCGACTATCCAGTGTGCCGGATGCGTCTGGCCTCCGACAGTGAAATGGACCTCGATCTTGATCTGATTTCGCAGTGGTCATTTCCGACCGTCAATTTTATCGAGGACGTGTAATGTCGTTCTTTAACACGGCCCAGCTGGCAGAGTTCGCCAAGCATGAAGTGAGGCTGGATTTCCTTGTCGAGTTCCGCTTTGCGTCGGAGACGATGCGTGTCTGGAACGGCAACACGGCGCTGGAAACTGGCGGCAATCGCTATGAACCGATGTACGGTTATGGCTCGATTGACGGCATCGGCATGGCTTCGACCACTGCCGCACAGAATGTCACGTTCCAGCTTTCAGGCTTGCCGGATGCGACACTGAACTTCCTCGCTATGGCGCTTGATGCAAATGATGAGGTGGATCAGCGCATTGTCGTGATCTCGATCCAGCTTTTCGATGAGGAATGGCAGCCACTGGGCGGTCCCGCGCCGATTTGGTGGGGCTTCATGCAGCCGCCACGCATCAGCCGCACCGAAATGCAGGGTACAGAAGGAGCAATTCAGTCGATCAGCATGACGGCAGAAAACGCATTCTTCAACCGGTCACGACCTGCTTATGGCCGCTATACCGACCGAGACCAACAGCGCCGTTCGCCCGGTGACAAGTTCTGTCAGTTCATCGGTTCGCTGCTCTTCAAGAGCTTTAAATACCCGGATTACTGATCCCATGAACATTGCCGAGTTTGTAGCTGCCGAGGCGCAAAAGCCTTTCCGGTGGGGAGAGACTGATTGTGTCTCGACCGTGGACCGATGGATCAGGTCTTGCACAGGCCTGTCGCCGCTCGCCTGGGTAGACAGGGAATATGCGGATGCTGCCGGGGCTGCATCGGTACTGGCAGATCGTGGCGGGCTGGCTGTGTTGGTCAACCGGGCAATGCGCTCACAGGGGTTCATTAAGACCGGCGAGCCTGTTACCGGCGATGTCGGTTTGATCATCCATAACGGCAAGCTCTGCATGGCAATCCATGTCGGAGATTGCTGGTTCTCGCACGATGAGCAGGGGGTCGTCGGTGCACCACTCAATTCGGTCTGGAAGGCTTGGAGATTGTAATGGCCGTAGCTCTTTCAGGCATCATTGCGTCTGTGGTGGGCGCAGGAGCGCTTGGCGCTGCTTTGCAGACAGGTCTTGCCCTGATCACGCTTGCCGCCGGTACGACGCTCGGCAGTCTGGCTATAGGTCTGGGAATTTCTTACCTCGCATCGTCGCTGTTTCGGCCAAAGCAGCCGAAGCCCGAAGATGTGCAGCAGCAGGTTCGCCAGCCTACGCCGCCCCGCATTCGCCACTATGGCCGCGTGAAAACTTCCGGTGCCTGGATATTCGCTGAAACAAAAGACGGTGGGTTCTTCAAGGTTCTTGCCTTGGGGCAGGGGCCATTCGATGCCATTGAAGAATACTGGCTTGATGATCAGAAGATCGATTTGCTGCCGGACGGCTCACCGACCCCGCCGAGCAAATGGCGTAAAGGAACGACGGGAAACCCTCTCTTGCGCATTCAGTCGCGCCTCGGTGCGCCTGTCGAGACGGCATACAGCGAATTGACATCGAAGTTCCCTCAGTGGACGGCTGCGCACCGTGGCGACGGAATAGCATCGTTGCTCGCCTGCCAATATGCAGTCGGTGACGAGTATTATCTAAGCCTCTTCCCGAACGGCGTGAACACGAACTATCGCGTCGTGGCCCGCACGTCACTCGTCAAAAACCCGGTCACAGGTGCGGTCACATGGAACGATAACGCCGCCGCAGTGATCCGGGACTACATGACCCATAAGGACGGCATGCGCCTTCCAGAAAGCCTCGTTTCAACGCCGCTTGCTCAGGCTGGTTGGGTTGCAGCGTACAACCGCGCCGCCGAAGCAATTCCTATTGCTGTTGGCGGTACTGAACCTCGCTATCGTCTCTGGGGTTCATACAGCCTTGATGAGCGTCCGGCTGACGTATTAGGCCGAATGCTGGGTTGTTGCGATGGCAGGCTGGTCCCGACGCCAGACGGTGGCCTTACGCTTGATATCGGGGCATGGTCCGAGCCAACAGTCGTACTGACCGCTGACGCGATCACCGGCTTCAGCGATGTTGGCCGTGGCCGCGACGTGATGACGACGGCCAATACCATCCGGGCAACGTTCCTCGATCCGAACCAAGACTATCAGGCATCCGATGCCGATCCTTGGGCAGACGAAGACGATGTGTCGGTACGCGGCG
The DNA here is from genome assembly GCA_900470195.1 of Hyphomicrobiales bacterium. Classification (GTDB taxonomy): domain Bacteria; phylum Pseudomonadota; class Alphaproteobacteria; order Rhizobiales; family Rhizobiaceae; genus Brucella. Next base: position 7,179 of record UEIJ01000039.1, on the reverse strand, counting down.
AAGAAGCCAGAGACGTTCAGTTCAATATGGCACCGTCACACAGCCAAGCCAGACGACTGATGAAGCTCGAATGGTTCCGAGCAAACCCGAATTGGGTAGGGACTTTCAATACGAACCTGATGGGTCTTGCTGCATTCGGTGAGCGGCTGATCCGCATTCAATACCCGCTATTCGGCATCAACAGTGTGTTTGAAGTGCTCGATTTCAAGTTCATTCTTGGTGAAGGCGGCATCCTGCAAGGTGCGACTATTCAGGTTCAATCTATGCCTCAGTCGGCATACCAGTGGGATACGTCGCAGGAAGGGACTGCGCCGGTGTCAGATGAAACAACGTCAGACGATGACTTGCCCGTACCAGACGCTCCGGACGTGACCATTATTTCCGGCCCAGCGGCAGAATTGAGTTTTCCACCCACTGGCAATCCGTTGCTTAACTACATGGTCCGCTGGAAGAAAACCGCTGATAGCGAATGGCGTGTAGCTGGGCCACTCGAAAACGACGCAGAGAGCTTTGAAACGCCTACGCTTTCCGCATTAACTGAATACGAGTTCCAACTGGCTGTCCGTACACAGAAGGGCCGTATCGGCGCTTATTCGGACAGCACAATCAAAACGACGCCCTGACCAACCCGAAACTTGAGAAATTCACACCCTGCCTTGGCGGGGAGTTTTGCTATGGAGCATCCGCATGACCGTTCGCACGATTGACGAGATTTTCCGCGATTTCGTTACCGATGGCGTTCCCGCGTCCGGCCCGTTCAATCCGCATAAGCCAGATATCCGCGACACGTTGAAGGCGCTGACCGAGGGGGGCGAGACTTTCCCCGACAATCGCGTCATTCGACTGAACAACGCGAATGAAGGCACAGAAAATAATATCGTTGTGACGGCTTCTGTCGCCATTCCAGCGGCGGCATATCAGGTGCTCTATATCCTGAATGTCACACAGGAAAACACTGGTCCGGTGACAGTATCAGGCGCGATCAATCGCGATCTGGTTACGAACATCAATCAGCCCATAGCGCCGGGTTATCTTATCCCTGGGATGGCGTTGCTCTGCATTGATACCGGAACAGAATTGCGGCTGCTGTCTTACGGCGATGCCGAAGCAATCCTCGCTGCTGCTGAAGACGCCGCCGCACGGGCCGAGGCTGCCGCCGCTGGGCTTAATCTGCCATCAACTGGAACGGGTGATAAGGGCAAGGCACTCCTCGTTAACTCTGACGCTACCGGCTATACCCTTGGTTTCGTAGAAATAACAGTTGATACCCGCTCCGATCTCAAGGCGCTGCCTGTCTTCTTCAAAACAGCCTATCTACTCGAAGCGGGACGCGAAGGCACGTTCGTTCTGAAGGCCGGTTCGCCACCCGTAACGGACACACAGGAAGGCGTCTACGTAGTCAGTAATACCGCTGGCTATTATTGGGAACGTGTATACGCACCGATGCGTGTTCCTAGCGTGACAGCATTCGGTGCAAAACTGGATGGTGTGACGGATGACAGTCCGGCGATCCGTGGCGCGCTGTTTGTATGTAAAGAGGCGTTCATTCCTCGAACTGATACCGGCTTTGTGGCTGGAGACATAGATGTAAATCCCGCCCTTGGTCATGTCATCTCTGCCGTTGGATGCCCAACGTGGAAAATTAAAAGTACAGCTTTATGTGCAATTCGAGTTCTCCCCGGTGCTGTCGCCGGTCAGTATGCTCGGCTTAGTCTGTTCCTATATGATGGACAGGCCGCACCGAATACGTCAGGAGCGATACTCATCAACACATCCGCAGGTGTCGTACTCGGTCTACGTATTGAAGGTATTACAGCAAAGGATTGTGGGTTTGCTTACAAAGAGGAGGATAGTACGTCTAACTACGTGGTTGATTTCACTATAGGAGACACACTTTGCTATTTCACTCGCGGAAGGCAAATTTACTCACGTCGGTCGCGCGGGTTCTTCAACTGGAACGACATCAAGGTAGATAACACCTATAATGTTGCAGGTGGACGTCCTGTGGTTAGTTGGAACAGTATCTACTTTGGGGATATGATCGGCCTCGAATTTAACAAGCTGGATGTCGTAGGCCAGGTGCCGGGAAGTCTTGCCCATCAGCCAAATGCATATGGTGTCATAATTGATGGCATCGTTTCAACCGGTCGCGGGTCTATTTATGGTAGACGAATATTGGTCGACAATTCTACCGGACATGGTGTCCTCATTACTGATGTATTCAATTGTGAGATTGACATCATTCAAGGGTTCCAAGTGTTGGGTGCCCCTGTGACGTTTACTCGCGTCACAAATTCGACATTCAGCAAAGTAAAAGCCTATGGCGCAAAGGGACTAACCAACGCGGTGCCATCGCAGAATGGATTTGTTCAATCACTAAACAAATATGTTGTCGTCGTTTCATTCGAGGGAGAGCTGAATACCGGGTCTGGCTCCGTTATGGTTGGCTGCTCTGACTGTCAAATCCTCGGAGGGTATTCAGTCAACAATGATGTGTACGGATATTATGATGATAACACTGGAGACAGAAACCGGCGCGTTGGCGTGACAGCACGTGGCAACACTGCCGGTTCGCTCTTCCAAGACAAGGCAAGCCACGCAACGTATTCGTGGACGCCAAATAGCGGAACGCCTACAGCTAGCACCATTGGGGCGGCGACAGTTGCCTAGGAGCGCCTATTGGCGCTCCATCTTTATGACCTTTTGAAACGTGTCCAGATAATCATTGGCAACATCTGACCAGTTTCGATTCTTCAATTTGTCATAAAGTGGCTTCTGAAGTTCGTACAATTCGCTGCGGTTATTGATACCAAATGCGATCTTGTCGGCTATATCATTAGGCGACATAGGCTGGAAAAGCATCTTGGCGGCTAAATCGCCATCTATGTATTCCGTGACCTGCGGTATATCACTCATAATACTCGGCGTGCCGACGGACATCCCTTCGGTGAAAGTGAAGGGAAAGCCGCCTTCATACAGTGTGGGATTAACGACCAGAACGGCACGTGAATAAAGAGCGGCAAGCACCTGATCCGGGACATCGTAAGCGAACAAAATATCGTATTGCAGTCGATTCTTATATATGTAGTCCATCACTTCCGGGACGTGCGCTGGATTGCCGGTTAAAACGAGTTTGGCATAGATGAACTTTTCTCGTAAGGCGATCTCGTACCCCTTGACGAGGTTCATGATGTTCTTATTCGGCCTTAACTGAGAGGCATAGAATATAAACTTCGTGCTGGATAGGTCCATCGTGGCGAGATATTCGTTTCCTTGCCACGATGTGAGGCGGAAGCCGTCTATCAGATTTCGGGCGAATTGATCCCTTGCGAAAGCATCGTCCATTGTTCCTTTGATATTTATCAACGGCAACAAGTTCATGGATGCATGCGGTATAACAGTGACGTTTTCGCTAGGAACAGAGAATTGTTCAATCAGGGCCTTCTCGGCTGTATAGCGACTATATGCGGTGAAGTGGGTTCCGGCCGAGATTGTCTTTTGTGCTCGAGCAAAAATGTCAGGTGCATCTTTTATAGATGATGCAAAAGCCGAAGGGAATTCGGATATAAGCATATCAGGGAATGACAATACTCGAGGAGCATTGATCAGATTGAACTCGGGCCAAAAGACCGTTGGACTAAACCAAACATCGACATCCTTCATCTTGTTTGCCATAGCAACCAGTTGAAGACTTTCGCGGTGGGTGACCTCGCGCAGTACGACTTGTCCAATAGAAGGAACCGCTCTTTGAAGAAGGGCGTTCAGTGTCCGCTTTATATAGCCTCTCGCTCTAATCTGAAGAGTGGTAGCTCTTCTGCGAATCTTGGAAAGAATATTAGCTCTGACCAACAATATCACGGTAGCCAAAAGGGCGACCGCAATAAGCGCAATCGGTGAAAATAGTATTGCTAACAATGCTAATGCGATGAGAGAAAGGCCTACGACAGCATCGTTATCAGAGGATAGAAGTCGTAAGACGGTACGACCCACACCTCTGCTAATCTTGCTGATCCTGTCTAGTATTCTCTTTTTCCATCGAGAAAGACGACCGGGTGCCTTGGTCTTCTTGCGACCTTTAGCCAGAAATTTATCCCACAGCTTAACTACAAGAGGAACTTTTTTCTTACTAACAATTTGAAGCCTTGCTCCGGGGATTCCGTGGAGCAATCGTTCAACGTCAGCTTTTAGCCAGCTAGGGCAGAGCAAAACCACCGAACCTTGCTCAGTCTGGCTGATGCCGGAAATGATAGACCGCAGAAGGCGCCCCAAACCTTGGTTTGATAGCTCACTTCTGGGTGGATACGCTATGAATATGCCGATCTTCATTTAAACACCTAAAACAGGTCGGATTGCATTGAAAAACTCAGCGCTTACGCCGCGCCAACTATACGCTTCGAGATGCTCTTTAGTGGGCAGAGCAGATGCCAGAGCGGCGCTATCGTGCTCCATCTCGATAAGGCTTTTCGCTAGAGCCTTTGTATCGTGTGCATCGAAAAAGCGGCAGTTGAGTCCGTATCTGTCCGACAAATACCGCATAGGCGGGTAGTCGCTTGATAGCGTCGGGGTGCCTACGTATGCGGCCTCAACGGCGCAAAGTGTTCCATTGTCCATAATGACGTTGTGAACGAGAAAGCGGGCTTTTGCTAGCTGCGCCGCGTATTCCGAATTAGAGATGTTCCCCAGAAAATGAACTCTCTCGGCCAGTTGGCGATTCTTCTTGAGGTAATCTCGGGCCTCCTTGATGTGTTTAGGAAGATCCTCATCTGTTTCAACCTCGGGGTCAAACTTATCAGTATCAACACCGGTCACATGGCAATCAAGTGTGCCGCCTTCAACATTGTAGTATCGGTTCAGCCCTTGAAGAGTCCTGAGATGGTTCTTGTGTGGCCCGGTGTTCGTTGTCCAAACTAAGTAGTCACCCTTAACGGTAATTTCTGGAGCATCGTCCATCTGGTCAAGCTCTGCCACATGCGGAACAAGTATTGTTTCATCCCTGTTCTTGCCGACATATTGAACAACATCCTCAATCGTGTGAGGAGTATTAGCGAGTACAGCAATCGCATTTCGTGCGGTCTCTATGAAGCCTTTTTCGTAGTGGGACTTCATGAGAGGTGCAAAATAGCGTTGCAAGTAATCGTGCGCAAAAACACAATACGGTCGAAGAGGAGCCACTTGACTGTTGTATCGGTCCGAGGCCAAGAACCAGAAATCACAATCCAGAAAATCATACGTTCCATCTTTATGGATAGTGAACATACCTGGAAGGACTTTCTGGTCTTGTCCAAGGCAAGATTGAATCTGGTTTAGTTCAACGCCGTCTATCTCAGCTATCTTGAAGGAACGAACTTCTATGCCCTCTGCCGTCAGATCTTTCCAATCGTCACGGGTATAGATGTCGTTCTCTGGATGGCCAAAAACTACGTCGACTTCCTTGCCGTGCTCAATACTTCCGCGCTTCAGCATTTTTGCCAGAAGCTTAACCATATTAAGTGTGCCGCCGCGGTATGGAGCCGGTAGGAAAACCGCGACTTTTTTTCTGTCCGAGCCTTTTGACGCAAGCTTCCGCTTATTGCGTTCAATGCTCTCTTCAATTTTGGGGAATTGTTCTCTCCAGCCAGATTCACAAAAATCACGAGACATTGGGTGGAGGAGTACACCCTGAGTTGAACGAATAGCTTCAATGAGCTTGGTGTCGCCCTTTAGAATGGCATTAATTTTCTTCTGGGCTTCCCCTTCTGTCTTGCATCTTCCCGGCAAATTCTTGCCGCCCAAAAGATCAAGCATGCCACCTGCCATAAATACAAGCGGCATGCCAAGGCGAACGGCTTCTAATGGGTGGTAATGGAGGTGGCGAAGTTCTCTGCTATGGTAAAACATAACACGAGTACGCCTCATCATTCGGTCGTAGTCTTCCCGAGGAAGCATACCAACAACATTAGGATCAGGAACATCAATCGGCTGAGCGCCTCCTACAACGTACGGTACGTTACCGAACAGCCTTAAGAAGTTATGGTAAATGTTGTTAAAATATGGAGATGAACCAATGCGTGGGCAGACAAACAATACCTTCGCATCTTCTCCGGTCCATTCATTTGTTACTCTCGCATCATCAAGACCGAGGGGAAGTGTAACGGCTTTATCCAGAAAAACACCGCGCTCTATCTCGGCCAAGTGCTCATAAGCTTGTCCGAACCAGAACCGATGCTTATTTTTCTGTAGCTCATGAAGAAAATACGGCTTCAAGCTTGCGACGGTTACGTCGGTATAGGTAACTCCAGTGGAGAGACCAAACGGCCTCATCACGCATTCATTCCGAAAGTGCCGAATGAGGCCAGCCAACTGTTTGGGGAAAAAGCCAAAAAAAGCAACATCGAAATGTTTGCTAGCTATCTCGCCAATCTCTGGCGTCAACCCGCTGTAGAAATCGTGGCCATTCAAAGCTTCAAGGTCTTCTCTAGGTATTGAGAGACCCGCATCCCGACTAAAATCCAGAGATGCGCTAAGATTACCTTCATCGTAAGGAAATTTCTTCGGAAGATAAACTTCATAGCCCAGAGATTCGAGCAGCGGTACTTCAAATTTGCGCAGTGTACTGTGGTTCATAAGCCACATTGCGCGCTTCGGATTGGGCATGCCTACTCCATCTACGATGCAGGTAAATTCTCATTTTGGACGGTATGAGCGATGAATGACCGCAAATCAAGACGTTTGCCGGTATTGATATGTTCGGGTTGAACTTCGGTGCGCGTGTGATATCCCGGAATTGTATTACGGAAAAGTGCAATAGTGGCGGATATATCAGCATGAGCAACTCAGATGAATTCAACGTTTTGCATAAGAGCCTGAATCATAATGAACGTAACGATATCAGGCTCTTGCGATCCTTCGCGTGAGGAAGCGGATATTTGCGATGTAGATCCACGCTTCAGAGGAAGCGATGGTTTTCTCGAAGTCCTTGGCCAGTCTGCGACACCGTCCCAGCCATGCAAATGTGCGCTCGACAACCCATCGACGCGGGAGTAGTTCGAAACCTTCAGCGCGATCAGACCGCTTGACGATTTCCAGTGTAAACTTCCCGACCTTTTCCAACCTGCCTTTGAGCTTTGGTCCTGCGTATCCGCCGTCAGCAAAGATATGCCGCAACCACGGCCAACGTTTGAGAATGGTTTTCAAGACATC
>UEIJ01000037.1 GCA_900470195.1 Hyphomicrobiales bacterium | reverse complement strand
AGTTCCGATGCCGTAGTCGGCGGGACTCCAGGCCCGGCTGCTTGTCCGGTTGTTCTTCTGTCGAGGCCCGCCATTTCCGCATGGCAATGTTCAAGGTTCGCAACCTGCTCTGATCTGGTCCGTGGCCTTATAATCGAAGAATCGTAAGCGAGTTTTTGTTGTCGCATCTGTTGTAAAGAGTGCCATTGCTTGCCGCGGCTGAAGAATAGCTGCAGAAGCAGCGACCTTGTTCCAGCAACAAATCAATCGTGGCGATGCGAACGGCGTCTGCGGTGGCCAGCCCTGCGAGCGACATGGATTGCAATGATTTTCCCGCACTACATCTGGAATTGTGAGGCTGGCAAAATGACGTGCAGACACATCAATCCAGATTGTGGGCAAGTCACGTAGATTTTTTTCCGATTTGCAGTAACTGGATTCTCAACTCGAGATTTGCGTTACAGAGTTCCGGACATGTGTTGCCAGATCCGGGATCTCCGATTCAGCGGTAAACGCCGTTTGCGGGCAGGCGTGGGATGGTGAAAAAATGCTTTGCGCCGACGGTTTTCGAGCTCAAGCTTTGATTATTGGTACGTGATCTGGAGTAGCCATGACATCGAGCAGGCAGCAGTCGGAACGTTTGCGCAAGCAGCGCGAACGGCAGAAGGACTATCGCGATCGTTTGAGGGTACAGCGCAAACCGACGCGTGACGACATAGCACGAGTGCTGCTGCATTTTATGATCGTCAAAGCGGTGAAGTCTGGCAATCAGGACGGGACGGAGAAGCTGATTGATATGCTTCTTGATGCGCTGACGGATCAGGGCTTCGATAAAGATGCTTCATTAGAAGTCATTGATGACCTGATTGTCAGATACACAAAAAGCGGCTGGGATTTCCGTCGCAAGATGCATCTGAGGCCCGGCGGGGTTCTTGACGACACCGAACATTGAGGATCGTTTTCCAAACCATACCGTTTTGATTTCAACCTGAAAATTTTACAAACGTAGTTTGTGCTTTTTGTCTGTTGTCCCCCCATTACTTCATGAAACGCTGTTTGCACATGAATCGGATTTCTCAAGGTTAACGGAGGCGGACGATCGTCGAGGCTTAAGAAGAGAAACAACGGGATTGCTCAGGATCGTCGGTGGTAACGTCACCGCTATCCATGAAAAATATGCAGGACATTTCGCTGCTGAAGCCCATCCTGTGGATAACTTCAAGCTCCACATTTAGGCTTCCTCAAAAACTCAATACAAAGCAAAAAACCTATGGCCACTACGTTTTATCACTGTTTTAGTGAAGCCAAAAAAGCCGGTTATATCCGGGACTTAGATAAAAATGCTTAATTGGGATCTTTTTTCGTTCCGGATCCTTGCAGCGCAATTCAGATCCTGCAATAGTCGCCTTGCCTGATTGATCAGGCGCCTCCATCCCGGTGCTGGTAACACCTGAATGGAGACTGACTTAGCCTGCCAACACAGGAGCCAAGCTTATGACAACTCTTATCGATATTCGTGGCGGATTAAAAGATCCACTATCAGAATTCCATGTCGACATAGCGGCTCCGCAGCGGAGATAATTTCCGCTTCTGACGCGTTCGGTGCTCTTTAAGGCACGAACTCCCAATTTCCCATTCTGTCAGTCTGGTCGTGTGCGTTCGCGCGCAACGCTAAGATCTTCGCTGTCTTCAAAATCTGTGGCCACTCGCAATGGCAACCTACCTTCACACCCGTTTGACTCCGGCGACCAACAGTCGCTTTGGAGATGGAGAAATCATGTTTGCAGAAACCGTAATTGGCTACATTGATCTCATTGAACACAAATTCCCGCAGCGAAGCTACAAGCGTGAATTAAACGCAGCGCTACACCTGTCGTTATGTTTTCATTTGATTGACCGTGCTCATGACAGAAGTAGCCGGAAACGAGCTTTGTCAGAGCAGATATTCCGTTGTGCCTTATGGAACACCGGCGAAAAAATCATCGGCCTTATTGAAGAAGCTGTAGCAAAAGCGGCGGTAAAGGTTCAAAGAGATTTCCGCTCATCTCGTTCTATGCCACTCACGCGTGATACTTTCAATGACGTGATCGAGTCTGTCACATCGAAATCCCTCGCAGACGAAAACGACACAGACCGAAGCGCCTCGGAACTTCCGACAGACCCTTACACATTCGAATTGGTGTCCTATGAACAGGAGCGCAAATGCCTCCGTGTGCTCAGTCTGATTTATGGCATCAGCGGCCATAAGGGGGCTCTGGATCAATGGCGCATTGAAGCATCGACCGCCTCAGCATTGTGGGAGCGGCTGGCGCAACAGTATTATGGCATTGATATCGATCACTACGAATTCGTGCTGATCGACCCATTGCTTAGTGAAAGCCTACCCGAGGAGGGGATCTGGGCGCTATCCGATCTCGATGGGCTACTGGGGATCCCGGAGATCGCGGAAAAAGTGTTGGGCGTGCAAGAGGCTCTCAGAGAAGAACTCATCATATGGCTTGGCGACACATTCGCGAAAACCGAAGAGGAGCAAGCGCGGCTGATTGATGAAGAGATCGCGCAGATGGCGTTTGAAGCACTCGACAGCAAGTCTGGGCCGGAGATTCAGATTTTGACGCCGGATAACGTGTTGCGCTGAGCAGACAGGGGCCGATCAGTCGATGCGTCGTGCGAAGCTTGTGAAACTACGTGTCACGGACTTATCCGTTATGCAGTAGAGCGGACGTTCACTGCGATGCAGACGAACAGGGGTATCTGCCATTCTCAATGGCGAGCTAAAGACCAACCGATGGGAGCAAAGGCAATAGATAAGGTAGCGGAGAATCTTCTGCCCAGATATTCGGGGTGGATGCCTGTGTCACGCTGAACGGCTCAGCTTTGCTCTCAATAACAATCAAATGCATGGAAATTCAGGAAACACCCCCGGACGCGTCATTGCGCGCCCGAACGGTCCATCATTTTGTTCATTCATCAGGAACACGGCATGACAGTTACAATCAAAAATGGAAACTACAATCGCGAGCAGCTCGAGCTTGAAATCAGGATGCTGAAAGCTCTGGTCGATGATCTGCAGCGGATATTGGAGGGTGATTATCCAGACGAACAGTTACTGACAAATTCACCAGCGATCACAAGCTGGAAGCTGAGTGCACGGCGGGCAACGTGTCTGGAAGGCGTATTATTCGAACATCCTCGGCTCGGACAAATCGTACCGCATGGCATCACGTCCGAGCTCTGGCTTCTGGATCTCGACCGGAACTATGCCCGCACATTCAGCCGCTTTTACCGGCTTGGCCAAAAAGACATCGGGCAATGAGAAAGAATGAAACTGATCAGGCTACGCACATCAATCGGCAGGACAGCCGGCGTGGAAGCTTCGCCATGTCTGTCAGAAACGCGGCGACCTGTCATGGAGAACCAGACACGAAAACGGCTTCGAGATTACCAATAGGAATAGAGAGGGAACGGCATGAAACTCTGGATCTGGTCTGATGTGCATAATGAACTGCAGGAAGTCGTTTATCCACCACGTGAACAAGCGCCGGACTGTGATCTGATCATGATTGCCGGCGATCTCAATGCGGCGCCAGATCTCCATTTGACGCTAGAATTCCTGATCAGGCGCTACGAGAAGCCTATTATCTATGTCCCCGGAAATCACGAATTTTATCAGAACAAGTGGATGATGAACGACCGGGACCGTTCGCTTGAAAGCGACAGGCAGACCATCAAGGAAATCGAGGCGCTTTCTCTGCAATGGCCGCAACAGTTTTATTGTCTTGATGCGGATGAGGTGATTATCGACAATACGCGCTTCATTGGCGCAAGCCTATGGGTCGATTTCCTGATGAAACTCCCCGCGAAGTCTGATTTGCCGCAGCGGATGTGGATGGCGCGCCAGATGCTCAATGATTTTCATGCAATCTCCATGCAGGACGGCAAACGATTCACGCCGGAGGATATGCTGGAGCTACATCGTTCAGATGCAGCTTACATTCGAAAAAAGCTGGCAAAACCATTTGACGGCTCCACTGTGGTATTGACCCATCACATGCCGCATCCCGATTGCACGCCGCCGGCTTATGCGGGGCAAGAGGCAAATTTTCTGTTTGCCTGTGGCGCAGAGGCTTTCAATAACATCCTGCATTCCGAACAGGCCCCGGATATATGGATCTGTGGTCATACACATAATGCCTTTGACGTTCAGATCGGCCGAAGCCGCATTGTCTGCAACCCCTATGGGTACCGGTGGGAGCAGGGCAGAAACGGCTTTCGGTGGGACTGGGTGATAGCCATGGAATAACCGCCTGTACGGAGCACAGGATTCTGACTGACAGGGAGCTAACAGGCATCGGGCGATAAGGAAGCCTGTAGCAAAAGGAGGGCCAAAGCCAATCACATGAACGCCTCTCGTGTCTGCTGCCATCGATTTGCCCGTGATACGGTAGCATTCCGATCTCCAGGTCGCTTTTCCGTGTGGTCGCCGAGCGGGAAGGAATTATGGTGGTCGGCGGATAGGGGCAAACGTCGTGTCTGCTATCCAGATCTAAGCCGAGGTCCATCGAACCCGATGTTTTGGTAAGGGGTATTTTTAACGTGGGCCGGATAAATAGCGCTTTCGACCCTTCCGATATTAAAATCCGCGATTTGATTGCGAATGCCACTGACGCGCCCCAACATGCGACATTATGTCATGAAACAGGCATTAAAACGCATCGAAATGAAGCCATTTTGGGGCCATTTGGGCACCATTGGACCAGTTACAAAAGCATAAGCATTTGATATTATTGTAATATTATGCTTTACTATTGAAGTCAGCGCTTTTTGAAGCTGACAGACAATCATTTTCAAGAAAGGATTTTTCAATGATTGGAACTTCGCCTTTAGACTACGGTATCGACAAAACGAGCAACGGCATTGCAGCGCGCATGCTCAAGGATTTTGAGGAGGGACATTTTTCGTTTCTTGCCGATGAGGCCACCGTCGAAAAACGCTATAATCAATCAGGACAAGGTTCAGTCTGGCACGATTTCAGACGAGCCTGTCGCGCTTATTCCACGCTTAATGGATGTGTGGTGATTGTTGATGACACGAACCAATGTTTTGTCGATAGCGTTGATATCCATGGTGAGTACGAATTCGATTTCGCGAATGAATTCGCTCGTCGCGCAGCCCCAACCTATCGCGAGCGGTTGCTCGCACTTGGAAAGCAAGGCCCTGTCCGGTTGACGCTCTACAGACTTCCCCGGGCCAACTACGAAAACACCGCATGGGGCCATTTCTGGGAGCGTGGAGAATATATTGGCGAAATGAGAATGGCACTCGCGTAAGGGGCCATTTAGGAACCCATAGTCTATCGAAATATGAAACCGGGAGCACGCGTCATACGTGCTCCTGGTTTTCTTATTTGGGTTGCCGGCTTCAATTTGTCAGGCCGCTTAAATCCGGGTCAGCCATTCAGCATGGTTGTCGCAGACCTGGCGGGTGTGACGGCAGGTTTCCTCGAGTGCGATCTGGACGAGCGGCTCAATGCCTCAGGTTTTGTGCTCTTGGCTGTTTGTCAAACTTTAACGTTCCAAACCTGCCAGTTGTGCTCGTCGCAACGGTCGTATTCATCCAGTCACATAATACCGTTCAGCGTCCAGTTAGAAATTTTCATCGGCGTTCATGATCCGTTTGCGCCGGTGGCTGATTGGTCTCACACTATATCTATTGGCTTGTTAGAGATGATAAAATGTTAAAAGAAATTCCATGGGACATATTCGGCGAGAACGCGCAGGTGCTTGATGAAGCGGACATTCCGGTTTGTGACGGGTGTGCGTATTTTTGTATCTTGCAATATGTAGGCGTCGATCGGTTGATCTCACGGCTGCGCATTTTCGATCTGGATACCGAATACTGCTATTCGCTGTACGGTCATTTTTCGAAAATTAATGCGATCGCCCTTGCTGGTAACTTGCCCCCGGCGCTCAAAGAATTCGACGGCGTGCGCTGCCAGGTTGGTCAACTCGAAGGCAGGAGCGGGAGCTTCTATGGAGCCGCCCCCATGACCCCACCTGCAACCAAATACGCACTAAAGGTGGTGGATCCAGGTATCACGACGCTCGCTCAAAATGAGATGTACACAGTGTGGGGTTTCGGAATTCGTCCTTGTTCCGCGCACGAAGCTGAAATCGCCACCTTTGCCGCAGAGGAGGCGGTGCGTTGGGCGATAGAAATCGCAGCCGAGGGTGAATGTCTGACTGACGATAGACGGCCGTGAAAGAAGATCGGTGGCATTTGACCCGGAGAAGAATGAACGGTCGGGATCGGTTATGAGAAAACTGATATCACGAATTTATCCATGATGTGAATCCAGCCATGATCTCGAGAAACACAAAATCAAACCCGAGGGAATCTCATGGCGATCCCGAGTAGCGCTGACAGACTCTTAGGTCGGTATCGTTGAATTCCAAAGGTTGCGGCGGATTTATCCGTGTGCGTTGATGACGGCCAGAAAGGCCGGGCCATAGCGTTCGAGCTTTGTATCGCCGACACCGGGCACATCGGCCATCTGGGCGCGTGAGGCTGGCCTGGCAGTGGACAGCTCGATTAGTGTGCGATCGTGGAAGATCACATAAGGTGGGACATTTTGCGTGCGCGCGATCTCGAGCCGCTTCTCGCGTAGCGCCTGAAACAGCGCCTCATCACGCTCCGACAGCGCGGATGTTACCGATTTTCCACGCGAAACAGTATCACGCGATGGCTTCGATTTCGGCGGGACACGCAACATGAGCGTATGCTTTGTGCGCAAAAACTGCCGACCTGCTTCCGAGATCGACAAACCGCCGTGCCCGGCAAAGTCGACATCGATTAACCTCTGCGCGATCAACTGCCGTATGATCGCACGCCAGGTGTGATTGTCATGCTCGCGGCCGATTCCGAAAGTCGAAATCCGGTCGTGGCCAAAGCGGCTGATGCGCTCATCGTCGACGCCAAGAAGGACATCGACAATATAGGATTGCCCGAACCGCTCCCCGGTTCTGTGAATGCAGGACAATATTTTCTGCGCGGCTATTGTCCCATCGAAGAGGGTTGGTGGTTCAGCGCAGGTATCGCAATTGCCGCATGGTTCGCATCGATCACCGAAATAAGAAAGCAGCACCTGTCTGCGACAGTTCGCCGTTTCGGCCAACCCGAGGAGAATGTCGAGTTTCTGCCGCTCCATCCGCTTGCGCTGATCGGGCGCGTCGGATTCCTCGATGAAGCGGCTGCGCAGGACGATATCGTCATAACCGTAGAGCATCATCGCCTCGGCTGGCAGTCCGTCACGTCCCGCACGACCTGTCTCCTGATAATAGGCTTCGATGCTCCCCGGCAGATCGATATGGGCGACGAAGCGAACATCCGGCTTGTCGATGCCCATCCCAAAGGCAATCGTCGCCACCATGATGACCGCCTCGTCGTGCTGGAATCGTGCCTGGTTCGCCTCGCGCGCGGACTTTTCCATACCGCCGTGATAGGAGAGGGCGTCGTAGCCCAGGCTGCGCAGCCATTCGGCCGTTTCTTCTGACTTCCGTTTCGAAAGACAGTAAACGATGCCGCTTTCGCCTTGGTGATCCTGTAGAAAACGTTTCAACTGCGTGCGGGGATTGTCCTTCTCCATGATCGCATAGCGAATATTGGGACGGTCGAAACCGGCGATGAAGGCATCGCGCTCATCAATCTGCAGATGCGACAGGATTTCGGCACGTGTCGGCTCGTCGGCGGTTGCGGTCAATGCCATGCGTGGCGTGTTGGGAAACTGCGCCATCAACACATCAAGCTGCCGATAGGACGGCCTGAAATCATGCCCCCATTGCGACAGGCAATGTGCTTCGTCAATAGCGATCAGCGAGAGAGGCACATCGCTCAGGCGTTGCAACGTATCCGGCCTGAGCAGTGTTTCAGGCGCGACATAGAGCAGATCAAGCGCCCCGGCATGGATATCTCGCCACAAGGCCAGTCTGTCATCGCCAGCAAGGTCGGAATTAAGCGCTGCAGCTTTCACACCCGCCTGCCGGAGCGCGGAGACCTGATCGGCCATCAGCGCCAGAAGCGGTGAAATCACTAACCCCATGCCCGGCCGCACAAGGGCGGGAATCTGATAGCATAGCGATTTGCCGCCGCCTGTCGGCATCAGGACGAATGCATTATTGCCTGCTATCGCGTGCGATATGATTTCAACTTGCCGCCCGCGGAAGGCATCATATCCATAAATGGTTTTGAGAATGTGGAGCGGGTCGGTCGTCATCAGTCGTCATGTCATCGCTTGTTGTATAGATTCGACAGCCACATTCATAGCAGACCTCAGCGGAAAACCAGTCTTTATCCGAGGCATGAGCAGACCAAGGGACAATCTACCGATCAAAAATGCACTTTTTAGTGATCTGTCCATTCAGCGTCAGATTCTCTTTGAACGAACAACAGCACGGCTCAGTCGCGTAGCCAGTTTTCGACCCTCAGAGCACGGATGCGTGAGAATTCTCCGGTATTGGCCGTGACTAACACCACCCCGAGCGCATAAGCATGGGCAGCGATGAAGAGGTCATTCGGACCGATGGGCTTACCAACGGCTTCCAATTCGGCTCGGATTCGCCCATATTCGGCGTCGGCAGGCGTATCAAGTGCGAGCACTTGTATACTTCCAAGAATGGCCTCGATGTGCGCCAGCAGCTTCGGCGATCCTTTCTTGGCGCATCCAAAGCGTAACTCCGCTGCCGTGATGATACTGACGCAAACTGCTTCTGGTCCAACCTCGGCGATGCGTCTGGCGACAGCGCCCTTGGGGTTTCGTGCAAGCTCGGACACGACGTTGGTGTCGAGCATGTAGAGGGCGCTCACAGGTCGATTTCTTTCAATGGTAGCAGGGTATCGTCAATATCAGGGAACTGATCTTCCGGTCCAAGTGGTTCCAATCCAGCAAGCACTTCCAACAGGTTCGGGCGACGCACCGGCTCTATGATAAGTCGATCTCCATCGCGATGGATCATCACCCGGTCGCCGGGAAGTTCGAAGTCAGCTGGAATGCGTACCGCCTGACTCTTATTGTTACGGAAGAGTTTTGCTTCGCGGGATGGTGTAGGTTCGGAGTGTCGGAGCTGTGGCATATTGGTCTCCTTTGTATATACACGAGTATATACATCGTGACAGGATAAATTTCAAGCGGAGCGGGGTCGCGAGCGCGCAATTGTATGTCGTTCAGCGATGTTGTAGCGGTTCATAGTGGGCACCAAACCAAGATGTGGGATGGCATCGTCGGCGGTGGGAGTGCACAGTGGAGACGCCATTCTTCGTAATTATATATGCAAAATAATAACGGAGTTATCCGTGATGGGAGAATCCCGGGCGCATAAATGGCAACGAAGGCAAGGTTCTGGATAAAAAATATAAGAAAATCAATAATTTAGCAATGTGGCGGCAGAGTTGAAATGTCCGCCGCTTTGCAAAGTTAAAATGTCTGCGTGATGTTTTCTGGCACGACGCTCAGCTCCGGCCTGCCCGGCTGGTCAGGGTTGCAAGGGCTGGCCGGGGCGGGTGGTCACTCACGTCTTTGGTTTTGGCTGTGAGACTATTCTGCCGTACGTCACTGTGCGGCTTGCCGCCGCGACAATGCTTTCTTTCGCCGCGCAATCACGGCCGGATCGTTCATGAAATCGGTCCTAGGGCCAGGCTTTCGACCCCGTGATTTATAACCGTTCTTTTCGCTGTTGGTCATCACTTTCGGCTGCTCCTGTCGATCCTGACGCTCCTTGATATAGGCCAAAACCTCACCCAACCGTTTGTTCTCGGTGATCGCAGCATGGGTTACCCGCTGATCCTTGTCGAATACCGTGTAGGACAGGGAACAGCCTTTCCAGCGCACATCCAGGCGACCATCCGCATAGGCGTAGGTCTCGACATAACGACCGACCAGGCCGCGCGTCACCTCGGTTTCTTCGAGGATGATCCGCTTGCGCTCGAACGAAAATGACAGCTGCGCTCCAACATAGCGCTGCTCGCGCTTGCAGAGAATCTCCGCCAATCGGTTTGGTGCTAGATTCAACGGGCGATGCAGATCCTCAGGTCGGGCAGGGACCACCGAAAATCTTGCGTTATAACGGTCCATGAAGTTCGACAGAAACGCGTTGCCGGCCTCCATGTCATCAATCCGGGCCAGTCGCAATGCCTTGACCAGGCGATCCTGCAACGTCCGGTTCATCCGTTCCACACGGCCTTTCGCCTGACTTGAATTTGCACAAAGAATCTCGATATTGAGCTCGCAAAGCGCACGCCCGAACTGCGTCATGGCCTGACCGCCTCTGGCATCTTTCTTTGCCACCCGAAACACTGAATGCTTGTCAGAATAAAACGCAATCGGTGCGCCGTGGCGCTTGAGATAGAGCTCCAAAGCCTCGAAATAGGTGAAAGCGCTTTCGGAGTGCACAAAGCGCAACTGCATCAGCTTGCCTGTCGCATCGTCGATGAACACCAGCAGCGAGCATGGCGGTCCGCGATCCTCGAACCAGCGATGCTCCGACCCGTCAATCTGCACCAACTCACCATAGGCCTCGCGTCGCAAGCGCGGTTGATGAAATGTCCGCCGCTGCCTGCGCGATAGCCACAAACCAGCATCGACCATCCAGCTACGCACCGTCTCGCGCGACACCGACAAACCATCGCGCTCAGCCAGCATCTCTGAAGCCAAGGTTGGACCGAAATCGGCATAACATTCCTGGATCAGCACCACCGCATAGTTCCGAACGCCGTCGCTGATCCGGTTGTTCGATGGCCGGCCGATCGCCTTGTGCCGGATCGACACCGCGCCGCCAGCTCGCATCCGGTCCAGAAGCCGACGCACCTGGCGCTCGCTCAGGTCAAGCACATGCGCCGCTGACACCGTCGTCATCCGTCCGCCGACAACCTTCGACAAAACCTCGATCCGCTGCAGATCGCGCTCGCTCATTGCTATCAATCCCATCTGCAAACTCCCAGGCATCATTCAGGCCCGGGGAGTGTGACATTCCAACTTTGCAGAAACAGGACATTCTAACTTTGCGGTGTGAATTCATGCTGAAGCGCGACTTTTCGGTTTGAATTTATTCATAGCGATGTCTGTTTGCGACAAGTTTCTGACGGAAGATCTCTGCCGGTGTTTTGTAACCCAGACATTTGCGTGGCGTATTGTTGAGGCGACTGCAAATGAATGTCAGGTCCCGGTCAGTTAGTGTGAGCGGATCAAGGTCTCTGGGGAGCCATCGTCTTGTTCGTCTGTTGGTGTTTTCGACCGTTCCTTTCTGCCAAGGTGACTGTGGGTCACAGAACCATGTTTGCGATCCGATACCGGCCTGCAGATAAGCCCATTCCGTGAACTCGGTGCCACGATCAAACGTGATCGAGCGACGCGCCATTTGGGGCAGGGGTTGCAACACAGCAATCAAGCCATTCATGACAGCGCGGGACTGACGATCATTGTTGCGCAACAGGACGGTAAAGCGGCTGACCCGTTCGACCAGAGACGTTACATTAGCCTTACCAAACTTCTTGCGAAACTGGATCAAATCACACTCCCAGTGGCCAAACTGCTTACGCCTGGCGACCACATCAGGACGGTAAAGAATGCTTAGTTCCGGCGAAAAACGGCGTCCATGACGTCGTCGTGCATGTCGTGGCCGTCGTTTGGTACGGCGCTCGGGAAGATGCTTCCAAAGCCCATCTTTCCGACCCTCGGCAGAATAGACAAACTGATAGATCGTTTCATGGCTGACAGAGATGGGGTGACGTTCCAACTGCATTCTGCCGGCAATCTGTTTTGGTGACCACCCATGGCTTATGCGGTCGACAACGGATTGACGCAAATGAGCAAAACGAATGAGCTTGCGTTGCCTCGATCGCCGCTCACGCGCTTTCTGATCCGCAACCGTGCAGTAATAACCGGTCAGATCCTTGATCTCATCATCGTTAAACTGATTGCGCTTGAGCTCACGGAAAATGGTTGAACGGTGACGACCAAGTTTCTCGGCAATAGCTTCGACAGAAATATTTGCCATACGCCAGCGCGCGATCTTGCGCCGCTCAACCAAGTCAATATGCGAGTAGGTGCGTTCCATGACGGGTTCCTTGCCTAGGATAACTCATTGTTATCGCTTGCAAGTCGCACTTCAAACTAGAACCCACCCCTGTTATAAACGATGTTTTAGCAAGTTAGGGAT
>UEIJ01000036.1 GCA_900470195.1 Hyphomicrobiales bacterium | reverse complement strand
TATGGGTATGTGACCTAGAGGTGCGACGGCTCGGGAATGGTGCAAACAGACAGGGAAAGCGCCGTGCGCATGCGGCATTATTCCTTCAGCGGCACGGCTGTCGTTTCCTTGATCTCTTCCATCACGAAAGAAGCCGAAACATCCGAAAGCGGCACGCTGGCGATCAGCCGCTGGTAAAGGCGGTCATAGGCCTTGACGTCCGAAACGCGGGCCTTCAGCACGTAATCCAGATCGCCGGTCATGCGGTAGACGCCGACGATTTCGGGAAAGCGCCCCATGGCGGCGCGGAATTTGTCCAGCCACTCGGGATCGTGGCTCGATGTGCGCACGAGAATGAAGACCGAAAGGCCGCAGCCCACCATTTCAGCGTCAACCAGGGCGACACGCGCCTTGATGATCCCCTCATCCTCCATGCGCTTTACCCGCCGCCAGCAGGCGTTGCGGGAAAGATGGACACGCTCGGAGAGAGAATCAACGGACAGGGTGCCGTCAACTTGCAGCTCGCTTAAGATTTTTCGATCAATTTCATCGAGGGACAGGCTCATGGCGGGATGATTGTCCCAATATGAAGCTCAGCGCAAGGATAATTTGAGATTTCATCTCCAAGCCTTCTGTTAAAATGATTTTTCACAAAGGTGCTTCTGCGCCTGATAAATGGGAACGAATTACTCAATCCTGGGAGTTTTCAATGACGACACGTATTACCCGCCTCTTCACCGACCATCCTTCCTCGGTCGATGAAACCTATTTTGAGCATATGCTTTTTGCATCACGTTTTTCGGCAAAATTGCTTGGAGCGGCGCTTGCCGCGCTGGTTCATGCAATTTTGCCATTTTTATTCGAGAAGACGGCGAGCACGATCGTTCGCCAGCTTTATGAGCGGACGCATAACCGGGGCCGGTAATCGCCGGATCGAAAATGTGTCGTTGGGCCGCCTATCTCGGACCTGAAACCTATCTGGAAGACATTATATCGTCTCCCTGCCATTCGCTCGTGGCGCAGAGCCACGACGCGCATGAAGCCAAAACGCGGACCAATGGCGACGGTTTCGGTGTCGCCTGGTACGGCCATCGCGACGAACCGGGCCTCTATCGGGACATACTTCCCGCATGGTCGGACCAGAATCTGCGCAGCCTTGCGCGGCAGATACGCTCGCGCCTTTTTCTGGCGCATGTGCGTGCATCGACCGGAGGCCTGACCAGCCGTTCCAACTGTCATCCCTTCGTGTCCGGCCGTTGGAGCTTCATGCATAACGGGCAGATCGGCAGTTTCGACCGGTTGCGCCGCCGTCTGGAAAGCCATTTGAGCGATGACGTCTACGGGCAGAAGCATGGCGCGACCGATTCGGAACTGATTTTTCTGCTGATGCTGGAATTCGGCCTCGACAGCGATCCTGTTCTGGCGATGAAGCGCATGGTCGCGACCGTCATCGAAGAGGCGATCCGCGCCGGCGTGCCGCCGTTCCTGCGACTGACGGCGGCTTTTTCCGACGGAAACCAGCTCTATGCGATCCGCTATGCCACCGATGCCTTCGCGCCGACGCTCTACACGGCGACGCTCGGGGGATCGGCCGGGATTTGCGTGGTGTCCGAGCCTCTGGACGGCGAAGCGGCCAACTGGATGGCGGTTCCCGCCAACAGTTTCGTCACCGTCTCGCGGCGGGGACGCATCTCCATCGAAACCTTCGAGGAACCGGTATCGCGCCCGCAGGAAGCTGTCATGCGGGCGTGAAACTGCGACCGCAGGATCAGGCGCTGCCGATCAGGATGCCTGCCGCCAGAACCAGTCCGCCGCCCAGAACGATTTGCAGGACGGAGCGGAAGAACGGCGTTTCCATATAACGGTTCTGGATGAAGGCAATTGCCCAAAGCTCGAAGAACACCAGCACGGCGGCGAAGATCGTCGCGGTCCAGAAATCCTTGATCAGATAGGGCAATGTGTGGCCAAGGCCGCCCAGCGTCGTCATGATGCCGCAGGCAAGGCCGCGCTTGATCGGCGATCCCCGCCCTGACAGCTTGCCGTCGTCGTGGATCGCTTCGGTAAAGCCCATCGAAATGCCTGCGCCCACCGAGGCCGAGAGGCCGACGAGAAAGGTTTGCCATGTATCCTGCGTGGCGAAGGCTGCGGCGAAGATCGGCGCGAGCGTCGAGACCGAACCGTCCATCAGGCCCGCAAGGCCGGGCTGGACATAGGTGAGGATGAACTGCTTGCGTTCAGCAGCGCGTTCCTCGTCCTGCACATCGTCCGGCGTGAGCTCGTTTTCGAGCCGCTCCGCGGTCGCCTCGTGCTTCTTTTCCTGCAAGGCCAGATCGCCGAGAAGCTTGCGGGTCTCCGCATCGGTCACGCGCTTTCCGGCCTCGATATAGAAGCGATAGGCCTGCTCTTCCATTTCGGAGGCGGCCTCGCGCACCTTGTCGATGCCGAGCGGCCGCACGAGCCAGTCGGGCTTGCGGTCGTAATAGCCGCTCACATGCTCGCGACGGATCAACGGAATATGGTCACCGAAGCGGGCCTTGTAGCGTTCGATCAATGCATCGCGGTGGCCGTGCTCCTCAGCCGCCATTTCCTCGAAAATCTTTGCCGATTGCGGGAACTCGTCGCGCAGGCCATCGGCATAGGCGAGATAGATGCGGGCATCGTCCTCTTCGGAGGATATGGCGAGCGCCAGGATTTCCTGTTCGGAAAGCGAATCGAAAGGGCGGCGGCCATTACGGAAAAAACGGTTCAGCATGAGGAAATACCAAAGTCCTTTATCCACCCGATCGGGTAGCTGATATAATTTAGAATAGTTCTAAAAATAGAATCTACGGTACGGAAGTCAAGACTTTCGTTCGCTCATGTTTGGGATTGCTGCATGCCGGAGGCGCCAATAGATTCAATGACGGCGGGTAGCAATGTCACGATTGTGGACGGGACGGAAAAGGAAGCGGAATGACCGCACCGCATAATTCTACACACAGTATCGACGCCCGACCGCTTGACCGCCGGGATTTCCGCACCCTTGGACTGTCAGCGATCGGCGGCGCGCTTGAACTCTATGATTTCATTATCTTCGCGTTTTTCGCCAGCACGCTGGGACATCTGTTCTTTCCGCCGGACATGTCTGAATGGCTGGCGCTCGTCCAGACTTTCGGCATTTTCGCCGTCGGCTATCTCGCGCGGCCGCTCGGCGGCATCGTGCTGGCGCATTTCGGCGACCGGTTCGGGCGCAAACGTGTTTTCACCTTTTCCGTCCTGCTGATGGGTGGCGCGACGCTGGCCACGGCCTGCCTGCCCACCTATGCGACGCTGGGTATCGCCGCGCCGGTCTTGCTAACCTTGTTGCGCATCATGCAGGGAATAGCTGTCGGCGGTGAGGTGCCGGGGGCGTGGACATTCGTTGCCGAACACGCGCCGGCCAATCGCGTCGGACTGGCCTGCGGTCTTTTGAGTTCGGGCTTCACATTCGGCATTCTGCTCGGCTCGCTGATCGCTGCCCTGATCAACTGGATCTATACGCCGGAACAGGTTGCGGCCTATGCCTGGCGCATTCCGTTCCTGATCGGCGGCATTCTGGGTGCTCTCGGCCTTTATCTGCGCCGCGGGCTGACGGAGACGCCGGTCTTCATTGCCATGGCGAAAAGCACCGAGCAGCGGAAGCGGCTGCCGCTCGGCACTGTCTTGCGTCACCATCGGCGCGGCGTCGTCATTACGATGCTGCTGGCCTGGTGCATGACGTCCGCCATCACGATCACCATGCTGATGACGCCTACCTTCCTGCAGAAGCTCTACGGCTACAGCCCGCTTCAATCGCTGACCGCGACCAGTTTCGGCCTCGTGTTCCAAATAGCAGGGGCGGCTTTGGGTGGCATTGCCCTGGACCGTTTCGGCAGCGGGCGCTTCCTTGTGGCGACGGGCGTGGTCTTCGCCGTCGTCACCTTCACTTTCTACAGCTTCGCCGGCGTTTCGCTCTGGTGTCTGTTTGCCCTATATGGGGTGGTGGGCTGCGTTGACGGAATGGCGGGGGCGACTTCGTTCACCATGGTCCGCGTCTTCCCGGCTCATGTCCGCTTTTCTGGCGTTTCGTTCGCCTACAATATCGCCTGCGCTATTTCCAACGGGCTCACGCCGATGGTGCTGACCGCCGTCATGGCGGTCAATCCTGCTGCTCCTGCCTGGTATCTGCTGTTCATCGCGGCGCTGATCAGCGGAATGGGTTTCTATCTTCTGGCGCGCAGTGACCGGGTGGAAGGCGCAATTGATCTCGACGAGCTGTCGGTAGGGCATGCCATTCCAATGAAGGGTTAAGAAAAGGCCCGCATATGCGGCCCTTTTCTTTCGCGTCTAGTGTGCCGCCAGCTTGGCGGCCCCCAGTTCCTTGTCGTGGACAGCGAAGCGGTCGATCATGTCGGCACTGGCCTCGTTGAAGCCGAACACCGAGACAGCGGTGCCGCCGGCCCGATATTTGAGGACGACCTTGTCCAATGCGCCGACCGAGGTGATGTCCCACAGATGCGCATGGCTGACATTGATGGTGATCTTTTTTGCAGGCTTGGAGAAATCGAACGCGGCGATGAAATTCTGCGCCGAAGCGAAGAAAATCTGGCCCTGCACGGTGTAGATGCGTTCGCTGCCGTCGCTGTTTTCGGTTTCGGTGACGCGGAACATTTTGGCGACCTTGCCCGCAAAGAAGACACCGGAGAGCAGAACGCCGACCAGAACGCCTTTCGCCAGATCATGGGTTGAAACGACGGTCACGACCGTTGCCAGCATGACGAAGGATGAAGACGGCGGATTGCGGCGCAGATCGAGGATCGACCGCCACGAGAAGGTGCCGATGGACACCATGATCATGACGGCCACCAAGGCAGCCATCGGGATGATGCGGACGAGATCGTCGAGCACCAGAATCAGGAACAGCAGGAAGGCGCCGGCAACGAAGGTCGAAAGCCTGCCGCGTCCGCCGGACGAAACATTGATGACCGACTGGCCGATCATGGCGCAACCGCCCATGCCGCCGATCAGCGCCGAGGCGATATTGCTCGTGCCCTGACCGATGCATTCCTGGCTCTTGTTGCTGGTCGTGTCGGTCATGTCGTCGACGATCTGGGCGGTCATCAGCGATTCGAGCAGCCCGACAGCGGCAAGGGTGATCGAATAGGGCAGGATGATCTGCAAGGTTTCGAGCGTCAGCGGCACTTGCGGCAATGCGAAAACCGGCAATGCGGATGGCAATTCGCCGAGATCGCCCACGGTGCGAAGATCCATCCCGGTCCACCAGGCCAGCGCGGTGAGAACCGCAATGGCGACGAGCGGCGAGGGGATCGCTTTGGTCAGACGCGGGAAGAGATAGATGATGGCAAGGCCGCCCGCGATCATCCAATAGGTCTGGACGGGGACATGGATCAGCTCTGGCAGCTGCGCCATGAAAATGAGGATCGCCAGCGCATTGACGAAGCCGGTAATGACCGAACGCGATACGAAGCGCATCAGGCGTCCGAGTTTGAGGAAGCCCGCAAGGATTTGCAGGATGCCCATCAGGATCGTGGCGGCAAAGAGATATTGCAGCCCGTATTCCTTGACGAGCGAAACCATCACCACGGCGGTTGCAGCCGTGGCGGCGGAAATCATGCCGGGGCGACCGCCGGTAAAGGCGGAGACGCAGGCGATGGCGAAGGAGGCGAAGAGGCCGACCTTGGGATCGACCCCGGCGATGACCGAAAAGCCGATGGCTTCCGGAATAAGGGCAAGTGCTACGACGATGCCGGAGAGAATATCGCCGCGAATATTGGAGAACCACTCGCGGCGGTAGGCAGCAAGACGTGTCATTGAATTTTCCGCAAATAGAAGACGGGCGTTTAAAGCCGTCCGATTCAACATGGCCGATTGTAAAAATGGGGAATGTCGTTGCGTTGTCTGGCGGATAGGCGGCCAGAAGAGCCACCCGGGCTTTCACCGGGTCCTTGCGAATGCGCTTGTATAAACAAAAACAACGCAGCAGGGCAATAACCCGCTGCGTTTTCTATTGAGCTATATTGAACAGATCAGAGAATCTTCTGCATGAAGGTCAGGTCGAGCCAGCGGCCGAATTTCTGGCCAACCTGTTTCAGCGTTCCGCAATCCTCAAAACCTTGCGATTTATGCAGGGCGATGGATGCGGCATTGCCCGCTTCGATGCCCGCCACCAGCACATGGACATTTCGTTCGCGCGCTTCTTCCACCAGTTCGGCCAGCAATGCGCGACCGATACCCCCGCCGCGCGCGTCGCTCGCCACGTAGACTGACAATTCGGATGAGTGGCGGAAACCCTCGAACGGGCGGAAGGGACCGTAGCTCGCATAGCCGACGACCCGCTCCTCGCGTTCGGCAACCAGAACCGGGAAACCATCGCGATTGCGATTTTCCAGCCACTGGCGGCGGTTTTCCAGGTCGACGAGCGTTTCGTTCCAGATGGCGAGCGTGTTCTCAACCGCGTCATTATAGATCGCAAGCAGGGCAGGGAGATCGGCTTCCGTCGCATGGCGGATCACGAGGGTCATTTCAGATGCCTTTATAAAAGAGCGTGGTAGCGCAGGGGCTGCCATCGGGAAAGAGCGCGTAATTGGGAATCACGCCGGCAGGCTGCCAGTCAAGATGCGTATAGACCGCTTCGGCGGGGCTGCCGGTGGCGGTATCGAGACAGATCAGCGTTTTGCCATGCATGCGGGCTTGGGTTTCCGCCGCGTCCATCAGCTTGCGCGCAAGGCCGAGGCCGCGTGCCTTGCGATGGACGAGCAGTTTTTTCAGGTCGGCGCGATGCGGCTGATTGGGCATTTGCGCAAGACCAAGCTGGACCGTGCCGACAATCTCGCCCTCATGTTCGGCAACGATGAGCAACGTTTCGCCGTTCTCGGTTTGATGGGCAATGCGGGTCCAGTAAGGGATGAAATCCTGTGGTTCGCACGGCGCCATAAAGCCCACCGATGCGCCACCCATGACGCAGTCGGCAAGGATTTCGGCAAGCGCGGGAATGGCGCGTCTTGCTTCTTCGGCATCAAGAACGTGGATCATCGGTCTGCCTTTCAGAGAGCGTTCCGGCGTTCGAGCACAATGGCATAACGCGCAACGGTCGAGCCCGGATTGTGAAAAGTGATGCCCGCCATGATGGGCATATAGAGGCAGTCGCCGGGCTTCAGATTGTAATGCGTGTCGCCGACGGTCATTTCCATCTCGCCGGCAAACAGCCACATATGCTGCGTGATACCGGCATTGGCGGTCTGTGGTGCAAAGGAAACCTTGCCGCCAGCGGGAAATTCGACCTCGATCATGTCGACATTCGAGCCTGTGCCCGGCGGAGAGACCGACCGGCGCACATAGCCGGTATCGGGATCGCGCCAGACAGGCTGGCAGTCATGCGGCAGATAGGGCGAGGGCGGGGCTTCCGCATCGCCGAAAAAGGCTGAGAGCGACGTGCCGAGGGCGGCGCAAATGCGCGCCAGAAGCTGTGCGGTGGGGCTTGTCTCGCCGCGTTCGATCCGCGAGATCATGGCGCGGCTGACACCGGAAGCATCGCCCAACGCATCCAGCGTCATGCCTTGCGCCAGACGCAGGCGGCGCAGGTTCTGGCCAATGGCGTTGTCGAGTTGTTCGATTGTCTTTTCCATTATGTTAGAAATAATATCTATTATAATGGAGTCAAGCGATTTCGGAAACGAAAACGGCGGGATTTCTCCCGCCGCATTCAATCTGTTTCTACGATCAGAGCCCGAGGCTTTGGCAATGACCTCTCCCCCTCATCCTTCGAAAATCTCAGGATGATGCGCCGTTTTCAACGGCTCCTCAGGATGAGGGAAGGGGACGTCTGCGCTCCAAACCGATCAGCCTTGCGCCTTCAGCTCCAGGCGGCGACGATGCAGGACCGGCTCGGTGTAGCCGTTCGGCTGTTCGCGGCCCTTGAAGACGAGATCGCAAGCCGCCTGGAAGGCAATCGACTTGTCGAAATCGGCAGCCATCGGGCGGTAGAGCGGATCACCTTCATTCTGCTTGTCCACGACAGCGGCCATGCGCTTCATGGTTTCCATGACCTGCGCTTGCGAAACAACGCCGTGATAGAGCCAGTTGGCGATGTGCTGTGCGGAGATGCGCAGCGTTGCGCGGTCTTCCATCAGGCCGACATTGTTGATGTCCGGCACCTTGGAGCAGCCGACGCCCTGATCGACCCAGCGCACGACATAGCCCAGAATGCCTTGCGCATTGTTGTCGATCTCCTTCTGGATGTCTTCCGGCGTCCAGTTCGGACGGCTGGCGACCGGCACCGACAGGATATCGTCAAGCTTGGCGCGCGGGCGGCTCTTCAGGGTCGCCTGAACGGCGGCAACATCGATCTGGTGGTAGTGGGTGGCGTGCAGCGTAGCGGCGGTCGGCGACGGCACCCAGGCGGTGTTGGCGCCAGCCTTCGGATGCGCGATCTTCTGCTCCAGCATCGCGGCCATCATGTCGGGCATCGCCCACATGCCCTTGCCGATCTGCGCATGACCGGAAAGCCCGCATTCCAGACCGATATCGACATTCCACTGTTCGTAAGCGCCGATCCATGAAGCCTGCTTCATGTCACCCTTGCGGATCATCGGACCCGCTTCCATGGAGGTATGGATCTCATCGCCCGTACGGTCGAGGAAGCCGGTATTGATGAACACGACGCGATCCTTGGCAGCGCGGATTGCCTCCTTGAGATTGACGGTCGTGCGGCGCTCTTCATCCATCACGCCCATCTTCAGCGTGTTCGGCTCCATGCCGAGCATTTCTTCCGTGCGGGTGAAAAGCTCGTTGGCGAAAGCGACTTCTTCCGGCCCGTGCATCTTCGGCTTGACGATATAGACCGAGCCTTCGCGCGAGTTCATGTGGCGACCGTTGGGGCCGATGTCGTGCAGCGCGATCAGGCTGGTGAAAGCCGCATCCATGATGCCTTCCGGCACTTCATTGCCTTCGGCATCGAGAATGGCCGGGTTGGTCATCAGGTGGCCGACATTGCGGACCAGCATGAGCGAGCGGCCCTTGAGCGTGAGCGTGGAACCGTTCGGCGCCTTGTAGGTGCGGTCGCCGTTGAGGCGGCGGGTCATCTGCTTGCCGTTCTTTTCGAACGTGTCTTCAAGCTTGCCGTTCATCAGGCCAAGCCAGTTGCGATAGACGGCAACCTTGTCTTCGGCATCGACAGCGGCAATCGAATCCTCGCAATCCTGGATCGTGCTGATGGCCGATTCCAGAACCACATCGGCGATATGGGCCGGATCGGTCTTGCCGATCGGGTGGTCGGCATTGACGACGATGTCGACATGCATGTTGTTCTTGGCGAGAAGCACGTTCGTCGGGCTGGCGGCGTCGCCATTATAGCCCTTGAACTGGCTTTCATCCTTCAGCGCCGTTGCCGAGCCATTGGTCAGCTTGATTTCAAGCTTGCCGTCCTTGATTGCGAGACCGGCGACGTCGGCCCATTTGCCGGCGGCGAGCGGCGCGCTTTCATCGAGAAAGTTCTTCGCCCAGGCGATGACCTTTTCACCGCGCTTCGGATTGTAGCCCTTGCCCTTTTCCGCGCCATCGGCGTCGGAAATGGCATCGGTGCCATAAAGCGCATCATAGAGCGAGCCCCAGCGCGCATTGGCGGCGTTGAGCGCATAGCGTGCATTCATGACCGGGACGACGAGCTGCGGGCCGGCGATATGGGTGATTTCAGGATCGACGTTGGCGGTCGAAACCTTGAACTCGCCGCCTTCCGGCAGAAGATAGCCGATATCCTTCAGGAACTGCTGGTATTCGGCCTGCGTGTAGCCCTTGTCACGGTTCTGCTTGTACCAGGCATCGATTTTCGCCTGCATTTCGTCACGCTTGGCGAGGAGGGCGCGGTTTTTCGGAGCAAGATCGCGAATGATTGCGGCAAAGCCCTTCCAGAATTTTTCCGGCTCCACGCCGGTGCCGGGCGCGGCTTCCTTGGCCAGAAATTCCACCAGTTCGGGGGCAACACGCAAACCTTCGATTTCGACGTAATTGCTCATTGCTTGGCCTCCTTCAGAATAAACGAATGCACTGCCGCATTTTTCAATGCGGCTCCTTCCCGCCTATGAACCGTTTCGGGGCGCTTTCGTCAATCGGCGTGCGGGCACATCATCTGTGACGCTGCGGCGAAAATCATTTCAGAGCTTGAGCTTGGCGCGAATGGCGTCTGGCGTAAAGCCCTGCTCCCGCAGCGATGCAAGCGCCGTATCCCTCCGGCTCTTTGACAGTTTCAATCCATCATCGCCCAGCACCAGATCGTGGTGATGATAGAGCGGCTCCGGCAGGCCGAGAAGTTTCTGAAGGAGCCGGTGCACGGATGTTGCGTGAAAAAGATCACGCCCGCGCACGACATGGGTAATGCCTTGCAGGGCATCGTCCACCACAACGGAAAGGTGATAGCTGGTCGGCGTGTCCTTGCGCGCTATCACCACGTCGCCCCAGCGGGACGGATTGGCAGCGATCTTTCCCGTTTCGCCTTCCGGACCCGCTCCGCTTTCATTCCATGCCAGCGGTTCGCCCGCGGCGGCAAGCGCCTTGTCCATATTGAGCCGCCAGGCATAGGACATGCCTGAAGCAATGCGCTCCATCTGTTCCTTTTCGGACAGATCGCGCTCGCCCTGCGGATAGAGCGGCGTTCCGTCCGGGTCGGACGGCCAGTCCTTGCCCTTGGCGAAAGCTTCGCCAATCCGCTCGCGCACCTCGCCACGGCTGAGGAAGGCCGGATAGACGAGACCCTTGTCGGCAAGTTTGGTGAGGGCGTTGCGATATTCGCCGAAATGTTCCGACTGGCGGCGTACAGGGGTTTCCCAGGTCAGGCCAAGCCAGCGGAGATCGTCGTAAATGCCCTGTTCCAGTGCAGGCGTGCAGCGTGCGGTGTCGATATCTTCCATGCGCAGGAGAAAACGCCCGTCATGTTCCTCCGCCATACGCGCATTGAGCAGCGCGGAATAGGCGTGACCGAGATGCAATTGTCCATTGGGGCTTGGGGCGAAGCGAAAGACGGGTCGGGTCATGGTCATTAGCCGGAGTTGGTTGCCAGAGTCAGTTGCCAGAGTCAGTTGATTGTCATCTGGGTGCATTGCTACGATGTGCCAGCGAATAAAGGAAGACAGTGCGATGCGGCGAATAGACAGTCTGGACGACATTGCGGCGGGGCTTGATGCGCTGGTGCTGGCCGATGAGCGGCTGGCGGATATACGCAGCCGCTCCCATGCCGTGCCGCTACGCCGTTCCGAACCGGGATTTGAAAGTCTCGCCTCCATCATTGTGGCGCAGCAGGTTTCGACCGCCAGTGCGGCCGCAATATGGGCGCGGCTGAAACAGGCAATCGATCCGCTGACGCCTGAAGCTTATATTGCGGGCGGGGAGGAGGCGTGGCGTTTGGCAGGACTGTCGCGTCCCAAGCAAAGAACGCTTCTGGCTGTGAGCCAGTCACTTGCCGAAGGTGCTCTGGACTTGCACGGGCTTTGTGACCTGCCCGCTGAGGAAGCGATCGCCGCGCTGACGGTGATCAAGGGCATCGGACCGTGGACGGCGGAAGTCTACCTTCTGTTTTCTGCCGGTCATCCGGACGTGTTTCCGGCTGGTGATGTGGCGTTGCAGGCGGCTGTCGGCCACGCCTTCGCCCACGAAACCCGGCCCGATGCAGTCGCGCTTCGCAAGCTGGCGGAAGACTGGGCGCCGTGGCGCGGCGTGGCGGCGCGATTGTTCTGGGCCTATTATGCCGCAATCAAGGGGCGCGAGGCCGCGCCGCTCTTGTAAATATTGCGTGTTTCCCGAAGCATAAATGCGTTTCCGCTTCACAATCCTGTCACGTCGGGCTTACATTATCCACATCGGCTGATGACGGTATTTCGATTCGCAGAAGCTTGATTTGTCTGCGCATCGCCGCACCGTCTTCACGAGATTGGAGCGTCGTTGTTGCGCCCAAAATGGACGCGCGGCGCTTCGATGAAAGCGCAATTCCGCATGGAGAGCCATTTCGCCCTTTTTCGGAGTTGCTCTGAAGGAGGTGCGCCCTTGAATGTTGCCGTCTCGCCCAGAACCGTCTCGACCAGTGGTTTGCCCGCGCTGGTTCTGAACGCGGATTACCGTCCGCTCAGCTATTATCCCCTGTCACTGTGGTCCTGGCAGGATGCGATCAAGGCGGTGTTTCTCGAACGCGTGAATATCGTGGCGGAATACGATCATATCGTTTCCTCGCCATCGTTCTCCATGCGCGTTCCGAGCGTGATCTGCCTGAAGGATTATGTAAAGCCGCCGCGTTATCCGGCTTTCACGCGCTTCAACGTTTTCCTGCGTGATCGTTTCGAGTGCCAGTATTGCGGTTCGCCGCATGACCTGACCTTCGATCACGTTACCCCGCGTTGCCATGGCGGCGAGACGACGTGGGAAAATGTGGTCGCCGCCTGTTCACCCTGCAATCTGCGCAAGGGCGGCATGATGCCCGCCGTGGCGCAGATGTGGCCGCGCCAGAAGCCGGTCATGCCGACCGTGCAGGACCTGCACAACAATGGTCGCCTTTTCCCGCCCAACCATCTTCACGATAGCTGGCTCGATTTTCTGTATTGGGATGTCGAACTGGAACCTTAGTGTCTGTTCCAAAAGTCGCGATGCCGGTCTGCAAATGGCAATTTGTCTGCGTTCCGGTGCTCATGTGGCTTTTATTCGTATATTCTTATCCGAAAAGTCTGCAACTTTTCGCGAATATGCGTAAGTACACTCCGCTCCGGTATTCGAAAATCACCATTTTCGCCACGGCCTGCCGCTTTTTGATTCAGACACTTGAGCACGTTGCGCAAAAGGGCGCAGCGGTCTTGCGATAACGACATGTGATAAAAGAAGAAAGCGCCCCTACGGCTTCCCGCTCTTACTTCCCACTTTTTGCAAATGCGCCGTAGTAGCCGATGGCTGCAAAGAGCAGGCTTGCGACGACGTTCCAACCGGCAAAGGACAGGCCGAGGAAGTGGCCCGGTGCGCTGTCGCATGCTGGCGGATGCGTATTCAGATCGCTCAGCAGATTACCCGCATCCAGCGTGACTTTCATTGTTGCAGCGCTGCAATCCAATGGTCCCGGCCAGTATTTCAGTTCAACGCCGGTATGATAGACGGCAACGGCCAGGCCGTAAGTCATCAGAAGCGCGCCGATCAGGATCAGGCCGCGTGTCAGGACCGGAGGCCATTTCAGGCCATAAGAGACCCATGCAGCCGCCAGAACCGGGACCCCGATATAATAAGGCGTGCGTTGTTCAAGGCAGAGCTTGCAGGGCATGAAGCCAGCCAGATGCTCGAAACCCAGTGCCGTGCCGACAGTTGCGGCAAGGCCGATGGTCATGATGCCTGCGGTCCATGCCTGAACTTTGCCAACCGGATTATTGAGTGCAAACGCCATATGGGATTCCCTGAAAAGGCTCTTTAGAGCGGTTGTCGCATGTCTTTATCCCGAAACCGGTTCCCACTTTTGGGAGACATGCTCGAGATAAACATAACACCACAGTTGCAAATTCGTGGTGCCGGGCTGCAAAGAGCGCTGTGTCTGTGTTCCGGTGCTCACGTACCTTAAAATACGCTCCGCTCCGGTACTCGAAAATCACTCTTTTCGCCACGGCTCGACGAATTTGCAACTGTAGTGCTAAGCGAAAAAATCTGCATGTCTCCAAGCAATTTATTTTGACCGGGATTGGGCGAACCGCTCAGGCATGAAGATATTTCACAGCAAAGAAGAGCGCGATCAAGACCACAGCGACCAGACTTGCGATCAGGCCGAGGCGCTTTTCGATGAATTCGCGGATCGGTTCGCCATAACGGCGCAGCAGCCAGGCCAGAAAATAGAAACGCGCACCGCGCGCAACGATGGCCGATGCAATGAACAGCCAGATATTGATGCCGGCTGCACCCGACAGGATCGTCACCACCTTGATCGGCGGCAGGTGCGCCAGGCCGGAGGTGATGAGCATCAGCAGGATGGCGTCGGCGCTGGTCGTGCCGCGCAATTGCTCGAACGTGTCCAGCTTGCCGTACATTTCGAGCACCGGCTTGGCGATCTGTTCATAGGCGTGATAGCCGAGATACCAGCCCGCAATGCCGCCGAGGACGGACGAAACCGTCGCGATGAAAGCGTAGCGCCAGGCGCGTTCGGGCCTCGCAAGCGCCATGGGCAGAAACAGGACATCGGCGGGGACAAGAAAAACCGAGCTTTCCACAAAGGCAATGATGGCAAGCCACCATTCGGCGGATTTTCTTGCAGCAAGCGAAATCGTCCAGTCGTAAAGGCGGCGCAGCATATATTTTCCGGAATTCCTTGGCCAAGGCCATATTAGCGATTGGACCGTCTATAAATAAAAAAGGCGGCGCGAACAATGCGCGCCGCCTTCTTTGACACTGCTTTCAGAGGAACGGTATGGAAAGCAGTGTCTTCTAGCGCTTGTAAGCGCTGCAAATGTATTTGGTTCCGAGATATTCCTCGATGCCGTATTTGGAGCCCTCACGGCCGAGGCCGGACTGCTTCACGCCGCCAAAAGGCGCGACTTCGTTGGAAATGAGTCCGGTATTGTGGCCGACCATGCCATATTCCAGTCCTTCGCTGACACGAATCGCGCGGCTGAAATTCTCCGTAAAGAAATAAGCGGCCAGCCCGAAGATCGTGTCATTCGCCATGGCGATGACTTCTTCTTCCGTGTCGAAGGCAAAGAGTGGGGCCAGCGGGCCAAAAGTTTCTTCCTTGGCGACGATCATGTCCGGGGTCACGCCCGTCAGGACGCCGGGTTCAAAGAACAGCCCACCCAGTTCCTTGCCGCCGGTGATAAGCTTCGCACCCTTGGAGACGGCATCGTCGATATGTGCCTTGACCTTGGTGATGGCCTTCGGCTCGATCATCGGCCCGATGACGACGCCAGGTTCGGTGCCGTTGCCGACCTTGAGTTCCTTGACCTTGGCCGCAAGCTTTTCGGCGAACTTGTCGTAAATCCCGCGCTGCACGTAGATGCGGTTCGCGCAGACACAGGTCTGGCCCGCATTGCGATACTTGGAAATCATGGCGCCGTCGACGGCGGCATCGAGATCGGCATCGTCGAACACGATGAACGGCGCATTGCCGCCAAGTTCCAGCGAGATGCGCTTGATGGTCGGGGCGCACTGCGCCATCAGCAGGCGGCCAACTTCCGTCGAACCGGTGAAGGAGAGCTTGCGCACGGTTTCATTGCTCGTCAGTTCGGCGCCGATTTCGCGGGCCTTGCCGGTTACGATCTGCAGAACGCCTGCCGGGATGCCGGCCTTTTCGGCCAGGACCCCGAGCGCCAGTGCCGTCAGCGGCGTGAGGTCGGCGGGGCGAACGATCATGGTGCAACCGGCAGCAAGGGCAGGCGCTGCCTTGCGTGTGATCATCGCGGCGGGGAAGTTCCACGGCGTGATGGCGGCGGTGACGCCGACCGGCTGGCGGATAACCGTCAGGCGCTGCCCGGCCTGCGGGGCAGGGATGGTGTCGCCATAGACGCGCTTTGCTTCCTCTGCGAACCATTCGATGAACGACGCTGCATAAAGAACTTCGCCGCGGGCTTCAGCAAGCGGCTTGCCCTGTTCGGATGTCATGATAAGAGCAATATCGTCGGCATTGGCAACGATGAGATCGAACCATTTGCGCAAGATGGCCGCGCGTTCCTTGGCGGTCTTGGCGGCCCATGCCGGAAAAGCCTTTGCCGAAGCATCGATAGCTTCCTTGATGGTCGCGACGGAAAGGGAAGGAACCGTGCCGATGACCGAACCGTCTGCCGGATTGGTCACGTCGATCTTGGCTCCGTCCGTGGCGTCTATCCAGCGCCCGTCAACAAGGCATTGCGATTTGAGCAGCGAAGGGTCTTTCAAAGCGAGCATAGTGGTTTTCCATCCCGGTCTTGCAGAGAAAGCGTGTTCAGTATATTGAACAGCTTACGATATTTTGAATTAAACAGGCCGCCGCTACCAAAGTCAAACGGTTAATCATGCGGTCGATGAGGCGAATGGCAAGGCTATGACGAAAACGGCGAGCGACGAAGAGAGTTCCCAGAAACTGGTGCCGGCAGTTATGCGTGCGGCGCAAATCATGGATCAGATCGCGAAGTTCGCGCAGGAGGGCGGCAAGGGATCGGCGGATGGGCTCAAGCTTTCCGATCTTGCCCGCCGGACCGGTTTGCCGAAAAGCAGCGTGCATGGGCTTTGCCAGACGCTGGTGCATCTCAAGCTGTTGAAACTCAACAGCGACGGAAGCTTTGCGATGGGGCCGCAATCGGTGCGCTGGGCCAATGTGTTCATGGCGGGCAGCGACATCGTTGATGCATTTCATGAGGCGGTTGCGGAGGCGGATGGCCTCGGCGCACATACGTTGACGCTCTCGCACCTTGAAGGGCCGGATGTCATTTATCTCTCCTGCCGCAACTCGACAGCGCCTCTGGGGATCACGTTCCGCATCGGCATGCGGGTTCCTGCTGTTTTCACTGCAACCGGCAAGGCCATGCTAGGAGCAATGTCGCCACAGGAACTGGCACGCCATCTGCCGTCTGAATGGCCGGAACTGATTACACCGGCGAGCGCGCCTTCGCTCAAGGTTCTGGAAGCGGAGATGGCGGAAGCAAGAGCAAGAGGCTATTCGCTGGATAATGGCCAGTTGCGCGAAGGCATGTTTTGCATTGGCGCAGCGATCTGCGACAGGCCGTTCCATCCAGCAGCCGGCATTGCCCTATCGATGATGGCTGCCGAGGCGCGCCCCGATATTATAGAAGACATGGGCAGGCGAGTGCGCGCCTTGGCGAATGATGTGGCGGATCGGATGGGATGGCTCTCCGCCTAGGCCGGGATGGACGCGTATATTAAGGGGCCGTTTGAGTGGCTTTGTCTTGTTCCTTGGCTGTGGAAAGA
>UEIJ01000026.1 GCA_900470195.1 Hyphomicrobiales bacterium | reverse complement strand
TGCAACGGTGTTGTCGTTCGTAGAACTGGATACGGTACAACATTCCATTCCTGGAACCCCAGTCCTACAGCTATTGCCCACAACGGGGTGTCGGGCAGCTATTTACGTGTTGGACTGGGGGTCGTCACAAGTGGCGTCGGTCTGGTGTTCCGGGAGTTTTCCGCCCCCGTCCAGACTCCCCTCGCGATGCGTTGTGTATATCCCTCAAATGCGACCACAGACTCTCGCAGCGATAAATGTGGAATGGCTGGTACCAATTCCTTAAGCCGTCCGTGTGCACAGCAAAACATCTACGATCTTCAGGCATGGTACGCGAACTATGTTAAAACGGGTGCCGCTAGCCAATGTTCGCTGGGGGTTGACAAGGCAGCCTTCGAACTCAGCATGCAGGCGCGTAGCACCTACATATCCGGTAGTTGGAATGAGATTATCATCGCAATTTGGGATCAGAACATTCCTTCTCAATTGCCGCTGGAAGCTATCTTTTATTCTGCAGGAGACCTGGCCGGTGCCCAATATGTCCAAAAGGACTATTTCCAGCAAACCCGAAGGTTTCTGCCGATTCTGCAGCTCCAGCCCGGATCCGCGCCTGTGGTCCCCTTTATTTATGTCCTCAGCGATCAGAACGGCTCCGGGTAAAAAGCCCAAATAATATGATATATCCGAATGATTGATTTTTGTAATATAGAGTTTGGCTCGCTCCACCCCGATCAGCACGGCGCTCAAGCGCGAAGATTGGGTTAGCGGCGAGAGTTGAGCATCCGCAACAGCCATTGTCAGTGGTATTGTGAGGCACGGACGGGTGCCTGCCCCGGGGCAGCCGCCTAAATATCGAAAACATCCCTGCGCCGCTGAAACTCGCAGTACCAAAGCTCGATGAGTAGAACCTATCGAGCTTTGGTCAAGCCGGGCAAAGATTAAGTCTTTTCAAAATCTGGTGCGTTGTCTGTCAGCGCTTGGTATGAAAACCGAGCCGCCACCCGTATTGACGTTGCTGATCCGAAACCGGCGAGTGGTCGCATCGACCTGCGCATTCTGATT
Organism: Hyphomicrobiales bacterium; assembly: GCA_900470195.1. Classification (GTDB taxonomy): domain Bacteria; phylum Pseudomonadota; class Alphaproteobacteria; order Rhizobiales; family Rhizobiaceae; genus Brucella. The sequence continues at coordinate 1,739 of UEIJ01000026.1, read as the reverse complement.
GGCAAGCGCTACGGCGTTATCTTGCCACGAGCACACACCTAACGCTGCTTTTTGCTGTCTGTTAAGTACGCCAAGCACGTGTTGTCGATCAGCAGAAAAACAGCATCCGATTGATTGGTTTGGGTACCAGTGACCCCGGATAGACATGCCTTCGTTCATGTCCAAGATCACGCACACCTGCCGCTGTCGTCACTAACTATTTTTCAGGTTAGTTGGGGGGCTGGGTTTGCTTGGATTGGCCTGCCCCATTCGCTTGTGAAATTGCAGATGCTGAGTTGCACAGCCGAGAGACGGAGGACGAATAATGAGTTCCGGGTTATATACGCCAGATCACATATATGATGCCATACCGGTTACTTCGTTGCTGCCGGGTAAGGAGGCAAAGAGTTTCTGTTTCAAAGAATATTGAATATTAATAATATTAGGTATAACTCAAATAAAACTTATTTCTTGTGATGAAAATTTACAGGTGATATCGTCGTTATATAATTTATATTTTCCTTATTAATTAAAGATCATTTACAAAAAATTATGCATGTGATTTGAATTGAAATGATTTTTGAGTTTTTATTCATTATTTTGACTTGCTGCGTAATAAATTTTTGATTTGATTTATATCCTATTTTGTGCTGACAGGTCTACGTCCAAGAGGATGACTGTTAAATGATAATGGGGATATCGTCGATCAAGTTCTATGTATTGCATCGGACACGCGTTTCTTGCCAGGATTAGGTAAAATATAGAATTATGCTTATAGAATACGTAATTCATAATTGCATGAAAGTGGCAGAAAGTCGTAATGCATTTTATCGTTGGATAGGGATATCAAATTTTATTTCTGAGAAGGGTATAGGCAATATGTATATTTTAAATCGTCACCATTCACGGGTTGCAATTGCTGCGACGCTCCTGCTTTGCTCCGCGAGTTCAGTCGCGTTGGCGGCCAATCTTTCCGGCGGCACCGCTACCGTCAATCCCGGCGATTCCGCTGAAAGCTGGAAATTGACTAACGGGGCGACCTTGAATGTGAACCCCGGCGGGGAAACTGGTGGAATTCTAGCCGACGCATCGACCGTTAATATCAATGGCGGAACGGTGCAGTACATTGGTACCCATGTACAAGATATCGTTAGCGGAATCGTTCTCCTTAACGGAAGCTTAGCAAACATTTCGGGTGCGACGATTTCTACGGACGCACCCAAAGGGACCGTATTTGCAGGAAAGGAATCCGTCGCCAATATCGTCAACAGTACGCTTGTCAGTTATAAGTCATGGGGTGTCGAGGTTTTTGACGGAACAATGAATCTCTCAAGCTCTACCGTGCAGGTCGAAGCAGGGGCCGATGAGTCTGACTTCAACTCCGGTGCGGCGGTAGTAAACGGTGTTTTGAATGTCACCGATGGGAGTAGCCTTAAAGGCGTTCATGGTCTCTTAGTCGAGACAGATTTTCGCTTCGGTCACGAGGACATCGGACGTGAAATCGTAATCGATAATTCCACGATTCAGGGGCAAAGCGGCAGCGCTATTTTGGTCCAATCTGAGTACACGGGCTCCAACACCACCGCTGACATTCTGGTCGCCAACGGTTCTTCCCTGCTTTCCAGCAACGGGATCGCTCTGGAGGTAAGGGGAGGCAACTGGAATGGTGTCGAGGAACTGCATTCATCTGTCAACTTTACCGTCGATAACAGCGCCATCGAGGGCGATGTCGTTGTCGATAATCTCAGCACGGCCGACGT
>UEIJ01000038.1:0-2500 GCA_900470195.1 Hyphomicrobiales bacterium | reverse complement strand
CTGAACAGGGCGTTCAGTTCGTCGGATTAGACCCGAAACCAAGTGATCTAGCCATGAGCAGGTTGAAGGTACGGTAACACGTACTGGAGGACCGAACCCATATCTGTTGCAATAGATCGGGATGACTTGTGGCTAGGGGTGAAAGGCCAATCAAACTTGGAGATAGCTGGTTCTCCGCGAAATCTATTTAGGTAGAGCGTCGACCGAATACCCCCGGGGGTAGAGCACTGGATGGGCTATGGGGACTCACCGTCTTACTGATCCTAACCAAACTCCGAATACCGGGGAGTACTAGTCGGCAGACACACGGCGGGTGCTAACGTCCGTCGTGGAGAGGGCAACAACCCTGACCACCATCTAAGGTCCCTAAGTTATGGCTAAGTGGGAAAGGATGTGAGGATCCCAAAACAACCAGGATGTTGGCTTAGAAGCAGCCATCATTTAAAGAAAGCGTAACAGCTCACTGGTCTAAATAAGGGTCTTTGCGCCGAAAATGTACCGGGGCTCAAGCCATACACCGAAGCTGTGGATGCACGTATGTGCGTGGTAGCGGAGCGTTCCGTAAGCCTGTGAAGGGACAGTCGTGAGACATCCTGGAGGTATCGGAAGTGAGAATGCTGACATGAGTAACGATAAAGGGAGTGAGAGACTCCCTCGCCGAAAGTCCAAGGGTTCCTGCTTAAAGTTAATCTGAGCAGGGTTAGCCGGCCCCTAAGGCGAGGCCGAAAGGCGTAGTCGATGGGAACCACGTTAATATTCGTGGGCCTGCAGGTAGTGACGGATCGCGTGTGTTGTACGTTCTTATTGGATTGAACGTGCAGCGAAGCGGTTCCAGGAAATAGCTCCTGCATATAGACCGTACCCTAAACCGACACTGGTGGACTGGTAGAGAATACCAAGGCGCTTGAGAGAACTGCGTTGAAGGAACTCGGCAAAATGCACGCGTAACTTCGGAAGAAGCGTGACCCTTATTTGCGCAAGCAGGTGAGGGTGGCACAGACCAGGGGGTAGCGACTGTTTACCAAAAACACAGGGCTCTGCGAAGTCGCAAGACGACGTATAGGGTCTGACGCCTGCCCGGTGCTGGAAGGTTAAGAGGAGATGTGCAAGCATTGAATTGAAGCCCCAGTAAACGGCGGCCGTAACTATAACGGTCCTAAGGTAGCGAAATTCCTTGTCGGGTAAGTTCCGACCTGCACGAATGGCGTAACGACTTCCCCGCTGTCTCCAACGCAGACTCAGTGAAATTGAATTCCCCGTGAAGATGCGGGGTTCCTGCGGTTAGACGGAAAGACCCCGTGCACCTTTACTATAGCTTTACACTGGCATTCGTGACGACATGTGTAGGATAGGTGGTAGACTTTGAAGCAGGGGCGCCAGCCTTTGTGGAGTCAACCTTGAAATACCACCCTTGTTTTTATGGATGTCTAACTGCGGCCCGTTATCCGGGTCCAGGACCGTGTATGGTGGGTAGTTTGACTGGGGCGGTCGCCTCCTAAAGAGTAACGGAGGCGCGCGATGGTAGGCTCAGAACGGTCGGAAATCGTTCGTCGAGTGCAATGGCATAAGCCTGCCTGACTGCAAGACTGACAAGTCGAGCAGAGACGAAAGTCGGTCATAGTGATCCGGTGGTCCCGCGTGGAAGGGCCATCGCTCAACGGATAAAAGGTACGCCGGGGATAACAGGCTGATGACCCCCAAGAGTCCATATCGACGGGGTTGTTTGGCACCTCGATGTCGACTCATCGCATCCTGGGGCTGGAGCAGGTCCCAAGGGTATGGCTGTTCGCCATTTAAAGCGGTACGTGAGTTGGGTTCAGAACGTCGTGAGACAGTTCGGTCCCTATCTGCCGTGGGTGTAGGAATATTGAAAGGATCTGTCCCTAGTACGAGAGGACCGGGATGGACGTATCTCTGGTGGACCTGTTGTCGTGCCAACGGCATAGCAGGGTAGCTATATACGGACTAGATAACCGCTGAAGGCATCTAAGCGGGAAACTAACCTTAAAACGAGTATTCCCTATCAGAGCCGTGGAAGACTACCACGTTGATAGGCCGGGTGTGGAAGTGCGGCAACGCATGCAGCTTACCGGTACTAATAGCTCGATCGACTTGATCACTCCCATTTACAATATCCATCGAACGAAGTTCGATGATGAAGGCAGTAGGGCAGTAAGGCAATATGTTGCCTCGCTTCCCTTAACCATCGCCTGCACAGAAAGACAAAGCACGAAGGCAAAGGACAGGCGCAGCCTAAACATACTGCCCTATTCCCATACTGCCTTACTGCCCTAATCCAGCTTCTCGAATATTGTGTTCTTCGCCGACCTGGTGGTTATGGCGGAGCGGCTGCACCCGATCCCATTCCGAACTCGGCCGTGAAACGCTCCAGCGCCAATGGTACTTCGTCTCAAGACGCGGGAGAGTAGGTCGCTGCCAGGGCTGCTAAGCACACAAATCAAAAACATCTTCTCAAATCCATGCAAAACACTGAAATTAA
>UEIJ01000061.1 GCA_900470195.1 Hyphomicrobiales bacterium | reverse complement strand
TGAGAGGAACAAACCTTGCGAGCGCGAAATGGTCGGAAGTACCGGCCCCGCTAGCGACTGTGCTCGCGAAGCCAGATTGATATCTGCCTAGTCCGTGATCGAAAAATTCCAGATCAAGAATTGCATTTCGTAGTCCTCGGCAAGCAGTTGAGTGGTTAATTACCACCCCATATCGCCTTGATTTTTCGCCACTGACTACTGGTAGCCTTGACTACTGATAACGTTGACAGCCACCTTCCAGGCGCTCTTTTTCGACATGTCAGAAGGATACAGAAGGGGCCATCAGCCGAAGCTGCCATATTCTCTGGGCATCCGGCGGGTGGCCCATTTGGACCTGCAAACCACCATTGCTACATTGCCGTTTGCGGGGATCCGCCAGCGCCATGATTTGTCAATTCATCTGGCGATGGCAGCCTTCCTAGTGGATTGAATTGACGTTTGAATCCCGACTGACACATAGGTTGTTTCAAACATCAAATTCGAAAAATCCACTAGATACATATGCTTGCTAGTGGTCTTTCTGATTCCAACATTTGCTCAGCGCTTGAACCGAGGGATGCAAATGTTGGAATCAGACCACTAGTGCCCATCGACGATCTGATCGCCGGGGACATAGACGAAAGGCAGTTCTGATTTCGTATTGACCTGCACAATCGGCAGAAATCTTCGGGTTTGCTGGAAATAGTCCTTTTGGATGTATTGAGCGCCGGCCAGTTGTCCTGCAGTGTGGAAGATGGCTTCCAACGGCAACTGAGAAGGAATGTTCTGATCCCAAATGGCAAGGATAGCCTCATTCCATTCTTCGGCGCGGGCCATTGGATTGAAAGTTGTACGCGCCTGCATGCTCAGTTCGAAAGCCGCTTTGTCGACACCCAGCGAACATTGGTATTGAAAACCCGTTACATTGTAGTTTGCTCGCCATGCATCTAAAGTCGTGATGCGAAGATCTGCACACGGTGCGCTTGTGGGCCTGCCGTTATAGGCTCCGCATTTGTCTGGGCGGTTGTTTGTATAAGCGTCCGACGGATATACACAACGCATCGTGAGAGGGTGCTGGGCGGGAGCGGAAAATTCCCGGTGCACGAGACCAACCCCTGCTTGCCATGCGACGTTCGTCCGCAGATCGCTGCGTAAATAGGAAACCGAAACCCCGTTATGGGCAATAGCCGTAGGACTGGGGTTCCAGGAGTGGAATGCGGTATTGTATCCCGTGACGCGAACGACAACACCGTTGCA
>UEIJ01000024.1 GCA_900470195.1 Hyphomicrobiales bacterium | reverse complement strand
CCCTAACTTGCTAAAACAATGCTTGTGGCCGGGGTGGGTTCTAGCTTGAAGTGCGACTTGCAGCCGCAATTCCGATCCGCCCGATCAGGCTGTCGCCGTCATGCAGGCTGACACGGCTGTCCCATGCATCACGGAAACTGTCGGCATTTCCATGACAGGTCCTTCCGTCGATCATCAGTATTCCACCAATGCCAATCCAGACCTAAGCACTCTATCTGTTTGTTTTGCTTCATTACCGAACGCAGATCTGTTCACGCTTTCTGGGGCAGACCACGCTTCAATATGTAATCGTCACCACCACAGTGTCGGTATATGTGCCGGGAGATGGCGTTCGCTGGGCTGGCACGCGCCCGTAAACAGGCAAGGTTGCGGTTGCTCCATTGCCTGTCCCCTGCACTAGGTCGCCGCCTGAACTCCCCCATGGCTGGCTGCGCGCGGCATCCTTGTAAAGCCCGTAAGTGACTGCCTGATCGCCAAGCGTCATGCGCCGTGTCGTCGGCCCCGTCCCGGTCAATCCGTTATTGAGACCGATACTGTAAGTAGTACCCTGTGTGCAGGTTACGTTTAGGCCCCCGGCAGCATCCACGGCCGTATTGAGGATGCCATGGCTGCCAAAATCGATATTCTGCGCTGTGATGTTGCAGTTGGAAGGCACGTTGGCCTGTGCGGTGAAAGTCGTGCTGGTCGGGTTCGCCGTTATGGAATTACACGACGGAGCTGAAAGCAAGTAATCCGTAAAGGTGATGCGCACCTCATTGCCGGAAAATATCGACGTGTACACGCCAGACGCAGCACCTTGCTGATTGGGTAACACGCGTCCGTATATGGTTCTGGTTGTCGATACGGAGCCCAGAAGCGGAATTGTGAGATCAATCGGCGGCACTGTGCCGAGTGCTGGCTGTTCTGCCGCCCCCCAGGAGACCGAGCGCGCAGCATCCTGATAGAGATTGAATTGAAGCGCCTGATTTGCAGGGTTGAGCATCCTGCGTATGCCGGAAATGGCGCCTCCAGAGCCGGCATTGATGTTCGGGCAGATGCGAACTTTTGTAGCGACAAGCAGACCGAGTCCCTGGCAGGTAACGCCGAGTGACGCCGTTGTGTCGACCGCAGTACCGGCATTTGGATCAACATTCCCGAAATCGACGTTCGAAATGGAAAAATCACAGCTATAAAGCAACTGGCCGCTGGCTGGTACAGCGGCTAATTCGATGATCAGAAATGCCAGGAAACCAAGAAAATACCTCATCGGCCGCTCAATTCGCCCCCCACGTCTACTGCACAGACCGACATATCACATCCGGGATTTTGACCTGGTTGCCCGTGTCGGGCCTGAAGGCGAACTCCGCCACACAGCCCTTGCGGTTCGGCTGATCGATGGTAAGGCGGCTTTGGGGCGTCAGGCCCGTGATATATGCCTGCCCGTCATAGCCGACCACAAATTCCTGTCCTGATCCATCCACGAGACCGGTTGCTCCCGTTTCCACAAAGGCACCGTCTTCGTCGCGCAGGGTCACAAGCGCCCCTTGCGCATCGGTGCGGACATCAAACTTGACGACCGTGCCCCCGCGCTCGGCTGGAACGGTCACTGCGCGGGTGCCGGAAACCGTAGCGTCGACTGGCAGATTGGTCGGATCTATGCTGACCTGGTTCTGTTCATAGGAACGGAGATCAGGAAGAAGCAGTTTTCCGCGGCTGTTCGTGCGGCCAACCGGCCGGTTTTCATATTGAACAGCCACGTCCGGAGCACCCGCATCGACGACGGTAAATGCATCGTTGATACGGTTGGAGAGGAAAACATCCCGACCGGCGAAGACGATGGCGCCGTCAGCCTGAAGGCTGCCCCTGAACAGATCGTCATATTGTTCCGCATCGGCTTGCAGCCGAGCAGCCCCTGCCCGATAACTGACACTGGCGGCACGGTTCGTTCTCGCGCCCTCCGTATCCCTGATCCGCCAGCCGACGCTGCCAATCTCGGGCCTTTCCGATTTGATGATGTCCGTTGTTACAAAGGTTCCGCTGCTATCGGAGGACACGCCGGTCGCGCTATAGATATCGGGGCCGAGAGGCACGGAAATGCCCATGAAGACACCGGACGAACCTCTGTTCTTCAGATCGGCGAAAGCCGTGACATAGACTGAACCCTTGTCCACCGGACGATAAAGCGATGCACCAAGAATTTGGGATTTGTCTCCACCGATCGTCTCGAGCTGTGTCAGGCTGAGATTGAAGCGCGTGGGGTCGAATTTCAGTGGAACCGAGACTGCTATCTGGTCGATGGCACGCGGCGGCGCGGCGCTGATAAGACCGTCGCCGGGCAACAACGGCGACAACCAACTGGCGGTCACGCCGGCAATATCGTTATAGTCGCCGAAAGTTCTCTGGGTGCGCGCAAAAAAATGCAGGCCGTGAAGCTCCAGCTCGGCGCTCGCGGCGAACTGGAACCCGGCCTGTCCCCCATAGGTGCTGGCGGATGCAGCCAGCGAGCCAACACCGTAGGGACCAAGGCCGAATACCGCGCCACCGCCGCCATTTATCAGCCCATCACCGCCTTCCGCATGGCCTTCGAGGGTCAGCCCGTCGCTGATCCCGCGGCGCAGTGTGGCGGAGGCCATCAGCCGCTCGTCGTAGTCAAAGGACTCGACGCCGTAAAAACGCCGCGCAAAACCCACTTCCGCCGAATAATCCCAAAGCCCCGCAGCCAGAAGGTTCGATGATGCGAAGAAGGGCGTTTCCGAGATCGTTTCGCGCCCAAGGGCATCGCGCACCACAACGCGCGCCGTTCCGGCCCCGGTCACCACCGGAAGATTAGTGATCTGGAACGGTCCCGTCTGCACATCCTGCGAAAAGCGCCGTGCGTTGTTGACGTAGACATCGACCGTGGAAGGCACAGCGGCAGACCCCGACAGGTCCGGCAGGGGCATCGTCACAAGGTCTGGCCGCAGGCCAAAATTGCGCTGAATCTGCAACCCGCCGAGGCGCGTCGGACGTGACCAGCTCAAGCCGCCTGTAATCAAATCACCCGCCCTGAATGTGGTCAGCCAGCCAGGCTGGGAATAGGACCATGTCGTGTCCAGGCGCGTCGAGCCGTATCGTCCACCGGATGAAGTATTGGCTATATACGACGATGTGAGCGTTCCGAAATGGCCAAAGACCCGTCCCTCGAACCATCCCGATGCGCCTTCAAAGCCGCCCAGATCGCTGAAACCGCTGCCGCCGGTAGATGCAAAAAGCGTATAGTTGACCAGCCCGCCGAAATCGCTGCTTGCCTCTTCCTTCGACGAACGCTCGGGAGAAGCTGTCTGCGCATCAATGGTCCGCGTGGACCGCGCACTAAAGGGAACCGAAAACCGGATCGCCTGAGCGGCATCGTCGAATTCGTAGGAGACGCCCGGTATATCGCGAACAGAAATCCAGCCGTTCTGGTCTGCTTCGGCTCCCGCGGGCTCTATGCCGACGCTTCGCAGTTCGTTGGTATCAACCGACAGCGCCCCATCGGGAGACTGCCGGAAGCTGGCGATCAGTTCAGTGCTGATGCCGTTGATGAAGACTTCAAGCTGCAAATCGCGGGGAGCATTGAAAGGAAATTCGCCTGCATCGGCACCCGATATTTCCGGAATTGCCGACGCCCATGCTTGAAATCCCTGCGGCGGGAAAAGTCCGCAGGACACCGGGATCAGTATGCTAGCCATCGCTAAGGCGCACGGACGCATCAAAATGTCCAGCTTCGCTCTCCGCCAGGATTGTCACCGAGCCACCCGAGGCTTTGCCTCGCCCGCTGGCCGGCACGAACCACCGGGCAGTCGAATTACCAAGCGCATAGCCCACAAGACCCTCGCGCCTGGCCAATATCGAACCGCCACTGCGCAAGGTGAGATTTGACACTTTGAATCGCATATCGCCGCCGTTGCGGAGCGTTACCAGAAAGCCGCCCGGCTTGCGCTGGACAGACCAGTTGGCCCCCGCTCCTTGCGTTTCGGAAGCCGAGAAGAACACAGGAATGGAGTGCCTCACCACGAGAACAACGGTACCGGACGAGCGACGGCTGGGATTTGGCAACTCGTCCACAATCAGACGATAGCTTTCCTCTTTCTGCACGGGCCGCTTGGATGTCCGCACCACCCGGACAAGGTTTTCCCCGCCGGGTTTCAGCTTGACCATGGGCGGGCTGGCGACAACGTCGTTCGTCGCCTCATAGCTATCCTGGCCGTTGCGCTGGACCCACCGAAAAACACGAATCTGCACATTGATGGGACGGCTTGCGTCGTTCCAGACTCGGATCGCCGACGCTGCGGCGGGGCCCCTGAGGTCGATCAGCACGGGCGCGACCCGCAGTGACGTAGCGCTGGACGTGCCACAAAATCCGACAAGAGCAATGAACCAGGCTATAGCCAGAGCAGTAGACCGCATCTTCATCCTCTGCACTCCTGGATAAATCAATAGGTAAGCGTTACCGTCACGGTGTCGGAATAGCTGCCTGCCCCAGGTGTCGGCTGTACTGGTACGCGGCCATAGACGTCATAGGTCTGTTCAGCGCCTGTGCCCGTACCCGCCCGCGTGTCCGTTCCGATTATGTCGCCCCATACAGAGGCACGCCCCGCATCGGAATAAAGTGAATAGGTCACGGTTGCGGAATTCGGCCCGGTCATCAGTCGAGCGGCAGTGGTGGCGGACGCCCCCAAACCGGCGCTAATTCCTATATTATAGGGAGTGCCGTTGGTACACTGAACAGCAATCGTGCTGGCAGCATCGATGGCAGCGCTGATCACGCCTGTGGAACTAAAATCGAGATCGCTGGCCGAATTGATCTGGCATTCGGCATTGATCTGTATCTTGACGTCAAAAGTGGAGGTCTTCGTCGCCGACAGTGCTGGCCCCATCGATAAAACCATGCCCATAAGAGAAGAAAGAATAAATCGCATAAACCCTCTCAAATAAAACAAATCGAACAGAATGGAAGTATACACGTAACTTCAGATATTACTACGACTTGTATAATATATTACGCTCTAATAATTCAGTATTAAATATATATCTAATAATATAAAGTAGTATGTATTTAAATATATTGATTTATAAAGCGTTTTTTCATTCAATTCGCGGTTGCGCAAATTTCCATATAGCGATTTGGTGTATGGTCATCCATGGTTGAACGGCACTTTTGATTGAGGTGTCTCTGTCGCAGTTTTTTATCTGTAGGTGTCTGTTCAAAAGTACGTCTGTCTGCAAATGGCAATTTTCTGCATTCCGGCATTCGTGCACGATCAGTTCATTGCGTTCCAGCAATCCAAAATCACCGTTTTTGCCACGTCTGTCACCTGTTGATTCAGACATTGAGCGACTTCATTGCAGTCATCGATCACGCCGCCTTATCCAGCCCATATTGGCGCAATTGACTCCGTTTTTTCCGGTGAATGGCTGCTGTTGTCCCGGCTGCGGAAACGCAACATAGCCGTTATCATATTGAAAATGCCGTCCCGGGGCTTTATGCGAAAGCAATCTTCCATAATTTTTCATGGCAGAGACGTAATCAAATTTTGTTTGCCCGGCTTCGCAGGAAAGCTATTGCGCCAGGTCGACAACCGCATCGGAGGAGAGCCAGCATGGATTTCACCCTGACACGCCGTCAGACATTGATGGGGCTTGGCGTGCTGGGGATCAGCACCGCTTTTGGCTCCCCTGCCCGCGCTGCGACACGAAATCTGGCTGTGCTCCATCTTGCAAGCCATGCGCCCAGCTACATTGCGCATGAGCGCGGCTATTTCAAAGATGCCGGGCTTGATATCGAGTTGAAGTTCTTCGAGGCCGCCCAGCCCATGGCTGTCGCCATCGCATCCGGCGATGCCGATTTCGGCGTTACGGCGATGAGCGGCGGGCTGATCAGTCTGGCAGACAAGGGCGCGATCAAGGTCATCGGTGGCGCGCTTGCGGAAGAAAAAGGCATTACCGGCAATGTCATTCTAGCCTCCAACAAGGCTTACGAAGGCGGGCTGACGGAACCTTCCAAGCTGGCGGGACACAGTTTTGGCATCACCACGGCCGGATCGTCATTCCATTTCATGGCGCACAAGATCGCCAAGGCCAACAATATTCCGCTTACTGAAATCCAGCTCCGCCCATTGCAGAAGCTCGGTGCCGTGGTCGGCGCCCTGACCACCGGGCAGATCGATTCCTGGGCAATCCAGCCCAATATCGCAAAGAAGCTCATCCGCGAGAATGCCGCAAAACAGATCGGCCTCGTCTCCGATTACGCGCCGGACTATCAGGTCACGACGGCGTTCACATCCACCAAAAATGCGAGCGATGAGCGCGCCATGACGGAAGCCTTCGTCAAAGCCTATTCCAGGGCAATCGATGATTATAATGCGGCCTTCGTCGACAACACCGCAGACGATGCGGCGCGCGACGACATTGCAAAGATCGTGCATAAGTATGTCGAAAGCGACAGCCCGTTCGAGACGGCAAGGCAGAACCTGATCGATGGCGCGATGCGCATCAACAAGGGGTTGGCCCTCTCGCTCAACAGTTGTGTCGAGCAACTGGACTGGTTCCGCTCCGAAGGCATGGTCAAGGAAGCGGTGACGCAGGAGAAGCTGTTCGACACATCCTACGTCAAGACGATCTGACACTGGCTAACCCTGAACATTCAGTGCCCGGCGCATAATGCCGGGCACAAAGCCTGAAGACAGCCATTCCAAACCGGGATGTCATCGTCGCGGGCAGACTTTCCGACTGGAGTTGAAATGGATCTGCAACTGAAAAACATCAGCCATTTTTATGGTCCGGTCGAAGTTCTGAACGATATCTCGCTTACCATCCCGCAAGGGCAGATTGTCTGCCTGATCGGCCCGTCGGGTTGCGGAAAATCCACGCTCCTGCGTTTTCTTGGTGGTCTGGAAAGGCCATCCTCGGGCGAAGTGCTGCAAATCGGTTCGCCGCCGAAGGATTCGCTCAACCCCCTCACCTATGTCTTCCAGCATTTTGCGCTGCTGCCATGGCGCACCGTTGAGGGCAATATCAAGCTGGTGCTGGAGGATCATGGTCTTGGCCGGGCGGAGATGGACAGGATCGTCACCAATGTTCTGGAGCGCACCCGGCTTTCAGATTTCCGGCAGGCTTTACCGAAGCAGCTTTCGGGCGGCATGCGCCAGCGCGTGGCGATCGCACGCGCCCTGTCTGTCCGCCCTGCCGTCATGCTGATGGACGAACCCCTGTCGGCGCTGGACAGCCAGACGCGGGAACTGCTGATGGACGATCTGATTGCGCTGTGGACCCGCCAGCCATTCACATCGGTTTATGTCACGCACAACCTTAACGAGGCAGTGCGGCTTGGCCATCGTGTCGTGGTGCTGTCGCGCAGGCCGGGACGGATCAGGGAAATTGTCGATATCGATATTCCCCTTTCCGAGCGCCATCTTGGCGACCCCGTTCTTGAAGAAAAGCAGAAGCAGCTCTGGGAGCTGATGCGGGCGGAAGCGCAGGCAGCGGATCAGGAGTTGATCAATGGTTGAGATCGCAGAAATGAAGCAGTCCAGCCAGGATGTTCGTCCGGTTCCCTTCCGCGGCGGCGGCTTTGCGCCCCAGCCAGTGCGCCATATGGCCCTGATCCTGTTTGCGGCGCTGCTGGCGCTCGCGGAAATCGGAACCCGCAGCGGCTTCATATCCAATCTGACATTGCCGCGTCCATCCGCCGTGCTGGAAACCTTCGTCCAGCTCTGGCAGACCGGACTTCTGTGGCAGCATCTGCTGCCGTCCCTGCGGCGGCTTGTCGTCGGTGCCAGTCTTGGCATCGCGGTGGGTGTCAGCCTGGGCGTGATGATCGGCCTGTTCAGCTATGTGCGGGCCGGCCTGGTGCCGCTCGTCGCCGCCCTCTTTCCGATCCCCAAGATCGCACTCCTGCCGCTTTTCGTCATCTGGTTCGGCATCGACGAAATGTCGAAATATATGCTCATTGCCTTCGGCACCTTCACGCCTACCGTCGTCGCCACTTACGGCGCGGTTGATAACGTGGACCGTTCACTGGTGCGCATGGGCCAGAGTTTCGGTCTCGGATGGTGGTCGATCGTGCGGAAAATCGTCCTTCCCGGCGCTTTTCCGGCAATCCTGTCGGGTTTGCGGGTATCGATCTCCATCGGCATCATTCTGCTGGTCGCGGCCGAAATGCTGGGCGCCCAGTTCGGCGTCGGTTCCTATATCCTTGAAGCCGGATCGCTCTATGATCTCGAAAAGCTGTTTGCCGGGGTTACCATCCTGTCGGTGATGGGACTGATCGTCAATTTCATCATCGGGCTGATCGAGAAGCGCTTCCTGAGCTGGCGCGGCTGACCGCAATAATATTTCGTATAGACTTATTATTGTCGATAGTTTGAAACGCGACGTCCGCTTTTCGTTGCATGTTCTTGCCGGGACGTTATACGAAAGGACTCTATCGCAGATTTTTGCGTCTCACCCAGGCGGATAAGGTCACGTATCTTGTCCGTTCCCCCTTTCATGAGGCGCTACCCCGAAGAGGAGCGGATATATGAGCCGTTATGGCAAAGCACATCGTCAGTTCACCGGATGTGACGAGCGATGAGCGCCGAACCAAGCCGTATTCAACCGGAAGAGACAAGAAAGACAGCAATCGCACTGAAAGATGTGCAGATTTCGTTCAAGCTTGCCAATGGCGGGCGCTTCGATGCTGTCGCGGAAAGCAATCTGGACGTTGCCGAAAACGAATTCGTTGCGATTGTCGGCCCGACAGGTTGCGGAAAATCCACCTTGCTCAATGCCGTTGCAGGGCTTCTCGTGCCCGCCAGCGGCACCGTGGAAATCAGCGGCCAGCGGCTGCAGGGCCTCAATCGCAAGGCAGGTTATCTCTTCCAGCAGGATGCTCTCATGCCCTGGAAGACCGTGCTGGACAATGTTTCCATTGGGCTGGAAATTGCAGGGACACCGAGAGCCCAGGCGCGCGAACAGGCCCGTGAGTGGCTGGGTCGCGTCGGCCTTGCAAGTTTCGGCGACCGCTATCCGCATATGCTGTCGGGCGGGCAGCGCAAGCGCGTCGGCCTTGCGCAGGTGCTGATCCGCAATCCGAAATATCTGCTGATGGATGAACCCTTCGGTCCGCTTGATGCCCAAACCCGCGTCATCATGGGCGATCTTCTGCTGGACCTGTGGTCTCAGGACAAGAAGGCGGTCATGTTCGTGACACACGATCTGGAAGAGGCGATTGCGCTGGCGGATCGCGTCGTCATCATGTCCGCGGGGCCGCGTGCCCGCATCATGGCGGAATATAAGATCCCCCTCGCCCGCCCGCGCGAAATTTCCGAAATACGCCTCGACGACAAGTTTCACGAAATTCACCGCGAAATATGGAGTGCGCTCAAGGAAGAGGTTCTCAAGGGTTATCAGCAGACGAGCGGGGAAAAGAAATGAAAAAGCCTATGCTGTTTCTGGCGCAGCTCAGCGTGGCTGTCGCCGTCATTCTGGTCTGGCACCTCTTCACCGCGACCCATCTTCTGGGCAATCCGGCCAAGGCGAAATTCTTCTTTGCCACGCCGGGCGATGTGGCGCAGCGCATCTATAAATGGTTTGCCGATGCAACCATCTGGTATCATCTCGGCATCACCCTGCTTGAAGCCATGCTGGCCTTCGCCATTGGCTCGATCGGCGGTGTGCTGATCGGGTTCTGGTTCGCCCGCAAGCCCCTGCTCGCCGCGATTTTCGACCCTTATGTGAAGGCCGCCAATTCGCTGCCGCGCGTCGTGCTGGCGCCGATCTTTGCGCTCTGGCTCGGCCTCGGCATCTGGTCGAAGGTGGCGCTCGGCGTTTCGCTGGTCTTCTTCATCGTCTTCTTCAACGTCTATCAGGGCGTGAAGGAAGTGAACCAGACCGTGCTTGCCAATGCGCGTATGCTCGGCATGAACGAGCGCCAGCTCCTGCGCAATGTCTATCTGCCATCGGCGCTGTCGTGGATGTTCTCAAGCCTGCATACGGCTGTCGGCTTTGCCGTCGTTGGCGCGGTCGTCGGTGAATATCTGGGCTCGTCGGCGGGTCTCGGCTACCTGATCCATCAGGCGGAAGGCGTGTTCGATGTTACCGGCGTCTTTGCCGGCATGCTGGTGCTGACGGCATTCGTGCTGGTGATCGACTGGATCGTGTCCATCGTCGAAGCGCGCCTGCTTGTCTGGCGTCCGAAAGCTGCCGGACACAACGGTTAAGAGGATTCAAGGAGGAAACCATGAGGACAACACGTAGAGATATATTGCTGGGCGCAGCCGCCTTCGGGCTTGCGGGCATCGCCTCGCGCCTGCCGGCTTATGCGCAGGACGCATCCGCGACGCCGGAAAAGCCGGAGCTGATGTTCGGTGTCGGCGGCAAGCCGCTCTTTTACTACCTTCCGCTTACCATCGCCGAGCGCAAGGGCTTCTTCGAGGAAGAAGGCATCAAGGCAACCATCAATGATTTCGGCGGCGGCGCGAAGTCGTTGCAGGCGCTGATCGGCGGTTCGGTCGATGTTGTCACCGGCGCATACGAACACACCATTCGCATGCAGAACAAGGGACAGGACATCAAGGCCGTCTGCGAGCTCGGACGCTTTCCGGGCATCTGCATCGGCGTGCGCAAGGACCTTGCCGGTGAGATCAAGACGATTGCCGATCTCAAGGGCCAGAATGTCGGCGTCACGGCACCCGGCTCATCGACCTCGCTCTTGCTGCAATATGCGCTCATCAAGAACGGCCTTGCCGAAGATGCCGCTTCGATCATCGGTGTCGGCGGCGGTGCGAGTGCTGTCGCAGCCATCAAGAAGGGCGAGATTGCCGCCCTCGTCCATCTCGATCCGGTGATCACGCGCCTGGAAGTGGACGGCGACATCACGCTGCTTCTGGATACGCGCACGGAAGAAGGCACCCGCCAGCTTTTCGGCGGCACCAATCCGGCAGCGACCGTCTATGTGCAGCAGAGCTTCATCGATGCAAATCCGGTCACGACGCAGCGCGTCGTCAACGCATTCGTCAAGTCGCTGAACTGGATTCACAAGGCTTCCGCCGACGAAGTGGCTGATGCTGTGCCGGAAGACTATCTGCTGGGCGACCGCGAGCTTTATAAAACCGGCTTCGAGAAATCCCGCGCCATGTATTCCGAAAAGGGCCTGATTGCGGAAGACGGCTTCAAGAGCCTGTTTGAAATGCTGAAAGCCCTCGATCCGGAACTGGCGAATGCGGATATCTCATTCGCCCAGACTTTCGATCCGCGCTTCGTGGAAGCCGCAAAGGTATAAACGCGCTTTGGGCAGGGCCAACCCCTGCCCTTCGCATGCCGTTCGTCGAATGTTTAAAAGCGGTTTTTGGCGAAGCGCTCCTGCAGCCATTGGGCCGCTGGCCCCTGCCGCCGCCGCTTGTTCCAGATCAGCTCCAGCGCGACGGGATGCGCACCTTCGTCGAATTGCAGTTTGGGAATGACGAGTTCCGGCGCCAGCGGTGAATCCTGCAGGATATGTTCGGGAATGAACGCCCAGCCGATCCCTCGCGTGAGGATTTGCAGGATGACCCAGTGGCTTTCCACCCACCAGACCTCGGCACCCACCCGCAGACGGCGGCTTTCAGCCGTATCGCTGTGTTTTCGCGCCATGATCTGGCGAAATGACCGCAAATCTTCCCAGCTGACGGCAGTATGAGCCAGCGGATGGTCTCGCCCGCAGACCAGCACCAGAGGCACCCAGCCGATCGTATGGAAGCCCAGTTCATCCGGCATCTGTTCGGCACGCCACATGACGCCGAGGTCCGCCTTTCCTTCCAGCACAAGCCCGCTTATCGCGGTTGAGGGCGGAAACTTCAGCTCAAGCTCGACATGCGGAAATTCCTGCGCAAAAGCTGCGAACAAGGTCGCGATGGCCGGTTCGGGATAAAGCTCGTCGATTGCGACGACCAGACGGCTTTCAACATGATCGCCGAAATTTCTGGCAACTGAAATCAGATGTTCCCGCCGGGCAAGCAGCAGACGCGCTTCCGGCAACAGCCGCGCTCCGGCCTCCGTCAGCACCGGATTGCGGGAGGCGCGGCTGAACAGCTTGACGTCGAGATCGTCCTCCAGCGAGGAAACCAGAGTGCTGACGGCAGACTGAGCCTTGCGCAAATAGCGCGCCGCCGCCGAGAACGAGCCGTGGTCCGCCGAGGCCACAAAGGCTTCGAGTTGTTCCAATTCAATGCTCATCTATCTGAAATCCAGATAATACCTAACTTTTCTCCTTGCCAAAATAAGATAGAAGGATGCGCATTAACAATAGGGATTAAAGGAAATGCGCAGTTTTATGGACCGTGTCCGCCACGCGACGATGTTCGAAATCATCGGACTGGCGATCTTCATACCCGGTTCCGCCATCATACTGGACAAGCCCGCAGCAGACATGGGCATAATCGGTCTTGTTTCCGCAACGACCGCGACCGTCTGGAATTTTCTGTTCAATCTGGGCTTCGACAAGGCGATGCTGCGCTTCACCGGCAGCGTCGATAAGAGCATGATCGTGCGGGTGCTGCACGCCATCCTTTTTGAAGGCGGATTGATCGTGCTTCTGATCCCGTTCATCGCCCGGTATCTGGGAATCTCGCTGATTACCGCCCTTGTGATGGATATAGCGATTGTCGTCTTCTATCTGGTCTATGCGTTTGTGTTCAACATCGCGTATGACAAGCTGTTCCCGCTGCCGGTCGGTCAGACCGCGCACGCGGTTTGACCTCTCGTCAACAGGGCGCGCGGCGCTTGCGCAAGTTTGCCTGGCGCTGTTCCCATGCGATGAGCAGCAGGCTTGCCAGCACGATCAGGAATGCGCCGGCAAACACATTTGCCGCCGGAACCTCCGCCCAGATCAGGTAGCCGTAGATGAAGGCCCAGATGAGCCCGCTATATTCCACAGGCGCCAGCGCCGAGGCGGGCGCATGGCGAAATCCTTCGTAAAGAAGGAACTGGCCGAGGGTCGATACAAGACCGAGACAAATCATCAGAAGCCAGCCCGAAAGGTCGGGGTTCTGCCATGTCCATGGAAAGGATAGCGCGCAGGCCAAACCGAACAGCAGGCTGGTTGCATACATCTGCGTCATCGTGGTTTCGCTGCGGCTGACAAGCCGGATCAGGATGGTGCTCCAAGCCCAGCAGAAACCCGCCACGATACACATGGCAGCGGGAATGAGATTGGGCGAGTGGGTCGGGTTTGCAGCAACCGTTACGCCAACGAAACCGATGGCGCAGGCGACCCACCTCCCCGGCCCGATCTTCTCTTTCAGCACGAGGATCGACAGGAACATGACCATGATCGGCGCGGAGAAATAGAGCGTTGTCAGTTCCGCCAGCTCAAGGTGGCGAGCCGCATTATAGAACAGCAGCCACGCGCCAAGCATCAACCCGGCACGGAGCACGATGGTGTTGCGATAAGGGCTTTTGAAAATCGACGGATGGCGGTGATAGCGGATCAGCACGCCGGTTATGAGCACGATCACCAGACTGCGCATGAACAAAATCTGCGGCACCTGATAGGTCGCGACGAGCCATTTCACCATTGCGTCCTGAAGGGCGAAACAAGCGTAGCCACCGCAAGCAAGGGCAATGCCTGCAAGCGGTCTTGAACTGACTGACCCGGTGTTCATGGATTCCCCGATCCGGTCCAGGAACCCTTGAAGCGGGATGGACCACGAACGCTGAATTTGCAGGACTGGAGCGCGTTAGCAAGAGGCTGATATATGACAGTCGCAGACGGCAGCGCCAATGTAGCTGGAATGCAACAAACTGATAGGCCCTGCAGCTAGAACACCAGAGAGCGATGCGCCGCAGTTCCCGCCGTCACGCCATCGGCCACCGACCAGGCGACGCTGTGCGCACCGCGGGTAATATCACCTGCTGCGAAAATGCCCGGCACCGTCGTCGTCTTCAGCCCGTCTGTCTGTATCGTCCTGCCGAGCGGCAGTTCGTCCAGCGCGCAGCCGAACGTGTCGGCAATATCGCTGTTCAGGCGATTGCGGGGGCCGATGTAGAGCGCATCGACCGGCACCAGTCGCCCGTCTTCAAGCTCGACCTGCGAAAGATCGCTCCCCTCGCCGCGCAGCGCGCGGACCGGGCTGCGTTCAATCTTCACGCCCCGCCGTTCCAGTTCTGCGAATGCCTCTGCGTCCGGCTCCAGTCCATTATCGATGAAAAAGGTCGTCGGTCCCCATTCGGAAATCAGCATGGCCTGATGCACCGACATTGGTGACAGATTGAGAACGCCGAGCTGGCGGTCGCTGAATTCATAGCCGTGGCAATAGGGACAATGAATGACAGTATTGCCCCATCGCTCCGCGAGGCCCGGAATGTCGGGAAGCTCGTCCGATATGCCGAAAGCGAGAATCAAACGCCGCCCCTCGACGATCTCGCCGCTATCGAGTTCGACCGTAAAATTGTCGATTTCGCCGCTGCCGGAAACGGCTTTCCCTTGTGTGAAGGTCACGGTCGGATAGGCTTCGACCTGCGCTTTCGCGGTTTCCAGCATGGCGACCGGGTTGCTGCCGTCCTGCGCAAGAAAGCCATGCGAATGTTCAGCAAAACGATTGCGCGGCTTTCCGGCGTCGATCACACGGACGGATCGTCTGCCGCGCGCCAGATAGGTTGCAGCCGACAGGCCGGCGAAGCTGCCGCCGATAATGATTGCATCATGACGCATGATTGCTCTCCAGATCGAATGTTACGCCGCGCTCCAGCGCGCGTTGATGAAAATCCGCGCTCAGCATGGCGAGCGTGACCTCGCCAAAACGTTCCAGAAGCAGTTTTTCGGCGTCTAAGAATGCCTTGTCGAGCGAAGCGTTGACCGCCTGCTCCACTAGGCAGCCCGGCATTTCCGTTCGGTTGCCCATGGCCAGAAGTGTCGGTTCCCCGATGGCCTCGTAAATGTCGCGCAGCGTCACCTTGTTGAGATCGCAGGCGATCTCCCAGCCGCCGCCATGTCCCTTTTCCGAGCGGACATAGCCTTGCTCGCGCAGGCCACCCATCACGCGCCTGACGACGACGGGATTGGTGGTCATGGCTCTGGCAAGAACCTCCGACGTGACCGGCCCTTTATGTTCCGCCATGTGGAGAAGGACGTGCAGGACGCCCGATAGTTTGCTGTCTCTTTTCATGTAACAATTGATGTTACGAGAAGCGGCGAATGTCAACACAGCCCGTGAAAAACACCGGATCAGATAAATGTGATGGCTATGGAGTGGGCTTGATTATCCAGTTATTTCAGGCTTGTAGCGGGCGCCGTCACATTCCCGGACGGATAATCGTTTTGAGGCCGTTCGCCTCGCCGGCTATCAGCCGGGCATAGGCGTCCGGTACTTCGTCAAGCGAAATTTCCCGGTCGACAAGCCGCAGCAGCTGCGCCTCAAGATCGGGTAGCAGCTTTGCGATTTCCGGCAATTCATCCTGATAGGCGTGACAGCCGATCAGGCTGAATTCCCCCTCGACCAGAATGTTCGGATCAAGCTCGATCCTGCCATGGGAAATACCCACCAGTGCCAGCGAACCGCCGCCCGAAAGCACGTCGAGCGTAGCCTTGAGAACATTGATATTGCCGGTGGCATCGATGGCATAACGGATTGGCTGGCCGTCGAGTGCAGCTTCGATAGCCGTCTTGTCGAGGGGCACCTTGATTGCGCCGGTGACAGTTGAAACGAGTTTGGTGCGCTGGTCGTTGCGGTCGCAGACCAGCACCGGACCGTCATGCAGGCGGGAGAGCAGCAGCGCCGCAAGCCCGCCGATCGGCCCGCAGCCCACAACGAGAACGGCTTCGCCGGATGGAACGCGCTGCTTGCGGATGGCGTGCAGCGCCACCGAAAGCGGCTCGCCCATGGCGGCGACCACGGGGTTGATGGCCTGATCGTAATGAACGAGAAGCCGTGCGGGAAGCGCCGTCTCCTCGGCAAAACCGCCATCGCAGACTTCACCGATGAAACCGAGCGTTTCGCACACATTCTGCCTGCCGCTCTTGCAGGACGGGCATTCGCCGCACCAGTAGCGGGAATCGGCGATGACCGTATCGCCCGGTTTGAAACCGATCACGCCAGCGCCGGTTTCGGTCACGACGCCCGCAAATTCGTGGCCTGCGACAGAGGGCGAGCGGCTGATCCACTGACCGGTCATGAAATTATGCAGGTCAGAGCCGCAGATGCCCGCAGCCGACACTTTGAGCCGGACCCAGCCCGGCTCAAGCGTCGCAGGCGGGTCGATTGTCTCGACCCGCAAATCCTTCGCCGCATAGAGCCGCACAGCCTTCATTGTCAGCCTCCCCGGCTCTTTCTAGAGGTAATCCTTGCGGATTTCCGACACGGCGTTCTCGTGCGATGAGAAGCCCTCATAACGCGCCAGCGTGCGGGCGTGCTTTGCAAATTCCGGATAGGCGGACGCCGTCACATAACCGATGGACGAACGCTTGACGAAATCCGTCACCGAAAGCGGACCATAGGTGCGCGCCCAGCGGCTGGTCGGAAGCACGGCGTTCGGACCGAGGCCGAAATTGCCGATGACGACCGGCGTATGCGGTCCCATCAGGATTTCGGCGGCTTCGGTGATGTGGCCGAGATGCGCGAACGGATCGGTCGAAAGAAGCTCCAGATGCTCCGGCGCATAGTCGTTGATGAAGCGATAGCTCTCTTCCACGGAAGGCGTCAGGACGATGCCGCCATATTTGCCGGTGAGCACGGTCCTGGAGAAGCCGACGCGCTGCTCGGTCATGCGCGCCCAGTGATCCGGCAATGCGGCAAGCGCTTCTTCCGCCACGCGGCGGCTATGCGTGACGAGCCATGCGGATGAATCCGGGCCATGTTCCGCCTCGATCAACAGGTCGAGCGCGGCAAGCCCGCCCTTCACCGTATCGTCGGCGAAAATGACAGCTTCGGAAGGTCCGGCAGGCAGGCCGGGATCGATGACGCCGCCAAGGAGCCGCTTTGCCGCAACCACCCACGGGCTGCCCGGACCAACGATCTTGAGCGCCGGTTTTACCGTTTCCGTGCCATAGGCGACGGCCGCGACCGCCTGCGCGCCGCCGACCTTGTAGACGGTTTCCACACCGGCAAGCCGCGCTGCAACGAGCGTTGCGGCATCGACGGAACCATCCGGCGTCGGCGGGGTGACGATGGCAAGATCAGGCACGCCGGCAACCACGGCTGGAACCGCGGTCATCATGGTGACGGAAGGAAACGCCCCCTTGCCGCGTGGGATGTAAAGCGCCACCGAACGGATCGGCGTGAAACGGTCGCCCGCAAAGGCGCCGGGACGCATTTCCTTCAGCCACATGGCCTCTGGCTTCTGCTCCTCATGGAAGTGGCGGATATTGTCGATGCCGAACTGGATGGCCTCGATCACGTCCTTTTCCACCTTGTCGAAGGCGGCATCGAACTCGGCTTCCGTCGCCTTGATGTTTGCCGGGTCAACCTCGGCCTTGTCGAGATCGCGCGCAAAGCGGACAAGCGCCGCATCGCCTTCGGTGCGAACGGCTTCGATGATCGGCTTCACCTTTTCGATAAAGCCTGACAGGTCGGTTTCCGAGCGCTTGAGAAGTTCGGCACGTTCTGCATCGCTCAGCTTTGCCAGTTCGTGAAAAGAAACATCGGACATGATCGGCTCCTTGCTGGTTGCGGCGGGGGCGCAACCGGTCATTTCGATTTGAGGAAGATGTCGAGCCCGACCAGCCGGTCGAGCAGGAAGATGGCGGCGGCGGCACAGGCGATGAAGACGACGGAGATGGCCGCAAGGTCTGGCGTGATGATGGAGCGGATCGAATTGTAGATCTGCACCGGCAGCGTCACGATGCGCGCATCGACCAGAAGCAGGCTCACCAGAAACTCGTTCAGCGCCAGAATGAACATCAGAAGCGACCCGCTGATCACGCCCGGCACGACGACCGGCAGCGTGACGAAGAAGAAGGTCGAGATCGGCCCTGCCCCGCAATTGGCGGCGGCAAGTTCGAGATCGGCATCGAGATTGGCGGCACTGGCCGTCACGGCCCAGATCATGAAGGGCAGATTGATGACGCAGGCGGCAATCCCCACCGGCCAGAGCTGGCCCAGTATGCCCGCCTGACCGAAGATCAGCATGAGGCCGATGCCTGAGCCGATCAGCGGAATGGTGAAGGGCAGCAACAGGTAAATCTGGATCGTCTTTTCAAACCGCACCGCATATTTCGCGAGCGCTATGCCCGCCAGCGTTCCAACCGGAATGGCGACAATGGTGCAGATGAAGGAGACATAGAGCGAGCGCAGGAATGCATCCCAAAGGTCGCTCGTTCCGGCGATCTTCTGATACCATTTGAGCGAAAACCCTTCCGGCGGGAAAGTAATCATGTTGCCGGATGTGAACGACGCGCCAAGCACGACGATGGTCGGCGCGGAAAGCAGCACCAGAACGGCGATAACAAACGTCCATATGACGATGGATTTCGACAGCGGCGAGGTCATTTGCGCGCCCTCCCCATGGCAAGCGTGCCTGCACCGAACAGCGTGAACACGATCCCGACAAGGATGGAACCGACGCCAACGAGAAGCAGCGCCAGCGTCGCGCCCAGCCCCTGATCGGATGTGCGGAAAAACTGGTCATAGATCGCATTGGCGATGAAATCCTGCGAACCGCCGCCCAGGATTGCCGGTACGGCAAAATCGGTGAGCGACAGTGTCATGACCACCAGGCCAGCGCCGATCAGGCCCGGACGCGCCATGGGCAGAACGACATGGGCGAAAGTCCGCATCCAGTTTGCACCGAGCGAACTTGCAGCCGCTTCCATTTCTTCCGGAATGGCGGTGAGCGCCGGTGCGAGCATCAGCACCGCGAATGGCAGCATATACTGGATGAGACCGAACAGAACCGCCGGATAGTTATAGAGGAGCCGCATCGGTGCGATGCCGACAAAGCCAAGCGCCTCGTTGACCATGCCCTGATTGCCAAGGATGATGAGCCAGCCATAGGCGCGCACCACCTGACCGATGAAGAAGGGCAGGAACAGCGCGATCAAAAGGAATTTGCGCAATGCAGCCGACGGCGTACGCACCATGAGATAGGCATAGGGAAATGCCAGAAGAAGCGTGAATGCGGTCACGACGAGCGAGCCGAACAGGCTGCGCCATGCCACGGTTGCAAAGAGGCTTTCCGTCAGCGCGCGCTTGTAGTTGGCGAGCGTGTAATAGTCGGACATCAGGAATGTCGAGGTGTCGAGCGTGCGCAGGCTGGTATCCGCGATCTGGACGAGGCCCAGCACCAGCAGACCCACCAGAACAATCGCCGGAAGCAGCATCAGGTAAGGCACGGCGCGATTGAACCGCGCGGGCCACAGAAAGGCTGCGATTGCTTCCAGCGCATCCATGATGCGCCAGACAACCGGATAGGCAGTGCGTGCCGCTCGCATGTTTTAATTCCTGAATATCTGATTGGGAGCAGCCCCAGAAGCCAAATCTGAAGGCAGCTCCTGCAATAATGGCCGGATCAGCCCTGCATGATGGCCTTGAACTTCGAGAACCATTCGCTCTCGTTCTCCACCTGCACCTTTGCCGAAATGCGGATGAGGTGTTTGAAGTCTTCCTCCTTGGTCGGATAGGCCGGATCGTTCACCAGATCGGCGGGCGGGGTCAGGCCCGGCACGACGCCCGGCAGGCCAAGGCCGTCGAGCCAGACCTGCTGCGCATCCTTGGTGAGCGCGAAGTTGATATATTCCTTGGCCCAGTAAAGTTCGTTTTCCGGCAGGCCCTTTGGAATCCACAGACCGTCCGTGTCGAACTTCGCGCCCTCTTCCGGAACGGTCCAGTCAATCTTGACGCCGTTCTTCTGGGCTTCGCGCGCATTGGTGGAAATGGTGCAGGCGAGATCGATTTCGCCCTTCTGGAACCAGGTGGTGAAATCCGGGTCTTCGCCGAGAAGCGGCTGCTGCTGCTTCACCTTGGCGATGAAATCCCATGCAGGCTGCATATTGCCCGGAATGTCTTCCAGCTTGCCGCCACCGGCAACCTGCGCCGGGAAGTGGAAGCCGATGCCATCGTTGTAAAGCGCGATGCGGCCCTTGAACTTCGGATCGAGCAGAGCGTGCCACGACTTCGGCGGGCCGTCCGGGAAGGCTTCCGGACGATAGGCCAGCACATAGACATAGCCGTAGGTGTTGACGATCGGATAGCCGTCGAGACCAACCGGCTTGGCAAGATCGGTGGTGTTCTTGAGGTTTGACAGGTCCGACAGGTCTTCCGTCACGCCGCGCAATGCCGATTTGGTCGCATTGGTGGTCGTATCCCAGTTGACGTGGATCGGCGGCACCCGCTTCTGCGCGACCGCGGCCCAGAGTTTCGGCTGGATTTCATTGTCTTCCGTCAGGTCGTGACGGATGGAAATGCCGGTCTTGGCGGTAAACGGATCGGACACACCGGCTTTCAGCGCGTCCACCCAGCTGCCGCCCCAGGCGCGCACGATCAGTTCCTTCGGCTTTGCCGGTTCTTCGGCAAAGGCGCGCGACAGGCCGAGCGAGGTCGTGCCTGCTGCTGCGGCCAAAGCGCCCGCGCTTTGCAGGAAGCGGCGGCGGTCGAGGATGAGAAAAGGCTTCTTCAGATTGCTCATTTTGTTTCTCCTGTGGAGTTTCCCCGTAATGTTTCAGTCATGCGGCAAAGACGATGAGATCGCGGGCGTTCCAGCCAAGATGCACGGTTTCACCTTCCGCGAACTGGCTGTGGCCGATGGGATCGTGATCAAAGACCCGCATCAACACGTCTCCCAGGGCGGGAACCCGCAATTCATAGACGATGCGTTCGCCTTCAAAGATCGCATCGGTAACAATGCCTTCAAGCACGGTATCGAGTGCTGCATGTGTTGCGGCGCTGCCGCCAATGCGGATTTGTTCGGCACGGATTGCGCAGGAGACATTTGCGCCGGGCGCAACGCCTCCGCGCCCTTCGCCTGCCATGCCCACAAGAGCCGTTCCCGCATCGACCTGCACGAGATTGCCATCAAGCGACGATGCCTTGCCGGAAATGAAATTGGTGACGCCGATGAAGTTCGCGACAAAGGCATTGGACGGGTTGCGATAGGTTTCGGACGGCTGCGCCATTTGCTGGATCTCACCGCCATCCATCACGATGATTTCGTCGGAGACGACGAGCGCCTCGCGCTGGTCGTGGGTGACGTTGATTGTCGTGACGCCAAGTTCCCGCTGGATGCGGCGGAATTCAAGCTGCATCTCCTCGCGCAGCTTGCGGTCGAGCGCTGCAAGGGGTTCATCGAGCAAAAGCAGGTCCGGTTCAAAAACCAGAGCGCGCGCGATGGCGATGCGCTGCTGCTGGCCGCCGGAAAGCTCGTGCACGCGCCGTCCGCCAAGGCCATTGAGGCGAACGAGGTCGAGATAACGTTCCACCCGCTGGGGAATAGAACGCGCATCGAAGCGGCGCATTTTCAGGGGAAAGGCAACGTTTTCAGCCGCCGTCATATGCGGAAAAAGCGCTAGCTTCTGGAAAACCATGCCGATGGAGCGCTTGTGCGGCGGCACGGCGCTGACGGCTTCGCCATTGATGAAAATTTCGCCGATGCTGGGTTTCTGGAAGCCGGCGATAAGACGAAGAAGCGTCGTCTTGCCCGAACCTGACGGCCCAAGGATGGTCAGAAAACGGCCCTTGGCGAGATCGAAAGATGCCGCACGCACCGCGTGGAAGCCGTTGTAGATCATGCTGACATCGTTGACCGATACGGCAGCCGGTCCGCTCGCGACTTTACGGCCAGTTGCGGTTTCGGTTGTACTCATCGCTATTTCCCATTTCAGTGAAAGCACGGGCATGTGCTTTCGAAGTAATTTCAATCCTGTTCCGCAATCTGCTGATATTCTTCTTTAGAACATCAGATAGAGGCGAGGTATCCCCCATCGACGGGGATTACCTGTCCCGTGACATAGGACGATGCGGCACTTGCAAGAAACACAACAGCACCGGCCACATCTTCCATTTTGCCGAACCGCCCTTGCGGAATTTTGGCAAGCATCGCCTTCTGCCAGTCGTCGTTTTCGTAAAACACATCCGTCATGGCAGTGCGGAAATAGCCCGGCGCAATGCCGTTGACGCGAATGCTGGAAGGCGCCCATTCGGTCGCCAGAGCATGGGTCATGCCCATGAGGCCGGATTTGGAGGAACCGTAAGGCGCGGCGGTCGGCACGCCGACATAGGAGGTCAGCGAGCAGAGATTGATGATCGAACCGCCCTTCCCGCTTTCCGTCATGTGGCGGGCAGCGGCCTGCGCGCAGAAGAACGCGCCCTTGAGATTGGTCGATACGATGCGATCCCAGAGCGCCTCGTCCACATCGAGCGACGGGCGGATTTCCTCATAGCCAGCATTGTTGACGAGAATATCGAGCCCGTCGAGCGCTTCCGTCGCCTGCTCGACGACGGCGCCACAGGCCGAAACATCGCGCACATCGAGTGAAAGACTTGCAGAGGCGCGGCCATGGGCGGCGATACGGGATGCCGTTTCGGAAAGGTCGTCGGACTTGCGCGCTGTAATGGCGACGTCGGCACCAGCCGAGGCGAGCGCTTCGGCGATGGCCTGTCCCAGTCCCCGGCTCGCACCGGTGACCAGCGCTTTACGCCCGCTGAGGTCGAAAAGCGATAAAACCTGCATCATGTTCCCCTGCGACCTTTGCAAAACAATCCTGTCGCCCGAACTTCTACTTGTTCCGGGTCGAATGTTTAGCAATTTTTTGTGGTCTCCCCAGCATAGGACCATCTTTTTTATATGTTGTCTATACATATATGGACAAAACGGAATTGCAGTCGCGCAGTTCTCATTCGAAGATACCTCGTAGGCAAAGCGCGGCATCCGGGAAGCTCCGGGGAAAAGCAGAAAATGAGCGGCTATCGGGCCTGATTCGCCCGGAATTTCCACGGCTTCGGGGCTGCTTCAGTTTGAAAGCAGCTTTCGGGAGGCCATCGCCTGATCTTGTGCTAAAAAGACGTTATGAGAGACCTTTTCGACCAGATTGAACCGCGTGAAACTCTTGCGCCGGGAGCCGTGCTTCTGCGCGGCTTTGCGCTTCCGGATGAAGATGCTGTTCTGAAGGCTGGGGCCGATGTTTCAGCCGCCGCACCTTTCCGGCATATGACGACCCCCGGCGGTTATCGCATGTCTGTTGCGATGACGAATTGCGGCAGTTTCGGCTGGGTTACGGACCGAAGCGGCTATCGTTACAGCACCGACGATCCCGAAACCGACCTGCCCTGGCCTGCAATGCCGGATGCTTTTCGCGCGCTTGCCCAAACTGCCGCCCGTGAAGCCGGCTATCCTGATTTCGAGCCGGATGCCTGTCTCATCAATCGGTATGAACCGGGTGCGAAACTGTCATTGCATCAGGACAAGGACGAACAGGATTTCAGCAATCCGATTGTTTCCGTGTCGCTCGGTTTGCCCGCGACTTTCCAGTTCGGTGGATTGAAGCGAACCGACCCGATTGCGAAATATATCCTGCATCATGGCGACGTGGTTGTGTGGGGCGGACCGTCCCGCCTCTTCTATCATGGCATACTCGCGTTGAAGCGCGGCGAGCATGAAAAACTGGGCCCGTTTCGCTTCAATCTGACGTTCAGAAAATCGCGCTGACAAGCGCCAAACGCGATTTTTTGAGGGGAAAAGCTGCACAAAACGCCTTCCAAATGTGTCGAGCGCCCGTCGTTTTTGCGGCTATTTTGTGATGTGAAGCATTTTGGCTACTTTTAATTGAATGCGCCGCCGTCGCTTTTGCTCTCTGGACGCTCCTTCGCAACCTTGTCGCGGTAGCCGCTTGCCCTGTACGAGGCAATCGGTTCGATTGCCCCACCGGTGCGGCGGCGCGCTTCCGCCAGGATCGGTTCGACGTCTGTCCGATAGGCCCGTTTCAGCGTATCGGAAGCCATCAGCGCATCGTTTTCCTGCTGGTAGGTTTCCAGCGCCTCGCGATCCACCAATAGCGCCTGCGCATAGGCGCGGCGGATTTCATTTGCGGATGAGATCAGGCTTTCCAGCGGATCGGTTACATTATGCGACTGGTCAATCATATGGGCGGGGCGAAAGTCCGCCACACCGCGATAGTCAGCATCCACCAACTCATTGAAAACAAGGAACAATCGATAGGGATCGATCGACCCGGCGTCGAGATCATCATCTCCATATTTACTGTCGTTGAAATGGAAACCGCCGAGTTTTCCGAACTGGATCAGCCGCGCGACGATCATTTCGATATTGGTGTTCGGCGCATGGTGACCAAGATCGACCAGACATTGAGCTTTCGGCCCAAGCGTCGAGGCAATAAGGTAATTGGTGCCCCAGTCCTGAACCACCGTCGAATAGAAGGCCGGTTCGTACATCTTATGCTCGGAGAACAGCCGCCAATCGTCGGGGAGCGACTTGTAGATTTCGCCCATGGAATTGAGATAACGCTCGAAGGCGCGCGTGAAATTCTGCTGGCCGGGAAAGTTGGAGCCGTCGCTCAGCCATACGGTCAAAGCCTTGGAACCTATGGCTTTTCCGATTTCGATGCACTCGATATTGTGCTCAATCGCCTGCTCCCGCACCGCCGGATCGACATGGGTGAGCGATCCGAATTTGTAGGAGAGCTTCTGGTCCGCGCCATCGGCAAATGTGTTGGAATTCATGGCGTCGAAGCCGAGGCCGAGCGCTTGCGCATGGGCTTTCAGTTTCTTCGGATCGGCCTTGTCCCACGGAATATGCAGCGAAACATT
The DNA here is from genome assembly GCA_900470195.1 of Hyphomicrobiales bacterium. Taxonomy (GTDB): domain Bacteria; phylum Pseudomonadota; class Alphaproteobacteria; order Rhizobiales; family Rhizobiaceae; genus Brucella. Next base: position 334,730 of record UEIJ01000024.1, on the reverse strand, counting down.
CGGCGTTGCACGGCAAAGCTCGTTGATGACGGCGCAATCGTCGAGCTTGTCGAAAATGCCACGCGGTTCGCCCCTGCCCGGAAAGCGCCCGAAGCGGGTGCCGCCCGTGCCCGTACCCCATGAAGGCACGGCAACGAAATAGCTGGCCACCTTGTCGGTAATCTTGTCGATCTCGATGCCTCGGCGCAAAAGCTGCTCCCCAAGCGCCTGATAGTCGCTCTTCAAGGCATCTTCAAAACCGGAATTATGCTCGGCGATAAAATCTGCCGCAATGCGTTGCTCGGACATGGTTCCTCCCAGAATGTCCCGAATTTCATGGACAAAAGGCGCGAAAGCAAGGGCTGGAGCGCCTTTTCCGGATCAGCGCGGAAAACTCTGCTGGTTTCCGGCATCGACATTGATGATGTTGCCGGTCGACTTGGCCGAAGCGTCGCTTGCAAGGAAGTAGATGGCTTCCGCAATGTCTTCCGGGAAGACATTCAGCTTCAGCATGGAGCGCTTGCGATAATGTTCTTCAAGCTCGGAAACGTCGATTTTCGAAGATGCTGCGCGCTGTTCTCGCCATTCACCATCCCATATCTTGGAGCCGCGCAGAACCGCATCCGGGTTGACGACATTGACGCGGATACCCGCATCTGCGCCTTCCAGCGCCAGACAGCGCGCCAGATGAATTTCCGCGGCCTTTGCCGCACAATAGGCCGAAGCATTGGGTGACGCCGCAAGACCGTTCTTGGATGCGACGAACACCACATTGCCGCCGATCTTCTGGCGGCGGAACAGGCGGAACGCCTCCCGTGAAACGAGGAAGTAACCGGTCGCCAGAATGTCGATATTGCGGTTCCACATGGAGAGTTCGGTGGTTTCCACCGGCGCGGATGATGCAATGCCGGCATTGGAAACCAGAATGTCGATGCCTCCAAGCTCGACGCTGGCCTCCGTGAATGCGTTTGCGACGCCCTGTTCGTCGGTGACATTCAGCTCGACGCTGCGCACCTGATCGGCACCGAACCGCTTTACGAGGTTTTCGTGAGCGGTTTTGAGCGATCCTGCATCAATATCGGCCAGAACCACGCAAGCGCCCTCGCCTGCCAGTCTTTCGGCGGTCGCAAAACCGATACCGCCAGCGCCGCCGGTGATGAATGCAATGCGCCCAGCGAGGCTCTTTGGCTTCGGCATACGTTGCAGCTTTGCTTCTTCAAGCAGCCAATATTCGATATCGAAGGCTTCCTGTTCCGGCAGGCCCTGATATTCCGATACGCCGGATGCACCGCGCATCACATTGATCGCATTGACATAAAACTCACCGGCAATGCGTGCAGTGGCCTTGTCGCGGGCGAAGGACAGCATACCGACACCGGGGATCAGGAAAATCACCGGATTGGGGTCGCGCATTTTCGGCGAATTGTCGTGCCTGCACGCTTCGTAATAGCGCTTGTAATCGGCGCGGTATGCTTCCAGCGCGCCCTCAAGTCCGGCAACCACGGCGTCCACATCCGGCTTGGCCGGATCAAAATTGACGACCAGAGGACGGATCTTGGTGCGCAGGAAGTGATCCGGGCAGGAAGTGCCGAGTGCTGCGAGCGGGCGAAATTCCTTAGAGTTCACGAATTCCAGCACCGCATCCTGATCGTCGAAATGACCGAGCTTGCGTTCATCCTTGCCGATCAGCCCGCGAATTTCCGGCATCAGCCGCGCTGCAATGGCGCGTCGTTCCGTGGCAGAGAGGCTTTGAGCGACAGCGCCGCCGAAAGCTGGCTTGCCTGCCGTCTTCCGGTCCAGCCATTCAATGGCCTTGTTGATGATGGCGAGCGTGGTTTCGTAGCAAGTCCTGGCATCGTCGGCCCAAGTGAAAAGCCCATGACTTTCAAGGACAACCCCCTTTGCGTTTGGATTGGCCTTTACGAAGGCTTCAAGGTCGAGACCGAGCTGGAAACCGGGACGGCGCCATGGCAGCCAACCGATTTCTTCGCCGAAAATCTCGGACGTCAATTCGCGGGAATTTTTGGAGGCGGCAATCGCGATGATTGCATCCGGATGCATGTGGTCCACATGCTTGAAAGCGACAAAACCGTGCAGCGGCGTATCGATCGATGCGGCGCGCGGATTGAGGTTGAACGTGCAGTGCGGCAGGAAGCCAACCATACGGTCCTCGTCCTCGACGCCTTTATAGATGCCTTTCAAGGCGTTGAGCTTGTCCTGATAGAGCGTGGCGAAACCGTCCAGCTTGATGGTGCCGACATCACCGCCCGAACCTTTGACCCAGAGAACCTGCACCTTCTCGCCGGTGAGCGGATCGATTTCTTCGACCTTCGCGGAGGTGTTGCCGCCGCCGTAATTGGTGATGCGCTTGTCTGAACCGAGCAGATTGGAGCGGTAGAGCAACTTGCCCGGCTCATCCATCGCTGCCGCCCTGGCGTCGTCCCACCGGTTTTCGAGAAGCCTGCTCTGGGCCACCATGTCATCCTCCCAATGCTGTTATGGTGGATCGCTAGTCGCACGTCCGCGCCATATGCCCGTCCGATGCGCCAGCGATCATGTTAGCGGGAGATATGACGTATCAAACGAATTGCTGTCAATCACAAACAATCATCTTCAATCATTAAAGTGATTATTGTGCGCTGTTGTGATTGTTTATGATTGACATGCGCAGGCTTTATGCCCGATACAAAGAAAAGGAGGAGCCATGCACGAAAGAGAGCGCCACCGCATCATCCTGAGCGCTGTTCAGGAAAAGCCGGTGATCACCATTCAGGATCTGGTGGAACTGACGGAAGCGTCGGAAGCGACCCTTCGCCGGGATATTGCGTCGCTCCATATGCAGGGCCGTATCAAGCGCGTGCGCGGCGGGGCCGAGGCCATTCATCCGCCGCAGTTCGCCAGCCTGACGGGCCGCCCGTTCAAGGTTTCGGAATCGGAAAATGCGGATCGCAAGCGCGCCATCGCCCGCGAAGCCGTGGCGCTTTGCGATGAAGGCGACAGCATCATCATCAATGGCGGCTCCACGACTTTCCAGATGGTGCATTATCTTGCCGCGCGCCGCTTGCAGGTGCTGACCAATTCCTTCGCCATTGCCGAACATCTGTTGCGGCAGTCGAAGAGCACGGTGATTGTGCCTGGCGGCGCGATCTATCGCGACCAGAGCCTGATCCTCTCGCCTTTCGACAATGACGTCATCCGCAATTTCTACGGACGGCGCATGTTCATGGGCTGTCAGGGGATCAGTCCGCTCGGAGTGATGGAGTCCGATGCGCTGATCATCCAGAGCGAACAGAAGCTTATGGGCCAGGCGGACGAGCTCGTCCTGATGGTCGATTCAACGAAATTCACACGCCGTTCCAGTCTTATCCTTTGCTCGCTCGACCGCGTCAGCACGCTGATCACCGATGACGGCATTTCCGATGAGGCGCGGCGCATGGTGGAAAATGCGGGTATCCGGCTCATCGTGGCGCAGGCTTCCGCAAATGCCGGCAAGGGTGGCGAACAGGGGGATTCCGCCGAGGTTGCCTGAGCTGGAATGAAGCAAAACATATGTCTTTATACTGGGAGGAACGAGACATGAAACTTTTCAAGAAACTGGCACTCGGCACTGCGCTGGCTGTCGCCGTCATGGCTGCCCAAGCGCAGGCCGCCGACATGAAGATCGCGCTTGTCGCGAAGTCACTTGGCAACGGCTTCTTTGAAGCCGCCAACAAGGGTGCGCAGGAAGCCGCCAAGGAACTGGGCGGCGTCGAGGTCATCTATACCGGCCCGACCACAACGACGGCGGAAGGCCAGATCGAGGTCATCAATTCGCTGATCGCGCAAGGCGTGGACGCCATCGCCATTTCGGCCAACGACCCGGATGCGGTCGTCCCTGCCCTGAAGAAAGCCGCACAGCGCGGCATCAAGGTCATCTCGTGGGATTCGGGCGTCGCGCCTGAAGGCCGTATAGTCCACCTCAATCCGTCATCGAACGAGCTGATCGGCAAGATGTGCCTCAAGCTTGCCGCCGATCATCTGCCGGATGGCAAGGGTGATTTCGCGATCCTGTCGGCCACCACCACCTCGACCAACCAGAATATCTGGATCGGCGAGATGAAGAATCAGCTGAAGGACTTCCCCGGCCTCAATCTGATCACGACCGTCTATGGCGACGACCTTGCCGACAAGAGCTATCGTGAGGCACAGGGTCTCCTGAAGTCGAACCCGAATGTGAAAGTGATCGTTGCGCCGACCACAGTTGGCGTTCTGGCCGCTTCGCAGGCCGTGAAGGATGCCGGCAAGATCGGCGAGGTCTATGTGACGGGCCTCGGCCTTCCGTCTGAAATGGCTGGCGCCATCAAGTCGGGTGCGACCAAGGAATTCGCCATCTGGAATCCGATCGATCTCGGCTATTCCGCGACCCAGATTGCCTATCACCTCGTGAAGGGTGATGCCGATGGCAAGCCGGGCTCGGAAATCGAAGCCGGACGCATGGGCAAGATCAAGATCGGGGACAATGGCGAAGCCGCGATGAGCGACCCGTTCGTCTATGACGCGTCGAATATCGACGAGTTCTCCAAGGTCTTCTGATCGGAAAAGCGCATCCCGAAAGGATGCGCATTCTTGAAAAGAGGCGGCATTCGCTGAACGGATGCCGCCTGCCATTCTCCGGAATCGATTTCAGGTGTCTGCAATGAATGCAGCTTTTCTCTCAAGCGGTGCTTCCAGCGGTGAGCAGACGGCGCTTGCCGCCACGGATCAGCCCATTCTGGAAATGCGCGGCATTGCCAAGACGTTTCCGGGTGTGCGTGCGCTCGATGACGTCAACATCGCGCTTTATCCCGGCAAGGTGACGGCGCTGATCGGTGAGAACGGCGCAGGCAAATCCACGCTCGTGAAAATTCTGACCGGCATTTACCAGCCCGATGAAGGCGAAATCCTCATCGACGGCAAGCCGGTGCATCTGGCGACCGCACAGGATGCGACCGATCACGGCGTCACGGCCATTCATCAGGAAACCGTGCTCTTCGACGAATTGTCGGTGGGCGAAAACATCTATCTCGGCCATGCGCCGCGCACCAAGTTCGGCTTCGTCAACTGGAAGGCTGTCTATGCCCGTTCGCAGGCCTTGCTGTCCTCGCTGGAAACGACGGTCGATGCGCGCATCAAGCTGAAGGAACTGTCCATCGCCCAGCGCCATCTGGTCGCCATTGCCCGCGCGCTTTCGGTGGATTCCCGCATCGTCATCATGGATGAGCCGACCGCAGCCCTGTCGCGGAAGGAAGTGGACGACCTGTTTCGCATCGTGGCGCGGTTGAAGGCGCAGGGCAAAGCCATCCTGTTCATCAGCCACAAGTTCGATGAAGTCTATGAAATCGCCGATAATTATGCGGTTTTCCGCGACGGGCACGCCGTCGGCCACGGCACGCTTGCCGATACGCGGCAGAACGACATCGTGCGCATGATGGTCGGACGCTCCGTCGATCAGGCATTCCCAAAGCAGGATGTGGCCATCGGCAAGCCGGTGCTGAAGGTTGAGAACTATTCGCACCCGACCGAGTTTCGCGACATTTCCTTTGAGCTGCACAAGGGCGAAATCCTCGGCGTTTACGGCCTTGTCGGCGCCGGGCGCTCGGAATTTGCACAATCGCTGTTCGGAATCACCAAGCCATCTCGTGGCCGTGTCGTGCTGGAAGATCGTGAGATCAGCATCCGCCGCCCCGGCGATGCGGTGGCGCATGGCATCGTCTATGTGCCGGAAGAACGCGGACGCCACGGCGCGGTGCTGCAATTGCCGATCTTCCAGAATGTGTCGCTGCCGTCGCTGGCGCGCACCTCGCGCAATGGTTTTCTGCGCATGGCGGAAGAGCTGGCGCTGGCGCGCAAATATGCCGAACGCTTCGACCTGCGCGCCGCCGCCCTTTCCGTACCGGTCGGGACGCTATCCGGCGGCAACCAGCAGAAGGTCGTCATCGGAAAATGGCTTGCCACCAATCCGAAGGTCATCATTCTCGACGAGCCGACCAAGGGCATCGATATCGGCTCCAAGGCAGCGGTTCATGCCTTCATCAGCGAACTCGCCGCCGAGGGCCTCAGCATCATCATGATCTCGTCGGAACTGCCGGAAATCATCGGCATGTCGGACCGGGTGATGGTCATGCGCGAGGGCCTCATGGAAGGTATCTTCGAACGCGCCTGCCTCGATGCGGAAGTGCTGGTGCGCGCCGCCACCGGAAATACGGAGTAGACGATGAAACAGTTGCTCAAGCAGCGCGAACTCCTGCTCCTCGTCATCATTGCGCTTATGGTGGGGCTGTTTGCAAGCCGCGCGCCGGGCTTTGCCAGCGTCGGCAATCTGGCAGGCATCTTCAACGACACGTCGATCCTGATCATCATCGCGCTTGGACAGATGGCGGTGATCCTGACCAAGTCAATCGATCTGTCGGTCGCCGCCAATCTCGCCTTTACCGGCATGGCCGTTGCGATGCTCAACGCCACCTATCCGGACCTGCCGCTGGTGCTGCTGATCGTACTTGCGATTGGCATCGGCGCGGTTCTGGGCGCAATCAACGGCATTCTGGTCTGGAAGCTCAACATTCCGGCGATTGTCGTCACGCTTGGCACGCTCACCATCTATCGCGGCATGGCCTTCGTGCTTTCCGGCGGCGCGTGGGTCAATGCGCATCAGATGACGGCGTCCTTCCTCAATACGCCGCGCACGCCTTTTCTCGGCCTGCCGCTCCTCGGCTGGACGGCTATCCTGATCGTTGCGCTTGTCTATGTGCTGCTGACGCGCACATTCTTCGGCCGCGCCCTTTATGCTTCCGGCGGCAATCCGACCGCCGCCGTCTATACCGGCATCGACGTTGGCCGCACACGTTTCTTCGCCTTCGTGCTTTCGGGCGCGCTCGCCGGGCTTTGCGGTTATCTCTGGGTGTCGCGCTATGCCGTCGCCTATGTGGATGTGGCCGCCGGTTTCGAACTCGACAGCGTTGCAGCCTGCGTCATCGGCGGCATCTCGACGCTCGGCGGCATTGGCACCGTTGCCGGTGCGGTGCTGGGCGCGCTGTTCCTCGGCGTCATCAAGAACGCCCTGCCGGTGATCGACATATCGCCCTTCTGGCAGATGGCGATCTCCGGCTCCGTCATCATTCTGGCCGTGATCTTCAATGCGCGGCAGGAAAAGCGGCGCGGACGCATCATCCTGCGCGATAAAGCCGCCAAGACTTACGAGGAGGTAGCGGCATGAATAACGAACAGCGCCGTCACATTCCAGACCGCCTCGGCACGCCCTTCTCGCGCATCTTTGCCAGCTGGGAAATGCTGCTGCTTGGCGTGGCGATTGCGATTTTCATCGCCAATTCCTTCGCTTCGCCTTATTTCCTCAATACGTGGAACCTGTCGGATGCCACGTTCAACTTCACCGAAAAGGCGCTGATCGCCTTTGCGATGACGCTGCTCATCATTTCCGGTGAAATCGACCTTTCGGTCGCCGCAATCATCGCGCTTGCATCGACAGCGATGGGCGCGGCTGCGCAGGCTGGCGTCGGCACACCCGGCCTCGTCGTGATCGGCATCGGCACCGGCCTTGTCTGCGGTGCGATCAATGGCGGGCTGGTGGCCGGATTGAAGCTGCCATCCATCGTCGTGACCATCGGCACGATGAGCCTTTTCCGCGGTATTTCCTATATCGTGCTGGGCGATCAGGCCTTTGGCGGCTATCCGGAAAGCTTTGCCTATTTCGGTCAGGGCTATGTGTTCTGGGTGATCTCGTTTGAATTCGCGCTGTTCATTCTGTTTGCCGTGCTGTTCGGCGTTCTGCTGCACTGGACCAGTTTCGGACGCCGCGTCTATGCCATCGGCAATAATGAATTTGCGGCGCGGTTTTCCGGCATCCCGGTTGAGAAAACCAAATTCGTGCTTTTCCTGATGACAGGCGTGATGAGCGGCATCGCCGCCGTCTGCTTGACCTCTCGCCTTGGCTCCACGCGCCCCTCCATCGCACAAGGCTGGGAACTGGAAATCGTCACCATGGTCGTGCTGGGCGGCGTGTCTATCCTTGGCGGTTCGGGCACCATTGTCGGTGTGGTGATTGCGGCTTTCGTGATGGGCCTTGTGACCTTCGGGCTTGGCCTTCTCAATGTGCCGGGCATCGTCATGTCGATCTTTATCGGCCTGCTGCTCATCGTCACCATTTCGCTGCCGATCCTCATCCGCCAATTCAAGGGGAGGCGCGCGGCATGACCCGTGAACGCTATGCATTTCGCATGAAGCTCAATCCCGGCATGGAAGCGGAATATCGCCGCCGCCACGACGAGATTTGGCCGGAACTGGTCGAACTTTTGCGCGAAGCGGGCGTATCGGACTATGCCATCTATCTCGATGAAGAAACCAATATCCTGTTTGGCGTGCTGACGCGCACGGCCACCCACGACATGGCGGCCCTGCCCAACCATCCTGTGATGAAGAAATGGTGGGTGCATATGGCCGACATCATGGCGACCAATTCGGACAACTCGCCGGTTTCCGCCGACCTCAAGCCGGTCTTTTATATGCCATGAAACACATTGCCATTCTGGATATAGGCAAGACAAACGCCAAGGTCGTTGTGTTCGACGCCGCGAGCGGCGAAGAGATTGCCGCCAGCCGCATGCCGAACACAGTGCTTCGTGACGGCCCCTACCCGCATTACGACATTGAGGCGCTTTGGCGCTTCTTTCTGGCAAGCCTTGCGGAATTTGCGCGAGAGCCGGGCTACGATGCGATTTCAATCACCACGCACGGCGCGTCAGCGGCTCTCGTTGCGGAAGATGGCACACTGGCATTGCCGGTCCTTGATTATGAACTTGAATATCCGGCTGAAATCCGCGCCGCCTATGCGGCCATAAAGCCGGATTTTCGCGATACGTTTTCGCCGACCTTGTCGCTCGGCCTCAATCTCGGTGCGCAGCTTCACTATCTGAAGACGGCCTTTCCCGCCGATTTTGCGCGAACGCATTTGATATTCACCTATCCGCAATATTGGGCCTGGCGTCTGACCGGCATTGCCGCATCGGAAGTGACCTCGCTCGGCTGCCACACAGATTTGTGGCTGCCGAAGCAATCCACATTCTCGGCCCTCGTTGACCGGCTGGATATTCGCGGGAAATTTCCGCCGCTGCGCTCTGCTTTCGATGCGCTCGGCAACGTACTTCCTGAAATTGCGAAAGAAATCGGCTTGGACAAGCCGATCCCGGTTCATTGCGGCATACACGATTCCAACGCGTCGCTGCTTGCGCATCTGATGGATCGGGAAGGCCCGTTCTCGGTCGTTTCCACCGGAACATGGGTCGTCAGCTTTGCCGTGGGCGGCAATCTCGGCGGGCTGGACCCGAAACGCGATACGCTGGCCAATGTCGATGCCTATGGACGCGCCGTCCCTTCCGCGCGTTACATGGGCGGGCGCGAGTTCGACATCATGACCGAAGGATTGTCCATCCCTCCAGCCGCCGAACTGCCTGATATTGTGGCGCGGGTGCTGGAGCGCCAGATCATGGCGCTGCCTTCAGCCGTTCCCGGCTGCGGCCCCTACCCGCATTCCATCCTTCGCTGGATCAATGCGGAGACGGCCAGCGACGGGGAACGCTACGTTGCCGCCTGCATCTACGCCGCGCTGATGACGGAAACCTGTCTTCATCTGCTGGGTGCCGATGGCCCGGTTATCGTCGAAGGTCCGTTTGCCGGAAACGTGACCTATCTCGATGCCCTCGCAAACTTTACCGGGCGCGCTGTCGAAGCCATAACGGGATCGACCGGCACCTCCCTTGGTGCCGGATTGCTCGCGGGCGCTACCGTTCCGGAAAAGCACGGCAGGATTTTCAGGCCGGGCAATGGGCCCTACGCAACCTATCGAAAGCGGTGGCTGAGGAATACAGCATAGCCGAATTGGCCTCCGGGCCTGATCTTCAGTCCAACGCTTTCTGCCTTGTCTCAACGTCGATGAAGAAGGCAATCACGCCAGCCAGCGCCAGCAGTCCCGCGAACAGTGCTACCGCAACATAGAAGCTCTGGCTGATGACAAGTGCCAGCGCGGACGGTGCAAGCAAGCCGCCAAGGCGAGCCATTGCGCCAGCCGCTCCCATTCCGCTTGCACGCAATCCCGTCGGGTAAAGTTCTGGCGTGAAAGCGTAGAGCGCGCCCCATGTGCCAAGCAGGGCAAAGCTCATGATGAGAATGGATGCGCCGACGACAGCCGAACTGTTGGCGACGGTAAAGAGAGCACAGGCGGCAGCGCTGATGAACAGGAAGGCGATCAGCGTCTTCTTGCGTCCCCATGCCTCGACGCCATAGGCGGCGAGCGCGTAACCCGGCAACTGCGCCAGCGCAACCACCACCAGAAAGCCATAACCGCGGACGAAGCCGAAACCGTCGCCAGCAAGCTTGGCCGGTATCCAGGTGAAAATGCCGTAATAGGAAACCGAAACGAGAAACCAGATCGCCAGTGTCGTCAGTGTGCGCTGGCGCAGATTGGGGGACAGAAGTTTTTCGTTCGTGACCATGAGAGGTGCTTCGAGGCGCGCCTTCGGCGGCAATTCCGGCTTGCCATTCCGGCGAAGCACCCGGTTCATGACCGATTTAGCTTCTTCCGGGCGTTCCGATTTCAGAAGATGCATGGGCGATTCCGGCACCCAGAGGCGCAGCCAGATGCCGATAAGAGCCGGGGCTGCCGTGACGATGAAGATATAGCGCCACGCATCCTCGACACCTGCAAGGCTCGTTGCCCAGGCAGCAAGCGCGATGATAACCGTGCCGACTGCCCAGAAGCCTTCAAGCATGACAAGCCAGCGGCCACGGTTTCTGGCGGGCAGGAATTCCGCCATCATCGCGTAATCGACCGGCAATGTTCCGCCGACTGCCACACCTGTCATGAAGCGCAGCGCGAGCAGGATGCCGAAGCTTGGCGCGAATGCCGAAAGCAAGCCGAACACTGCATCGCAGGCTACAGTGACGAGAAGCACGCGGCGGCGGCCATATTTATCAGCCAGCCTGCCGAATGCGGCGGCCCCGATCAGCATGCCGAGGAAGAACAGCGTACCGGTCTGCAACGCCTGAGGTACTGTCAGCCCGAAAGTCCTTGCAATGGCAGCGCCGGTAAAGCCGACGGCCAGAACCTGCATGGCGTCGGCGGCCCATACAAGGCCGAACACGCCGAGAAGACCGCGTTGAAATGCGCCCGTACCTGCCTGGTCGAGCGTTTGTTCGATGGTAACTTTCATGCCGCGTTATGTCCCCTGCTGCCGGCTGAAGATGTACTGCCTTTTACACCGCTGACGGTAGGGCGCTGTCAATCGCCCTTTTCGGATATCGCCCGATCTTTTGCCTGCAAATATTCCCAGAAGCTTTCCGCATGGGCCGGAAGCGCAGCATCGTGCCGATAGATGCGGATTTCGACAGTGAAATTCCAATAAGGATCGGCGGAAGCAGGCACGAGTTCGCCCCGTTGCAATTCGTCATAGATGAGGCTTTCGGGCAGCCAGGCCATGCCCCAGCCCGCAAGCGCCATGGCCTTGAGGCCTATCGACATGGTGTTCTCGTGGACGACCTGACGCTTGAATGCGGTGCCGGAGGCGAATTTCTGCGACAAGGCAGCGCCGAAGAAGGAAAAATCGCCATAGCTCAGATATGGCAAGGGTTCGCCACCGGCGATGGCGTGATCCAGGACCGGACCCGTCGAAGAAGGCCGCGAGACCGGCATCAGCCGTTCCGTGCCAAGCACGATATAGGGAAACTGCGTGCGGTCGATCAGGATCGGCACCGAATTATGCGCATAGGTGAGGAAGAAATGCACCTCTCCTTCCGTCAGCGTCGCGATATTGTCCTCGAAGCCACCGCGATCCGGACTGAGCAGCGAGCGGATGCCGCCGATGTCATTCTCGATCTGCTTTAGCCAGTGCGGGAAGAACGTGACCGTCAGCGTGTGGAGGGCCGAAAATGTAAGGACGGGATTTTGAACCTCGCGGCTTGGCTGCAATGCCTTGCGCGTATTGTAGAACTGGCGAACGGTATCCTGCGCGACAGGCAGGAAGGTTCGGCCCTCGCGGGTAAGCTCCGCCGGAAATGTCGCCCGGTTGACAAGCGTCACGCCCAGCCAGAGTTCAAGCTGCTTGATGCGGCGGGAAAACGCGGATTGCGTCACATGTCGGGTATCGGCCGCGCGCGAGAAGCTCGACGTTGCCGCCAGCGCGATGAAGTCTTCCAGCCATTTCAGTTCCATGGGGTGGCCTTTCTTGCAAAGGGCAGTAAGGCAGTATGGCAATAGGGCAGTATGTGAGGAACGGCCCGAACGAGACCTCACATACTGCCTTACTGCCCTACTCACCTATTGCCCTCCCCCTTATGCAATTTCTGCATAGTGATTGCAAAACATAGCATTGGCAGCTCCCAAAGTTTTTTCCTACCGTCGCGCCAGGGCTTGTTAAACGCGCATTCTGTTCCAAAACGGTTCGCTTTTCGGGATGCGCTCAATCAATCACACAGATGTCCGAGGACGTGTTTTGGCCAGGGTAATTTATTTGAACGGCGCTTTCGTCGCTGAGAACGAAGCGAAGGTGTCGGTGTTCGATCGCGGCTTTCTTTTTGGTGACGGGATCTACGAAGTCAGCGCTGTCATCGATGGCCGTCTCGTCGACAATGAACTTCATCTGGCCCGCTTGGAGCGCTCCGTCAAGGAACTCGGAATACCCTTGCCTGCCTCGCTCGACGCCATTCGCGCCGCGCAGATCGAGCTCATCGTCCGCAACAAGCTGCATGAAGGCGTTGTCTATATGCAGGTGACGCGCGGCGAAGCTGAACGCGATTTCGTCTATGCCGACGACATCAAGCCCAACTTCGTCATGTTCACGCAGGCCAAGAACCTTGCCAATGCGCCATCGGTCCAGAACGGCGTGCGCGTGGACGTTGCGCCGGATACGCGCTGGGCGCGCCGCGATATCAAGACAGTCATGCTTCTGGCGCAGGTGCTGGCGAAGAAGCAGGCGAAAGCCAAGGGTTTCCACGAGGTCTGGCTGGTCGAAGACGGTTTCGTCACCGAAGGCGGCTCCTCGACGGCCTTTATCATCACCAATGACAACGTTCTGGTAACACGGCCAAATTCGCACGCAATCCTGCCCGGCTGCACGCGCCGCGCCGTCATCAAGATCGCGGAAGAACAGAACCTTCGTATCGAGGAACGGCTGTTCACGGTCGATGAGGCGAAGGCGGCCAAGGAAGCGTTTCTCACGAGCGCATCGAGCTTCGTGACGCCGATCATCGGCATTCAGGATCATGCGGTCTCTGACGGCAAGCCCGGGCCACTCACCCGCCGCCTGCAGGAGATCTACATGGACATGGCTCGCACGGGAGCGGAGCCGGTTCTTTAAAGCCTGTTCCATTGAAGATTGGTTCGATATGTTGCCAGTCGTGGAGTCTGCAAGGTGGGCTCTCTTCACGAAACATTGAGGGCTCTGTCAGCGGTGATGACCCTGCCCTCCCAACAGAACAGTGACCATGACAGGCAAGGCACGCGACTACGGCATCATTTGCGGCATCATGCAGCCGGGCGAGCAAAACGCCATCACCGATGTACCGGGCGTGCGCGTCGGGCACCGCACCTTGCGCAATGGCGATATCAACACCGGCGTGACGGCGATCATCCCGCATGAGGGAAATATGTATCGCCGCAAGGTGCTGGCCGCTTGCGATGTCATCAACGGGTTCGGCAAAAGCACCGGTCTCGTGCAGGTGGAGGAACTGGGCACGCTGGAAACGCCGATCCTGCTCACCAACACATTTGGCGTTGGAACCTGCGCGAATGCACTGATCCGCGAGGCGATTGCGGGCAATCCCGATATTGGGCGCACCACGGCAACCGTCAATCCGGTGGTTCTCGAATGCAATGACGGCCCGCTCAACGATATTCAGGCAATGGCGGTTACGGAAGCCGATGCGCAGGAAGCCTTGAGGATTGCCGGGCACGATGTGGCCGAAGGCAATGTCGGCGCCGGAACGGGCATGAGCTGTTTCGGCTTCAAGGGCGGCATCGGCACATCCTCGCGGCGGTTTGAACTGGGCGGCAAGGTGCATCATCTCGGCGTTCTGGCGCTGACCAATTTCGGTCGTGCCGGTGATCTGGTTCTTCCCGATGGACGCAGGCCCTCGCCCAAGACCGAAGCGCAGCCGGAAAAGGGATCGGTCATTCTTGTGCTTGCGACCGATGTTCCGATGGAACATCGTCAATTGAAGCGCGTGACGCGCCGCTGCGGGGCGGGACTGGCGCGCCTAGGTGCATTCTGGGGCCATGGCAGCGGCGATATAGCCATCGGCTTTTCGACGGCGGTGACATTCGATCACGATGAAGCGCGCGATGTGGTCGAGATTGCCGTGCTCAACGAAAACCGCATCGATACGCTCTTCCGGGCAGCAGCCGAAGCCACGCAGGAAGCCGTTCTCAACTCCATGTGCATGGCTGAACCCATGCGCGGACGTGCTGCAAGCCGCCGCTCGCTTGCCGACTGGCTGGAAAATGACAAGGGCTAGCCTTGGCGGAAGCTGACGGCTTCCACGCACAATCCTGATATTTCCTGTGCATTGCCACAATTGACTTCGATCATCCGCTGATGATCGGAGTTGAAGAATGGCATTATGCCACCAAAACGCGACTCGACGCGGCATATGGCATACTCCCAAGGGTTTGGGCTGCCTGGGTGCTGTCGTTTCAAGTATAAGGGCGCCTCGTTTTCGGCGGTTGAAATACCGTTTGATGACGTCGCCGGAATTTCAGGACCAATTTTTTGACGATATCGCTTGTTCGCCTGACTGTATTGGGAAGTATCCTGCCATTGCTGGCGGCGTGCGTCACTGTAGGTCCCGATTACCAGAAGCCCGATGTGGTGACGCCTGCCGGTTGGAACAGCAGGGCTGACAGCCGCACCCCGCAACTGGGCGACTGGTGGAAGAACCTGAAGGACCCGGTTCTGGATCAGCTCATAGCGGATGGAATTGCGGGCAGCCCGGACGTGGCGACTGCGAAGGCGAAAGTGCGGCAGGCCCGCGCCAACTACACCTCGGCTGGTGGTGCGCTTTATCCGAAGATCGATGGCGACGGTAGCTACAAGCGATCTGATACCCCGGCGACATTCGCCGCCAATCAGTCCAGCACGAGCTTTAACACCACGTGGGAACTTGATCTTTTTGGCGGCAACAAGCGCGGCGTGGAGGCGGCCTACTACAATGTTGAATCCGCGAATGAACAATTGCGGGCGGCGCTCGTCACGCTGATCGGCGATATCGCCACCAATTATGCTCGGTTGCGCGGTGCGCAGGCCGATATTGCCATTGCGCAGCGCAATGCGGCCTCACAGCGTCAGACCGTGGCGCTGACGCGCAGCCAGCTAGAGGCCGGAAACATATCACAGGTCGACCTGTTGAGCGCGGAGACGCAGGCCGCATCCACGGAAGCGCAGATTCCGGCACTGCGGATCAGCTACGCCCAATATCTCAATCAGCTATCCGTATTGACGGGCCGGTCTTCGTCCGCGCTGGCGAGTATTCTCGACCGGCCAAGGTCGATACCGACAATACCGCGCAAGGTTACTGCCGGTTTGCCTGCCGATCTGCTGCTCAGCCGGCCGGATGTCCGCGCGGCAGAACGGGACTATGCGAGCTCGACCGCCAGCGTCGGTCAGAAACAGGCCCTGCTCTATCCAGGTGTTTCGCTCGCCGGCAACATCAATACGGGCGGCTCCAATTTCGGCGATCTTGGAAAGCTGTCGACGATCAGCTGGAGCTTTGGTCCGAGCCTCAGTGTTCCGATCTTTCACGGCGGTCAGTTGAACGCAGATGTCGAGGCAGCGAGAGCAGCGCGTGACCAGTCGTTTGTCGCCTATCGCAAGTCCATCCTCACAGCACTTAGCGAAGTTGAAAATGCCAGCGTCTCTTTGAACCAGAACCGGCTACGCGCAGCGCAATTGCAGAGAATCGTCAGCAATAGCCGCAAGATCAATGAACTGACGCTGGAGCAATACAGGGCAGGCACAAAGAGCTTCGTGGATGTGCTGACGGCGCAACGCGATCTTCTCAGCGCGGAAACCAATCTCAGCCAGGCGCGGACCGATCTCGTCCTGAATTATGTTGCCCTGCAAAAAGCGCTGGGCGGCGGCTGGAACGGTGTTATCGACGTTGCGAAACCCGAAGTCGTCGATGGCTATACGGGTCCCCGCATCGCCAAAACGGCGCCGCTTCCTCCGCTGGCAACAGATAAGAGGCCTCTATGAAAACCAAGTCGAAACGCCGTTTTCGCTGGCGCCTCTGGCTGGCGGTCCTCATCGCGGTGCTGATCGCGGGCTATTTCGTCGTGCGTGCCTTGACGAAAGAGGAGCCCTTGCCTGCCACAACTGCGGTCAAGCGCGGCGACATTGAAAGCTCGGTTCTTGCCACCGGCACGCTGCGGCCCAAAAACCTGGTTGCAATCGGCGCGCAGGCAACCGGGCGTATTCTGTCCTTGAGGGTGAAACCCGGCCAGCAGATAAAGGCCGGTGAGGTTGTCGCCCTGATCGACTCGACCAACCAGCAGAACGAGCTGAACAAGGCCCAGGCGTCGCTTCGCCAGAACGAAGCCACCCGGGCCCAGAATCTTGCCGATCTGGAACTGGCCCGCCAGGACCTGGCCCGAAATCAGATGATGATCGGCAAGAATGCCGTCGCGCGGGCGGATTACGACAAGGCGGTCAGCACCGTGAAGGTGAAGGAAGCGCAGGTCGCCAACAGCGAAGCCGCAATTGCTGCTGCAAAGGTCGATGTGCAGATCGCCGAGACCAATCTCGCCTATACCCGCATTACAGCGCCTGTCGACGGGACGATCCTTGCCACGGTGGTTCAGGAAGGCCAGACGGTCAATGCGCAGCAGAGCGCGCCGACAATCGCCATTCTCGGCCAACTCGACGCGATGACGGTCGAAGCGGACATTTCGGAAGCGGACGTTACGCAGGTTCGCGAGGGGATGCCGCTTTACTTCACCATATCGGGACAAAATTCCAAGCGTTATGACGCAAAGCTTGAAAAGATCGAGCCAGCCCCGGATTCCATCGTCAGCGACAAGAGCTTCACGACGACGGCTGTAAGTTCCTCCTCCAACGCGGCAACTGCTTCGGCGATTTATTACAAGGGCATTTTCACCGTTCCCAATTCGGATGGGCTGCTCAGGACCTATATGACGACCGAGGTTCATATTCTGCTTGCAAGCGCGAAGAATGCTTTGATCGCGCCCGTGACGGCGCTCAAAGATACGAGCGAACCCGGCAAGGCCACGGTACGGGTGGTGACTGGCGCCGGCAAGATCGAGGAACGGACGGTCGAAACCGGCATTACCGACAAGGTGAATACCGAGATCCGTTCGGGCTTGAAGGAAGGGGACAAGGTTGTGACCGACAATCAGGTCGTCGCCCCTGCCCCGGCCGGTATCTGACATGGCTGATGTGCCGCTGCTCTCGCTCAAGGGTGTTTCCCGGCATTATCCGTCGGGTGACGACTTCACGACGGTTCTGAACCATGTGAACCTGACCATCGAGCGCGGCGAGATGGTGGCGATTATCGGCGCATCCGGTTCCGGCAAATCCACGCTGATGAATATTCTCGGTTGCCTGGACCGGCCCTCGGAGGGCGAATATCTGATCTCTGGCCGCTCCACATCGGAACTTGAAGCCGATGAGCTGGCGCAACTGCGGCGGGAGCATTTCGGTTTCATCTTCCAGCGTTATCATCTTTTGGGCGAGCTGGATGCGGTAGGCAATGTCGAGATTCCGGCGATCTATGCGGGTCAGAAAAGAGAAGAACGGCGTCTGAAGGCCCAGATGATCCTGCAGCGGCTCGGCATGGGTGAGCGCACGCATCATCGCCCAAGCCAGCTGTCCGGCGGACAGCAGCAGCGCGTTTCCATTGCCCGCGCGCTCATAAACGATGCGGACGTCATCCTGGCCGACGAGCCCACCGGCGCGCTTGACAGCCATAGCGGCGAAGAAGTTCTCGGCATTCTTCAGGAACTCAACCGTGAAGGGCGAACCATCGTCATTGTCACGCATGACCGGCAGGTCGCTGCCCGTGCGCAGCGCATCATCGAAATTCGCGACGGTGAAATCATCTCGGATACGAGAAGCGGCGAGACGGAGCGGCCAGCGACGTCCGTGCCGGTCGAGCAGGCTCCTGTCAGGCCGAGACTGCTTGCCGGAATCCGCGACCGCTTCAACGAGGCATTCGCGATGGCGCTCCGGTCAATGAACGCGCATCGGCTTCGCACTTTCCTGACGATGCTTGGCATCATCATCGGCACAGCATCGGTTGTTTGCGTGGTGGCGCTAGGACAAGGGTCGCAGAAACAGATACTCGATCAGATCAGCGACCTTGGCACCAATACGCTCTATATCAGTCCCGGCAAGGGATTTGGGGACCTGAAAGCCGCGCTTATCACCACGCTCAATCTGGCGGATGCCGCCGAAATAGGAAAACTGCCCTATGTTCTGGCGGCAACACCATCCAGTTCCACCAACTCGACGATCCGCGTCGGGGATAAGGAAGTCAGCGTTTCCGTGAGCGGCGTCGGCGCAGATTATTTCGTCACGCGCAACAGCAAGCTGCTGGAAGGCCGGTTTTTCGATCAGCGCAATGTCGATGATCTGGCGCAGGTGGCGGTCGTCGATGAAACAGCCCGAAAGACGCTCTTTCCTCACGAAGCGGGGTCGGTCGTCGGCAAGACCATCCTTCTGAGCAAGGTGCCGGTACGGATCGTCGGCGTGGTCAAGGCCGAGGAACGCGGCATGGGCAGCGCCCAGCGGCTCGAAGTATACGTGCCTTACACCACCGTGCAGACACGCATGACCGGCTCCCGCTCCCTGGAGATGATCCTTGTGCGCGTTGCCGACACCATGGACCCGTCGGAAGCGGAAAAGCTGATAACGGCATTCCTGACCAAACGGCATGGCGAAAAGGATTTCTCGATCTTCAATACCGACAGCCTGCAAAAGACGATTCAGGCTACCACCGCGACGCTCGCCCTTCTCGTTTCGAGCATCGCCGGCATATCGCTATTCGTTGGCGGGATCGGTGTCATGAACATCATGCTGGTCGCCGTGTCGGAAAGAATCAACGAGATCGGCGTTCGCATGGCGATCGGCGCACGCCAGAGCGATATATTGCAACAATTCCTGATCGAGGCGATTCTGGTATGCCTGATAGGCGGCGTTCTCGGTGTCCTCATCGCCGCCGGATTCGGCCTGCTGTTCGCGCAGTTCAACTCGATGTTCCGCCTCATCTATTCGCCGGCATCCATCGTGATTGCGCTTGTCTGTTCCAGCCTGATCGGCATCGGCTTCGGCTTTATTCCGGCCCGCAACGCCTCCAGGCTCGACCCCGTCGTGGCGCTGGCACGGGACTGACGGGTGAGTCTGCCGGCTTGAACCGGCATTCACCTTCCGGACTGCTCGGAATGGCAAAATTAACAGGCTTCAACAACTACCTGTAATTGTTTTAGTTCTTATAAAACAATATAAGAAAGTGCTTTACAGGTCTGTTCTTATTTAATTTTACGCTGCAACCGATGGTGATATGCGTCGCGATCTGTCTGCGACGGGCGCGATTTGGCTGCAAGAATTTTCTGTCTTTTGGGGTGTTTCAGAAGGGGGTTGTTAACCTTCATTTTTTATTACTTGGGCTCATTCAGGCGACAGTATCTATGGTTCAGGTATCATGCGTAATTTGAGAGAAAATTTCCCCCCATCGACAGGAAATCGTGCAGAGAACGCTCAGGACCCGAAGCAGCCTCGCGGCCAGACGGGAAGCCCCAATCCTGCCAGCGATGATGCCTGGAAAATCCATTTTTCGCTCGGTGAAAATGTTCGCTTTACCCGCACGCCGGAAGTCGAGCTCATGCGTCGCCGCGGTGAGGAACTGCCGAGCATCAATGAGCGCTCTCAGGCAAATGGCACCGCGGCTTCGCCAGCGGTCAGCGTTGAAAAGATTGCCGAAGATCAGCCCATGGCTGTTGCCGAGCTTCAGAAAACCGTATCGCAGGGCATGGTTCGTTCGCCGGTGGCGCCCGTTCCTCCTGCAATGCCTGCGGTTCCCGTTGCTGTCGTCGCGCCGCCTGTAGAAGCCGCCCCGGAAGTTGTCGCTGTTGTCACCGAACCTGCTAATGCGGCGCAGCCATCGGCGTTCACCTATCTTTCCGACTTCGCTTTCTGGGAAGGCTGCGGCATCGATACCGCGATTGTGCCTGCTGAGCCTCTCGTCTCGGCTGTACCGGCGGAACCGCGCAAGCCTTTGCCAACGGTCGAATCCATTCTGGCGCAGTTCCGCATCCGCGAATGGAACAAGCAGCCGGAAGCAGTTGTCGAGGCTCCTGTTCAGCCTGTCGCGGAAACGCCGGTTGCCCCTGCTCCCGTTGAGGTGACTCCACCGCAGCCCGTTGCAGTAGCTGAGGTGGATGCCCCCGCGCCACAGCCTGTCGTGACCGAGCCGGAGATCGCGCCCGAAGTTGCCGGTGAAGCCACCGAAGATGAGATCGTGCTGACCGTTCCAGAAGCGGAAGAGCATATCGTCGAGGAAGTGGAAGTTCCCGAGCCGGAGATTGAAGCGCCTGCGCCTGTTGCAAAAGCCGCGCCTTCGATTGCGCTTTACCAGCCGCAGCCCCTCCCCCGTGCGGAAGCGCCCGTCATTCACGGCGCCTATGAGTTCCCGCCGCGTGACCTCTTGCAGATGCCGCCCGAACAGGACGGAAATGTCATCACGCAGGAAATGCTGGAGCGCAGCGCCGGATTGTTGGAAAGCGTGCTGGAGGATTTCGGCGTGCGCGGCGAGATCATCCATGTCCGCCCCGGCCCTGTCGTCACGCTATACGAGTTTGAGCCGGCACCCGGCGTCAAATCCTCGCGCGTCATCGGCCTTGCCGACGATATTGCCCGCTCCATGTCGGCGCTTTCCGCCCGCGTTGCGGTCGTTCCGGGCCGTAATGTCATCGGTATCGAACTGCCGAATGCCAATCGCGAAACCGTTTATCTGCGCGAAATGATCGACAGCCGCACATTCGAGGCGTCGAACTATCGCCTGCCGCTTTGCCTCGGCAAGGGGATCGGCGGCGAACCGATCATCGCGGAACTGGCGAAGATGCCCCATTTGCTGGTGGCTGGCACCACCGGTTCAGGCAAGTCGGTTGCCATCAACACGATGATCCTGTCGCTGCTCTACCGCTTCAAGCCGGAAGAATGCCGCCTGATCATGGTCGACCCGAAGATGCTGGAACTGTCCATCTATGACGGCATTCCGCACCTGCTGACGCCGGTTGTTACCGATCCGAAGAAGGCCGTTGTCGCCCTGAAATGGGCGGTGCGCGAGATGGAGGAACGCTATCGCAAGATGGCTCGCCTCGGCGTGCGCAATATCGAGGGCTTCAATGCCCGCGCAGCTTCCGCCAAGGGCAAGGGCGAAACCGTGATGTGCACGGTACAGTCCGGCTTCGACAAGGAAACGGGTGAGGCTACCTATATTCAGGAAGAACTCGACCTGACGCCAATGCCTTACATCGTGGTTATCATCGACGAGATGGCCGACCTGATGATGGTTGCTGGCAAGGACATTGAAGGCGCCGTCCAGCGCCTTGCCCAAATGGCCCGCGCCGCCGGTATCCACCTCATCATGGCAACGCAGCGCCCATCGGTCGATGTCATTACCGGTACGATCAAGGCCAACTTCCCGACCCGTATTTCCTTCCAGGTCACATCGAAGATCGACAGCCGCACAATCCTCGGTGAAATGGGTGCCGAGCAGCTTCTCGGTCAGGGCGACATGCTGCATATGGCGGGCGGCGGACGCATCGTCCGTGTCCATGGTCCATTCGTTTCCGACGAGGAAGTGGAAAAGGTGGTCAACCACCTGAAGGAACAGGGACGCCCGGATTATCTGGCGACCGTCACCGAAGACGAGGAAGAAGAAGACGCAACGCAGGAAGCCGCGGTTTTCGACGCAACCTCCATGGGCTCGGAAGATGGCGACGATGTCTACGAACAGGCCATCAAGGTGGTGATGCGGGACAAGAAGTGCTCCACCTCCTACATCCAGCGCCGCCTCGGCATCGGCTATAACCGCGCTGCCTCCCTCGTCGAGCGGATGGAGAAGGACGGACTTGTCGGCCCCGCCAATCATGTGGGAAAACGCGAAATCCTGACCGGAAACCGCGACTGACCATAGCGAGTTATGAAGAATTGAAGCCGGATCGCACCTGCGATTCGGCTTTTCTTCATGCTTTGCAATAGGTTGCAGACTGTTGCGCCCGTGCGCTTGTCAAGATGTAAAATTTGGTTAATACTTAGTTCATTCGTACATTCTTAACAATCGGCCGAGATAGCTTCGGAAGCTGTCTCGCGCACAGAAGACAGGGAGAATGATCGATGAAAAGCATTATTATCGGTCCTGCCGCGAGCGATAAGGAACGCACAGTTACACAGCAGATTTTGCGGCGCATCCATGAGCAGATGCCGAAGCCTTCGGAAGACAAGACACAGGTTTGCAACGTATTGCGCCTGTCGAAGGGCGGCTATTCTCACCGCAGACGCAAAATCCATAAACTTGCCTGATAACGAAGCGATATATTGAACTCTTGCTCAGCGCCACGCATTCAAAGCGAATGCGGCAGGCGCTGTAATTTTGACCGCCAAGCTGTTCAGCGCGGAAGATTGAGCGCGCTATAGAGTTCAGCGTCCTTTCCTTCACCGGTCATACGCTCCGCCAGAATTCGCCCGGTCGTCGGCCCAAGCGTGAAACCCTGATGACCATGCCCGAAATTCAGCCATAAGCCCTTGTGTCGCGGGGCTTCCGCAACGACCGGCAGCATTCTTGGCATACAGGGGCGGCTGCCGAACCATGGCGTGTGCTCCACGGGTGCGCCTATATCGAAAAGCTCACCTATGGCCTTGACAGACCTGTTCAATTGCTTGTGCCGTGCCACGCTGCCCAGAGGTGTCAGCTCGGCCCCGGTCAGGATGCGTAACCCGGCGCGCATCGGCGTTGCGACAGTCGAATTGCTCACGTCCAGAGCAGGCACCTTCGGTCCAGCGCCGGAAAAATGCTGATGGTATCCGCGCTTGATAACCAGCGGTATTTTACAACCGAAGGTGCGAAGGATTTCCGGGCTCCACGGACCGAGGGCAAGCACGGCTTGACGCGCACTATGAGGTCCTTCCGTCGTATCGATCTGCCAGCCAGAACCATCCTGCCGCAAGCTTTGCGCATCGCCGTGCAGGAAGACGCCGCCGCGCCGGACGAACAGGCTGGCATAGGACTGGACAAGCGCACCGGGGTCGGAACACGACCATGGATCTGTCCAGTGGATGGCCCCGGCGAGATCTGCCTTCAAGGATGGTTCGGCAGTCTGCACGGCCTTGCTGTCCTCGATGATGCTGGCGACGCCAAATTCCTGTTTCTTCAGTTCCGCGTCACGCGCGGAAAGATCGAACGTTCGGGCAGAACGATGCAGCTCACGCAATCCGGTCCGCCTGATAAGGTTTTCCGCGCCCGACGCTTCGATCAGGGGCGCATGATCGTCGCTGGCGCGCCGGATCATGCGTGCATAGAACTGCGATGCCGTGCGGTGACGCCCCGCTTCCGAATTATGCCAGTAGCGCCACAACGGGTCGATTTGGCCCGGCATATCGCGAAGCCGCCAAGCGACCTGATTATTGGCGCCGAATGCAGCCTTCAACAGTTGCAGAGGTGCGCGGGGCAAGGCATATGGGCTGACGGCTTCGGTCTGGATAATTCCGGCATTGCCATAGCTCGTTTCCGCTCCCGGACCGCTTCGATCGACGAGAAGAACGGACCTGCCCCTTTCCTGCAAGGCGAGCGCAGCTCCGACGCCAACCATACCGGCACCCACAACGATGCAATCCGTCATCTTCATCTACTTTTCAGAAATGGTTCGATTCTCTTTCCGCCACTATGGAAAATCCGGCTCGCAGATGACAAGTTCAGCAATCACGTTCTTTTGTGGTTCTGCCCTTTATCGCCATTGCATTTTTGCTATAGAAGGCCACTTTCTCCCTCAGGCTCTGTGGCTGCCGTGATCGAAGGACAGGATGATGCCCTCCCCCCAAAACGAAAACCCCGTCCAGAAGACTTCCTCGCGTTTCTTCCTCGGCCTGATTTCGGTGCTGGGCGCGGTTTTCTTCGTTATATTCATGGGGCTCGGCATCTGGCAGGTGGAGCGCCTGCAATGGAAGCTCGATCTTATTGAAAGGGTCGATGCGCGAGTGCATGCCGAACCGGTCGCAGCGCCCGGAAAAGATGACTGGGCCAACGTCAACCAGAAGGATGACGAGTACCGTCATGTAACGCTTACAGGCACTTATCTGAATGACAAGGAAGTGCTGGTCCATGCATTGACCGAACGCGGTGCGGGTTATTGGGTTCTGACACCGATGCGCTCGTCTGACGGCGCGCTGACTTTCATCAATCGCGGCTTTGTTCCGAGCGACAGGCGCGATCCGTCTTCGCGCCACGAAACGCAGATTGCCGGAGAGACCGCCGTAACCGGACTGTTGCGTATGCCGGAACCGGACGGGTTTTTCCTGCGCCCCAACGATCCGACGCGTAACGACTGGAACTCGCGCGATGTTGCAGCCTTTGCGCAGAAGCTCAATCTGGGTCAGGTCGCGCCCTATTTCATCGATGCCGACGCAAATTCCGCTGCCGGAGCGCTTCCCATCGGCGGGCTGACGGTCGTGAAATTCCGCAACAGCCATCTTTCCTATGCAATCACCTGGTTCGCGCTTGCGGCCATGGTTGCCGGTGCCGCCATTTTTCTCTGGCGGCACGAGCGTAAATCATCAAACATGTAAGGCGTGACCGAGCGCTTTCATGCTGGCCTCGGCAAAACCCTCGCTCAATGTCGGATGCGCGTGGATCGTAGCCGCTATATCTTCCAGTCGCGCGCCCATCTCCACGGCTTGCGCGAAGGAGGATGAAAGTTCGGATATGCCGACGCCGACAGCCTGGATGCCAAGGATAAGGTGGTTATCCGCACGTGCGACGACGCGGATCATGCCGTCTTCTCGCTCGACGGTCATGGCCCGGCCATTGGCCTGGAACGGGAAGACGCCAACCTGAATTTCGCGACCGGCCTTGCGGGCCTCATCCGGCGACAGGCCGACCGTCACGATTTCCGGGTCGGTGAAGCAGACGGCAGGAATGCAGCGCTTGTCCCATACCTGATTGCCGCCCGCGATGATCTCGGCCACCATCTCGCCCTGCGCCATGGCGCGATGCGCGAGCATCGGCTCACCGGTCACGTCGCCAATGGCATAAACGCCGCGCATGGAGGTGCGGCAACGCTCATCAATACGGATAAAGCGACCATCCATATCCAGCCGGATTTCGCTGAGGCCCCAGCCGTCGGTCTGCGGTTTGCGGCCCACGGTAACGAGTATCTTGTCAGCCTGGATGGTTTTTGTGGCTCCATCCGCAGTCAGGACTTCCAGCCCGCTCTCGTCCTTCGATAATCCCTTGGCCGAAGTGCTGCTCAGGACTTCGATGCCGAGCGCCTTCAGGCGCGCCATGACCGGACGCGTCAGTTCCGCATCGTATTGCGGCAGGATACGGTCTGTCGCCTCGACCACGGTGACCTTCGCGCCAAGCTTGGCAAAGGCCGTGCCGATCTCAAGGCCGATATAGCCGCCGCCGACAATGGCGAGCTTTTCCGGCACCTTTTCCAGCGACAGCGCTTCGGTGGATGAAATGACCTTTCCGCCGAATGGAAGCGCCTGAATCTCAACCGGCACCGAGCCGGTCGCGATCACGATGTTTTCGGCGTGGATTGTCTGGCGGCCAGTGTCGGTTTCAACGAGAACGGTCTTCCCGTCGAGAAAACGCGCCTGTCCATGGAACATGCGCACACGCGACCGTTTCAGCAGTCCCGCCACGCCGCTGTTGAGGCGGTTGACGATGCCGTCTTTCCATTCGAGCGTTTTGGCAAAATCGATTGCCGGATTCTCGGCAGAAATACCGAGCGCGCCCTTGGAGGCGAAGACGGAAAGGCGGTGGAACTCATCGGCTGCGTGGATCAGCGCCTTGGACGGGATGCAGCCCACATTGAGGCATGTGCCGCCAAGCCGCGTCTTTTCCACCAGCACCGTATCGATGCCAAGCTGGCCTGCCCGGATACCGCAGACATAACCGCCGGGGCCGCCGCCGATGATCAGGAGTTTGCAGGAAATCTCACTCATTCGATCAGCCTTCTACAAAAATCATCGCAGGCGTTTCCAGAAGTCTTTTCAGCTTCTGCACGAAAACCGCCGCATCCCAGCCGTCGATCACGCGATGGTCGAAACTGCATGACAGGTTCATCATCTTGCGCGGCACGAATTGCACCCCGTCCCACATGGGGCGCACGGCCATCTTGTTGATGCCCACAATCGCGACTTCCGGACGATTGATGATCGGAGTCGTGGCTATTGCACCTAGAGGACCGAGCGACGTGATGGTGATGGTGGAGCCGGTCAGTTCCTCCCGCTTGGCGGTGCCGTTGCGCGCCGCATCGGTAACGCGCGCCAATTCGGAAGCTGCCGCAAACACGCTCATGCTTTCCGCGTGGCGCACCACCGGCACGATCAGGCCGTTCGGCGTCTGCGTGGCAATGCCGACATGCACGCCGCCGAACTGCCGGATAATGTCGGCCTCATCATCGAAATGCGCGTTGAGGCCCGGCTGCTCCTTCACCGCTTTCACGATTGCCCGGATGATAAACGGCAGAAGCGTGAGGCGCGGACGCCCTTCTTTCTTTTCGTTGTTGAGGCCGCTGCGCAGTTCTTCCAACTGCGTAACATCAACCTCTTCGACGATGGTGATATGCGGAATGTGGCGCTTGGCCTCCGCCATGCGTTCGGCAATCTTGCGGCGAAGACCGATGACCTTGATCTCATTGACCGAGGTGTCGGTCGCGTAGCCGGATAGAGCGGGAGCCGCGCCGGTTTCCTGCTGGAAATAGAGGTCGAGATCATCATGCGTGATGCGTCCCGCCGGACCGGTGCCGCGAACCCGGCGCAGATCGACGCCCGCATCACGGGCGCGCAGCCGGACGGAAGGCGTCGCAAGCGGCTTTTCACCTTCCTGACGAACCGGGCCAGCGCCGGAGAATGGGCGGCTTGCGGCTTCGCGCTTCGGTGCGGCGGGTTTCGGAGGAACCGGCGTCTGCAACAGAACAGGTGCTTCCGTGACTGGTGCCGGTTGCGGCTTGGCTGTTTCAACCTCAGCCGGGACCGGTTTTTCCTCAGTCTTTTCTTCCGTCGCGGTACCCTCGATCTCCAGCCGGACCAGTTCGGACCCGACCGCAATCTTCTCGCCCACTTCACCATTTATGACGATAACCTTGCCGCCGCGTGATGAGGGAATTTCCACCGTTGCCTTGTCGGTCATGACGGCTGCGAGAAGATCGTCCTCGCGCACGATATCGCCAACCTTCACATGCCATTCGACAAGTTCGGCCTCGGCAACGCCTTCACCAACATCGGGGAGCTTGATCGTAAAATGAGCCATGTTGTCCTCCCCTCAGGCTTCCATGATCGATGTAAGCGCTCGGCCCACCCGGTTCGGACCGGGGAAATAAGCCCATTCCTGCGCATGCGGGTAAGGCGTGTCCCAGCCGGTGACACGGATGATCGGCGCTTCCAGATGGTAGAAGCAATCGCGCTGCACGAGTGCGGCAAGTTCCGCGCCGTAGCCGCAGGTCAGCGTTGCCTCGTGCACGATCACGCAACGCCCTGTCTTCTTGACCGACGCCATGATGGTTTCGGTGTCGAGCGGCAGAAGTGTGCGAAGATCGATTACCTCCGCGTCAACGCCGGTTTCCTCGGCGGCGGCGAGCGCCACATGAACCATCGTGCCATAGGCGAGCACCGTCACGTCGCTGCCTTCGCGGCGGATAGCGGCCTTGCCAAGCGGCACGGTGTAGTAGCCTTCCGGAACATCACCGAGATCATGTTTTTTCCACGATGTTACCGGGCGGTCATGATGCCCGTCGAAAGGCCCGTTATAAAGACGCTTCGGCTCGAACATGATAACCGGGTCGGGGTCTTCGATCGCCGCCAGCAGCAGGCCCTTCGCATCAGCGGGCGTGGATGGCATGACGGTCTTTAGGCCCGATACGTGGGTAAACAACGCTTCCGGGCTCTGGCTGTGCGTCTGCCCACCATAGATGCCGCCGCCGGACGGCATGCGGATGACGATGGGACAGGTGAACTCGCCCGCCGAGCGATAGCGCAGGCGCGCCGCCTCCGAAACGATCTGGTCATAGGCCGGGTAAACATAGTCCGCAAACTGCACTTCGATACAGGGGCGAAGGCCGTAAGCGGCCATGCCGATGGCGGTGCCGACGATGCCGAGCTCGCTGATCGGCGCGTCAAAGCAGCGTTCCTTGCCGTATTTCTTCTGGAGGCCAGCCGTACAGCGGAAAACACCGCCGAAATAACCCACATCTTCTCCGAACACGACGACGTTTTTATCGCGTTCCATGGCGATATCGTGCGCGTTCTGGATCGCCTCGATCATGGTCATTTTCGTCATGGATTAAAACCCCGCTTCCTGGCGCTGGCGGATAAGATGCGGCGGCGTTTCAG
The DNA here is from genome assembly GCA_900470195.1 of Hyphomicrobiales bacterium. Lineage (GTDB taxonomy): Bacteria > Pseudomonadota > Alphaproteobacteria > Rhizobiales > Rhizobiaceae > Brucella. The sequence goes on along the minus strand of UEIJ01000024.1, from coordinate 306,105 downwards.
CATAGACATCCTCGAACATGTCGCGCATGGATGGCTTGCGGCCGTCATGCAGCGTGCCAATGGCTTCCGCCTCGCGCTGTGCGGCCACCACCAGATCCATCACCTCGGCTTCGGCCTGCTTGTGACGCTCGTCCGACCAGACGCCGCGCCTGATAAGATGGTTTTTCAGCCGCAGGATCGGGTCGCCAAGTGGCCATGCATCGCTTTCGGCCTTGGGGCGATAGGCGGATGGATCATCCGAGGTCGAGTGTCCGCCAGCACGGTAGGTCACATATTCAATAATGGTTGGCCCGAGATTGCGCCGGGCGCGTTCCACCGCCCATTTTGCAACCGCATGGACGGCCAGATAGTCGTTGCCGTCGACACGGAGCGCCGGAATGCCGAAACCGTGGCCGCGTGCAGCAAAAGTGCCGGAACCGCCGCGCGCAATGCCCTGAAAGGTCGAAATCGCCCACTGATTGTTGACGATATTCATCACCACCGGAGCCTTGTAGGTCGAAGCAAAAACCAGTGCCGCGTGGAAATCGCTTTCGGCAGTCGAACCGTCGCCAATCCATGCGGCGGCAATCTTCGTGTCGTGGCTGATGGCGGATGCCATGGCCCAGCCGACGGCCTGCGTATATTGCGTGGCAAGATTGCCGGAGATGGTGAAGAAGCCGTGCTCCTTCGAGGAATACATCACCGGGAGCTGACGCCCTTTCAGCGGGTCGTGCTCGTTGGAGAAAATCTGGTTCATCATGGTGACGAGCGGATAATCGTCGGCAATGAGCAGCCCGGCCTGACGATAGGTCGGGAAGTTCATGTCGCCCTTGCGCAGAGCCTTGCGGAAAGCGCAACTCACCGCCTCTTCGCCCAGATGCTGCATATAGAACGACGTCTTGCCCTGACGCTGAGCCATCATCATGCGCGCATCGTAGGCGCGCAGGATCATCATGTGGCGAAGGCCTTCTTTCAGTTCGTCGTCGGTGAGCGTCCCCGCCCACGGACCAACCGCCTCGCCATCACGATTGAGAACGCGGATGATGCTGAACGCCAGATCGCGCATCGCCTCCGGCTTTTCATCGATCTCTGGCCTGCGAACGCTGCCCGCACGCGGGATTTTGACATGGGAGAAATCCGGCGCGTCACCCGGACGCCATTCCGGCTCGGGAACATGCAGGGATAGTACGACATCATCGCTCATGCGGGGAACCCTCGAAACTGGCCTCGCCACTGGCCTCGCGAATTTACAGAATGTCGAAGGGGGGAATTTCAAACTGGTTCCGGATCCCCGGACCCGCTTTCGGCGCGTCAATATCACGCCGCCGATCTTGCTCCTCCCATGCGACATGGCGCCGATTTCCTCCTTCGGCACCATCCGCATTCAGGGTGGAACGGGTTCAAAAATAAAGCAAGATTATTTTTCGTGCCCCTTGGCACTCTTTCGTGAAACGGGTTCGCTCCTACCCTGACCAGGGGCGAGCTCCATTGGACGAAACAAGCTTAGTTCCACGATTTAAAAGGGATTTCAACTCGAATGTTTAGCATCCCGATACCGCAACATTATTGCTTTTGATTGACGATAACGTCAGTACCAATTGGTACTATTCCGGCTCGTTCGAGCCATCCCGCCATCACTGACGATACCGCGTGAGGCGTTTTGTCCATATAGGCCCGGCACGAATTGCAGCCACCGGACGACGCCGATTCTCCAAAAGAAAAGCCGCACCCGCGAGGGTACGGCTTCAATAGAAACTACGACATTTGGGTCTAGCGGATCGCCTTGCCGTTCGCATCGAACCGATGCACCTTGCCGTCATCGGGTGTGATGAAGATCACGTCGTCTTCATTGTAGTGATGCTCGCCGAAGAGCCGCACTGTGATCAGACCCGCTGCTTCTGTTTCGACGTAAAGGATCGTGTCGGCGCCAAGATGTTCGGCATGGATGACCTTGCCTTTCCATCTGCCGCTGTCGCGGCTGACGGAAATATGCTCAGGCCGGATACCGACCGTCTTCGCCCCGGCGTCGCCGATGCGGGTGCCGTCAACGAAATTCATCTGTGGCGAACCGATAAAGCCCGCGACAAAGAGATTGTCCGGCTTGTTATAGAGCTCCATCGGCGAGCCGACCTGCTCGATCCGGCCGGCATTGAGAACGACGATGCGGTCGGCCAGCGTCATGGCCTCGACCTGATCGTGCGTGACATAGATCATCGTCGCCTTGAGTTCGCGGTGCAGCTTGGCAATCTCGAGCCGCGTCTGGACGCGAAGTGCTGCATCGAGGTTCGATAGCGGTTCATCGAACAGGAACAGCTCCGGTTCGCGCACAAGTGCGCGGCCAATTGCAACGCGCTGGCGCTGGCCACCCGACATTTCGGCCGGACGCCGGGCCAGATAAGGATCGAGCGACAGCATCGCGGAGGCCTTGGACACGCGCGTTTCGATTTCAGCCTTGGGCGCGCCTGCCTGCTTGAGTCCAAGCCCCATATTGTCCTTGACCGACAAATGCGGGTAAAGCGCATAGGACTGGAACACCATCGCAATGCCGCGCTTGGAGGGCGGCGTGACGGTTACGTCCTCACCATTGATGAGCACCTGACCGGAGGAAACGTCTTCCAGGCCGGCAATGGAGCGCAGCAGCGTTGACTTGCCGCAGCCGGAAGGTCCGACGAAGATGATGAACTCCCCATCCTGCACTTCCAGATTGATGTCTTTCAGGACTTCCTGCGCACCGTAGCGCTTGTGTACCGATTTGAGTAGCAGCGATCCCACGTATCAAATTCCCTTATAGCTTTACCGGCTTGCCGGTGCGCACGCTTTCATCCGCTGCAAGGCAAATGCGCAGCGATTGCAGCGCGTCATCCATATGGCGGTTGAGATCGATATCCTCGCGGATGGCCTTCAGCATGTAGGCCTGTTCGCGTTCGCAAAGTTCCTGATGCCCCGGTTCGTCGGCCATGGACAGATCAGTGTCAGGCTTCAGAAACTTGCCGTCAGTCCCTCGCTCGGCGCGATGAACGCGAATGGTCGAGGTTTTCGTATGTGCGTCCACATCGTCGGATTTGGTCACGGCCTCGTTCATGACGATCGAGACGCAGCCATTGGGTGAAATCACATCCTTCACGAAGAAGGCGGTCTCGGACATCATCGGACCCCAGCCCGCCTCATACCAGCCGACCGTGCCGTCATCGAACAGCACTTGCAGATGGCCGTAATTATACATGTCCGGCTTGATCTCGTCGGAAAGACGCAGGCCCATGCCGCGCACTTCGATGGGCTTGGCATCGGTAATCTGGCACATGACATCCACATAATGCACGCCGCAATCGACAATCGGCGATGTGGTGTTCATCAGGTTCTTGTGGGTTTCCCAGGTTGCGCCGCTCGACTGCTGGTTCAGGTTCATGCGGAAGACATAAGGCCCGCCAAGCTGGCGCGCTTCCGAAATCAGCCGCATCCACGACGGATGATGGCGCAGGATATAGCCGATGACGAGCTTGCGCCCGTTGGCCCGCGCGCAGTCGATCACGCGGCGCGCATCTTCGACCGTCGTCGCAAGCGGCTTTTCCACGAAGACATGCGCGCCCTGCTCCATCGCCGCGACAGCATAATCCGCATGGCTTTCCGAATAGGTGGCGACGCAGGCGAGATCCGGCTTCAACTCCTTCAATGCTTCGTGGAAGGAAGGATGGATTTCATAACCCGCCAGTTCGTCCGGCACCGCGACCTTGGTGCGATTGACGAGGCCGACGATCTCGAAGCCGGGATTACGGTGGTAGGCCAGCGCATGGCTGCGGCCCATATTGCCGAGACCGGCAGAAAGTACACGGACAGGATTTTGCATTGCAGAACTCATTTTACAGCTCCCGCGGTAATGCCGCGGATCAACTGCCGCGAGAAGAGAACATAGAGGATGAGGATCGGGAACATCGCCAGTGAAAGGGCCGAAAGAACGGCGTTCCAGTTGGTGACGAACTGCCCGATGAAAAGCTGCGAACCGAGCGTCACTGTCTTGGTGGCTTCGCTTGGCGCAAGGATCAGCGGGAACCAGAGATCGTTCCAGATGGGTATCATGGTGAAGACGGCGACAGTGGCCATGGCAGGCCGGATCAGCGGCAGCACCAGCTTGAAGAAGATCGCATATTCCGACATGCCATCTATTCGCCCGGCATTCTTCAAGTCGTCGGACACGGTTCGCATGAATTCCGACAGGATGAAGATCGCGAGCGGCAGTCCCTGCGCGGTATAGACGAGGATGAGCGCCGTCAACGTGTTGACCAAACCGACCGCCACCATGCCCTGCAGCAATGCGACGGTGCCGAGCCGGATCGGGATCATGATGCCGATGGCGAGATAAAGCCCCATCAGCGTATTGCCCTTGAAGCGGTATTCAGCGAGCGCGAAGGCCGCCATCGCCCCGAACAGGATCACAAAGAAAATGCTGACGACCGTGACAATGGTGCTGTTCTGGAAGTAGGTCAGAAACGAGCCCTGCTTCAGAACCGTTTCATAACCGATGAGGCTGAAACTTTCCGGTGTTGGAAACTGCAGTGGCGTGCGGAAGATCGCATTACGGTCCTTGAAAGAGTTGATCAGCGTCAGCGCCACCGGAAATACGGCGATCAGCATGTAGAAGATCAGAGCCGCATGAACGAGCGTGGTGCGAATGGGCGATGTGCGTGCTTTCGACATGATCTCGTCCTCAGAACTGATAGCGGCGCATGCGGCGCTGTATGCCGAACAGGTAGAGCGACACACCGGCCAGAATGATGAGGAACATCACGGCGGCAATGGTTGCACCCATCGACGGATTGCCAAGCTGCAGCTGGAAGCCGAAGAACGTGCGATAAAGGAACGTGCCCAGAATATCCGTCGATTTGTCCGGTCCCGCCAGCGCGCCCTGCATCGAATAGATGAGGTCGAACGCATTGAAGTTGGCAACGAAGGTCATCACCGAGATCAGGCCGATGGATGGCAGGATGAGCGGCAGCTTGATCTTGAAGAACTGGCTCCAGCCGGTAATGCCGTCACATTCCGCCGCCTCGATGATTTCATCGGGAATGTTGAGAAGGGCCGCGTAGATCAGCATCATCGGAATGCCGACGAACTGCCAGACCGAGACGAGCGACACCGTGATGAGAGCCGTATCGGCCTTGCCGAGCCACGGGCCGAACAGCCATTTCAGGCCTACCAAATCCATCATCCATGGGGCCACACCCCAGATCGGCGACAGGATCAGTTTCCAGATAAAGCCAACGATGACGAAGGACAGCAGCGTCGGAAGAAAGATCGCGGTGCGGTAGAAGGCAGAAAAACGCAGCTTCGGCAGCGACAGCATTGCCGCCAGCAAAATGCCGATGGGGTTTTGAACGAGCATGTGAATGCAAAAGAAAATGACGTTGTTTTTCAAAGCATTCCAGAAATCACGCGACCAGTTCGGATCGCCGAAAAGCGCCTGAAAGTTTGCAAAGCCTACGAAAGTGCGCTGTCCGTCGACGACATTGAAAAATGCCTGCCGCAAGGTCTCGATCAGCGGCAGCACCATCACGGCCGTATAGATGAGGACGCAAGGCAGGAGAAATACAAGTATATGCCAACGCCTCGGGCGTTTGTGCACGATACCTGTCATGTCGGCAGATTGGCTCATATAGGCATTCGCTCTTCAAGAGCATTTCCGGCAAGCACATGAACTTGGCGGTCGGAAATGCGTAAAACCGATGACTGGCGTTCTCGTTCAAAAGGGTTCGTGCGAACCGGAGAGAGCCGCAGCTCCCCCTCTCCGCATGCTCGCGTCATTTTTAAAACTGACACGGAATGCTCCGAAAGCAAAATGGCATGTCGATACGCCAGACGAAAAGATATGGGCGGCGCGCCCCCGCGATCGCCGCCCATGAAGCCCAGCGTTTTTACTTCGCAGGCTTGTACCAGCTGTCGAGGCCTTCCTGCAGCTTCTTCGCAGCATCTTCCGGCGTTACCGTGCCGTTGATGACATTGGCCGACTGAACCCAGGTTTCGTTTTCGAGGTTCGGCGTGCCGCGCGACAGAATCTGGTAGGTCGAGCGAATGGTCGGCTTGCACTTTTCGCGCCAGGAAACAAATTCCTGCGCCAGCGGATCGCTCATCTTTACCGCCGTCGAGTTCAGGCTGAAGAAGCCCGGCAGCGCGTTGGCGTAGATTTCTGCGAATTCAGGCGAAGCAACCCAGTTCAGGAACACCTTTGCCTGTTCTGCGTGCTTGCTCGAAGCGTTGAGGCCGAGGCCGATGTCGTTGTGGTCGGAGATGTAGCAGGTGTCGCCTGCATTCTTGACCGGCGGCGGGAACGCGCCCATCTTGAACTGCGCCTGCGTGTTGAACAGGCCGATTTCCCACGATCCGGCCGGATAGATGGCCGCACGACCAAGCGTGAACAGGTTCTGGCTGTCCGGATAGGTCTGTGCCTCGAAACCGTCGCCCAGATAGTCCTTCCACTTGGCGAGAACCCTGAAAGGCTCGACCCATGGCTCATCGGTGAGCTTCTGCGTGCCGGTGATCAGAGCCTTGCGGCCTTCTTCACCCTTCCAGTAGGTCGGTCCGATGTTCTGGTAGCCCATGGTTGCGGCTTCCCACATATCCTTCGTGCCCATGGCCATCGGAATGTAGTTGCCGTCTGCCTTGATCTTTTCCAGAACTTCAAAGAATTCGGCTTCCGTGGCCGGAGCCTTGAGCCCCAGCTTGTCGAAAGCTTCCTGATTATAGATGAAACCATGAATGACCGAAGCCATCGGCACGCAGAAGGTCTTGGAACCGTCGTCGGTGGTCCAGGCGGACTTGGCGACATCGGAGAAGTTCTTCATGCCTTCCAGATCGGTGAGATCGGAAAGCTTGCCCTTGTTGAACAGTTCGAGCGAGGTGTCGAAAGGACGGCAGGAAATGAGGTCCCCGCCCGAGCCCGCGTCGAGTTTGGCATTGAGGGCCGCATTATATTCGGTAGGCGCGCTCGGCGCGAAATTGATCTTGATGCCAGGATTCTTGGCTTCAAAGGCCGGAATGATCTTTTCCTGCCAGATCTGCAGATCGTCGTTACGCCAGCTTTCTACCGTCAGCGTAACGTCTTCGGCCAGCGCAGCCGATCCCGACGCCAGAAGTGTGGAACCCAGCAGCATGAGTTTCAACGTATTACGAACCATTTGACCTTCTCCCGTTTTTTGAGCGCGGATGCGCAAAAGAGGCGAAAGCACGCCAGACCGTTCGGTGCGATCATTCCTCGCGTTACGGGAAAGGCACCGGCCCCCGCCGGTAATCTCCCTCCCAATTCCGCGTGACCTCGCCCTCAGCGGCCCACAGCGACATTGCGCTCCCCTTCTGCTGAAATTAATGCCAAAAACGTACCAATTGTCCAGAGAAGTTTACAACTTTCGCGCAGAAAAATTTAAAGCAGTCATTTTTCTCAAGTTCTTTCAAGGAATTAATCAAATTTTTCACAAGCCGACAAATCTGCTTGGTTAATGGTATTTTTTTGGTATCTTCAAGCCGGAGGTATCTTCATGACTGAATTCTTCATTGGCGTTGATGGCGGCGGCACGGGATGCCGCGCTGTCGTGGCGGGTAGCGATGGTGCGATTCTGGGTTCAGGGCGCAGCGGCTCTGCCAATATCGTCACCGATCCGCAAACGGCGTTGATCAATGTGATCGCGGCGATCGACAACGCTTTTGAGGATGCCGGGCTGGACAAGGTGCACTATGCGACCAGTCACGCGGTTCTGGGCCTTGCGGGCGGCAATGTCGAGGGCGCGGGCCTCCCGATAGAACGCGGCCTGCCTTTCGCGCATTCGGATGTGGAATTTGACGGGGTGATCGCGCTTCAGGGCGCACTTGGCGATCAGGATGGGATCGTCGCCATTCTTGGCACTGGCACGGCCTATATCACACGCCGGAACGGTCGCATTCAATCGGTCGGCGGCTGGGGTTTTCCCCTGGGCGACCTCGGCAGCGGCGCGCGGCTCGGTCAAAGCCTGCTGCAGGAAAGCCTGCTGGTGCATGACGGCATTCATCGGCGCACACGTCTGACGACCGATCTCCTCGATGAGTTCGACAATAATCCGGACAATCTGGTCGAGTTTGCCTGGACGGCAAAGCCCGGCGACTTCGGCAAATATGCTCCGCGTGTTTTTCAGTATGCGAGCGAAGGCGATGAAACGGCGCGGATGCTGCTGGAGCGTTCCGCCGGTTATATCAGCGAAACGCTCGACATGCTGATCAATCAGGGTGCGGAACGCATCAGCCTGCTCGGCGGCATGGCGCCGCTTTATGTGGAATGGCTGCCGCCCCATCAGCAGAAACTTCTCGTCAAGCCTGCGGCGGATGCCCTGACCGGCGCTCTTCAGCTTGCCCTCAAGCGATATGGACCGCAAAATGGAAAGGCGCGCGAATGAGCGGAAATTTCAGCGCTTTCCTGCCCAAGAACCTGCAAGGTTCCGCCCCGTCTTCCGGAGGGCCGCTTTACATGCAGCTGCGCCAGTCGCTGGAAGCCGCAATCCGCGCCGGACAGCTGGTCGACGGCGAAGCCCTGCCGCCGGAACGCGACATTGCCGAATATGCCAGTATCAGCCGTGTCACGGTGCGCAAGGCCGTGGACGACCTGGTGAAGGCCGGGCTTCTCGTGCGCCGTCACGGTTCAGGAACTTTCGTCGTGCGACCGAGCGAGCGCGTGCAGCAGTCGCTTTCCATGCTGACCTCCTTCACGGAGGATATGGCGCGTCGCGGCATCACCACGCAGTCCAAATGGCTGGAACGCGGTCTTTACTATCCCTCGCCTGAGGAAATGATGAAGCTGGGCGTTTCCTCGGAAACCCGCGTTGCACGCCTTGGCCGCCTGCGCATGGCGAGCGATCTGCCGCTAGCCATCGAAAGGGCCAGTCTTTCAAGCGAAATCCTGCCCGACCCGGATGCGGTCAAGGGTTCGCTCTATGCCGAACTGAGCCGCACCGGATTTCGCCCCGTTCGCGCTGTGCAGCGCATCGCTGCCTGCAACATAAAGGACCCTGATGCGCGGATTCTCGGCGTCAAGGAGGGAGACGCAGGCTTGTCCATCGAGCGGATTTCCTATCTGCCGTCTGGCCGCGTGGTCGAATTCACGAAATCGCTCTATCGCGGCGATGCCTATGATTTCGTGGCCGAACTCACAATCCCTCAACCTTGAGCAGATAATATCAATGAAAACGGCCCGTTTCGGGGCCGTTTTGTTTCATATCAATGGTGTTTCTTGCCTTCGCGAGCCAGATCCGCAGTCGGATCTGCTGACAAGCGCTTGCGCGCCCGGTCGTCCATCAACTCGTACCACATGGCGTTGAGCACGGCGAAAGCGGCTGCAAGCGGAAGCCCCAATAACCAGGAAAAATACCACATATCGCTTTCCTTCCCGATTAGAGCGCGTTTCGATCTGATTGCATCTGATCGGCGCTCTATCTCTTTGTTTTAACGCGCATCTTTTCCGAAAACCGTTTAACACTTTTCGGGATGCGCTCTAATAGGCATGGTTGCTGTCGTCTTCGATCATGTCCTTTTCGACCTTGCCCCACAAAACCTTGTAGACCCAGGACGTGTAGACCACGATCAGCGGCAGGAAGATGAGTGTCACGACCAGCATGATGAACAGCGTCATATGGCTGGAAGACGAATCCCATACCGTCAGGCTGGCGCGCGGATCGATAGATGACGGCAGAATGAACGGAAACATCGATACGCCGACCGATGAAATGATGCCGAAGATCGACAGCTTTCCAAACAGCAGCGGTGCGATTTCCCGGCGGCTACGCAGCGTCACAAAGACGGCAAGCGCTCCAAGGATGCCGAGTGCCGGAGCGATCAGCAGGATCGGATAGTTCGCATAGTTGGCGAACCATGCGCCGTGGTCCAGTTCAGCGGTCTTGCGCAGCGGATTGGACGGCCCATCCGTGATAACGGCACTCGTAATCCGATAGCCCGAAATCCAGAGCCAGCTGATCACCCCGGCCACAACATAGAGAATGACCGTCAGAAGCGACGCGATGCTGCCATAGAACCGGGCGCGTGCCTGAATATCTCCGGTCGTCTTCAGCACCAGCCATGAGGCGCCATGCATGGAGAGCATCGTCACCGAAAGCACGCCGCAAAGCAGCGCAAACGGATTGAGCAGGCCGAAGAACGAACCTTCATAGAATATCTGGAGGTCGTCAGCCAGGCGGAACGGAATGCCCTGCAGGACGTTGCCGACGGCAACGCCGAAGATGAGCGCCGGTACGAAGCCGCCGATGAACAACGCCCAGTCCCAGCCATTCCTCCAGGCTTCGCTGTCACGCTTGGAGCGATATTTGAAGCCGACCGGGCGCAGGATAAGCGCGAACAGGATGGCAAACATCGCCAGATAGAAGCCCGAGAAAGACACCGCGTAGAGCGGCGGCCAGGCGGCGAATATCGCGCCGCCGCCCAGAATGAGCCAGACCTGATTGCCTTCCCAGACAGGACCGATCGTGTTGATGATGATCCGCCGCTCGATATCGGTCTTGCCGACGACCGGCATGAGAATGTCCACGCCGAGATCGAACCCGTCCATCGCGGCAAAGGCGATCAGCAATACACCGAGCAGTACCCACCAGATGATGCGCAGGGTTTCATAGTCCAACAAGTCGCTGAGTATCATGGTCCTTACTCCGCAGGTGCGATGCTGGCCGGTGCGAGAATTGCTTCCGGCTTGCTGTCTGGTTCAGGTCCGGCCTTGATGGCGCGGATCATCAGGCCCATCTCGATGATGAAGAGAACCGTGTAGATCGCTACGAACCCAAGTATGGTCAGCAGCACTGTGGACGCCCCGAGATTGGAGACGCCTACTGCCGTCGGCAATATGCCTTCGATCACCCAGGGCTGACGGCCGAATTCCGCAACGATCCAGCCCATTTCGGCTGCAATCCACGGCAGCGGTATCGCAAACACGGCAATCCGCAGCAGGAAGGGATAGTGGTCGAGTTTGCGACGGGCGGACAGCACGAAGAAGGTGGCTGTCAGCAGGATCAGGAAAAAGCCAATGCCAACCATGATGCGGAAGGACCAGAACAGCGGCAGGACGCCGGGAACAGTGTCGTTCGCCGCCTGCGTGATCTGCTCGTCGGTTGCCTGACGCGGATCATCGACATAGCGTTTCAGCAGAAGCGCATAGCCCATCCACTGGCTGTTATCGGCAAAAACGTCCTTCACATCCTGCGGAACGGCATTCGTATCGCCAGCCGCACGGATTTTCTGCAAGGCGTCATAGGCGACGATACCATTCCTGATATGGTTTTCGGCGTTCTGGACAAGATCGTTGATGCCCTGGATAGGCGTTGTGAGAGAGCGCGTGCCGATCAGCCCCATGACCCACGGAATATGCACCGCGAAATGGGTTTCGCGCGCTTCCTGGTTCGGGAAGCCGAATACGGTGAACGAGGCCGGTGCCGGTTCCGTTTCCCACATGGCTTCAATGGCCGCGATCTTCATCTTCTGGTGTTCATTGGCCAGATAGCCGCTTTCGTCGCCGAGAACGACAACCGAAAGCGAAGCGGCCAGACCGAAGGACGCCGCGATAGTCATGGAACGCTTGGCAAGTTCTACAGAACGTCCTTTGAGCAGATACCAGGCGGAAACACCAAGAACGAAAATGGATGCCGTGACATAACCGGCGGAAACCGTGTGCACGAACTTTGCCTGCGCGACCGGGTTCATCAGCACGGCGAAGAAATCGGTGATCTCCATACGCATGGTTTCGGGATTGAACGCCGATCCGACCGGATTCTGCATCCAGCCGTTGGCGATCAGAATCCACAGCGCCGAGAAATTGGAGCCCGCCGCCACCGCATAGGTTGCCATGAGATGCCCGACTTTCGACAGGCGATCCCAGCCGAAGAAGAACAGGCCCACGAAAGTCGCTTCGAGGAAGAAGGCCATAAGCCCTTCGATAGCGAGCGGTGCGCCAAAGATGTCGCCCACATAATGGCTGTAATAGCTCCAGTTCATGCCGAACTGGAATTCCATCACGATGCCCGTTGCGACGCCCATCACAAAGTTGATGCCGAACAGCGTACCCCAAAATTTCGTCATCTGCCGCCAGATGAGTCGCCCCGTCATAACGTAAACGGTTTCCATGATGGCGAGCAGCACGGAAAGACCCAAGGTCAGAGGTACGAAGAGGAAGTGATAAAGTGCCGTGATTGCAAACTGCAATCGCGACAGGGAGACAATATCGAGTTCCATCTCTTTAAGCCGGTGATCCGGCCCTCCTGGTGTTATGAGCTGCGCTTAAACGCTGCCCCCTTTTGAAAGCGGACGGTTCCTGAAAACCGGCATTCCCGCCTCAATTCCAAGTGTCAGTCCAAACATTGGCCCAAGCACCGGTTCAACTCCGGGCACGATGCATTTGCACCAATGCCGGTACGGCTCACCTCATGGTATCGAGGATGTCGCCAAAACGTGATGTCCTCTTACCTGCAGACTCAATTAGAGCGCCTTGATTTAAAACAATGATCCGCTCACAAATTCGCGCTTCGCGGCCAATATGCGTGGCGATCAGTAATGCGCGCGCACCTGCCTGCTCCTTAAGGCGTTCAAGAACATCCTCCGCAGTCGCATTGTCGAGACCTTCGGTGGGTTCATCCAGCAGCCATAGCGGCGCATCGGTGAGGAAAAGCCGTGCAAGGGCCAGCCGGCGTGCCTGTCCACCCGACAATCCCAGACCACCCTCGCCCAGCATGGTGTCGAGCCCTCCGGGCAAATCCCTGATGAATGCGCCAAGTCCCGCGGCATCCAGGGCAGCCATCAGGTCCTGATCGCTTGCGTCGCCGCGTGCCAGCCGCAGATTGTCGCGAAGACTGTCCTGAAAAAGTTCGGTCCGCTGTGTGAGAAGACGCGCCGGCAACACCGCGGCGCTGCCCTGCGTAGCCGGAATTTCTCCGGCAAGCAGGCTGAGCAAAGTCGATTTACCTGCGCCGCTTGTGCCGACGATGGCAACACGCTCACCGGCTCCGATATCGAGCGTGATATCTTTCAGGACATCATGATCGGCGCCTTCATGCCGAACGGTCACGTCTTTCAGCTCGACCGCCGAACCCTTCCCCGGCCTTTGAGGCCGTGCCGGTTCAGGCTCATCCGTCAGTTGGGGCGCGATACGCTTCGCTGCGAGTACTGTGCGACCAAGTTCCATAGCGCCGCGCCGCAGCGCCGAAAAAGGCTCCACTGCGCCGAGAATGACAAGCATTCCGAGCGCTGCGACGGGCGCGCCTATCGTCTCTGCCTGCATCAACAACCCAACGGCGACGAGGCCAACCGAAAGCAGGGCTGCATGAACCATCCCGAACCCCGCTCCGGCCATGATTTCTATGCGGTTCAGCCTGCGATCCGATGCGGCGACGTAGCGATCAGCGCGCGCCAAAGCGAGCTTCTGGTCTTCCAGACGCCCCGCCATCAGAAGTTCGGTCTGACCGGCCACGAGATCGACCGTGCGGGCACGCAACGCTTCCGTACCTTTAGCCCGCTGGCGCATGGATTTTTCGGAACGGCGGGCGGCTGCCAGCGGAATGCAAAGGCCCGTTGCGAGCAGAATAATCGCTATCACTAGCCCAAAAATCGGGTTCATAAGGCCGAGCGCAATACCCGCAACAAGTGCGGTGGCAAGCGCGGCACCAACGGGCACCACCACACGCAGATAAAGAGAGTCGAGCGCATCGATGTCTGCGGTCAGGCGGAAGAGAAGACGAGCCGGGCGTTTCAAGAGTGCATCCGCAGCTTGTGGACGCGCCCAGTTGCGGAACAGCTTTTCGCGCAAGGCCGCAAGGATCGCAAGCGTTGCATCATGCGTTACGAGCCGTTCGAGATAACGCGATCCGGTGCGCAGGATGGCAAGCAGGCGAATGCCGGCGGCGGGAGCGAACACATCGAACACAACTGCCGTTGCCACGCTCAGGCCAGCGATTGCCGTTGCGGTTATGAACCAGCCCGACAGGCCGAGAAGTGCAATGCCCGCGAGGACCGTTACGGTTGCCGTCGCTATGCCGGCAAGGAGAGCCGTTCCCTTGGTGCGGAAAAAGAGCCGCAGAATTGGCTGCAATGACTGGAAACCATTCATTCTGCTGCCCTCCTCTGCCAGACAGGATCGTTATCCGCGCCACTATCCAGTCGGACGATGCGATCCATCCTGTTCGCAAGGGTTTCGTCATGGGTGGCGACGATCAGCGTTTTGCCCTGGGCGAGCCTGAGCAGGCTGTCGGCAATGAACTTTGCCGTTTCCTGGTCAAGATGAGCAGTCGGCTCATCGGCCAGAATAATATCTGAAGCGGGATCGATGGCTGCGCGGGAAAGCGCCAGCCGCAGGGCCTCACCGCCGGAAATGCCGGCTCCGTTTTCGCCGATCAGACTGTTGCCGGTAATACCGAGAACGTGACCGAGTGCCATGTCGTCGATGATGGTGCGGATGGCTTCCGCGTTGGCGTGCCGGCCAAGCGTGATGTTCTGACGGGCCGAACCAGCAAAGACGTGCGGGTTCTGCCCTATCCAGCTCATTCTTGAGCGGAGTGCTGCTGCTGTTTCATCCGTCAGCGCAATACCGCCGATCTCTATCCGGCCAGCCTGCGCAGCGGTCAATCCGGCAACAAGTGCCAGAATGGTGGATTTCCCGTAGCCGCTTGGAGCCAGCAGCGCCACGTGTTCGCCAGCCTTGATGTTGAGGCTGAATTTGTCGAGAACCTTGGCGTCGGCCCCATAACCGAAGTCGATATTGTGCAGGGAGACCGCAGGGACACCGCCAATTGCTGTCTGGCTTTCGCTCTTCCCGACAACGGTCATCGGATGTTCCGCCAGCTTTTCCAGCGCGTCGATGGAAGCTTCGCCCGCCGCGCGGTCATGCCAGACGGCGGATAGATCGCGCAATGGCTCAAAAAACGCAGGCGAGAGAAGCAGGACGAACAGACCTTCCGCCAGTGTCAGCTTGTGGCCCCATGCTCCGAAGTTGAGCTGGCCCAAGAGGTGGAAGCCGATATAGACCGCGACCATGGCAACGCCGATGGCGGCGAACAGCTCAAGCACGGCGGACGACAAAAATGCGATACGCAGGACGGACATGGTTTTTGAACGCAAGGTCTCCGCATTCTCGCGCAACCGGTTTGCGGTCGCATCCACGGCATGGAATGTGCGGATGGTGGCAAGGCCGCGCAGACGGTCGAGCAGAAAACCGTTCATGCTACCGAGGGCGATAAGCTGCTTTTCACTGGCCGCTTTTGCGCGCCAGCCGATCAGCGCCATGAATATCGGTATCAGCGGGGCTGCAACCGTCAGGACAAGCGCCGCAGCCCAGGAATACCAGAGGACGACTGCAAGTATGGCCAATGGAACCAGCATGACGCGAATGCGCACGGGCACGAAGCGCGAAAGATATGGAACGACCATTTCGGCCTGTTCGGCAAGAATGCTTGCGGCTTCGCCTGACGATGGGCGCGCTATATCAAGGGGCGAACGCCGGGCCAGCGCCGAAACGGCGTTGGTCCGCAGCCGGGAAAGCTCCTGCCGGGCGGCATCGAAAGCCTTTGCTGCGCCTGCGCTGTCGAGAATGCTGCGCAGGCAGCCGAGAAGGAAGATGCCTGCTGCGCTATAATAGATGGAAATATCGAAGCCGGTATCGGCCAGCCGCCCGATCGCATAAGCGAGAATGCCCGCTTGCGGCAACCACAAAAGCGCGGCCAATGCCTGAAGATATGCCCCCCGCTTCAGCAAGGACGGGACAGGACGGCGTTGTGGGCGGCGCGAGCCTTGCTCTACGCCTGTCGCTTCGCCGCCTTCTGTCGTCAATGTTTCCGTTCGGGGGACAACGGATGTCACTCTCGCTTAGGCTCCTTTTTGGCCGATGTTCGTCCGCGTCCCAGCGCCACGATCCTGTCCGTGGTTTCAAGGAAGCGGGTCACCTTGGCGCCAAGCGCCAGAAGACTGGTCAAACGGTCTGTGTCGAGCCGCTTGACGTCGTCGTACCAGTTGGTCAGCCTTTCGATCAGGCCGTACATGTCCTTCATGCGATCCTGCGCATAAATATCGCTGTCGCCCTTGGGCTGCTCCATCAGGATCTCACGCAGAACTGTAAGCGTGGGATCGATCTCGCGCTTCTTGCGTTCCTCGGCGAGCGTGCGCAGGATCTGCCACACGTCGTCGGGCGTCGTGAAGAAATCGCGGCGATCGCCCGGAATGTGCTTCAACAGCACCAGGTTCCAGCCTTGCAGTTCGCGGATACCCATGGAAACGTTCGAACGCGACACACCGAGAGCATCAACGATCTGGTCCGCGCAAAGAGGCTCAGGCGATATATAAAGCAGCGCATATATCTGCCCTACGGTGCGGTTGATGCCCCAACGGCTGCCCATTTCCCCGAAGTGGAGCACGAACGACTGAACAATTGGCGACAATTCCAAAATTCTCTCTCCCGTAAATTCTGAATTTTCAGAAATTACTGAAATTCAGATAATTCAAATGGTCTGTTCCTTCAATCCGCTTATCCCGGGCAGAGGCCCGAATGGACAATTGGCCGCAGTCCCGGGGCACTCCTCCAAATGCCCGAAAAGACGATAGGCCGCTGCATTCGATCCGCAGTCGATCGGCATTGATGCCAGGGATTCGGCAAATGGCAGATATTGTTTCCAGTCGGCAGGATAGCCGGTCTTGAAGCGAACTCCAAAACAGGTCTCCGGTCACGCCGGAAGCGATAACCGCCGCTTCCTCGACGGAGCAGCGGATTTCCCCATTTGGTGCGGCGGAAAAAGCTGAATTTCCGCCCTCTCCGCACCCTCAAGCATTTACCTACAGACCTATAGCGGGTCGGAAGATGAAGGCAGCTCCTTGCTGTCCTGCGTTCTGTCGCGATGAATCACGGCGCGGCTGAGCAGCATGAGCGTTACCGGCGTTGTGACGATCACAAAGACGGTAATAAGCACTTCATGCAGAATCGGCTTCGATTGCAAGATGGAGAAAAATATAATCGACGCGATCAGGATGCCGCCCGCCCCGAACGACGAGCCGAGCGTGGGAGCATGAACACGTTCGTAAAAGCTTTTGAAGCGGACAAGGCCGATGCATCCGACAAGCGTGAGAAAGGCTCCGCCGAGCAGGAAAAATGAAATGACGATAGCGGCCGAGACGGGAATTTCGCCTGCGTTGATCATTCGATAACCTCCCCGCGCATGAGGAATTTCGAAAGCGCCACGGTGGCGACAAAACCCAGAAGAGCGATGATCAGCGCCGCTTCGAAATAGATGATGCTGCCCGTGCGAATGCCGAACGTGATCAGAAGCAGCAGCGCATTCAGGTAGAGCGCGTCCGTCGCGAGAACACGATCCTGAGCTCGCGGACCGACCAGAAGACGGTAGACCGCGCAGGCCATGGCGCCGAGAAGCATCAGCTGCGCGGCAAGCAGGGACCAGAAGATGATGACTGCGCTCATGCGGTTTTTTCCTCTTCCGTGATATCTGATGCGCCGAATATCTTGATGAGCGGCTGCTCATAGCGTCCCTTGATCGTATCCCGCCACGCCTGCGCGTCGTCCAGATCTAGCACGTGGATCGTCAGCTCGCGCCTCGCGGCGTTGTAATCCACCCATGCCGTGCCCGGCGTCGCGGTGATTATGCAGGCGAGAACGGCAAGCGCAGTTCGGTTTTCCAGGTCGAGTTGAATGACGACAAAGCCCGGACGCCGCTTGCGCTTGCGCGACAGGATGATGCCTGCAACTGCGATATTGGACTGCAGTATGTCATAGCTTATGGCTCCGAACAGCCAGAGCATCGTCGGGATTGATCGAATATGGTTCTTCTGCGGCTGCAAGGCCGTCATGATCATACACGCCACCAGTGCGATGATCACGCCGAGCAGAAGCTGGGCCGGTGTGAAGCCGTTCAGAAGCAGCCAGAACAGAAGCAGCGAGACGAACAGAAGCGGATAAGGCAGGATTTTCTTCACTGGCCCTCCTCCTCCGTTTGCGCGCCTGCGCGCGGCGCATTAAGGACGCTGCTGATATAGGAAGCAGGATTGTGCAAGGAACGCGCTGTTTCGTCCATATAGCGCATGGCCGGGCCGGCTTCGATCGTGAGCGCCAGACAGATTGCCAGAAGTCCCGCAATCGGCACGACTTCGCGCACCAGAACGCGGGGCACGTTGCCTTCGAGCGAAGCCCAGAAAGTGCGAATGCCGGTACGCGTCATCGCGATCAGTGCCGAGAGGCCGGATAGGAGAACAAGCGCAATCAAAGCCCAACTCGCCGGGCTGACGGGCATCGCAAGCTGTGGCGTCGGACCGTCACCGTTGAAAACCGCTGCGAGGATCAGGAACTTGGCAATAAAGCCGGAGAATGGCGGCAGACCGATCAGCAATATCGCACATATGCCGAAACACGTACCCAGGACGGCAAGGGTCGCAGGCAATACCGCGCCGACTTCGTCGTCTTCTTCCTCCTCCTCGTCGTCACCATAGGCTTCCATGGTAACGGCAAGAACGTTGGCGGCGGCGTCCTGCCCACGTTCGATCAATTCGATCAGCAGGAAAAACGCCGCAATGGTGAGCGTGGAACTGACCATGTAGAAAAGTGCAGCACCAGTCATGGCCGTATTGCCGCTACCGACGGCAGCCAGCAGCGTGCCGGAGGACACGAGGATGCTGTAGCTTGCGAGCCGACCCATCGCCTGCGACGCAACAACCCCGATCAGGCCGAAGGCAAGTGTGACCATCCCGCCGAAATAGAGCCATTCGTTGCCGAAGCCGTAGGAGGAGCCGGCGCCGATGCCGAACATCAGCGGCGAAAGGCGCAGAAGCACGTAAATGCCGACTTTGCTCATGATGGCAAAGACCGCCGCCACTGGCGCCGCGGCTGCCGTATAGGTTGGGGCGAGCCAGAAATTAAGCGGCCACATGCCTGCCTTGACGAGAAACGCAACGCCCAGAACCGCGGCGCCTGCCTCAAGCAGCATTCGATCTTCGGGCGCTACCTGCGAAATTTTCTGCGCAAGATCGGCCATGTTCAACGTGCCGGTTACGCCATAGATCAGGCTGACGCCGATCAGGAACAACGATGAGGCAACCAGATTGACGGCGATATAATGCATCCCGGCCTTCACACGCGCCGGACCGGACCCGTGCAGCGCCAGGCCATAGGAAGCAGCCAGCATCACCTCAAAGAATACGAAAAGGTTGAACAGGTCGCCGGTCAGAAATGCGCCGTTCAATCCCATCAGCAAAAGCTGGAATATCGTATGGAAATGCGGACTGGCCTTGTGCCAGTGAGCCAGCGCAAAGCTGAGCGAGGCCATGCCGAGCAGGCTCGTCAGCACCAGCATGAGGGCTGCAAGCCGGTCCAGAACCAGCACGATGCCGAAAGGTGCGGGCCAGTTGCCAATCAGGTAAACCAGAGCGTCGGGCGCCTTGTCGCTCGCCATGCCTGCAAGCGTGACGGCTATCGCGATCAAGGCAAGTGTCGAGATCGAGTTGATGGCCATCTTGAGCTTGCGCTTGCGTTCGTCGAACAGCAGCAGGATAGCTGCCGTGGCAAGCGGCAGGACGATTGGCGCAACGATGAGGTGTGTTTTCCAATCCAACATCAGTTCTCCTTGCCGTCCACGTGGTCCGTACGTGTCAACCCGCGTGAGGCGAGAAGCACGACAAGGAAAAGTGCGGTCATTGCGAAGCCGATGACGATAGCAGTCAAAACGAGCGCCTGTGGCACCGGATCGGTATATTGTGCGGCCTGAACGTCAGCGCCGCTATCGAGCACGGGGGCCGCATTGGTGCGCAGCCGCCCCATTGAGAAGATGAAGAGATTGACGGCGTAGGAAACCAGAGACAGGCCGATCGCCACTTGAAATGTGCGCGGGCGAAGAATGAGCCAAACGCCGGATGCCATCAACACGCCGATTGCCAGAGCAAGAACGAGTTCCATCAGTTCTCCTCCTTCGTTGCGGCCAGTTTCTCGACGCGGTGTTTACGGAGCGATTGGTGAGCGAGAGCGATCAAAACGAGGACGGTGGCGCCCACCACCAGGGTGAAGACACCGAGATCGAATAGCAGGGCACTGGCCGTCGGCATTTTTCCGATATGCGGGATTTCAGTGTAACGGAAGAAGGTGGTGAGGAACGGATAACCGAAGAACCACGACCCCGCACCCGTCGCCGCCGCAAACAGAAGGCCGAGCCCGATCCAGCGCAATGGAAGAATACGCAAGCGGTCCTCGACCACGCGCGCGCCTGACGCCAGATATTGCAGCAGGAATGCGATTGCGAGCGTAATACCGGCCGCAAACCCGCCGCCCGGCAGATCATGCCCACGCAGGAAGAGATGCACCGCCAGCACGATAATGACGGGGAACAGCCATTGCATGATGACAGATGGCACGGCCAGATAATCCGCCAGTGTTTCACCGGCCTTGCGGTCGGGCGC
This sequence comes from Hyphomicrobiales bacterium, assembly GCA_900470195.1. Classification (GTDB taxonomy): domain Bacteria; phylum Pseudomonadota; class Alphaproteobacteria; order Rhizobiales; family Rhizobiaceae; genus Brucella. The sequence continues at coordinate 285,690 of UEIJ01000024.1, read as the reverse complement.
TGCCTCGTCATAGGCGTCCTGAATCTTTTGCTGGGCAGTCGATCCGGTCGTGTCTGGCGCGGGACGGAAACGTCTCAGCAGGGCAAATACCGTAAGTCCAACAATGCCAAGGACAGCAATTTCTCCAAACGTGTCGAAAGCGCGGAAATCAACCAGAATGACGTTGACGACGTTCTTGCCGCCGCCGCCCGAATAGGCGTTCTCGAGGAAATAGTCGCCGATGCTGCTGGGCGATATGCGCGTCATCACCGCATAGGCGATGATGGCCACCCCTGCCCCGCTGCCTATGGCGAGCAACAAGTCACGATAGCGGCGGATACGCGGCCCGATCTGTACTGGAAGTGGATCGGGATCTTCCCAACGTTTCGGAAGCCAGCGGAGCCCGAGCAGCAGCAGAACGGTGGTGACGATCTCGACCAGCAACTGTGTCACCGCAAGATCGGGCGCGGAAAGCCAGACGAAAGTGATGCAGGTTACAAGGCCTGCCCCGCCGAGAAGGATCAATGCCGCCAGCCGATGGAACTTCGCCTGATAGGCGGCGCCGATGGCGCAGGCTCCGCCGAGTATCCAAAGTCCGGCAAAGACCGGATCCACCGGCTGTGCGCCGAGCGAACCCGACTGCAGGCCGGAGGTGAGAATCGGCCAGGCGGCTGCAAGGACAGCGACCGCCACCACGATACGGAGCTGCGGCTGCAGACGGCGCGTACTGAGGAAGGCTTCCGCCTTACGCGCCCAATTCCACGACAAGGTCACCAGGACGCGCTCGAAAATGCGCTGCCCCTGCAAGTGCCGGAAAAGCGGAGGACCGTCCTCACTGGTTGCGAGATAATTCTTCAACATCCAGTGCAGAAGTACGCCGCCGATCATGGCGATGATACTCATCATCAGCGGCAGGTTGAAACCGTGCCAGACAGAGAGACTATATTCTGGCGTTGCCTCGCCCAGCACCGACAGTACAGCCGAATGCAGGAATGGCCCGATGGACAGGCTTGGAATGATGCCGATCAACAGGCAAAGAAGAACGAGAAGTTCGATCGGACGGCGCATCCAGTGCGGCGGCTCGTGCGGCTCATGCGGCAGATCATGCGGAGGCGGCCCGAAGAACGTCGAATAGATGAAGCGCACCGAATAGGCGACGGTGAAGATACTCGCAATCGTGGCCACGTAAGGCGTTATCGTATCAAGCCACGAGACCATATGGGTTTCCACCGCCTCTGCGAAGAACATTTCCTTGGAAATGAACCCGTTAAGCAGGGGCACGCCAGCCATGGCCGCGCTCGCCACCATGGCGAGCGTCGCCGTATAGGGCATGGGGCGCAAAAGCCCGCTCAGCCTGCGCATGTCGCGCGTGCCGGTCTCATGATCGATGATACCGGCGGCCATGAAAAGCGATGCCTTGAAGATCGCATGGTTGACCATATGGAAGATCGCCGCGACTGCGGCCACCGGACTGCCAAGGCTGAGCAGCACGGTGATCAGGCCGAGATTGCTGATGGTCGAATAGGCGAGCAGGCCTTTGAGGTCTTGCTGGAAAACCGCAAAGAAACTCGCGATTAGAAACGTGATCAGACCGGCCGAACCGACGATCCAGAACCACTCTTCCGTTCCGCTGAGAACCGGCCAGAGACGGGCGAGCAGGAAGACGCCAGCCTTCACCATGGTTGCCGAATGCAGATAGGCCGAAACGGGCGTCGGGGCTGCCATGGCGTTTGGAAGCCAGAAGTGGAACGGGAACTGCGCGCTTTTCGTGAACGCGCCAAGCAGGATCAAAATGAGCGCAACGCTGTAAAGCGGATGCGTCCGGACGATATTGCCTGCCGCCAGAACCTTGTCGAGATCGTAGCTCCCGACGATATGACCCAGGATCAGAACGCCCGCCAGCAGGCAGAAACCGCCGATACCGGTCACGGTCAGCGCCATGCGCGCTCCGTCGCGGGCGCTGGCATTGTGATACCAATAACCGATCAGCAGGAACGAGAAGATGCTGGTCAGTTCCCAGAACACGGCGAGCAATATCAGATTACCCGACAGAACGACGCCAAGCATGGCCCCCATGAAGGACAGCAGGAACGAGAAAAACCTCGGTACCGGGTCCTCGGGCGACATGTAATAACGCGCATAGATGACGACCAGCAGGCCGATGCCCGTGATGAGCATGGCGAAAAGCCAGGCAAATCCGTCCATGCGGAAGGTGACATTGAGGCCGTAGGCGGGAAGCCATTCCACGGTGCCGCGAAGCACCTTGCCATCCGACACGATGGGATAAAGGCTGGCGGTGACGATAAAGGCGACAAGCGCGATTGCTGCTGTAAACCAGGCAGACCCGCTACGATCCGCCCCTCTGAATAGCCCGGTTATGGCGCTGCCGAGAAATGGTAGAAGGACAAGCAGGAAAAGCATTCTGCCGTCCATCGTCATGCGCCACAGGCCTCCTAGCCGAAATCAAGGTTGATCCGAAGCAGGCACCGCTCAAGAAAACAGCAACAGAATCGCTCCGGCAAGTTGTAGAGAGGAATCATATGTTCCGATGGCCTTATTATGGCGGGTCACAGAACATTATGGCAATAGCTTTCAATGGCTTATCGTACAGATTTGAATCATTTTATCGTTCCTTGCGCCGGAAAATCTATAATCCATCGACCGCTGCGAACCGCGATACCTGACGATTGATCATATTGACCTGAAAACCTTTCAGCCGGATGACAGAAATCTTGTCATGAATTTTGCTGCAAACGCGGCTTCATCCTTCAAGTAAAATCGCGGAAAGCCTCTCAGCCTGGATGCGGATATCCGGCACGGCTGTGACTTCCCAGAACGCGCCTTTTGTAACCGGTCCGATGGCGAAAAACGGGCCTGACGGCTCTCCGCGCGTGTTGACGACCTGCAGATCGCGAGTAACGTCCAAGCCAAGGTCGAGCGCGTCTGGCCGGGCCAGTCCATGCTCCATAAGCCCGATCAGTGCGGCGTTGCGCGTCGTGGAAAACCGTGGATTGCCTCCACGACAATCGATGACGGTGGCTGCGTGCAGCTTTTCGACCGCTTCCCTACGCCGGCGGCGATAGCGGACTTCAATTGTGCCGCCTTCGGCGCGCACCGATACCAGACGGCCTGCGATGACATTAAGTTGCCCTTTGTTCATGGCGGATTCGATACGATCTGCTACTGCGGGGGCCATGCGATGCCGATGGACATCCCACCATGGACGCAGATGCCGGAGGAAACTGCGGCGCTGCGACAGCGGCAACCCTGCCCAGATATGCTGTGTGTGCGGACGCAGACCATCCATCACGCCACGCCAGCCGGAACCGCTCTTTTCCGCTTCAAGCATCATGGCCCGCACGCGCCGCATAAGCTTGGAAAGTCCAAGCGATACCGGGAGGTCATCCGCGGAGACAGGAAAAGGTTGTGCGGCGGCATGGCGCGCGGGAAGAAGTCCGCGGCGCGAAATCGCGTATATTTCAGCACTATGCCCATTATCCAGCAGCGACAATACGCTGTCGACCATAGAAAGGCCCGTGCCGAATATCGCAACCGGAGCATCCGTTGGCACATCGAAATAGCCATTGCTTGACCAGTATTCCGTAATCTGGTCGCCGGATTTCGCGATCGCAGCCTCATTGCCCGTTGCAAGAATGACCGCATCAGCCACGAAGGTTTCGCCGGCTTCGGTGACAACGGCAGGTCTGCCGCCTTTCAGCGTCACGTCAACGATGCCGGTCTTTTCAACAGTCAATCGGGGATTGCCCTCGGAAAGATAAGGCAGGACCAGTTGCTCCAGATAGGAGCGGTAGATTTTACGCGGCGCAAAACCGTGCGGTTCCCACCGGTCGCCGCTTGCCTGCAACCAGTTCACGAAGTGATCCGGCTGATCGGGAAACGCGCTCATATTGCTGGCGCGGACATTGAGCAGGTGGCTCGGATTTTCCGTCGCGTAAGCTACCCCCGCCCCTAACCGACCTGACCGTTCGAAAATTCGCACGGTCGATTCCGGCGAACGCCGGAGTAACTGTGCGGCCAGTATGATGCCGCTTGCTCCGGCTCCAACGATGATAAATGACTTCAAACTATTGTGACCTCATCCCATTTCACAACAACGACCCGAAAACAGCGTCGTCAAATCCCGCTCCATAAATCTCACTAATTTAGTTAGATTCCAATAAAGAACCGCTCTTGTAAACCCGCAAAACCGGGAAGATCGCTGTGCAAGCAGTGCGTGATGAACCCGTATTCATTCCAAACGCATAGCGGGAAAGTAAACAGTCAAAGAAAACTAGCCACGTATCGTTGACAGTGTGTTTCAGAAACACGGGCTGGCCTCCCCCGCTCGAATAACAATATCTAGCCCAACAACATCCCAACAGGTTGCCTCGAAAATCCCAAGCCAGGCACCTGCCAGACCGCTGAAACACAGGACCCTGTCATGAATAATTCCCTGCTGAATTCCATCAAGAAGCGCCGGACGCAGTATGCTCTGGGCAAGTCCCTTCCGCTGTCGAACGAAGATGTGGCCGAGCTGATCCGCGAAGCGGTCAAGCACACGCCTTCCTCCTTCAACTCGCAGAGTTCGCGTGCCGTGATCCTGTTTGGCGCCGAGAGCGACAAGCTGTGGAACATCGTGAAGGACACGCTTCGCCAGATCGTTCCAGCCGACGCTTTTGCGCAGACGGAAGCCAAAATCGACAGCTTCGCTGCCGGTGCCGGTACGGTCTTGTTCTATGAAGACCAGAGTGTCGTTAAGGGCCTTCAGGAAAACTTCCCGCTTTATGCCGACAACTTCCCGGTCTGGTCTGAACAGTCGGGCGGCATGGCGCAGCATTCGGTGTGGACGGCGCTTGCCAATGCAAACATCGGCGCCAGCCTCCAGCACTACAACCCACTGATCGATCAGGAAGTTGCCCAGACCTGGGACGTTCCTGCCACTTGGAAACTCCGCGCCCAGATGCCGTTCGGCTCAAACGAGCAGCCTTTCGGCGAGAAGGCTTTCATGGATGACGCCGACCGTTTCAAGGTCTTCTTCTGATCGTCCTTTGCATCGAAAAGAGAGCGAGCCGGAGGATTTTCCTCCGGCTTTTTCGATTCAACGGTGAAATACTTCATCAGGCCGTTGTCCCCTCTCCAAAAGCTGGATGTAATGCGAAGGCTTCAAAGAGAGTCGCAAGCAAAGCGGCAAGCTTCTGAAGCTTCATCAATGCGAGGCCCAATCGCACGGCATGTGCAGATTGCGCAGCTCGAAGGGGGGAAGTTGCATGACAACCGTAATACCGCCATTTGCTCATATCTCGAAGGCAGCCCACATTAAGCACGGCCTTGCACGAAAGCTGCTCCGCGCTTCCATTCCGGCTGCGCTCGCGTTCACGCTGTTTCTTTCAGCGTCACCGAAAGCGGTGGAAGCCGCGACGCCGGCCGACACGCTCGTCATTGCGATGAGCATCGATGATGTCATCTCGCTCGACCCGGCTGAAATCTTCGAGATCACCACATCCGAAATTCTGACCAGCACCTATGAGCGGCTCATCACGACCGACACCAAGGACCCGACCAAGATCATCCCCCAGATTGCCGACAGCTGGACCTTTTCCGACGACGGCAAGTCTATCACGTTCAAAATCCGCAAGGGTCTGAAATTCGCCTCCGGCAACCCGCTGACCGCGCAGGACGCCGCCTATTCGCTGCAACGCGCCATCAAGCTCGACAAGAGCCCGGCGTTCATTCTCAGCCAGTTCGGTCTCACCCGTGAAAACGCCGATCAGAACATCGTCGCGACCGACGACGAAACGCTTGTGTTCACCACCGGCAAGGCTTTTGCGCCCAGCTTCGTTCTCAACTGTCTCACTTCCAGCGTTGCGTCGATTGTCGATAGCAAGCTGGTGAAGGAGCATGAACAGAAGGCGGAAAAGACCAAGGATTATCCCTACGAAACCGATTTCGGTTATGAATGGCTGAAAAACAACTATGCCGGTTCCGGTCCTTTGGTGCTCAAGCAATGGCGTGCAAATGAAGTGCTGCTTCTGGAGCGCAACGAAAACTATGCCGATGCAAAACCGGCAATGAAGCGCGTCATCTACCGCCATGTGAAGGAAGGCGTTTCGCAGCGTCTGCTGCTTGCGGCGGGCGATATCGACATTGCACGCAATCTGGAACCCGGCGACATAGAAGAATTGAGCAAGGACCAGAAGTACCACGTCATCAACGCACCAAAGGGGCGCGTCTATTATCTGGTGGCGAACCAGAATGTACCCGAACTTGCAAAGCCCGAAGTCAGGCAGGCGCTCAAATACCTGATCGATTACGATACGATCGAAGCGAAGCTCATCAAAGGAATCGGCCGGACGCACCAGTCCTTCCTGCCTCTTGGCATGTTCGGCGCTGTCGGTGACAAGCCGTTCACCTATGATGTCGATAAAGCCAGAGAACTGCTCGCCAAGGCAGGCCTCAAGGACGGCTTCAAGGTGACATTGGATGTGCGCAATACCCAGCCATTTGTCGGCATCGCGGAAAGCATCCAGCAGACAATGGGCAAGGCCGGAGTTCAGGTGGAAATTCTGCAGGGCGACGGCCGGCTGACGACGACCAAGGTTCGCGCGCGCAAACATCAGATGGCGCTTGGCATCTGGGGACCCGATTACTGGGATCCGCACACCAATGCCGTCACCTTCACCAACAATCCGAACAATGGCGAAGATGTCTCAATGCGCACGAGCGCGTGGCAAGCCCATTGGGATATTCCGGAATTGACGGCGGAAACCATGGCCGCCGCTGAAGAACGCGATACTGCCAAACGGGAAGCGATGTATCACGATCTTCAAAAGAAATTTCAGGAAACGAGCCCGTTCGCGATCATCTATCAGCAAATCGAAACAGCTGTGACAGCTCCGAATGTGCATGGATTCAACATGGTCGCCGATGCCAACTATGTTCAGACCGTAACGAAGGACTGACGCGATGCGAAAAGGCCGGGCGCTTTGCCCGGCCTTTTTTAGAGCGGTTCCTGTTTCAACAGAGCCGCCGGAACCGCTCTATCTATTTGTTTTGTCGCATTATCCAACACAAAACCGCTTCGCACTTTTGCTGGAAATGCTCTAACTTCCGTCCTCGAAGCTGAAAGGCGGCAATTGCTCCAGCGCCGATTTCAGCGCTTCCGACCAGCTTTCCGATACGGTTTGATAATACGGATCGGTAGCCTCGAACCGCTTGCGTGTTCCGGGCTCGAAACTGTCGGCTTCATAGATCTGCATGTCGAGCGGCAGCCCCACCGAAAGATTGGCTTTCAGTGTGGAGTCGAACGAGACGAGCAACAGCTTCACCGTCTCCTCGAAGCTCATCTCCTTTTGATAGGCGCGGACGAGGATGGGTTTGCCGTACTTGTTTTCGCCAATCTGGAAGAAGGGCGTGTCTGCTGAACTCTCGATGAAGTTGCCTTCCGGGTAGATATAGAAAAGGCGCGGTTGCCCGCCCTTGATCTGCCCGCCGAGAATGAACGAAGCGCCAAAGGCATCGGCGTTCTGACCTCCGGTTGCGGAGTTCTGGATCACTTCCTTGACCGTATCGCCGACAAGACGTGCGACCTGAAACATGGAGGGCGCATCGAAGACCGACGGGTGTCTGTCTGCCGGAGCCTTCATGCGTTCTTCCAGAAGACTTGCCACAGCTTGTGTTGTCGCGAGATTGCCTGCTGAAAGCAGAACAATCACCCGTTCACCCGGCTTGGACCAGCTTCGCATCTTCGGGAAGACGGAGATATTGTCGAGCCCGGCATTCGTCCGCGTATCGGACATGAACACAAGGCCACGATCGATTTTCATTCCAACGCAATAGGTCATGAGCAATATCCGGCAGGCAACAGGCTATCCAGAGGATCACTGCCCTACATTGATGTGAACCGCAAGGCTTTCCATAGCACTGCCGAGCCGCACGCCCGAAATCGGCGCTGCGTCGCGGTAGTCGAGCCCGGTTGCAATCCGCACATAGCGGTCGTTCGGGCAGATATTGTTGGCGGCATCGAACCCGACCCATCCAAGGCCATCGATATGAGCTTCCGCCCATGCATGGCTTGCGGTCTGTTCCTCGACGCCTTCCATCATCAGATATCCAGAGACATACCGTGCCGGTACGCCTAACAGCCGAGCCGCCGACAGAAAGATATGGGTATGGTCCTGGCAGACGCCTTTGCCGGATTCCAGTGCGTGTTCGGCATCCGTGGAAACACTCGTCGTTCCGGGCATATAGGCGACTGCCTTGTGTATGGCGTTCATCAGATCGTGCGTCAGGGCAAGCCGTTCCTGCCCGGTCTCGAGATCGCCAGCCAGAGCCTTGATGCGCTCGCCCGGCATCGTCAGCGGCGTCTCACGCTGAAAAAGCCATAGCGGCGCAAAGCCATAGACAGGCCCAAGCACACCGGCTCTGTCTTCCACGTCGATGCTGCCGTTGGCGGTTATGATGATCTCGCTGACGTTTCGTGCGTGCTGGACAAGGTCGGTCTTGTTGCCAAAACCGTCGACATAGGAAACCTCCGGCTCGCCGCCTTCGATTTTCAGCTCCCAATGCTTGACCATCTGACCGGGCACCGTTGGCGGACGCAACCGCAACCTTTGCACGGCATAGGGAACCGGATGCTCATAGCGATAATGCGAAACGTGCCGGATATTGAGCAGCAAGCGAAGACCTCAATTGAAATTATAGGTTTCAGCGATCTCGTTGCCGAGCCGGTTGTTGCGGGTGATGAATTCGGTCAGGAATTCATGCAGGCCCATATCGAAGATCGCAGATATGTCCTGATTTTGCAGGCTCGCATAGATTTTGTCCGCTGTCTCGTGGCAGGTCGCGCGATTGTCATAATCTTTGGACAGGTAATCCAGATGTTCAGCGATGCTGCGATAGCAATAATGAAGCGACCGTGGCATGCGGCCGTTGAGGATCAGATAGTCAGCGACCTGCGCTGGACGATAGTCACCATCATAGACCCACCGATAGGAACGATGCGCCGAAACAGAGCGGAGAATGGACTCCCATTGGTAGTTGTCCAGCGTCGTGCCGACATAGGAAATGGCGGGCAACAGAACATAATATTTCACATCGAGAATGCGGGCCGTGTTGTCGGCGCGTTCGATGAACGTACCGAGGCTTGCGAAATCAAAAATTTCGTTGCGCAGCATCGTGCCGTGAAAGGCGCCGCGAATGAGCGCCGTCTCCCGCTTTATCTGGTCGAGAAGTTGCGGAAGATCGCTTTCCTTCAACGGCTTGCACAGTGATTTTTTCAGCGACATCCATGCTTCGTTGACGCTTTCCCACGCCTCACGCGTCAGTGCCGTGCGCACCATGCGGGCATTGGAACGGGCGGTTTCAAAGCATGTCATCACGCTTGATGGATTGTCCGCATCCCGCAGCAGAAAATCGGCGACATTGGCGGCGTTATAGACATCATATTTTGCGGAAAAACCCTGGCTTGCACCCGCCGAAACCGCAACCGATGACCATTCTTCGGGTGCATCTGAGGTTTTCGTCAATGCCATGCGAAGCCCAGCATCGACAAGGCGCGCCATGTTTTCGGCGCGCTCGATGTAGCGGAACATCCAGTAAAGTCCGTTTGCCGTACGGCCAAGAAGCATAAATCATTCCCCTTTTCGCGCCCTGATCTTTTCGTCAGTTGCAGCACGTCAATCCAGTTGTTTCAGTCGTCGAGTACCCACGTGTCCTTGGTTCCGCCGCCCTGGCTGGAATTCACGACGAGCGATCCCTCCTTCAAAGCCACGCGCGTAAGTCCGCCGGGCGTGATGCGGATGCGATCCGAGACCAGAACAAAGGGACGCAGATCGACATGGCGCGGCGCCAGCCCGCTCTTGGTGAAGATGGGCGTCGTTGAAAGCGCCAGTGTGGGCTGCGCGATATAGTTGCGCGGCCTAGCTTTCAATTTTTCGGCGAAAGCATCGCGTTCGGCCTTTGTCGAAGCCGGTCCGACCAGCATTCCATAGCCGCCCGAGCCGTGGACTTCCTTGACGACAAGCTCGGCAAGATTGTCGAGCACGTATGCGAGGCTGTCCGGTTCGGAACAGCGCCATGTCGGAACGTTTTCGAGAATGGCCTTGCGGCCCGTATAAAACTCCACGATTTCCGGCATATAGGAATAGATCGCCTTGTCATCGGCAATGCCGGTTCCCGGTGCGTTGGCAATCGTGATATTTCCGGCCCGGTAGACATCCATGATACCGGCAACACCAAGTGTCGAATCCGGCCTGAATGTCAGCGGGTCGAGAAAAGCATCGTCGACACGCCGGTAGAGCACATCGATGGCGCGATAACCTTGCGTCGTGCGCATCGCCACACGTCCATCAACGACGCGCAGATCGCTTCCCTCAACCAGTTCGACGCCCATCTGATCGGCAAGGAATGCATGTTCGAAATAGGCGGAATTGTAGATGCCCGGCGTAAGCACCGCGACGGTCGGCACACCCTGCGTACCAGGAGGGGCAACGCTCGCGAGTGACTGGCGCAGCAATTGCGGATAATTCTCGACCGGACGCACCTTGACGTTCTGGAACAGCTCTGGAAAGAGCTGCATCATCGTTTCGCGATTTTCCAGCATATAGGAAACGCCGGATGGCGTGCGGGCATTGTCCTCCAGCACATAGAACTGGTTTTCGGCCGTGCGCACGATATCGACGCCGATAATATGAGTATAAACATTGCCCGGCGGACGGAAACCGATCATTTCCAGCAGGAAGGCCTCATTTCTGGAAATCAGCTCTTTGGGAATGCGCCCTGCCCGGACGATCTCCTGCCGGTGATAAATATCATCGAGAAAGGCGTTCAGCGCCATGACGCGCTGCTCGATGCCCTGTGACAGACGCCGCCATTCCTGCCCTGAAATAATGCGCGGGATGATGTCGAACGGGATAAGGCGCTCGCCCGCCTCCTGATCTCCGTAGACGGCAAAGGTGATGCCCGTCTTGCGGAAAACGCTTTCGGCGTCATCGCTTTTCTGAAGAAGTTTGTGCGGGTCTTGGCTGTCGAGCCATTGCTTGAGAAATTCGTAAGGCTGGCGGACATTCCCGCCATGGTTGAGCATCTCGTCGAATGGCTTCACTTAATTCCCCTTCTTTTCCCTATTATTCAGTCCGGACTCAGGGAAAAGCAAGCATGGAAATCATGCAAAAGCGCAAAGCTGGGTTGCGTAACTTCATGGCGACAAATGTTCCGCAACGCGATCTAATACGCACGCGAATGCAATATCAGCGATAGATCAGCCCGGTCGATGGGCCTTTACGACTGCCGGATCGGTGTCGATACGCCCTGCTCCGATGAGATCGAGACAATAAGGCACCGCTGGAAAAATCGCCTGCAAGATCATCGCAATCGAAGCGGGCTTGCCGGGAAGATTGAGGATGAAGCTTTTTCCGCGGCTGCCTGCCGTCTGGCGGGACAGAATGGCGGTCGGGGTCTGCTCAAGGCTGACGCGGCGCATCAATTCACCAAAACCGGGCAGTTCCTTGTGCAGGACGGCCTGCATGGCTTCCGGTGTTTCATCACGTTGGCTCGGTCCCGTGCCGCCCGTCGTCAGGATGAGATCACAGGCCTCGTTGTCGCAAAGATCGATAAGCGTATCGCGTACAGATTCCATACCATCGGGAATGACACGGCGGATCGTTTCATAAGGCGTGACGACAGCGCTCCTTATCCATGCTTCCATGGCCGGGCCGCTCAGATCTTCGTATTCACCGCGACTTGCGCGGTCGGAAACAGTCACGAAACCGATCTTTACCATCACATCCTCACTCAAACGTCAGGCGTCTTATAAGCGTTCACCGGTTTGATGTGAAGGTTTGTAACCGCAAATGAAAACGCCGCCTGAAGGCGGCGCTTTGCATATGATGCAGGTCAGAAATTACGGCGTAACGTCGAAGCCGAACCACTTTTCCGACAGGCGCTTGATCGTGCCGTCCGCTTTTGCTGCTTCGATGGCTTCATCGAACATCTTCTTCAGCTCGGTATCGTCCTTGCGCAGGCCGACGGCAACGCCACGGCCCAGAATGCCGCCCTTGAAGAAAGGACCAGTCATGACAATGTCTTCATTGCCCGGCTTCTTGGCAGCGTCGGTGAGGTAAGCGAGCGAAGCCACAATCAGGTCAACACGTCCGGACTTCAGGTCGAGGTCATGCTGTTCCGTGGTCTTGTATTCGCGGATGTCGATATTGTCCTTGAAGTATTTGTCGAGCAGCGTCAGGCCGAGCGAAGCGGTCTGAACGCCGACGGTGCGACCCTTGATTTCAGCCGATACTTCATCGATTGCCTTTTGCGCAGCAGCTTCATCCTTGGCGAGATAAAGGGTTTCGCCGGTATGGGGCAGCTTTGCGTAAGGGCTGTCCTTCAGCGTTGCGAAGGTCTGCGGCGTCAGGCCGTAGGAAATCGAGAAGCTGATGGTTTCTTCGCGCTTTGGCGTTGCCGTCAGGCCAGCCATGATCGCATCGAACTTGCCGGCATTGAGCGCGGGAATGATGCTGTCGAAAGGCTGCGCAACCATCGTGCACTCGACCTTCATGCGGGCGCAGAGGTCCTTATAGAGTTCGACTTCATAGCCATCCAGCGAGCCATCGGGCTTGGTGAAGTTGTACGGGCGGAAAGCGCCTTCCGTGGCGATGGTGATCTTTGTCCATTTCTTTTCCTCGGCATGAGCCGAAATGCTCGTCAGAGCAAGAGCGGAAATGAACACGGCTTTGAACAGTCCGATGGTCTTCATTGCAGTTATCCTGTTGCGGGTGTTTCTGTCCGGCTGGCGCCGGAACACAGAATTTGGAAATCGGAGCGGCTCCGCTAAGGGAAGGTCATCAGAACCGCTCTGACTATCTGATTTTATCGCCCAGCCCTTCGCAAAGCCGTTTTCGGGCCTTGCCGGGAATGTTCTAGGCAGCGTTCTCATGGCTGATGAACTTGCGGAAACGTTCCGACTTCGAATTGCCGAACACGTCTTCGGGCGCGCCGTCTTCCTCCACCAGTCCCTGGTGGAAAAATACCACGCGGTTGGACACGTCGCGCGCGAAACCCATTTCGTGCGTCACCACCAGCATGGTGCGGCCTTCTTCGGCAAGTCCGCGCATGACGCGCAGCACTTCACCGACCAGTTCCGGATCGAGTGCCGAGGTCGGTTCATCGAACAGCATGACCTTCGGCTTCATCGCCAGCGCGCGGGCAATCGCGGCGCGCTGCTGCTGGCCGCCCGAAAGGTGGGCCGGATAGAAATCCCGCTTGTCGGCAATGCCGACCTTCGCCAGCAGGGCTTCTGCTTCCGCCACGCATTCTGCACGCGGACGCCCCTGCACATAGATCGGCGCCTCGATGATGTTTTCCAGAATGGTCTTGTGGGACCACAGATTGAAGCTCTGGAACACCATGCCCAGTTCCGAACGAATGCGCGAAACCTGCTTCTTGTCCGTCGGGTAGGCTTCACCCTTCGCATTCTTCGCCATGCGGATGGTTTCGCCCGAAACCGTAACCGTGCCCGACGTTGGAATTTCGAGAAGATTGATGCAGCGCAGGAAGGTCGACTTGCCGGAACCGGAAGAACCAAGGATCGAAATGACCTCGCCCTCGCGCGCTTCGAGCGAGATGCCCTTCAGCACTTCGTTGGCGCCAAAGCTCTTGCGCAGGTTTTCGACTTTCAGCGCCACCGGTGCATTGGGGGAAACGATTTTGCTCACGATGTTTGTCCCTCGGAGGAAAGCTTGACGACCGGCTGGCGCAGATAAGGGGTGAGCCTGTATTCTGCGAACATCAGCACACGTGTCAGGACGAAGTTGATGGCAAGGTAGATCGCACCGGCGATCACGAAGATTTCTATGGCCCGATAGCTCTCGGCGATCAGCTTTGCCGCGATGCCGGTCACTTCCATGAGCGTGATGATCGATGCAAGCGAAGTTGCCTTGATCATCGAGATCATCTCATTGCCGTATCCGGGCAGCGCCTGGCGGATGGCAAGCGGCATGACGATGCGGCGGAAGCAGGTGAAGGATGACATGCCACAGGCTTTCGCGGCTTCGATCTGCCCATGCGGCACCGACAGCAGGCCGCCGCGGATGATTTCGCTCGCATAAGCCGCATTGTTCAATGTCAACGCAATGATCGCACACCAATAAGGTTCGCGCAGGATGGGCCATACAAACGAATAGCGAATGACCGGAAACTGGCTGAGACCGTAATAGATGATGAATATCTGCACCAGAAGCGGCGTTCCACGGAACACGAAGACGTAAAGGCGGGCAATCCAGTCCAGCACCTTGACGCCCGACAGGCGCATCATGGCAAAAAGCAGCGCCAGAATGGCGCCGAAGACGATGGAAGTTGCCGCAAGCTTCAACGTCAGCGGCACACCGCCCAGCATCTGGAAGAATGCATCGGAATAGAATTCGAGGTTCATTTTGCCCTCCGGACGCCGCGCGAGAAGTGGCGCTCGGCCAACTGCAGAAGCCCGCCGGAAACCGACGAAATCAGCAGGTAGAGCGCACCGGCAATGAGGAAGAAGTTGAAGGGCAGACCTGTCGAGCCAGCGCCGATCTGGGCCTGACGCAGAAGCTCGACCACGCCGGCAACGGACACCAGCGCGGATTCTTTCAACGAAACCTGCCAGACATTGCCAAGGCCCGGCAATGCATGCCGCAGCGCGAGCGGCGCGATGATACGGCGGAATTTCAGCATCCGGCCCATGCCGCAGGCGGTTGCCGCTTCGATCTCGCCCTTGAAGACAGCCCGGAATGCGCCGCGGAACACTTCGGTATGATGCGCACCGCAGGAAATGCCGATTGCCAGCACGCCTGCCAGAAAGCCCGGAAAGCCAATGAAGCCTTCCGCACCGAAATATTTGCCGAGAGCGGTAACGGCAGCGCTCCCGCCGAAATAGAACAGATAAATGACGAGAAGGTCCGGTATGCCTCGAATGATCGTGGTGTAGCCGTCGGCGACGGTGCGCAGCGTGCGCCTGCCGGAAATCTTCGCCCAGGCGGCAAACACGCCGATGGTGGCGCCAAGCAGGAAGCCCAGAACAGCAAGGGCCACGCTCACAAGCGCGCCCATCATCAGCACATAGCCCCAGCCGTCCGGACCGAAACTCAGAATATCGAGAAAGCCCATCTGCTTCATGATGCGCCAGGCCTTGTGAGAATAGAGGGGTTGAATGTCATTTCGATTGTCAAAAACTGTCTGCCTGTCTGCATTACTTCGCGCTTTCGGGCAGAGCGGGTTGAACGCTGTCCGGAATCGGATTGACGAAAACGGTTCCGCCGAGCCGTTTTGCGTGATCCTGCTTTGCTTTCTCGATCTGCGCAGGATCGCGGAGCAGCTCGATGGCCGTGCTGCCCATGATCTTCGCAGCATGGGCCATACCCTTGTGCGCTGCCGGCAGCTTGCCCTGAGCTACCATCTGCCACGAATGAAGCGGCGTACCGATCGCGCAGGTCGCACCGCGCATCTGCACCGTGGGAACAACCCAACTGACACTGCCCACATCGGTGGAGCCGACGAGAGTATTATCGCCCTTATAGGGCGTATAGATACCTTCGCAAAGCGATAAGCCCTCTTTTGGCTCCACGCCGAAGCGGCGGAAGGCATCGGAAATATCTTCCTTCGAGAGCGTCTTCTGAAAATGGCTTGCGGTTTCGCGGTCCTGATCGTCAAAGTCCGGAGGTCCGAGACGCTCAAGCTGCATCTGCATCAGCTGTTCAAGTGGGGTATTGCCGATCAGGTCGGCATCGCCGCTGATAATCTCGCTGCGAACCGTCGTTTCGGTCATCAAGGCGGCGCCGTGGGCGATCTTCTTGACACGCTCCACAAGCACCTGCATTTCCGGCAGGCTGCGGGCGCGTACCAGATAGCGCACCGTTGCCTTGGCCTGCACGACATTTGGAGCGACACCGCCCGCATCGGTCACGGCGTAGTGAATACGGGCTGTCGAGGGCATATGCTCTCGCATATAGTTCACGCCGACATTCATCAGTTCAACCGCGTCGAGCGCGCTGCGTCCCAAATGTGGCGCCGATGAAGCGTGGGCGGCACGCCCGCTGAAATGAAAATTGATCTCGTTGCAAGCGAGCGAGACCGGATCGTTCACGCCCGCGAATGGCGCTGGGTGCCAGCAGAACGCGATATCGACATCGTCGAACAGCCCCTCGCGAACCATGAAACCCTTTGCCGAGCCGCCCTCTTCAGCGGGGCAACCATAGTAACGCACGCGGCCCTTGATGCCCTGTGCAGCAAGATAATCCTTTACGGCGGCAGCCGCGAGCAGTGAACCCGCACCCAGAAGGTTGTGACCGCAGCCATGTCCGTGCCCGCTTGCTTCGACAGGCTTCTCTTCGACCAGCCCCGATACCTGGCTCAAACCCGGCAGCGCATCGAACTCACCAAGAATGGCAATGACCGGACCATCCTCGCCAGCTTCGCCCATTACAGCCGTTGGCAACCCTGCAATGCCGCGTTCGACGCGAAACCCTTCGGCTTCCAGCATTGCAGCGTGGGCATCGCTCGATTTGTATTCTTCGTAATTTGTTTCAGGATTATCCCAAACCGTATCGCTCAGTTCGAAATATGCGGCGCTCTTGGCGTCGACGATATCCCATATATCGTGATGGTTTTTCAATTTGGCTCCATCGCTCATTTTACCGCCGCCGCACCAGATGGTCGCGGGCCGGAGGTTTCGGCATCAAGGTTGCCGATCCTTCCTTGGGCTGCAATTTTTGATGATGCTGATAGAACTCGGGCCCCGCTCCCGCAAGGGCAGATCGGAAAGTTGAAGCAAAATTGCACATTTTCAGGCGGTTTGCCGCCCTCTATTTGCCGTTCCGGTCCAGTTTCTCCGATTGAAGTTGGCTTCCGGCCTCCCACACGCCTCAACATTCCTCGCACCTGTACTGAGGAGTACCCGAGAGAAATGGCGATGAGTAGCCGCGATATTGATCAATATTTTCGTAATTTTTCTCAAAATGATATGTTTCACATCACAAAACGGCGAAACGCAGCCGATACTGCCCCGTTTCCCTTGAGTATCCCTTGATGAAAAGTTAGTTCGTGGAGCGAACCGAAGTTCCAGGGCAACATTTATGATAGAGACAAAGAAGCTCACAAATTTCACCATCCGGCCGCTCGAAAGAAGCGAGGTGACGGACATCTGGCAAATTGATCGCAGCGAAATCATCGAGGAAATGTATCGCCTGGAAGGCGAACAGCTTCTGCTGGAGCCACGGTTTTATGATGTGCGTGGCTGGCCGGAAGGCGAAGCGGAAATCTACACGCCTATCCTGCTCGACTGTTACGACCATGAAGGCGTGTTGCTCGGGGCCTATCTCGATGACACTCTGGTTGCCGTCGCGGTGACGGATGTGCGCCCTGTCCGCGCCTACCCCGAACTGTACCAGCTTGGCTTCATGCATGTCGGCAATGCCGTCCGGGGCCAGGGGCTTGCAGGCGAACTCTACCGGCGCAGCATGGCCATTGCGAAGGAAGCCGGAGCGAAAGGTTTCTATATTTCTGCGACGCCCACTCGCCGGACCATCGATTTTTATCTGAAGCAGGGAGCGAAAGTCGCGACGACACCCGATCAGCTGCTCTTCATGCGCGAACCGGAAGATATTCACATGATCCATCGCTTCCGCGACCAAGCTTCTTGACGCGGAACTGAAACCGCTATCATCGTCAGCCATGCGTATTCTGCTCGTAGAAGACAATCTGACCCTTGCAAACTGGCTGGCAAAAAGCCTGCAGCAGTCGAACTATAGCGTCGATACGGTGCACGACGGGACCGATGCGGAACAGGCGCTCGCTTTCACGGAATACGATCTGGTGGTTCTGGATCTCGGCCTGCCGGACAAAACCGGGCTCGACGTGCTGAAACATGTCCGCAGCAGAGGCAATGAAGTGCCTGTCATCATATTGACGGCCAACGCAAGCCTTGATGGACGTATCCGGGGATTGGATACCGGTGCTGACGATTATCTGGCAAAGCCTTTTGAACTCAGCGAGCTCGAAGCGCGCATCCGTGCCCATCTTCGCCGGTCCAGCCAGCGCACAGCACCTGTCGTAACCTGCGGTCTTCTGCGTTTCGACACCAACACCCGGCTGTTTTCGCTTGGAGATGAGCCGCTATCACTTGCGCCGAAAGAACATGCAGTTCTGGAACAACTCCTCCGGCGCATTGGAACCACTGTCAGCAAGACAACGCTTGTTCAAGGCATTTACAATTTCGACAGTGAAACTGACGAAAACGCCATCGAGATTTACATTCATCGCCTGCGCAAGAAGCTGGAGGGCAGCAAGGTCGAGATCGTAACTTTACGCGGCCTCGGCTACCTTTTGCGCGAAGCGAATTGATATGGAACGCCTGTTCATCCGCCTCTCCCAAAGCCTGCGCGCTCAACTCGTTTCGTGGATCGTGATCCCGCTGATTGTGGTGGCCGGGATCAATCTTTGGACCGCATGGCGCGCGTCGGAAAATATGGCCGGGATCGTGTCAGACAGAATGCTGACGGCGTCTGCGCGCGCTATCGGCGAAGCGACTGCCGCATCGCACAATGCCATCGATGCCGTCATCCCGCCGGTCGCGCTCGAAATGTTTTCAACAGGATATGGGGACCGGGTCTATTACCGGGTCGAGACGTCGGATGGGCGTTTGCTGGCAGGTTTTCCCGATTTACCCAAACCGGCTGAAATTGCCAATTACGACCCGTTTCATTATGAGGGCAACTATCGTGACCATCCCTTGCGCCTCGTCGTCCTGCGCCATCCTGTTGCTGGGCCTTCCAACCTGCCTCAGGCGGTTGACGTGGTCGTCGGCGTCACCCTTTCGGGATACACGGCCATGCAGCGGGAACTATGGTTGAACTCCGTGCTGGAGCAATCCCTGCTTATCATTGTTGCCGGAGCCCTTTCGCTATTGGGCTTGCGCTTTGTGTTGCGCCCACTGATCCGGCTTCGCAATGAAGTCCGCAATCGCACATCGGAACTGGAACCATTCGATCCGCAGACCGTCCAGACCGAACTCCGACCTCTCGTCACAGCGCTCAACCAATATATGGAGCGCGTGCGCAAGCAGATGTCGGCGCAGCACCGTTTCATCCAGAATGCGGCACATCAGTTGCGTACACCGCTTGCAACACTTACGACGCAGGCCAGTTTCGCAGAACGGGCAACCGGTGAAGATGACCGCAAGGATGTTCTGGCAGGCATCAAGAACACTGCCATGCAGCTGTCCCGGCTGGCCGGACAATTGCTGACGCTTTCTCGCGCCGAACCGGGCAGCAGGCGTCCCCGTGCCGACCGGGTTGATCTGGCGGAAGCGGGCCAACAAATTCTGGAAAGCCTTGCTGGCAAAGCCTTCAACCGCAAGATCGATCTCGGCTTCGAGCTTAATGCGACCGAGCCGATCATTTCCGGCGATGGCACCATGCTGCGGGAAATGATCGTCAATCTGGTGGACAACGCTCTCACCTACACGCCGGAAGGCGGGAGGGTAACGCTCATGGTCGAGCAAGACGGGACCAAAATCCACATACGGGTCGAGGACAATGGACCCGGCATCCCGGCTGGCGAATACGAACATGTTTTTGAACGTTTCTACCGCGTTCCGGGCACAGTTGCGGAGGGAAGCGGGCTCGGTCTTGCCATTGTACGTGAAGTTGCCGACGCAGCGGGCGGCGATGTGAATCTTTCCCAAACGAAAGGCGGCGGGCTTACGGTGACTGTCACCTTGCCCGCCGCCTGACACATAGCATTTATCTGGCTATCAGCTTCCCTGTTCGGAAAGTGCCTGTGGACGCCATTTCACCAGATGGTTTTCAACCAATGTGATGATATATTCCACGACGAGTGCCAGCACCGCCAGAATGACCATCGCAGCAAAGACGCCGTTGGCATTGAATGTGCCCTGTGCTGTTGAAATCATCAGGCCGACGCCCTTCTTGGCGCCAAGGAATTCACCGACGACAGCGCCGACGAGCGCAAAACCGAAGCTGACGTGAAGGCTGGCCAGAATCCAGCTCATGGCTGACGGCACGATGACGGTGCGTGTGATCTGCGACCGGGATGCACCCAGTATCTGCGCATTGGCAATGAGCGCGCGATCGGCTTCGCGCACGCCCTGAAACGCATTGGCGAACACGACGAAGAACACCATGACCACGGCCAGCGCTACCTTGGAAGCCATGCCGAGACCAAGCGCGATAATGAAGATCGACCCCAGCACGACGCGCGGGATGGAATTGGCAATCTTGATATAGATCGAGAACACATCGGCGAGAAACTTGTTGCGGCCGAGCAGGATACCGCAAATGACCCCGCCAACAGCGCCGATCAGGAAGCCAAGCGCGGTTTCCTCAAGCGTTACGATAATCTGTTCCGAAAGCGGTCCCTGTGACGTGCCTTCAGTGATCCATATCCATATCTGGTCGGCAATGCCGGACGGACTTGCAAAGAAGAAAGGATCGATCAGGCCGGTCCGTGCGCCGAGTTCCCAGCCGCCCAGCACGGCGACGAGAATAGCAAGGCGTACGAGGATTACGACCGCGCGACGACGGCGCATATCGGCACGAAATTTTGCTTCAGTGCGGGCAAGTTCGTCGGCACTTGCATTGACCTGCAAGGTTGCGGACGCGGAGAGAGCTTGTGTTGTCATATCATTTCTCCGGTTAGTTTCCGTTCGCCAAGGCGCGCTTCTGGCCGATCTGCACTTCCTCGCGCAAATCGTCCCAGATGACCTTGGCGATATCGACAAACTGGCTGTCATAGCGGATGTCTTCCATGACGCGCGGGCGTGGTATGTCGATGTCGTAGACGCTCTTGACTGTAGCCGGGCCTGCGGTCAGCACATAAACCTTGTCGGCGAGCGCAATTGCTTCTTCGAGATCGTGCGTGACGAAGATGACGGACGCGCCGGACTGCTGCCAAAGATCGAGCAATTCGCCCTGCATCAACGTGCGGGTCTGCACATCGAGCGCGCTGAACGGCTCATCCATGAGCAGGATCTTCGGTTCGTTGATGAATGTCTGGGCCAGCGCCACGCGCTTGCGCATACCGCCCGAAAGCTGGTGTGGATAGTGCTTTTCAAAGCGGGCCAGACCGACGCGGGCGATCCAGCTACGCGCTTTCTCATAGGCTTCTTCCTTGCCCATGCCGCGATAGCGCGGGCCGGCGCTCACATTGTCGATCACATTGAGCCAGGGGAAAAGAGCATCAGCCTGAAACACGAAACCGATATCAGGGCTGATGCCCTCGATAGGCTTCCCCATCAGGCGAACTTCGCCTGCACTTGGCTTGGCAAGACCGGTCACGAGATTAAGCGTCGTCGACTTGCCGCAGCCGGTCGGACCGACAACACAAGCAAATTCGCCCTGCGCGACATTCATGGTGAAGTCGCGCAATGCGGTCATCATCTTGCCGTCGGGGGTGACGAAACGTCGGGTTACGTTGTTGAGCGCGATTGCAGGCACGCTATTGCCAGCTTTCTCACGCGCAATGGTTCTGGTGGCTTCCATCAGCATGGGTTCCTCGCGGGTACGCGGCACCGCTCGCGCGACATCTTGCTGGAAATGCTCAGTCGCGTCTCTGCAATGCGGTTGAATCTGTGGAGGGCAGCGTGACTGACGCTCATGTTTGAACGTCAGTCGAAGGCCGTTTATTTTGCAGCGTCGAGCGTTGCGTTGGCCTTGTCCACGAATTCGGTCGTAAAGGTCTTCGACAGATCGATCTGCTTTTCCTGAAGCGGCTTCTTGAAGGTCGCTAGAACCTTGAGCACGGTTTCCGGGCCGTCCTTCGGCATCCGGCCGTCTGGCGTGTATTGTGCCTTGCCCTCGGCAAGCCCCTTTACGTAAAGGTCCTTGTCGCCGACGTAATAGTCCTTGGGCATCTGGTCGGCGATTTCTTCGGCACTGTGCGAAGCGATATAGCGCATGGTCTTGACCAGGGCGTTGGCAAGTTTCTGCGCGTCTTCCTTGTGCGTCTCAAGCCACGCACTCTGCACGTAGAACGAGGCAGCCGGGTATGGTCCGCCAAGTGCTTCGATCGTCTTGTCCGGTGTGCGCATGTCGACCAGCACCTTGGCGTCGCCGCTCTTCAGCATATTGGCGACGGTCGGCTCTGTGGTCATGCCTGCCTGAACGGCATCCTGTTTGAAGGCAGCAATGAAAGTGTTGCCTGCACCGACTGGCAGCAGCGTGTAGTCACCCTGCTTGAGGCCATTGCGTATGGCAAGGTACTGGGTGAGGAAGTCCGTGGAAGAGCCGAGACCGGTGACGCCGAGAGTATGCCCCTTGAAATCGGCGGGCGACTTGATCTGGTCGGCATACTTGCTGGAAACGAGCTCCACCTCACCCGGTGCCTGGCTGAACTGGACGATGGACTGAATGAACTTGCCCTTCGATTGCAGATCGATCGTGTGGTCGTAAAAGCCCACTACTGCCTGAGCTGCACCCGCCAAAAGTTCGTTTTCCGCATCCACACCCGCGCGGCTGTTGATCAACTCGACGTCAAGTCCTTCATCCTTGAAGTAGCCGAGTTTTTCCGTCAGCACTGCCGGAAGGTAAATCTGCTTTTCCATGCCGCCGACGATCACCGTCAGCTTTTCGGCATGGGCCGCGCCTGCGCCAATTACCATCGCGCCGCCGATAACGGCCGCGCCAAACAGATGGCGACATGAATCGATAGAGATTTTCATCTATGCTCCTCCGAGAGCTCCTGTCGGCCCGGCAATGCCAGACCCCTCCTGATATGTGCCGATTCCTCAATCGGTTCTAAACGGTTACCGCAGGCAAGCTTTCAATCAGCTTTCAACAAACTTGCAGCGAGTTTTCCAATCCGAGTTCAAAGATTATCGCTATTTGTATCGGGAATAGCTGTATCGCCAAAAACACTATCGTGATGCGCTTGATATCGCTGTCACAAAACGATTGGTTGCTTTCCCCTTAAATTAGGGGTTCAATCAATCAAACGGGGAGGACCCCATGCCATTTCGCGGTAATAGATATCAAGGAACATATGCGCCCGGCGATCTTCAGGTGCTTCAGGCAGCCTACAATCGCTGTTGCGCATTTCTGGATCGGTGTCCCACAACCCACGTTGATAAAGAAACACTGGCGCGAGTGATCATAAGTACATATGAAGCCGGTGAATACGATCCAGAAAAAATCGCGGAAATCGTAGCTAAGCTCGAACTCGCCCGCGCTTAAGGTCAGTCAGTGTTGTGCAAACGCCTGGGTGAAGGACATCTATGTAATTCCCGTGCACTTGCCACACCTGAACATTTTACATAAAGTAAACAATTCTTGCCTATAAAGTTTTGCAATTGGCTATATTTTAGTATAGCTGATCGCACGGATTTATAGGCGGCGGGTGGAATGATCCGTCAGCCAGCCATATGCGGAATGCATAGAATGCCATTTTCGAGAGACTACTACTTCGGGCGTTTCAAACCCGCCGAATTGAAAGAGCTGCAAGCGGCTTATGTGAAGTCGTGTGAAGCAATGGCGCGTTGCCCGATTACCTCTCCCCATAAAGACGAGATGGCGCGAGAAATCATTCAGATTTATGAGTGCGGTGTCTGCGAGGCGGAGAAAATCGCAGAACTCATGGTGCAGATTGAGGCGGTCAAGCCGCGCCCGGTGAGCGAACTGTTGCTCGCGCAGGTAAGCGCGATCCAGCCCAAGACTGCCTGATCAATATCAATTCCGTGCAAACACCCGGATGCGATGATCGCATCCGGGTGTTTTTGTTCAGCGTTGCGCAACGGGGCGAACGAGCGGTGTTACGCGACGGATTGTGACGCGGCGATTTTCCTGTTCTGGCGCTTGGGTGCGAATTTTGAGGAAACGTTCGCCATAGCCCTGAGTCACGAGATTTTCGGCCGGAATATCATAGACTTCCGTCAAGAGGTTGGCGACTGATTCAGCCCGTTTGTCCGACAGGACCAGATTTGAGCGATCCGATCCGACCGCATCGGTATGTCCTTCAATGAAGAAGGTCTCCCCCGGGTCCTTTGCCAACACCTTTTGCATGGCGGTTGCAACCTTGCGCAGCGTCTTGGCTTGCGACATCGAAACCTCGGCGCTTCCCGTCGCGAAGTGAATCGTATCCAGATCGATGCGGCGCACCTTGTCACGCAGACGGGCGGAGTGACGAACTTCGTCAATTGTGTAGACGCGCTCCACACGCTCCACCGGTGGCATGGCGAGAAAATCATAGAAATCACGGTCCGGATCGTCCGCAACGTCAATGATGTAATCTCTCACCGGGATGGTCAGACGCATCGGGGGCAGTTCATAACCGACATCAATAATCGAAGCGCGCGGATTGTCGTCATATTCGGGCGCATAGATCATCAGATACTCGTTGCCGTCGCGGTCGATACGGGAACGCTGAAGAATGTCGCCGTAACGATCATAAATCGTGACGATCTGGTTCCCGCCGGGACGAACGATGGTTTCGCGGGTACGTCCACGCGGCAGTTCATCGTAATAGGTCCGCTCGGCATCGCGGCGCAATCTCGGGCGGTCATCGCCGCGAACAAAGATGCGGTCGCCAACATCCAGAATGATACGATTGTCGACTTCCTCGATCACTTTGACGTTCGTGACATTGTTCGTCACGTTATTGACTGTCGTGTTGTTTACAACCGTATTGTTCACGACCGTGTTGTTGATGATGTTGGTGGTTTCAGGCACGGCGAAAACAGGCGCTTCCTTGATACGGGTGCCCTCTTCCTTGAGATTGGCTTCAATCTTCTGCGGCAGTGCTGCCTTCACCTCTTCTGGAATAGCGACCTGTGCCGCCGCATCATTTGTGGGTGGCGGGGCGTTTTCCTCGGCGGAGCGCTGCTGCTCGCGCTGCTTGCGACGCTCTTCACGCGATTGGCTTCCACCGGAATTGTCGGCATCCTTGTCGCTGTCGAGAATGGCGGCGCCGTTTTCAACAGGCAAGACAACCGTATCGTCCGTCTTGGCAGGATCTTTGGCGATCTCCTGCTTTTCCTCGGTCGAACGCTGATCGACTATTTCCGGCGTCGGCCTTTGCTGGCCGTCGGTCGATTGCTGCTGTTCAACCGGCTGCGCAGGCTGCGCTTCATTCTGTGGAGCTTCTGTTGCTTTCGGCTCCTGCGGCGGAACCTCTTCAGGATGTTCAACAATGGACTCTTCTGCGGGTTCTTTCTGCTGAGGCGTCGCCGGAGATGCTTCTGCCGGTGGCTCGGCTGGCTTTTCCGCTTGCGGAGCAGGAGCTTTCTTCACGGGCTTCTCGGGTGCGGGTTGCTCGGGTTTCGCTTCGGGCTCACTTGCAGGAGCTTCCTTCACCGGCTTTTTGGCGGGCGCCGTCTGCTCCTGCGGTTCAGCGTCCTTGCGAGCAGCTTCTTCCTCTGCCTTCTTCTGTTCTTCAGCGCGGCGTTGGGCTTTTTCTTCAGCAGCCTTCTGTTGCTCTTCGCTCTGGCGCTGCGCCTCTTCCTCGGCTTTTTTCTGCTCGGCAGCCTGCTTGGCCTGTTCTTCGGCCTGCTTCTGCGCTTCGTGCTCAGCAGCTTTCTGCTTCTCCTCGGCCTGCTTCTGTGCCTCTCGCTCGGCAGCCTTCTGTTGTTCCTCAGCTTGGCGTTGCGCCTCTGCTTCCGCAGCGCGCTTCTGCTCTTCTGCCTGACGCTGGGCTTCTTCCTGAGCCGCCTTCTGCTGCTGTTCCTCGGCCCGACGACGGTTTTCCTCTTCGGCAGCGCGCTGTTGTTCTTCAGCTTCCCGCTGTTGCTGGAGCAACTGCTCTTCGGATGGCTGGTCCCCGTTTTCCTGTGCCAACAGGATTGGAGCCGTCAAGGTATCCGCGAATACAGGCTGCGCGAAAATGGACGCCGACAGAACCGGCACCGCAACCGTGGCAAGAAGCTTCGAACGAATAGACATATATCCTTCTCCTTCTGGAAGGCAGAATTGATGTGCGTCTGCCCATGGATTCGCAGGCAAAGACGCCGTACGTCGCCAGCGGTACCCACTGAATTGGGACAAATTCCGGCGACTTCACAAATCCGTTATCGTAATCCACATGAACGCAGGCTGAACTCAACCGTTCCCGAATTGCGAAATTTGCCGCATTCTTTCGGCCAGAAGTTCGATGCCCTCCGCAATACGGATGATTGGAATTGAGGAATAGGCGATGCGAAAATACCGGCACGGCCGGTCGTCACTCCAGAAGAACGGCGACCCAGATTCGATAAGCACGCCGTCCTCGCGCAGATCACGCGCAAGCTTGTCGGCATCCATACCCTCCGGTCCTTCTATCCAGAATGCAGTACCGCCAAACGCCGATTTGCCCGCGATTTTCAAACCCTCCCGATCAAGAGCGTCGATCATGGCTATATGACGCCTGTGATATTCGATCCGCATCCGGTGAATGACAGCATCATAGTGACCAAGCGCCAGGAAATAGGCGGCTGTTCGCTGCAGATGTCCGGGCGGATGACGCAACATCAGCGCTCGCAGGGCCCTCGCCTCGCGAATGACGGGTGCAGGTGCCACGAGGTAGCCGAGCCGGAGTCCCGGAAATAGAGATTTGGAAAAGCTGCCCACATAGAGAACGCGACCATACTGGTCGAGCGATTTCAACGCCGGCGTCGGTGGCTGGAGAAAGCTCATCTCGAATTCGTAATCATCCTCGACGATGACGAAATCGCGTTCCGCAGCTGCCTCAAGCAGCGCGATACGCCGCGCCCGGGGCATGGTGGCGGCTGTGGGGGATTGATGACTTGGCGTAACAAAGACCGCGTCGATCCCATCCGGCAGCAGTTCGGGCGGCAAGCCGCCTTCATCAACATCGAGTGCCGTGACGCGGGCTCCCGTCAGATGGAGTGTAGCGCTGATATCCGGATGCCCGGGGTTCTCACACGCGCCATGCGAACGTCGCGTCAGAAGCAGATGGCTGATGATCCAAAGCGCGTTCTGTGCGCCAACCGTGACCAGTATCTCGTCTGGTTCGGCGCGTATCCCACGGCTCGGCAGAGTCCGTGAACGGATATAGTTGACGAGTTCCACGTCGTCGGCAGCCGCGAAGTCCCCCGCCATAAGGACGAAGTCCTCTCGCGCCAGCGCGCGCCGGGCGCAATCACGCCATGCGGCCAAATCGAACAAGGTCTGGTCCATCTGGCCATAGAGAAAGGGATAGCGATATTTCCGCCAATCCAGCGGCTTGCGGATGGTCTTGGCGATATTGAATCCGGGACGCAGCTTGGACGACCAGTCGACGGCGGTATCAGGTGTCTGCAAGAAATCCCTGTCGGGATGACTGATGGGCGGCGTCGCGGCTACGTGATAGGCACTGCGCGAACGCACCTCCAGATAGCCCTGTGATACGAGCTCCTGATAGGCCAGTGTTACGGTTAGGCGCGAGACCTTCAGATAATCTGCCAGCCCTCGCGTCGATGGCATGCGCGCGCCCGGTAAAATGGCGCCAGATAGAATGGCCGATACAGTGGTTTCACGGATTTGCGATTGCAATCCCGTATTTCGGCTGCCGTCTATGAAGAATATCGTTGGCGAAACGGCGTCCAAAGCCCTGCTCCATTAGTAAATCTGCAACTGCGCCTCGGTTTGCGTCAGTTTTTCCGCTTCATGCTCCACTTAGCAATAGCGTTTCTTCTTTCTGATTTTCCCCATGGAATAATTGCGCTGGCGAAAGTGTGTGCATGTCCGCATATCCGGCAGCACCCTCTCCGTCGCCGAACTGGACTTATTGACTATTCCAACTGGATATAAGGCAAATTTGATGAGATGGCTATCGTTCGTAACTGGAACTAGAGATTGGCGAAAAACGCCAGCGGTCATGACCAAGTCAGGCATGGTTCTTAAATGGAAGGGGAACTCCATGAACTATCTCAACAGCATAAAACGGGTGGTGTTATTTTCAGCCGCAGCAGCGCTTTCCACGTCGGCGGCTTATGCCGAAACCACGGTCGTGGTCGGTTATCAGCAGATTGTCGGACCATTTCTGACGGCGATCGCCAACGGAAAATTCGATGCCGCAGCCAAGGAGGCCGGATACAAGATCGACTGGCGCCAGTTCGCATCGGGCGGAGATATTTCGACGGCCCTTGCGTCCGGAAATGTGCCGGTAGGCGTGATCGGCTCGACAGGCATCGCGGCAGCTGCCACACGCGGGGTCGACCTCCAGCTCTTCTGGATTCTTGATAATATCGGCAAGTCGGAAGCACTGGTGGCGCGGGAAGGTTCCGGCATCGAGAAGCCGGAGGACCTCAAGGGCAAGAAGATTGGCGTGCCTTTCGTCTCGACCTCTCACTTCCATCTTCTCGTCGGCATGGACGACATCTGGAAGATCAATCCGCGTGATGCGGAAATACTCAACATGACGCCGCCCCAAATCGTTGCCGCCTGGCAGCGGGGCGATATCGATGCGGCCTATGTCTGGCCCCCCGCTCTTTCCGAAATTCTGAAGTCGGGCAAGGAAATTGCCAATTCCGAAGAGATCGGCGCGAAAAGCGTCCCGACCTTCGATGGACTGGTGGTCGACAAGAGTTTCGCCAGCGACAATCCGAAATTCATGACCGCCTTTACCACGGTGCTGAAGGATGCCTATGCCGACTACAAGGCCAATGGCAGTCAATGGACGGCAGATTCCGGACAAGTCAAAGGCATGGTCAAACTGATCGGCGGCAATGCAGCCGACATACCAGGGGCGCTCGCACTATTGTCATTCCCGACAGTAGAGGAACAGGCTTCGCCGAATTGGCTCGGTGGCGGCAAGGACAGCGGCGCGCTCAAGTCCGTTACCCAGAGTGCCAAATTCCTCGTCGATCAAAAACAGCTCGACCAGGCTCTGGATGACTATAGCGGCAACGTAAATGGCAGTTTTGCTGAAGCCGCCGCAAAGTAATTACGTGAAGTAATTCAAGCGCCTCCGCCAGCGGATGTCTTTAGGAGACGGTCGCTGAACCGAGACGGTTCCTGCAACGACGCAACCTTTGGTTTGTGCCGGAACCGCTTTCTCGTTCCCGAAAGGTGACGT
Organism: Hyphomicrobiales bacterium; assembly: GCA_900470195.1. Classification (GTDB taxonomy): domain Bacteria; phylum Pseudomonadota; class Alphaproteobacteria; order Rhizobiales; family Rhizobiaceae; genus Brucella. The sequence continues at coordinate 256,686 of UEIJ01000024.1, read as the reverse complement.
TATGGAAACCTTGAACGTATCGAATGTCAGTCTGACTTATCCCGGTCTTTATGTGGAAGAAGCCGTGATTGCACTGAAGGGTGTCAATCTGCGGATCGACAGCGGGGATTTCGTCGTGGCGCTGGGTGCCTCCGGCTGCGGCAAGACCACGCTTCTCAATCTGATGGCGGGGTTCATGATCCCCTCATCCGGTGAAATCACGCTGGGCGGAAGGCAGGTGCGCGGCCCCGGCGCCGACAGGGGGGTCGTGTTTCAGAAACACGCACTTCTTCCCTGGCTGAACGTCATCGACAACACGGAGTTCGGCCTCAAGCTTCAAGGTGTGCCGAAGGCGGAACGCCGCGCACGCGCCACAAAAAATCTGGCTCTGGTAGGCCTGCAGGATTTTCACAATCACAAGATCTACCAGCTTTCCGGCGGCATGCAGCAACGGGTCGGCATTGCCCGCGCCCTGACCTGTGATCCGGCAATGTTGCTCATGGATGAACCGATGGCAGCGCTCGATGCCCTCACCCGCGAGACAATCCAGGAGTTGCTCTTGCGGGTCTGGCAAGTGACCAACAAAATGTTCTTCTTCATCACTCACAGCGTCGAAGAGGCCCTGTTTCTCGGTTCGCGGTTGATCGTCATGTCGCCGCGTCCTGGACGGATCACCCATACCTACGATCTGGATTTCAACCGGCGCTTTCTGGAATGCGGTGACGCGCGCGCCGTAAAGTCCAGTCCCGATTTCATCAAGATGCGTGAGACAATTCTGGGGATTATCTATGGCGATGAACGTGCATCAGGAAACCCGGAACTGGTCCATGCTTGAGTTCGTAACTCGGGCGCGGCCAGTTAAACCCGGTAAAATCTATGGCGCCCCCGGCGACGGCAATAGTGGCTTTATAAGCCTTGTGACCGCACTGATTTTGCTGGGGCTCTGGTTTCTCGTGACAGGAATGGGATGGGTCAAGCCGCTGTTTCTCCCTTCTCCTTTCGCAGTCTACGGCAAGTTCGTAGTGGCGATGACCGATGGCGTGGCAAACTCCACTCTGGCCGAACATACGCTCGCCAGCCTTGGGCGAGTATTGGGTGCTTTCGCGATTGCCTGTGTCACGGCAATTCCTATCGGCATCATGATGGGCATGAGCAGTTTCGTTCGCGGCGTTCTGGACCCGATTATCGAGTTCTACAGACCGCTGCCGCCTCTCGCCTATCTGCCGCTGATCATCATCTGGCTCGGCATCGGAGAATTTCCGAAGGTGTTCCTCATCTTCCTCGCGATCTTCGCGCCGATGGCGATTGCGGCCAGAGCCGGCGTTCGCTCGGTCTCCACTGAGCAGATTCACGCCGCCTATGCGATGGGAGCATCCCGGACGCAGGTGATAACGCAGGTCATCATGAAAGCGGCAATGCCGGAAATCTTCACCGGCATGCGCATCGGCATCGGTGTAGGCTGGACGACGCTGGTTGCCGCGGAAATGGTGGCAGCACATCGCGGGCTTGGCTTCATGGTGCTCAATGCCGCGCAGTTTCTGGCAAGCGACACCGTCATCATGGGCATCATCGTCATAGGCGTGTTCGCTTTCGCCTTCGACCTCCTGATCCGCTATCTGGAAAAGGTACTTATTCCGTGGAAGGGCAAAATCTGACGATGCCTCGACCGCTTTAAACAGCCCTTCCGAAATCCAATTCGTAAATATCAACCGCGCGGCAGTTCTGCCGCGCCATGGGGGAGTTTTGCCCGAAATGAGGGCAAATACGAGACTTACCAAGGAGCAATGGAATGTCCGCCGGACAACTCACAGAGAAGCATTTTTCCGACCTCTTCGACGCCTTCAACCGGCATGACATCGATGCGATCATGGCGTTTTTTGCTGACGATTGCGTGTTCTTCACCATCGGCGGCGATGAAGTTTACGGTACGCGCCTCGAAGGAAAGGACGCCATCGCAAAGGCTTTTTCGGGCGTATGGGCTGCCATGCCCGACGTGAGATGGGATGGGCATCGGCACTTCGTAAGCGGCGACCGCGCCGTGTCCGAATGGACTTTTCGAGGGACGGATGCCAACGGCGCACGCGTCGAGGCCGAAGGCTGCGATCTCTTCACACAGCGCGGCGGCAAGATCGTCCGCAAGCAGGCATTCCGCAAGAACCGGCCTTTGCTGAAGGCGTAAGCCCCAACATTGTCCGTCGGTGATTTGGAGGACCGACATATGGATACCCACACGCTCAACAGTTTCTCGGCCACCCAACCATTCGATCCCGCCTATGATCCGATGGTTTCGAAAACGCCAGGACAAGGCCGCGACTATGCGCCAACCTACTGGATCGGCACGGCTGGTCCCGCGCCCGAAGATGACGGCCCCATTCGCGGTGATGTCGATGCCGATGTAGTGGTCGTTGGTTCGGGCTATACTGGGCTTTCTGCCGCGATCCACCTCGCCCGCGACCACGGCATCAAGGCGACGGTTCTGGAGGCGAACGGCGTGGCCTGGGGGTGCAGCACTCGAAATGGCGGTCAGGCGCAGATTTCCGCTGGCCGGCTCAAGCGCTCCCAATGGATCGAGCGCTGGGGCGTAGACGTTGCGCGCAAGCTGCATAAGGAAATCGCCGAAGGTTTCGATCTCTTCCGGTCCCTGATTGCCGAACCCGAAATCGATTGCGACCCGCAGGATGGCGGTCATCTCTACATCGCCCATCGCGACAAGGTTCTCCCATCGCTGGAGAAGGAATCCCGCCTGCTGAATGAAGTGTTCGGCTATCGCACACGCATGGTCAGCCGCGATGAAATCCACAGCGACTTCATCCGCGATCAGGAAGCACGCGGTGCCATGTACGAGCCGGACGGGATGGGCATTCACGCCGCGAAACTCGCCTTCGGCTATCTCCGGCTGGCCCGCAAGCTTGGAGCGAAGGTGCATACGGCAAGCCCGGTTCTTAGCTGCCGCAGGAACGGCAATGTTTTCCATCTCAACACGCCGAACGGCACGGTCAAGGCGCGACAAGTATGCTTTGCCACAGCGGGATACACCTCCCCCGGTCTTCATCCGCTCACCCGCTACCGGCTGATGCCGGTGCTGTCGAACTCCGTCGTAACCCGACCGCTGACGCCGGAGGAAATCGAGGCCTGCGGCCCGAAGACCGGCATTCCGCTCACCGATACACGCACGCTTCGCCACTATTATCGTTTTCTACCGGACGGACGGATGCAGATCGGCAGCCGCAGCGCCATTACAGGAGCCGATGCACCGAACCCGAAGCACTACGATCTGCTGCTCTGGGGCCTTTATCGGAAGTTCCCGGCTCTGAAAGGCATCAAAATCGATTACTCCTGGTGGGGATGGGTCGATGTCAGTCATGACATGATGCCTCGCATCTATCGTCCGGATCCGGCGCAGGAAATCTATTATGCCATGGGTTATGGCGGCAATGGCGTGATGTATTCGGCGCAGGCTGGACGCCGCGTCGCCCAATTGATGACTGGTGGCGGACAGGGACTGGACCTGCCGATCTTCACCTCCGAGCTGCCGAGCTACGGCATGCTGACGCCATTCAGGCGCATAGGCCAGCGCGCAATGTATCGCTGGTATGCGCTGAAAGACGAAGTTCTCTGAATTCCAAGGAAAGGTACGCGCCATGAAAATGACGACGGAAGAGGCATTTGTTAAGGTTTTGCAGATGCATGGTATCGAACATGCATTCGGGATTATCGGATCGGCTATGATGCCGGTATCGGATCTGTTTCCAAAGGCAGGCATTACCTTCTGGGATTGCGCGCATGAGACGAATGCGGCGCTGATCTGCGACGGCTATACGCGTGTGACCGGCAAGATGGGGATGGCGATTGCCCAGAATGGTCCGGGCGTGACCGGCTTCGTCACCGCCATCAAGACGGCCTACTGGAACCACACACCCATGCTACTTGTCACGCCGCAGGCTGCCAACAAGACGATCGGTCAGGGCGGCTTTCAAGAAGTAGACCAGATGGCGCTTTTCGAGGAAATGGTCTGCTATCAGGAAGAGGTGCGCGATGCGACCCGCATTCCCGAAGTGCTGAACCGGGTGATTGAGAAGGCATGGCGCGGCTGCGCACCGGCACAGATCAATGTTCCGCGCGATTTCTGGACGCAGGTTATTGATGTGGACCTGCCGCAGATCGTGCGGCTGGAGCGCCCAAGTGGCGGACGCGAGGCGATTGCCGAAGCCGCAAAGCTTCTGACGGAAGCAAAATTCCCGGTCATTCTTAATGGCGCCGGTGTCGTTATTGGCGGCGCAATCCCGGAATCCATCGCACTTGCCGAAAAGCTCGATGCGCCAGTCTGCTGCGGCTATCAACACAATGATGCCTTTCCCGGCACGCATCCGCTGTCCGTAGGCCCACTCGGCTATAATGGTTCGAAGGCCGCGATGGAATTGATCGCCAAGGCTGACGTTGTTCTTGCCCTCGGCACCCGCCTCAATCCATTTTCGACACTGCCCGGCTATGGCATTGATTACTGGCCGAAGGATGCAAAGATTATTCAGGTCGACATCAATCCGGATCGCATCGGCCTCACCAAGAAAATCTCGGTCGGCATTTGCGGTGATGCCAAACAGGTTGCGCAGCAAATCCTCGACCAGTTGGGAGCCAATGCGGGCAACGCCGGACGCGACGAGCGCAAGCAGCTCATCCATCAGCGCAAGTCCGCCTGGCTGCAACAGCTTTCCTCGATGGACCATGAGGATGACGATCCAGGCACACAGTGGAACGCAGAAGCAAGGGAACGTGAAAAAGACCGCATGTCCCCGCGGCAGGCATGGCGCGCCATTCAGGCCGGTATGCCGAAGAACGTCATCATGTCCACCGACATCGGCAACAATTGCGCCATCGGCAATGCCTATCCGAGCTTCGAGCAAGGTCGCAAATATCTGGCGCCGGGCATGTTCGGCCCCTGTGGGTACGGCTTTCCGTCGATTGTCGGCGCAAAGATCGGCCAACCTGACACGCCAGTGGTCGGCTTTGCCGGCGATGGGGCATTCGGCATTTCGATGAACGAGATGACTTCCATCGGCCGAAAGGGTTGGCCAGCAATCACCATGGTCATCTTCCGCAACTATCAGTGGGGCGCAGAAAAGCGCAACACGACGCTTTGGTACGACAACAATTTCGTCGGCACCGAGCTCAATCCGAACCTGAGCTATGCAAAGGTGGCGGATGGCTGCGGTCTCAAGGGCGTTACCGTCGATAGCCAGCAGGCGCTCACCGAAGCCTTGCAGACGGCGATCGACGAACAGGCAAAGGGCGTGACCACCTTCATCGAAGTGGTGCTCAATCAGGAGCTGGGCGAACCCTTCCGCCGCGATGCGATGAAGAAACCTGTTGTCGTGGCGGGTATCGACAAGGCCGACATGCGGCAGCAGATGCCGGTTTGAACCAGTCCATCAATTCGGGCCGGGAGTAAAACTCCCGGCCACTCCAGAGAAACATATTTCAATGCTGCCATTGGAAAAGATTTTTGAGAAAGCGCGTTCAAGGCCGCGTCACATCGTGCTGGCCGAAGGCGAAGACCCGCGCATCATTGATGCGGCGCTGCGTGCCGAGCGCGAAAACATTGCCCGGATCACGCTTCTGGGTTCTGAAAACGTCATCGGCAGGCAGATCAACGGGGCAACGATCACCATCATCGATCCGAGGACATCCCACAAATGCGCTGACTATGCGCAAAAGCTCCATCGGCTGCGTCAGTCCAAGGGAATGACGCCGGAACAGGCCGATTCAATGGCAAGAACGCCGCTAGGCTTTGCCGCCATGATGGTGCGTGAAGGCGATGCGGATGGAACTGTTGCCGGTGCGGTTGCGACGACAGCCGATGTGGTGCGCCATGCGCTCCAGATCATCGGCAAGGCCGAAGGCGCTTCACTCGTATCGAGCTTTTTCCTGATGCTATTGTGCCAGTCCCATCATCAGAAGAAAGGCGCTTTCATCTTTGCCGATTGCGGCCTCGTGGTAGAACCGGATTCCGCGCAGCTCGCAGACATCGCAATGCAATCGGCGGAATCCTACCACCAGTTGACCGAAAAGGACCCTGCTGTCGCGATGTTGTCCTTCTCAACCGGCGGCAGCGCGGCGCATGAGCGCGTGTCAAAGGTCGTTCAGGCAACCCGGACGGTCCGGGAGTGGAAGCCGGATTTGTGTATCGATGGCGAACTGCAATTCGACACGGCCTTCGTGGAGGCGATCAGCCACGCCAAGTCACCGGATTCGCCGCTTAAGGGCAACGCCAACGTGTTTGTGTTTCCCAATCTCGAGGCCGCCAATATCGGCTACAAGATTGCCCAGCGGATCGGCGGCGCACAGGCCATTGGTCCCGTGCTTCAGGGGTTGGCAAAACCTGCCAACGACCTTTCCCGCGGTTGCAGCGCTGACGATGTCCTCCACATGATCGCTATAACTGTCAATCAGGCCAAGTGAAGGACACCGCCGCTGCTTGCGGAAGCTCTATGCCTTTAGAAAGCGCGTAGCGATTCCGTAGAGAAACTGCGGCAGCACGGTAAAGGCATAGGGAGCGTAGACCCGCTCCAGCCGCTGATGATACTCGCGGCCCCATGGACCGATATTCACCACTGGATACGAAAGCGCCTTCGGATTGGCGCGATCTATGAATTGAGCTGCCGGTGTGTTGGCCGCAATGACCTCTCTATCCGCCGCATCCGGAATATGACCGAAGAAACTCATATCGGAAATACCGGCAAATATCTCCCGATACCGGATTGTCGTATCGAACTGGCGCTCCGCATCCACACGTGCGGTTTCCAGAGCTTCTGCGAAACGTTGTTCCTCAACCGTTTCAGTCCCCATGCGAACATGCGGATAGACGAGGCTTCCGAAGCCAATGATGACTGTTGGGCCTGTAATACGTGCCTCGGCAACCATACGATCCACAAGTTCCCGCGTGATGAGAAGCGGGTTGTCGCTGCTTGAAAGTTCAGCTTCCAGCGCTGCGATCCGTTCCAGCGCCGCCTCGCCGCCAACGCGCCGAACTTCCCCACGCAATTCCGCTGTGGTGAGAATTCGGCCCTTGTGATTGGCGTCGCTGGCACTGCCAACGAGCCTTGCAAAGCGCTCTGCCTCGACATTGAAATGTGTGATTGCGCGGTCCACGGCGTCACCGACAATCGTCTCGAAGCGCTGGAACAGAGCGTCAGGCGAGACGGAATGGGTCAACCAGTTGAACGCGATCCATGTCCGTTCCGGGGTGGTCACTTCATAGCCGCCACGGAAATCCCGCGCTTCAAGGCAAATAGGTGGTGGCGAAACCTCGCCGTCAGCCGTATCGCAAAGGGCGGCATTGGCTTCGACCGCCCGCATGATTTCCGACGCGATGAGATGTGCGCTCACACCTTCGAACGGATAGCTCGCATGCGACGGCTGCCCAACCACGAAGGCAAAGGGAAGCTGTTTGCCGATGGTGCCACGATAGATGGCGCGGCCTTCGGCACCATCCCCCTGATCGCTCGTCGCGTCCAGATTGATACCGGCAACGATATCGAGGCCCCAGCGCTCAACAAGTTCCGGCAAGGCATCGCGCAGGCTGCGCATCCCTCGCGAACCACGCTCTTCGTCAGGGGTAGCGAACAGGATCAGATTACCTTCGCGATCCGGCTGCTGCGAGAAACGTTCCAATACTGCAATGCCTGCGGCGACCCCGCTTTTCATGTCGAGCATACCGCGTCCGGGAACGTAATTTCCGCTCTGGAAATCGGCGAGAGCCTTTTCCTCGTTCGGCGCAAGCGGACGGCTCGTAAGGTCTGCAAGAAGCGCTTCAAGCAAAGCATCGGGTTCAAATGCCAGATGCTTCAGATCCCGATAATTGCCGGTTTCCACCACATCGAAATGGCCGGCCAGCGCCAAGGTTCGCCGCCCTGTACCGCGAACGACCGCGATGACATTCTTGGTTATCGGCGAACCATGGCTGTCGATGACAGCAATATCGTCAGGATTTTCCTGGAAATAGGGAATCTCGCGCAAAAGCTCGGCAAGCTTGGGTCCGAACGATGCCTCGTCAGGTGTTCCTGTCTCGCTTGGCCATCTTACCATGCGATAGGAGAGTTCTCGCACCCGTTCGGTCGGGTTCCATTCATTTGGATTTGCCACGGTCTTTCCTCGCTCAATAGTTCCCCATCCCCGTTCCTGCTCAGGCACGGGCGGGTATCATAATCCGGTTTTTAAAAGTCGACTTACTGGTTGAGGTGTTTTCTCAGGAACGCTCTCGTTCTCTCATTTTCCGGATTGGTGAAGATTAAATCCGGCTTGCCTTCCTCGACCACGACGCCCTTATCCATGAAGAGCACCTTGTCGGAAACTTCAGCCGCGAAGCGCATTTCGTGGGTCACGATCAGCATGGTCATATGCTCCTGCGCGAGCTGCTTCATGACCTGATTGACTTCCTCGACCAGTTCCGGGTCAAGCGCGGATGTCGCTTCGTCGAACAGCATGACTTTCGGCTGCATCGCGAGTGCGCGGGCGATAGCCACACGCTGCTTCTGCCCGCCCGAGAGACGCGATGGATACATCGCAGCCTTGTCGGCGAGACCGACTTTCTTCAAAAGCGAAACGGCCAGTTCCTGGGCTTCCTGCTTGCTCTTGCCCTTCAACTTGATGGGCCCGAGCGTGATGTTCTCCATCACATTGAGGTGCGGAAACAGATTAAAGTGCTGGAAAACCATGCCCATCTGCTGGCGCACAGCATTGATATGGCGCTCGAATGCTCGTCCGTTCAAAGGCTGGTTTACCTGTATGCCGTCCAACAGTATCTGGCCCGAATTGACCGTTTCCAGATGGTTGATGGAGCGCAGCAGCGTGCTTTTACCGGAACCGGACGGGCCGATAATGGCGATGATCTGTCCACGCTCAATCGACAGGTTTATGCCTTTGAGAACCTCAAGCGCGCCGTAAGCCTTGTGGACGTCGCGCACTTCCACCATGGGTTTGCTGTTGCTCATCGGTAAGCCTCGACTTTCTTTTCCATCCAGTGCAATCCGGCTTCCAGGATGAGATTGAGTACGTAGAAGATCACTGCGGCAGTGATGTAGAATTCAAACGGGCTGTAGGTTTCGCTGATCGCCTGTTGCGATGCATGGACCAGCTCGGTGATGCCGATTACCGACACAAGCGCTGTGTCTTTCAGAAGCGCGATCAGGTTGTTACCCACCTGCGGCAGCGCATTGCGGACGGCCTGCGGAACGATGATGTAGCGCAGTGTCTGGCCGCTGCCGAAACCCAGCGAACGGGCGCCTTCGTTCTGCCCCGGATCGACGGTCAGGATCGCAGTGCGGAACAGATCGGAATTATAAACCGCGAAATGCAGGCCAAGGCCGATGATGCCGGTCCACACGGCGGGAATGTTGATGCCGACCTGCGAAAGGCCGTAATAGAGCAGGAACAGCTGCAAAAGCAGCGGAGTGCCCATGAACAGCCAGATGAAGAAGCGAACAGGATAGCGCACCAGCCAATTGCCATAGAGCACGAGCAGGGCAAATGCGATGCCGCCGAAGAAACTGACGATAGACGAAGATACAGCGATGATGAGCGTCCACCAGACGCCGGTCATCAGGAGTTCGGTATAAGGCGGAACGATGGAGAAATCGAGTTGCATGGTGTCACCGCCTATTTGAGTGCGTAGCGGGCTTCGAGGAAATCGACGAAGCGTGCAACGATATAGATGAGGACCATGTAGATGGCCGCAGCGATTCCGAAGATCTCAAATGGCCGGTAAGTCGAGCCGATGAAGCGCTGGGCCGTATAGGTCAGTTCGACCACCGAAATCGCTGAAACCAGAGCGGACCCCTTGATCAGCATCACGGTGTTGACGCCGAGCGAGCGGATCATCAGGCGGGCTGCCTGCGGCAGCACTACAAAGCGCATCGACTGTCCACTGCTGAAGCCGATGGAGCGTGCGGCCTCGTTCTGGCCAGCATCCACCGTTAGAATGGCGCCTCGCATGGCTTCGGCGTAATATGCGCCGATATTGAGCCCGAGACCGATTGCTCCGGCTGCGAAAGGCTCGAGATTGATACCGATCTGCGGTCCGCCGAAATAGAGTACGAAAAGCTGCAAAAGACATGGAGTGCCGCGAAACACGCTGACATAAGCCGTTCCGATAAAGCGCAATGGCCAGAAGCGCGACAGTTTCGCGGCTGTGGCAAGCGCGCCAACGCTCAATCCTATGAGAATGGCCAGCGTCGATATTTCGACGGTGACCAGGGCGGCCTCCAGAAAATATGGAAAGACCTCCGCCATCAAAGAGAAATTCATTATCTCCCCTTTCCTGTCTGGAAAACCAAGCCGGAAAGATATGTTGCCGAGACGTTCAACTAATTGCCGTCCCGGCAATGGTTCATACGTTTAGCGGATGTCGCGACCGATCCACTTGGTCGAGATCTTCTCGTAGGTGCCGTCGGCCTTCATGTCATCGAGAGCCTTGTTGATCGCGTCCTTCAGCTCAGGATTACCCTTGCGCAGGGCGATGCCGACATTGTCGGTGCCCTGAAGCTCCGGCGTATCGAGCTGGCGAACCTTTTCGCCACTTTCCTTGATGGCGATCAGTATCGGAATATCATCCGAGGCAATGGCGTCCACGCGGCCCGAACGAAGCTCGAGCAGCAATTCCGGAATGCCTTTGTAGGTGCGAACCGTCCAGCCGCCCTGCTCGCGCGCCCACTTGTCACTGGTTTCACCAAGCGTAACGGCGATGGTCTTGCCCTGTTTCAGTTCGTCCATGGTCTTGATCGGCGAAGCTTCCGTCACGAAGATGCCACGGCCACCACGATAGTAAGGGCCTGCAAAATCGACCGCCTTTTCACGTTCGGGCGTAATGCTCATGCTGCCGACGACCACATCGAACTTGCCCGCGCGCAGACCGGCAATGATACCGTCGAAAGCGGTGGTTACGACAACCGGCTTCACACCAATGCGCTTGGCAATTTCAGTGCCGATATCGACGTCGAAGCCAACGACCTGGTTCTGGCCGTCGACAAAGCTGAATGGCGGGAAAACACCGCTCATGCCGATGCGCAATTCGCCGCTCTGCTTGACCTTTTCGAGATCGTCAGCATGGGCAGGTGCAAGCATCATCAAAGCGCCGACACCAGCTGCAATGAGTGAAGATAGAAGGGTTTTCATTTCATTTTCTCCTAGGTGATCGTAACGCGATCACGGGCGATGCCCGTTCCGAGCGCGATGTGGCGCATCTTTCCAGATTGTCGACGCCCGACAGGCGGCGGCAAATTGCTCGGGAAAACAGATTCGGAACGGAAAAGATCGTCGCGCCCCGGCTAGCCAGGAGCGGCAGAAGAAAAGCGCCATCGATCCACCTCCGAATTCCCCTTGCCGGTTGCGTGCTGCTTATCCGGCTTGTTTGTTTTCAAGCACGCTAACGGAGCAAAGGATCAACGAAAACGCCATTTCTGTATAGAAATGTTTAGCAATCTGCGATAAACGCAATCAAATTGACGAAATCGTCAAAAGGCGGTGTGACGATGGATGATCTGGATCAACGATTAATCTCGGAACTGCGTATCAATGCACGTGCGTCCATCCCAACGCTTGCAAGCATCCTTGGTGTAGCGCGAGGCACGATCCAGAGCCGGATGGAACGTCTGATTGCATCAGGCGTTATTGCAGGCTTTACAGTCCGGCTGAAAGATCATGGTGCCACCGACATGATCCGCGGCATCATGATGATCGAACTGACGGGACGAAACATCAAAAGCGTTATCGCGACCTTGCGTAAAAATCCCGGCTTTTCCGCGGTGAACACGACCAATGGAACCTGGGACCTGATCGCGGAGATCGAAGTCCCCAATATGAATGAATTTCACCGTCTGGTAACAGGCATTCGCGCCATGGACGGGATTGCGAAGTCCGAGACGCATATCTTTCTCGGACCCGCCTGAGCCCCGACAGTTTATTCTGCCGCTTCCGCCACATAACCGAACTGCATAACGCCTTGCGGCGCAGCCACACCCGGCAGAATGCGGCCATCATCCACCGGAGCCCCCATCTGGATAGTCATGGGAATGACGCCTGCCCAGATCGGCAGCGCATAATCGGCATCGTCATCCTTCGGCGGGCCGGAACGGACTTTTGCCGAAGCCTCGTTCAGTTCCAGTTCTAGAAGCATGGTTGCCTTCAGCTCCTTTGCCATCATCGGGCGCAATCCTTCCCAGCGACCGGGGAAAAGGCCATTTACGAAACTGCGCAGGTGATGCTCCTTCATCGCGACGTCCGAAACCTTGTGCGCTGTCCCAAAAGCCATGACCGAGCGATAATTGCAGGAATGATGAAACGCGGAACGCGCGAGAACCAGCCCGTCGAGCAGGGTAAAACTGACGCAGACTTCCGCCTGATCGCAGCTTTCCAGCATGCGGCTGGCGGACGACCCGTGCCAGTAGATGAAATTGCCTTCGCGCCATACCAGCGTCGGCGTGACATAGGGCGTTCCGTTGAACACATAGGCGACATGCGCCAAAGGTTGCGCATCAATGATTGCGTGGACCGTGGCTGCGTCATAGGCGCCGCGTTCGTGCAGGCGTTTTACGCGGCTGCGTTCGGTGGGGGCTTTGGTCATGGCCGATATTTCTCCTTTATGTCCAGCCCAATTACCTGCATAGTGGCTTTGATAAAATAGCCACTTTGACCGAATACGAAGATGCCAATTTCCAATACGCTTCCGGAGTTCGGGATTGATCGCGCCAGCGATATTCCGCTTACCGCCCAGTTGGTTGACCAGATAAGGCAAGCTGTTTTAGCCGGGCGGCTGAAGCCAAATGCCAGACTGCCGTCCACCCGCGCCTTGTCCTTGGAACTTGGCTTGTCGCGAACAACTGTTCTTGCGGCATTCGATCAGTTGATTGCCGAAGGTTACCTGGAGGGACGACTGGGTTCGGGCACTCGTGTCACCGCAGAACTTCCCGATAGCAAGCTGACCGTAAATCAACCGCCCATCCATGTAATCGACCAGCCGCGTTTTCATCGGGAGAATCCCAAACCCTTTCGTCTCGGCCTATTCGATAGCGAGCATTTCCCTCACGATGAGTGGGGAAAACTTCTGGGCCGCATCTGGCGCAAGCCTGCCCCGGACCTGTTAAGCACTGATGATCCCTTTGGCTTTCATCCTCTGCGATCATCGCTCGCCCGGCATTTGCACGAATGGCGGGGCATGCTTGTATCGCCGGAACAGATCATCATAACCGGCGGCAGCGCAGACGCGCTTTCACTCATCCGGGAAGCCTTGTTCACCCGCGGCGACAGGCTGTGGATGGAAGAACCGGGATATCCACCGGCGCGCAAGATCCTTGGCGTCAATGGCCTCGACATCGTTCCAGTACCGGTTGACGGCGGAGGCCTTGATGTTTCCACCGGACGAGAAAAGGCGGACGATGCGCGCGGTGCGTTTGTTACACCTGCACGGCACCACCCGACAGGTGTAACCATGACCTTGGGACGCCGTCTCGAACTCATTACCTGGGCAAGAGAACGTGATGCTATCATCATCGAGGACGATTATGATAGCGAGCATCGGTATATCGGCCAGCCGCTGCCAGCACTGATGTCGCTCGACCCGGACCGTATTCTTTATATCGGAAGCTTCTCCAAGGTCTTCTCTCCAGTCTTGCGGCTCGGCTTTCTGATCGTGCCGTCGCACAGAGTGACACAATTTCGGGAACTACGGCAGACCTTGTTTCCCGCGCCATCGCCGCTGGCGCAGCCAGCCCTGGCCGCTTTCATTGAAACGGGAGCTTTTGCCCAACACATAAGACGCATGCGCCGCATCCATGCCTCGCGCCGCCGCAAACTGATAGCAGCGCTTGCATCTGGAGAACCGGATCTGTTCCGGATTGAAGCTCCGCCTGCCGGACTATCCTTACTTTTGGCTTTGCCAGAGGGACAAAGCGATACACATCTCGCGTCCGTTCTGGCAGAGGCTGATATCGAGGTTCATCCGCTATCGCCGCTCTTTACAAAACTGACGCCACGTCAGGGACTTGTTCTCGGTTTCTCAGGATTTGATGAAACCGCACTGGAAAATTCTGCAACAGCTTTGATAAAAATCCTCAAACAGTCGAATTGAAGAATTCGCATTAGCAATTTCGTAAACTTTGGATTCAGCTTTTCCCGGTAAGCTTTGATTAGCAATTAGCTCGGGAGGAGCGTTGCAGCCCATTTGTTTTGCGTTACGGGTGCTCATGCGTTCTTCGGTTGTATCAGTCATTGCCCTTGCCTGCGCCGCCTTGACGGGCTGTACGTCAAGCTCCGGCGTCGACAGCATCATGCTTCAGTCGAAAACCTCGGCTGAGACAACGAGTTCGGTTGTCCGCCCGGTTCCGCCCGCTCCTTTGAGCGAAATGACGAGCGCGCCCCAGCCAATGCCCGCGGCAAATCAGGAAGAAGTACTGGCATGGGCTGGCCCTATTCCGGATGCCGGTCCGTTCAAGGCGGAGCCGCCAGCTCCCATTGCGCCGAGACCACAGCCTCAGGAGCGTCCGCAGGCCCGAATTTCAGTGCCCACTCCGGAAGTCGCAGCAGCCTATCCACCTGTTCGCCTTGCACCGCAGGAACGATCCAGAGTCTACAGCCACCGCTTTCGCGATGCGAAACCAATCAATTTCGGACGTTCGTCGCCGCGCAAGCTGGCGGTGCATGGCGTGGATGTATCCCGCTGGCAGGGCGATATTGATTGGGTGAAACTGCGCACGCAGGGCGCAAACTTCGCCTATATCAAGGCAACTGACGGCGGTGACCATCTCGACCCCATGTTCCGCAAGAACTGGCGCGAGGCGAAAGCGGCTGGCATCAAGCGTGGTGCCTACCACTTCTTTTACTGGTGCCGCGTGGCAAGCCAGCAGGCCGATTGGTTCATCCGCAATGTTCCCAAGGAAGCTGATGCGCTTCCACCAGTCATAGACGTGGAATGGAACGGGGATTCTTCCTGCAAGAGGCGGCCTTCTCCGGCGCAGGTGCGGGAAAAAATGCAGGTCTTCATGGACAAGCTGGAGCAGCATTACGGCAAGCGACCGATCATCTATACCGCTCCGGATTTCTACGACGACAATCTGAAAGGTGCTTTCACCAACTATCCTTTCTGGCTGCGCGCAGTCGCCCAGCATCCGTCCAAAGTCTATCCCGGTCGCCCGTGGACTTTCTGGCAGTATTCAGGATCGGGCCTGTCACAGGGCGTAAACGGAAAGATCGATCTGAATGTGTTCCACGGCTCGGAAGACGACTGGCACAGATGGTTGGCGCGCGCCGGCAGCTAATTGCCCTCGAAGCTGGCAAGAGGCCAGTTTCGATGTTATGAAATCATATCAGGGATAACCGAAGCTTTGCCTCGAAACCCGGCATGCAACCTCACCGTGCCGGGATGTTTGTTGCCCGCATGGTGTTACCATGAAGGGGAACGGCAAACATGGACACCCGGATATTTGTGCTCGCGCTGGCGACATTCGTTACCGGCACCGCCGAGAACATCAGTGTCGGCATTCTTCCCGGTATTGCCCGAGGCTTCGATGTTTCAGTCAGCGCCGCCGGTCAGTTGACCTCGATTTTCTCCCTTACCTTTGCGCTGGCCGCTCCGCTCGCGCTCATCCTCACCACGCGGTATGAGCGGAAAGCCATTCTGGTCTCTGCGTTGGGTGTTTTCATTGCAAGCAATATCGTTGCGGGCTTGAGCCCCAATTATGGGATTCTGTTTGCTGCGCGTATCGGGATGGCGGCGGCAAGCGCGGCCGTCTGCTTGGTCGCCACGATGCTGGCAACGGAAATGGTCAATTCGGCAATGCGTGGCCGCGCTATCGGAATCATATTCATGGGTATCAGCGGATCGATGGTGGCAGGTGTTCCCACGGGAATGGCCGTCAATGAGTGGCTGGGCTGGCGAGCGGTATTCCTGTGTCTGGCATTGGCAGCAGCATCGGTTCTGCTCCTGTCAATATGGGCATTGCCCGGCGCGGGGCGCCGCCAGCGTGGCTTGCCGCCCTACATGCCGCACTTGAAATCCTTCCGGCTGGTAACGGCGCAGCTGGTTTCCATCCTGATGATTGGCGGTCACTTCGTACTGTTTGCCTATCTTGCACCCTACCTTCTGGATGCGGTGTACGTCTCTTCGCGAAAAATTATCTGGGCAATGTTGGCCTTCGGGGTGGCCGGAATGGCGGGCGGGTATCTCGGTGGGCTGTTCGTTGACAAGGTGTTTCCACGATTGGCTATCGTGCTTACGCCGCTTCTCTATCTGACGGCATTAACAGCCATACCGCTCGCTATCGGCTCCAGCACTGTTTTCGGTGTGATGCTGATGATCTGGGCTTGTTTGAGCTGGATGATATCGCCCGTCGTACAGAGTTTTCTCATTACGACCGATCCTGCAACGGCAGAGGCCGGAGTCGGGATCAATCTCTCCGCCATGCACGTGGGCGTGGCTCTAGGCACGGTAATAGGCGGGCTTGCGTTAGAGTACATATCGTTGCAAGCCCTGCCCTGGACAGGATCTATTCTGGTCGCGCTGTCCTTGCTATGCGCTCTTAACGCTTCCCGATATTCTGCAGGTCGTAAGGCGTCGATTGATACATCTCGTTGATCCAGTTTCCGAACAGAAGATGCGCGTGGCTGCGCCAGCGATTTTCCGGCGGGCGCGTCGCATCGTCTCCAGGGAAATAGTTCGCCGGAACCTTTGTGTCTGGCTGGACCTGAATGTCGCGGAAATACTCATCCGCAAGCGATGTGGTGTCATACTCCACATGGTTGAACATATGGAGCGAGCGGTGATGCGGATCGTCCAACAGGCAGAGGCCTGTCTCTGGACTATCGACCAGCACCTTCAGCCCACTATCCGCCGGAATGTCGCTCTTGCGCACCTCGGTCCACCGTGAAACCGGTATCTTGAAATCATCCGAGAAGCCTCGAAGATAAGGCGATGAAGGCGCAAGGTTGCGCTGGCTATAGACGCCTGAGGCCTTGTCTGGGAGTTCATACTTGCCCATGCCGTGAAAATGATGAACGGCGGCCTGCGCCGCCCAGCATATATTCAGCGTCCGGTGCACATGGGTCTGCGTCCAGTCGAAAACACGCTGCATTTCGTCCCAATAGGTAACTTCCTCGAATTCGAGCCGTTCGACCGGGGCACCTGTAATGACAAAACCGTCAAAGCGTTGATCCTGCACATCTTCCCACGGCTGATAGAAGGACAACATGTGATCGGCAGGCGTATGGCGCGCCACATGATTGGTAATTCGAACGAGGGTCAATTCCACCTGCAACGGTGTTGCGCCGAGAAGACGTGCAATCTGCGTCTCGGTGGTGACCTTGTTCGGCATAAGATTGAGGAGGCCGATCTTCAGCGGACGAATATCCTGACGAATGGCATCTGCTTCCCGCATGACCATAACGCCCTCGGCCTGGAGAACACTGGTTGCTGGCAGATCGTCAGGAATTTTAATCGGCATGTCGCGTCAGTCCCTAGTTTATGTTGGAGCGGACGCGAGTGGCTTTATCCGTATATTTGCCGGTTGGGCCACATCCTCCCTTTACAGAGAGTACCACCTTGCCCGGAAAGGCAGGTTGGCGTTGGGCGTCGCCCCAACTCTTGATGTGATGACACTTCTACTCAAACTCTCTCAGGGTAGCAATAGGGTTTAAGTGCGGCCTCGAACTGTTTGAGAAATTTCCTTTTCAGGGGCTGGCCACCGCGCGAAATCAGCACTGCCGCGGACAGGGAATTTGGAATGAACGATCTTTAAATACGGCCGATTGCAGCTTTCAGCTCAGCTACGCACGCGGCTGATGTCCGAAATGATCGTTCCGCAGCGAAACCGAAGGCGATTGCACGAGAATCCTTTTCTTCGACCGAGACACGGCATGAAGCATGAACTTCTGTCGCACGGGTGGCTTCGATTATCCGGCCTACATTGCCTGCACTGACGCCGCTGCCGGGCATGATGCTGATGCGCTTACCAGCCTTTCCCGCCAGCTGCCGCAGATTGTCCAGTCCCTCTTCCGCGGTCTGCGACAGGCCGGACGTCAGGATGCGCTCGAAGCCGAGCGCGATTGCCTGCTCCAGCGCTGTCTCCGCGTCTGGCACGAGATCGAAAGCGCGATGGAGCGTCGTTCCAAGCCCTTTTGCCTCTGCAACCAATCTTTCCAACAAGGCAACATCAAGCGAACCATCGGGAAGCGAAGCGCCCAGGACAACCCCTGCCAAGCCGGCATTTCTGGCGTTGCCAATGTCTGCCGCCATAAGGGATTCATCCTCAGCCGAGAAGCAAAAGCTGCCCGCATGGGGTCTGATCATTGCGTAGACCGGGATTGGCGCTTTTGAAGCAAGCGCCATCAATGCCTGGGAGGGCGTCAAGCCACCCAGTTCAAGGGCGGAACAGAGTTCGATGCGATCCGCACCACCTTCAATTGCCGAATGAAGGCCTTCGGCGCTATCCACGCAGACTTCGAGTAACACGCTCACGCCTGATGCCCCAATATCGCCGCCCCGACCAAACCGCCATCGCTGCCGAATATTCCGGGAACCACTATCGGCTGCTCTGTTTTGCGCAGGATTCGGGCTCTCACCGCTTCATCAATGGCCGAAATCAACTCGGACGCCGTGGCAAGCCCACCGCCTACGGGAATGATGGACGTGCCGGTTACGTTGACGACTGCAGCCAGCGGATCGGCAACCAGCTGAAGATAGGCGGAAACTGTCCTTCCAGCCTTGTGACAACCGGCGAGCCAATCTTGTATAATCTCATGGCTGGTTGCATCGGCGGCATTCAGAAATCGATGCAGCCTCTCAATTCCGCGCGCGCCGCCAATGGTATCGACACAACCGCTTTGCCCACAGCCGCAACTGAACCGTGGGACGTGCATAGTTTGTCCATCAATTTCTACGGATGTGTTCAGTATCGGGCCGTGTCCCCATTCGCCCGTCAATCCGCCCTTACCTCGAACCAATCGACCATCGACAACCAGCCCGCCGCCTACGCCTGTGCCCAGCACTGCACAGAAAACAATGTCATGTCCTTTACCGGCGCCCTCAATCGCTTCGGCAAGCGTCAGACAATCGGCATCATTAGCCGCGATGACCCGGCGCTGCAGTCGCTCTCCAAGTTCGAGACTTAGCTTGTGACCTGTAATGCAGGGAATATTTGCCGACAGAGCAGTCGTTGTCTCCGGATCGACCAATCCGGCGATGGAGAGGGCAAGTGGCCACACGTCGTTCGCTGCATGAGTTTGTAGTGCGGTTTCCAGCGTGCCACTGAATTCATCCCAGCTGTCTGCCGGAGTGGGCAGCTTTTCGAGAATATCTATATTTCCCGGATGCGACGAACGCGCAAGTCGGACGAAGGACCCGCCGACATCTGCGGCCAGAACAGTTCCAGACCTTTGAGACGGACGCGCTCTTCTGTCGTGCATGGGTCGATTTCCCGCCGATACGTTTCGATGTTCCATC
This sequence comes from Hyphomicrobiales bacterium, assembly GCA_900470195.1. Classification (GTDB taxonomy): domain Bacteria; phylum Pseudomonadota; class Alphaproteobacteria; order Rhizobiales; family Rhizobiaceae; genus Brucella. Next base: position 237,227 of record UEIJ01000024.1, on the reverse strand, counting down.
CAATCATCGCAAATGTACCGGCAGTCAATCGTGGAGCGCGGTCTTTCCTATGGTTTCCGCGCGACAAGCGAGATGTTCACACCTTGCGGGTCTTTGCATTGCACAACCCACTCGCCATTCGGCACTTCCATCGGCTCTTGCAGAACGGTTCCGCCAAGAGACTTGACCCTTTCGGCTGCGTCCTTGACGCCTTCCACCATGAAGTAGAAGCTCCAGCCGATTGGTGTACCGGGAGGCGCGGTCATGATGCCTCCATGATCGGCACTATCGACACTGAATACCTTGTAATTGCCCATAGGCCCCATGTCGAAATTGCGTGAGAGTTTCCAGCCAAACACTTTCTCGTAGAAAGGAAATACCGACTCGCAGTCCTTCGCGTGGAGTTCGTGCCATCCCGGATGTCCCGGCTTGCGCGAACCGAAGTCAGCCGGGGCCGGCATATCGCCCATCGGCTCGAAAAGTGCAAAGACGCCGCCTTGCGGGTCGGATACAACCGCGAAGCGCCCGATATTCGGGATATCTTGCGGCGCTCTGAGAACCTTTCCGCCTTCCGCTTCAACTTTCCGGGCATATTCATCGGCATTCGTCACACCGACATAACCGAGCCATCCCGGTTGGCCTCCGCAATCCTCCTTGGGCATGTCCGCCATCGACATCATGCCTGCGATCATGCATCCGGGCACTTCAAACAAGGTGTATTTCATGCCTGGAACACCGGCGTCTTTGGCTGCCCAGCCGACGACTTTCGTATAAAAATCCTGCGCGTTATCAGTGTCTGTGGTCATAAGTTCGTACCAGACGAACGGAGATGAGCCGTCTTTCATTAAATGTACTCCCTCGGATTTATCCTGCGTTCGGACGATCAACCGCAGCAGCTATGTTTGGAAGCCTTTGTTTCGTATTCATCGTGCCGCTTGACGAAATGCATCGTCCCGTTTTCATTGCGACCCTTGGGCGCTCGATCGAGGATCATCAACGTACCTATCCATTCCTCGATGCCGCGGGCGTAGCTGGAATAGGTGTGATAGATCGTACCGCTTTCATCCTTGTAGAAAGCGCTCATGCCCGGCAGTTCATCGAAAGCATCTTCTGCCGCAAGCTTGTCGAAATTATAAAACACGCGATTGTTTTCGAGCTCTTCCTTCGTGAAGGACACATGATAATCGAAGTTGAAATCGCTGCCTTCCGATGAGACCCATGGGAAATGCCAACCCATCCGCTTCTTGTAGGCTTCGAGCTTTGCCAGCGGAGCGCGCGAAACAGCAACAAGTGTTACATCGTGATTGTTGAGATGAGTCACCGCGCCATCGAAATTGTCAGCAAGGAACGAACATCCCGTGCAGCCTTGATCCCAGTCTGGCCCGAACATGAAGTGATAGATCAATAACTGGCTGCGCCCGTCGAACAGATCGGAAAGCGTTTTCCGGCCCGAAGGCGTATCGAACGTATAATCCTTCTCGACCTTCACCCACGGCAGAGCCTGCCGCTCACGGTTGACCTTGTCGCGCAGATGGGTGGCTTCTTTCTCGCTTGCCAGAAGCGCGCGCCGCGCGTCCAGCCAAACCTCTCGGGATACGACCTCATTCATGGTGCAAGCCCTCCTCCGGCTTTTGCTCCCGCGCCCAGACTTCAACGTTCCTGCTTGACGATTTATATTGATATCAATATTAATAAACCATGTCAAATAGCCACGATGTACCTTTTGAAACAACGCTTCTGGTTCGTGATACCTGCCTTTGCTTGCATGTTCAGCGCGCCGCCCGTGCCCTCGCCCGCCGCTTTGACGATGCTCTGCGTCCGGTCGGGCTAACCAACGGCCAGTTCTCCTTGATGATGTCGCTCAATCGCCCGGCGCCTCCGCCGATGAAGCCGGTTGCCGAGCTTCTGGCCATGGATCAAACGACGCTGACCGCGGCCCTGAAGCCGTTGCAACGGCAAGGCTGGGTGGAGATCATCGTGAACCCCCACGACAGGCGCGAGCGGCTATTGCAACTTACACCGGAAGGAAAAGCTGCTCTTGCCGCAGCCGTGCCAATATGGAAGGCTACACATTCGGAAATTGAGAAGCAGCTTAAAAACGGCAATGGCGACGAAATCCGTCGCGACCTGCTGGTTATGTCATCGGTCTGATTGCGGTTGCCCTCTTCGGAATGCCGTGGCCTTCAAAGGCAGCCGGTCTGGAAATCGCGATATGCAGGTATACATTGATGTCGAGCGGTCGCTGTGCCGGTGGGAAAGTCTGATCGTTCGCCCAATGATCCAGAAAGCAGGCTGAAATAATGAGCGAAAAGCAAGTCCCCCATCTTGTTGTTGTCGGTGCCGGTTTTGGCGGATTACAACTGATCCACGACCTTAGAAACGTCGATATCCGGATAACGCTGATCGATCAGCGCAATCATCATCTTTTCCAGCCGCTTTTATATCAGGTTGCAACAACTATCCTTGCCACGTCTGAGATCGCCTGGCCGATCCGCCACCTGTTTCGTGACCGTAAGGAAGTGACAACACTGCTGGGTACGGTCACGGACGTGGATACCGAACGCCGCCAGGTGCAACTGGAAAACGGCACAGAGATTTCATACGACATGCTCGTGCTCGCCACCGGGGCCCGCCATGCCTATTTTGGCAACGACCAGTGGGAAGCGCTGGCGCCCGGACTGAAGGCGCTTGAGGATGCAACCACCATTCGCCGCCGCCTGCTGCTCGCCTTCGAGAGAGCCGAACGCGAAACCGATGATGCAAAACGGAAGGCGCTGCTGACATTTGCCATCGTTGGCGGCGGACCGACCGGCGTGGAGCTTGCAGGCATCATCGCAGAACTCGCCAAGCAAACCATATGGCCCGAATTTCGCAATATCGACACCCGGCAAACGCGTGTAATGCTGCTTGAAGCGGGACCGCGTATTCTGGCGGCCTTTCCAGAAGATCTGTCCGACTATGCATTGAAGGCGCTGGAAAAACTGGGCGTGGAAGTACGGCTCGGGATTCCGGTCAAGGATATAACAGCCGAGGGCGTTACAGTCGGCGAACAGTTTATTCCATGCCGGACGGCAATCTGGGCGGCGGGCGTCGCCGCTTCCCCAGCCGCGACGTGGCTCGGCGCCGAGAGCGACCGTGCGGGCCGCGTGAAGGTTCTATCCAACCTGAATGTACCCGGCCATGAAGACATTTTCGTCATCGGTGATACGGCATGGGTCGAGGGACCGGACGGCAAGCCGGTTCCGGGCATAGCGCCTGCCGCCAAACAGCAAGGCGCCTACGTTGCCACGGTCATAAAAAGCCGTGTCGAAGGGCAAACGCCGCCGATGCCGTTCCGTTACAAGCATCAGGGCAATCTCGCCACCATTGGCAGAGGCGCTGCTGTGGTTGATATGGGCCGCTTCAAGCTGAAAGGCATAATCGCCTGGTGGTTCTGGGGCATCGCGCACATCTTCTTCCTGATTGGAACAAGAAGCCGTGCCGCCGTCGCGTGGAGCTGGCTGTGGACCTACATTTCCGGCCAACATAGCGCCCGGTTGATCACACAGGGAAAATCTGTCGAACGATAAATACGAAATGGCCCGCCGAAGCGGGCCGTTTCCTTTCAAGTCGATTATAATTATTCGGCGGGTTCCAGCTGCGGAATAACATCCGTGATGAGAGGCGCGCCGTTCATCGCCGCCGCAAGCTTGTCCGTGTCGAGTTCATTTTCCCAACGCGCCACCACAATGGTTGCCACTGCGTTGCCGACAAGATTTGTCAATGCCCGGCACTCTGACATGAAGCGATCGATACCCAGAATGAGGGCCATGCCCGCAACCGGAACGGCCGGGACGACAGACAATGTAGCCGCCAGCGTAATAAAACCGGCGCCCGTGATGCCAGCAGCACCCTTGGAGCTCAGCATCGCCACCAGCAAAAGCAGAATCTGATCGCTCAACGACAAGGGAATATCCGTCGCCTGCGCGATGAAGAGCGCGGCCAATGTCATGTAGATATTGGTGCCATCCAGATTGAACGAATAGCCGGTCGGAATGACCAGCCCCACGACTGAACGCTTGCAGCCGGCCTTTTCCATTTTGTCCATCAGCGCTGGGAGTGCCGCTTCAGACGAAGAAGTACCCAGAACGAGAAGCAGTTCTTCCTTGATGTAGCGGATGAGCGCCAGGATCGAGAAACCATTATAGCGAGCGACCGCTCCCAGAACGACAAGCACGAACAACAAGGATGTGAGATAGAACGTGCCGATCAGCAGCGCGAGATTGGCAATCGAACCGATGCCATATTTGCCGATCGTGAACGCCATAGCGCCAAAAGCGCCAATCGGAGCCGCCTTCATGAGGATCGCAACGAGTTTGAAAACCGGCGCAGTCAGGACGTGAAGAAAATCGGTAACAGGCTTGCCCTTGTCACCCACCAGAGCCAGCGCGATACCGAACAAGACCGAGAAGAACAGCACCTGCAGAATGTCGCCGTCAGCGAATGCGCCGACAATTGTCGTTGGAATGATGTTGCTCAGGAAACCAGTGATGGTCTGCTCATGCGCCTTGGCGGCATAGTTGGCAACGGCCTTTGGATCGAGCGAAGCCGGGTCGATATGCATGCCTGCGCCCGGCTGCACGACGTTGGCGACGATAAGCCCCACGATCAGAGCAAGTGTCGAGAACGTCAGGAAGTAGATCATCGCCTTACCAGCAACGCGTCCGACTTTCTTCATGTCGGTCATACCGGCGATGCCAGTTGCAACGGTCAGGAAGATGACCGGGGCAATGATCATTTTTACGAGCTTGATGAACGCATCGCCAAGCGGCTTCAGCTGCGTTCCCAGTTCGGGATAAAAATGACCAAGGAGAATACCGGCGGCAATAGCCACCAACACCTGGACATAAAGGTGCTTGTAAAAGGGAATACGACCACGCGGTGAAACCGCGGCGCCTGTCGGTACTGCAATCATAACGTCCTCCGTTCGGCCCAGCCTGGAACCTGTCCAACCTCCCGAGCCTTTCAGTCTCAACTCTTCAGCGATCAGGACCGCTGCTGAATTGTTTGATTGCAATGTCTGTGCCAGTTTGCCGGAAAACCAATAAGTTATTGTTTTAACTAACTTTAATGTATTCCATAGTGATCGATCTGTATGAAAAGTGCGATTATCCGCACAAACCTATTTCCTGTATGTCTGAAATATTGCACAATAATGTAATGAAATCGCACCTTCCGAACGTGGATAGTTTGACTCACACCACAAACGCCAATCGCCGCACATGGGCGCTGTTTGGTTTGTTTTGGGCTGTAGTTTTCACGCTCGCTTTCTGGATCGTCGGCGACCTGGCGCGAGACAAAGCGATGCTGGCATTGAGCGAACAGACGAGGATTGATGCCAATCTAAATACCGCATTGTTGCGTGCTGTCCTCGACAAACAACGGGCGTTGCCGCTGGTGCTGTCAAAGGACAAGGCACTGGAAGCCGCATTGCAGGACAATACGGCGGCAACGATCACTCCCCTGAACGAGAAACTTGAGGCGCTGGCGCGAGGCACGCAAGCAGCCGTCATCTATCTCGTCGGCATGGACGGTATTGCCATTGCTGCGAGCAACTGGCGCGAACCGGACAGCTTTGTCGGCAATGACTACAAGTTCCGCCCCTATTTTCACAACGCATTGAAAAACGGAGACGCCGAGTATTTCGCGCTGGGCAATGTCAGCAATCGCCCTGGCTTGTACATATCGCGCCGCATTGATGGCCTGAGCGGCCCGCTTGGCGTGATCGTCGTGAAACTGGAATTCGACCGTCTCGAAAGCGACTGGAACACTGCCGGGCGTCCGACCTTCGTAACGGACGAACGCAACATAGTCCTGATCACGAGTCTGCCGTCGTGGCGATTTATGACTATTGGATCAATCGGTGATGAGCAGATCCAATCAATTCGGGATAGCCTGCAATTCGGAGACGCGCCGTTGAAACCCTTGCCGCTTTCGGTGAAGTCGGTGGATAGCGGCGATTTTCTGCTGATCGACGCACTGTTACCGGGCAATGCACGCAGCACCGACTTTCTCGCAATCCGCTCTACTGTCCCCTCCACTCCGTGGCGAATGTACAGTCTCGCATCAATTCGCCCGCAAATTCCTGCCGCAGTCCGAGAAGCCCGGCTGTTCGCATTTGTCGTTCTGGCAGCGATTGCTAGCGTTGGCGGTCTCCTCCTGCGACGCAAACAGAAGCTTGCCGCCCGCATTGCCGACGCCCGACGCACGCGCATGGAACTTGAGAAGCGTGTTGAAGAACGCACCCGCGACCTCAGTCTGGCGCGAGACAGGCTGCAAGCAGAGATCAGCGATCACAGGCGCACCGAAACGATGCTGCAAGGGGTGCAGCAGGATCTTGTCCATGCCAATCGTCTCGCCATCATGGGACAGGTCGCGGCGGGCGTCGCGCATGAAATCAACCAGCCGGTGGCGACCATTCGCGCTTATGCAGACAATGCAAAAACCTTCATTGAACGAAAACGCCTTTCGGATGCGACTGACAATCTCGCCGAAATCGCCGCACTGACGGATCGCATCGGCACCATCACTGGCGATTTGAAAGCGCTTGCGAGAAAGGGGCGTTCTCCTTCCGAACCAACCTCGCTCAGCAAGGTTATTTCGGGAGCTCTGGTATTGTTGCGAAGCCGTTTTTCCGGGCGAATGGACCAACTCGACGTGGCATTGCCGCCGCCCGAACTGCGCGTCGTCGGTCATTCCATCAGGCTTGAACAGGTTTTCATAAACCTGTTTCAGAATGCACTGGAAGCAGTTGATACCAAGGAAAATGATGGCCGGATAGAAGTCCGAACCCATGTGGAGAACGAAAAGGTCATCATCATCGTCTCCGATAACGGACCAGGCATGCCGCAGCATATTCGCGACAATCTGTTTTCGCCCTTCAATACATCGAAGGAAAAGGGGCTCGGCCTTGGTCTTGTGATCGTCAAGGAAATCGTCACCGACTACGGCGGGAGAATTTTCGCCGAAAGCAGCTCGTCTGGCACATCTTTCCGCATCGAATTGAGAAAAGCATGATGGATAAATCACCCTCCGTTATTCTGGTCGATGACGACAGGGCGCTGCGACGTGCCACCCGGCAGACGCTTGAACTTGCAAGTTTCGATGTTTCAGACTTTTCAAACGCCCTTGATGCCTTGAACAGCGTTACAACTGCTTATGACGGCGTTATCGTTACCGATGTACGCATGCCGCAGATTGATGGTCTCCAGCTTTTCGCACGGATCAAGGCAATTGATGCCGAACTGCCAGTCATCCTGATCACCGGTCATGGCGATATTCCGATGGCCGTGCAGGCCATTCAGGATGGCGCTTATGACTTTATTGCCAAGCCATTTGCAGCCGACAGGCTCGTGCACAGCATCCGGCGCGCTTGGGAAACGCGTCAGTTGATCCTCGAAAACCGCGCATTACGCGAAGCCGCCCAGAATGTGGAGGGCGATCTGCCGCTAATCGGCCAGACACCCGCTATGGAAAACCTGCGCAGGACGTTGCGGGATATAGCCGATACCGATGTTGATGTGCTCGTGGCTGGCGAAACTGGCAGCGGCAAAGAGGTGGTTGCACAATTGCTGCACAATTGGAGCCGTCGCCGCAAAGGCAATTTTGTGGCCCTCAACTGTGGTGCCTTGCCCGAAACGGTGATCGAAAGCGAGTTGTTCGGCCACGAGGCAGGCGCCTTCACCGGAGCGCAGAAAAAGCGGCTTGGACGCATCGAGCATGCAAGTGGCGGCACGCTCTTTCTGGATGAAATTGAAAGCATGCCAGCTGCAACCCAAGTGAAGCTGCTACGCGTGCTTGAGATGCGGGAAATCACCCCGCTCGGTACAAATGAGGTCCGTCCTGTCGATCTTCGCGTCGTTGCGGCAGCAAAGATCGACCTTGCCGACCCTGTCCAGAGAGGTGACTTCCGTGAAGACCTTTATTATCGGTTGAACGTCGTCACCCTTTCCATCCCGCCTCTAAGGGAAAGGCGGGAGGATATTCCGCTGCTTTTCGCGCATTTCCTGTCGCGTGCCGCACAACGCTTCAACCGCGAGATACCGGTGATCGACGCCGCCACGCATCGCCATCTTATGAGTCACAACTGGCCGGGAAATGTTCGCGAACTGGCACATTTTGCCGACCGTGTGGCGCTTGGCGTTGCAAAACCAGCCCATTCGCCAACGCCCGCGATCAGTGGGCAGGAGCCGCTTCCCAAACGGCTGGAGCGCTACGAAGAAACGATAATTCGCGAGACGCTCGCCGCGCATAATGGCAATGTTCAGGAAACGATTGAGGCGCTCGGTATTCCAAGGAAGACCTTTTACGATAAGATGCAGCGCCATGGCATCAATCGTGCGGACTATCGCAGCAACGGCGATTGAGTTTGATCTGCATCAGTACGGGAGGACCAAGATGTCGCTGAAACTCTACCTGCATCCCTTCTCATCTTACTGCCAGAAGGCGATAACTGCTTTCTATGAGAAGGACATAGGCTTCGAAGCACGAATGCTGGATGGCACCGAACCGATAGCCAGCGAGTTCGCCGCACTTTGGCCCTTCGGCAAATTTCCAGTTCTAACGGACAATGGAAAACTGGTCTTTGAGGCAACCGGAATAATCGAATATCTTGAAGCTGCCTATCCGCATTCCAGACGCCTGATCCCCTCAGACCCAGTTGCAAGCGCCAATGTGCGCATGTGGGATCGTTTCTTCGATAATTATATAAACTACCCACAGCAACGCCTTGTATATATTGCGCTTGGGCGTGAACACGACGACGGCGGTCATCGCTGGCAATCCGCACTCACCACAGCCTATGCATTTTTGGATAGACATATGGATGGTCGAAAATGGGTCTCCGGTGATGAGTTCAGTCTGGCTGACTGCGCTGCGGCTCCCTCCCTGCTCTACGCAGATTGGACATATGCCATTGCCGAAGAATTCACCAATGTGTGGGCCTACCGCAAACGTCTGCTTGCTCGACCGAGTTATGCCCGCGCTCTGGACGAGGCACGACCGTTCCGACATCTATTCCCGCTGGGAGCGCCCGAAGAAGGCAGAGATTAGCGTGCGTTTCTGTCGGATCGGCTACAGGGATCGCATGAACTCGTGCAGAACCACAGCCTGATTATGCTCCTCGTCTTTCGCGCCATACAACAGCGTCAGACGATTGCCTTTCCGTCCAGCCTTTGCAATCAGCACTTTCAGTGCGGGAATGTTGCTTTCGAGCTCTTCGCGATACTTTTTCTGAAAATCATTCCACTTGGCCGGATCATGGCAGAACCATTTGCGAAGATTGGCGGATGGAGCAATATCCTTTGCCCACATGTCTATATCGGCTTTCTCCTTGGTCATACCGCGTGGCCACACGCGATCCACGAGCACACGGTAACCATCGTCCGGTGAAGGAGCATCATAAATGCGTTTCAAATCAATCGTCGTCACAACAACTGCCCCGTAATGCACTACTGATACATATGGCCGTTGGATCGCCTTCGGCAAGTCCGACAGTGCATGGACAAAAGAAAAGGCCGCTGCAAATCGGACATCCTATGTCCGACAGGCAACGGCCTTTGGCGGCAAAAACCGACTGCGAGGGAGCCGCCGGTTATCGCACGAAACTGAAAACTTAGTGCTTCTTGGCCGAAACGGCCTTCTTGTGCGACTTCTTCGCGGTGTGATGCTTCTTGTGAGCCTTCTTCACATGATGCTTGGCAGCAGTCGTGTGCGTTGCAGCAGCCGGAGCGGCGTTAGCAGCACTTGCCGTCAGGACAGGAGCGGACAGGCCCAGAACAGCAGCCAGACCAAGAGCAGAAATAAGGGACTTCTTCATTTTCCGGTTCCTCAATTGGGTTTTCCGTTCGGGGTCTTCCCCGTCGGAGGTAAAGCACTTTCCTGTCCGCCTGTATCGGCCATGTCAGGTTTGACCCCTAGAAGCTTGAGGGCCTCGGCGTAGGCTCGCAAGCCCTGCGCCTCTCTTCTGCTTGCGCAGAATTTCATCCCCCTCTTCTGCAAGGCCTCTGCCTGACGGGCCTGCCGAGTTTCGGCACGGCCGGAAAGCGCGGTTTGCAGTTGATGCTGAAGCCTGTCACACCGTTCGCTACGCGTTACGAGTTGTGCTGCTGTTGCTCCGTTGGGAAGCGGGAAGGACAGCATACCCGCAAGACAAAGTGTTGAAAGAAACGCTTTCGTTGCTGTTTTCGATATGAAAACCGACTTGAACATACGAATTCAATCTTTCATTGGACTTCAGTTTCTTCAGCAGAATCGTTATGGCATGGCTTGTTTGCCCTTGTTTTTCGCATCTGTTGCAATTTGTTTCTGAATTGTAGCGCTATCCCGTTGCCGGTTGAAAACCATTGCCGAAGGCTTTTTATCGTCGCAATCTAAGCGCTACTATCCCGCGACCACAGGCTATTACGGATATCTCAAATTGAAAGAAGACGCCCACGTTCTGATTGTCGATGACGACAAGGACATACGTGACCTTCTGCACGAATTTCTCAAACGGCGCGGCATGCGTGTTTCCATCGCTCAGAATGGCGAAGAGATGCATGATGTGATGAGCCGGATGGCGATTGATCTGATTATTCTCGACGTTATGCTTCCCGGCAAGAGCGGCATCGAAATTTGTCAGGATATCCGTCGCCATTCGCGAGTGCCGATCATCATGCTGACGGCAATTGCCGATGCCGCCGACAAGATATTAGGCCTTGAAATCGGCGCCGACGATTATCTGGCCAAACCGTTCGATCCGCGCGAGCTCCTGGCTCGCATACGCGCCGTACTCCGGCGCCTGGAGAACAACCGCGCCCCCAGCCGCCCCGTCACCCATAGTTACCGCTTCGCTGGCTGGACACTCGACTGCGCGCGAAGGCGACTTACCTCTCCAGCCGACGTGCGTGTGGAGTTGACGACGGCGGAGTTCAATCTTCTCGAAGCCTTTGTCAAAAGTTCCCAGCATATACTCAGTCGCGATCAGCTGATGGAAATGGCCGGAAATCAGGCTGTTTACGGCTATGACCGCAGCGTCGATATCCTGATCAGCCGGTTGAGGCGCAAGCTGAACGATGACTCTCGCTCTCCCAAATTAATCCTCACCATTCGCGGCGGCGGCTATCAGTTTGGCCATGAGGTCGAAACGGAATGAAGTTCCCGTTTCCGCGTTCGCTACCGAGTTGGCTTCTCACCATTCTGATCAGCGGCCTTCTGATTACCCAGATCGCAACCCTTTGGATCGTCTCGCAAGACCGTAAGGAAGCCAACAATGCGCTGGAACTTTTCCGTCTCAGCGAAAGGGCGACATCCCTCGTCAAGCTCCTCAACACGACCCCCGTTGGCGACTGGAACAGCCTTGCTTCTCGGCTGGCCAGCTCAGGTCAGGGCATCACCATCACCACGCAACCCGATGTGCCTACTGTGCTCGCCAGCGAGGAAGATCTTGCTGAACTGGAAGATGTTCTGGTCGCACGTCTGGCGCGCTACGGCGTTATCGATGCCCGCATACGCCGGGACAAGCTTGCGCATGGCCCGCACACTGCCCTTGTGCAGATCACTGACAGCGGTGATATCGGCGATGTCGAAAAGCAGATCAACGACATTGCGGCAACGACGAGTTTGGGTGCCAGCCTGACGACTTCCCTACAATTCGGCGACGGACGCTGGATCAATTTTACCACGCGGATCACCCCGGCGGATCCGATTATGACGACCGAAACCATCCCGCTTTTTGCACTTGTGGCATTCAGTGTCGTGCTCGTCGCGATCTGGGCAACCCGACGGCTGACAGCCCCGTATCGGGTACTCGAACACGCGGTACACCGGATCGGTGGTGATTTGAAAAGTTCACCGCTGCCTGAACATGGAAGCAGGGAGTATAAGGCGGCTGCACGAGCCGTGAATACGATGCAATCGAAGCTTCTCGATTATGTGGCAGAACGTGAGCAACTTGCGGCTGCCCTTGCACACGACTTGCGAACGCCACTCACGCGCATCCGGCTTCGCCTGGCGCTTGTCGAAGATGAAGCTCTCGCGAGGTCGCTCGCCAAGGATCTTGGCGACATCGAGGCTATTTCTCGTTCCGTCATCGACTTTGCAACCTCGGAACTTGCAAACGAAAAGAAGGAGAAAGTCGACCTCTGGTCGCTTCTCCTTTCCATTGCGGATAATTATCCGGAGGCAGCTCTGGATGAAAGAAATTCCGACAGGGTGGCTGCAATAACGTACTGTCAGCCGGTTTCCATTCAGCGCAGTATCACCAATCTCATTGACAATGCCATTGCCTATGGCGGCAAGGCAAAATTATCGCTTCGCCAGGAAAACAACGAACTCGTGCTGCGGGTGAAGGATAACGGGCCGGGAATCCCAGCGAACCAGATCGAGGAAATGTTCAAGCCCTTCAACAGAGCGGACAAGTCCCGAAATCGGAATTCCGGCGGTTTCGGGCTCGGATTAACCATCGCCCGCAATGTGGCGCATGCCAATGCCGGTAATATTCTTTTGAAAAACGATCCGTTGGGCGGGTTAATCGCTGAATTACACCTGCCAGTCTGGCGGGAATAGTCCCCGAAGCTGACCTCCGGGGACAGATGGCTCAAGCGAAGACGGTATCAACGGCCTTTTTCGTGGCAGCCACAATCTTGTCTGCTTCCTCGGTCGTGAGGCAAAGTGGCGGCGCAAATCCCAGAATGTCGCCTTCCGGCATGGCGCGCCCGATAACGCCGTTGGCCAAAAGAGCTGTTGAAACCTGTGCGCCAATCTTCAGCGACGGATCGAAAAACTTGCGATCGTCACGATCTTCAACGAATTCGATAGCGGCCATCAGCCCTTCACCGCGAATTTCGCCAACATGCTTATGACCGCCAAGGGCATCCTGCAATGCCTTGCGGAAATATGTGCCTGTGGAACCGGCATTTTCAACCAGCTTCAGTTCGTCGATGAGTTTGAGGTTGGCCACGCCTGCCGCTGCACATATCGGATGAGCGGAATAGGTCCAGCCGTGACCGATTGGTCCCATCTTGTCCGATCCCTGGACCAGCACCTCCCACATGCGGTCAGATACAATCGAACCGGAAAGCGGTGCATAGGCCGAGGTCAATCCCTTGGCGATGGTGATCAAGTCGGACTTCATGCCGTAGTGGTCGGAACCGAACATGCTGCCCAGACGGCCAAAGCCGGTGACGACTTCATCGGCAACAAGCAAAATATCGTAGCGATCGAGTACAGCTTGAATTTTCTGCCAATAGCCAGCTGGCGGCGGAACGATGCCGCCCGTGCCGAGAACGGGTTCGCCTATGAAGGCTGCAATTGTATCCGCCCCTTCGGCAAGGATCATCTCTTCGAGCTTGTCGGCGCAGTGTTGCGAGAATTGCTCTTCGCTCATAGAGCGATCCGAACGGCGAAAATAATATGGCGACTCCGTATGCAGAATTGGCGCGCGCGGCAGATCGAAGGCATTGTGGAAGGTTGCAAGCCCAGTCATGCTGCCCGTCATCACGCCTGAACCGTGATATCCGCGCCAACGCGAGATAATCTTCTTCTTTTCCGGGCGGCCCAGAATATTGTTGTAGTACCAGATCAGCTTGATATTGGTTTCGTTCGCATCCGAGCCCGAAAGGCCGAAATAAACGCGGCTCATATGCCCCGGCGCACGATCGATAATCATCTTGGCCAGCGTGATCGACACTTCGGTGCCATGACCGACATAGGCGTGATAATAGGCAAGCTTCCGTGCCTGTTCTGCAATCGCATCCGCTATTTCCGTCCGGCCATAACCAACATTGACGCAATAAAGCCCCGCGAAAGCATCCAGACTTTTGCGACCGTTCACATCTGCAATGTAAACGCCCTCGCCGCCTTCCAGCACGCGCGTCGGTGTTTCGCCGCGCGCATGCATGCCCATATGAGTGGAAGGGTGGAAGAAATGATCCCGATCCCAGGCAGTGAGCTCATTGCTATTGTTCAACATGGGTATGTTCCTTTCTGTCGCCGAGCTTTCACGCGGCGGTATCGATGCAGAGATATTTGAGTTCGGTGAAGGCTTCGATGCCCTGATGGGAGCCTTCGCGGCCAAGACCGGATTGTTTCCACCCCCCAAAAGGGATCGGCGCACCGGTGATCTTCGCGCGGTTGATGGCCACCATTCCGTATTCGAGCGCACGTCCCATGCGAAACTGTCGCGCACCATTTACCGTTACGACATAGGCAACCAGACCATACTGAGTGGCATTGGCACGGGCGATGACTTCTTCTTCTTCGTCAAAAACCGTGACAGCAGCCACCGGCCCGAATGTCTCTTCATGCATGATCGCGGCATCATCCGGCACATCGATCAGCAAAGTCGGCTCGAAGAAAAGCCCTGTTTCCCCAATCCGGTTACCGCCCACGACTATCGTGCTGCCCCTTTCCTCAGCATCAAGCACTTGTTCTTCAACCTTGGCGACCGCGCGACTATGCATCAGAGGGCCTATATCCGATGCCGGATCAAGTCCGTTACCTACCTTCAGTGCCGCAATACGCTCAGCAAACACCTCGGTGAAAACTTTCAAGATACCGCGTTGGACAAAGATGCGGTTTGCAGCAAGGCAATCCTGGCCGGACGTCGCGAATTTGGCAGCCATAGCAACATCTACGGCCCGCTCGACATCAGCGTCGTCAAAGATGATCAACGGCGCATGTCCACCAAGTTCCATGATGAGCCGCTTCATGGTGTTTGCACATTTGGTTGCAATCAGCTTGCCGATTTCCGTTGAGCCGGTGAAGCTCACCGCCCGCACACGCTCATCACAGCAAAGTATGTCAACGATAGGCGCTGCTTTGCCCGTCACCACATTAAAGATCCCCGCGGGCATTCCGGCTCGTTCAGCCAGTTCGGCCAAGGCAAGTGCGGAAAGCGGTGTTTCTGAAGATGGATGCACGACAACGGGACAGCCTGCGGCAATCGCCGCCGCCGCCTTGCGGGTGATCATGGCATGCGGAAAATTCCAAGGGGTAACAAGCGCGACAACACCCAGCGCTTCGCGGCGCACCAGCATTTCGGCATTTGAGAGATGGCTCGCTATGGTTTCACCGTTGAGCCGTTTCGCTTCTTCGGCAAACCACTCGATGAAAGATGCGCCATAGTCGATCTCGCCGCGCGATTCCGCCAGCGGCTTGCCCTGCTCCAGCGTCATCAGCAATGCGAGATCTTCGCGATTTGCGAGGACCAACTCGAACCACCGCCGCAAGACCGTGGAGCGTTCCTGTGGTAGCTTATCACGCCAGGCCGGGAACGCCTTTACTGCGGCATCGATCGCAAGCGCCGTCTCCACTTCGCCAAGATTTGCCACGCGAGCAAGCCGGTGACCCGTTGCAGGGTCGAGAACAGGGAAGGTTTCGGCTCGTTCTCCCGCTACCCAGCGTCCATCGACATAGCCAAGTTCACGAAAAAGATGCTTGTCGCGAAGTCTGCCAAGCCCGTCATGTTGTATCGGATGATCCAGAACGGCATTCATTGCTCTTCTCCCAATTCAGGAAGAAGTTTGTCACAGGATCGCTCTGCATTCGGACCAAAGACATCCCAACGGAGACCTACATTGGACTAAAATTAAGAGCCAGATAGTCTGTTTGAGCTAGCTTGCGACTTCCTTGAACAGCGATAGGGGCGCACTCGCCTTCTCGTCCTTGACGAGCTTGGTCACGACATAGGTGAAGTAGCGTTCGATGCCGATATTCTGGTCCAGAAGACGGTCAATCAGACGTTGATAGCCGTCAATGTCGCGCGCCACAATCATCAGAAAATAGTCCACGCCACCGCCAACCGACCAGCAGGACACGATTTCGGGTACAACTGTGATGGCTCTTTCGAACCGCTCAAAATCGCTTTGACGATGATTACCCAGAGTAATCTGCACAATGACGTGCGCAATCGGAGCTATTTTTCGATAGGCGATGCGTGCGTGATAGCCAGTCACGATGCCCGCCTCTTCCAGCTTGCGCAGTCGCAGCCAGCAGGGTGTCGCAGAAAGCCCGACCTTCTCCGCCAAGGCAAGCTTGGTAATCCGTGCATTTTCCTGAACGGCTTCGAGAATACGCAAATCGACGGCGTCGAGCTTCAGGGCGGCTTTCATTCTGTTGATCCAGAGTCTGCAAACATTCCTGTTCTCATTGGCACGCCCCTGCGCCGCTGACAAGGCTCCGACACCGAAAAGTCGTAACAGATCAAAATTGTAATGATCCAATATAATTATTGACATGATCCTATTGGTCTTTCACACATAGAGCCAAGAATAAAAAATCAAACATATGGGGAACGAGGATGCGGCCTTACGGTTTCGCATGTGGTGCATTATTGCACCTTCTGTCCGCTCAACAATTGCAGCGTTCGACAAAACTCAATGCTGCCTTCCCCATTGCCATGACGCTATGAGAGGCGGCGCTGTGCCAAGAATGACTCATGAAATGGTTGGTCTTGAGGAAATAGAAGCAGCGCATGAGAGGCTGAAAGGTCTCATCATGAGAACGCCGCTTACACGCTCGGAATATCTCAGCGAACTTACCGGAGCTCCGGTCTACCTGAAACTGGAAAATCGGCAGACGACCGGCAGCTTCAAGCTGCGCGGTGCCGCAAACGCTGTCCTTGCTCTGTCGCCAGAAGAGCGCAAATGTGGACTTGTGACCGCGTCAACCGGCAATCATGGGCGCGCTCTTGCGCATGCCGCTTCCGCACAGAGATTGGTCGCTTCCGTTTGCCTTTCATCGCTCGTGCCACGCAACAAGGTAGAGGCAATCCGCGATCTTGGGGCGGATGTGCGCATCGTCGGGAAATCGCAGGATGACGCCATGGACGAG
This sequence comes from Hyphomicrobiales bacterium, assembly GCA_900470195.1. Classification (GTDB taxonomy): domain Bacteria; phylum Pseudomonadota; class Alphaproteobacteria; order Rhizobiales; family Rhizobiaceae; genus Brucella. The sequence goes on along the minus strand of UEIJ01000024.1, from coordinate 220,397 downwards.
GTGACGCGACTAGCCCGCGAGGAAGGAATGAATGTCATTCCGCCGTTCGACGATCCACGCATCATCGCCGGGCAAGGTACAATCGGTTTGGAAATTATCGATGCCCAGCCGGACGTCGAGACCGTTCTGATCCCCCTTTCAGGCGGGGGGCTCGCTGCCGGCATAGCCGCAGCTGTGAAAGCCCGGCGCGCGCATTGCCGCGCGATCGGTATTTCCATGTCTCGCGGTGCGGCCATGGATGCCAGCCTAAAAGCCGGTCGACCGATCAATGTTGAGGAGTTGGAGACACTTGCAGATTCTTTGGGCGGTGGTATCGGGCTCGACAACCGTTGGACTTTTGCGATGTGCCGCTCACTCTTGGACGACGTGGTCCTGCTTGATGAAGCAGAGATTGCTGCGGGGATCAGATACGCTGCGACACACGAGGGGGAAATTGTCGAAGGGGCTGCAGCGGTCGGCATTGGCGCCCTGTTGAGCGGCAAGATCAGACCAACGGGCCCCACCGCCGTCATTATCTCAGGCGGCAATATCGATCCCGAACAACATCGTGCGATTATGGAAGACCGCTATCGGAGGGCTGGCTGATGGCTGAAATGAGAATTCTGACCGAAGCTGATCTGCGACAGATCATAGCCCTCGATCTTCAAAGCGTGACGTGCGTGGAGAATGCCTTCCAGGCCCTTGCCCGTGGCGGTGTCAGCATGCCGCCAATACTCCGGCTGGACATTCCCGCCGAACGTGGCGAAGTCGACGTAAAGACAGCCTATATTCCTGGAATTGAAAGTTTCGCCATCAAGGTAAGTCCCGGTTTCTTCAACAATCCGTCCATAGGTTTGCCTTCTACCAACGGACTGATGATCCAGTTCTCGGCAAAGACCGGGCTTATTGAAACGTTACTACTCGATAATGGCTATCTGACCGATGTGCGTACAGCGGCTGCCGGTGCGGTCGCCGCGAAATATCTGGCGCGGGAAAACGCCCATGTGGCCACCGTCTTCGGCGCAGGTATGCAGGCTGGAATGCAGCTTGAAGCGTTGACGCTGGTGCGCCCCATCACCGACGCCAGAATTTGGGCACGCAATTTCGATAATGCGCAGAAGGCCGCGCGGAGCTTTTCCGAAAAGATCGGTATACCCGTGACACCAGTCGCGGATGCACAGCAAGCATGCGTCGGAACAGATATTATCGTCACGACAACACCTTCGGAAACGCCGCTTATAAGGGCTGAATGGCTTGTATCAGGGCAACATATCACCGCGATGGGTTCGGATGCCGAACATAAGAACGAGATCGATCCCGCCCTGTTTCGGCGACCGATCACCTATGTGGCCGACAGCCTGTCCCAAACACGCAGGCTTGGCGAATTGCATCAAGCAATCTCGGCGGGAATTGTTACGGCGGATACTGTCTTCCCGGAACTGGGCCAGATCGTTCTCAATGCTCCCAAATTCCATCGGAAGGCTGAGGACATAACCTTCTGCGACCTTACGGGAACGGGGGTTCAGGACACCGCTATTGCTCGCCTTGCGTCAGAGCGCGCCAGCCTGCGTGACGCAGGCACGAAAATCGATTCAAACAAAACTGCAGGAGCCCGTCGATGAGTGTGGAACTCAACTTCACCCGCGCGGAATACGATCAGCGAATAGCCAAAACCCGTCGCGCCATGGAGAAGGCAGGTTTCGATGTCCTCATCGTCACCGACCCGTCCAACATGCACTGGCTGACCGGCTATGACGGTTGGTCCTTCTATGTCCATCAATGCGTTGTGCTTTCGATGGAGGGGGAACCGATCTGGTACGGTCGCGGTCAGGATGGCAACGGTGCGAAACGCACGGCATGGCTCAGCCACGACAACATCGTCGGCTATCCCGACCACTACGTTCAGTCACTTGAACGCCACCCTATGGATCTTCTGGCGTCGATGCTGGAAGAAAAGGGCTGGAACAACAAGGTCATCGCCGTCGAGTTGGACAATTACTGGTACACGGCCGCTGCCCATCAAGCCTTGCAGAAGCATCTGCCGAATGCCCGCTTCAAGGACGCGCAAGGACTGGTCAACTGGCAGCGCGCAGTCAAAAGCCCGACGGAAATCGACTATATGCGCAAGGCCGGTCGGATTGTTGAAGCTATGCACCGGCGCATCCTCGACAAAATCGAGCCAGGCATGCGTAAATGCGATCTGGTTGCGGAAATCTACGATGCGGGCACGCGCGGCGTTGACGATTTCGGCGGTGATTATCCTGCCATCGTGCCGTTGCTGCCTTCCGGACCCGACGCATCCGCGCCGCATCTGACGTGGAACGATCTACCGATGAAGACCGGCGAAGGCACCTTCTTCGAGATCGCCGGTTGCTATAAACGCTATCATTGTCCGCTGTCGCGCACCGTATTTCTCGGCAAGCCGACACAAGCCTTTCTCGACGCCGAAAAAGCCACACTTGAAGGTATGGAGGCAGGACTTGCCGCCGCCCGTCCGGGCAATACATGCGAAGACATTGCCAATGGCTTCTTCGCCGTGCTGAAGAAATACGGAATTATCAAGGACAACCGCACCGGCTACTCCATCGGCCTGTCCTATCCGCCGGATTGGGGCGAACGCACGATGAGCCTGCGCCCCGGCGACCGCACCGAATTGCAGCCCGGCATGACCTTCCATTTCATGACAGGCCTCTGGCTGGAAACCATGGGACTGGAGATCACCGAAAGTATCGTGATCACCGAAACGGGTGTCGAATGCCTCTCGAATGTGCCACGCAAGCTTGTGGTCAAGGATTAGAACGCTGCGATGATGCACACCTCGCCTCCATCACGTCCATCCCCGATCACGCCGACCGTCGATCTCAACCGCGACGGCGTGCAGCACGGGCATTTGCGACTGCCTTGGTCCAGAGACGATTCCGCATGGGGATCGCTAATGCTGCCCATCTGCGTAATCCGCAATGGCGATGGCCCTACCGCCCTCCTGACTGGCGCCAATCATGGCGATGAATATGAGGGTCCGGTCGCCCTCTACGACCTTGCCGCCAATCTGAAACCGGAAGAGATCAGTGGCCGTGTCATCATTGTTCCTGCAATGAACTTCCCGGCTTTCCTGGCGGGAACGCGAACATCCCCCATCGACAAGGGCAACCTCAACCGCAGCTTTCCCGGACGTCCGGATGGCACAGTTACTGAAAAGATTGCCGACTATTTCACCCGCTACCTTCTGCCAGCGGCCGATATCGTCATGGATTTTCATTCCGGCGGACGGACACTCGATTTCCTGCCTTACGCTGCCGCGCATGCCTTGCCCGATACGGCACAGGAAGCCCGCTGCTTTGCGGCCGTCAAAGCCTTTTCGGCTCCCTTCTCCATGCGAATGATCGAGATCGATGCTGTTGGGATGTATGATACGATAGCAGAGGAAGCAGGCAAGGTGTTTGTCACGACGGAGCTTTCCGGCGGCGGCACGATTTCTGCCCGCACTGCTTCAATAGCCAAACGCGGCATTCGCAATCTTTTGCGTCATGCTGACATTCTGCAAGGAGAGGTGGAGCTTTCACCCTCGACATGGCTCGATATGCCATCGCAGGAATGTTTCGGTTTTGCCGATACCGAGGGTTTGCTTGAACCGTTGGTCGATCTCGGCGCAGAAGTGCGCAAGGGCGAGCTTATTGCGCGCGTTCATTCCGTAACCCGCACAGGCGTGGCTCCGCAGGAATACCGCGCCGCGCTCGACGGAATTCTCGCAGCCCGACACTTTCCCGGTCTCATAAAGATGGGCGACTGCCTGTCTGTCATTGCCACGATCAGCGAGGAGCCGGCCTCGTAACCGATCAATACCAGCCATTGACAAGCCGGGCAAAAAACAACCGGCATTCAAAAAGAGGAGTGAACACAATGCGCATGAAACTTCATACGATTTCCGCCCTGTTTTCAGCAGCGGCGGTTCTGGCTCTCACGCTTCCGTCACAAGCCGTCACGATCGATGACCTCAAGAGTGCGGGCTTCGTTCGGGGAGCAACAGCCAATGAAGTGCCTTATGGCTATATGGACGAGAGTGGAGCGGCCAAGGGCATTGGCCCCGACGTCGCAGCCGCAATTTTCAAGAAGCTCGGCATCGAGGAAATCGACTGGACAGTTACCCCGTTCGGCTCGCTCATTCCCGGCCTGAAGGCCAAGCGGTTCGAATTCGTCGCAGCCGAACAGAATGTTCTGCCGGATCGTTGCAAGCAGGTGCAGTTCACCGTTGCAAATTCGAGTTACGGTGAAGGCCTTCTTGTTCCGAAGGGCAACCCGAAGAAGATTCATTCCTATGAAGACATCAAGAAAGACCCATCGCTGAAAGTTGCAATCGTTTCCGGTGCGGATCAAATCGACTTCCTGCACGGCATGGGCATCGATGAATCTCAGATCGTCATGATCCAGGGCAATGCCGACGCGCCGTCGACGGTCCAGACGGGGCGTGCTGATGCCTATGCCGCAACGGAACTGACAGTTGCCAAGCTCGTCGACAATTCACCGGAGCTGGAACAGGCGCATCCATTTACCGATCCGGTTGTCGACGGCAAGTCTGCCAGAAGCTTCGGTGCTTTCAGCTTCCGTCCGGAAGACAAGGAGTTTTACGAAGCCTTCAACAAGGAGCTCATCGAGTTCAAAAAGACCGACGACTACAAGAAAATATTGATGACTTATGGGCTTAGCGAAGAAAGCGTGGAAGCTGCGCGAACCGTCGATACGGCGAGCCTCTGCAACGCAAAGTAGGTTGATTTGCTGCCCGTCGGGCCGGTCATCGGTTCGGCGGGCTTTGTCTCATCTCAATTGGAGACGACCATATGCACTGGACGGAATATCTCCCCGCCCTTTTCAAAGGGGCGCAAATCACCGCCATTCTTGCCCTCAGTTCAATGGCTATCGGCACTGTACTTGCGTTTGCAGCCGGGATTTCCCGTTTCGCAGGCGGGCCCATCCTGTCCACGATTGCGGTGATCTATATCGAGATATTCCGCGGCACATCTCTCCTCGTGCAACTGTTCTGGCTCTACTATGCTCTGCCGCTGATCGGTATTTCGTTTGACCCAATCACGACTGGCATCATGGGGCTTGGCCTCAATATCGGTGCTTATGGCGCGGAAGTAGTCCGCGGGGCATTGCAGGCAGTGCCTGAAGCACAACATGAGGCCGCGCGCGCGCTTAATTTCAGCAAGGGGCATACCTTGTTTCACGTCATCCTGCCGCAAGCGGTGGTCGAAATGATGCCAGCCTTCGGTAATCTCGCAATCCATAATCTCAAAGACACCGCGCTTGCCTCACTGATCGCAATCAGCGATCTGACCTTCCAGGCTCAACGCTTGCGCAATCTGACGCTCGACAGTGTGACGATCTATACGCTGACACTCTTTGGATACTTTGCGATGGCGCTCGTACTTGCCGCAGCCATCCGTTGGCTCGAACGGCGTTTGAGACGTCAGACCATGGCTGGAGGTCTCGCATGATCTACGGCTATGCCTGGGACACCTCGTCCACACTCTCCTTCGCCATTTCCATTCTTCCAATTCTGGCGATCGGTCTTACCGTAACCCTGAAAGCCGCTGCCACCGGCTTTGCAATTGCGCTGGTCCTTGGCCTTGTCTTCGCGCTTCTGCGCCGCAGTCCATACAAGATCATATCCTGGCCGACTGCCGTCGTGGTGGAGTTCCTTCGCGATACTCCCCTACTGGTACAGCTGTTTTTCCTGTACTACGTGCTGCCCGTTTACGGAATTGTTCTGCCTGCTTTCCTGACCGGCGCTTTGGCATTGGGGCTTCAATATTCCGCCTATACGTCGGAAGTTTATCGTGGAGGGATCGAAGCCATTCCACGCGGACAATGGGAAGCAGCACGTGCGTTGAATCTGACCTCTTGGCGCACCTATCGCGATATCGTCGTTCCACAAGCCATACCCCGGATTATCCCGGCTATGGGCAACTACCTCGTCTCCATGCTGAAGGAGACACCGGTGCTGTCTGTTGTCAGCATTGTCGACATGCTGAACCTGGCCAACCTGATCGGCGACCGCACGTTCGAATATCTGGTGCCGCTCTCAATGGTGGGCTTGATCTTTCTCGTGCTGACCTTGATCTGCTCAGCGCTCATACGCTTGCTCGAACGCACACTTCCAAAAAACGGGATCGCCCTCAAATGACCCAGGAAATTATCCGCTTTCAGAATGTAACCAAGCGCTTCGGAGCGCTGACAGTACTGGATCGCTTCAATTTTTCGGTCAAGACAGGCGAAAAAGTCACGCTGATCGGCCCCTCGGGATCGGGGAAATCGACAGTACTCCGTATCCTCATGACATTGGAACCGTTTCAGGAGGGTACGCTTGAGCTTGCGGACATGTCCTACCACGAGCCGAGCGGCAAAGGACAATTTCAGGCAAGCGAAGCCCATTTGCGGAAGATAAGAACGCATGTCGGCATGGTATTTCAGAGCTTTAATCTGTTTCCGCACATGTCGGTGCTCCGCAACATTATCGAGGCACCGATTCATGTTCTGGGGATGAAACGGGGTGAAGCGGAGGCACGTGCACTTGAGCTGCTCTCTCTTGTGGGATTGACTGACAAGAAGGATCACTATCCTTCTCAGCTTTCAGGCGGTCAGCAGCAGCGCGTCGCCATTGCGCGATCATTGGCAATGCGGCCACGCGTATTGCTGTTTGACGAACCGACATCCGCGCTGGATCCGCAGCTTGTTGGAGAAGTGCTTTCCGTCATCCGCAGCCTGGCGCAGGAACATGACCTGACCATGCTTCTTGTCACACATGAGATGCGGTTTGCCAGGGAAGTATCTGATCGCGTTTGCTTTTTTGATAAGGGACGCATCTGCGAACAAGGAACGCCGGAACAGATATTCCAGGCACCAACAGAAGCTCGCACCAAGGAGTTCTTGCAGTCAGTGCTCTAGGATCAATCGCCTAAGCAATCGATCCCACATCATAGACGGGCGGCAGTTGAGCAAAGGTTTCACGGATCGTCTCAAGTGCCGCCTGCAAAGCCGAACGCGAAAGCCGCCCGCCAAGACAGACACGGATGCCCCCGTTCCCTCTATCCGCGCCAGCTACAAAGGGATCAGACGGCGTGACTGCAACACCTTTGTTGGCAAGCGCGCGCACGAGCCCCTCCTCCGACCAGTTGCGAGGGATTTTCAGCCAAGCGCAGAGAGATAACGGATTGCTGCCTGCCACAAGTGTACCCAGAATGTCAGTTACCTGCGCTTGACGGGATCGCAGCTCGCTGCGCTGGATGTCGATAAGTTCCGCTGCTGTGCCATCCTCGATCCAGCGACTCGCCATCTCTCCCATGAGATTGACACCGCTCCAGCTTGTTACGCGCAGAATGGACGTAACACGAATGGAATATTGTGTCGGCACAACGAGATAACCCGTCCGCAAACCGGTCATGACCGTCTTGGTGAAGCTCGTTACGAAGAAGCCCAGTTCCGGTAAAAGTTCCGGCATGGAAGGCTGTTTCTCTTCGAGAATGGGTTTGTAAACCTCATCTTCGATAACACAAACGCCGTATCGCCGAGCTATTTCGGCAATGGCGATGCGCCGCTCCGCCCCCATCAGATGGCTGGTCGGATTACCCAGCGTGGGGATTATCACGAGTGCACGAACATCGCCAGACTTGCAGGCCATTTCGAAAGCATCCGGCAGAATGCCCTGCTCATCAGTGGGGAGCCCTCGCAGAGTAAATCCAAGCACATTGGCAAGGCCAATGATGCCATGGTCAGTCAGGCTTTCCGTCAGCACCACCTCGCCCGGCTGAACAACCGCCGCGACAGCGAGAAACAGTCCGTGGGCGGCACCGTTCGTGATGATGATGCGACCCGGATCAACGTCCACCGATAAGCCTTGCAGCCAGCCCCTCGCCACCGCACGATGTCTGTCCAAACCCGCAATCGGACGGCACGGACGCATGAAGCTTGCATTGTCCGACCGGCTCATTTCTTCCAGCAGGTGGCGCGAGGCGTTCTCATGGGCTTCAGTATAGACGGCACGAATGATAGACAGATCCGCTGTTCCACTGGGGTCTCGATCAAGCATGAACCGATCCGCTCGCTCCGTCACCCGATTGCACACGTAGGTCCCCCGCCCGACTTCGCCGCGGAGATAGCCACGTCGTTCAGCTTCCTTATAGCTGATACTGACGGTTTGAACCGAAAGCCCAAGCTTATGAGCCAGATCACGGTGAGTTGGCATACGCGTGGCGGGCAGAAGAATGCCCTTCTCGATATCATCGACAATTTTTTCGGTCAGAAGCCGGTGCTTGGTGATGCCCTTGCGCATTTCCAACATTGGTTCCCACATGCGTCAGCCGACTCCATCATTACATACTGAAGACTGTCTTATTGTACTAGATAATCATCATGACAATCCAGCCCAATAAGCCACTACGAGCAGCCTTCTCCTATCCCGATGATGCCCGCCAAAAATGAGAGACGCGGTTCTTTCGTGGATACACGGCAGAGGTGACAAAGCCGACTATTACTGCATCAAAAACAGGGCGCATCTCATCATTGAAGATGACATGACCGACAAAACAAACTATTGATAGATAAAGAAAATTCTATCTCCAACTGTACCATCGCTCCCCTGCCGGATGAAATGCGCATGAATGAAAAACGGAGCTCCAAGGCTTCCAAGCCGCAAAATCCCGCCAAACCATTCCTTGAGAATGAACGACCAACGTTGAAGACAATAGCATTCATGACCGGACTGGGTGTGACGACAGTCTCACGTGCCTTGAAGGATGCGCCTGAAATTGGCCCCGAAACCCGCAAACGTGTACAACTGATCGCGAGGCAGATCGGTTATCGTCCCAACCGTGCAGGTGTGCGTCTCCGCACCGGCAAGACTAACGTCATTGCGCTTGTCCTGAATACTCAGGACGAGATCATGGGCTTTACCAGCCAGGTCATTCATGGCGTTGCGGACGTGCTGGCCGAAACGCAATACCATCTCATTTTGACGCCCTATTTTCATTCTAGGGCACCGATTGAGCCGATCCGCTATATCGTCGAAACCGGTTCGGCCGACGGAATTATTTTCTCACGCACAGAACCGGACGATCAGCGCGTCCATTATCTGATCGAACATGATTTTCCATTTGCCACTCATGGCCGCACCGATACGGGCATTGAGCACCCTTATCACGACTTTGATAATTTCACTTTTGCGCTGAACATGGTTGGAAAACTCTCGGCGCGCGGGAGAAAAAACCTTGCCCTGCTGACCCCGCCGGCACATCTCACCTACTACCGGCACATGGTGAGCGGATTCTATGAGGGACTGCGCACTTTTCATTGCAGTGGTGCACCACTCGGAGGCGTCGATCTGGATACGCCGCTTGAGGACTTGCGGCTACATGTTGCCCAGCTGATGAGAAGGCCAGATCGACCGGACGGTATTATCTGCTCAGGCAGTGCGGCCGCTCTCGCGGTCGTCGCAGGTATTGAAGACGCCGGGCTGAGCATCAGTAATGAGGTCGACGTCGCAGCCAAACAATCGACCGAGATATTGCACTGGTTTCGTCCGGGCCTGATTGTCGTCGAGGAAAGTTTCAAGCTCGCTGGACAACAACTTGGTAAAGCCATCCTGGGCCGTATCAACGGCAAAGACATCAAATCCCTGCAGACAATAGGATAAATGGGTGGAGGCCACTCCGATCCCGCAGGATCGAAACAGCCTCCAATCGCTCGGGAGGAGCGATGCAAAGTCAGTTTGCCGCCCGTTTCTTTCTGTCTTCTGCGGGTCGAAGCAAGGCTTCTGCCGCAGCAATATCAAGTGCTTCCGGGCGCGTGCAGCGCATTTCGATGTCAATGAAACGCTTTTCTTCGCCTGATTTGAGAATAGCCAGCATGACATTGATCCCATGCAGTGCTCGCTCCAGAGAACAACGCATGTCGCGGCCATCCCGAATGGCAGCTGCCATATCCGCCAGCCCTGCTGCTCTATAGTTCGCCATCATACCTTGCGAATGCTGTTCATTGGCAATTCCAAACGGATGGTCCCAATTTTCAACGGGTTCGGCGGGTTCACCCGGCTTCGCTAACTCCACTTCCCCGCCGAAAAAATTGGGGTCCGGCAGATAGAGTGAACCTTCGGTACCATAAAGTTCCATGTTCGCATGGCGATGCGCCCACACGTCCCAACTGGCTGAAAGCGTTATTGTTGCACCTTGCTCGAACTCCAGCAGTGCGTGAATGGTTGTAGGAGTCTCCACAGGAATGGTTTCGCCCCTGCGCGGTTCGGAAGCAATCGTCCGTGTCGGCGTGGCCATTGAGGTCAGCGCTGCGACACGCTTCACCGGCCCTATCAGATTGACAAGATTGGCGATGTAGTAAGGTCCGAGATCAAGTATCGGGCCGCCACCATGCTTAAAGAAAAAATCCGGATTCGGATGCCAATGTTCCATACCATGGCTCATGACATGGCACGTACCGGACGTGATGCGCCCCACTTTACCGCTATCGATTTCGCGGCGTGCCAACTGGTGCGCGCCACCGAGAAACGTATCTGGTGCGCAACCCACTTTGAGATTGCGGCCATCGGCAAGAGCTTTCAGTTCCAGCCCCTGCTCCATCGACAGAACCAAAGGCTTTTCCGAATAGGCATGTTTGCCTGCGGCCAGAATTCGCTTTGTAACGCCATAATGGGCATCGGGAACGGTCAGATTGACGACGATGCCGATATCGTCATTCCGAAGCAACTCATCGATAGTCTGCGCTTTTACACCAAACTCTTCCGCGCGTGCATTTGCGGCAGCAGGATTGATATCCGCGCATGCTCTTATTTCTATGCCTCGAAACATAGGCGACAGCCGCAGATATGCAGCCGATATATTGCCGCAACCAATAATCCCGACACCAAGCGTTTTGGTCATTTCGTTCTCCAACTCAGAAATTTCTTACGGTTTCGATAGAACGGCTTGCAAACCTGGTGTCGTCCGACGGATTATCGTGTTCCATGATAAAATATCGGGCAGGCGTCTTGCGCAAAACTGCAAACAATGCAGCCCAGTCGACAGTTCCGTGCCCGACATCTTCCCAGCCGTCTTCGTCTGCTTTTTCACCGGTTTTGGCTATATCCTTGACATGGACCGCAAGTATGCGGTCGCCATAGCGCCTGATCCATTCAAGCGGGTCTGCACCACCTTTGATGATCCACGCAATATCTGCTTCCCAAGCCAGATCCGGCGAAGCGTCGAGAATATGTTCCTGCGGCACGGAACCGTCGGCCAAAGGCTGGAATTCGAAATCATGGTTGTGCCAACCAAAGGCATAGCCCTCATTCCGATAAGGCTCGCCAGCCGCGACCAGACGGCTCCCGAACTCCTGCCAGCCCTCAACACTATCCGGGCGGCGGTCTGCATCGAGATAAGGACAGAAGATTGCTTTCATATCGGCGGCCTTCGCAATCTCCAGAACGCGGTCGACCTCGTTCTCCAGCATATCCAGACCAAAATGGCCGGTAGGCATGGAAAGTCCCAGAGCGTCGAGTTCTTTCTTTAATCGAACCGGATCGCCGTAAATCCCCCCATAACCTTCTACCCGTCGATAGCCGAGGTCGCTCAGCATCGTGAGTGTACGCTCCAGCGGTTGGAAATTGCGGGAGCTGTAAAGTTGATAGGAATATCCGTTCATGTCTTCATCCTTCAAACTCGTTCCTGAATTTTTCAGGCCTTCACGAGACAAAAATCTGCCTACGGTTCGAAGCAACCTTCGAGCCGCCAACGGAAAGCCAATAGCGCTGCCTCTCGTGCGAGGCTCTTAAGGGGAGTATTCGGCGCTTATCATCTAAAGCCTCTCTTCCGTTTGGGCATCGAAGAGCGACAGCATATCGGGTTTGAAGCCGATCCTGACCTTCTCTCCTGCCCGGTAGCGTTTGCCGGCTTCCACCCGCGCGGATAATGGATGTCCGTTCAGGCGAAGCCAGACCAGACTGTCGGCGCCCATCGGCTCATCCAGCTCCACGGTCGCTTCAAAGCCGTCCTCGGCTTCAAACCGGATATGCTCGGGGCGAACCCCGAGCGTGGCCTTTTGCCCCGGCGTCAGTTCGCCGGCATATCCATCAAGCGGCACCGCGGCTTCGCCGATATAAAATACGGGCTTGCCATGTGTGGCGGTGATTTCCCCGGAAAAGAAGTTCATCGAGGGCGAACCGAGAAACCCTGCGACAAACCGGTTTTTGGGACGGTTGTAGATCGTCAGCGGATCCGCCAGTTGCTGAACCACCCCACCCTTCATCACGGCAATGCGGTCCGCCAGCGTCAAGGCTTCAATCTGATCATGCGTGACATAGATCATCGTATTACCGAGCTTCTGATGAAGACGCTTGATCTCGACGCGTAGTTCGGAACGCAATTTTGCATCCAGATTGGACAACGGTTCATCGAACAGAAACACATCCACGTCGCGCACCAGTGCGCGACCAATCGCAACACGCTGGCGCTGCCCGCCTGACAGTGCGGCAGGCTTGCGTTGCAGCAAAGGTTCGATCTGGAGGATTTCAGCAGCACGCTTGATGCGCGTGTCGATCTCGTTCTTCGGCAGACCGGCGACCCGCAAACCGAAGGAAAGGTTCTTTTCAACGGTCATCTGCGGGTAAAGCGCATAAGATTGAAACACCATACCGATGCCGCGATCCTTCGGCTCCTCCCAGGTAACATTTCGTCCTTTGATAAAGATGCTGCCTTCGGAAATATCGAGAAGTCCTGCGACGCAATTCAGCAGTGTGGACTTGCCGCAGCCGGAAGGCCCGAGAAGGACCAGAAACTCGCCCTCTCCGATTTCCAGATTGAGATTTTGAAGCACGTTGACCGAGCCGAAACCGAGCGACAGATCCTGGATGAAAACGCTTGAATTCATGAACTCATCCTTTCACTGCGCCAGCGGCAATGCCGCGAACGAAATATCGGCCGGACAGAAAATAAACGAGAAGCGGAACGGCACCTGTGAGGAGGGTGGCGGCCATATTGACGTTATATTCCTTCACGCCCTGCATGGAGTTGACGATATTGTTCAGCTGCACGGTCATCGGGAAGTTCTGCGTTCCTGCAAACACCACACCGAAGAGAAAATCGTTCCAGATGCCCGTCACCTGCAAAATGATCGCAACGACGAAGATCGGCAGTGACATCGGCAGCATGATTTGAAAGAAAATGCGCCAGAACCCGGCTCCGTCGACACGCGCCGCCTTGAAGAGTTCCGGCGGCAGACCGGCAAAATAATTGCGGAACAAGAGTGTCAGGATAGGCATGCCGAAAATGGTATGTATAAAGACAACGCCGGTCAGCGTGCCGAAAATCCCAAGCTCCCGTGTGATGATAACGAGCGGATAAAGCATGACCTGATACGGAATGAATGCGCCGAAAAGCAGGACTGCGAAGAAGATCTCCGATCCCTTGAACTTCCAGTTTGCCAGTGCGTAGCCATTGACCGATGCAATCGCGATGGAAACGATTACACTCGGAACAGTGATCTTGATCGAATTCCAGAAACCTGCGCTGATCCCCTCACAATAAAGCCCGGTGCATGCCTGGCTCCAGGCCTTGACCCATGGTTCAAATGTGATTTCGACCGGTGGTGAAAAAATATTACCAAGCCGGATCTCAGGCATGCCTTTCAGAGATGTCACAACCATCACGTAGAGGGGCAGCAGGTAATAAACGGCAGCGACAAACAGGATGCTGTAGAGCATGATGGTTGTGGGCGTGAAACGCCGTTTCGGCTTGCGGCCCCAAGGCTGTGAAGCCTGCCTTTGTGCCGGACGAGGTTGGGCGGCTGCAGCTTCGGTTTCAGTCGGCATCTTTCTGTGCAGGACAGCTTCCGTCATCGCGCTTTCCTCCGGCTGAACTCAAGCATCGTCCACGGAACGAGTATGATCAAAACGGTGGTCAGCATGACCGTGGAAGCGGCAAGCCCCTGCCCCAGATTGGCCCAGCCGAACATGAAGTCGTAGACATATTTTGCCGGGACTTCCGACGCGATGCCGGGACCGCCATTGGTCATGGCAACCACCAGATCGTAAAGTTTGACGATGCCTGTCGCGATCAGGACGACGGTCGTCACCAAAACGGGGCGCATCATTGGCAAAATGATGAACAGATAGGTTTTCCATTTCGGAATGCCGTCAACGCGCGCAGCCTTCCAGATTTCGTCGTCAACATTCCGCAGCCCGGCCAACATCAAAACCATGACCAAACCTGTCATCTGCCAAAGCCCGGCAATGACAATCGCATAGATGACGTAAGTTCGGCTCGACAGGATCGCCATCTGGAAACTGTCGAAACCGATATCGCGAATGACTTTCTCCAGCCCAAGTTGAGGATTGAATATCCACTGCCAGACAAGCCCCGTCACAATGAACGACAGGGCATAAGGATAGAGAAAGATTGTACGAAATGTGTTCTCAAACCGGATCTTCTGATCCATCAGAGCAGCAAGAACAAACCCGGTCACAAGGGAAAAGCCCATGAAGAGGACGCCGTAGATCGCCAGATTGCGAACCGATACATGCCAGCGGGTTGCCGAAAACAGGCGCGTATATTGGTCGAAGCCGACAAAGTTCAAAGTTGGCAGCGATTTGGAAGACGTAAAGGAATATACAACCGTCCAGAGCGTGCAGCCAATGAACACCACGAGAACCGTCGCGATCATAGGAAGCGCTGCAACCTTTGCATTCAGATTGCGGAATATTCCCGGCGGCTTTCTACGATTGCCCTCTTCCATGACGGCCATGATGTTCCTCCCTTACCCGGTTCTCGGGAGTCCTGCACCGTCCTCATCGATAGTGCAGACCCTTACCGAGACTATTGCGCCTGCTCGATAATCTCCGCAAAACGTTCCTGAAGGTCGTCGACCGTCATGTCGGGATTGGAGAAAAACTCAGCCGCCAGGCTTTCGATCTGCCCTTGCGTATCGGGTGCGCGCAATTGCTCCACAGAAGGAACGATGTTGTCCGGGTGCTTCAGAATATCGATGCCCGCACGCATGCAACTCGAAGCCGCATCCAGATCGACATCACCACGGATCGGCAGAGAGCCCTTGGCAAGATTGAACGCGACCTGCGTATCTTTGGAAACAAGCATGCTTGCCAGCTTGAGCTGCGCTTTTGTAACTTCCGGGTCCTTGTTCTTCGGGAAGTAGATAGCATCGCCGCCGGTATCCAGGTACGGATGGACGCCGAGGCCCGGCAAGCAGTCATAATCCTTACCTGCAACCTTGCCGGCGGTGCCGAACTCACCCTGCGCCCAGTCTCCCATGATCTGCGTTCCGGCGCGCCCGGTGAGCACCATATTGGTGGCCTCATTCCACGAGCGTCCGACATAACCCGGATCAGCCATTGTGCGGGCTTGCGCCAGCGCTTCAAATACCTTCTTCATTTCGGGGCTGCGCGCTGCCTCCGCATCCTTGTCCTTGTTGACCTTGAGATAGAGGTCTTTGCCACCGATTGCGGTTGTCAGGACGGTCAGCATGCCATTCACCTGCCAGCCGTCGCCGGTTGCCAGCGGCACGATGTTCTTTTCTTTCAGCCTGGGAGCAGCAGCGACGAGATCATTCCAGTTCTTTGGAGGTTCCGTGCCGGCATCGCGGAAGGCTTGCGGATTAATCCACATCCATTCCCACGAGTGAATATTCAGCGGCACGCAATAAAGACGCCCTTCGTAGGTGCAGGATTCCAGAAGGCTCTTCGGACGAATGAAATCAGCCCAGCCTTCCTTTTCAGCAAGCTCGGTCAGATCCGTCATCAAACCGCCTTGAACCAACTCCTCCGCCTGCCGTCCGTGATTGAGTTGGGTCGCGCCCATCGGATTACCGCCCAAAATTCGACTGATAATGATCGGGCGCGCCGTAGCGCCGCTGCCGGCAATCGCTCCATCGATCCACTTGTCACCGCCAAGCGCATCAAACTTTTCGGCCAGGACTTTAACGGCTGCAGCTTCGCCGCCAGATGTCCACCAATGCGTAACTTCGAGATTGGCTGCCGGGGCCGAACCTGCCATTGTCAACGTTGTCATAACCAGACAAACGGATGCGGCGAGTATCTTTGCTCTTTCAGGCAACATTTCATATCCTCCCAAATCTGAAACGTTACAGATATGGTATTCAAAAAGGCCCCTCTTGCAAGCTTTAATTCGCGATGGAAGGGTTTCTCCGACTGGAACGGAATTAGTAGTTTGTTTTTGCGGGAATTTTTACGCTACAATTTTTGTGGGTGGTGATATTCTTCGATGCGCCATTACTGACTGGATAGTCCCAGACGTATGCATACGTTTGCAAACTGTAACGTTACAGTTAAGAGTTTAACCCAATAGAAAGGGCGCCCAAAAGGGCGCCCTTCTCCGCATTCCAAAACAGGCTTCAGTCAGGCGGCCTTGCCCACCAAGCCATGCGGGTCGAGAACAAATTTTTTCGCAGCGCCCTGATCAAAGCTTTCATAGCCCTTTGCCGCATCCTCAAGCGATATGACCTGAGCGTTGACAATATCGGCTATATTCAGACGTCCGTGAAGAATAGCTTGCATCAGCTGGCGATTGTACTTCAGCACGGGCGTCTGCCCCGTATGGAATGACTGTGCCTTGGCCCAACCGAGGCCGAAGCGCAACGACAGGCTGCCCTGCTTTGCCGCGTTATCGACGGCGCCAGGGTCTTCAGTGACATAGAGCCCCGGTATACCGATAGCTCCTGCCGGCCGAGTTATCTCCATCATCTGGTTCAGCACGATCGCTGGCTGTTCCCCCCCACTGTGGCCGCGCGCCTCGAAGCCGACGGCATCGATCGCACTGTCGACTTCGTTACTGCCCGTAACCTCTGCAATCATATCGCCAAGACGGTCACTAGCCGAAAGATCAATCGGTTCAAACCCGACTTTCCGCGCGTGGTCGAGGCGCTCCTTGTTGAAGTCGCCTATCATGACGACCGCAGCACCCAGGATACGTGCAGATGCGGCAGCAGCAAGTCCAACCGGTCCTGCGCCCGCAACATAGACAATCGAACCAACGCCCACTCCAGCCTTGACCGCACCGTGAAAGCCGGTTGGCAGGATGTCGGAAAGCATAGTGAGGTCCCGGATTTTTTCCATCGCCTGTTCACGATCAGGGAACTTAAGCAAGTTGAAATCCGCATAGGGAACCATGACATAGCGGGCCTGCCCGCCAATCCAGCCACCCATGTCGACATAGCCATAGGCGCCACCCGCACGTGACGGGTTGACCGTCAGGCAAACGCCGGTGTCCTGAGATTTGCAGCAGCGACAACGTCCGCAAGCAACATTGAACGGCACCGAAACGATATCGCCCACGTCGAGCATTTCGACGTCGCCGCCCTTTTCGATAATCTCGCCGGTAATTTCATGTCCAAGCACGAGGCCGGGCATGGCAGTAGTGCGTCCGCGGACCATATGTTGGTCCGACCCGCAAATATTGGTGGAAATGACCTTCAATATAACGGCGTGTTCCAGCTTCCTCCCATCCGGTGCCGCCAACACTGGGTCTTCAATATCGCGTACTTCGACTGTCCCGGGCCGCAAATAAACGACGCCACGGTTCTTGCTCATGTCTACCTCCTCCAGGTCGAACAACACTGACAGATTTCAAACAATGCAATGATCGATAGTTTCCGGGCGCAAGTTGAAAGCGCCCGTTTCTGGGAGGTTACAGACAGAACGTGCGTGGTTCAGTCCCAATCGCGACACGTCTCATTCAAATTAAACTTTAGAAGGCTGCCTGCAGGCTGTCAGTAGGTTGTAGACTTTGCCTGCCCCGCACCTTCGTCGAAAATAAATGCCGGACCAACAACACGCACATTGCTGTCGCTCATGGGAGAAAAAGACGTTACGGAAATGCTGGCCTCGTCATTGCGAGCCGGACGTGTGTCCGGCATGGGAACGACCACGTTTCTGAATGCCTGGCTGCCTTTGCTATTCGCTCGCAACTCACTGATCTTGTTGACATAACCAGCCCAATCGCACTTCTTGAAATCGCTGCCCCCCTGATAGTTGTAGGCAGTTGGCAGCTCGATGTAAGATTTGCCGTTGGAAACGGAAACCATATCCGCTGTTTCACCATTCGGATCGTTCAAAACATAGAGATCGACATTCTCTCCCTGACAGATGAAACGGCATTGCGCCAATGTTTCTGCCACATTGTCGGATTTCTGAAATTGCGAATGCGGAGCAGGAAACAGATAGCCATCCGACAAGCGCACGCAATACGTCAGGGCCCCTTTTACGCCAGTCGGAACCCATGGCTTGCTGGGTGCGGTGACTGAAGACGTTTTGGGCCGGTCAAGTTTCACCTTTGTGGCTTGCGGCGCTGCAGGCTGTTCGGCGCACGTCCGTGAAGAAAGCGAACTTGCCGAGAGTTGTCTCTGGATTTCGGCAATACGCTGAGCGAGATCACGGCACGGATTGAAGAATCCTCCGCGTTCGTCGCCCCCCTTGCAACCGCGGCTGCGCTCTATCGCGCGCAAGGCTGAAAGCTGACGTTGCGTCATCAGATCCGCCGCGCCGGCTGCTCGCGTACATGACGCGGCAGCCAATTGCGGATAACAAAATAACCCGATCAAAAGCAGTAGAGCGAGGTTTTTTGTCACAACGACACCCTTTGAACCTATGACTTTATCTTGCTGACAAGAGATGAAGCGGTCTTTCCATTTCTGATCCCGCGCGTTTGGGGTTCAGCACTTCATCCGGGTCCATCTCCGATACCAAAGCAGCTAACGCCAGTCTTAGATAAAGAGGCGCATCAGTTCGATCTATGGCCTTCAAGGCAACTCGCGAAATACCGAGAGAGTGAGCCAGTTCTTGCTCGGATGTGTTCAGGGATGCACAGATTCTCGCGAGCTTTTCGTATGCACGTCTACCCATTACCGTTGTTCCCTCCTCCATGCACTGGCGACCAATTCGGCTCGCCATTGTTTTCTTCTTCCCAATTCGATCGCCTGCAGACTTACTGAGCTCAGCTTTAATTGGATCGCTGGCGAAACCCCGCGGCCTGATCCTCCCGCGAGAAACGCTGCTAGATGAGCTCTGCTTGCTCCAGTGTCCGGCTTTTGCCGAGGCTGACGGGATAAAATCCCTTCGAGCTAAGCTGTGCCCTGTTCGCCCGGATCGATTGGCGCTGCGCCGGATAAAAAAGAAACGCACAAGAGCACACATTGCGACGCCAATCCCCCCTCAATTACCAGCCATAGCTTGCCCGCAACAATAGAAGGACATTTTCTTACATTAAGCAATGTGAAATATCAGACAGAAAGTAAAACTACTTCCATCCAATAAGGATAAGCAAACAAAACAGCTCGATGCTCCAATATGGCACACATGCTTCCGGAGTATACCTCATCTTCGTATACTTATTCGATCAACGCTTTGATTTTATTATAAAATAATCAAAAATCCCCCTGAATAGGGGGATACATTTCCGCGCAAAACCAACACCCCTTGATTGAATATATAGATGTTGATCAAACATAAATTGCATGACTGAAAAGAAGTCAAAATGAGACAGGCATTAACGATATCTGGAAAAAAATGGAGCCACCCGTGCCTTCAACTCGGCTACAGCGACCGTGGAGTGATGGAATCGGAAAAATCGGTGGGGATCAGATGTGGAGTCGGCGCAGCTTCTCGCTGGCGCACTTCCCCAGATCAGACACTGACGCCGAAAAACTTCAGCCCTAGAAATCATCCCTATGGCGGATGGATTGCAGATAGGCGTAGGCGGTACCCAAAAGCACTGGCACGATTACCAAAGCGGTCCAGAATAGAATGTTGCTCATCTCTGCCCTCTCCCATGGTGCGCAACGATGTGCGTTCTGCATCTCTGCGGGCTTTATTCTAACACGGAAATGGCCGTCTTGTTCCAGATTCTTAACAAGAGGTTAACGAGACCAAACATCCTGACCGGCGAATATCGTCACCAACCAATCGATGAATACCCGAACACGCGGGGAAAGCTGGCGATCACGTGGATATATGACGGATACAGGCGACGGAGTTGGAGGATAAGCAGCCAGTATCTGAACAAGTTTTCCATCGGCAATGTGCTTCATCGCATGATAGCGTGGAATCTGTATGATACCGAGCCCCAAACAGGCTGCTGCCGCATAGGTTTCAGCGGCATTGACCGTAACCGGCGCGGGGATGGTGACCGTCCGCAACTTTCCATCAACCAGGAATTCCAGTGGCATGCGCGCAGTACTGCCGCTGGCTCTGAAACCGATCATCTGGCGGCCGTAGGCCAGTTCATCTGGATGTTTGGGGTGTCCAAATCGTGCCAGATAGAAAGGAGACGCTACGGTGATCTCGTCCAATGTCGCAACGCGTCGGGCAATCATGTCGCTATCTTGCAGCAAACCAACACGCAGAACACAATCGATACCTTCCCGAACCGGATCGACGAACCGATCTCCTTCGGTCATATAGAATTCAATCCCCGTATATTTTTCCAGAAAGGCCGGCAATTCCGGCAGAAGAAAATGGCGCGCCAGTGTTCCCTGAACCTCGACCCGAAGCAAGCCTTTGGGCGTAGCCCCGGAAAATCCGCCTTCGGCGTCCTCGACATGGGCTAGGATTTCTTTGCAGCGCTGATAATAGGCCTGACCGTCAAGTGTCGGGTTGACGTGGCGGGTGGTCCGCAGAAACAGCTGCGCACCCAGTCGTTTCTCGAGCTGCTTGATTGCGTCGGTGACGGTCGAACGCGGAATTCCCAGATCCTCAGCCGCCAGAGTGAAACTGCGTCGTTCCAATACGCGAGTAAAGACCCGCATCGCGTCGAACCTGTCCATCTTATTGTTCGCCTTTTTCGGATAGTGATGACAAACGATGCCCGATTAAACGGCGACGTAAAAGTGCCATGTTGTTGGAACCTGAATGGACGTAATGATCGGAGCACACAATGTCAGATAGGAAAAACAAGGTTGCCATCGTCACCGGCGCGTCGCGAGGTATCGGTGCCGCCATTGCGGAAAGGCTGGGTCGTGATGGTTTTACGGTCATCGTCAACTATGCCGGCAATGCTGCCATGGCAGACGCCGTGGTTGCCAAGATCGAGGCTGCGGGTGGCACCGCGCTGACAGTAAAGGCGGATGTTGCCGATCCCGCCGCAGTGAAGAAGATGTTCGATGCTGCCGAAACCGCGTTCGGCGAGGTCGGCGTCCTCATCAACAATGCCGGTATTATGGGCCTGTCACCTCTCGCCGCCACAGACGATCTCGATTTCGACAAGATTGTTTCGGTCAATCTCAAAGGGACATTCAATACGATGCGGGAGGCAGGCAGGCGTCTGCGCGACAATGGACGCATTATCAATTTCTCTACCAGTGTCGTTGGCCTGAAATTGGAAAACTACGGCGTTTATGCAGCGACCAAGGCCGCGGTCGAAACGCTGACGGCCATTATGGCCAAGGAAATGCGCGGCCGAAACATTACCGTCAATGCAGTCGCGCCCGGCCCCACGGCGACAGATCTTTTTCTAAATGGAAAATCAGAGGAACTGGTTGCACGCATGGCGAAAATGAGCCCGCTCGAACGACTGGGCACACCGGAGGACATTGCAGGCGTGGTTGCGTTTCTCGCGGGACCGGACGGCGCATGGATAAACGGCCAGACCTTACGCGCCAATGGCGGGATCATCTAAGGCATCCGGATATGTTCTGCGAGACATGCATCTCGCAGAACGTATTTCCCAAAAACTATCCTAATAGTTGTAGATAATCCCTATTCGCCTTGACAGTTTGTCGCGGCGAGGCTTCACATGAGCCGGATTCTTTTCGCCTTTTCTAATAGATTGGAATGGCGCCGACCGTTGTGAGGGGATGCAAATGCGTATTGGTTTCAACCGCCTTTTATGGGCCTTTGCAGTCGCAGCCTCCGTTTCAGCTGCTCCACACAGCACACAAGCCGCCGAAACCCGGCGCATAGAGATTACCAAAGATAGCGATTATTTCGGCTTCGACCTGCGCACGGAAAAGAATGTCTCGCTCGACCAGTGCAAAAGCATTTGTCTGGGCGACAATGCCTGCCTCGCCTTCACCTATAATCCGAAGGTCAAATGGTGCTTTCTGAAATCAGATTTCAACAAGCTCAATCAGTCCGTTGGCTCCATTGCAGGTAAGGTCGTAGCGCAATCCACAGCAGCCCACGAAGTTGAAGACATCGGTGCCCCGCCAACCATATCCTTCTTTGCTGCCAATCTGGTTGACGAGGCTCGTCGCCTGAAGCGCGAACTGGCTGGCGTTGAAAGCCCGGACACCCTTCGCTCGTTGAAAATTGAAGCGGCATCTGCCGCTCTCAATGGCGACCCACGCACGGCAATGGAAAAATTCCGACTGGCTGCCAGCATGTCGCCGGACGAAAGCGAAATCTGGGCCGGATATGCGCTGTCAGCGCTTGCGACCGAGCCGTCCAATGGTCAGGAACGTTCCAAATTCCAGCGCGATGCGACGTCGGCCTCGTGGTTTGCCTACCAGACCTCACGCACCAAGGATGAGCGCGCGCAAGCGCTTGCCGTCATGGCGCAGGCACTCGAAAAGCGCGATGCATCGCGCCCGGCCTTGCAGGCTTATGAAGCGAGCCTTGATCTCGTCAATTCCGCATCCGTTCGGGCTGCCTATGACGATCTGAAAGCGCGCAAAGGCTTCCGCATCGTCAATAATACGGTCGATAATGATAATGCCGCGCCGCGCATCTGCGCGCAGTTTTCCGAAGAACTGGTGAAAAGCGGTGTCGATTATTCGAGCTTTGTTACACTCGATAATGGCGCGCCAAAGGCTGTTGACGCCAAGGACCGCCAGATTTGCATCGAGGGTCTGGAACATGGCCGCAATTATACGATGACTTTTCGTCAGGGTTTGCCATCGGCTGTTGGCGAAGTGCTGCCAGCTCCGGTCAACCTTTCGATCTATGTGCAGGACCGTGCACCATCGGTCCGCTTCACTGGCGACAGCTTTGTGCTGCCTGCCAATGCACGTCGCGGCATTCCGCTGGTCAGCGTCAATTTGAGTACAGCCAAGGTCAAGCTCTACCGCGTTGGCGACCGTTCGCTGGCACAGCTTCTTTCCGGCTACCAGTTCCTCCGTCAACTCGACAGCTACGACATCAGCACGGTTTCCGAACAGATGGGTGCGCCTGTCTGGGAAGGTGAGATCGAGGTTGCAGGCAATGAGCTGAACAAGGAAGCAACGACCAGTTTCCCGGTTGATGAAGCGCTGCCGGAACGCAAGCCCGGCGTCTATGTGCTGACCGCCGAGCCGCTGGTCCAGAAGTCCGATGAAGAATACGGCACCAAGGCAACGCAGTGGTTTGTCGTTTCCGACATTGGCCTTTCGACCTATACCGGACAGGACGGCATCAATGTCTTCGCCCGTTCGCTGGAAAGCGCAGAACCGCTCAAGGATGTGAAGCTGACCCTGCTTGCCCGTAATAATGAAGTGCTGGGCGAAGCGATCACCGACAGCGATGGCCGGGCGACCTTTACGGCGGGACTGACACGCGGCACGGACGGCATGGTGCCAGCGGTGCTGATGGCCAGTCAGAATGATGATGATTTCACATTCCTTGATATGGCGCGCGCCGGGTTTGATCTTTCCGATCGCGGTGTGACGGGCCGCGCCGTGCCCAAGGGGCTTGATCTTTATGCATGGACTGAGCGCGGTATCTATCGCGCCGGCGAAGTTGTGCACGTGGGGGCGCTTGCGCGTGACGATACCGCGACCGCGGTTGACGATCTGCCACTGACATTCATCTTCACGCGTCCCGACGGTGTGGAAGATCGCCGTCTCGTATCCGACAGCAAGCTTGCCGGTGGTCATGCCATCGACCTGACCTTGCCGTCGAACGCCATGCGCGGGACCTGGAACGTTTCGATCTATACCGATCCCAAGCAGCCAGCGATTGCCACGCAGATGTTTCTGGTTGAAGATTTCGTGCCGGACCGGATCGAGTTCGACCTGACGTCTGACAAGCCGGAAATCGCCGTGGGAGAAACCGCCAATATCACCGTGGACGGTCGTTTCCTCTATGGTGCGCCTGCCGCCGGTCTTGCGCTTGAAGGCGAAGTCACGCTTTCGACCGAGCGTCAGTGGGACCGCTTCAAGGGGTATTACTTCGGCCTCGCCGATGAAGAACAGGGCGAAGCCACGCGCTTGCCGCTCGATGGCCTGTCAAAAGTCGACGACAACGGCAAGGCGACTTTCCCGGTTGCGGTTGACGAAATGCCGTCGACCACGCGTCTCGTAAACGCTGCCGTGACCGTTCGTATGCGGGAAACTGGCGGTCGCGCGGTTGAGCGCAAGATCGACATCGCCATTCAGCCGGAGACCGATCTCATCGGCATTCGTCCGGATTTCTCAGGCGATGAAGTGCCGCAAGGTGGAACCGCGAAGTTCAGCCTAATCGCTTCTGACAGCAAGGGGGATCGCAAGGCGCTTGTTGGCGCACAATGGTCGCTGGTCAAGATCGAGCGCAATTATCAGTGGTATCGCAGTGGCAACAGCTGGAACTACGAACCGGTCACTTTCACCAAGGCGATTGCCAACGGCAAGATCGATCTGAAAACCGATAGCGAGGCTGAAATCAGCCTGCCGGTCGATTGGGGTCGTTATCGTCTGGAAATCGAAACAGCCGATGCTTCGGGTCCGGCCACCAGCTATGAATTCGATGCGGGCTGGTATGTAAGCTCGACCTCGACCGAAACACCGGACGGGCTCGAAATCGCGCTCGACAAGGAGCATTATGCGGTTGGTGATACGGCAGAACTGAAAGTTTCGCCTCGTTTTGCCGGTGAATTGCTCATCACCATCGGTGCAGAAAAGCTGCTCAAGACCCTCACCGCGAGCGTTCCGGAAGGTGGCACGACCATCAATATTCCGGTCGGTGAGGATTGGGGTGCGGGCGCCTATGTCACGGCAACGCTGTTCCGTCCGGGTGAGGCTATTGAAAGCCGTATGCCTGCGCGTGCGATTGGTCTTAAATGGCTGAAGATCGATCCTGCCGACAAGCAGCTTGCAGTCAAGCTGACACCGCCTGAGAAGATTGCGCCGCGTTCCACGCTTTCCATCCCTGTTTCGGTTGAAAACGCAGGTGGCGAGCAGGCCTATGTCATGGTTGCGGCTGTCGATGTCGGCATTCTCAATCTGACACGCTATCAGCCGCCGAACCCTGAAAACTGGTTCTTCGGCCAGCGTCAGCTGGGCCTTGAAATGCGCGATATGTATGGTCGCCTGATCGATGGTTCGCTCGGCGTCACCGGCAAGCTGCGCACAGGTGGCGACGGTGGTAATATGGCAGCGGAAGGCAGCCCGCCTACCGAGAAGCTGCTGGCGCTGTTCTCCGGTCCGGTTGAACTTGACAGCGACGGAAAGGCAACAATCACTTTCGACATACCGCAGTTCAACGGAACGGCGCGTGTCATGGCCGTTGCATGGACCAAGAAAGCCGTAGGTCATGCGGTTACGGATGTCATCATCCGCGATCCGGTGGTCATCACTGCCGGCCTGCCACGCTTCATGGCCCCTGGCGATCAGGCCAATATCCGCTTCGATATTGCCAATACGGACGCACCGGATGGCAATTATCGTGTGAGCCTTGAGACCACCGATAATCTCGGCGTCGAGGTTGGCTCCTATCCTGAAAGCATTGCACTGGCCGGCGGCAAGCGGCAGTCGATCGCCGTTCCGCTCAATGCTGTGGCCACGGGTGCCGGTGGTGTGACGATACGGCTTTCCAACGATGCAGGCCTCAATGTTGAACAGGCATTGGCATTGCCGGTGCGTCCGATCGATCTGCCGGTCACGAGCCGCCATGTCGTCAATCTCGCGGCCAATGGCGGAAGCCTCAAAGTCGATGGCGGCCTTCTGTCGGAAAGCCTGCTTGACGGTGCTTTCGTCAGCGTTGGTGTGACGCGAAGTGCCGCATTTGATGTGCCCGCCTTGTTGATGGCTCTCGACCGTTATCCTTATGGCTGCACAGAGCAGACCACCGGCCGCGCATTGCCGCTGCTATACTTAAGCGAAATGGCTGCAGGTACGGAAGCGGCAGCAGGTCTGGAAAGTCAGGAAGAACTTAAGAAGCGTGTACAGGACGCTATCTTCCGCGTGCTGAACAACCAGTCCTCTAGCGGTTCGTTTGGCCTCTGGTCGCCGGGGTCAGGTGATCTTTGGATGGACGCCTATGTGACCGACTTCCTGACGCGTGCCCGCGAAAAGGGTTATGACGTGCCGCAGCAGGCGATGCTGTCCGCACTTGGCAATCTGCAGAATGCGCTTGGCTATACCACCGACGTCAAGGAACGCGGTAACGACATTGCCTATGCGCTCTATGTTCTGGCACGCAACAAGAAGGCATCTGTTGGCGATCTGCGTTATTTTGCCGATACCCAGCTCGAAAACTTCGCCAGCCCCATGGCGGTTGCGCAGCTTGGCGCGGCGCTCGCCCTTTATGGTGATCAGCCGCGTTCCGAACGCGTGTTCGATGCGTCGCTCCAGCTTGCAACCAGCCAATCCAGTTTCGACTATAATCGCTCCGATTATGGTTCGCCGCTGCGCGACGGTGCGGCAATGCTGGCTTTGGCTTCCGAAACCAAGCCTGCACCGAAAGTGCTGCCATCGCTGATTACACTGGTCGAGTTCCAGCGGGAAAAGGCACGTTATCTCAGCACGCAGGATCAGGCGTGGATGCTACTTGCAGCACGTGGCCTGCAGGATGACAATGGCGCAATCCACCTCGACATCAATGGCACCGCGCATCAAGGCGCGTTCTCCGAACGTCTCACCGGTGCAGCTCTGGAAGCGCAGCCGCTGACTGTCACCAACAAAGGACAAGGTTCGGTCGACGCTGTCGTGACCGCCGTGGCGCCGCCTGCACAGTCTCTTCCTGCGGGTGGAGAAGGTTTCAACATTGAGCGCACCTATTACACGCTTGATGGCGAGCTGGCCAATGTCACCGGCGTCAATCAGAATGAACGCTATGTGGTTGTCCTGAAAATCGACGATCTGCAGGAATGGCAGTCACGTCTGCTCGTGACCGATCTGCTGCCGGCCGGTTTTGAGATCGATAATCCGGGGCTTGTGTCGAGTGCGGATCTTGGCAATTTCCCTTGGCTGGAGAGCACACAGGCAGCGCATCTCGAATTCCACAATGATCGTTTTGTGGCCGCCTTCGACCGTTCTGCAGGCGAGAAGAAGCCGATTACGCTGGCTTATGTGGTGCGTGCGGTGACGCCGGGTCTCTATACCCATCCGGCAGCAACTGTTGAGGACATGTATCGTCCGCAATTTGCAGCGCGCACGGCAACGGGCATGATGGAGGTGGCAGCGCCTTAGTGTGCGGCTAAACAGATGAAAAGGCGTTGGAAAATAGCCATTGGCGGTGCCGCGTTTCTCGGCATCGCCGCTATTGGAACCGTGGTCGGGCTTGACTGGCTCGACCGCGCCTATCCTCCGCCTTTGCCGGAACGGCTGACAATTTCTACCGAAGTTATGGATCGCGACGGCGCTTTGCTGCGCGCCTATGCAACGCCGAACGGCTATTGGCGGCTTAATACACGGATTGAGGACGTTGATCCCAAGTTTGTGAAAATGCTTATCGCCTATGAGGACAAGCGTTTTTACGATCATGGCGGCATCGATTTTACAGCGCTGCTGCGGGCTGCCTACCAGCTTGCAGGCAGTGGCCGTATTGTGTCCGGCGGCTCCACACTTTCCATGCAGCTTGCCCGGCTGATTGAGCCGCGCGAAAGCCGCAGCTTCGGCTCCAAGTTCCGGCAGCTTGCGCGTGCGGTCCAGATTGAGCGGCGGCTGAGCAAGTCTGAAATTCTCGAACGCTATCTGACGCTCGCACCCTATGGCGGCAATCTGGAAGGCGTGCGTTCGGCATCCCTCGCCTATTTTGGCAAGGAGCCGCTGCGCCTCACAATATCGGAAGCCGCATTGCTTGTGGCCCTGCCGCAATTGCCGGAGCGCCGCCGCCCGGATCGCGAAATGCAAAATGCGGTCGCCGCGCGTGATCGAGTATTGAAGCGCATGGTTTCGTCTGATGTTTTCACAAGCGAGGAAGCCGAGCGCGCATCGCGTGAGCGCATATCCGCTACTCGTCATCCCTTGCCTTCATTGGCCGCCCACTTTGCCGATCTCGCCTTGAAGCAGGCACCGACCGAGGCTCGGCATCAACTGACGCTTAAAAAGTCGGTGCAGGCAGGACTGGAAGCTGTTGCGCGGGAAGCCGCAGCGAAGCTTGGGCCAAAGGTTTCCGTAGCCATGGTGCTGGCCGACAGCCGCAACGGCAATATTCTGGGCGAGGTTGGCTCCGCTGACTATTTCGACGGCAAGCGACAGGGCTGGATCGACATGACCCGCGCGGTGCGCTCGCCCGGTTCCACACTTAAACCCTTCATATATGGGCTAGCGTTCGAACAGGGGCTCATCGCGCAGGAGACAATAATCGAGGACCGCCCGCAGGATTTCGCAGGCTATCGTCCGCGCAATTTCGATATGAGCTATCAGGGCGATGTCAGCATTCGCCAGGCGCTGCAAATGTCGCTCAATGTACCGACCATCAGCCTTCTTGATGCCGTCGGTCCTGCACGCCTGACGACGCGTATTCGTCAGGCAGCAGTCAATCTGCAACTGCCGAAGGGCGAAGCGCCGGGGCTTGCTATCGGCCTTGGTGGCGCGGGTATCAGTCTGCGCGATCTGGTGCAGCTTTATACCGGACTTGCCAATGGCGGTCGCGGTGCAGCGTTGCGTGACGGCACCGAAAGCTCCGAGCCTGTGCAGCCTTCCGCCCCTATTCTCACCGAGCAGGCATCCTGGCAGATTGGCGATATTCTCGCCGGTGTCGTGCCGCCGCAAGGCGCGAAACGCCTCGGCCTTGCCTACAAGACCGGCACATCCTATGGCTATCGCGATGCGTGGTCGGTCGGTTATGACGGGCGTTATGTGCTGGGTGTCTGGGTCGGGCGTGCCGATGGCGGTTCGGTGCCGGGCCTTGCGGGCTATGTTTCGGCGGCCCCCATCCTGTTCGATGCCTTTGTGCGCTCCGGCATTGCTTCTGTCCCGCTGCCGCGTGCGCCTGCTGGCGCATTTCGGACAGCACGCGCCGATCTTCCGGTGACGCAGATACGTTTTTCGTCGGCGAGCGATCCTCTGCCGGTTCTCAAAGCCATGATCGAGCCTGCACCGCGCATCGTATTTCCACCTGATGGCGCGCATGTGGAATTGGAAACCCTGACCGATAATGCATCGCCGCTGGTGCTGAAATTACAGGGCGGGCGCGCGCCATTTCGCTGGCTTGCCAATGGCAAGCCCATCGCCGAGATTGAGCGACGGAGGACAAAAAACTGGCAACCGGACGGAACCGGATATTCGACATTGACCGTGATTGATGCTGCCGGTCGAGCCGCCAGCGTCAACATCTTTGTTGAATAGCGCCTATTGAGCAGCTTCCGATTGAACAGTGTTCACCGCGCCCCTCTTCTCCAGCGACATGACTTTCAAATTGCCCGAGAACAGGATGCCGGTGATCGGAAGAACGGGTTGGTCGGGCAATTCCTCGTGGTGGACACTGTCTTTGGGAACATGCAGCTTGTGTTCCATGCCCTCCTCGGCACCGGACAAAGTAAGCGCGATGTTCCCGCGCGCTTCCAGCAGCTTAGCGCCGTAAAAAAACTCAAAGCTCAGCATCGAAACGAGAAACTTGTAGGTTCCGTCCCGCACGCCTCCCTTCATCATGGCAGCACGGTGCACCTCCGCGGCCGTCGTCACATCAAGTGGCGGAATGCGAGGATCACAGACATAACCAAGCGCAAGCAGCTGTCCGCCCTCAACCTCAAAGCGCATTTTATCCGAGCCAAGATCAAGTGCCGAGATCGAGAAACGGCGATTGCGGTATTGGACCGGCACGCGTCCGAGCCGCTTGCACAATTGCTCGCCGCTCAAGGCCCGCGCATTGGCGAAATGGTCCGGATCGATGGCGAATGGCAGTGCTTTTGGATAGTTCGGAACAGACAGGGCCGGCTCGAGAACATCCGCAATCAAATTCGCAACGATAGTCGTTGAAACCGGACGCGCATAATGCCCCTGATCCAGATAGAAGGCCGGGTTGCCCACGACATCACGGCCAAATTGCTGCATCAGCATTCGAGAGACATCAACCGGGATGGTTCCGTACCATTGCGAGATGTAATTGATACCCGCATCAATCGAGGGAACGGAATTCAGAAACGAGCCATTGCGCGCGCCGAACACAAGCGTTGCAATCCGTAATTTTGGATTGCGTTCAAGCGCATAACGAATGATCCCTTCATAGAACCTTGCCCAATGCCGGAATGGACGTCGTTCATCACCATAAACGAAAGCATCATTAATGGCATATTCGATTAGCAACAGCTCGCAATCTTCGAGATGTTCAAACTGTTTGAGTTGATAAAGACCAAACGCGCTAGTCGTCCCTCCGACCGCAAGATCGGCGACAATGTCGAGTTCCGTTCCACGCCGGGCCATCGTCGACAGAAGCGTCGGCAGGTAGCCGGGAAGCATGACGGTGTTCGAACCGCCGATGATTACAGTCTTGAGCTTCATTTCGTCACCGTCGCAGCGCGTCCCGCCGGCGTCAGTGATCCGCAGCGCCACACGCCGTAAGGGCTCGCATCCCAATCAAAATAATAGGCGGCTGCAATCTGGCCACTGTCCATCATCTGCCGAAAGCGGTCGCGTGTTTTTTCGACCAGTTGTTCGCGGTTATTGTCATTGGCAGGACAGGCCTTAGAGGTATTGGCAAAACCCCATTCCGTGATCCAGCACGGCTTGCCACCCGCACCGCCGCAAAACGAAAGCGCGTCGCTGATGTGCTTGGCCCGCGCAGCTCGCGTTCCGCTGCTGCCGGGGTAAATGTGCATGCCATAACCATCGGCAGCTTTATCCAGACCGTATTTCTTGAGAAGATCGGTAAAGGCGGCAGGCTCAACGGTATCTATTCCCCGCCGGTCGGCATCAATGAAGGGGATATCGGACAAGCCCGCAGATATGACCTTTGCCTTGGTGCTGTTCTTGGTTTTCACCAGTTCTGCTTTGACGATACGTAGAAGCTCGACATATTTTTCCGCGCCCTTTTCAACCAGAGGACGCTCCTCCATCTCGGCCAAAGAGCGCGCGGTCTTCATCTTCTCCTTGGGCAGAATGGCAAGATCGCCATTATAGGCCCCCCAGTTGATCTCGTTTCCGGGTTCAACCGCAACCAGAGGCACCCCCAGCGCATCGATCTTTTGCAGAGCATCCGCCACCGCGTTTTGGAATCGCTCGGAGGATATATCGGACAGACGATACATGTCCCAGATACGCCCGCGCCCGGACCGGGGTTTGGTCCCTTCCGGATAAAAATCCGCATTGTTGAGCGAGATTTCAAGCAGAATGGCCAGGCCTTTTTCATGTGCGAGGCGGACGGCATCAATACTTTGGTCGAACGGTCGTGTGAGCGACAGCCGGACCGCGACCACACCGTTCTCCACCATCCGATCGAATATCTGTTCGCGCTCTGCCGGCTTGAGCCAGGCCATATTGACCCGGTTGACGCCAAAGCGCGTATCGGCAAGAGCACCATTTGGAATAATCCCCAGCAAGGCGGCACCAAGCAAGACTGCCATTGCTCGTTTCTTGCCCCTGATGCTCTTGCAGCTAATCATCGGATACCGATATCCTTCAGTGCACCGTTGAAATTGGCTTCGCATTCCGAATAGCGATTAATCGCAGCTGGCACATCAATCTTGGAAAGAAAGTCGCGCAGGTAAGCTTTCTTCTGTGGTTCACGATTCCAGACACTTGCCTCGATGTGCGGAAAACCGACGAAGCCCAGCATTTCGCGCATACGGTCGTCGACTGCGATCATCAGGCCGGGAATACCTGACTGCATGCCTATGATCGTGCCATGAAAGCGGCGGCTCAGGCCGAAATCCTGACTGGAAATCCAGCTGCGCCATTTGTGCGTGTCGAAAAACACCAGCAACTCGTTCTTGCGCTGCCATTTTTCCATATGCTTGTAATCGACGGGTGCAGTGATGCGACTTGCGGCCTGATCATAGGCTTCGGTGTGATCTTCGCCTGCCATATTCATGTTGTAGACGATCACCTCGTCCTGAATGACATAGCTTGCGACACTGTCCTTTTCGAGCAACGCGTGCGCATCGACAATGGTGTCCGCCACACTGCCAAGATAACCGCCAAAGGAAATTTTCTGAGCGTCGGCAAGCGTTGGATCGGCGAGACGAGTCAGCGAGCGCTTCATCTGGTCTGGTGCATAATAGAGTGACGGGCAGCCCGTCGGACGGACATATTTCATGCCCGCATCTTTCAGAAACTCTTCAGTGAAATGGCCTCGCGTGAGGAAGAAACTCTCCTTGCGGCGCAGAATTTCCAGGAACCGGCGCGTACCTTCCGGCAGTTCAGCCTTCAGGTTTTCCTTCTTCTGAATACCGATGCCCATGACCACAATAGGCATGTTCAGCTTTTCAAAGACGAAGGATTCCGTTGTGGCCGCATAGCCGGGGCGCAGAAGATTGGCCGATGCGAACAGGCAGAGGTCGAAGCTCTCATTGAGTGCTGCATAGGTATCCGGCGAATTGAGGCTGTTGGCGAGGTGCCAGAACGGCACGTAGGTCACATCATGGCCGCGCACTGCGTTAGCCGCGCCCTCACCGATGAGATAATTGCCCGTATTGGCAATCTTCTTGACCTGATCGATCACATCCTTCTTGGTGCGGATGGGCTCGAAATAAGGGCGGTGCTTGACGCTCGCCCCAGAAACACTTTCGACGGTCCGCATCAGATATGACGGAATGCCGGTGATCATTATGCGCATGGTGATCCATCTTCGCTGGAGTTATAAAACGGCTCGTGGATTGGGAGCTATCCAATGCCGATTTCTGAAAGAACGCTCCGGAAATTGCGTTCTCGCGCCGAGTAGTTCTCGATGACTTCGGGAATGTTCATCGCGGCAATGTGGTCGCTCACGAAAGCCCGCCGATCATTTGCGGCGTTGAGATCGCGGGCATCGATCTTTGGCAGACCTGAGAAATTAAGCATTTCCCGCATACGGTCATCGACGGCGACCATGAGGCTCGGCACACCGGCCTGCATGGAGATGATATTCCCATGGAAGCGGCGACCGAAAGAAAAGTCCATGGTCGAGCACCAGGCACGCCATTGATTGGTGTCGAGGAAGGCGTGCACACTGACCTTCTTCTTGAGATCACCCGAGCCCTTATAGGTCAGAGGGCCGACGAGTTCGCCGGTAGTTGAATCGTAGGCGCGGCCATTGGCATCGGCCTCAAGCTGCATGTCGAAATGCAGCAGCTCGTCCTGAACCACATAGGCAGAACGTCCGTCATCAGAGCCGAGCGCATTCATGTCGCCGATGGTTTCGAGTTCCGCTCCCATGTAGCCGGTGAATACGGTGCGCCCCTCGCCCACCTTCACCTCCGGCAGACGGCTGATCGCCTTACGCATATTGTCCGGGCGGAAGTAAAGCGATGGACAACCGACGGGGCGGACATAGGAAAAGCCCTGATCACGGAGATAGCCGGCTGCATTTTCGCCCCGCGTGAGAAAATAGTGTTCGCGGCCTTTCAGCACTTCCAAAAGCTTTTTAGTACCCGCTGGCAGACCGTCTTCGCTTTCGATATCGGGACGGTTCTGGATACCGATGCCCAGCATCACGACGGGCATGTCTAGCCTAGACAGAACAAGCGCTTCTGCATCCGCCGACAAGCCCTTGCGCAGAAGGTTTGCACAGGTAAAAACGCAGATGTCGAATTCCTTGTTGACCTCTTCGAGACCCGTTCCATTGTTGACGCAATTGTAGAGGTGCCAGAATGGAATGTGCTTGGCAGTCGGCAGAAGCGCTGTCATCGCGCCTTCGCCGATCAGATAATTGCCGGTATTGCTGATGTTCTTCAGCTCCTGGATAAAATTATCCCTGGATTCGGAATCCCGCTGCTTTTCCGAGTAATAAACCTGCGCCTTATCCGCACGCTGGATAAGGCGTGTCAGATGGCTCGGAATGCCCGTGACGAGGATTCTTGGATTGGTTGGGCGGCTCATAGGTCGACCTTTCTGGTATAATCAGGCAACTGCACGACCGGGGAGAACGGCGGTCGCGG
Organism: Hyphomicrobiales bacterium; assembly: GCA_900470195.1. Taxonomy (GTDB): domain Bacteria; phylum Pseudomonadota; class Alphaproteobacteria; order Rhizobiales; family Rhizobiaceae; genus Brucella. Next base: position 186,228 of record UEIJ01000024.1, on the reverse strand, counting down.
TGGCATCGTCTGCAACGTCCGGCTGGGAAGACCGGGATTTCGGATAAACGGGGCGTATTTCGTTCGCCCAATCGGTAAATTCGGAGAACGCCGAGCTCCATGTGCGGTGAGCCGCGGAAGCGAGAGCGCCTTCGGCGGTCCGCATTAGAGCTTCGCGATCCTGTGCAAGGATGGTCAGAATGCGCGTCATGTCGGAGACAATCTGCGCATCGTTGCCATTGCGGATGAGAATGCCATCGCGTCCGTGATTGATAAGCTCATCGACGGCACCGACGGCTGTTGCCACCGGCACGCAGCCAAGCTGTTGCGCTTCGGCGATCATCAAGGGCGCTCCCTCCCACCGCGACGGCATCAGGAGAACATCGGCCCATGCCAGATGGTTGGCAATGTCCTTGCCGTCAAAGACGGGCGGCGAGACTTTAACGCCTGCATCCTTCAAACGTGTCATCCAGGATGCACTCGGATCGTCGGAAAGAATTTCGCCGCCGATGGCCTGCGCCTCGAACGGAATGCCCTGCTCTTTCAGCTTGACGATTGCGTCGTGCAACCGGTCGATGCCCTTCTGACGGTCGAGACGGCCCATATAGAGGATACGCATCGGCTCGCCCTTGCGGCCCTGCTTGCGCGCTGCGGTGACTTGCTCCCGCTGTTTTGTATCGATTGAAAAACTGGCCCCGTTTGGCACCGAAAACACTTTTTCATATGGTACGCCGAAGCTGTGCAGATAGATTTTCAGCTGATCCGAACAGGTGAGAAAAGCGTCATAGGCGTGTTCGAACGCGATCGCCGCATAGGGCTGGCCTGCCTGACGGCGGAAAACCGTTTCGTCCACCACATGCAGATAGCAGGCGGTGCGCGTGCCTTCCGAGCGAAGCTTCCCCATCAGTGGATGCGCGGCCATGACGTGGTTGTTCACCACCAGATCGAAACCGGAAAGCTGGCCGCGCAGGACACTCCAGTCCAGCGGATGATCCTCAGTGATGAAGTCCTGACCGAGAAAGCGATTTGTGTCGCCCCAGGCGGGAATGCCATCCTTCCAGAAATGAAGATAATCGAAGGACTGGTCGAACTCGTCGAGCACGTCCATCCGTTCATTGCCAAGCACGAACAGATGGGTTTCAAACCCCTGGTTCTTCAACTCACGACCGGCTGCATAGGCAACCTTTTCGGCCCCTCCGAAAGAGGCGTTCGGCACCAGAACGGCAGCCGTCTTTTTCCTTGCCGGGTTATGCGCAACCGGCAAAACGGGTCCACCACCTAGTTCGTTTCGCAACACCTGATACATTTCGGAAAGGGCCGGCAGGCGACGCGGACGCCATGTCCAGCGTGTGGCTGCGCTCTGCTTCAGCGGACTTGTTGCAATTGACGTCACCAGATTGAGCATTGACTGTTCTGGCCGTGAGAGAGCGCGGCGCTGGCGAACGCGCGGGAACGGAAAGCGCACCTTCATCCGCGCCGATGTGGGCCACAATTGCTGCGTGCCCAACGATGCGAACCAATCCAGTGCATCGTTTTCAATGATTTCCTTTATGAGCCTGGTCGAAACGAAAATGAGATCGGCATGTGGCTGCCGCGTTCCCGACGGCATGATTTCTGTGTCGATACGCCGCTCGTCTTCAACATTGGTGAGTTCCACAAAGACGATGTTGGCCTGTCCTGCCAGCTTCTCAAGCCGTGACAGGATATTGGGCAACAGCCGCGAACGCGCCAGCAGCTTTAGTGTTTCGGTATTGGACGAGGCAAGAAACGGCGGGAAATGGAAATTATCCGGCTCGGAAACACTGCCCCAGAAGGCTCGGATCGCATCATCGAACTTGAGGTCGGTAGTGCCGAGGCTGAGGTCGGTGAAAAGGCTGACCGTCCCCTCGCCTGCGCGGATTACACCATAGCGCGGGCATTCCTCATGTTCGAAACCTACTAGTGTCGGACGGCGAAACAGCGCCTTGTGCCGCTTGCGGAGAAAGCTGATCGAGCCGGAGCGGTCGCGATTGGCCTCCTTGAAGCGGCTTTCCGCTCGCAGGCGATATTCAAAGCCGGTATCGTGACAGGGCGTCCCGACAAAGCCCGCTTCAATCGCCGAAAGCCAGAACTCCCAGTCTTCAAATCCGTTCTGACGATCATCATCGAAACGGACGCCGCTGCGGAAAACATCCGCAGAAATCATCGACCCCGTATCGCAGATATTGTCTGTGATGCAATGGATCAACCGCGAATAGCTATTGCCATAATGGGCCCGCCAGTTGACCGAAAAGGTGTCGATATTGGTGTAGACCCAGCCAGCATTCGCCGCCAGCAGCTGACGGTAGAGCGTGTCGATGGTGTGCGGCTGCACGCGGTTGTCGGCGTCGACAAAGTAGACCGCCTTCACATCCGGCATTTCTTCGAGAATATAGTCGACAGCGCGATTACGGGCGCCACCGGGACCGGCGTTTTCGCCAAAGATGATATGGATGTTGGAATGCGCTGCAGCATAGAGCGTCAGGCTGTCGAACACTTCGCGACGCGGGTCTCCGTCCACCGACACCACGATCTGCGTGCGAAAAACCGTCTCTGATGCGAGAATGGTTTCCAGTGCTTCGAGCGCCAGTGCCGCATGACCATAAAGCGGCATGGCGACGACGATCAAATCCTTCGACCTATCGTACATTCGCAGCCTCTTTGGCTAGTTGTTCCTGACCGGGGCGCGCTTCGATGTGCTTGACCAGCCGGAAGTTGAAGACCTTGAGCCATGAAAAGTCGACTGATTCTGCGGCGGCCTTGCTGAGGACAACGAGATCCATTGTCCGGTCGACCGGCCCTTCAAGCATGAAGTTGATATCGATAGGGCGATTGGGCGCCACTTCCGACCAACCGCTGAACAAAACCTGTTGGCGCCGACGGTCGAGATTGGAAATCGCATTGATTTCGTCCTTCACATCTGACGCCAGATTGACCAGCAAGAGACCGACCGCACAAGGCTGGCCTTCCGGATGGTCGATCACCGCTCGTGCAGAAACGCGGACCGTGCCCGGCGCCACCACCCGTCGTATTGCGGCTGCGGTAACGCCCTCCTCAAGCGGATGGCAGCCGATGGCATCTTCATGTTCCAGAAAACGCACGGTCGGAAAATCAGGAGTGACGGACGTGACGGACACGTTGGCTACGTTGCGCAGCAGTTCAACGGGCAGACGATAGTCGTCAACCTTTCGGCCATTGATCAGCGCAGTCGGCACGATGGCATTTGGCAGCGACGCAGGACGAACGCCCGGCAAGCCGGTGAAAATCCGCAATGCCAGCGGACGCATGTCGAGATCGGCATGCGGAATGCGCGCACGCGCCGCATAGCGCTCGTTGGCGATCACATTGCCCAGCGACAGTTCCGGCGGAACTCCACCCGAGGCGGAGATGCGCAGGCGCAGCGTCCGATGGCCGCCGTCACATCCCTTTGGAAGTGAGAAAAAATTCCATTCCGGATGCAGCGCACCGTAAGGCACCAGCCATTCGGCAATTCCTTCGCCATTTTCGAGATAGTCCAGTGTTACGATCAACTGGCCATTGCGATTGGCCGGGAGATCACGGAAATGCAGGGCGAAACCGGAAACGGCATAGCTCGATATGGGGAAAAGCTGCTCGATCTCCGATTCGCGCAGCAGACGCGCAAAGCCTTCATCCTTTGGATCGACCAGAGGGGCATGACTGAAAATCTCCGTCGAGGAATCCCAGTTGCGGGCGTGGAATGCGTCTTCAATCGCCCGATAATTCTCAAACATGGTCTCGCGCTCGCGGCGCAGCATGGCGAGCTCGGTGTGAACCTTGCTCACATGGCCCACAAGGCGATCCAGGCTGCTCTCAAGCAACTGCGTAACCAACAGCGGAGCAGTTTCGGGGGACGCTTCATCGACCCGCACAACGGGTAGTTCCGGAATGGTGCTCAGACGATAGATCTGCTGCAGAACCGTCTTCAGTTCGTTCTCGCCCTCTTGCGAAGCGGCGACCGCAATGAGTGGAAATGTATTCGCCAGACGAAGGCGTTTTCCGTCTCCTTCGACAAAGGTGGTCAGCTCGCCCAGAGACGTCGCTTCCAGCGCTTCACGATCACGCATCGAAGCAATGGCATATCGGCGGGATTTCCGCGCCGAGATCGCAGGAAGTGGTGTGCTCAACATAATCATCCATTGTGTGATGGCCGACTTGGGAGTCTCGGCCTGCACTTGCAATGTGAAAATACAGATCATGTATTGTCAACAGTCTTGTAGCATCAACTATATGATAATATTACGAATGTTTGGAAGGAGTTTAATTCAAAATTTGAAACAATGTGAATATATATTGAAACGATAGCGTAAATACGCGCAAATACGTGCTTTTATATTTATTTTACAGAGCTTGCACGCCCGATTGTCGCCACATACCAGTTACCGGCCGTTTAACACTGCGTCGATCAAGGTTTTTTGCTGCCGTAAACAATCCGACAACCTGAAACGGGTTTCGACGGTTCGGCGTGCTGCAGCCCGCATCTGAAGACATGCGTTAGGATCGCGAAGGACGTTCATGATCACCTCCGCCAATATATCCGGCTCAAAAAACGGTACGAGCAGCCCATTTTGGCCCGAGCGAATGAGTTCCCGCACGGGGGGCGTATCCGAACCGATGATAAGGGCACCGCAAGCCATCGCTTCCACGACCGACCAGGACAGGACAAAAGGATAAGTCAGATAGATATGGGCGGTCGATATCTGATAGAGTTTTCGCAGCTGAGCGTGCGGGATAGTGCCCGGAAACACGATGCGATCCGGCGGCAGATCAAAATTCCTGACAAGATGCTCGCGCCACGAACCGCCGCCCGGCGGCGGCGTTCCATAGCTGACGCCATCGCCGCCGACAAAAACGAAGATCGCATCATCGTTCTGCCGAATGACCTTGGCCGCAGCTTCGAGCGCTTGAGGAAACCCGCGATAGGGTTCGAGATCGCGAGCGACGAATGTGATTACGCGAGATTCTCCTGCCTTCAGTGTCCGTCCATCCGGCAACTGAATCGATGCATGACGATCCGGATAGAAGACCTTCGTATCCACTCCTTCATGAACCACCGCAATACGGTTCTGAACCGGGCGCGGATAGAGGCTTTTCTGCCAGTGGGTGGGGCTGAACCCGCCGTCGATTGCGTCGAGCGTAACGAGTTGCGCCATGTTGCGCAGGCGCAGGCGCTTGCGGGTTTCGACGTCTGGCCGATCGCCGGGCGCGAAGCCTACATCCGCGCCATTCGCGCGGTAGAAAAATTCGCAGTAGCCGAGTGCGGGTACTGAGGGCAGCACGTCCTTCACGAACATCATGCTGCCCCAGCCGATATGACCGACAACGATATCGGGAGCCTGACCTTGATGAGCCATGGATTCCAGGGTTTCGGCCACCCTGTACCCGATCCTCGTGTGATGATCGGGTACTTCCAGATATCTGGCCATCGCACCGCCGGTGCGAGGACCAGACTCTACTCTGTGGCGGATGACGCGGACCGCAGGGAGGCGTCGGTCCACTGTCTCGCAGATCAGGCTTACGTCATGTCCGCCCGTAGCCAGATTCTCGGCCAACGCAGCGAACTGTCCAAAACCGCGCCTGTGCACAAATGCTATACGCATGTTACGAAACGTGTTCGGCTAGCGGCCGAAAATCATCGCAACACATCAAATACCAAACCGTGCGGCATTGCCCCACACGACTTCCAGTCTGTGCAGAGTCTGATAGGCAATCTCCAGATTCCGGAGATCGTCATCATCGCGAGTGAGGATATGATTGTAGGAGCGGCTTGCATTTCGCAAGCTCGCGCACAACCGTTCACCCTTGTCCGTCAGGCGAATTCGGGCCGATCGCTTGTCTCTCTGCGAGGTCACACGATCGACATACCCGCCATCGGTAAGCTGTTTAAGATAATAGGAAATGTTGGAACCGACGTAATGCCCGCGATCCAATAGTTCACCCACAGTGAGCTCGACATCGCCAATAGCCATCAGAACCAGTGTCTGGGCCGGGCCGATATCTTCCACGCCTAACTTCGTCAGCTCGGTTTTCAGCAAGCTCACAAAGCGGCGGTTCACTCGTTCTATCATCCGGGCCAGCTCGAAATGCGTGATAACGACTGTATGAACCGGATGTCTGCGTTCCTGTTTTTCGGCGGTAACTTCAGGAAAATCAACGGCAGTAAAGCCATCGACTGATGTTTCGACTTCCACTCCCTCGTGTAGAAGTTTTTGCATCTTTTGCTCTCCATTTTCAATTTTACTTCAAATTTTGAAGAAATTTGCAGTTATATTTTCCTTGCTCCTTTCGCATTTCCCCGCCGTAAGAACCTTTTTTCTGTCACATTCTCCACAGTATTACTTTACTGATCTTGAGAACTAGCACACAGTTTTTAGGGATATCCGCCACCTGTGACCATTCCAAGGCAGATAGCGTATGAATGATACTCGCGAAAACAACTCGATTGGCAAGAGCCCTGCGCACAAAAAGGGCCCGGACGATTCGGTAACTACGCCCAAAGGCCTGATTTTCAAGGCCCGCCGCGTTTTCCTGTCGGGACTACTTTATGCAGTGCTGCTGAGCGCCTGTATCAATTTGCTACAACTCACTGTACCTCTCTATATGTTGCAGGTTCATGATAGGGTGCTGAACAGCCGAAGCATGGACACGCTCACCATGCTGACTGTGCTCGCCATCGGCGCCATGCTGGTATTCGGGGTACTGGAATTCATTCGTTCCCTTTCCTTCCAGGCCATGGGTAGCGCGCTGGTACGCCGCCTGAATCTGGCGGTCCTGACCGCAGCGGTGCAGGCCTCCGTGAATCAAGGCATGCCGAAAGCGACTCAGACGCTTCGCGATCTCAATGAGCTGCGCAGCTTTCTCACCTCGCCAGCTATCAATGCTCCACTCGACGCGGCATGGTCGCCGATCTTTCTCGGCGTCCTGTTCCTGCTTCACCCGATGCTGGGTGTGATTGGCCTCGTCGCCGTCATTATCCTGATTGCGTGCGGCGTGCTGACCGACCTCCTGACCCGAAATCTGTTTCAGGAGGCGAACCAGGCGAACATCGAAGCGGTTTCAAAGATCGGCAGCAGCTTGCGGCATGCCGAAGTCATCGAAGCCATGGGTATGCTCCCGGCGCTCGCCCGCCGCTGGCGCACGATGCAGGTTCAGGCGCTGGAAGTGCTGGATCTTGGCGGAACCCGCGCCCGCGCCCTATCCTCGATTGCCCGCACGGCGCGTTTCATCATCCAGATCGGGTCGCTAGGGATAGGCACGCTGCTTGCCATGCAGCAGGAAATCACCCCGGGCGCGATGATTGCGACCAGTATCATCATCGGTCGTCTGCTGATGCCTTTCGATCGAATCGTCGAAAACTGGCGACAGTGGGTGAGCGCTATAGCGAGCTGGAAACGCGTCCAATCACTGCTTTCTGAAAATCTGGCCGTTCGCCAGACCATGCCGACGCCGCGCCCCAATGGCGACCTCGTTATCGACAAGCTCATCTATGCCGCCCCCGGCGTGGATGTTCCGATCATCAAGGGCATTTCGTTCTCGATATCCCCCGGTGAAGTTCTCGGCGTCGTTGGCCCTTCGGCTGCGGGTAAATCGACACTTGCGCGGCTGTTGATCGGAATCGTCAAGCCGACATCGGGGGGCGTATTCCTTGACGGCAATAACGTTTATCTCTGGGAACGCGGTTCTTTCGGCGAGATTGCCGGCTATCTGCCGCAGTCTGTCTCGCTGCTGGATGGAACCATCAAGGACAATATCGCCCGCATGGGTGATAGCGATCCGCATCGCGTGCTGGAAGCTGCGCGTCTGGCCGATGTGCATGAAATGATCGGCCGCATGCCGCTTGGCTATGACACGCCGGTGGGCGACGGTCGCCTGACATTGTCCGGCGGGCAGCGCCAGAGAATCGGTCTCGCACGCTGCCTCTACAACCGCCCGCGCCTGATTGTTCTCGATGAACCAAATTCGAACCTCGATGCGGTCGGCGAACGCGCCCTGATCCGTGCCGTCGAACACGCTCGCGACGATGGCGCCATTGTCATCATGATTGCGCATCGGCCGTCTATCATGCAGGTGGCCGATAAGCTTCTCGTGCTCGAAAACGGGCGCATCTCGCAGTTCGGTCCGCGCACCGATGTTGTCGCTTCACTGACACCCGCCAATAATGGCCCGCAAATGGGAGCAGCAAACGCATGATGGGTAAATCGGTCATTCCTCGCCGTGTTTCCAGTCTGCTTGCGCCGCGTGCAGAATCGTCGAATCACAAGGCTCTCACCCGCTTCGGCAGCGTCAAACCTGAATGGGCGCTCGATCTGGAGCGGGAGGATTTGAGATCGCCTTTGCGCGGCCTCATCATCGCTGGCCTGGCCACAATAGGGGTTGCTTTCGGCGGCTTTTTTGCATGGGCTTATTCCGCCAATCTGGGAAGTGCGGCGGTAGCAATGGGCACGGTTATTGTCGATTCCAAGCGCAAGACCATCAGCCATCTCGAAGGCGGCATTCTTGATCGCCTGCTGGTACAGGAAGGCGATACCGTCAAGGTTGGTCAGCCATTGCTTCGGCTCGACGACACCAAGGCACGTTCCGACCTCCAATCGCTCGAGAGCCGACGTATCGGCCTGATCGCAAAACTAGCTCGTCTGCGCGCCGAACAGTCGGGCGCGAAGGAAATCAGCTTTCCAGAAAACTTCGCTGATGGCGGTGAAAACGCGCAGAATGCCATTCGCGCCGAAAACATCTTTTTCCAGAAACGACTGGCGCAGAAACTGAGCAAGATCGACATCCAGCAGAAAACCATTGAGCAGTATACGGAGCAGGCCAAGGCATCGACCGCGCAGATAGCTGCGACGGACCGGCAAATCGAACTCATCAGCGATCAGCGCAAGGCGATTGCCAGCCTTGTCGAAAAGGGCTTTGCTCAGAAATCGAAGCTTACGGAAATTGATACACGTCTTAGCCAGCTTGCCGGTGACAGGGGCGAATATGCAGGCGACAAAGCGAAAGCCGAACAGGCAAAAGCCGGCGCGGAATTTGCCCTGACGGGAATCGAGAGCGATCTTCAGTCCGAGATAGCCGGGGAGATCACATCGAGCCAGGTCGAACTTTCGGATGCGCAGGAACGCATCGTCGCCGCCAAGGATGTGATGCGGCGCGTGGAAGTTCGCTCGCCGCAAGACGGGATTGTAGCCAACATCCGGCTGCGCACGCCGGGCGGCGTCATCGCACCGGGCGAAGCGATCATGGATATCGTCCCTGAAAACGAACCCCTCGTCGTTGAAATGAAGATCAGCCCGCGGGACATTGACAGCATTTCGGTCGGCGCAGGTGCTCAGATCCGGTTGACCGCCTATAATCAGCGGTCAATGGCGCCGCTGGATGGCAAGCTGACCTATATCGCCGCCGATCAGTCGCTTGACGAGAAGACCGATACCGCATTTTTCGTGGCACGCGCCGAAATCACTCCGGCGTCGCTCGCCGCAAATCCGACCGCCCGACTTTATCCCGGTATGCCCGCTGAAATCATCATCGTGCACAAGGAACGTCGTGCCATCGATTATCTGGTTTCCCCCATCACGGACAGCCTGAACCGGGCCTTCCGCGAAGATTAATATCCAGAGAATTTCAAAGTAAAACTCGATCAGAGGTTGAAATTTCCGAGGGAAGCGTCGCCGCGCATGAAATGACATGCGCGGCGTCATGTTGTTGAAATATTTTCACATTCCCCTCATCTTAGCCAAATATTTCAAATTTCCAATTAATTCCTATGTAAACACAAAACAAATATAAATTATAATCATTACAAATATATTTCATATTTATGTTTACAGAACTGAAATATAAATTAATGGTAATAATTTGTTACTTACACATGCCGCAATTATACCAAATGACGATGTTGCAATTCCACATAATGCAGAGCAGACTACTAAGAGCATAATGGTCGGAGCATTCCGGCTTGTGGAAACCCCTACAGGAACACAAGGAGAAGCAGATGGCCACTCTAGAAGGCGGCGCCTACGACGACGTGTTGTTCGGCTCCCGCTTTGACGATTTCATCCGTGCCCATGGCGGTGATGATCTCGTATTCGGAGGCGATGGTAACGACACCGTCTTCGGCGGCAACGGGAATGACATCCTTTTCGGCGGCACGGGTAACGACACCCTATTCGGCGAAAACGGAAACGACATTCTCTTCGGCAATGAAGGAAATGACGTCCTGAGCGGCGGCAATGGCAGCGACGTGCTGTATGGCGGCAATGGAGATGACATTCTCCAGGGCGGCAACGGCTCCGACCTGCTCTATGGCGGCGCGCATAATGACATTCTCTACGGTGGGAACGGCAACGACATCCTCGATGGCGGTGCTGGAAACGACGTTCTCATCGGCGGAAATGGCAGCGATACATTCCTGTTCAATGGTGGCGGCGGAAACGACGTCATTCTCGACTTCAATCCCGGCGAAGACATTCTGCAGATTCAGAAGGGTATCAATGGTCTTGATATCTCTTCCGCAGACGATCTTGCCGACCGTGTCACGCAGGTTGGTGGCAATGTCGTTGTCGATCTCGGCAATGGCGACACCGTTACCCTCGTGAACACCAATGCAGACGATGTACAGGCTCATCCCGACCAGTACTTCACCGTTCACTGATTGAACAATTGAGAGCGTGCCCGGCAATCCTCCCGCCGGGCACGTTTCGACTTCGCCGGATACCCAACTTCCCCGTTGGGTGTCCGGACCTCCTGCAAGCTGAACTTTTCTGCAAGAATGAAAGGGCCACACATTGAACCTCGACCATTCGGCGGACATTGAAAGCAAAACCGAGAACCTCTCCATTTGCCGTCTTTGCGCCGATGTGGCTGTGGTCATCTGGGATATTCCAGGCCCGGCTCGCACGACCACCAAATGCACATTTGAAATGCCGGTTCAGCCGGTCCCGTTGCTGAGCGTCAGCGTTCCGCTCGAAAATGGCGGCCTGCGCGTGTTCTGGGCCATGCGTACCGGCAGTGAACCCGCCGAACTTTCGCTCTCGGCAGGGTCTCTCGGTCCGACGGCGCAAGCGATCGTCTATCCGGCAAGGGAACTCGCCCCTTTCGATGTCGAATATGCCGTAGGCGATCTGACGCTCCCCGGACATATCAAGCTTCTTACCACTATCCTGACCACGTGGCGCAGCACTTTCCGGCTCTCGCGAAACCAGACTTTCGCATCCCTCGTGCGTGACCTGACTTTCGCGTTGACGCCGGAACCGCGCGAAGCCCAGCATTGCGGCGAACCGGTTCAGGGACACCATCTCCTTGAAACAGCGATCGACCCGATGCTGGGCGAGATTTCGGCTATCTATGGCATCACATCCGGCGGTGTCATGGTCATTCCACCACGCTTCGTAGTGGGCAAGCAGGCGCGCAGTGCCTGGCAGCCATGCCATCTTCTGCTGGAAGCAGCGCAAGACCTGCCGTCATCGCTGCTGCTGGTGCTCACCGGTCAGAAGGGCGTTGCAGTTCGCAAGCTTGCGTCCACCACAAGCGAACAAACGGATTTTGCCCAATGGTGGACCAAATGGCAGGGAAACGGCGCATTGCGGGAGTTTCTTGTTCGCCAGCTCGGCAAGCTAAGTCCTGCGGGTGCGGCAGTCGCCATTGATTTGCAAACGCGCACGCCGCTGCCTGTCCGCCAGATTGCACAGTCTGCCACCCATCCGGCCGCTGAAATCGATCTCGCTCTGGCGCTCGATGGCGGGTTGATCGTGGGCGGATGGATGCATGATCCCGCCGCCATGCTTGCGGATATCGAATATCTCCCGGAGAACGGAAGCGCGTTGTCGCTGAAGCCGAACTTCCACAAATTTCCCGGCAAGGTGGCCAAGCGCGAAGATGCGCCCCAGCAGGATGTGACGGGTTTCGTCGCCTGGCTTCCTTCCGTGCAGAATATTGGCCCCCTCCTGCAGCCACGTTTCCAGTTGCGCCTTGCTTCCGGCGCGACCGCGCCTCTGGTGCCCGCACCCCAGCCTTTCGAGCCATCGGCGCAGCGCAATCGCATTTTGCGATCCGTGCCGCCGCAACAGGCAAGGCCGCACGTCTTTTCCCGTATTCTCGGACCGGCCCTTACCGAAGTTGAGAAAAAACTCGCTGCAACAGTGCGGATATCCGAGGTGAAGGATTACGGGATGACGCCTGCTTCCCCGCTCGCATCCATCGTTATTCCACTCTATCGCAACCTTGATTTCCTGCGTTTCCAGTTTTCATCCATGGCGACAGACCCATGGCTGGTGGAGAATGCAGAGTTCATCTTCGTGCTGGATTCTCCTGAAATTCAGGACGACACGGAACACATGCTGGGTGGATTGCACATCCTGCACGATATGCCGTTCAAGCTGGCAGTCATGAACCGCAATGGCGGCTATGCGCGTGCCTGCAATGCGGGTGCCAGCATCGCCACCGGAACAACCATCGTGATGTTGAATTCCGATGTCGTTCCTGCACAACATGGCTGGTTGCAGCAGTTGATCCAGCCATTGTTCGATCAGCCCAAGCTCGGAGCAATCGGCCCTCGCCTTCTGTTCGAGGATGGCTCGCTTCAACATGCGGGGCTTTATTTCGCACGTGACCGTCAAGGGATTTGGCTCAATCACCACTATTACAAGGGTATGCCGGGCAACTATCCGCCAGCACTTCGACCACGTGAAGTGCCGGGCGTCACTGGCGCCTGCCTCATAACCCGCAAGGATATCTTCGATCTCGTCGGCGGTTACACTGAAGATTATGTCATCGGCGACTATGAGGACAGCGATCTTTGCCTGAAAATCAGGCAACTCGGCTTCCAGATATTCTATGAGCCTTCCGTCGCGCTTTACCATTTTGAGCGCCGCTCGATCCGCCGTAGCGCGGATTACATGCGCGGCCTCGCCAGCCAATATAATTCCTGGCTGCACACCCAACGCTGGGATGATGACATTAATGAATTGATGGTCCTGCCACAGGAACAGGAAGGCACTGCCGATCTGTCCAATGTGATCATGACCAAATCTGAAAGGAGCGCCGCTTGACGGACGTGGTAGTGCTGAAACAGCCAGAGCCTGAAGCCAAACCAGCAATACCGGATGCGCAGATCGACTGGTTGATGCAGTCGGTATTGAAAAACCGTTTCTTGCCCTCGCCCGATCCGAACAGCGTGTTCGTCGGCGATGGCGATTATCGCGCGGTCGGCGGAGAGTTTCTCGGGCATTTCATTCGCAAGGGCGGCCTTCGGCCCGACGCTCGCGTGCTCGATATCGGTTCCGGCATCGGCCGCATGGCGATGCCGCTGACACAATATCTGGACCCGGCAAAAGCCCGCTACTCCGGCATTGATCCCGTGGCGGGCGGCGTGAACTGGTGCCGGCAGAATATCACGTCGCGCTACCCGAACTTCGAGTTCCGCCATATTGATATCGCCCATGACCTCTACAATCCCAAGGGCACGGTGAATGGGCTCACCCTCAACCTGCCATTTGCGGACGAGAGTTTCGACTTCGTCATCATGACATCGGTGGTGACCCATCTGCCGTCCGACGAAGTCAAAACCTATCTGGATCAGGTGTCCCGTGTGCTTGCTCCCGGCGGAAAACTGTTCATGACGGCATTCGTCGTGGACGATGTGGCCGCCCGCGACCGTCTCGGCAAACGCGACAAGCGGCTTGCATTTGAACGCCGCGGCAGCGGACCGTGCTGGTTTGTACCAGAACTGCCGCCGCTTGCGGCCGTGGGATTTGAAAACGGTTTTCTGGATCGCGTCCTCGCCGGTGCAAAACTGACGCTCGAAACAAAATCCTTCGGCCACTGGCGCGGGATCGAGGCGGATCACTATCAGGATATTTTCATCGCCGCACGGGGTGCCGTCTGATGGCTCAGCGTGTCCTCATAGCGGCCCATAACCATCCGTCACTTCATCCTGGCGGAACGGAAATTTTCGCGCATGACCTGTTTCGCGCCTATCAACGTGCCGGTTGCGAAGCCATGTTCATGGGCGCCACCAACAAGGTGCACCGCGAAGCCCGCCCCGGAACAAGCTTCCAGAGCATTGGCAATGGCGGCGATGAAATCCTGCTCTGGTCCGGTCATTTCGACCGCTTCTATATGAGCCAGATCGACCTTTACGGGATTGTTCCCGACATTGTCGAACTGTTGCAGGACTTCCGACCCGATGTCGTCCATCTGCATCACCTGCTTTTGCTTGGCGCCGAATTCCCGCATATCGTGCGCCGCACGCTGCCAGACTGCCGTATCGTCCTGACCCTGCACGATTATTATCCCATCTGCCACCATGATGGATTGATGGTCCGCACCACCGGCAAGGAACTATGCCATGGTGCAAGTCCCGACCGCTGCCATGCCTGTTTCAAGGACATTGCGCTGGATAAGTTCGTGCTGCGCGAACGGCATATCAAATCGCTCTTGAGCGCTGTCGATGCGTTCGTTTCACCGAGCGAGTTCCTCAAACAGCGTTATATCGAATGGGGCCTTGCGGAAGAACTGATCAGCGTCATTCCCAATGGTCAACCACAGCGCCCTTCCCTCGAAACAAGGCAAGTTGAGCGCAGCAAACCGGTTTTCGGCTATTTCGGAAACCTCAATCCGTGGAAGGGCGCAACGGTCCTGCTGGAAGCAGCACAGCAGCTCATCTCAGAGGGTTTCGATTTCGAACTGCGCGTACATGGCGCAGCGCCGTTTCAAAGCGAAAGCTTTGTCAGCGAAATCGAGCGGCTCTTTGCCGAGACGTATCCTTTCGTCCAACGCCGGGGAGCTTATCGACGCGATGACATCGCCCAACTGATCCATACCGTCGACTGTGCAATCATGCCGTCGATCTGGTGGGAAAATGCGCCTCTCGTCATTCAGGAAGCACAGGGACAGAACCGTCCCGTTATATGCAGCAATATCGGTGGAATGGCCGAAATGATTGAACATGAGGTCAACGGCCTCACCGTTCCGCCGAACGATCCGCTCGCGCTCGCCCAGGCGATGCGCCGAATGGCGGAAAACCCGGATCTGCGCCAGTCGCTCAGTGAGAATGCGCGCCATCCGGACACCATCGACACCACGGCAGCGCGCTATCTCGATCTGATCGGGACATTGCGTATCGCGCGGGTCGAGGCAGCATAAGAGGTAAATCATGAACATCGCGACCAAAGTTCCATCCGAGGGGGAAGCAAAACAGGCAGCAGCGCCCAATGCCGCCGGGCCTCAAAGGACCGAAGCCATGAAAGGACGCGTTGACGCCATTGAGGAAGGCCGTCTCTATGGCTGGGCCTTCGATCCAGCCTTTCCCACCGAACGGCTTCTGATCCGCGTTCTGCTTGACGACAAGCCTATCGCGGAAGCGCCTGCCGACAAGGATCGCCCCGACCTCAAGCGCAACGGCATCGGCGACGGCAAGCACGCATTTGAAGTGATGCTGCCGCAATTCGCCGCCGCCCGTGCTGGCGAACTCGTCGTCGTCGCGGCCAATGCCGCTGGCACCGAGCAGAAACTGCGCGTGCCGAAGCCCGACGAACAGGCTGCGGAAGCGCTGATCGCCGCGCCAATGACGCGCATTCTGGACAAGCTCGACATGCTGATGGCGGCGCAACGCCAGTTGCAGGTCAATCAGCGTTCTCTCCAGCGCGTCGCGCCGACGCTGGATGCATCCGGTAATGCCGCCCCCGCGGAACTTCTCGATATCGCCAGCTCCGTCGATGGTCTGCGCACCGATCTTCATCAACGCATGACCGAACTTGATGTGCACATCATGCGCATGGATGGCGTCGTTGCGGGGCTTGAACAGCGCATGGAAGATGTGCGCAAGCGCAGCAGCGGCGACATCAAACTTCTGTTCATGCTGATGTTCGTGATGGCAGGTTTCGTTGCCGGTGCGCTTCTGACGCTCGCGGTCATGCCCTGAGGAAACATCCCCATGGCGCAAGACGAAAGACCTGTCGCTCAACAGCCCGCCGCAAGAACGGCCTGGTCGCCGGATCGTCCTCCCATGATGATGGAAGGCGAAATGGTCGTCGGCAGCGTGATCGAAGACACGCTGGTTCTGGTGCTCGGCATCGGCAGTGCCACAAACGATCAGGTAACGGCCTTTCTCAACGGCGATCCTGCCATGAGCGTAAAGACAAGCCTGATCACATGGCCGCTCAAAGAGCCTTCGCCGGCCGGAACGCACGGCTTTGTCGCCATCGTGCCAACCGCTGCTCTGCGCCGGGGCATGTTGAAGACGATCATGTTCCAGCATCGGGCGAAGGTCGCTCGCTACAATTTCGCGTCGCGCTCCGCTTCCATCGCTGATTTTGTTGCCATGATCGGCGATCTTTCCGGACCGAGCCTGCCGGGCGTCATCGATGAGCTGGTGGAAGGTCTGATCTCCGGTCCCATCAGCCGAAAGAAACTTTCGGCTATTACCGTTCTGTTGCAAGCGGGAGCTCGATCCGACGGCTGCATCGAACTCATCGGCGGCAGCGATGAAGGCGAGATTTTCGTTCAGGGCTGGGCGCAGGACCTGACGCCTGCCGTCACCCGGCTGTTGATCAGCGGCAAAAATCCTTCGCTCGCGGAATGCGCTGTCAGTGTTTTTGCGCGGCCTGATCTCAACGACGAAGCTTCCGGATTTGCGGGGCTTCTGCTTGCCAATGAGCCGGTGGAACCGACCGACATCGAACGGCTCCTGTTTCGCGGACGGCGCGGCTGGCGCTTCACCGAAGTCTATGACCGCAGGCTCTTGTCCGGTTCGCGGGAAACACCGGGTCATATCCGGGCTATACTGCCTCGGGTACGCAGTTCGACTGACATTTTGTTGCGCATGCGTTCAGCCGCCAACCGCTTCGATGGCACAGACACGGTCTCCAGCCTTCCCTTTCCTGTCCGGATGGGCATGGACAATGTCTTTCGTGTCGAGGGAAGCGGCATGCTGCTTTCCGGCTGGCTTCTCGATCCTGACAGCCATGTGGAAAGCGTGAAGCTGCGCCGCCATCGCGGCGAAATCCAGATCGACACTACATGGACTCGTATCGATCGGCCTGACGTTACCCGCGAATTCGACAATCAGCCGCCATTCAATGCGGGCCTCGATCCCAGCCGTCACGCTCACGGCTTCGTCGCCTTCGCGCCGGAACTCGCCGGAGACAGCACCTCGCCATTCTACCTCGAACTTGCGATCAGCGACGGGCGGCGGGCCTTCTTTCCATTGACGCCTACCCGCGTCACGTCCCGCGAGGCTATTGTCCGGCAAATCCGCGCGACTGACCCCAATGCCTGGGCTTTGCGTCATATTGTCGACCAACAGTTTGTGCCGCTCCTGCGCGGCGTCAGTCGTCCAGCGCCGGAAGTCTTCGGTGTGGTCGATCTTGGACCCTTCGAGGATGCGATAGGACCTGCGATCATCCTCGGTATCGATGAGCGCGTCGAGGAAATCGAACCTTTGCTGGCGCTTCTCGCACTCGATCCGGAAACCCGGATCGCGCCGATCGTGATTGCGGCTGCCACCGAGATCATCGACCGCGTCGGCGTACAGATCAGACGCCTCGCGGATTTCTACCGCCTGCGCATCCGTCTCGTTTCCGCCACGGGGTCGGAAGACCTGTACGACGCACTCGAAGTCGGCGCCCGCACGGTCTCAACGGATCAGGTGGTATTTCTGGCCGGATCGCTGCTGCCGCGCCGCGCCGGATGGCTGGACAAACTCGTCAGCGCTTATGAAGCACACAAGGACTGTGTTCTGTCTCCCACTCTCGCTTATGAGGACGATTCAATCCGCTGGGCGGGAACCTGGGTTGCAGGGCCGCAATCAGACCGGGCGCTGATCAGCCGCTATGCCGGTTATCCCCTCGATGCTGTTTCAGGAATGTCCCTGACGGAAGTGGCTACGGCTACATTCGAGTGCTGCATCCTTCCACGCGAAGCCCTGTTTTCCGTCGGCGGCTTCACGCGCGGTTATCTCGGCACCCATGAAAAGGGACTGGATCTCGGATTGAAACTGAAACAATCGGGCTTACGCTCCTATTGGTTGCCTTCGGCCCAGATGCTGGGAGCTGACGACACATCCGTTACCGACAGGGCATCGACCATTGCACTTATCGAGCGCATCGACAGGCAAGTCTTCGACGCCCGCTGGTCGTCCATTCTCGCTGGAAGGCGCAAGATGCAGGCGGAGGAACCCGCATGAGCGATAAGCTGCGTATTCTCGTCATCTCGCACGCCCACCCTTCGATCTCGCTGGGCGGCGGGGAGATTGCCTCCTATAATCTGCACAAGGGCCTGAACAGCATTCCCGGCGTACAGTCGGTCTATCTGGCGCGGGCCGGGCAGCCGCTGCCTCGGCATGGCACCACGGCGTTGATGAGCATGCGCCGCGCCAGCGACGAAATCCTGTTTCACGCCGACGAGTACGACCATTTCTACCTGTCGAACAAGAACACCGATGAAATCCGCCGCGACCTGCTCCGCTTTGTGCGCGACTTCGACCCGGACATCGTGCATTTTCATCATGTTTTGGGCCTCGGACTTGAGACTCTCTATGCCATCCGCGAGGCGCTGCCGGACCGCATCGTTCTGGTGACGTTTCATGAGTTCCTGTCCATCTGCAACAATGACGGACAGATGGTCAAAGCTGGCACGTCCAAGCTTTGCAACGAGGCGTCCCCTATCGATTGCCACGCTTGTTTTCCGCAGATACCGCCAGCGCGTTTTCTCAAGCGGGAACGCTTTGTGCGCGGCATGCTCGATCTGGCCGATGCCTTCGTTTCGCCGAGCGAGTTTCTCGCCAATCGTTATCTTGAATGGGGGGTGAACCCCGACAAGATGGAAGTCATCGAAAACG
The DNA here is from genome assembly GCA_900470195.1 of Hyphomicrobiales bacterium. Taxonomy (GTDB): domain Bacteria; phylum Pseudomonadota; class Alphaproteobacteria; order Rhizobiales; family Rhizobiaceae; genus Brucella. The sequence continues at coordinate 167,384 of UEIJ01000024.1, read as the reverse complement.
GCATAGCCATCCGCGATGTCACCCCTCCGCGTGAACTGACCGGTCCGAACCCGCGTCGCAATCGCTTTGCCTTTTTCGGGCAGATCAATCCCTTCAAGGGCATAGACGTACTGGTCGATGCGATATCCCGTGTCCCGGAACAGGTCTGGGGTGAGGATTCTCGCCTGATGATCTTCGGCGGCAATCTTGAAAAGCAGCCCCCCGCCTTTCAGGAACGCATGCAGAAGCTGATCGAAGAGGCTGGCCCGCGCGTACGGTTTTACGGCGCTTATCAGAATGCTGAAATGCCGCGTCTCATGCAGTCGGTCGACTGGGTGGTGATGCCCTCGATCTGGTGGGAAAACTCACCCATCGTCATTCAGGAAGCCCTCCACCATCGTCGCCCGGTCATCTGCTCTAACATTGGCGGCATGGCCGAGAAAATCCGGGATGGTGAAGATGGCTTGCATTTTCGTGTGCGCAGCGCCGAGGATCTGGCTGACCGCTTTACAGAAGTTCTGAGCGAACCGGGCATTTGGGACAGGTTGCACCGCTCCATCCGCAATCCCGTCCATTTTGTCGACTGCGCGAAGGAGCATCTCGATCTCTATAACCGGCTGCGTGAGTCAAAACCGCGCAGACAGAAACCGGCAGTTTCTGAAACTGCTCTTTCTCAGGCAAGCTGAGCCTGGCTTGACCTTAGTGAAACAGAAGGAAGACCGTATGGCACGCGCCCTCGTCATGATCCCTGCGGGAGAAGTGTACGATCACGACAATGTCCGCTGGTATCGTCACACAGACGTTCAGGGCAGCATCAATCATTATCATAATATCGGCGATGCTTTCGTCTTCGAGTCGTCTTTGAAGCTGATGAATTACGAGAAGGCTGCCGAACTCCCGATCACCAATTTCTCCCCGGACAAGATCGACCAGTTGCGGGAGGAATATGATTATGTGGTCCTGCGTGGCTCGAACTATATCAACAAGGACATGAACTGGCGCGACACGATCCCGGTGCTGCAGCGGCTGAAACTTCCGGTCGTTGCATTCGGCATCGGGGCGCAAGCGCCGGTCAGAGGGGAAATACAGCTTTCCGAAGAGACGAAGGCCGTCCTGCGCATCATCGCAGATTCCACCACCTCCCTCGGTGTGCGCGGCGCCTACACGGCCCAGGTGCTGAACGATATAGGTATTCGCAATGTGCGCGTCGTCGGTTGCCCGACGGCCTTTCGCCGCAACAACCAGCACCTGCGCATCAAGTTGCCGCCGCTTGAGGCCGTGCAGCAGGTGGGCGTCACGGTGCGCCGCGAAGTCTCGCCTGCCTATGCGCAGGATATCGAGCAATATCTGACCTGTCACCGCGACCTCGTCAAATCCATGGCCGAACGCTTCGATGTAACATTGATGGCGCAGGGCGAAATCGATGAAAAGAAGATGGTCTTTGGCACGGTGGAGCAGAAGGAAGAAGCCCTAGCGGCCCTGAAGGCGCATCGCTGGACAGCGGACTGGTATTTCGACGAAACGATAGAGAACCTCTATCGCCATCGCATGTTCTATTCGGATGTCGTCGCCGATTACGAGGAACTGGTGCGCAAGCAGCAACTCGTCCTTGGTTATCGTCTGCACGGCAATCTGATGGCTCTGGCCAATGGCGTTCCGTCCATCTACTTCACTTATGACAGCCGCACGGCCGAATTTGCCGAGACCTTCAAGATACCGAGCTATGACGTCTTCAGCGACAAACCCTTCCGGCTGGAAGACTATTGGGATCAGTCGCTGTTCGACAAATACAACCGGGCATGGTTTGAGACCTATGCCGAGATGAAGCAGTTTCTCGATGAAAACGGCGTTGACAACAAGATGACCGACACCGGACTTCCCATCGCCGAACTGAAAGTTGCCTAGGTTTTATTCTGTTGGCAGTTGGGCGGGCTGTTGCCCTTCTGCTCTTCTGTAAGAAGCGACCAGGCGGCAATGAACATTGCGGCAATCAGAGGGCCGACCACGAAACCATTGATCCCGATCAGCGAAATACCGCCGACGGTGGAAATCAGCACGACATAATCGGGCATGCGGGTGCCCTTCCCGACGAGCGGCGGACGCAGGAGATTATCGACCAGTCCGATCACGAATACGCCGACGAAGACCAGAACAGCACCGCTGATCCACTCCCCGCTTGCAAAGAACCAGGCCGCCGCCGGTATCCAGACAAGGGCAGCACCAACAGCTGGCAGCATGGAGAGGAACGTCATCATGACGCCCCAGAGCAAGGCGGCTTCCACGCCGAGGAGCCAGAATGTCACCCCGCCTATCGTACCCTGAATGATGGCGATGATAATGTTGCCCTTCACTGTCGCACGGATAACGGCAGTGAACTTTTCCAGAAACTGCCGTGTGTAATCGTCGTTGAGCGGAATGGCCTGCCTGATCTTCCGTCCAAGGTCCCCACCGTCCCGAAACAGGAAGAACAGCAGATAGAGCATGATGCCGAAGCCGATGAAGAATTGCAGGGTGTTCTGACCGAAGCTCACCAGCCTTCCGGCGAAAAGCTGACTACCCTGCATGATGGCAGAGGAAATGCGCGAGCGCCATTCGGCAAAATCACCGAGCTCGAACCGGGTCAGCCACTCCTCCAGCGAATCCGGCAAGGCACCCAGAATGCGTGAGATATAACTGTTCAGGTCAAACTCGCGGCTGCTCAGGCGTTGATAGAGGGAGTTGCCCTCCTGAACCAGCGAACCGAAAATCGCCAGCATCGGAATGATGACCAGACAGATGCACATCAACACGGAAAGCAGGGCCGCAATATTCTTCCTGCCGCCGAGCAGACGTTCAAGGCGCTGCTGCACGGGCGAGAAAACCACGGCAAGAATAACAGCCCAGAGTACCGCCGAATAATAGGGCAGCAACAGCCACGCAAAGGCGATGGTAACCAGTGCCAGTAGGATATAAAAACTCGCGCGCTGGACGGACATGAACACCTGCAGCAGATTTCCGGGTCAGAAGACCCTGCCCGGAAAACCGTATCGATTCAATAGAGAAGCGCGAGATCAGCCGTTATGCTGCTTTGAGAGGCGCCAGCTTCTCATTCGGCAGGGAACGAGCAAGCGCACCCAGAAGATCACTTTGCGACACCAGCCCGACGATACGGCGCATCTCATCGATAACGACGACAACATGCGCCAAACCATCAGTGAGGCTCGGCACGAGGCTCATCACCGGATCAGTCTGCGACGCGGTGGGAGCCTCAACGACATAGTTTCTGAAATCGTCGCCCGGATGCATCAATTCGCGCAAACCGATCACGCCTTTCAGTCGGCCATCGGCTGTTTGCACCGGCAATGTCAGCAGATTATGCCGCAAGATCAGCTCGCGGGCCTGGCTGGCGGTTGCCTCTTCCTCGATACTCACCACATCCCGCGACATGATATCGGCGCATGTGAGGTCGCCGCGCGAACGCGTGGACACTTCAAGCTCCACCTGCCGCAGCAAACGTCCAAGATCGTTACGATCGATATCGAAGCTTTCATCCAAGGCAAGCAAGGCGCGGTCGATGTCTTCCTCGCGGATACCCATGCGGACCGAAGGCGGCAAGTCTACAGTGCTGTGCTTGTTGACCGGAGCGGCAGCTGCCACATGCGGATATTTGCGGCGTGACAGTTTGTGAAACAGAATGCCCAGGCCAACAAGAAGACATGAATTCAGCGCAACCGGCACAAGCGGAAACAGCAAGCCCCACTTGGCGACCGCCGAACCACCCAGAACCGCTGTCAGCGCCGCTGCGCCGCCGGGCGGATGGAGGCTGCGGGTAACGGACATCGCCGCGATTGCGAGCGCTACGCCAAGACCGATTGCCAAAGCCGGATCATCGACAAACTGGGTGACGGCCAGTCCCACGAAGGCTGAAATCGTATTGCCGCCGATGATAGACCATGGCTGGGCCAGCGGGCTTGTAGGTACTGCGAAAAGCAAAACCGCCGACGCGCCGATCGGCGCAACGATCAAAGGCAGATGCGGACCGCTGCCAAGCAACATGCTCGATATGAATCCGGTCAATGCAATGCCGATCAGTGCGCCAAAACAGGCAATCGAACGTTCGCGCAGCGTTGCACCGGCAAGAATCGGCTTGAACAGCCGGAACGCGCGCGACTGGTTTGGTTCTGTTTCTCTTTGGGTCATTCCGTCAATCGGGCCGATGAGTAAGAAAGCTCCAGCGAAACCCGTTGGAGCCAAAGATTATTCTCTTGGGGGTTGAGACAATATCCTGCCCTTGCCGGATTCGAACAAGAAAGCAAATCCGTATCCAATCGTCGGAAGGGAAAAATCGTTCCGCGTTCATCAACTCATCGAGAACAACGGTCTCAATGCCATCTCAAGGCCGAGAACCATAAGGCCGATTAGAAACCAACGGCGAAAGCTGTCCGGCCGGATTTTACGGCGATAAGCCTGACCTATGAACATGCCTGCCAGCGAAGGAACGACGGAGAGAACGGATACCAGCAGGAGATCGCCCGAATAGGCCTCCCTGCTCGAAAGTCCGACCGCAAGTGCAGCGGTCGAGACAGTAAAGGAAAGCCCGAGCGACTGCACGAGATCGTCCTTCCTGAGCCCCAGTGATTGCAGGTAAGGCACAGCCGGAATAACGAATATTCCCGTTGCACCCGCAATCAAGCCAGTCAGCAAGCCAATGAAAGGAGAAAGCAGGCGCTCAAGCCTTCCCGGCACCAGTAGCTCCCGGGCAAACAACGTATAGGCTGCATAGATAACAAGCGAAGAACCCAGCATCGATGTGGTGACTGCAATGTTTCCGCCGACCAGAACCGCAGTTCCCGCGATGCTTCCCACGCCGATGGCAAGCATCATGCTCCAGAGGCGAAGCATTAATTGGCCAAAGCTGGGCCCGGCCAGAAGCTGCCAGAGATTGGTAACGAAAGATGGAATAATCAGCAGACTTGCTGCTGCAAGCGGAGATATCAGCGCGCCCAATATGCCCATTGCGACCGTGGGCAGTCCCATTCCTGTCACGCCTTTGATAAAACCGGCGCCAAGGAACGTAATCGCAATCGTCAGGATCAGGGAGAATGAATAGGTCATGCCTCTCCTATAGCAACATGGCCGCTCGACGGAATGCGGAAGTTCCTCACCCAGCATTCGGCTTTTCCATAGGCAGAATTCGCGCTAATGTTGCTTATGCGCTTCGATCTTACCGACCTCCGCCTGTTCCTCGCCGTGGCCGATACCGGCAGCATTACCCATGGCGCGGCTGAAGTCGGCCTGTCGCTTCCAGCGGCAAGCGAGCGTCTGCGCGATATGGAAGCCACAGGGCAGGTTTTGCTTCTGGAACGGGGAAGGCGCGGCGTCACGTTAACTGAAGCGGGGGATGCCTTCGTCCATCATGCGAGGGCCGTAATGCGGCAGATGGCCGATATGCATAGCGAACTTGGGTTACATGCCAAAGCGATGCGCACTGCCATTCGCGTTGCGGCGAATACCGCTGCGGTTACCGAATATCTTCCGGAGAGGCTTGCCCGCTGGATGGCTGATAATCCCCGTATCGACGTGGAACTGAAAGAACGGCAGAGCAGCGATATTGCCCGCGCCGTTTTACGCGGTTTCGTTGAAATCGGCATACTGTCGGATGCCGTGGAAACGACCGGATTGGAACTAACACCATTTGCAACAGATCATTTGGCGCTGATTACAGCCAGACACCATTCTTTAGCCGCGCATAAGCGTGTGAACTTCTCCGATCTTCTGCAGGAACACTTCATTGGCCTATCGTCCGGCGCTTTGCAGGAGCACGTCGAAATTCAAGCAAACCGGCTGGGCGGCAGACTTAAAGTCAGGACAAGGCTCCGCACGTTTGAAGGTGTCGGCAATATGGTTGCAGCCAATGTGGGCATTGCGATCATTCCGCAGACGGCTGCTCGACGCCTCAGAAAAACGCTCCCCATTGCAACGGTGGCAATTTCTGACGCTTGGGCAAAAAGAAACCTGGTAATCGCAGTGCGGTCCCGTGAGGAACTGACCGCAGCCGCCAGATCCCTCGTCGACCAACTGGCCGAAAAGCGAGCTACCCAGACTTTGGTAGTATAAGCGCTTTCATTGAAGCTCTGGCATTGGCAAGCCGTCAGGATACATCTACATTCTTTCGGAGAGCACCGGATAATCATGCCGATTCAAGAACAACCTCGGTGTAAAATATTATTATTGCAGTGATTTGATAATATCGCATCTGATTGCCCGAAGCGCCCGAAGAGGCGTTGGGAACTGAATTCAGAATACGGGCTCGCCCGCCGCAACATAGTCTGGGAGGACGCTATGATGAAGACCATCGCCGCTCTGGCGACGACATTTGCCATTTCCGCTGCAACTTTCACCGCACAGGCACAAAACTACCCTGAACGGACGATTACCATGGTAGTGCCCTTCGCGGCAGGTGGGCCTACCGACACCGTGACGCGACTAGTCGCGGAGTCGATGTCCAAGGATCTCGGCCAACAGGTCATCGTCGAAAATGTCGGCGGCGCGGGCGGAACACTTGGTGCGGGGCGCGTCGCATCCGCTGATCCGGATGGCTATACGCTCCTGCTTCATCATATCGGCATGGCGACAAGCGCCACGCTCTACCGCAAGCTTGCCTATGACACGCTGAATGGCTTCGAATATGTCGGACTGGTTACGGAAGTTCCGATGACCATCGTGGCGCGCAAGGACCTTGAACCGACCGACCTCAACAGGCTGATCGAATACGCCAAGGCCAACAAGGACACCGCAACGGTGGCCAATGCCGGCATCGGCGCAGCGTCGCATCTTTGCGGCATGCTGTTCATGAGCGCGATTGAAACTCCGCTCGTCACAGTTCCCTATAAGGGAACCGGCCCGGCCATGACCGATCTGCTCGGTGGCCAGGTCGACATCATGTGCGATCAAACCACGAATACGACGAAGCAGATTCAGGCGGGAACGATCAAGGCCTACGCCGTCACCTCGCCGGAACGGCTTGACGTATTGAAAGACCTTCCGACCACCAAGGAAGCTGGTCTGGACGGTATGGAAGTCGGTATCTGGCACGGCATTTACGCCCCCAAGGGCACCCCGGCGGAAATCACCGAGCGTCTTTCGAAATCGCTTCAGGTGGCCCTGAAAGACCAAAACGTAGTCGCCCGCTTCGCCGAACTCGGCACAAAGCCGTCACCTGAATCCGATGCGACACCGGCGGCGCTGAAGGCCAAGCTGGAATCCGAAGTCGCGCGCTGGAAGCCGATCATCGAGGCTGCCGGACAATATGCGGACTGACTGCCTAACGTGCAACCGAGGTGTGTCCTTTGACGCGCCTTGGTTGTCGTTTTCCCTCTGTGGCGGATCAAAAGCACAGCCGGGATAGGCGACCGAGCTCGCGTGCCGGACTCCGGCATAGCCCTCTCAACGGCAAATCCGAAAGATGATTGGCCCATGAACGAGCCTTCAAGAAAATTTTCAATCGATCCGACCAACGGATTGTGCGGTGGCCTCCTCGTATTGACCGGCGCCTTTTTCGCCTATCAGTCGCTGGGTCTGGACTTAGGCACATCGCTGCGCATGGGACCGGGATATTTCCCGCTCGTTCTCTCAGGGGTACTGATCCTGCTTGGATTGTTCATCCTTATCCAGGCTACACGAGTTTCCGGCGAGCCAATGGGTCCGATCGCGTGGCGCGGCCTGTTCTTCATTCTGCCCGCGCCGATATTTTTCGGCCTGACGGTGCGCGGCCTCGGCTTCGTGCCGTCGTTGTTCCTGACCTGCCTCATTGCCTCTTTCGCCTCAATGCGCATGAAGCCGCTCGCGGCAATTATTCTTGCCGCCGCGATCACCGTCTTCTCCGTCATTGTGTTCAGCTACGCCCTTGCGCTGCCTTATCAGCGTTTCGGTCCCTGGTGGCCGTTCTAGGAGGCCGACTTGGAACTTTTCAGCAATCTCGCACTCGGTTTTTCCACCGCATCGACGCTCGCAAATCTTGGTTTCTGCCTGATCGGCGTATTGCTCGGCACATTGATCGGCGTGCTGCCCGGCATTGGCGCGACAGCGACAATTGCCATGCTTCTTCCCGTCACATTCCAGATCGGCGATCCGGTTTCGGCGCTGATCATGCTCGCCGGTATCTATTACGGCGCACAATATGGCGGCTCGACCACCGCAATCCTCATCAACATGCCGGGGGAATCTTCGTCGGCTGTCACAGCCATTGACGGTTACCAGATGGCACGGCGGGGACGGGCAGGCGCAGCACTTGCCATTGCGGCAATCGGTTCGTTCTTCGCCGGCACCGTCTCGACCTTTCTCGTCGCAGTATTCGCTCCGCCGCTGACTGAAATTGCCCTGAAATTCGGCTCGGCGGAGTATTTCTCGCTGATGGTCGTCGGTCTGGTGTCATCCGTGGCGCTGGCGCACGGCTCCATCATCAAGGCACTGGCAATGGTCGTTCTGGGGCTGCTGCTCGGTCTTGTCGGCACCGACATCTACACCGGTGCTCCGCGTTTCACGCTCGGCATCACGGAATATGCCGACGGGCTCAATTTCGTGGCGGTTGCGGTGGGCGTATTCGGCATCGCCGAAATTCTGCGCAATCTGGAAAGCGAACATTCGCGCGAAGTGCTGATGGCCAAGGTCACAGGACTGATGCCGACACGTGACGATTTCAAGCGCATGACGGCGCCGATCCTGCGGGGAACCGCCATCGGCTCGGCGCTTGGCATCCTGCCGGGTGGCGGGGCCATTCTCGCCTCCTTTGCTTCCTACACTGTGGAAAAGCGTATTTCCAAAACGCCAGAAGAATTTGGCAAGGGCGCGATTGCTGGTGTTGCAGGGCCGGAATCCGCCAATAATGCCGGCGCGCAAACCTCCTTCATTCCCATGCTGACGCTCGGCATTCCGGCCAACCCGGTCATGGCGCTGATGATCGGCGCCATGATTATTCAGGGCATCGTGCCGGGTCCGAATGTTGCGGCAGAGCAGCCCGCACTGTTCTGGGGCGTGATTGCGTCCATGTGGATCGGCAATCTCATGCTTATCATCCTGAACCTGCCGCTGATCGGGCTTTGGGTGAAGCTTCTGACCGTGCCTTATTATGTGCTCTTCCCGATTATCATGACGTTCTGTTCGATCGGGGTTTATAGCGTCAATTCGAATGTCTACGACCTCTATGCGGTCGCATTCTTCGGCTTCATTGGCTACCTGTTGGCCAAGTTGCGTTGCGAACCGGCTCCCCTGCTGCTCGGTTTCGTGCTCGGACCGTTGCTGGAGGAACATTTGCGCCGCGCCATGATCCTGTCGCGCGGCGACCCGGCAACCTTCTTCACCCGGCCGATCAGCGCCATTCTGCTGGCCATAGCCGCAGCCGTTCTCGTAGTCGTGCTGCTTCCATCGGTGCGCAAGAAGCGCGACGAGGTATTCGTCGAGGAAGGTTAGCGCGGTTTAGAGCATTTCCTGTTGAGATGAAACGTTGTCGTTTCAGGCGCATCAATCATGATGCGCCTCAATTCATCCGCGCCGCGCGCCCGAAGATACGATGTCGAGATAAACGGCCAGAACAAGGATGCTGCCCTTGATGATCTGCTGCCAGAACGTGTCGACGCCGAGCATCGACATTCCGTTGTCGAGACTCGACATGATGAGCGCGCCGACCAGCGCGCCGAGCACGGAGCCGACGCCCCCACGCATGGAGGTGCCGCCGATGAAGCAAGACGCGATGGCGTCGAGCTCGCCGCCCATGCCCGCCGATGGTGTGCCTGCCGCAAGGCGCGAGGTTGTTGTCAGCCCGGCCACTGCCGCCATCAACCCCATCAGCGCAAAGACGGCCATCTTGACGAAATTGACGTTCACGCCCGAAAAGCGGGTCGCTTCGGTATTGGAACCAACCGCATAGATATGACGGCCGAACACGGTCTGTTTGGCGATCACGGTGAATACGCCGAGGATCACCAGCAGGATCAGGACCGGAACCGGCACGCCCTGATAGCTGTTGAGGATCAGGATGAAGCCAAGGATCAGAATACCTATGCCGAGCAGCCTCGCGACTTCCATACCGGATGAAAGCAACTGGAGATTATGTTTGCGTTTGCTCGCCCGCGTGCGCAGCGTCATCAGGATCAGCACTCCAAACAGCGCAATGGCGCAGAGATTGCCAAGCCAGCCCGGCAGATAGCCCTGCCCGATATATTTGAATTCCGGCGAGATCGGCGCGATGGTGACGCCGCCCATGATGCCCAGCACGATGCCGCGAAAGACAAGCTGACCGCCAAGCGTGACGATGAAGGACGGTATGCCGAGATAGGCAGTCAGCCAGCCATTAAAGGCCCCGATCGCCACGCCAAGAACCAGGACCGTGCTGATTGTGGCCCATAATGGCCATCCGAGAAGCACGTCAAGCACGGCGGCGATGCCGCCCAGAAGCCCTAGAAGCGCGCCAACTGAGAGATCAATCTCGCCGGCAACGATGACGAACACCATCGCCGAAGCAAGCATTCCCGTAATTGCCATCTGACGCAGCAGGTTGGAGAAGTTGCGCGCGGTCAGGAACTGCGAGCGGCCCATCTCCGGATCGTAGGTGAGGATCGCAAAGAATGCCCAGATAAGCGCCACCACAATCAACAGAGCGACGATCTTGTATTCCGCCAGAAACTTTCGAAGGCTTTTGCCTGTCAACGTCATGTCATGCACCGGTCAGATTTGCTGCGGATCACGCCGCATTGGTTGTCGGCTTACCGATCGCAGCGGCGAGCACTTCTTCCTGGGTGAGATTTTCATTGGGGAAATTACCGCGCAGTCTGCCCTCGCCGATGACGAGCACACGGTCGCTGATGCCAAGCACCTCGGGCATTTCCGAAGAGACCATCAACACGGCGACCCCTTGTTTCGCGAGCGTGAAGATCAGTTTGTAGATTTCATATTTCGCGCCAACATCGACACCCCGCGTCGGCTCATCGAGAATGAGCACTTTGGGGTCTGGCAACATCATCTTTGACAGCACGGCTTTCTGCTGGTTGCCGCCGGACAGTGCCGCGATTTCCAGCATGGGATCGGCGGTCTTCACCTTGAGACGCAGAATTTCGCGCTGGATCGTGGCGAGTTCGGCCTCCTTGTCGAGTAGCCCGCGCAAGGAAAACCGGTCCAGCACAGAGATCGTCATATTATGGCCGACCGGCATGATGGGCAGGATGCCATCCTTCTTGCGGTCCTCCGGCACCATGCAGATACCGTGCCGAACAGCATCGCGTGGCGTGCGGATTTTCAGCTCCTTGCCTTCCAGAAAGACCTGACCCTCATGCGCTCCGGGCCAGACGCCGAACAGGCTGGACACCAGTTCCGTCCGCCCCGCGCCCACAAGCCCGGCAATGCCGAGGATTTCCCCGCGCCGAAGCGCAAACGAGACATTGTCGACCACCTTGCGATCGGGATTGGTGACATCCCAGCAACTGATGTTGCGCGCCTCAAAAATGACCTCGCCAATATCATGCGGCTCGCGCGGAAACAGGTTCTTCATCTCGCGCCCCACCATCATGGTGATGATGGCCGGCGTCGTCAGTTCAGCCATCGGCTTTGTAGCGATATGCGTGCCGTCGCGAATGACCGTCACCGTATCGGAAATTTCGGCCACCTCGTCCAGCTTGTGGGAGATGTAGACGCAGGCCATGCCTTGCGCCTTGAAGTCCTTGATGAGATCGAGAAGGACGCGCGTTTCGGACGCCGTCAGCGCCGATGTCGGCTCGTCCAGAATGAGCAGTTTCGCGTTTTTGTTAATGGCCTTTGCGATCTCGATCAATTGCTGCTTGCCGCCCGGATAATGATAGACCGGAAGCGCAACATTGATGTCGTGAATATTGAGACGTGCCAGCAGTTCCGCCGCACGCGCATTCATCTGGTCATAATCGATGAAGCCGCCGCTCGTTGGCTCCGATCCCAGAAAAATGTTTTCCGCAACCGACAGGTGCGGCACCATCATGAGTTCCTGATGGATGATGACGATACCGGCGGCTTCCGTATCGCGGATGCCCGTCGCCTTCAGTTCCTGGCCTTCCCAGAAAATCTCGCCGGTCCAGGTGCCATGAGGATAGACGCCGGAAAGCACTTTCATCAGCGTGGATTTGCCCGCGCCGTTTTCCCCGCAAAGGCCGACACACTCACCCGCGCGCACTTTCAGGTGGATACCGTCAAGCGCTTTCACGCCGTTAAAGTCCTTCCCGATATTGCGCATCTCTAGAAGATATTCGGACATCGCTTACGACCTTGCAGTAATGCAGCAGAATGAGCCGCCGAAAGATGGCCCGCGGCCAGCTTTCATGGCGAAACCGCTTTAGACAACGTTGTCACAGACAGCATCGACAAGTCGGTAAGGCCAGAAGCTGGAACACGATTTCCAGACTTCCGGCCCCACTGTTCGATCAGGCCGTATCGCTGGAGCCAACTCCAGCAATCGCCACGGGAAAGACTTACTTCCCGTAGATCTGTTCCTTCGTATAGAAGCCGTCCTGAATGTAGATGTCGATATTATCCTTGGTTACAGCCGTTGGCGTCAGCAGAAGCGTATCGACCTGCTTGCCACCATTGTCGAGCTTGGAATTGAACTCAGGCGTTTCGCCCTTGACCATCTGGACCGTCAGCTTTGCGGCTTCCGAGGCAATGAGTTTCAAAGGCTTGTAGACCGTTACTGTCTGCGTGCCATCGATCAGGCGCTTGACGGCGGCAAGATCGCTGTCCTGCCCGGAAACGGCGGTCTTTCCGGCCAATCCCTGTGCGGCAAGGGCCTGAATGGCACCACCGGCGGTGCCGTCGTTTGAAGCGACAACCGCATCGATCTTGTTTTGCGCGGCGGTCAAAGCGTTTTCCATTATGGAGAGCGCTTCGGTCGGGCTCCATTCCTTAACCCATTGCGACCCGATCACCTTCACCTTGCCGGAATCGATGGCTTCCTTGAGGGCCTTTTCCTGACCGGCGCGGAGAAGCTTGGCGTTGTTATCCGTCGGCGAACCGCCGAGGAGATAATAATTGCCTTCCGGCTTGGCCTTCAGGACGGCTTCCGCCTGCATGAAGCCGACGCGCTCATTGTCGAACGAGATATAGGCATCAATATCGGCATTGAGGATCAGGCGATCATAAGAGAGAACCTTGATACCGGACGCCTTGGCGTCAGCCACGACCGCGTCGAAAACCTTGGAGTTCATCGGCACGATGACAATGGCGTCAACGCCCTGCGCGATCAGGTTTTCAACCTGCTTGACCTGCTTTTCCTCGTTGCCGTCAGCCGACTGCACATTGACCTTGGCGCCCAGCTTTTCAGCGGCTTCGATGAAATAGTCGCGGTCGCGCGCCCAGCGCTCGACACGCAGATCATCGATGGAAAAGCCGATAACCGGATTTTCCGGCGAAGCATAGACCGGCGTCGACACCATGGCACCGATGCCCAAAGCCGCGGCAACCAGCGCGCCGGTCAGAAAATTACGACGTTTCATGCACTCCTCCTCCAAACACCACCGGCGTGCCGCCGGCTGTTAGCAAACCTCGCCCCGAACGGTTTCCGCCCCTGGAGTTCGGCACGACAAAACAGCCCTCTTCGGAGCTGCTTATTCCTTGAATGGCTGATCCTCCCGACGGCGCCCCGCGCCAAGATCACTCCATCGGGACAACATGCAAAGACACACTGCCCCATCCTCGATGACCATTGATACGTGAAGAAAAATGAATAGCAAGCATTTTTTGATTTACGTACCTCATTTTTGATCTTATGGTCCGCGTCGAGGAGCGAGGATGAAACCGACAGTCCATGATATAGCCAGAACAGCGGGCGTCAGTCTTGCCACGGTCGACCGTGTACTGAACGAACGTCCGGGCGTGAGAGCGAAGACGCGTGACCGCGTCATGGCTGCGATGAACACGCTTGGCTATGTGCGCGATGTGGGTGCTGCCAACCTTGCTCGCGGTCGGCTTTATCAGTTCGATTTTATTTTGCCGGACAATGAAAACACCTTCATGTTGAGCCTGCGTGCTGAACTGCAATCCGCGACCGAACGGGCACTGGCCGAGCGTGTATTGATCAATCTCGTCCTTGTCCCCGCCTTCGATGAAGCGGCGCTCGTGGCGGCGCTGGATGATTGCGCCACACGCAAGCCTGACGGCGTTGCTTTCGTCGCGGTTGATACCGACCCGGTGCGCGAAGCCTGTGTCCGGTTAAGCGAGCAAGGCATTCACGCCGTCACGCTTGTATCCGACCTCGGACAATCTACGCGGACGCATTATGTCGGCGTCGACAACGGTGCAGCCGGGCGCACCGCAGCCCGGCTTCTCGGCCTTTTCGCCAACGGGACGGATGGCGCGTTTGCGGTCGTTGCCGGTTCGTTGAAGGTCCGCGATCATCAGGAACGTTTCGACGGTTTTACAGCGGCGATGAAAGCAGACTTTCCGGGCCGCGAGATATTGCCGGTGTTGGAAGGCTTCGATGAAGGCCCGCGTGTGGAAAAGCTTGTCGACAAGCTGCTTGACGAGCGCAGAGACATCGCCGGAATTTACAGCCTGGGTGCAGGCAATAGCGGTCTGGCGAAGGCTCTGGCAAAACACGGTTCCAATCGGCCGCTCGTCATCGCGCATGAACGCGATAGCGTGACCTCCAAAGCGCTGACGGACGGCATCATCCACGCAGTGCTGGCGCAGGATGCGGGCCATGAAATCCGCAGTGCAATTCGCGTTCTCAAAGCATCTGCGGATCGTCTGGCGATCGTACCGGGACAGGAACACATCCGCATCGAAATTTTCCTCAAAGACAACCTGCCGCATTTCGACTGAGGCGCAGGCGACAAAGCCTTTCCAACAGGAGCAAATATGTATCTCGGGCTCGATCTAGGAACATCCGGTGTCAAGGCGCTGTTGATTGATGACAAGCAGACGGTCATCGGTTCGGCCCATGGCGATCTGGACGTCTCGCGCCCCCATCCGGGTTGGAGCGAACAGGACCCGGCACAGTGGATCAAGGCTTGCCGCACTGCCGTTGACGGCCTGCGCGCGGCCCACCCGAAGGAATTTTCGGCGATTGCTGGTATCGGTCTTTCCGGTCAGATGCATGGCGCTACCCTGCTGGACGAACGGGATCAGATATTGCGTCCCTGCATCCTCTGGAACGATACGCGCAGCTATCGCGAGGCAGCCGCACTCGATGCCGACCCGGCTTTTCGGGCCATCACCGGCAATATCGTCTTTCCGGGATTTACCGCGCCCAAACTCGTCTGGGTTGCCAATAACGAACCCGATATTTTCGCACGTACCCGCAAGGTGTTGCTCCCGAAAGACTATCTGCGCCTCTGGCTGACCGGTGAATATGTGTCTGACATGTCGGATTCGGCAGGCACGAGCTGGCTCGATACTGGCGCACGCCGTTGGTCGCGCGAACTTCTAGACAAGACAAGCCTGACCGAAGACCAGATGCCGCGCCTTGCCGAAGGCACCGAGGCAACCGGACGCCTGCGGGCTGAACTTGCTGCCGAATGGGGCATCGCCAGTCAACCGGTCGTGGCGGGCGGCGCTGGCGACAATGCGGCGTCGGCCTGCGGTATGGGTACGGTCAAACCCGGTCATGCTTTTGTTTCGCTCGGCACTTCGGGCGTGCTCTTCGCCGCAAACGGTGCCTATCAGCCGAAGCCAGAAAGTGCGGTTCATGCCTTCTGCCATGCCCTGCCCGACACGTGGCACCAGATGGGTGTCATCCTGTCCGCAGCAAGCGCGCTCGACTGGTATGCAAGACTTGTCGGGAAGACTGCGTATGAGCTGGACAAGGAGCTCGGCGACACGCTGAATGCGCCGGGTAGCGCGACATTCCTGCCCTATCTCTCCGGCGAACGCACCCCGTATAACGATGCGAAAATACGCGGCGTGTTTTCAGGTCTGGAACATGAATCCGATCAGCGCGCCCTGACGCAAGCCGTGCTCGAGGGCGTCGCCTTCGCGATCCGCGACAATCTCGCCGCGCTACAGTCGGCTGGCACCGATATCAGCGCACTCACCGCCGTCGGTGGCGGCTCGCGCTCGACCTATTGGCTGAAGGCAATCGCGACCGCGTTGAATGTGCCGGTTGCATTGCCGGAGGAAGGCGACTTCGGTGGTGCTTTCGGCGCTGCGCGACTGGGTCTCATAGCGGCAACAGGTGCCGATCCGTTTGCAGTCTGCACCCCGCCACGCACGGAGCGCACCATAGAACCGGAAGCCGCCCTCACCCCGGCCTATGAGGAAGCCTATCAGCGCTATCGCGCCCTTTATCCGGCACTTCATGCCCTCGCCGGTCAGTGACGCTGCCTCAACCAATCAGACATGACGACATTCGAACGGGAGGACATAATGAGCACCGGATTTTTCGGCGACATTCAGAAGATCAAGTATGAGGGGCCGGACAGCGACAACCCGCTGGCATTCCGCCATTATAATCCGGATGAAATCGTGCTGGGCAAGCGCATGGAAGACCATCTGCGCTTTGCGGTTGCCTACTGGCACAGTTTTGCCTGGGAGGGCGGCGACCCGTTCGGCGGACGCACCTTCGACCGCCCATGGTATTCCAACGAAATGGATGCAGCAAAGCTCAAGGCCGACGTGGCTTTCGAGTTCTTCTCCCTGCTCGGCGCGCCCTATTATTGCTTCCACGATGCCGATGTGCGGCCTGAGGGACGCAACTTTGCCGAAAACACGCGCTATCTTAACGAAATCGTCGATATTTTCGAAAAGAATCAGGCTGAAACCGGCATAAAGCTTCTCTGGGGCACAGCGAACCTGTTCTCCAACCGCCGCTATATGGGCGGGGCCGCAACCAACCCTGACCCGGACGTCTTCGCCTTTGCCGCGGCGACCGTGAAAAGCTGCATCGACGCGACCAAACGGCTTGGCGGCGAGAACTATGTGCTGTGGGGTGGCCGCGAAGGCTATGAAACGCTGCTCAACACCGATCTTGGACGGGAACTCGACCAGATGGGGCGGTTCCTCAATCTGGTGGTCGAATACAAGCACAAGATCGGCTTCAAGGGCACGATCCTGATCGAACCGAAGCCGCAGGAGCCAACCAAGCATCAGTACGATTACGACGTCGCCACGGTCTATGGCTTCCTTAAGCGCTACGGGCTCGAAAACGAGGTCAAGGTCAATATCGAGCAGGGCCACGCCATTCTGGCCGGACATTCCTTCGAGCATGAACTGGCGCTTGCCCGCACACTCGGCATTTTCGGTTCCATCGACATGAACCGCAATGACTATCAGTCAGGCTGGGACACGGACCAATTCCCGAACAATGTGCCGGAAATGGCGCTTGCCTATTATCAGGTCCTACTTGCAGGCGGCTTCACGACCGGCGGCACCAATTTCGACGCCAAGCTGCGCCGTCAGTCGCTCGATCCGCAGGATCTGCTGATCGGCCATATCGGCGGCATGGATTGCTGTGCGCGCGGGCTGAAAGCCGCCGCCGGAATGCTGGAGGACGGCGCGTTGTCCCAGCCGCTTGATGAGCGTTATGGAGGCTGGAATGGCGATTTCGGCAAGAAGCTTTTGACCGATCTATCGCTGGATCAGATCACGGCTGAAGTCGAAGCGAAGGACATCAATCCGCAACCGAAATCCGGCCGTCAGGAATATCTCGAAAATATCGTCAATCGTTACGTTTGATACCAATAAATTGTCAGACACAAAAAGGGCGCCAACGGCGCCCTTTTTGATTCCCTATCAATTTCTAAAGCTTGACCCAGCCGCCATTCTTCTGTGACGAGCGCACACAGGCATCGATGAAAGCAACGCCCTTCAAGCCGTCATCGACGGTCGGATAGATCACGGCGCTGTCCGGCTTCTTGCCGTTCCGATGGGCCTCAATGGCATTGGCCGCTTCCGAATAGATCGTGGCAAAAGCCTCCAGATAACCCTCCGGGTGTCCAGCCGGTACGCGGGTCACGCGAGCAGCGGCGGAACCCACACCGGCACCGCCCCGCGTGATAAGCCGCTTCTGTTCGCCAAAAGGCGTGAACCAGAGATAATTCGGGTCTTCCTGCGCCCATTCGATGCCGCCCTTTGTGCCATAGACGCGCAGGCGCAGCGCATTCTCATTGCCCGGCGCAACCTGGCTGCACCAGAGCATGCCCTTTGCGCCGCCTGCAAAACGCAGCATCACATGCGCATTATCGTCCAAGCGACGTCCTTCGACAAAACTGTCGAGGTCAGCGGCGAGGCTATCGAGCGTGAGGCCGGTCACGAAGGAGGCGAGATTGAAGGCGTGTGTGCCGATATCGCCGGTCGCGCCGCCAAGTCCGGATTGCGCCGGATCGGTGCGCCAGACAGCGCCCTTGGCGCCGGTCGCTTCAACCGCTTCGGTGAGCCAGTCCTGCGCATATTCCACCTGCACGACGCGAAGATCGCCAAGTTCGCCTTTGGCGATCATTTCGCGCGCCTGCCGCACCATCGGATAGCCGGTATAATTATGCGTCAGGACGAACAAGGCACCGCTTTCGTCGGCAACCTTCTTCAGCTTCTTCGCATCGGCAAGTGTCGAGGTCAGCGGCTTGTCGCAGATGACATGGATACCGCGTCGCAAAAACTCCTTGGCGGCGTCATAATGCACATGGTTCGGCGTCACGATGGAAACGGCCTCAACCCCGTTTTTCAGCCGCGCCTCGCGGATCGCCATGTCCTTGTAGCTGGAATAGATGCGATCTTCGGCCAGCCCCAGTTCCCGCCCCGATGCCTGCGCCTTTTCCGCTGACGAGGACAAGGCACCTGCCACCAGTTCAAACCGGTTGTCGAGGCGCGCCGCCATGCGGTGCACGCCGCCGATAAACGCGCCAGCCCCACCGCCCACCATGCCGAGGCGGATACGGGGAGCAGCAGTTTCCGTAGTTTTAGCTTCGATGGTCATTGCGTCCTCATAATCCAAGCATACGTCGGTTGGCGGCGTCATCGGTGCCGCCGGATGCGAAATCGTCAAATGCCTTGTCGGTGACGCGGATGATGTGCGCCTTGACGAACTCCGCGCCTTCGCGCGCTCCATCTTCGGGATGCTTCAGCGCGCATTCCCATTCGACCACGGCCCAGCCGTCAAAGTCGTTCGCGGCCATTTTGGAAAACACCGCGCCGAAATCAACCTGACCGTCGCCCAGCGAACGGAAGCGGCCCGCGCGGTTCACCCAGCCCTGATAGCCGCCATAGACCCCCTGTCGTCCGGTCGGATTGAACTCCGCATCCTTGACGTGGAACATCTTGATGCGGTCCTTGTAGATGTCGATATTGTCGAGATAATCGAGGCATTGCAGGACATAATGCGACGGGTCGTAAAGCATGTTGGCCCGCGGATGATTTTTGACCTGCTCCAGAAACATCTCGAAGGTCACGCCATCGTGCAGGTCTTCGCCCGGATGGATTTCATAGCAAATATCGACGCCGTGTTCGTCGGCATGATCAAGGATCGGCTTCCAGCGTCTCGCCAGTTCTTCAAATGCCGTTTCCACCAGACCGGCGGGCCGCTGCGGCCACGGATAGACGAACGGCCAGGCAAGTGCGCCCGAGAAGGTCGCGTGAGCACCGATGCCGAGATTGCGCGATGCGCGGATCGCCATCTTCACCTGTTCGACCGCCCATTGCTGGCGCGCCTTGGGGTTTCCCCGCACTTCCGGCACCGCGAAACCGTCGAAAGCTTCGTCATAGGCGGGATGGACGGCAACGAGTTGCCCCTGCAAGTGCGTCGAAAGCTCCGTGACTTCAACGCCGTTCTGGCGCGCCACACCGGCAAACTCGTCGCAATAATCCTTCGATTCAGCAGCCTTTTTCAGATCGATCAGCTGGCTCGCCCATGTAGGAACCTGCACCCCGGCATAGCCTTTTTCGGCGGCCCATTTGGTGATGCCATCCCACGTGTTGAACGGCGCTTCGTCGCCTGCGAACTGCCCGAGAAAAATGCCTGGCCCCTTGATCGTCTTCATCAAATTTCTCCTGAATATGCTCGGACCCCGCCATCGACCGGCATCGAGCAATTTGAGAGCGCGCTTCGCGCTGCATATCGGGATTGAAAAAGAAAAGCCGTGCGCCCGCTCCCGCAGGCGCACGGTATTTGATCACCTTAGAACGGCGAATCCGGGAAATAGAAGTCCTTGGCGTTATCCTTCGTGACGAGCGTCGCATCGAGAATGTAATTGCCGCTCACCGGAATCTGGTCATAGAAATGACCGGCGGCAAGCTGCATTGCCGTGGACACCATCGCTGGCGGATAGAGAACGTCGACCGGCACAAGCTTGTCGCCATCCATGACCTTCTTGATCATGTCCTTGGAGCCTGCACCACCCACGACATACTGAATGTCGGAGCGGTTCGCCTGCTTGATGGCTTCGAGAACGCCGACAGCCATGTCGTCATCCTGACACCAGACCACATCGATCTTCGGATATTTGGTCAGGAAATCCTGCATGACGCGGAAGGCATCGTCGCGGTTCCAGTTGCCATACTGCCGGTCCAGAACCTTCACGTTGGAGCCTTCGATACCCTTGTCGAAACCATCCTGGCGCTGCTGATCAATCGGGATCGGCAGGCCGCGAATGACGACGACCTGTGCGTCGGACGTGGTCTTCTTGATATATTCGCCAGCCACCTGTCCGAGCGCCGGATTGTTGCCGGCCACATAGAGGTCGCGGATGGTGTTGTCGTTGCTGCTCGGCGCGCGGTCAACCAGAGCGACAAAGGTTCCCTTGTCCTTGATCTCCTTGATGGCGTTGACGAGCGGATCGGGATCGGTCGGCAGGACGACCAGCCCGTCGAGGCCCTGTACGGCCAGATCCTGCAAGGCATTGGCCTGCGATGCGGCATCGGGCGATGTCTTCACGATGACGTTGAGGCCCGGATGTTCATCCATCAGCAACTTCGCCACGCGTTCGGCGTGATAGACGACACCCGCCGTCCAGCCATGATCGGCAGCCGGGATCGACACGCCGATCGTCACCTTCTTGTCCTGTGCGCTTGCCGCGCCGCCAAAGGCCAGCGCGCCCGCCGTCAAGGCGGCGAAAGCAAGCTTCATCAAATTCCCTCGCATAGTCTTCCTCCCAGTAAACGCGGGGCTCTCATTCCTCTCTGGCTGGAATCGCCCCACCAATCCCGCCAAAAACCGTAATTTCATCGCCGCGACAGCGAACGCTGCACCAGCATGGCGATGATGATGATCGCGCCCTGAATGGCCCCCAGCAGATATTCGCTGACGAAGTTTGACAGCAGCATGATATTGCCGATGATCTCCAGAATGAATGCTCCGCAGATCGTGCCCCAGATACGCCCCACGCCACCGCGCAGCGCCGTGCCGCCGACAACGACGGCGGTGATCGCTTGCAGTTCCCACATCAGGCCGGTCGTAGCTGAAGTGGAGCCCAGACGCGGCACGTAAAGAAGCACGGCAACGGCGACGCAAAGGCCCTGAATGATGAAGGCAATGGTGCGTACCTTCTTGACCGAGATGCCGGAATAGCGCGCCACATCCTCATTCGATCCGACTGCGATGACATGGCGGCCATAGCGTGTCCGGTAGAGCACGAATGCTGCAAGCGCTGCCGTCACGAAAATCACGATCACCGGCACTGGCACCCCCAGTACGGAGCCGAAATAGGCCGGGCGGTAAAGCGCCTGAATGTCCGGGTTGCGCAAGGTGATCGCGCCGCCCTGCGACAGCCATGTGGTGAGACCACGATAAATACCCATCGTGCCAAGCGTGGCAATAAAAGGCTCAATGCCGCCAACCGTCGTAATCAACCCGTTCAAAAGGCCACAGGCCGCACCGACAATCAGCGCAAGCATGACGGCGGCAATCAGCATCATCACCGGATCGGCAATCACGCCGCTATTCATGAAGAGGATCATGATGCTGGCGACGAATGCTACCATTGCGCCCACCGACAGGTCGAGCCCGCCGGACGAAATCACATAAGTGGCACCAAGCGCGATAATGGCGATGAAAGCACTGCGCGTTGCGACATTGAGAAGATTATCGATCCCGATGAAGTTCGGGTTGGCAATCGTGCCCAGAACAAGCAGCAAGGCGAGCGCAATGAACGGGGCAATTGCCCGCAAGTCCCAATCCTTGGATGTCCTCGGCACCCTGCTTTTGTCAGTCGCAACCTGTGTCATCTACTTCCCACTTTATTGTTTTTATGCGGCGTTTTCGGCTTCAACGCCGGTTGCAAGCACGACGATGTCATGTTCCGTCATGCGCTCGCCTGTTACCTCACCGGCAATCCGCCCTTCCCGCATCACGACAATGCGGTCGCAGATGCCGATAAGCTCCGGCATTTCCGACGAAACAACGATGATCGATTTCCCCTCATCGGCCAGATTAGCGATGAACTGATAAATCTGCTCCTTCGTGCCGACATCGATGCCGCGCGTCGGTTCATCGATGATGACGATGGATGGATCGAGCATCATCATCTTGGCGAGCAGCAGCTTCTGCTGGTTTCCGCCCGAGAGCTGACCAGCCAGAATGTCCTTGCGGCCAGTACGAATATCGAACTCGCGGATTGCATCATCCAGCGCGGTGCGTTCCCTGTTGCGGTCTATCTGCAGCCCGCTCACGAATTTCTTCAATGAAGCAAGAGTGAGATTGACGCCGAGGTCTTTGGTCAGCAGCAGCCCCTTGCCCTTCCGGTCTTCGCTGAGATAAACAATTCCAGCCTTCTGGCTTTCATGCGCATTGCGGAAATGTACCGGCTTGCCATTATGGCGCGCGTCGCCCTTGCCCGGTCGCAGACCGACGATACCTTCCATCAGTTCCGTGCGTCCCGCACCGACCAGACCGGCAATGCCGAGTATTTCGCCCCGATTGAGGTGAAAGCTCGCATCCTGAACATATCCGGGAACACTGAAATGCTCGATTTCCAGAATGGCAGCGTTGTCATGCTGGCTTGCGCGGTCGGGATAGAGCTTTGCGACGTCGCGTCCGACCATCAGGCGCGCCATATCAGACGGCTGCAATTCCGAGGCCAGATGCGCAGAAACAAGCTTGCCATCGCGAAGCACGGTCACACGATCGGATATTTCCTTCACTTCCGGAAGGCGGTGAGAGATGTAAAGGACAGCGACGCCCTTCGCGCGAATATCGCGAATGACTTTCAGCAGCGCTTCCGTCTCGAAAGGCGTTAGAGAAGCGGTCGGTTCGTCGAAAATCACCACGCGATGCGGCACCAGCAGAACACGGGCAATCTGCACCAGTTGGCGCTGCGCAATCGACAGTGAACCGACAACCGCATCGGGATCGATATCGGCACCAAGATCACGGATTGCCTTGCGCGCGCCTTCGCGCATAGATTTGTCATCGACAACCAGCCCACGATGAAGCTCGCGACCGAGATAGATGTTCTGCGCGACGGTCAGATCAGGTGCAAGCAGAATTTCCTGATGGACCAGCACGATGCCGTGCGCTTCGGCCTCAACCGGCCCCGAGAAGGACACCGGCTTGCCATCCATGCGGATTTCTCCGCCCGTCGGGCGTTCATTGCCCGCCAGCAGCTTCATCAGGGTCGATTTGCCCGCGCCGTTCTCACCGATGATCGCATGAACTTCGCCGCCGAAAATGCGCAGATCAATATTTTTCAGAACCTGAACAGGGCCGAATGATTTGGAAAGCGACACGGCCTCCAGCAGCGCAGGCCTGCCATCCTCTTCCGGTGCGCTCATTGGCAGCCGTCCACGGCGGCACGCCGCAACTGACGCTTCTCAAATATGCTTTTGTCTGAAACTTCTGGCTGCACGTGAACTCCTCCCAAAGCATCACGATAAAAAGATTAGCCTTCGTTTTGAGGTACGTAAAGCAAAATATGTGCTCTATCTCATCATCGTGCCTCGCACAAAACTCCGTCAGTCGTCCTGATGGACAGGCTCATCAACAAATGCACCGCCCTGATAGACCGCGAGCGCCGAATCCGGCGCAGGCCGCGGTGTCGTCTTTTCCAGTTCGGCGCGGAAGCGTTCGGCGTTGTCCTTCGGATGCCAGCCGAGAAAACGGGCATGGCTGTTATCCCACCACATCGAATCGTTGTTGGAAACGCCCCATATGACCGGGCATCCCAGCATCGGTGCCCGGAAAACGCACTCGATCAGGCTGGCAAAATCGTCATAGGACATCCAGGTGGAGAGCATGCGATGATTGCGCGGCTCCTCAAAACAGGAACCGATGCGCACGATTGCCGTCTCCTGCCCGAACTTGTCGTGATACATGCTGGCAAGGGACTCGCCGAAACACTTTGAAACGCCGTAGAGGCCATCCGGGCGCGTGGGTGCCTTTGCGTCGATATATTCGTCCTGCCGGTAGAAACCGATCGTGTGGTTGGAGCTGGCGAAAATGATGCGCGGATGGCCATGCGCCCGAGCCGCTTCGTAGAGATTATACATCCCGACGATATTCGCGTTGAGTATCTTGCTGAAAGACGCCTCGGTGGAAATGCCGCCAAGATGCAGGATGCCGTCGCAGCCTTCAACGAGGCGCATGACCGCGTTCAGATCGCCAAGGTCGCACTGAACAAGCTCTTCATTGGGGCTGGCTTCTCCCATATCGACAACATCGGAAAGGCGCAGCAGTTCCGCTTGCCCCACCAGCTTTTCGCGCATCACGCGTCCCAGTCCACCCGCAGCACCGGTAATCAGAAGTCGTTTCACGAAAATCTCCATTCGGACGGGATAGGGCAAAATTCGACCGTTCGGCTTGCGGCCACCGGCCCTCGCCTACGGTAATCCTATGGATGGAAAGGCAGCGTCCCCTCCCAGGCATGTCGCCGCTTGAGCAATCATACATGCCCGAATGTGACGGTCAACGCCGAGACCGCTTCAAGCCACTTTCGCGTTATGTGGATCGCTGATCCGGCAGCAGACTTGTCAGGTTGTCGATCAGCGGCGACCGGTTGTTCTTCATCGACACCAGGCCGAGCCGAGCCACAAGTGGCTCCCCTTCGATCGGTCTGTAAGTGACGCCAGCGAGCTTGATCTGCGCAATCGCAGCAGGGACGATTGAAACGCCGAGATCAGCCGCGACCAGATTGACGACGGACGGCATCTGCGGCGCTTCCTGCGCCACGATCATCTCAAAACCAGCGTTCCGGCAGGCCTCGACCACATCATCGTAAAGGCTAAGCCCGACAATGCGCGGGAAAAGCACGAATGCCTCGTTTGTCAAGGCTGAAATCGGCAGCTTCGGATGAACCGCAAGCGGATGATGACTTGGCAGGGCGATCATCATCGGCTCGTCCGCCAGCCGCTTCATACGCACATCCTTGGGGTTTTCCAGACCGGGACGGATAAAGGCTGCGTCCACTTCCCCCCGCATCAGGCTCTGCATCAGAAGATGGCTGTTCATCTCCGTCAACGTCAGCCGGACATCGGGCCATCTGGCCCGAAACTTGCGGATCGTACCGCTGACAGCCGGATTGAACGCGGACGACGCGGTGAAACCCAATGCAAGCCTGCCGGTTTCCCCACGGGCCGCCCCTTGCGCCGCAAGCCTTGCTTTCTCTGCGGCGGCAAGAGAAGCTTTCGCTTCATCTAGAAAAGCCGTGCCTGCCGCCGTCAGTTCTGCACCGTGCGGCACGCGATGAAACAGCGCCACGCCGATCTCGTTTTCAAGATCGCGTATCTGCTGGCTGAGCGGCGGCTGGCCAATCCCAAGCTTCGCAGCCGCCCGGGTAAAATTGCCTTCTTCGGCAACCGCCAGAAAATAACGCAGATGACGCAGCTCCATCACCATACCCAAAAGCTATTGCAATCGTTACTTTCATATATTGGACAAATGAAGCCCATTTGACTAGATCAAAATGCGGGAGGATTTGAAAAGGCAAAGTCATGTCCCGCCTCGCAGAACGCAGTCTCGACAGCGTCAGAACACAGGAAAGCCAGCTCAAGCTCGTTCCAGCTCCAGCGGCGCCCGAACAAAAACACTACCTCACCAAGGGTACACCGGCGTTTCGCAATGCGAGCATCGCACTGTTCCTGTCAGGCTTCGCGACCTTTTCGCTGCTTTATTGCGTGCAGCCGCTGATGCCGCTTTTCGCGCATGATTTTAACATCACGCCTGCGGCCAGTTCGCTGTCACTATCCGTTTCAACGGGTTTTCTCGCTTTTGCAATCTTCTGCGCCGCTGCCGTATCCGAACGCTTCGGACGCAAGACGCTGATGTTCGTCTCGCTTCTTGGCTCCGCGCTCTGCACGATAGCCAGCGCAAGCGTGCCGGACTGGCACATGCTGCTGGTCATTCGCGGCTTGCAGGGTTTGTTGCTCGGTGGCGTCCCTGCGGTCGCCATGACCTATCTGGCGGAAGAAATCGACCCGCGCGGCCTGGGCGCATCGATGGGGCTCTATATTGCCGGGAACGCATTCGGAGGCATGGCAGGACGCGTCATTGCCGGAACGCTTGCGGAATATTTCTCATGGCGCGTCGGGCTGGCGGGCATGGGCCTGCTGGGGCTTGCAGCATCCATCGGCTTCCTTCTCCTTCTGCCCCCATCGCAGAACTTCGTCCCGCAAGCTGGTTTCAATGCACGATTTCACCTGGGCGCGTGGATCGGCCACATCCGCAATCCTGCCCTGCCACTGCTTTTTGCCATCGGCTTTCTGGTGATGGGCTCGTTCGTCACCATTTACAACTATATCGGTTTCCGCCTCGTCGCGGCGCCTTACAGCCTCAGCCAGACGGCACTCGGCGCTATTTTCACAGTCTACCTGTTCGGCATTGCAGCTTCGTGGCTTGCCGGCAAAATGGGCGACAGGCTCGGCTATTTCACCGTTCTTCCCATCGGCCTTGCCGTGCAGGCTGCGGGCTGTCTTCTAACCCTGTTTGCGCCGCTACCCGTCATTGTCGCCGGTATCATCCTTGTCACTGTAGGCTTCTTCGTCAGCCATTCCGTCGCCAGTGCACTCGTTGGAAGGCTGGCGCTCCAGACCAAGGGGCACGCATCGTCGCTATATCTGCTCGCCTATTATCTGGGCTCCAGCGTCGCGGGTGCGGCGGGCGGCTATTTCTGGATTGCCGACGGATGGTCCGCGGTCGCCGAATTCACCTTCGTCATGCTCGCCCTTGCTTTCGCAGCCGCGCTGGGCGCAGCCCGACTGTCAAGGCGAAACTGACGGCAGGCAAAAAGATAAAATTGCATGGAACCATATCCGTTGCGGCGCGTTCATGCGGCTCGGAAGGAGAATAAATGCATGCAAATCGTTGATGCTCTGGTCAAAAGGTGCGGCAAGGAAAATTCCTATCAGGTCGAATTCATCGGTGAAGATGGCGAAACTGTCTGCGTATCCTTCCGCCACGATTCCGAGGAAGAATTGAGCCACCACGATGCCATTGCAAGCGCGCTTGCAAAGATGGCGCCGCTCACGGCTTACGGTGCGGCGTTCATCAGCATCCTGTCGGCCAACAAGTTGAACACAGCCGCCACGGCTGCCTGACATTTTCCAGACCAAAGCCCTGCGATCCGAACGGACCGCAGGGCTTTTTGTATCCGCCGATCCGGCCTTTATGAACCAGTTTGGGATTGATATCCTTCTGGAAATTGCCTAGCTGCCAGACAGGAGCGAGGCAGTTGACGGAGGTGCGAACATGAGCGAGCTGGCCGATTGGCTATCGGACACCCATCCGATCACACGAAAGAACGCCGCGGAAGTCGTATTCGACGATATTCGCACCGCCATTACGTCGGGTCGCCTCGCCATCGGCACCCGCCTGCCCTCGGAAGCCCGGCTTGCAGGCCGGTTCGGTGTCAGCCGTCCGATCGTGCGGGAAGCCTTGCGGTCGCTGCAGACGCTGGGCCTTACCCACACCCGAACGGGCAGCGGCACCTATGTCCTGAACACAGTCCCTGCGACGGAACTGAACTATGGCGGTTATTCGGCCCGCGATCTGATCGAGGCGCGCCCCTTCATCGAAGTGCCAGCGGCAGGCTGGGCGGCGCTACGCCGCAACGCCGGGCAATTAGCCCTTCTGCTGGAACTTTGCGACAAGATGGACAGGCAAACAGATCCCCATAAATGGGAGTTGCTGGATTCCGAGTTCCATTGCGCCATTGCCGAAGCCTCCGGAAACACGGTCTTTACAAAGATCGTGGCCGATGCACGCGAGGCGCTTATCCAGCAATCCGAACTCGTCAATCTGATGTCCGGTCGCCGCGAAGCATCGAATGTCGAGCATCGCCGTATCGCCAAAGCCATCGAGGCCGGGTCGGACGCCGAAGCCCGCGCTGCGATGGAAGCGCATCTGAGCAAGGTCAAGACCGCCGTTACGACCATCATCGGCAAGGATGAGGTCTAGGGCCAATCGAGCCTCCAAATATTTCCACAGGATTGAGCTCGCCATTCGTGCTGAACCGGGCCGTCACGGTGCTTTCACGCCATTTCAGCACAGGCCGATAACACTTTCTTCCTGCTGGTTTTTTCTCCGCTGAGAGATTTTCTGCAACGCACATGGGCCCCGTGAGTTGAAGCTCAATACTTGACGCAGGTTCTCCGATATGCGTTAAACCGCACCCAAAACCTGTCATGCAGCTTTACAGAATAACTTGTCAGAAGGGGATGAATTTCATCCCTCATTGAATGGCCAGCGGCGCGCCCTAATTGGCCTTGCACGCCCATGGTCGCCCCCAGCAACCCGTGCTCTCAGGGAGGAGCGATGCCGACTGAAACCATGAAAGCCACCCCGGCCGAACGCGAAGTGTTCATTGAAGAGGATCGCGGCTATCACAAGGCCCTGAGACCGAGGCAGATCCAGATGATCGCCATCGGCGGCGCAATCGGAACCGGGCTGTTCCTCGGCGCGGGCGGACGTCTGGCGCTGGCGGGTCCGGCTCTGGTCTTCGTCTACGCACTGTGCGGCTTCTTTGCGTTTCTGGTGCTGCGTGCGCTCGGCGAACTCATCATGCATCGTCCCAGCTCCGGCTCGTTCGTCTCCTATGCCCGCGAGTTCTACGGCGAGAAGCTGGCTTTCGTGGCAGGGTGGATGTACTGGCTCAACTGGGCGATGACGTCGGTGGCTGACGTGACTGCGGTCGCGCTCTACATGAACTTCTTCAAGCACTACGTGCCTTGGCTGCAAGGCATCGACCAGTGGATATTCGCGCTGACAGCGCTTGTCATCGTGCTGTCGATGAACCTCATGTCCGTGAAGGTGTTCGGCGAACTGGAATTCTGGTTCAGTCTCGTCAAGGTCATCGCGCTGGTGACGTTTCTGGTGGTCGGCATTTATTTCGTCGTGACCGGAACGCCGATTGACGGTCATCCGGCGGGCTTCAGCATCATCACCGATAGCGGCGGCCTGTTCCCGAACGGCATATTGCCTGCCTTCATCATCATACAGGGCGTTGTGTTTGCCTATGCATCCATCGAGTTGCTGGGCACCACGGCTGGCGAAACCGAAGACCCGCGCAAGGTCATGCCTCGCGCGATCCGCACCGTGGTCTTCCGCCTGCTCGTCTTTTACGTCGGTTCGGTTCTGCTGTTGTCGCTGCTCCTGCCCTATACGGCCTATTCCGCAGGCGAGAGCCCGTTTGTGACCTTCTTCGGCAAGATCGGTGTCGAAGGGGCGGATATCATCATGAACCTGGTTGTTCTCACCGCGGTTCTGTCGTCGCTGAATGCCGGGCTCTATTCCACAGGCCGCATCCTGCATTCCATGGCGATCTCCGGCTCGGCACCGGCGTCCCTGGCTAGAATGAACAAGAACGGCGTTCCCTATATGGGCATCGCCGTGACCGCCGTCGTCACCGTCATCGGCGTCATTCTCAATGCCGTCGTGCCCGCGGAAGCGTTTGAAATCGCGCTCAATCTCTCTGCGCTTGGCATCATTACGGCATGGGGCGTGATTGTCCTGTGCCAGTTGAAACTGTGGCATCTTGCGCGTCGTGGCGAGATCGTGCGCCCGGATTTCCGCATGTTCGGCGCGCCCTATACGGGCATCCTCACGCTCGCATTTCTGCTCGGCGTGCTCGTCCTGATGGCGCTTGATTATCCGGTCGGCACTTCGACGATTGCTTCGCTGGCGATCATCGGCCCTGCCCTCATCCTCGGCTGGTATCTGATGCGTGAACGCATCCATCGACTTGCCGCCGAACGTGCTGTAGACGCCAGCATCCGCGGTAAGTAAGAGGATTCGGGAATATGACGCTTGCAACGCCCTCCATAGCGCTGATCACCACTGGCGGCACCATCGCCAGCAAGCGCGGGGAGAACGGAGCAAGCGCACCGGTCCTGTCGGGTGAGGACCTGGCTGGGCTGGTTCCGGGTCTCGAAGCGAAGCTTCGTCCCGTCAACCTGATGGCGAAGGATTCAGCGATCCTTACGCTCTCCGACATGCAGCGCGTCAGCAATGCCGTTGACGCCGGAATGAAGGACGGTGAAATCGATGGCATCATCGTCCTGCATGGAACCGACGCGATGGAAGAAACGGCGCTGCTGGTGCAGTTGCAGTGTCGCATCGGCAAGCCGGTAATTTTTACCGGCGCGCAGTTTACCGCCGATCACCCCGACGCGGACGGCCCGGAAAATATCGCCACCGCCATTCGCCTTGCCTGCGATCCGGCCAATGCGGAAAAAGGTGTCCAGATCGCCTTCGGCGGACGCATCGTCCCGGCTTGGGGAGCCTATAAATTCAGCAGCGACAATGCCGATGCCTTCCGCTCCGCCCGTCCGGCCCTTGTCCAAAACCCGGTGCTTCCTGCCCCTGTCGGCGATCGGCGCATCGACATGGTAGCCATCTATCCGGGCTGCGACGCCCTCCACATCGAAGCGAGCATAACAGCCGGCGCCAGCGGCATCGTGCTTGCGGCGCTCGGTTCGGGCAATGCCACGCCTTGCGTTGTCGAAGCGGTCCGTGCGTGTTCGCGCCGCGATATTCCGGTTGTGGTTTCAAGCCGCGTGCCGGAAGGCTTGCTGGTCCCCGGTTATGGCGGCGGCGGCGGCGGATACGACCTTGCCGAAGCGGGTGCCATCCATGCGCACACGCTTCGTCCCGGTCAGGCCCGCATTCTGCTTGCCGCACTGATCGCCAGCGGCAGCTCCAGAGATGCGATGGTGCACGCTTTCAGCGATTATCGATAAAGCGGTTCAGCCCGGAAACTGGCGATAGCATTCTTCCGCCACCTGTCGCAGCCGGTCGCGCGATATCTCGCCGCTCACCGCATAACCAAGATCGTTGTCGATCCAGTAGAAGGTTTCGACGCCGTCGCTCGAGGCAAAACGGAAGCTCGTGTCGCGGTTATCCGGATTGCGCCCGACGATCACCGAAAGCCGTTTTCCTGTCGCATCTTCATACAAAAAGAAAGCGCCCGCCTTGCCGCCGACCGGCAAAAGGCGTCCGCCGACAAGCTGAAAGCCGAGCGAGCGGAGATCGGGTAGCCGAAGGTCGGCTATGTCGAGCCTTTTGCCAAGCCATGCCGCCAGATGCGCTTCTTCATTGGAAAAAACCTCGACCGGATGCCGCACTTCGCTGGCATAGATAAGATAAGCGGCTTGAGCCTGCTCCGGCAGAGTCTGCGCGCTGGCGAGTTGCGGTGCATTTTCCGCAAGCAGGCGCGAACCTGCAAAGCCGG
Organism: Hyphomicrobiales bacterium; assembly: GCA_900470195.1. Classification (GTDB taxonomy): domain Bacteria; phylum Pseudomonadota; class Alphaproteobacteria; order Rhizobiales; family Rhizobiaceae; genus Brucella. The sequence goes on along the minus strand of UEIJ01000024.1, from coordinate 135,831 downwards.
CCGCGCCGCCGACAAGCAAAGCCGCGAGAACAGCCGCGGCAACGGCTCCCCGGTAGGTTCGCGACTGGCGATTTCCCGCCTGCCGGATCATTCCGGCATCGTCGTTTTTCGCCTCTTCATAGCCGGAAAAAAGTTGCCTGATGCCCTCGTTCTGCCTGCGCCATTCATCCGCGAGCGCCGCCTGTTCGGAGTTGTCGTCAAGAAGCCCGGCAATGCGAATATGCTCTTGTTCAGATAATTGCCCGTCGACAAAGGCGTGCAGTTCCGCTTCGGTTATGGGAGAATTGCGGTCTGTCATCGGTTTCTCCGAAGCGTTACGATATTTGAGCCGTTCAAATGTTCTGCAAGGCGATGGCGCGCTCGCGACAGCCGCGACATGACGGTCCCCAAAGGTATGCCCAGCATTTCCGCCGCCTCGCCATAGCTATAGCCTTCGACGACGATGAGCATCAGCACGGCGCGGTTATCTTCCGGCAGGGTGTTTATCGCTTCTTCCAGCTGCTGCAACTGGAATGGATCGGTTTGGGAGGCCGTGACACTGACATTTTCCGCAGCGTCCAGCGTTTCGTGCCGGGTGCGCGCGCGGCTTTTATGGCCATTGCGATAAAGGTTGGTCATTATCGTGAGTACCCACCCGCGCAGATTGAGGCCGCGCCACTGGCCGCGACGGGCCAGCGCTCTGGCCACACAGTCCTGCAGGAGGTCCTCGCCTTCGGCATCGGACTTCGCAAGACTGCGCGAATAGCGCCGCATGACCGGCAGGAGGGCCAGAAGCTGGCCCTCGAAAGTTTCTGGAGCGGGATGGCTCACATCGGCCTCATGGCTTTGCGACGTGCCAGACCCCATTAACACCGTCTCCGGTTACATCGCCGGGCTTCTTGTCCTTCACCCAGTAATAAAGCGGCATTCCGTCTTTTGCCCATTGTTCGCTGCCATCCTTGCGCTTGACCAGCGTATATGCGCCGGAAGCCTTTGCCCCCTTCATCGCCTTGAATGGCGGCCAGTTTTTCGCACAAGTATCATAGCAGTTGGATTCGCCCTTGCTATCCTTGTCGAAAGTATAGAGCGTCATGTCCTTGGCACCAGCCAGAACCTGCCCCTTCGAGCTTTCCATCGTCTTGACGGATGGCGCTGCCAGAGCAGCGGACGCCGCCACGGCTGCGATTGCCGGTACGGACACAAAACCAAACGTTTTCATGATCTGCCTCACAGGGTTCCAATCGCGACATGCGATATGGGGTAAGACAATCGTCCGCCCCGGTTTATTCCCGAAACGGCAAAATTATTTTTTCTTTTCTCCTTTTCGAGGAGCAAGTCCCATTGATTAGCAGACCGGAATTAATATATGTATAGCTATACACATAATAGATAGCTATACAAATGTCTCACTCAAATACCGATCTTGAAGCGGCCTTCACGATGGAGCTCTCCACGGCCGCGCGCAAAATGCGCAACCTGTTTGATTCCCGCGTCCGCGAACGCGGGCTGACGCTGGCGCGCGCCCGCCTGCTGCTGCTTCTTGCCCAGCCGCGCGACTGGAACCAGCGCGAGCTGGCGGATGCTCTGGAAATCGAGCATCCTTCGGTGGTGCGCCTTCTGGATGGCCTTGAAAAACAGGGATTGATCTATCGTGCTGCGGTTGAAGGCGACCGTCGCGCGAAACGTATCGAGCTGACCGACGAAGCACAGTCACAGGTGCGCGAGCTGCAGGAAATCACCCGCAGCATCCGGTCGGACCTTTTGCAACGCATCGACAGGCCCACGCTGGAAGCGGCGCTCTCGGTGCTTCAGGAAATCAGCCAGACGGTCGAGACGACGCTTGCGGATAAAGACCGCTAAAAACATGCCGGAAGAAAACAAAGACAGCCAGTCAGATGAGACCTCCCCGGCAGAGCAACCCGCTGCGGCGCCCGCCGCCGCGCACATGCCGGTTTACATGTCTGCCATCTACATCGCCGCGTCGATCCTCATGTGGTCGACGCGCGGTCTCAGCATGTATTTCATCTCGGCCAACACGCAACAGATTCAAGGAGCGCTCGGCGCAACACTGACGGAAACCTCGTGGCTTATCGCGGCCTATATGGCTCCCTATGCCAGCCTGACGATCCTGCTCGTCAAGATCCGCACCCAGTTCGGTTTGCGCCGCTTTGCGGAAATAGCCATTGCCGTCTTTCTCGTATCCTCGCTGCTGCATCTGCTTGTCTACGACATCTGGTCTGCGATCCCGATCCGCTTCATTGCGGGCGCGGCCGCAGCACCGGTTTCGACCATCGGCTTTCTCTACATGCTGGAAGCCTTTCCACCCGCCAAAAAGATGACCTGGGGTCTCAGCCTCGCGCTCACCTGTTCGGGTGCGGCAGGCCCGCTGGCGCGCGTCATCTCGCCATTGCTGTTCGATATCGGGCAATGGCAGCAGCTCTATATGGTCGAGATCGGCCTGTCGCTCGCGGCCTTCGCCGTGGTCTATATTCTGCCCATGACACAGGCACCCCGCGCCAAGGTGCTGCACTGGCTGGATTTTGTCGCCTATGGACTGATCGCCATCGGCTTCGGCCTTCTCGCGGTGGTTCTGGTTCAGGGAAAGAATTACTGGTGGTTTGAAGCGCCTTGGATCGGCGTATGCCTTGCAATCTCCATAGCGGCGCTGGCCTGCGCTGCCGCAATCGAACTCAACCGCGAGCAGCCGCTGATGAACCTGCACTGGCTGTTCTCACCGGAAATTCTGCGCTTCACGCTGATCCTGTTCGTCTTTCGCATCGTGCTTGCCGAACAGACGACGGGCGCCGTCGGTCTCTTTCAGGCATTCGGCCTGCAGGATGGCCAGAGCCGTGGACTTTATCTCGTCATCCTTGCCGCTTCGCTGGCGGGCGGCATTGCCTGCGGCATGTGGATGAAGCTGGAACGCGTATCGCTCATCTTCGGGCTGGCATTGGTCTTCATCGCGGTCGGCGCCTTTCTGGATAGCCATGCGACCAATCTCACCCGCCCGCACAATGCCTATCTCAGCCAGGCACTGATCGCATTCGGCGGCGCCCTGTTCCTGCCTCCGGCCATGCTTGCGGGCATCACCAAGGCTCTGAAACAGGGGCCGACCTATATGACGAGTTTCATCGTCATCTTCCTCTTCACCCAGAATATAGGCGGGCTCATCGGTTCTGCCGTATTCGGCACATTCATCGCGATCCGCGAGAAGTACCATTCCGCCTATCTGGTGGAGCAGCTGGTCATGTCTAATCCCGTCGTCGCCCAGCGCATTCAGGCACTGTCGGGCACCTATGCAAAGGTGCTTGCCGATCAGGGACTGACCAAGGCCGAAGGGCTGGCGCTCCTCGGACAACAGGTCACCAAGGAAGCGACGGTGCTGTCCTATAACGATGCCTTTCTCGCGATCTCCGTCATTGCGGTCCTCTCGCTCGCGTGCCTGATCGCTTATCGCCTCTATGAAAACATACAGGCCCGCCGCCATAGCGTTGCGGCGGCCGGATAAATCCACGAGTCTTTGAAAATGTCAGTTGGAAAACAGTATATTCGCGGCGGACTTGCCCTCATCATTGGCCTTGCAGGCGTTCTGATGGTGCTGTGGGCGTGGCAGTTGCCGCCTTTCAAACACAGTGTCGAAACCACTGATAACGCCTATGTCCGCGGACAGGTGACGGTTATCAGCCCGCAGGTCGCCGGCTATGTCACCAAGGTCAATGTCAACGATTATCAGACCGTGAAGCAGGGCGACCTCCTGTTCGAGATCGACGACCGCAGCTATCAGCAGAAGCTGGATCAGGCGCTGGCCACACTCAACAGCAAGAAGGCAGCTCTTGCCAATTCGGAACAGAGCCAGCGTTCGGCGGAAGCGACGATCCAGTCGCGGCAGGCCCAGATTTCCGGCGCGAAAGCCGCGCTTGAGGTGGCCGAAGCCAATGCGAAACGCGTGGAAGCATTGCTTCCGCGCGGCGTGACCACGCAAAGTTCTGCGGATACGGCGCACGGTTCCCTGCTTCAGGCGCAGGCTGCTGTCGAGGAAGCTCAAGCTGCGTTGGCCGTCGCGCAACAGGACCTGCAATCCATCATCGTCAATCGCGACAGCCTCAATGCCGATATCGCCAATGCCGAGGCAACCGTCGAGCTGGCGCGGATCGACCTGCAAAATACCCGTATCATCGCACCGCGCGATGGCACGCTTGGTGAAGTCGGCGTGCGGCTCGGTCAATACGTGACGGCGGGAACGCAGCTCGTCTCCATCGTCCCGAAGACCAAATGGGTGATGGCCAATTTCAAGGAAACGCAACTCTATGGCATGAAGGTCGGTCAGCCGGTCACATTCACCGTCGATGCGCTGCGCCATGCGGAGCTGACGGGGCGTATCGAAGCCTTCGCGCCTGCCGCCGGTTCTGAGTTCAGCGTGATCAAATCCGATAACGCCACGGGCAACTTCACCAAGATCACGCAGCGCCTTTCCGTTCGCATCGCCATCGATGAAGATCAGCCGGATGCTGCACGTCTTGCGCCCGGCATGTCGGTCGTCGTCCGTGTCGACACCAATGCGAAGCCCCTCGCAAACTAGAAAAGTCGCAGCTTGCGGGCATGGAAAGCCTCGGCATAAGTCTCAGGCGCGCGGCATTCCATGCCGCGCAGCCGGGCAAGCCCGCGAAAGGTTTCCGCGTCGAACCAGTCCTTGGAGCGCTGGGTGCCGAAATGCTTCATCAACAGGTCGATCTTGCGGTCCATGATCGCAGCCGGTAGCGCCGAATAGGCGTTGGGCTGGCCCAGATCACCATCCCATTTCGGAATTTCATATTCCAGGATTACCTGATCGCGGAAAAGGTTCCATGTCAGTTCGTTGACCGTTCGGTGATCCTGATGGGCGTCGCCATGTCGATGGGTGAACACCATATCCGGCTGCCCTCGCCCGCGCTGCTCGATCAGCCATTGCTTGATTTCGCGGCTCTGTGCCGGAAAATAACTGTCCTCGAAAGAGGCCAGATGGATGTTGAAACTATCCATGCCGCGCAGAAAATCGCGGGCGGAAGCTTCCGCCTCCGCCCGCCTTTTCTCATTTCCCGAAAGCACGCACCACTCTACATGGAGCGGCATGCCGCTCTCGATCAGGCTCAGAAGCGTGCCGCCGCAACCGATCTCGATATCGTCAGAATGCGCGCCCAGACAAAGCAGTTGCAGCGGACGGCCGGGATTTGCGAGCGAAGGCAGATCGATCATAGCGCTATCGCGATATTGGCCGCGCGGCGTTCCGCCTTGTGTCTCTTCCAGGGCATATCGCCCTTTTCAACCATGTCCTCGAGCGTCTGCCAGTCGCGCAGCGTATCCATGGACCGCCAGAAGCCTTCGTATTTATAGGCCATCAACTGGTTTTCAGCGATCAGCCGTCCGAACGGTTCAAGCACCAGTTCCTCGCCCTCGCGCATATAATCGAAGATTTCCTTGCGGAAGAGGAAATAGCCGCCATTGATCCAGATGTCGGACGTGTTCGACGTCCGGAAAGCACGTACATCGCCGCCTTCGGCAATATCGGCAAGGTGATAGGTCAACGGCGGACGGACTGCGAGAAAACAGGCGATCTTGCCGCTGGCGCGGAAGCGTTCCGTCATGTCGTCGAGGTCTACATCGCTGAGGCCGTCGCTGTAATTGGCGAGGAAAATGTCCTCATTCGCCACATGCGACTGGGCGCTCCATAGTCTTTCACCGATATTGCGCCAGATGCCGGTGTCGAGCAGCGTCACGCTCCAGTCGCGATCCACTTCCTCCAGCAATTGCACATTGCGCCCGCCATCCGAAACCACGCAATCCGCAAAGGTCTGCGGACGGATGGTCAGGAAGAAATCCTTCACCACATTGGCCTTGTAGCCAAGGCACAGGACGAAATCGTTATGCCCGTAGTCGCTGTAATATTCCATGACGTGGTGCAGGATCGGCTGATGGCCGAGCGGAATCATCGGCTTCGGGATATTCTCCGAATATTCGCGAATTCTGGTTCCAAGACCGCCGCAGAACAGAACGACTTTCATGACTTACCGCTCCTCTGTGAGTAGTGCCGGGTCGATCAACGTGACGTGCGGGATGGGAATGATGAACTTCGCGCCCCATTCGACCACGTGCTGCATCTGCCGGATGATCTCGTCCTTGAAGTTCCACGGCAGGATCAGGATGTAATCGGGCCGGTACTTGTCGATTGCCGATACATCGTAGATCGGGATGTGCATGCCCGGCGTGAATCGCCCGTGCTTGTAGGGATTACGGTCGACCGTGAAGTCCAGGAAATCCGTGCCGATGCCGCAATAGTTCAGAAGCGTGTTTCCCTTGCCCGGCGCGCCGTAGCCGCAGATGCGCTTGCCGGCATTCTTGGCGGCGATCAGGAAGGACAGGAGATCGCGCTTGGTGCGGCGGGTCTTTTCGGCGAACTGTTCATAGGTTGAAATTTCGTTGAGACCGAAACTCTCTTCGCGCTTCAGGAGCGCAGCGACACGCGGTCCCGCCTTCCGCTTGCTGCTATTATGCGCAAGATAGACCCGCAGCGACCCGCCATGGGTCGGCAATTCCTCCACGTCGATGACCTTGAGGTGATGGCGATGCGCCATGTACCGGATCGTCAGCAACGAGAAATACGAGAAATGCTCGTGATAGATCGTATCGAACTGGTTCTGCTCGATCAGGTTGGCCAGATGCGGAAATTCCAGCGTGATCACGCCTTCCGGCTTCAAAAGCAGTTGCAGGCCGCGCACAAAGTCATTGAGGTCAGGGACTTGCGCCAGAACATTGTTACCGATCAGGAGATCGGCCTTGCGTCCCGCGCCGACCAGCTCGGCGGCCAGTGTCGCGCCGAAGAAATCCACACGTGTCGGCACACCTTTGGCGATGGCGGTCTCGGCCACGTTGACCGCCGGTTCGATGCCGAGGATCGGGATGCCCTTCGGCAGAAAATGCTGCAGCAGATAGCCGTCATTGCTGGCGATCTCCACCACGAAGCTGTTTTCATTCAGCTCCAGCCGCTCGGTGATCTCGTCGCAATAGGTTTTCGCATGGCTGACCCAGCTGGTGGCGAAGGATGAGAAATAGGCATATTCCGTGAAAATCTCGGCAGGCGAGAAATATTCCTTCAGCTGCACCAGATAGCAATGGTCGCAGACGAGCGCATAGAGCGGGTAATATGGCTCCATACGGTCAAGCCGATCCGCCGTGATGAAGCTTTCGCAAGGCGGCGACATCCCGAGATCGACAAAATTATGCTTGAGTAGTTTACCGCACAGGCGACAGCCGGTCTGCTCTTGCGCCATGCTCGTGCTCCGCGAAATATCCGGCGTCTGGATGGTCATACGTCATTCCTCGCCTGTTGAACCTATATGGCCGGGCTTCTGTGGGGTTGAATTCCGATCCGCGTCGGATAGCCAAAATTACTAAGCGGTCTAAAAATTGCCGAGACTGTCATCAGGGGCGAGCCGCACCTACGATCGGGCGCAATATTCACCGGATGGACTACGAAGCGTAGTTACCCGATCTTCGCCCAATGGCGGCGGTGGCTTAGCCGCATACCCCTTTCGGACAGGGTCGCCTCATCCCGAAGCCGGTCCGGATGCATCGAAGAAAGTTCTACCGTCCGAGAAACCCACTGGCAGAATGCCTTTGATACAATTCGGGGCACGACATGCGTTTCACTTCGCTCAATATTGAAGGCGCCTGGTCTATCGAGCCGGAAAGGCTTGAAGACGAGCGCGGCTGGTTTACACGCGTCTATTGCGAAAGCGCCTTCGCCGAACGGCAGATGGAAACGCATTTTCCGCAGCACAGCCTGTCTTTCTCCCGCGAGGAAGGAACGTTGCGCGGCCTTCATTACCAGAGCGAGCCGCATTCGGAGACGAAGCTCGTCACCTGCCTGCAAGGCGTGATCTGGGACGTTCTTGTCGATCTGCGCCCGCAATCGCCGACCTATCGGCGCTGGACGGGGGTAGAGCTTTCAGCTGAAAACGGCGTACAACTCTACATTCCGGAAGGCTGCGCGCATGGTTTCCAGACCCTGACCCCTGATGTCCTCGTGCGTTACATGATCTCGAAGCCCTATGCACCTGATTATGCAACAGGATTGCGCTATGACGACCCGGCGCTCGGCATTCCCTGGCCGAAAAGACCAAGCGTCATCTCAGACAAGGATCTGGCCTGGCCGCTTCTTTAAGTCTCCGTCAACAAGCCTGCATCGCGGAGCCGGTCAGCCGCATCCGCAAGGGTTGCGAAGGGCAATTTCGTACGCTCTGCCATATCGAGGATGGAATGCTCGCCATCCGCCAGATTGAGCACCCATAACAGCGCCATTGCGTTTTGTGCCGAGCGGGTGTCGCCGCCCGTACTTCCATACAGCCCGCGCCTTCCAAGCTGCGGTTCTCCCTTTGGAGAAAGGTTCATTGGGCGCCAGTTTCGTTCAGCAATTTCAATGGCCTGCATGACCATATTGAAAGATTGATCGAGATATTCCGATTGGATGAAATCGAGATTGTCAGCCGATGTGTGATACTCCGGAAAAGTGCCATAAAGGCTGCGCTGGAACATGCCCACCGGCAGGTTGAATCCCGGCGAACAGAACTGGCGCTCGTCATAGCCATAAGGCCAGAAATCGTGCATCAAAGCACTGGTGTGCCCCGCCAGCACATGGCCCATGATGCGGTCAATCTCCGCATCGCCGCGACGGCTGCGCTTGTAGTTCGGCCCGCCTGCATCACCGACACAGGAAAGAACCAGCCCATGGCTGACAAGGTCCAGTTGCACCTCATTCCGCTTGAGCCATGCGAGCGCGCCGAAAGTCGCCGGACCGAAAAGCAACCGGTAGGTCAAGCGCGTGCGGCGCGATTGCAGCACTTCGCCGAGACGGGTCAACAGCGCCAGCCCGGAACAATTGTCGTTAGCCAGCGACGGGTGACAGAGATGGGCTGACAGGATGAACGTTTCGTCGGTTTTACCCCAGTGAACGAACTCGCCGAAGGTCAGAAAACCGTCGCGCCGCTCCGCGTCGATCACGACGTCATAATCACCGTCCTGCATCGCCAGAAATTCCCTATGCGCCATGCAGAAACCCCACCCATCCGCATGATAACAGGTGCGGTAAGGAATGAGGTCGGGCTGATCGGGCAGTGTATGAATATGCTCCTTCAGCGTACTGAGCGGCATCCGCATACGCACGGGCACGCTGAAATTCACGACATGCAGATTATGCCGGGCAAAATCGACAATGCGATTGCCGTTCATATCCGCAATATAGGCCTCGCGAATGATCCATTCCTGCGGCGCTTTCCAGTCGTAGAGCGGCGTACCACTCGGCACCTGATGGAGCGTCAGCGGCAGGTGCTCCCCGATAATGGCGAGCGTTTCGCGCACGCCATCCCCTGCCAGACTGCGGCAAAGCGGGTAAAGGCGGGCGGCGAGATCGTAAATGGCCATCCCGTCCGATGACGATGGAACGGTCCGTTCGGTGCTTCTGCCCGCCCCCGTATCCATCACGCCGTCGCCCGTAGCGGTTGCAGCTCTTCTTCCACACGCCGCAGGTCCGTATCCAGCACGCCGTCGGCTATCAGCTTGCGGATATGAGCAATGCGCTGGAAGCGCGGCCCCTCGAATTCCTCCAGCGTCAGGGTCGAGCGGCTATAGGCGGCGAGCAGTTCACGCGTGCCGGCAACGGCATCCCATTCCGGTTTGGCTTCCGGCAGCACCCGCGCCAGCTTTTCAAAACTGACGCGATAGGACCGCGTATCCGGCCCCGCATCCTCCGCATATTCGATGCGGCAATCGGGAACATTCTCGGCAACGATCTCCGCAATATCGCGGATGCGGTAATTATGCTTCGTCGAGCCGACATTGAAAGCCTCGTTCCAGACTTTCTCGCGCGGGGCTTCCATGGCCGCCATGAAGGCGCGGGAAATGTCGCGGATATGGACGATAGGTCGCCAGGGAGTGCCGTCGGACTTGAGATAGATCAGCCCCTTCGTCACCGCCCATGCCACCAGATTGTTGAGCACGATATCGAAACGCAGGAACGGTGAAACGCCATAGGCCGTGGCAGGCCGCAAATAGACCGGGCAGAAGCTTGCATCGGCCAGCTCCCGGATTTCCTGTTCCGCCCGCACCTTTGACCGGCCATAGGCCGTTACCGGCTTCAGTTCGCCGGTCTCATCGATCAGATCGGCGTCACTGATGCCGTAATTGCTGCAGGACGAGGCGAACAGAAAACGCCCGACACCGGCCTGCTTCGCAGCTTTTGCCATCGCAACGCTTGCCCGGTGATTGATGTCGTAAGTCAGTTCCTCGTTGAGATTACCCAGCGGATCGTTGGAAAGTGCCGCAAGATGAATGACCGCATCGAACCCCTCGAGATCGCGCGGCGACACATCGCGCACATCCTTGCGGATGGTCGGCACATTCATCACCGCGCCGCCTTCCTGAAAAAGACAATATTCATAAAGGCCAATGTCATAGCCGGACACGTCATGCCCCGCATTGATCAGGACCGGCACCATGACCGACCCGATATAGCCCTGATTGCCCGTAACCAGTACCTTCATGTCCAGCTCCTCAAACCTTGATAAATGCATGTTAACGGCGGAGCACAGGAGCGACGACCTGACCGAAGGCATGTCCGGTTAGGACAAGCGTTTATGAAAGGAGAAAAAGGACGTATCGGCTACTTCTTTTGGATGTCTCGCAGGCGTTCGGCACTGCCGATCAGCAAAAGCCAGTCGGTTCCGCCACCGGCGTTTTTTGCCTGCTTCGGCCAGTAAGTTGCATTTGTTCCCTCGACCTTCGGTCGGCCTGCATCTGCGAACATGCCGGAAACCGGATCGAACCAGATTGCCTGCCAGCCTTCCCCGAGAACATCCTTTGCCACCGCAAAGCCATCCGCGTCGCCATAGATGACCGACAGCGTGCCGTCAGGCAGGGACGAGGCGTAGCTTTCCGGCTTCAATGCGATGCGCTTTTCACAATCAGGTCGCAAGTGCTGCCATGGCAGTCTGTCGAACAGTTTCTTCAATACCGTCATCGACCGGGCGCCCGGACTGTCCAGCGCTTCCTGCCATCTGCGATCGGTGGTGAAGACACCCGGCCCGGTGAAATGCCAGATCGGGTTATTGCCGAAGAACTGCCCTGCGGCACCGGCCAGCAGCGCGCCATAGGCATTGCGTCGGATCATGCGCGCAGTGGTTTCCCGCTCAAACTCATAAGCGCCCTCCAGCAAGATGACAGGCATTCCGCCCGGTTTCAGCCGGGCAGAAATCGCCGCACGAATATCGTCATAGGTATAAACCGTATCGAAGCTTAGCCACGGCTGGTCGGCCCAGAGCTCAGCCGTATTGGTGTTGCGTCCGGAATGCACGGTCTGGAGCGCGTGCGGGGAAACGAGCGCTATGCCTTCGGCCAGATCAGAGACAAGCTGGCGATCCGGCGCATTGAAATCACCGCCCAGGACCCAGACAATATTGTGAAATCCGGCAAATCGCCGGGCAATCGCTTTGCCATAGGCGCGCATTTTCGCCGGTCCGGCAGCCTGAACCTTGGAAAACCAGCCCTGGCTGTTGCCATTGACGCCCAGATAGGCAGGCGCCAGAAAGACAGCCATTCCCAGTTGCTCCGCCCGCCCGATCACCCAGGCGGCATGGTCGAAATATCTCGGATTGAGCTCACCGAACGCGTCGCCCGCGAAGGGCTTCTCGCCATAGGCATTGGCAGGCGGATGACTGGAAAACCGATGTTCGAGAAGATTGACCAGAATAGCGTTGAAGCCGCGCTTCCTGCGATCCTGAAGATAGATCTCGGCATCTTCCCGTTTCAGTTCGGCGATCAGCGACCAAGCCGTATCGCCCTGCAACAGGAAGGGCTTGCCCGTCGTATCCTCGAAAATGCGTCCGTCCTTAGCGACCCTGATCGGAAACTGGCCCGCCGCATATGAACCGCCGACCGCTATCGACAGCAGGATCGTTGCGATCAGAACCGCTGCGAGGCGCTTCATCGCATCGCGGAGGGATAGGCCGACGCTTCGTTGAAGCGGCGATAAACCACCTGCGAAGGACGGCCCGTCAGATAGGAACCCACCCCGTCGTTGAGTGCGCGAACATAAATGCCGAGCGCACCGTCGATTGCATCCACTGTGCGCGCAATGTCGGTGTCGCTGTGGGTGTAGCTCACGACCAGCGACGGCATCAGCACGCCACGCCGGATCGTCTCCTGAAGAAACAAGGTGCGAAAAGCCTGCGACGGCTGGCCCTTTTCATCGAGCGTACCATAGGCAAGGCAGCAAGGACGCCCGAACAGGCGAACGTGGTCCTGAAGCCCGTGGCTGGCTATTGCCGCATTCACGCCCTCTGCCAGTTTGGAGCCTTGCTCATAGAGCCTTTCGATCACGGGCTCGTCGCGATAAATCGTCATCGTGGCAATCGCCGCCGCCATCGCGTGGGTTTCCGCGCCATGCGTGGTCGAAAGCAGGAACACGCGCGGATGGTCGGTCTGGATCAGACCGCCAAGCTGCATATATTCCGCCTTGCCCGCGAGCGCAGAAATGGCAAAACCGTTGCCCAGCGCCTTGCCGAAACAGGAAAGATCAGGCTCGACATCATAAAGCTTCTGCGCCCCGCGCGAATGCCAGCGAAAACCGGTAATCATCTCGTCCAGAATGAACAAGGCCCCGTTTTCATGGGCGATGCGCCTTGCTTCGTGCAGAAAATTGTCCTGCGGTTCATCGGCCTTTGCGGGTTCGAGGATGATGGCAGCGATACGCCCCGGATAATCGTCGAACAGGGCCTGCACGCTTGCGATGTCGTTGTAGCGGAACGTCGCCGTCAAGGCCGATACCGATGCGGGAATGCCCGCATTCATTTTCGTGGTTCCGATAAACCAGTCATCGGTCGAAAAGAATGGATGATCGGCGCAGCAGGCGATCATGTCGCGCCCGGTATAGGCACGCGCCAGCCGCACCGCGCCGGAAGTCGCATCGGACCCGTCCTTGCAGAATTTCACCATGTCGGCGCTGTCGATCAGCTCGAGAAAGCTTTCCGCGCATTCGACTTCGATGGCGCTCGGACGCGTGAAATTGCACCCGTCCTGCAAGGCGTCGCGCACGGCGCGCACGACAGGCGGATAGGCATGACCGAGCCCCACGGCCCGATTGCCCATGCCATATTCGATATATTCATGCCCATCGACGTCAAAGACATGCGAACCGGAACCGCGCTGGATGAAGCCGGGCGCCAGAACCGGATACTGGTCGTCGCCCTTGGCATAGGTGTGACAGCCGCCCGGAATGAGCGCATGCGCCTTGCTGGAGAGCAATTGAGAATTGCGGAACTGCGACGTGAAAAGGTTCATGCCCCTTCTCCTTTCGATTCACAGGTCATGCTGCCGACCATCCCGCATGCAGGCGCTCGCGCACCTGGCGCAGCCAATTCTTCACGGGCTTCGGCAGGCGGCTGCGCAGGCTGGAATGAAGTGCATTCGGCATCGCCCATTGCGAAAGCGCCAGCGGCGGAGCAATGGCCGGGCGTTCCGCCGCCAGATGTTCAAGAAGGCTCGCATAGGCGCGCCCCACAACATCGTTGTCGAACACGGTTTCCACCTTCTGCCGGGCGGCGGTGGCCAAGCCCGCAAGCAGTTTCCGGTCACGCGCAAGCCGCTCGATATGGCGTGCCGCCTGACGGAAATCGCCAACAGGGAACAAAAGGCCGTCCTCGCCATCGGTGACGATGGTATCGGTCACACCGGCGATCTTCGACACAACCGCAGGGCAACCCTGGCTCATTGCCTCGATGAGCGTGAGGCCGAACCCCTCGAAGCGCGAGGGCATGACCAGCACGTCATGCTGGCTCACTCGCCACGGAACATCGGAAGGCGCAACCCAGCCGGTAAAGCTTACCCTTTCGCCAAACGGCGCCAGACGTTGGCGCAGTTCCGCCAGATCGGGGCCGTCACCGGCGACTGTCAGATGGTAGGAACAATCAAGTTCCCGCAATATGTTCGGCAGCCAGAAAATGCCTTTGGAGTTGTCCTCCATACGCCCCAGATAAAGCAGACGCAGCGGACTGCCTTCATCCTGTTTCGTAACATTGCGCGCCAAATGAATGTCCCGGTTCAATCCATGCGGAATGACCAGCGTGCGGGCCGCATCGAAACCGTGCTGGCGGATGAGATCGTCGCGGCAGCGTTTTGAAACGCCGACCGTCGCATGGACGTGATCGCGGATCGCCCGCGCCGCCGCATAGGTGCCGGGTGTGATATTATGCACGATCATGATGCGCAGAATATCGGCTGGCAGATAGCGCGCCAGATTGGTTTCAAAGCGGTTGGCGAGAACATTGACGAAAACGGCATCGAAGCGGTTTTCCCGCAGAAAGGCGATCATGTGCCGGGCGCGTGTTTCTTCGTCCAACAGCCCCATGCGGTCGATGGCGTCGCCCTTGCGCAGCGCATCCTCAAGTCCCTGCCCGCTCGGTACGTTGACCGTATCGCCCGCTGCGCCCGCCGCCAGCCAGCGAAGCTCTATCCCCGACTGGCCGAGCGACGAGCGCAGGCGCGTGAAGACCGAATAGGTCCCGCCAATATGAGGACGGACAAAGTAAGCACATTTCATGGCCAGAACCTTGTTGCCACGTGATATTGCAAGGGAGCCAAGACTTCGAGGGAACAACTCCCTCGAAGCCTTACTCCGGTATATCGGGGGGCAATGGATATACCGCTCGCCAGTGTATCGGAATTGAGATACCGCGCATTTCGGCTATGAGGGGTACATGCCCTCCTACAATAGAGGATGGTGTTCACCATTCTGCCAGTTTTCCCGACAGCGCGTCCGGCATTAGCTTCTAGGTCTATCGGGAGGCGCGCATATGCGGGTTGGTCTTTTCGGGCAATTTGGATCGGGCAATACCGGCAATGACGGTTCGCTGGAGGCCATGTTGCAGCTTTTGAATCGCAATTGCCCCGAGGCACAACTTGTCTGCATCTGCTCCAGGCCCGACATCGTTGCGCAGAAATTCGATCTTCCAGCCCTTCCGGTCTCGCAGCCCCATCCATCGAACCGGCTGCTTCGGGCCATCAACAAGGCCATGCTGCATCTTCCTCGCCGCGCGATCGGTTTCTGCTTCGCGCTGCTGCTTGCTTCCCAGCTCGACCTCATTGTCGTGCCGGGGACCGGCATTCTGGACGACTTCAACGAGAACCCCTTCGGTTGGCCTTTCGCGGTGCTGCGATGGTCCCTTGCGGCGAGGCTGACCGGAACAAGCATGATTTTTGTGTCGATTGGCGCGGGTCCCGTCAATCATCCGCTGAGCAGGCGCTTCGTGCGCTGGGCATCGGCGCTTGCCGCTTTCCGGTCCTATCGCGATCAGGTTTCGCACGACTTCATGAAACAGCTCGGTGTCAGTCCCCATGAGGATTTCGTCAGCGCGGACATCGCCTTTGCGCTGCCAACGGTTCCAGATGGAAGGCAGGACGAGCGGCACCAATGCGTGGGCATCGGCGTGATGTCCTATCGCGGGTGGAAAAAGAACGGCAGGGACGGCGATGCCGTTTACGCGGATTACGTCGCCAAAATGACCACGCTTGCAAAAAGACTTCTGGGCGGCGGACGGCAGGTTCGACTGCTGATTGGTGACAAGGGTGATGTCGAGGCGGCGCGCGATATACTGGGACAGCTTGGCCCGGCGGAAGCGGACAAGGTGATGTTCGAGCCGTCGGCATCGCTGCACGAACTGATGCAGCATATCGCCAGGACTGACATTGTCGTTGCCAGCCGCTACCACAATATCGTCTGTGCCCTTGCCATGGGGCGTCCGGCAATTTCACTGGCTTATGCGAGCAAGAACGATGCGCTTCTGCACGATACCGGACTTTCGGCATTCTGCCACCGGATCGACAGTTTCGACCCCGAAACCATCCTCTCCCAGATTGACCTCGCCTTCGCGCAGCAAAAGGCGTTGAGCAGACAGGTGGAGGCTGGCGTGGAACACTATCGCAACCGGCTGGCAGAACAGGAACAAGTTCTTCGCGCCGCATTTCTCGAAACGGCTGACGAGAAGATCATACGCCGTTTCGACGGGCGGATCGTTTCAACAGGTAGTCGAACGGGGGCATGACCGCCAGCAAGGGCTCCCGCTTCAGAGCGAACGCCATCAGCGAACCCGCCGCTTTCGGCTGCCGCGCCAGACTGGAGATCGCAGACCAGTAGGCGCGCCTCGCCAGACAATCCCGCGCCATTGCGAATAGCCGGTCCCGTTGCGGCAGGCTGGCGCCTTCGTGCTCGAAAAAGGACCGGAAACCTGCCTCGAACTCCCTGTTCCAGTTCAAAATGCCGTTCACCGCCGCCGACTGGTTCTGGGAATGCGTACGCGCAAAAGCCTGTATCTGACCGGTCGATGCAACGCATCCATGCATGGCGATGCGCAGCCACATTTCGAGATCGTCCGTATGGGGAAGCGACGTGCGGTAATATCCAGCCTGTTTCTGGATCGCAGTGCGCACCACCGCTGTCGGGCCGATCACCGGATTGAACGCATGTAAGCAGGCCAGTTCGATGAAATCCTCTCCCGACCGTATTCGCCATTCATCCGGGGCGGGACCTGCAATGGGATGGGGTTCGCCGTCATCGGCTTTCATCCTTCCGGTCGCGCCGTGCGCCAGATGAACGTCCGCGTGTTGCGAAAGCACGCCTGCCGCCCTCTCCAATGCGCCTGCGGCCAACATGTCATCCGAACACAGGATCAGGAAATAATCCGATGCGGCCCAGTCTATGCCTTCATTGAACGAAGCATGCGGCCCCAGATTCTTGCGGCGAAGCAGCAACTCGACGCGGCTGTCCCCGGCGGCAAGGCCCTTTGCCACCTCGACGCTGTTATCGGTCGAGGCGTTGTCGATAATGAGCAGGCGGACATTGACGCCTGCCTGATTTAAGACGCTGTTGGCACAGAGGGAGAGATAGCGGCCATAATTGAAATTGGGGATGACAACGTCAATCGTCGGCTGCTCCGCTTTATATTCGCTCATCACCGACCTTCCTATTCCGCAAGCCTGGAAGCCGGCGGCTGCACAGCCCGCGCCCGAAATTTTCCGGCAAGCCAGACCAGCAGCGGTTCGACCTCGGCGGTAAACGGATGCCGCACTGCGAACAGCGCGCCCAGCCAGCTGAACGCCGCGGTGAAGCCCATCAAGACCGCCATTGACCAGTGAATTTCCAGCGAAAAGCCAGTCGCCGCCACCATAACAAGCGGGATGGCAAGCGTGATCAGGGTAACGAGCCCGCTTTTCAGCAAGGCCCGGCCAAGCACCGCATAGGAGAAGGCCGCGTGCCTGCGCACGAACACGATGGCTATGACCATTTGTATTGGCAGGCTGATGAACTGGCCGAGCGCAACGGCGAGCAGCCCGTAGAACGCGGCGGTGCCGATGACGGTGACCGCGACCAGCCGCGAAATCAGGTTGGACAGAAACGCCTCGCGGTTCTGGCCCAATGCCATCAGCAGCGGATAGGTCAGGATGGATGGAAACCAGAAAAGGCAGGCCAGACTGAGTATCGCGACGATGGGCGCTGCTTCGGACCAGCCGGGACCGAGAACGATGTGCACCGCCGGATAGGCAAGGAGCGCAAGCAATGCCTGCGCCGGCCAATAGACTACGGTGATATAGGACAAGGCGCGGATATAGGATTGGCTGATATCCGCTCCTTCACGGACCTGTGCCGAAAGCATCGGAAACGCAACCGTGAAAACGGCGGAAAGGATGATGCGATCCGGCAGGCCGCTCAGCGTGTCGGCGCGGTTGTAAATTCCGACCGCCGATATGGGCATGAAGCGCCCGAGCAGGAGTTGCGGAAGCGTCATGCAGATCTTGTTGAGCCCAGCATTGCCCCCGAGAAAAATCCCGAACCGCCAGGCCGTGCCGAAACTGGCGAGCGATGGGCGCAGAATGGTTCTCATAGGATGGAGCGCAACCGCCAGTCCCGTCGTCATCAGCGCGCTTGCCAGCAGGCCAAAGGCAAAGCACATATGCCCGAATCCGCAGAAGGCCATGGCAATGGTTACAAGAGCGCCGAGGCCCGAGCCAGCGGTACGAATGCGCGCCAGTCTTCCAAAGGCCATTTCGCGCCTCAACAACGCGACAATCGGCAAGGACAGGCTTTCGACCAGCGCAGCCACGATTGTAATGCTGAGAAAAAGCTCCAGTTGCGGATCGTTATAGGTTTCGGCGAAGTAGCCCAGCGAAAGATAGAGGACGGCAGACAGCAGGACCGTCACGCTCATCAGGAAAGTAAGCGACGTCTGGATGTCCTGATCGCGTACCTTGTCGATCTTTATCAGGAACTCCGGACTGGCGAATTCACGCAGGGAAAAGACGATTGCCGTGACGCTCAGGCCTATCACGCCCATCCCGGTTTCCGTCGGCCCCAGAAAGCGCGATACCGCAGCGACCGTCACGAAGTTGAAGAGCAGCCCCGCATACTGCTCCAGCGCCGCCATGAGAAATCCTCTGCGACTGCCGTTCATGATGCGCTCCAACGAATGATATTCCGCAGCGCGGTCGGCGGTTTTCGTGTCACCTCTTTGTCCCCCATTCATCCAGCCGAACAAGGGCGTGCACAGACGCAATCTTCCCGGCCAGGCCCAGAATAGCCTTTTGCCACAGGCACGAAATGTCGCCCTTGGTGTTAGCACCCGACCTGAAAGGCGTATGCGGCACGCTCTAAAGCCAAGTCGTGGACGCAAGCGGCAGTGCGTAAAAATTTGCGGAGTTCGATCTTTTGCACGCGCCTCGGAGCAGACATGACGAGTCTTTCCTGGATCACGCTTCTGGCCTTCGCCCTTTCCGTCGCCTTTTGCCTCGGCTTTCGCGGGCTGGCACGCGAATGGTATCTCATCGACGTTCCCGATGCCCGCAAGATGCATGACGGAAACGTCCCGCTTTGCGGAGGCATCGCCATTTTTCTCTCGTTTTCCGTTGCCGCGCTGGTGGCGCTCGGCGTTTCAGGTCACGCTAATGCAGTGACCCTGCTGCCGGGACTGGTGCTGATCCTCGTCACCGGCGTTCTCGACGACCGCTTCAACCTGCCCGTAGCGCCGCGCCTTGCGATCCAGCTGCTTGCAGCCATTCTGATGCTCGGCATGGCCGGGGTCTGGCAAATCTATCTGGGCCTCGCACCCGACGGCACCGGCACGCCCGCAGCGGCTCCGGAGGACACGCTGATCCAGCTTCTTACCGGCCCGCTTTTCCTTCTTGTCGCGCTTGCTTTCATTGTCGGCCTCGT
This sequence comes from Hyphomicrobiales bacterium, assembly GCA_900470195.1. Lineage (GTDB taxonomy): Bacteria > Pseudomonadota > Alphaproteobacteria > Rhizobiales > Rhizobiaceae > Brucella. The sequence continues at coordinate 116,567 of UEIJ01000024.1, read as the reverse complement.
CAACGCGGTCAATATGAGCGATGGCGTGGACGGGCTGGCGGGATCGGCGAGCGCCGCCGCCTTTTTCTGGCTGGCCGTCATCGGTTTCGGCGCGGGTGAGCATCGCCTCGGCTTGCAGGCGCTGGCCATTGCCGCCGCCTGTCTCGGCTTTCTGGTCTTCAACATGCGGCATCGCTGGCGCGCGAAAGCAAGCCTTTTCCTCGGCGATGGCGGCAGCACCTTTCTCGGTGCGGCCCTTGCGGGGTTTATCCTCATCCTAGCAAGCCGAACCGCCGCAATTCCCTTTCCTGTCCTGATCTGGATCGTCATCGTGCCGGTCATCGATACGCTGAGCCTGATCGTGCGCCGCATGTCGGCGCGCCGGAGCCCCTTCTCGCCGGACCGCCAGCACCTGCATCATCTGCTGATGGATGCGGGGCTTTCGTGCGGACAGACAGCCGTCGCGATCATGGCGCTCAATTTCATGGCCGGTGGCGTCGCCTATCTCGCCGTCCGGTTCGACATAGCTGTCTGGCCGATGCTTCTGGCACTGGCGATCCCGGCTGCGGCGCACACGCTTTTCGTGTTGCACATGACCAGAGGCCCGCGTCAGGCCGCCGCCGCTTCAATGGTCGAGGCCAACCCGGCCGCCAAACCGAAAATCACTTACCCCGGGGCAACTTCATGAATGTTTCCGTACTCATCATGACGCTGAACGAAGAGGCCAACCTGCCAGCCTGTCTGGCTTCGCTGGACTGGTGCGACGATATCGTCGTGCTCGATTCCTTCAGCAGCGACCGCACGGTCGAAATCGCCAGAGCAGCAGGCGCTCGCGTCTTCCAGCGTGCCTACGACACCGAGGACCGCCAGCGCATGTATGGCCTGACCGAAATCAAGTTCAAGCATGACTGGGTCTACACGCCCGACGCGGACGAGATCACCCCGCCGGACCTGCGCGACGAAATGCTGGCGATCGCCGCCGACCCGGACCGGCCGGAGGTGTTTTTCAAGGCGCGTTACAAGAACATGTTCATGGGCCACTGGATACGTCATGCCAGCCTTTATCCCACCTGGATCACGCGGCTGGTGAGGCCGGACCGCGTGCGGTTTGAACGCTCGGTGCATTCCCGCGCCAGCGGCGGGCCTGAGGGTGCCTTGCAGTCCCATTTCATTCATTACAGCTTCAACAAGGGCCTCGAAGCCTGGTACGACAAGCATAACCGCTACTCGACAGCCGAAGCTGATCTGTCGGCCTCGCGCCTGCTCGAACGCAAGATCGACTGGGGCGGCATTCTTTCGGCGGTGCCTGAGCGGCGGCGGCGAGCGTTGAAATCGCTTTCCTATCACATGCCGTTCAGGCCGGGCCTGCGCTTTCTTTATATGTACCTCCTGCGCCGCGGCTTTCTCGACGGCAAGCCCGGTTATCTTTATTGCCGCCTGCTTGCGGCTTACGAGTTCATGATCGTCGTCAAGACGGAAGAGCGGCGGCAGCGCCAGTTGGCCACCCTCGCGGAGACCTCTCCGGCACGGCGACCGCCGGAAGCCGAAGCACCGCAACGGCGTATGGTATGATGCTTCTCGTCGCTCTGCCCTGTGCCATCCTGTTCGGCATCGCCGCGATGTTCTTTTCGGAGCCGGTTCTGACATTGCAGGACGATGGCGGCAGGGCGGATGTCATCGTCGTGCCGGGGGGAGATGGCCCGCCGCGCGCGGCGCAGGCCGCCCGCCTGTGGAAGGAAGGCCGCTCGCCGGTGATCCTCGTTACCGGCGATGGCGACTGCCTCTATAACAAGCGGATCATGGTGCGCAACGGCGTGAACCCATCGGCGATCTTCGTCGAATGCCAGTCGGGCAGCACGTGGCAGAATGCGCAATTTTCCGCTCCCGTCCTGCGGGAAATCCGGGCCAGAAGCGCTCTGATCGTGACGAACTGGTATCACTCCCGCCGGGCCATAGCGAGCTTTCGCGCCGCCTGCCCGCAGATGCGCTTCATCTCGTCACCCATTGGCGGCGATGACGGACGCCCCGGCTTTCCGGCGACGCCCGCCGACATGGAACTCGTCGCCAAGGAGTATTTGAAGCTCGGCTGGTATCTGGTTTCGGGCCGCATTTTCCCGCACGATCTTTCCTCAGGCGAACCGGCGCCCGACCTTTCGGACATATGCGCTGCGGCGAGGGTCACGCAATGAACCTCCCGCTCACCTGGATTTTCGTCGGGTTCGTCCTCTACCTTCTGGCTGGCGGCCTTTTCTCCCGACCGGAACGCATGTACCAGTTTCCGTTTCTCGCTGGCGTGATGACCTTCGGTTTCCTGCTGCCGCAGCTCCCTGCCCTCGTATACGATCAGTTTCTGCCTTCCGGCGCTTATGCCAAGACGATGATCATGGGCATCCTGTCCTTCGCAATGCTTGTGACCGGGTGGCGGATGACGAAAAAGCCGATCCGGTTTCTCCGCATGAGTTTCAGCGAGCGGCGGCTGATCTGGGCGGCGGCCGGGCTGTCGGCTTTCGGCGCCGTATTTTATTTTCTGCTGAGCCGTCTTCCGGGTGATGTTTCCATCGGCATGCAGATGACCGGCATGCCGGTCGTCTATCTCTTCTTCGCGCAGCTCATGCCCTATGGTCTTGCCATTGCCGTCCTGTGTTTTGCTCGGCGTCCGACATGGGCTGCACTGGCGATCATCTTGTTTGATCTGGTTTTCTATCTGGACCGGATTCTGGTGACGGGAAAACGCGCGGAGACAATCCAGCTCGTCCTCATGTTCCTTCTCGCCTTCTGGTTCTACCGGCGGATTGTGGTGCCCCGAACGGTCATGGCAATCGGCATCCTGGCCGGCACTTTCCTGATGACCAGCATGGGCGATTATCGTCAGGTAACCCGCACGGATGCGAGCTTCGTTCTCGATGAGATACTGGAAATCGACTATGCCGCCAATTTCCGCAGCACCCTTGAGCGTGGCGGCCCTGAAATGCGCAATGCCGTGCAACGCATCGATGAAATCGACCGGCGGCTGGAATTCGACTACGGCAAATATCACTGGAACCGGATCGTCTTTACATTCGTTCCCGCGCAGCTTGTCGGCGGCGATATCAAGGAAGCGCTCTATCTCGATGTCCCTGAACCCAGCCGCGACTACAATCCGCTGACCGGCACCACGGAAACCGGGCTTGTCGATGCGTTTTCGTCGTTCTGGTATTTCGGCGCGTTGAAATTTCTGGTGCTCGCCTGGGCTATGCGCAGGCTCTGGGAAACCGCGATGGCGGGCGAGATGCTTGGCCAACTGCTGTACATGCTTTCCATCGTTCCGGCCATGCATTCCATTTCTCACCACACGGATTGGGTCGTGCCGGTCTGGATTCACATGGCACTGTTCCTCATTCCCGTTCTCTCACTCTGCGTGATCCGCAATCGATCGATCCACCTGCCGCTTCCGCCATCGCAAAGCGGCACGCTTCAGGAAGGATGGTCATCATGACCGTAACGTCGGACCACAAGGCACTCGGAGAAGGCATCAAGGGCAGAATGAACGCGTCGCGTCGGCTGGAGGGCGGCGCGACCTTTACGCTCGGGCACCGCGTCCAGCGCCTGTGCTGGCAGGCAAGCTGGCTGGTGCTGGCGGCATGGACGCCGTCCTTCCTCTGGCGCTGGCGCGGCGCGGTGTTGCGCGCCTTCGGCGCCAAAATCCACAAGACGGCCATCGTGCGCGGCAGCGCCCGCATCTGGTGGCCGGGCAACCTGACCATGGGCGCGCATTCCTCGCTCGGACCGGGCGCGCTGTGTTACAACGTGGCCCATGTGACGCTTGCGCCTTTCGCCATCGTCTCGCAACGGGCGCATCTGTGCACCGCGGGACACAATATCGATCAGGCCGACTTTCCGCTGACGGCGGCACCCATTCATGTCGGCGCTTATGGCTGGGTTGCAGCGGAAGCCTTCGTCGGGCCGGGAGTGAATATCGGTGAAGGAGCGGTTCTCGGCGCACGCGGGGTCAGTTTTCGCGACATGGAACCGTGGACGGTCTATGCGGGCAATCCGGCCAGAGCGGTGCGGCCACGGCGAAAGCCCTGACCCTCAGCTTGCAGTAACGGACCGGAGCGCCTTGCGGCTTGCAACCGCGTCCGGCTTTTGTGACTGAAAATCCTGATAGGCCGCAATCGTCTGGACCGCGATGCGCGGCCAGGTGTAGTTGTCGCGCACGAGTTTGGCTCCTGCCGCGCCCATGCGTGCCGCACGATCCGGATCTTCCAGAATCCGCTCAAGCGCCGCAGCAACCGCCATCGGATCGAGCGCGGAAACAACACCGGCGCCCGCCTCGCCAACTTCGGGAAAATGGCACGCATCGGTAATCGCCACAGGCACGCCGCAGGCAAGCGCCTCGGTGATGGCGACGCTGAACCCCTCCTGACGGCTGGGCAGGCAGAAGCAGGCCGATCGTTTGAGGGCAGCGATCTTGGCCGGGCCATAAAGTCCCCCGGTCATGTGCACGCGCTGTTCCAGCCCGTATTGCCGGATACGCTCGCGAAATTCGTCTTCCGCCCCGCCATCGGGACCAGCCACCACCAGATCGACATCGGGAAACAAGGGTGCAACCCGGCGAAAGGCATCGGCAAGAATGTCGAGACCCTTCTTGTAGTGAAGACGCGACAGAAACAGCACATAGGGCCGCCGGGGCAAGCTGCCCACATCGGCCTCTCCCCCCTCGACCTCGTTCAGAAAAATCCCGTTCGGGATAATCACCGGCGGAGCCTTCAGGCCAAGGGGCCGCATCAGCTCGATCTCATCCGCATTGAGCGCATGGATAAAGGCCGCGCCGTCGAGCATCCGGCGAAAGCCCAGCCCCATGGCGAGTTTCTTCTTCCACGCGCTTTGCTTCATGCTCCACACATCGAGCATCCCGCAGCAGCACACGCAGTAAGGCACGGAAAAGCGGCGGCAGAGCATCGATGCGCGCAGCAGATTGGTTTCCCAGACGCCATGCAGATGCACGAAATCCGTAGCCTGCAACAGCGCTTCCATCGCCTTCGCTGCAGCGCTTCCAAACAGCGTCTCGCGCAGATCGGGCATCGGCAGCAACAGGGTGCGCACCCTGTCGAACCCGGGAATTGCAGCAGTCGCCGCGACAGCGCGCCTGCTCACCTCGTCGTCGCTGTAACTTACGATTGTCACCGCATGGCCGAGCGCCGCCTGTGCCGCCGCCAGCCGCACCACGACCGCCTGCGGTCCGCCCTTGGCGGGATCGTAGGAACCGATAACGTGGACAATGTTCATGCCGCCTTCTCCCCGAAAATCGCGGCAGCGAGCCTTTCGCCATAGCGTGACAGGGTGTAATCGGCTGCACGCTCGCGCGCATTTTCTCCCATCCGTTCCAGTGCCGCCGGATTGCCCGCCAGTTCCCGCAGGATTTCGGCTGTCTCCCTGACGTCGCGGATCGGCACGATGTAGCCGTCGACACCGTTGCGCACCACGCTGCCGGTATTCTCGGTACAGATCACGGGCAGCCCCGCGGCCAACGCTTCATAAACGGAAATCGCCGACCCTTCGCATAAGGAGGGAAGCAGAAACACATCGGCCCATTCAAACTGCTTGCGCATTTCGCTGCGCGGAATGGGGCCCGTCAGTTCAACCGTTGCAGCCAGTTTTGCCTGCGCCTCCGGCAAAAGTTCCAGCGGCCCCACCATCCGGAATTCTGCCTGCCCTGCCAGCAGCCTTGAAACCGCGCCGACATAGGGCGAGCCTTTGCGTAAGCCAACAGCGCCCACCGTCAGCACGCGCAATTTGCCCGGCGCCCGCGCCTTTTGTTCGATCTGGAAGCGTGTATCGACCCCGGTCGGAACCACGACAATCTTTTCGGGCGCGCAGCCTTCCTCGGCAACATGACGGGCAACGAAAGGCGACGGACACACAACCAGATCGGCCAACTGCCATTCGGTTCGCTCGCGTTCCGCGAAAGCCTCGCAATAGCCATCGTCTTCGAGCGGCAACTGCCAGCCCGGATTCAACAATTCCTCTTCTCGCCCCAGCCGATCGACAATCGCGCGCGGCGCGATCACCTGATCAACTGCGGTCCAAAGGCCCGCTTTTCGCGCAGCCGACAGCACTTCCACGGCTTCGCCGCTGAAAGCATAGACTCCGCCCGCGCCGTGAAAACCGCTTTCAGCGACCAGCCTGCCGAATGTTTCGCCAGCCCATATCGCATTGGCGGTGGATTTCGGCCCGGTCTGGTTTGCCAGCCTGCGGAGGGCTGAATGCAGTCCGAAAACCGGAAAGGTCGTCATCTGCTTCAGCGGGATGCCCTGCGGCTTGCGCCCGACCAGCCGGCGCACCGAGGATGGGAGCGCATTGGGCGGAACGCTGCCGAGCAGACGCGGCCATCCCTGAAAGGCGCAGATATCCGTATAGAAATGCGCCAGCCTCTGATTGTTTGCGAAAATCCGCGGGACCGCATAATGCCTGCGCGCGCCAAGCTGGCTGACAACGACCGAGCCTTCCATCACAGTTCCCTCGGTTGGAACTGGCGGTCGAGAACCGGCATGGCCTGCGGCACCACCTTCTCCTCGAGCCGCGAGATGGCCGACTGCCAGACGGCGGCGCCATATTCCCGCGAATAGGCGGTTTCCATCAGATAACGGGCATTGTTGCCCATCGACATGCGTCCGACCGGCGAGTGGCGCAGATGAAGGATCACTTCGACCAGCGCATCCACATCGCCCGGCCTCAGCGCCATGCCGCACTGGAAATCGCGGACAATCGTGCCGATCTCGCCCTCCGTGTCGCCGATGAAGATCGTCGGGCGGGCGGCCGCCAGCACGCCGTAAAACTTGCTGGGAACGATGCAATGTTCCAGCTCCGGCTTCAGTGAAACCAGATGCACATTGGCCGCGCCGAGGCTTTCGGAAAGCTTTTCCACCGGCTGGAAGGGCTTCATCATCACATTGGTCAACCCACGCCGCCTGACCTCGCTTTCGACAAAGCCGCGCTGCTGCCCCTCGCCGATCATCAGGAAGACGATGCTTTTCATATGCCGCAGCCGTTCGGCGGCATCGAGCACCGTCTGGAATTCGTGGGCGCGCCCGAAATTGCCCGAATAGCCGATGACGAACTTGCGTCCGAGACCCCAGGCGCGACGGAGCGGATTGTGCGCCGGTGGCACGGGAACGATCTCATTGCGGTCTGCCCAGTGATGAACCACGCTCAGGCTTTCCGCCGGAATATCCCGTGTCGAGAGATAATGCGCCATGCGCTCTATCGGGCAGATGGTCAGCGCCGACTGGCGCATCGACCAGTTGCGCAGGATCAGGGCGAGCCTGCCCGAAACCGTATTGGACCTGATCAGACCGAGTTCCATCGCCGTTTCGGGAAAAAGGTCCATCACCCAGTTGACCAGCTTAGCCCGGCGAAGACGGACGGGCAGCGCAGCCGACACCGACAGAAGCGGAGGATCGGTGCAGACGACGCAAACATCGTCCTTCTTGGCATTGGACGCGAACCACGCGGCAGCGGACAGATGAAAGGTCGCATAATCGACCGCGCGCCCGACAAGCCTGCCGCGACCGAAGCCGGAGGTCCATATGCGGTGCACATCCACGCCGCCAATGGTCTCGCGCGCAGGAAGCACGTCCTTTCGCCTGTCGTGATAGCTGCGGCTTGCAAGCACGGTCGTCTCTATGCCTTCGCGCACAAGCGTATGCGCAAGGCTCGTCACCATCCGGCTCGTCGCCGACTGGTCCGGGTAGTAGTAACGATTGGCAAGCACCACACGCATGATTTCGCTTCCTGTTGAACGACCCCGTTGATCAGAGGATCGCAACAGCGCAGCAGAACCCGCAAGAAACACAAAGGCATGGCAGGCACCGACAGCGGGCGAACCGCCTACCTCTTTGGGGGAAACCGGTCATGCGGGGCGCGCTTCAGTCCTCATCCGAAGAGGGAGGTTCGCGCCCGCCATTGCCGTTTTGGAGCCGTTCTGCCCGCGCGGGAAATCGCTAACATGCTTCCATCGCGTTTCTGATTGGAGGCAGGGTCTTGCAGGAGAAAACAGCTCTCATCGTCGGTGTGACCGGACAGGACGGCGCTTATCTAAGCGAGCTTCTGCTCAAGAAAGGCTATCGCGTCCATGGTCTGAAACGGCGGTCATCCTCGTTCAACACGGCCCGCATCGACCATCTCTATCAGGACCCGCACGAGGAGGACATTCGCTTCCGCCTGCATTTCGGCGACCTGACGGATGCGACCAATCTGTGCCGGGTCATTCAGGAAGTGCGGCCCGACGAGATTTACAATCTCGGCGCCCAAAGCCATGTGCAGGTGAGTTTTGAAACGCCTGAATATACGGCGAATGCCGATGCGCTCGGCACGCTGCGGCTGCTTGAATCCATGCGCATTCTGGGGCTCGGCAAGACATGCCGCTTCTATCAGGCTTCCACATCGGAGCTTTTCGGCAACAGTTCACCCAAAGCCCAGAACGAACGGACGCCTTTTGCGCCGCGCAGTCCTTATGCAACCGCGAAGCTCTATGCCTACTGGACAACGGTCAATTACCGCGACGCCTATGGCTTCCATGCTTCCAACGGCATCCTGTTCAACCATGAAAGCCCGCTTCGCGGCGAGACATTCGTCACCCGCAAGATCACGCGGGCCGTCGCTGCCATTGAACGCGGCCTTCAGGACAGGCTTCGCCTCGGCAATCTCGATGCCCGCCGCGACTGGGGCCATGCCCGCGATTATGTCGAGGGCATGTGGCGCATCCTGCAGGAAGATGTTCCCGACGATTATGTGCTTGCCACCGGCGAAACGCATACGGTGCGTGAATTTGTCGAACACGCGTTCAAGGCGGTCGACAAGGAGATCGAATGGCAAGGCGACGGTGTGGAGGAAATCGGCCGTGACCGAAAAACGGGCAATTGCCTGATCGAGATCGATCCGCGTTATTTCCGCCCTAACGAGGTCGATTTCCTGCTTGGCGATGCGTCCAAGGCGAAGAGCCGTCTCGGCTGGCAGCATACGACCGGCTTCGACAATCTCGTTGCCGAAATGGTCGACTGGGATTTGCGCAACATCATGCGGGAGGTCGGACGCAATGACTTCTACGGCTGATATCGCCCCTCTCTATTCGCTCGAAGGCAAGAAGGTGTTCGTTGCCGGGCATACGGGCATGGTCGGTTCGGCCATCCTGCGCCGCCTGCAAGGCACGAATTGCGACATCATCACTGCCGCGCACAGCACGCTCGACCTGACCCGTCAGGGACCGACGGAAAATTTCATAAGCGGCCGCAAGCCGGATGTCATCATCATCGCAGCCGCCCGCGTCGGCGGCATTCTGGCCAATTCGCAATATCCGGCGGATTTTCTCTACGACAATCTCGCCATTGGCATGAACCTCATCCGTGCCGCCCACCAGAACGGCGTCGAGCGCCTCTTGTGGCTCGGCTCAAGCTGCATCTATCCCCGCGACGCGGCACAGCCGCTCACCGAGGACGCGCTGCTGACCGGTCCGCTGGAGCCGACCAACGAAGCCTATGCCATCGCCAAGATCGCCGGGCTGAAATATGCGCAAGCCTGCGCGCGGCAATATGGCAACCGCTTCATGACGGCCATGCCGACCAATCTCTACGGCCCGAACGACAATTTCGACCCAGCAAGCTCGCACGTATTGCCAGCGCTGATCCGGCGGATTCACGAGGCCAAGGTGCGCGGCATCGATCACGTCACGCTGTGGGGCAGCGGCAAGCCCTTGCGGGAATTCCTGCATGTGGACGACCTCGCCGATGCCTGCCTGCACATGCTGCGCTTCTATGACGGCATCGAGCCCATGAATATCGGAACGGGCGACGAGATTTCGATCAGGGATCTGGCGCTCACTGTCGCCCGCGTCGTCGGCTATGAAGGCCGCTTTGAACACGACCTCAGCAAGCCCGACGGCACACCGCGCAAGCTTCTCGACACATCGCGGATGCGGGCGCTCGGTTGGAAGCCGCGCATTCATCTGGAGGACGGCCTGCGCGACGTCTATCGCGATTGGTCGCGGGAAACCGCCAATCCCGTTGCGGCTTGAATAGCTCGCCCTATGTGCCTGAATCAAAAAGCGGCAGGCCGTGGCGAAAATGGTGATTTTCGAGTATCGGAGCGCAACGTACTTAAGGTACGTGAGCACCGGAACGCAGAAAAACACCATTTACAGACCGGCATGGCGACTTTTGGAACAGCCTCTAAGAGGGCGAGCCGCCGATCCTGCTCATGTCCAGCTCGACGCGCAGGATATCGCCCGGCTTGATTTCCGTGCGCTCATTGGCAACGATATCCTGGAAACTGCCATCAACGATCCGGCTGATCGAGAAGATCAGCTTCTGGCGCAGTGTGGACGAGGCGATATTGCCGGATGACTTGGCGATCTCGGCCATTGTCTGGAGCTGCGCATTGCTGCGGCGTTCCATGCGGGCAATATTGAGATCGATGTCCTGCAAGGCGGTAGCCGCCTCGCTCTTGCGGCTTTCGTCCAGATTGGCAAGGCGTTGCTGCATGGCAAGCTGGTTCTGCCTTGCCCGCGCAAGGAAGGAGGCAAGTTCCAGCGCGGCCCGACGGGTCGCCGACAGATCGCGCTCCATGTCGCGAAGGTTGGATTTGGCGGCAAGGCCGCGATCCACCAGCGACTTGCTGGAGTCCACATTTTCCTGCAACAGCCCGATTTCCGTGTCGTGCAGCTTGATGCTCTGCTGCAAGGTCTCGATCTCGTCGCCATAGCTCGCCGCCTGCGCCTCGAGCGCCTGACGTTCGGCGGCGAGATTATTGCGGCGGACAGTGAAGACAGTCTTTTCCCCGTCCAGCATCTGCTGGGCCAGCGCCGCCGTTTCCTTGCTGGAGGCAGGCTGTTCCGGCAGGCTATAGGTGAATTCCGTGCCGTTCAGTTCCGCCTCGAAACGGGCCCGCCGGATCGTCATGGCCGTGATCTGCATCTGCAAATCTACATATTCCTGCTGGACGGTGATAAGCTGCATGCCGGCGGTCAGGGCCGGCGTTTCGGCCTTGCCGGCCCCGCCGCCAAGCGCCATCAGTTCAAGCGCCACCATGCCGGGCCGGAACTGGTATTTTCCCGGCGCCTTCACGTCGCCGACGACAAACACCGGCGCGTACTGGTTGATGGTTGCCGTGACCGTCAGGCCGGGAATGTGCTGCGACAGCGATCCCGCGATCTTCTCGCCGATTTCGTTGATGGTGAGCCCGCTCACCGGAATATTGCCCACGATCGGATAGCCGATATTGCCGTCCACATCGACGGGGTAGAGCCCTGTGAGGGACGGCTGGCCATAGACGGTCACCTGCAGCACGTCGTTGGCCCCGACCCGGTAGGCCTGTCCCTCGCCAAGCGCGGCAAAACTTCCGCCAGCCAGAATGAGCCCCGCGAGCATCGTGGCGCGCAGATGGGTGGCAATGCGGTTTCTGATAATCCTGTGCGACATGGTTTGCCCTCACGCCTGTTCCTGAACGCTGCCTGCGACCGGCTTTCGCCGTCGCGAGAAAATGCCGCCTAGCCCCCGCCCCGCCTTCTGCAGCGCCATCCCGCACAGCGCGATGGGAAGCGTGATCCAGCTTTGATAGGACGCAATGTTCTGGTTCACGACCGCAAGCGCGGGCTTGCGCCCGAAAGAAGCCATCGTCTGTATCAGCGCATTGGTCGCGAGCTGGTCCTGACGGTCGGGCTGGACCACGAGCAGCGCCGTGTCGGTCGCCCGCGACAGGAGAACCGAGCGCTTGTCTTCCAGGACTGGCGGAAGGTCGACGAGAATGATCTTGTGATCGGGCCGCAACTGGGCGATCAGTTCGGCCAGCCAGTCTCCCTCGCGCATCTGGCTGTTCGGCTTGATGATGTCGATGCCGGAGCCATGATCGTGCACGAGCGTCGCGCCGGTAAGTTGCCGTCCGGTGAACACACCGCCAAAATCATTGTGCGGAAGCCCGAAAGCCTCGGCCAGCCCCGACCGCCTGTTGGTCGCATCGATGACCGCGACCGTCAGGCCGGTGGCGGCGATCTGCTGCGCAAGCGCGGTGATCAGCAGTGTCTTTCCCTCGCCGCTGGACAGGGAAACGACCGAGAGCGCCAGCGAATCCCGGCCGCGCGTCAGTGCCCGCAGGCGATCATGCACGGACTTGATGGCGCGACCGAACGGGCTTGCCGGATCGAGGCCGCGATTGACGAGAAGCGGCACCGTCATCTGCGGCGAAACTGGCAGCAGCGTCGCCGCCGGAATACCCGGCAGCACCAGCGATGCCGTCTGCGCGGGCCGGATCTTGTCGAATGTTTCCTTCAGCATGGTGCCTGCAAGCGCGACGAGCCCGCCAAGCCCCAGCCCCAGCAACAGCCAGTTGGGCAGGTTCGGGCTGGCCTTGGCCATCGCCGGTTCTGCGGGCGAAATCATCTGCGCTTCGGGCGCAGCCATGCCGTCCTGCTCGATCAGCTGCTTGTAACGCGTGAGGTAGCTTTCGTAGACCGTGCGGCTGGCATTGGCTTCCCGGTCAAGCTGCACGGCCTTCACCTGCGCCTGATTGGCTTCGGCAAGATCGGCTTCCGCCTTCTTCAACGCTTCTTCCAGTCCGCTGCGCCGCTGGCGCGCTATCTGGATTTCGTTGCCGAGGCTCTTGATGATTTCGCCGACCTGGCTGGAAATCTGCTGTTTCAGTGCTTCCCGTTCAGCCTTCAGCACAGGGATTTCAGCGCTTTTCAGCGCGCCATTTGTCTGCAACTCACCAAGCTGGCGCTCGACGCGCGCCTGCTCGCTGCGCAGGGTCTGGATGGCTGGCGACGCCAGAACTTCGGCCAGTGCGGGTGCTTCATCCTTATCCTTCAATTCTTCCGCCGTGCGCAGCCGCGCCTCGGCAAGCGAGACGGCGCCCGTTGCGGCGACGATCTCGCTGTTGAGAGCCGCCACGCGCTGGGCCTGGAAACTGATCTGGCCCTGATCGCCCGCAAGGCGCGACTTCTGGCGGAATTCCTCCGCCGCACGTTCGGCACTTTCAAGATCGCTGCGCAGGTTGCCCAGCTTGTCGCCAAGCCACTCGCTGACACGCCTCGTGGCCGATTGCTGTACATCGATCTGGTGGTCGAGATAGGCGGTGGCAAAGGCGTTGGCGACCTGCGCCGCATAGACCCGGTCGGAAGCGCGATAGGAAATGAAGATCGTGTAGGACCGGCCGTCATTGGTGACGCGCAGCCGCGAAAGAAGAAGATCGATCTGCTGGCGTTCACGCAAGGCCGGATCGACCTCACGCCCGCCCTTTGCCTGCAAAGCCGCATCCGAGGCAGACGACAAAACCGTGCGCGATCGGAATTCCGTCGGCACGGCGATGTTTTCCGCTTGCAGAATGTCGATGACCTTGCGCGCCATCATGCGTGAATTGATGATGTCCAGTTCGGAACGAAGGACGGGGCTGTCCTGCGGTAGCGGCGTGATCGCGCTTTCGTTGGGAAGAGCCTGCAGCCGCCGCATATCCAGCACCAGCACGGACTCCGACACATAGCTGACCGGCGCTGTCAGATAGCCCGCAAAACCGACGCCAATGCCCGCGATCACCGGCACGACAAGCATCATTTTTCTGCGTTTTATTATGGCGAGCATGTCAACCACCGGCTGCCGCCCGTTTCCTGCTGAAACGTCGGAGATAATCACCCAAATTCTCCTTCACGGAATGATTCAATCCGCTGAATGTCCCTGGCCCCCTGAGTGGCCGCCAGGTCCCGCCTATTGCAGGTCTGAAAACGATGTTTCCGAAGGAAACAGCTCGTTGATCATGCAAGCCACCTCGGTGCGATTGGACGCCTTCAGCTTCTTCATGATGTTGCGGATATGAACCTTCACGGTGCTTTCCCGCAGTTTCAGCTCATAAGCGATGATCTTGTTCGCCTTGCCCCGCCGCAGCGCATTGACCACTTCGGCCTGACGCTGGGTGAACATTCCGCCAAGCGGTTGCAGCCGCTGCGAATTCGGATCGGTGGCGTGCCGCAGGGCGAGCACGCTGCTGGCCGGAACGAACGTCCCTCCCGCCATGGCGAGCCGCAACGCTTCGACGCAGACATTCACATTGACCGATGTCGGAATGTAGCCTCTCACCCCATGATCGAGCGCCTTGAGGACCTGCGAGATTTCTTCCTTGTCGGCCAGAAGAATGACAGGCGCCGGAGCGCAGTCCGTGACAATGCGATTGAGGTAATTCCCGACAGCCGGGTCGGAGACCTTCTGTCCGCCAATGTTGAAGAGCACCGCGCCCGCCGTGCGGCCGCGGCGCTGATGCTGCCACTGCTCGAAAGAGCTGAATGTCGCAATCGACATTTCGATGCTGTGGTTCGTCAGTCCGTGTGCAAGGCATTCGCGATCCAACGCACGGTTGTCTATGATGACCAGCAGCGGCAACACGCAGTCACCCGGCGGTTCAGGCTTAAAGGAAACGTCTTTCGCTGCTCCGTAGCCATTATTCTTCAATTCGCTGGTCCTGTTACTGAACTGTGGGGAAATGTTCATTTGCTCGCCCTCTGCCCTGTTTTATACAATAAACTCCATTACTTGCGCACAATTCTATTTGTTGCGCATTCGATGTCTATCCCTAGTATTTATGAGATATATTTGAGACGCCAAAAAATTCTTGTTTATTATTATCGAACCACAGAGATACTGCCTCGCATTTTCTTCAATGTCATTAACCTAGATTAAGGGCTTCAGCAAAATATGGTTTAGAGGAATCGCGGATACATACCCAATTAGTGGTAGAAATTACCACCTTGCCAAAACAAACGCCCTCGCTGAAACTCTTGCGATGCCCTGCTTCCGGGCGAGAGCGGGGAACTGAATGCGGGGACATCAGACGTAAAATTAAAATTTTCCTTTGCTGGGCGAAACGGCAGGTAGGCTCTATGGTGGTAAATGCCGACGAAGCAAAATCGCTGCGCCATTTTCTGGAGAGCGCCCCCATTGGCGCGGTTTTTGAAGAAAGCGATCTCAGTATTCTCAGCGCCCTGCCAATGGCTTCAAAGACCTATGCCGCCCATACGGTCGTCAGCAGCCAGGGAGAATGGGCCAACTCGGTCCACATCATAAAAAGCGGCTGGGGCTGCATCTATCGTGATCTTCCCGATGGCGACCGCCAGATTCTCGACTTTCTCATGAAAGGCGATTTCCTCGGTTTCCGCACCGGGCTCGGCTTCAACTACTATACGCTTATTTCGGTTACCGAGCTTTCCGTCCTCGAAATCTCGCTGGATCACCTCACAGAAAGCCTGCTCAAATCGCCCCGGCTGGCCATGACATTCATGGAACTGATGGCCCGGCAGCGCGCAATCCTGATCGAACACCTGATCAGCATCGGTCGCCGCAGCGCGCTTGTGCGCATCGCGCATCTTCTGCTTGAACTCGGACACCGGGCCAGGATCAACGGTACGGGCGACGTCAACCGCTTCTTCTGCCCGCTGACACAAAGCGAGCTTGCGGATGCGCTCGGGCTGACCCCGATCCATATCAACCGCATGCTGCGTGAACTGCGCGAAGACGAACTTCTGGTTTTCCGCAACAACGAGGTGGAGTTCCTCAACCGCTCCGCCCTTGTGCATATTGCAAGTTTCGATGAGCACTATCTGTCCATGGAAATCTTTCCGCGAGTCCGGATCAGCCGTTGACCTTGCCGGATCAGTAGCCGCTATCCGATTGATTGTGTTTCATATTTTCCTCCACGAAGGCGAAGTTTTTCGTCCCGGTTACGCAAAGCGGATAAAATCACGCATTATTGCAATACGAAACTATCCTTGATAACACACAGAAAATCGTATACTAAATACACTATTCATATATAAATTATCATGCGGTGTGCCTGTCAAACTGCTTAATGATACAGTGATCGTCATACCCCTTAATGGGGCGCGGGCCTCAAATATGCCTTCGCATATTCATATATGCGCTATGTATTTATCAGGAAATTATCGCTAGTTTCCGCTTCATCGTCCTGCCCCACGGGCAGCATTGAGGAGGAGGCTCAACGATGCAAGATAATCATGTCGATTCAGCCGTCGGCAAGGCGACGAAGCGACTTCTGCCATTTCTGGCGATCATGCTGATCCTGGCTTTTCTGGACCGGGCAAATATTGGCTTCGCCAAATCGGAATTTCAGGCCGATACCGGGCTGAGTGACGCGGCCTATGCTTTCGGCGCCGGTATTTTCTTTATCGGATATGCTCTCTTTGAAGTTCCAAGCAACATCATCATGCACAAGGTCGGCGCCCGCCTGTGGCTCAGCCGCATCATGATTTCTTGGGGCATCGTCTCGGCCGCCATGATGTTCGCTCATACTGAAGGCGTCTTCTACACGCTTCGTTTTCTGCTGGGCGTCTGCGAGGCCGGGTTCTATCCCGGTGTCCTGCTTTATTTGACCTACTGGTTCCCGGCAAAGCAGCGTGCCCGCGCCACGGGCATCTTCTATCTCGGCGTTCCGCTGGCCCTGGTTCTGGGAAGTCCACTTTCGGGATGGCTGCTGACGCATCACGGCATTTTTGGCCTCACCAACTGGCAGTGGATGTTCGTTGTGGAAGGGCTTGGCGCATCGCTGGTCGGTATCATCGCCCTGTTCTATCTGACGGATCGCCCCGAAAAAGCGCGCTGGCTTTCCGCCGAGGAGCGCGATGCCCTGACCCGCGTCATCGCCGAAGAAGAAGCGGCAAAGGAAACGCAGGCCGCGCATTCTGCCATGTCGGTTCTGAAAGACCGCCGTGTCTGGGCCTTCATCGGCATCTATTTCTTCCTGCAGATCGGTACCGCGCCTTTGACCTTCTACTTCCCGTCACGCTTTGCGCAGGCGGCGTCCGATGGACACATGAACCTTCTGATCGGTTCGCTTCTGGCCCTGCCGTGGCTGTGTTCGGTCATCGCGACGCGTTATTTCACGGTTCTGGCAGATCAGACCAACCAGCATCGGCTTGTCTGCATGGGCATGGTCATCGCGGGAACAGTGGCGCTTGCCGTCATCGGACTTACGGGCAATCCGTGGCTGATGCTTCTCGCGGCCTGCATTGCCGTTCCTGGCCTCACTGCCTCGCAACCCGTGTTCTGGAGCCTCCCTACCCGCTATCTGGGTGGCATAGGCGCAGCCAGCGGAATTGCCTTCATCGTTTCCATCGGCAATCTCGGCGCATTCTTCGCGCCGCAGATCAAGAACTGGGCTGATGTCGCGGTCGGAAACCATGACGCCGGTTTCTATACGCTTGCTGTGCTTTGCGGGATTGCAATCCTGCTTCTCGCAGGTGCAGGCAATGCCACGCCCCGCGAGAAGCTGGCGGCTGCGAAGTAGCTTCCTCTTCGGAAAAGAGTGAGAACCCCGCCCCGGCGGGGTTCTTCAACAGTTCGTCATTTGCTGCGGACTGGAATAGTTGCTCTCGTCGTCCTAGATTCTGGACACATATCAAGGGAGCGCACATCATGACCTACAGCAAGAACCCGGAAGCGATTGCCAGGCTCACGCCGGAGCAATATCGCGTCACGCAGGAAAGCGGCACCGAGCGCCCTGGAACCGGCGAATATCTCTATAACAAGGAGCCGGGAATCTATGTCGATATCGTCTCGGGCGAACCGCTCTTCGCCTCCGCCGACAAATACGAGTCCCATTGCGGCTGGCCCAGCTTCACAAAGCCCATCGAACCCGCCAATGTCATGGAACTGACCGACGTATCGCATGGCATGGTGCGGACGGAAGTACGCTCGGCCCATGGCGACAGCCATCTCGGTCATGTCTTTCCTGATGGACCTGTGGACCGCGGCGGCCTTCGCTATTGCATCAATTCCGCATCGCTTCGATTCATTCCGAAGGACCAGATGGAAGCTGAAGGATATGGTCAGTATCTCGATCAGGTCGAAGATATCGGCTGAACGGAAGGTCAGATCAAAGGGCCGCGCGAAGTATTTGAAATAAAATTCGTGCGATATGAAATTAATCCGGGTCCGGTTTAATTGATCCACAGCCATTCCCTGACCCGGCGAAGTAAGACTTCTTTCTGTCGCAATGATCACTAATCTGATCCCGCGCACCGCTCCGGCGGAATCAGGCAAATGCGCAGCCTCGGTATGATTATGCTATCACCACACATACCGAGGCTTTTTTGGGGCTTTCCAGAGATTTCGCCCGGTTTTCCGCCGCCCTCCTGCGAATTGCATTCTCTCGCCAAGGGGTGAACCGCGTATGGCAACGGTTGCATTGATTGCATGAATTCCATTGCAAATAGCGGGCAATTATATTCAATATACTGTCCCGCTGTTATTGAATGATGGTTTTCGATCACGCAACATTTTGGGAGGCGGCTTGGATAGTGCGGTTGAGGCCTACCGGATCTATTCCGAAAGGGAGTGCGCGGAAGCGCCGGCGCTCGACTGGCCTTATCTCTGCGCCTTGCATCTGCTCAGGAAACCTGTCGGGAACGCCATTTCGGAATTTCTCGCCGTCGTCGGCCATGCATCGCGGGCTGACCGGGCGTGGATGATCGAATATGCGCCCGATCTTCTGCGGTTTCGCAATACGCATGAATGGTGCAAGGGCAGTACGGTACCCTATATTTCGGAGCTTCAGGAGGTTCCCACCACGCTGATTGCATGGCTGCACCGCTATCTGACCAAGGGACAGGCCGTCGCGGTTCATGACGTCCGCGGTTTGCCGCGCACTGCCCGCGCCCTTCAGGCGGAGTTCTTGCGGCAGGGAAATCAAAGCATTCTCAGCATTCCGCTCTTTCATGGCGACCGGCTGCGCGGGATCATCGGATTCGATACGACTGTCGAAGCCAGACGCTGGTCGCGGGCCGAGATCAAGGCCATGTTCCAGTGCGCAAGCCTGATCGCGCAGGCGAAATATGCGACGCCCGACGACGTGCCCCTTTCGCATGAGGAACCCGACCCGACTTCGGTGATCTATGTCAGCAAACGCGGTGTCATGCGCGGAGTGTCGCCGGAGGAGATCATCGGCGTCCGGTCGGCAGGCAACTACAGCGAGATATGGCTTGGCGACGGTTCGACGGTTCTCGATTCCCGGCCGCTCGGCATATGGGCAGGCATTCTTCCGGCAAGCATCTTTTTGCGCATTCACCGCACGACATTCATCAATGTCCTGCACGTATCCGACATAGACAGAAGCATGATCGACAAATGGCTGGTCAGGATGCGCGGCGTCGAACAGTCATGGCCGGTTTCGCGATCCTACCGGAAGGCCCTGAGGGAGCGATTGGGCTTCTAGCCTTGATTTTGCCATGTTTTAGTCCGCTCTTCGACACAAAATTCGATGCAAAAAGCGCAGGGTTTCTGTCCAAAAGCATTGTTTCGATGCTGAATCAGCGGAAATCCCGATTTTGCCTCAATCTGAAAACGGCGTTTACGACAGGTCGAGATGCGCCTTGAGCGGCATGTCGTCATGCACCGGAACGGTCTGCCTTTCGATCATGCGATGGACCAGCGGCGGCTTGTCTCCCTTGTGCAAGGCGAGCAGCCTTTCGGACACTTCCGCATCGGCATGGGTGCGGCGCTGGTTGTGCCGGACATACTCTACCCAGGTCGGCACGTGATAGCTTTCCGTCCAGGTTTCGGGATTCTCCAGATCACGCAGCAGCACCCATTGCCGGGCACCGTCGCGGATACGCATGCGCCGCCGCAAGGCCATGGCCGAAAGGAAGGCTGGAACATCTTCCTGCGCGATCTTGTAGTCGACCATGATCATGATCGGACCGCTGCGCGAACGAAGATCCAGCCTAAGCTGCGGCTCGCTGAAACGGTTGAGCGGATCGAGATTGAGGGATTCAAACTCGGGCTGCGGCAGGAGAAGTCCAATCACCGCGCCGAAAACGAGCACGACGGCGGCAGCCAGAAGCGCGCCCGGCACGCTATATTCATCCGCCACGGCACCCCAGAGCCAGCTGCCCGCCGCCATTCCGCCGAAGGTGGCCGTCTGGTAAAGCGCCAGCGCGCGCCCCACCACCCAGCGCGGCGTGGAAAGCTGCACGGTGACGTTGAACAGTGACAACGCCAGAACCCACGACACACCGGCAGGCAACAGGAAGATGCAGCTGAGCCACACGTTCCGGCTGATCGACAGCAAGCCACAACTGACCGCGAAAGCGATGAAAGCGCCGCGCACCAGCCATTCATTGCCGAGCAGTTCCCGAAGCCGGGCGCTGAGCAACGCGCCGCCGATGGCGCCAAGCCCGAAGAAGCCCAGCATGATGCCGTAGGTAAGCGCTGTTCCGTGCACGAGATCGCGCGCAACCAGCGGCAGGAGCGCCAGAATGACGATCGCCGACAGGCCGAACAGAAAGCCTCTGAACATCACTTTCAGAAGGTTCGGCGACATGGCGACGTAGCGCAACCCCGCCACCATGGCCGGTCCCAGAGTTTCGCGCGGCAAGGTGGATTTGACCGTTTCGGGCTTCCACTGCCACAGCGCCAGAATGAGCGCGCAATAGCTGAACGCATTGAAAATGAAGGCAAAAGCCGCACCCGCCGCCGCAACGATGATACCGCCGATAGCGGGACCGATGCTGCGCATGAGATTGAAACTCATGCTGTTGAGCGCCACGGCTGCAGGCAGATCGGCGCGGGGCACGATGTCGCCCATCGACGCCTGCCATGAAGGATTGTGCAACGCACCGCCGCAGCCGATCAGGAAGGTGAAGCCGAGCAGCATCCAGGGCGTGAGAATGCCGAGATAGGCAAAAGCCGCCAGCGCGACCGAAATTATCAGAAGCAAGACCTGCGCGGTCAGCATGATGCGGCGGCGGTCGAAATTATCGGCCAAGGCCCCGGCTGCGACCGAAAAAATCATCACAGGCAAGGTTGTCGAAGCCTGCACCAGTGCGACCATGTCGTCCGAATGGGCGATGGTTGCCATCATCCAGCCAGCGCCGACCGTCTGCACCAGACCGCCGAGGTTGGAAACCAGTGTTGCTGACCACAGCGCCCGGAATGTTTTGTATTGAAAAGGCGCGAGGGGGGACATTCTCTGCGGCACCGGACGACCTCCCGTTCCATCTGCCTGATTAAGCCGATACGTGAATCTCTCCCCAGGGACAAGGGGTTAAAACCAAAACCGGCTTAGAACCTCTCCTTCGCCGGTTCATCCACGCGTTTCATTCGCCGATTGACTCCATTTCCCGATTAGGTAGACTGGTCTACCTAATCAATTGGGCGGTGCAAGATGGGCGATTCCGCAACGACAAGTTCGAGACCGGCACGCGAGCGGCTTCTGCAAGCGGCGGCGGAGCTGTTTTACGACGAGGGCATTTCGGCCACCGGCATCGACGCGATCATCCAGCGCGCAGGCGTGGCGAAGCAGAGCCTCTACAACAACTTCGCATCCAAGGCGGAACTGGTGGCCACATATCTGGAACACCGCCACGCCGAATGGCTGGACCTCTATGAGAAGCGGTTGGCGAAGGCAGCAGGCCCGTTGGACGGGATACTGGCGGTCTTCGATGCTTATCGCGATCACGCGGAATTTGCTTATGAACACGGGTTTCGCGGCTGCGGTCTCCTCAATGCGGCAGCGGAACTGCCCGCTGGCGATCCGGGCCGCGAGGCGGTGAGGAAGCACAAGGAAGAGGTCGAGGGCCTGCTTGTAACGCACCTTACAGGCTTGATCCCCGACGACCCGCCCCGGGTAAGCCAGCTCGCCGTGCAGCTCTCCTTCATCCTCGAAGGAGCGATCATGCGGGCCGGGCTTGAGGGTAACAGTGCGCGTCTGGGCGAAGCCAAGGCGATGGTCGCAACGATTTTGAAACCCGTGTAAAAATGCAATCATCGAAAAGCTATTTTCTGGGAGTGACTGCGATCATCGCCGCTTCCACCATCTGGGGCACGACCGGCACGGCAGCGACTTTCGCGCCGGAAGTCGGCGCGGCTGCAATCGGCGCCGCCGCCATGGGCCTTGGCGGACTGGCACAGGCCGCGATTGCCTGGCGCGGCATCATCGCGTCGCGAAAGGCGCTTGCCGATCAATGGCGCATCCTGATGCTCGGCGCGGTCTGCGTCGCCATCTATCCCCTCGCCTTCTATGCCTCGATGCGGATGGCTGGCGTGACCATCGGGACGGTCATCTCGCTCGGGTCCGCCCCTTTGCTTTCCGCCGGCATCGAATACCGGCAGAGCGGCTTTCGCCCGTCATTGCGCTGGCTGGCCGGCGCGATTGTCGGCATTACCGGCATGGTCCTGCTCAGCATATCGGAAGATGGCGGCAGCCACGCCGTGTCCGCTGAAGGCTCGCCGCTCATCGGCTCCCTGCTTGGCCTCGTGGCAGGCTTTACCTATGCACTCTATTCCTCCTGCGCGCGCCAGCTGATGCAGGGCGGCATATCGTCGACAACCGCAATGGGCGCGACCTTCGGCATAGGCGGCGTTTTGCTGATGCCGGTGCTGATCGCCACCGGCGGCCCATTTCTCGCCTCATGGAACAATGCGGCTGTCGGGCTATACATGGCTTTCGTGCCGATGTTCCTCGGCTATGTCTGCTTCGGCTACGGCTTGAGCCGCGTCGAAACAAGCGTTGCAACGACGATCACCCTGTTTGAGCCGGTTGTCGCCGCGTTCTTCGCGGTGGTGATCGTCGGAGAGCGGCTCTCCGCACTCGGCTGGTTCGGCGTCCTTCTGGTCGTCATCTGCCTCATCTGCATCACCATGCCGGCCCGCAGCCGGAAAACGCAGCTGGAAATCCCGGAGCCATCAACTTGATGCGCTTCACACTTTTCGGGATGCGTCTTGTTTGTATTGACGCGCATCTCATCCGAAAACCGTTTCACACTTTTCGGGATGCGCTTTTCAGCCAGCCCTTCACGGCCTCCACGGATTCTGGATGGCGCGGCTTTCGCAGCGAAACCGCATAGAAATCCGCGCTGACCCGCAGCTCGGTGGCCAACGGCTGAACAAGACTGCCCGCGGCAATTTCCTTTTTAACGAAGAAGCGACTTGCCAGCGCCAGCCCGTGCCCGGCGATTGCCGCATCGATGGCAAGCGAAGTCTGGTTGAAGCGGGTATTTTTCGGTGAAGCGGACACGCCGCCGGGAAACGCCTTTTCCAGATATTGCGGCCAGACATTATGCGCATCGTGCAGCAGCGGATAGCGTTCAAGATTTTCCGGCAGTGCGGGATCGCCCAGCCTTTCAACCAGCGTCGGACTTGCGACAGCGACAATCACATTCTCGAAAAGCAGCTCCGCATTCAGCCCCGGACCGAATGGCGGCTCGCCATAGCGCACCGCCAGATCGACGGCATCGGTCTGGAAATTGGCGACCTTGTCGCTGGCGACAATGCGCAATTCTATATCCGGATGCGTTTGCGTGAACTCTGCCAGTCGCGGGATAAGCCATTTCGAGGCGAAGGTTGGCGTCACGCTGATAGTCAGGTGCTGCGGCTCGGGGCGCAGCATCTCGGTCGCCTCCGAAAGCAGGTCGAACGCCCGCCGCACGCTGGCGATATAGGCGCGGGCCGGTTCTGTCATGACCAGCGTGCGGGGCTGGCGTTCAAAGAGTTTCAGTCCAAGCTCCGCCTCAAGGCCGCGTATCTGCTGGGCCACCGCCGCCTGCGTCACGCCAAGTTCCTCCGCCGCCAGACGGAAATTCAGATGCCGCGTGACGACTTCAAATACACGCAGGCCGTTGAGCGAGGGAAGTCTTTTCATGAACTCATCCGATAGATTTTCTATTGCTTGACGTTACGCATTTTCGTTCGTCAGGATAAGGGTTCTCCGTTATAAATGGAAGGAACGGTTATTGGCGGTTGCCGTCTCGGGCAGCATTTCCCGGAAAGGAAAGCATCATGACAGTAGAAAAAGTAGCGATTGTGACGGCTGGCGGAAGCGGCATGGGCGCCGCCGCCGCCCGCAGGCTTGCGCAGGACGGTTTCAAGGTGGCGATCCTTTCATCCTCCGGCAAGGGCGAGGCATTGGCGCAGGAACTGGGCGGCATCGGCGTCACCGGTTCAAACCAGTCCAATGACGACCTGAAGCGCCTCATTGATCTTGTTCTGGAAAAATGGGGCCGCATCGACGTACTGGTCAACAGTGCAGGCCACGGACCGCGCGCGCCCATCCTCGAAATCACCGATGAGGACTGGCACAAGGGGATGGACACCTATTTCCTCAATGCGGTTCGCCCGGCCCGTCTGGTCGTACCGACGATGCAGAAGCAGAAATCCGGCGTCATCATCAATATCTCGACCACATGGGCATTCGAGCCGAGCGCCATGTTCCCGACTTCGGCTGTGTTCCGCGCCGGGCTTGCCTCCTTCACCAAGATTTTTGCCGACACCTATGCGGCCGACAATATCCGCATGAACAATGTTCTGCCGGGCTGGATCGACAGCCTGCCAAAGACGGAAGAGCGCCGGGAGAGCGTTCCGTTGCAGCGCTACGGCAAGAGCGAGGAAATCGCCGCGACGATCTCGTTCCTCGCATCGGATGGCGCCGCCTATATCACCGGGCAGAACCTGCGGGTGGATGGCGGATTGAGCCGTTCAATTTGATTGACGTTTGAAACGGTCGACCGGCAGATGGCGGCGACCGTTTCCGACGAACTTTTCAATCTTATCTGACGCTTGGGGACGCTTAACCTGACGCTTTGGATTTTTTCCGCGTCTTCTTGGCTTGATTATACGCGATGGCAGCGTGAACGAGCCCGATGAAGGCGTCCTCATCCACCGTTTCGCCCTCGCTTATATCCAGCGCGCGGCGCGTATTGCCTTCAAGACTGGAATTGAAAATGCGGGCCGGGTCGTCCAGCGCCGCGCCATTGGCAAAGGTCAGCTTCACGACTTTCTTGTAAGTCTCGCCGGTGCAGATAATGCCGTCATGCGACCAGACCGGAACGCCGCGCCATTTCCATTCCTCGACCACTTCGGGGTCGGCCTGCCTTATGAGCGCGCGCATTCTGGCAAGTGTCTCGCCGCGCCAGTCGCCGAGTTCGGCGATGCGTCCGTCAATCAGCCTGGACGCCTCGTTATCGTCTGCCATGAAGTCCCTCCCGTGGCATAAAGGTGTAAATTCGCCAGTGCGGCATCACGGATTTGTATCTACATTTTCTCGCCCGGCAAGCGGCTCGCCTGCCTGATCCAATCGGCAAGCTGGGCTTCGTCCACCTCGTCATGCTCGTGGATGTGGAAGTACCGCGTGTCCTTGCTTCTGGATTCGACCGGCGGCATGGGCGTCAGCTTCGCACCGCGAAAGAACGCAACCTCTATATATTTCTCGTAGCAATGATAGCTGAGGAACCAGCCCTCTCCCTTCAAACCGTAGAGGGGCGAATTCCATTTGACTGCTTTATGGACATCGGGGACCGTGCGCACGATCAAGGCATCGAGGCGGCGGCCTGCCGCGCTTTTCCAGCCCGGCATGGCGGCGATATAGGCCTGTACCGGCGCGTCGCCTTCGCCCTTGGCGATCTGCGGATTGCCGCCCGATAGAAGTACCGGACCGTCAGGTTTCTTGTCGGTCATGAATTCCTCGCTGCCCGCCTCTGCCGCCGCCATCCATGAGGGAACATACCATAGCCGCCAGTCCGTGACCAAGTCCGGCTACGGGACGGCCCGGTCGAGCCTTCTGTCGGCGCCTGATTGCGCAAGGGCGGCCAGCGCCATGCCCATCGGCAAAGCGGGGGCGAACAGGAAGCCCTGCCCGCTGTTGCAGCCAAGCCTGCACAGCATGTCGCGGTCGTCTTCCGTCTCGATCCCTTCGGCGGTCACCTTGACGCCAAGCGCATCTCCCAACGCGACCATCGCCCGCACGATATGCTGGTCGCCTTCCGATTCCGCGATGCCGCGCACGAACACCTGATCGATCTTGATCTTGTCGACGAGACCTTTTTTCAACGAAGCAAAGGTGGCAAAGCCGGTGCCGAAATCATCCAGCGCGATCGAAACGCCAGCCTTCGACAACGCGTCCAGGCTGTCATTCATCCCTCGCTGGTCGAAGGGGGCCTCTTCCGTAATCTCGATTTCAAGCATGGAAATCGGCAGGTCGCGTCTTTCCATATGGGACAGGATTTCATGCGGAATGCGCCCGCCGGCCATCTCGCGGGGCGACAGGTTCATGGCGACCGTCAGATCGCTGCGCCCGCTGTCGGTGAGCTTGTCAATCATCTCGCAGCAATTGAAGAACACATTATGCGTGAGCTGGCGCACCACGCCGACTTCACAGGCAACATCGATGATTTCCGGCGGGGGAATTGTGCCATGCTGCGGATGGTCCCAACGCAGCAAGGCCTCGAAGCCGATCATGCGACCGCTGGAAAGCTCCACCACCGGCTGGAAGTAGGTTTGCACCTGCCCGGTTTCGATTGCGATGCGCAGATCACGTTCGATGCTCTGCTTGCGCTCCCATTCGTGCTGAAGGCGCTTTTCGAAAAAATAATATTCGTTGCGGCCGCGTTTCTTGGCCGCATAAAGCGCGAAATCGGCACGCAGCAGCATTTCAACCGGATCGAGGCATTCCAGCCGGCAGATGCCGACGCAGGCGCCGATCTCGACCGACAGGATGCCCTCATAATGGGCGCTCAGGCTGCCGATGATGCGCGCGGCGATCAGCCCCGCCTCGATTGTCGCCGACGGTTCGGGATAGACGAGAACGAATTCATCGCCGCCGATGCGCGCCAGCACGGACCGCTCGGGTGAAATCTGCCGGATACGCTGCGCGATGGCGACGAGGAGATCGTCCCCCACCTTGTGTCCGTAGGTATCATTGACGGATTTGAACCCGTCGAGATCGATCAACATGACGATGAACGGGCCATCCTCGACAGGCAGCCGGCGGATGGAGGTTTCCAGCCCGCGCCGGTTGAAGAGGCCGGTCAGCGGGTCTTCCTGCGACTTGAGCGCCATCTCGTCAGCAAGCTGCTTGGCCTCGTGTTTCAGCCTGCTTGTCTGGATGAAGCGGTGCTGCCCCAGAAGCGCGCCCCGCGTGAGCCCGCACCAGAACAGAACGACGGATACAGCGATCACGCCATATTGCAGGTCGGCTCGCATGGCCAGGCACACCACCGTCACGACGAGCGGCGGGGTAATGAAATTGATCGCAACCGAAGCATAGGACGAACCGTAGGTGACGGCGCCCGCGCAGATACCGGCAAGGATGACCAGATAGACCGGCGATTGCGGGTCCGCGAACCCGCTGGAAAGCACCGCAACGCCGGACCAGACCAAGCCGGACAGGGCAGCAAGAAGCTGAAACCGCCTGATCTGGCGCTGCAAATCCGCGACATGCTCAATCGGCACCTGACGGCGGTTATGGGCAATTGCCTCGAAGAAACGCAGCGCATTGATGAAATTGACCAGCGCGAACCAGGCAACTGCCTCCCAGAAATGCCCCGCGGCGACCTGCACCACCAGAATGAGCACCGAAAGAACCGTGCTGATGGGCATCGAGAAACGTGCCCCCTCGCAGATCTCCCCGAGCTGGTCCGCAAGTATCTTGTCGGCTATCGGACTGTCGTGACTGCCATATGCCGACCTGACCAGTTGAAGCCAATATGCAGTTTTCGACCCCATCGATACGCAACCATCAGCCAGAGCACGTTCAGCTTTTTCTGATCAGGACGCCCCCGTGTTCCCGGCCAAAAAGGAATGGCAGCAGACCCGCCTCCCAACTGATAACTATAACATGCACTTTATCTGAAATGCCAATGGCCAGCCGTTCAATCGATACAATTACTTCGGCGGATGGGGCATACCACCCGGCATTGCCCCGTCCTGCATGTCCTCAAAACACTTATTGATGGCCCGGTCTACTCGGTCGCCGGTTCTTCCGCCGTCAGCAGCAGCTTGTCGATGCGGCGTCCGTCGAGATCGACAATTTCAAACACCCAACCGTTCTTGACGAAGGTTTCGCCCACATCCGGCAGATGCTTCATTTCCTCAAGCGCCAGCCCGGCCACGGTGTTGTATTCCACGTCCTCATCGATCGGGAAACGCAAAAACTCCGAGAATTCGTCAATCGGCATCCAGCCGGAGACGAGATAGGAACCATCCGCCCGGCGCACGATCGCCTTTTCCTCGACATGGTCCTCTTCCTGCATGGCGCCGATAATGGCCTCGATCACGTCCCCCGCAGTAATCACGCCTTCAAAATGGCCGTATTCGTCATAGACGAGCACCATATGGGTTGGCGTGCCGCGAATGGCTTCCACCACGTCCAGCGCATCGGAAAAATCCGACACGACGGGGACGTCCCGGACGATCTCGCGCAGATCGACGCTGCCCCTGGAGGACAGCTGGTTGAAGAAATCGCGCACCTGCAGGACACCGATCACCTCGTCGGAATCTTCGCCGCGCACTGGCAGCCGTGAACGGCTGGTATTGTGAAGCTGTTGGCGGATTTCATCGAAACTGTCTTCTATATCGACCATTTCGACGTCCATGCGCGGCGTCATCAAGCCGCGCGCCGTGCGGTCTGCAAGGCGCATCACGCCTGCGATCATGCGGGATTCTTCGGTCTCGATCACGCCAGCACTGTGCGCCTCGGCAAGAACGGACTTGATCTCCTCATCGGTCACGCCATCGCTCGACTTGCCGGACTGGCCGAGCAGCTTGAGGACCAGACGGCCCGACGTATCGAGAAGCCAGACGAGCGGCGCCGCCATCCGGGACAAAAACGTCATCGTCGGGGCGACGCGGCTTGCAACCGCCTCCGGTGCGCGCAGCGCAATCTGCTTCGGCACGAGTTCGCCGATGATCAGGGACAGATAGGTGATAACCACGACGACCGAGCCGACGCCAAGCGCATCCGCAAGCGCTGGCGACACGCCTTGTCCCAGAAGCCAGCCCGACAGGCGCGCACCCAGTGTCGCTCCGGAAAATGCGCCTGACAGAACGCCGACCAGCGTAATGCCGATCTGGACGGTGGACAGGAAACGGCCGGGATTATCGGCAAGCTCAATAGCCATGCGGGCGCCGCGGCTGCCCTTGTCGGCCATTACCCTCAGCCGTGCCGGTCGGGATGAAACCACTGCGAGTTCCGACATGGCGAGAACGCCGTTGAGGATCGTCAACAGCACGACCGTAATTATTTCAAAATACAAAACTTCCCCTCAGGATCAGATCATCGGTATATAATGATAGAAAGGAACGCCCCCTCTTTCCAGAGGCGGCCGCATAAAATACCGAGCTACTGTCAGATTTGCAGTAATGATGCGTTTTCTTCTGCTCCGCTTCCGCCCCGCAATGGCAGCCCTTTATCTCCGTTCCGGTAAATGATTCATGAGGCAGATCGAACGGCTGACCCCTCTCTGGTCAGGCCAATTATCCCATCCATTGGGGTTTTGACGGCGGCATTTCCCTATAACGTGGGATTTGTGTCGTTCCCGCAAAATTGGCTTGACCAGAAACCTGCTGCCTTCTACTTCTTCTATTGATAGGTGATGAAACTTTGCGCGAGGGAGGAAGCGCGATGGGAGGATTGCCGTCAGCGACAGCGCGCGCGGATGCCGCGCCTGTATTGCTGAAGCTGGATTCAGTTTCCAAGGAGTTTCCGGGCGTCAAGGCCCTGTCGAACGTCAGCTTCGAATTGCGGGCGGGCGAGGTTCATGCTGTCTGCGGCGAGAACGGCGCTGGCAAATCGACCCTGATGAAAATCGTCAGCGGCCTCTATCAGCCGGATGGGGGGACCATCCATTATCGCGGCCAGCCGGTCCGCTTTGCCTCCACGCTTGAATCGGAAGCCGCAGGCATTGCCATCATCCATCAGGAACTGAACCTCGTTCCCCACTTGAGCGTTGCCGAAAACATCTATCTTGCGCGCGAGCCGAAACGCGGTTTCTTCGTCGACCGCCGCAAGCTGAAGGAAGACGCCCAGCGCTGCCTCGACCGGCTTGGCGTCAAGATCGACCCTTCTGCGCAGGTGCTGAACCTGTCGGTCGCCCAATGCCAGATGGTCGAGATCGCCAAGGCCCTGTCGCTCAACGCCTCCGTCCTCATCATGGACGAACCAACCTCCTCGCTGACCGAGCAGGAAGCGCAGCTTCTGTTCAGGGTCATCCGCGAATTGAAGGCGCAGGGCACCGGCATCGTCTATATCTCCCATCGCCTCGATGAAATGGCTGAGATTGTCGACCGCGTCACCATCCTGCGCGACGGCCGCTATGTCTGGACCAAGGATTTCAACAATGTCACCGTCGATGAAATCGTGGCCGGAATGGTCGGGCGCTCACTCGACGAGAAATTTCCAGAACCGACGCGAAAGCCAACGGAAGACGTGATTTTCTCCGTTGCCGGGCTGACGAGAAACGGCATCTTCGAGAATATCAGCTTTGAACTGCGGCGCGGCGAAATCCTCGGCTTTGCCGGGTTGATGGGCGCGGGACGGACCGAAGTGGCGCGCGCGATCTTTGGCGCCGATCCGCACGATGCCGGAACCGTCGTGCTTGAAGGCGAGACGCTTTCCATCGCCAGCCCGCGCGATGCCATCGAGGCAGGCATTGCCTATCTGTCGGAAGATCGCAAGGCGCAAGGACTGGCCGTCAAGATGCCGGTCGACGCCAATCTGACGCTTGCCAATATGGAAGCCGTCAGCAGTTCCTATGGCGTGATCGATTTCGAGCGCCATCGGCAGGCAAGCCAGCGCTATGTCGACCTTCTCAACATCAAGACGCCGGGATTGGCCCAGCCCGTTCGCCTGCTGTCAGGCGGCAACCAGCAGAAGATCATCATCGGCAAGTGGCTGTTCCGCGAGCCGCGCATCATGTTCTTCGATGAACCGACGCGGGGCATCGACGTAGGCGCGAAATTCGCGATCTACCAGATCATGGACGAACTGGCGGCAAGGGGCATCGGCATCCTGCTGATCAGCTCGGAACTGCCGGAAATTCTGGGGCTTTCGGACCGCGTGGCGGTCTTTCACGAGGGGCGCATAACCGCGGTCCTCGACACGGCTGCGACAACGCAGGAAGAAATCATGACCTATGCCTCCGGGCGGGGCCGGCAGGACAAATGAGGACGCAGTAATGGCCGAAATCACCACGGACAAGCCCCAGCAGACGGCAAAATCCAAAGGGCTCAGCGACCGCCAGAAGGACATCATCCAGAAGTTTGCGGCTGTCGGCAGCCTGATCATTCTGGCGGCGATCTTTTCCGTCACCAGCAGCGCCTTCATGACCGTCAACAATGCGATGACCATCGCCTTGCAGGTGACGTCCATCGCGCTTCTCGGCATCGGCGCAACCTATGTCATCATCACCGGCGGCATCGATCTTTCGGTCGGCTCAGTGCTGGCGCTTGCCGGTGTTGTGGCCGCGCTTGCGGTCAAGGAGCTGTCGTTGCCGATCCCGCTTGCCATGCTGCTCGGCATATTGACGGGATCGCTCTGCGGCCTCATCAACGGCTTCGTCATCACCAGGCTCAAGCTGCCGCCCTTCATCGCCACGCTTGGCATGATGCTGATCGCGCGCGGCGTCGCGCTCCAGATCACCGGCGCGCGCGCCGTTTCCGGCCTCGGCGAAGCCTTCGGCGTGCTCGGCAACGGCTCGCTGTTCCGCATCGAGAGCATCGACGAACAGGGCTTTCCGGTCGTCACCTTCCCCGGCATCCCCTATCCGGTGGTGCTGATGATCGTGATCGCGATAGCGGCAGCGCTCGTATTGAACCGCACGGTGCTTGGTCGCCACATCTATGCCATCGGGTCGAACGCCGAGGCAGCCCGGCTTTCCGGCGTCAATGTCGCCCGCGTGACGGCCTTCACCTATATCGTTTCGGGAACGCTGGCAGGGCTGACGGGCTGCGTTCTCATGTCCCGCCTCGTCACCGCACAGCCCAATGAAGGCGTCGCCTACGAACTCGACGCCATTGCGAGCGCGGTCATCGGCGGCACGTCGCTCATCGGCGGCGTCGGCACGATTTCGGGCACGTTCATCGGCTCGTTCGTCATCGGCATCCTGCGGAACGGCCTCAACATGAACGGCATTTCCGCTTTCACACAGCAGATCATCATCGGCCTTGTCATTCTTGTCACCGTATGGATCGACCAGATGCGCAACCGCCGATGAGAGGGGAGACGGAATGCGTCAGGCATTCCGGCAAGGGTAGAGCCAAGAGCTCGATAACAGGAGGAAAACATGCGTAAACTGGTGTCTGCATTGATGGCTTCGGCCTTTGTGCTTGCGGGAGCGGCAAGCGCTTCGGCTGGCGAAATCGCCGTTATCGTGAAGACCGTGAATTCGACTTTCTGGCAGAACGTCCAGAAGGGCGCCGAAGCTGCCATGAAGGATTCCAAGGATCACACCATGACCTTTCAGGGTCCGGCAGCTGAATCAGCCATCGCCGACCAGGTGAACATGGTGGAAAATGCCGTCAACCGCAAAGTGGACGCGATCCTGCTTGCCCCGTCCGACCCGGACGCGCTGACGCCTGCCGTGAAGAAGGCATGGGAAGCCCGCATTCCGGTCGTCATCATCGACTCGCAGCTCGCCGATGGCGCGGACAAATATTACCAGTCATTCCTCGCCACCGATAACCGCAAGGCCGGTGAAGCCGCAGCCAAGGCGCTGATCGACAAGGCTGGCACGACCGGCAAGATCGCCGTCATGTCCTATGTCGCGGGCGCAGGTTCCGAAATCGGCCGCGTCGGCGGTTTCGTGGACTACATCAAGGCCAATTCCAAGCTGGAAGTCGTCGGCCCCTATTACTCGCAGTCGCAGATGGCAACCGCACTCAACCAGACCACCGATGTTCTGGCGGCCAATGGCGACCTCGTCGGCATTTTCGGCGCCAACGAACCGACCGCCATCGGCATGGGCCGCGCCATCAAGCAGGCAGGCAAGTCCGGCAAGCTGACCGCCATCGGCTTCGACGGCAATCAGGACCTGCAGGAATTCGTCAAGGACGGCACGCTCAACGCCATCGTCGTTCAGGGTTCCTACCAGATGGGCGAAAAGGGCATCGAAACCTTGTTGAAGGTGCTGAACAAGGAAAAGATCGAGAAGTTCGTCGATACGGGTGCCGTTGTCGTGACGAAGGACAATATCGATCAGCCTGAAGCCAAGAACGTGCTTTATTAAGCCACAGCAGCTTAAAAATATAAAAAGGGAGGCGTAGTGCCTCCCTTTTGTTTTTGCACATTATCAAACGCAAAACCGCTTGGCACTTTTGCTGGAAATACTCTGTTAGCGACCGTTCTGTTCGCGCCAGTTCTGGAACTTGCGCTCGGTCTCTTCCTTCGTGCACGGATAAAGGCCGACAATGGCGGCACCATTCAGCACCTCTTCCAGCACGAAATCCTCATAGGTTTCCATGGCCGTGCATTCGGTGGCGATTTCATCGGCCAGATGCGCCGGAATGACCATCACGCCGTCGGCATCGCCGACCAGCACATCGCCCGGAAACACCGCAGCATCGCCGCAGGCTATCGGCACATTGATGTCCACCGCCTCGTGCAGCGTTAGGTTGGTCGGCGCGGAGGGCTTTGCGCAATAGGCAGGCATGTCAAGCTCGCCGATGCCGCTCACATCGCGGAAGCCGCCGTCCGAAACAATGCCCGCCGCGCCGCGCAGAGCGAGCCTTGTCACAAGGATAGACCCGGCGGTCGCCGCGCGCGCATCCTTGCGCGCATCCATCACCAGCACGCATCCGGGCGGGCATGTTTCTATCGCAACGCGCTGCTTGTGGTCCGGATTGCGGAAAACCGTGATGGGATTGCGGTCCTCTCGCGCCGGAATATAGCGCAGCGTGAAGGCCTGACCGACCATGTTCTCGCGCTTGCGAGCCACCGGCAAAACGCCCTGAATGAACTGGTTGCGCAGGCCGCGCTTGTAAAGCGCGGTCGCGACGGAAGCCGTCGAAACCGCCTTCAGCTTCGCCCGCGTTTCATCGGAAAGCACATAATCTGACATCGAAGCTGCCTCTCAATAGATGACCGGTTCGTCGACGGGACGGCCGAAATCGGTTTTCAGGAAGTCGAAATCGCAGCCCTTGTCGGCCTGTTCGACATGCTTGGAGAACACAAACCCGTAGCCGCGTTCATATTTGGGCGGCGGTGCCCGCCAGGCGGCGCGCCGCGCCGTCAGTTCCTCATCCGAAACCAGCATGTTGAGACTGCG
This sequence comes from Hyphomicrobiales bacterium, assembly GCA_900470195.1. Classification (GTDB taxonomy): domain Bacteria; phylum Pseudomonadota; class Alphaproteobacteria; order Rhizobiales; family Rhizobiaceae; genus Brucella. The sequence goes on along the minus strand of UEIJ01000024.1, from coordinate 82,528 downwards.
GGCCGGAATATCAAGTTCCACCATGTCACCGGTCTTCAGCAGGGCAAGCGGGCCGCCGATGAAGGATTCAGGCGCGACATGCAGAACACAGGCGCCGAAACTCGTTCCCGACATGCGCGCATCCGAAATGCGCACCATGTCGCGCAGCCCCAGCTTCAACAGCGCTTTCGGCATGGGGATCATGCCCCATTCCGGCATTCCCGGCCCGCCCTGCGGACCCGCATTGCGCAACACCAGAACCGTATCCGGCGTCATCGGATAATCCGGGTCGTCTATGATCTTCTTCAGGTCGGGGTAGCTGTCCGCAACAAGCGCCGGACCTTTGTGGCGATGAAAGCGGGGATCGCAAGCTGCAGGCTTTATCACCGCGCCATCGGGACAGAGATTGCCTTTCAGCACCGCAAGCGAACCCTCATGATAGACCGGATTGGAAAGCGGGCGGATCACATCCTCGTTCCAGATGTGAGCCTCTTCCAGACCATCGGTCAGGGGCTTGCCGGTCACAGTCACCGCGGAAGGGTCGAGCTTGTCGCCGAGCTGTTTCATCAACGCCCGCAACCCGCCCGCATAATAGAAATCCTCCATCAGATAGGTCGTGCCTGACGGTCTTATATTGGCAATCACAGGCGTCGTGCGGCCGATGCGGTCTAGATCGTCCAACTCGAGCGGCACGCCAGCCCGCCGCGCCATCGCGATCAGATGGATGATGGCGTTTGTCGAGCAGCCCGTCGCCATCGCAACCGTGACCGCATTGGTGATCGCGGCGGGCGTCATGATCTTTTGCGGCGTCAGGTCTTCCCAGACCATCTCCACGATGCGGCGACCGCATTGGGTGGACATGCGCTGGTGATTGGCGTCCGCAGCCGGGATCGATGATGCGCCCGGAAGCGTCAGCCCCATGGCTTCGGCAATCGCGGTCATGGTCGATGCGGTGCCCATGGTCATGCAATGGCCGTAGGATCGGGCGATGCCGCCCTCGATCCCCTGCCATTCCTCCTTAGAAATGGTGCCCGCGCGGCGCTCGTCCCAATATTTGAAGCCGTCCGTGCCGGAGCCCAGATATTTACCGGCATAATTGCCGCGCAGCATCGGGCCCGCAGGCAGGAAGATGAACGGCAGGCCCATGCTGACCGCGCCCATGACGAGGCCCGGCGTGGTCTTGTCGCAGCCGCCCATCAAAACCGCGCCATCGATTGGGTGCGAGCGCAGCAGTTCCTCCGTCTCCATCGCCAGCATGTTGCGGTAGAGCATGGTGGTCGGCTTCACGAAATTTTCCGACAGCGACAATGCAGGCAATTCCATCGGGAAGCCGCCCGCCTGCAGGATGCCGCGTTTCACCCACTCCACCCGATCCTTGAAATGCATGTGGCACGGCTGCGCCTCGGACCATGTATTTATGACGGCGATGATCGGACGGCCTTCCCAGTCGACCGGATCGTATCCCATCTGCATGGTGCGCGAGCGATGCCCGAATGAACGTTGATCATCGGGCAGCATCCAGCGCGCCGAACGCAGATCACCATAGGTCTTTCTGGTCATTTCATACCTTCCCGATCAGAGCGCGTCCCGAAAGGCACAAACGGCTTCCGGGTGAAATAAATGGTTTGGAAGCATGCGGGCGGTCATGTCACACGCCCCTCATCCGGCTGACTGCGGCTCCGGCGACAAAAGCCTCCGCCAGAAACACGCCGCCCGACATAGGCGCTGCGTCCAGCGCCGCGCCCGGCACCTGCCGGTGCGAAGTGATGGCCAGAAGTGTCAGGTCCGGTCCACAGAAACAGGGCATTGTCGGGGCAGGAACCGGAACCTGAAGTTTTTCCAGCAGGTTGCCGTCACGGTCGAAGCGGTTGAGAACACCCGCCGATACGCCCGCACTCCAATAAGCCCCTTCAGCATCGCAGGCCCCGCCATCCGGCCTGCCGCTCTCCTCGTCGAGTTCGCGAATGCGCTTGCGCCCGCCGATGTTCCCTGTCTGCGGATCGAAGTCGTAGCGGTCGATCCACGGCCCGCGTGAATCCGTATGAAACATGGTTCTGCCATCCGCCGTCCAGGCGAGGCCGTTTGAAATCTTGAATCCGTCGGCCTTCACGGATGCATCGCCGTCCCCTGTCACCCGGTAGAGCCGCGAGATAGCTTCGCGCTCGGGACGGCCATCCATGCTGCCGACCCAGAACGCGCCGTCGGGACCGACCTTGCCGTCATTGAGACGGGAGGTTGCGGGCTCGTCAAAGGCAGACCACAGCGGTTCCTGACTGCCGGTTTCAGGATCGAACAGAATAACCTCGCGGGAAAGCGCCACGACGAGGCGCCCGCTTTCGGTCAATCCGAGGCTTGCTACCTGACTTGCGAAGGACCATTCGCGAAGCGGCCCCCGGTCAAGGTCGATTTCATATATACGCCGCCCCTCTATGTCGCAGGCAAAGAGCGTTTGCCTGCGGTCATCCCAGACCGGGCTTTCCATCAACTCCCCGCGCAGATCGGCTATGCAGCGAAACGGTCCCATCATTCGGCCTCCGTCTTTCGCCTGACAACGTCAGGGTGATCGAGCACGAAATCGGAGAGTTCCAGTCCAAGGCCCGCGCCTTCGAATGGGTAGATCACGCCATTTTCGATGCGCGGCATCACCGTCACCAGATCGCGATACCAGGACGTGTAATAGGCGCGGACAGACTCCTGATAGATCGCGTTTGGCGCATTGAGCGACAGGTGGATGGAAGCCGCAAACACCACCGGGCCAGTGCAGTCATGCGGCGCGATGGGGCGCTGGAATGCCTCGGCCATGGTGGCGATCTTCTTGGCTTCGGAAAGCCCGCCGCACCATGAAATATCGAGCATCACATAGTCGGAAGCGTCGGCGCGCAGCACATCGAGAAACTGCGCGCGCGTCGCCATGGTTTCGCTGGCGCAGACCGGAATGCCGGACTGGCGGGCATAGACGGCCAGCGCCTGCGGGTTCATCATCTTGATCGGGTCTTCCGACCAGAAGGGCCGGAAGGCTTTCAGCTCGCGCGCGATGGCCAGCGCCGATGTGAGGTCCCACATGGAGTGGAACTCGACCATGATTTCCATCCGGTCGCCTACCGCGTCGCGTATCTGGCGGAAGGGTTGCAGCGCCTTGTCGAGATCACCGGCATGGATGAAATTCCCGCCGGAAGCGACGGCAAACGGATCGAAAGGCCAAATTTTCATGGCCGTTATGCCTTCCGACAGAAGGCTTTCGGCAAGCGCGCCCGCATCCCTGTGAAAGGCGAGCTGGTCCTCGTAAGGCCCTTCCTTCGCCTCGTCTCCATCGCCGATATAGCGGCGCGCGCCGCTCTTGTTATAGGTGTAGCCGGCGCAGGTATTGTAGGTGCGGATCGATTGCCGCGACAGGCCGCCCAGCAACTGGTGGATCGGCTGGCCGGTCACCTTGCCGAAAATATCCCATAGCGCAATGTCGATTGCCGAGGCGGCGCGGATTTCCACGCCCGAGGAACGAAAGCCGACATAGGGTTCCAGCAGCAGCTTGGAGATACGGTCGATCTCCAGCGGGTTCTGGCCAAGGAGCAGCGGCGCAACATCGCTGTGGATATAGGCCGCAACCGCATTTGCCCCACGAAATGTTTCGCCAAGCCCGACGATACCTTCGTCGGTGTGAACCTGCACCCACAAGATGTTGTTGAGGTGCGGAAGCTGCACCGTTTCGATTGCGGTGATTTTCATCCTGTTGCCTCAATGCGCGGACGGTTGACGGTTGCGTGCCACGATCTGCGTCGGATTGACGAAACGCAGCGCCAGAAGCAGCCAGACTAGCGATGTGACCATGTAGATGACCGCCATGGCGTCGATGGACTGCACGGAGCGGACCCCGGCGGCGAACACAGAATAATAGAGCGCGACGACAAGTGTCTGCGAAGTCGGCCCGGCGGTGAGGAAGGTCAGTTCGAACATCGCGACCGTGCGCACCAGAACCAGAAGCATGGCCGCGAGCACGCCCGGCATCAGCATGGGCAGAAGCACATGGACGAAGAGCTTGAACGTTCCCGCCCCGAACACCCGCGCCGCAGCCTCCACCTTCGGATCGATCTGCTCGATGAAGGGGATCATCACCAGAATGACGAAGGGGACCGTCGGCACGAGATTGGCGAGCACCACGCCCCAGAAAGTGCCGCCCACGCCGAATTTGTAAAGCACGGTCGCCAGCGGAATACCGAAGGTTATCGGCGGCACCAGAAGCGGCAGCAGGAAGATCAGGAGCACAAGCTTCTTGCCGGGAAAATCACGGCGCGCCATGGCATAGGCTGCCGTCACGCCCAGAATGCCCGACAGGATCACCACAGCAAAGACGACCTGAAACGTGACCAGCAGCACCTGATCGAGCTGGAATTCGGCCCAGGCCGCCGCATACCAGCGCGTGGTGAACGCTTCCGGCAGCCAGGTGCCGAGCCAGCGCGTGCCGAAGCTCGAAACCACCACAGCCGTGATGACCGCAAGGACATTGAGCACGAAGAAGCCGGTCACGAGCCAGACGAGGGTGATCCAGAGCTTGGAAAGGACAGAAGTATCGCGGATCATGGCCTAACCCTTTCCGCCAGCGGTGGAACCGCGATAGAAGAGCGAACGCACGCCCAAGAGCGCACCGACGACGAGCAACTGTACCGCCGCCATGATCATCGCGATGGATGAGGCCAAAGAGTCGTCATATTGCTCGAAGGCCGCCTGCGCCGCGGCAATGGAGATCACACGGGTCGGTCCCGACGGCGCGCCGAGCAGCACGGCAGATGGAAACACGGCGAAGGCCTGCACGAAGGTGAGGCAGGCCGCGACGACCAGTCCCGGCACCAGCAAGGGCAGCATGACATGTCGGAAACGCTGCCAGCTGTTTGCGCCATGGGTGGCGGCGGCGCGTTCCAGCGCGGGATCGATGCCGGTTATGTAGGAAAGCGTCAGCAGGAAGGTGAACGGAAACACCGTGATGACCAGCGATGCGAAGACGCCCCAGTAATTGTTGGTGAGCTTCAGCGGGCTGTCGATCAGGCCGATGGTGATGAGCGTGCGGCTGAACCAGCCTTGCGGCCCCAGATAATTGAGCAGACCTTCCGCGATCAGGACGGTGCCAAGCGTTACCGGCAGGACAAGGATCGTGGTCAGCAGGCGCTGGCGGCGCATCAGCCGCACGCGCATGGCAATGGGAACCGCGAAAAGCACGCTGATGATGGTTACGGGAACCGCCAGCCACAGCGTCGCGCCGATGGTCTTGTAGAGGTAGGGATCGGAGAAGAACTTGCTGTAATTGGCCAGCGCCCCGCCGCCATCGAGCGGATTGAAGGACAGCACCAGCCCGTAAAGAAACGGATAGATGAACACGCCCACCACAAAAAGCAGCGCGGGCAGGATCAGAAGCGTGACGCCATCAAAGCCGCGATTGGCGAGGCGTTGCCGGAAGCCGGGCCGTAAAGTGGGCTTGAGGGAGGCGTCAGCATAGGTTTCGACTGCCATCGCTCAGCCCTCCGCCGGGAAGACCAGCGCATGGCCGGCATCGATGCCCAGCACGATGCGGCTGCCGGGTTCCACGCCCTGCGGCCCGTGAAAGATCAGTTCCATCCCGGTTTCGGTGCGCGCTGTGCCGACATATTCGCGCCCGCGATATTCGATGGTCTCGACGGTTGCCTCCAAGTCGTTGCGGTGGCCCGAACCGGACACGACATCATCGCCGCGCGCCATCAGCACGGCATCATCGCCCGGACGAAGCTCGTCCATGGCGCGCCCGACGAGTTCGCTTCCGGCCACGGCAATGACCGCCTGCCCGTTTTCGACGCGCAGGACCTTGCCCGGCAAGGCATTGCGGAAGCCCATGAAGGCGGCAACGTCGCGATAGCGCGGCTCTTCATAAAGCTCGTTCGGCTTGCCGACCTGCCGGATTTCGCCATCGCGCAGGACCACGATACGGTCGGCGAGCGACAGGGCTTCGTCCTGATCATGGGTCACATAGATCGTGGTCGAACCAAGCTGGTTATGGATGCGGCGGATTTCGGCCCGCATTTCAAGCCGCAGCTTGGCATCGAGATTGGAAAGCGGCTCGTCCATCAGAACCAGCGGCGGCTCGATGACGATGGCGCGGGCAATCGCCACACGCTGCTGCTGGCCGCCAGAAAGCTGTCCGGGCAGTTTTTCTTCCTGTCCCTGCAACCGCACCAGAGCCAGTGCGGCCCGCGCGCGCTTTTCGATCTCGCTCTTCGCCAGACCGCGCATCTTGAGACCGAAACCGACATTCTGCAGAACGTTCATATGCGGAAACAGCGCATAGTTCTGGAACACCATGCCGAAACCGCGATCCTCGGGCTTCAGCTGGTCCACGCGGCGGTCGTCGATAAAGATACCGCCGCCCGTCGTGCCAAGAAGACCGGCGATGCAATTGAGAGCCGTCGATTTTCCGCAGCCGGAAGGGCCAAGAAGCGCGATGAATTCGCCCTTGCGGATGGTGAGGTTGATCTCCCTCAACGCATTGAAAGTTCCGAATGATCGGCTCATCCGGTCAAGCCGGAGTTCTTGAAAGGACATTGACGCAAACACCATGGTTTGTTTGACGAGCATGAGCGTTTCCGGACGAGTTGCGGCTCGCCCGGAAATAGCTGCCGGCAGCCTCAGCCCCCGGCGACCTCTTCGTCCCAGCGGCGGAACGCAGCGACCAGCGCTTCCGGTTCGAGCGGCAGCTCGATCGGATTATTGGCGATCCAGTCGGCATATTCCGGACGGCCAAACTCGGCGATGATGTTCTGGCTTTCCTTCGGCGCCATTTCGATCGTGACGTCCTTCACCGCAGGCCCCGGATAGAAATAGCCGGCATCATAGGAATAGGCCTGCTGGTCAGGCTTGAGCGCGAACTTGATGAACTCCATCAGGACCGCGACCTTTTCCTCCGACACACCCTTGGGAATGGCGAAATAATGCGCATCGCAGACCCAATGGAAGCCGTCGAGCTTGCTGACGCCCATCTCCTTCGGCACCACGCCCAGCGCACGCGGATTGATGTCCCAGCCGGTCGTCGTCACCGTCATGTCGCGCGTGCCTTCGCCCAGTTCCTTCATGAGCGCGCCCGTGCCTGCCGGGTAATATTCGATGTTCTTGTGCAGTTCCTTCAGATAGGCCCAGGTCTTGTCCCAGCCCTTGACCGGGTCTTTCGGGTCGCTGTCCTTCAGAAGATAGGGAAGCCCCATCAGGAAGGTGCGCCCCGGACCGGAATTGGCCGGGCGGGCATAGATGAACTTGTTCGGATTTTCCTTAGCCCAGGCGAGCAGTTCCTCGGCAGTCTTCGGCGGCGTCTTCACCTTGTCGGGATGATATTCAAGCAGGGGGCCGGATGGATAATAGGAAACGACGACGCCCTTGCCCTTCGACATTTCCTGCATGCGCCATGCCGGTTCCAGATAGATATCCTGAAGCTTCGGCAGGCCGTTATCCGGCAGCGCGATAATGTCGGTCCATATGTCGTCGGCAAGCCCGGCGGAAAGCGCATCCGGCCCGACGATCACCATGTCGATATCGATGCGGTTGGCGCGCTGCTGCGCCTTGATCTTTCCCGGCAGCTCCGGCGCGGGCGCCTTGTTGAAAGTGAAGCGCGAGACAAGCGCCTTCTGCTCGGCTGCGAAATTATCGAAGATCGGCTGGGTCAGCGCCAGATTGCCAGCAGCATCGATGACGTTGAGCGCCACCGGCGAGGACGGCAGTTTCGCCGACTGTGCCCATGCGCCCTTCGGCAGCATGATGCCCATGCCGGTCGCAATCCCGGCCCCCGCCATGAATGTGCGGCGTGAAATTCTCTTATTCATGTTCTCCTCCACTTTTTGGTTATCCGATGCGCCCCTCTTCTCCCAATCAGGACGCCCGGGTTTCATTTGTCAGACAATGCCATCGGTCTCCCAGCCGGAGACGATCTTCCGGAGCGTCTCGCGATCATTCGCTTCAAGCTGCGGCAATCCGGGAAGCCGCACCTTGCCGACCTCAAATCCCTGAATTTGCAAAGCCTCCTTTACAACGGTCACATTGGCGCCGTTGCGGTATCTGGTGCGCATGGTCTCGAAATCGGCAATGCTTTCGACCACTGCCCGCGCCCTTGCGAAATCTCCCGCCTCCAGCGCGTTCCACACGGCGAGCGAGCGCTTCGGCGCGACATTGACGAGGCCAGAGGTGAAACCGCGCCCGCCAAGGGCATAGAACGGCAAGGCCCAGCTTTCCGCCAGACCGCAGATCCAGGTCGCTTCCATGCCCTTCGTCGCCCGGCAGCACTCGAAGAAAAGCATCGTGTTCTGCGACGCAAACTTGACGCCCGCGACCTTCGGATGGGTGGCAAGGCGCACCATTTCATCGAGCGGGATAAGGTCCGAACGGATATAGGCAACGATGGGCAGGTCGATGGCTTCGGCAATGGCGACGAAGTAATCCACCTGCGCATGGGGCGCAGCAAAGGGATCGAGCGGATGGTGAATCATCACGCCATCGGCTCCCGCCTTGCCTGCCGCGCTCGCGACCCGGATCGCCTCACGCACCGAACGCCCGGCGGCAGCAGTTACAGCGGCCTTTCCGTCGACCGCGGCAATGGCAATCGCCTGCAGGCGGATGACTTCGTCCTCGGTGAGACTGTAGAATTCGCCGGTATTTCCACCCGTAACGATGTTATGAACACCTGCCTGCGCGATGCGCCCGACGATTTCACCCGTCAGTCCGGCATCGATCTCGCCCCTTGCGTCATAGGCAGTCGCATGCACGCCCGAAATGCCGCGAAGCACCCGGCGGTAGCCCGCTAAATCCATTATTTCCTCCCAATGTACCGGTCAGAAGACCAGTTCGATATGCGTATCTCCCGCTTTCACGATATGCTCGCGCATCAGCCGCTCGGCCAGATCGCCGTTGCGCGCCGTAATTGCCTGCATGATCGCTTCATGTTCCTTGAACGACTGTCGGCGCACATCCTCCCGCGACAGGACAGTCACCCTTGCTGCGTGGTCGTACATGCGCTGCGCATTCTGCAACCGGCGCAGATATTCGCACCCCGAAGCCTCATGAATGCCGTCATGGAACTTCTCGTTCAGCTCGATCAGCAGATCGACACTGCCTGCCTCCACCGCCGCCCGCATTTCTTCGATCACCGCGCGCAGGAAACCGAACGCCTCCTCGCTGCCGTGCTTGGCTGCCTGCCGCGCAATGATGCTTTCCAGCGCGGCGCGGGCAAGCGTCATTTCCTCGGCCTGCCGCGCATTGAACGATACGAACGTTCCGCGCCGCGCCTCGGTCCTGACCAGCCCTTCCCCTTCCAACTGGCGCAATGCCTCTTTCAAAGGGCTTGTGCTGATGCCCAGATCGGAAGCCAGCTGCCTCTCGTTCAGCTTCTCGCCAGACTTGATCCGCCCGGAAATGATCGCTTCCCGCAGATTGTCATGCACATGGTCTCGGAGGCTCTTCACCTTGATCGGAGAAAGGGGGGAAACGTTATCACCCAAGGTAGCACCTGCTTGTCACGAACTTGCGGCCCTGATCCTGAAACAGCGAATCTGATATGTCAATATCTGATACATCAGATATCAAAGAAACGCATCTTCCAACCAAGGGACGCAAAAAGACGGCGAACGCCGTCTTTGCCGGATAGCTTCATGCAGAATATGGGTGCGGGTTTGAAACCGGCAGTCAAAGGGAGCGATTGTGCAGGTGGGCCTATTGCCCCGCCAGAGCATTTCCAGCAAAAGTGTGAAACGTCTACGCGGGGAAATCAGTTCACTGGACTGACTTCTTATCCCGCTTCGATGCGTTGGATAATGCGATAAAACAAATAGTTAGAGCGGTTTCGGCGTTCTGTCAGAACAGGAACCGCTCTAAGACTGATCCGGCCCGGCCTGCGCGATATGCAGGCGCTTGTAGCGCCCGTCCTTCATGGCAAGAAGCGCGCCATGGCTGCCCTGCTCGGCGATGCGCCCGCCCTCCACTACCAGAATGCGGTCGGCATTGACGATTGTTGCCAGTCGATGCGCGATCACCAGCGTGGTGCGGCCTTGCGAAAGCTCGGCCAGCGACTGTTGGATGGCGCGTTCGGTTTCCGTATCGAGCGCAGAAGTTGCTTCATCAAGGATCAGGATCGGCGGATTTTTCAGGAATATGCGCGCAATGGCCATGCGCTGCTTCTGCCCGCCCGAAAGCTTCACGCCACGCTCGCCGATAACCGTGTCATAGCCATCCGGCAGATTGGCGATCACGCCGTCCAGCCTTGCACGGCGCGCAGCCTCGACGATTTCCGCGTCGGTCGCATCAAGACGGCCATAGGCGATATTTTCCCGGATCGTTCCGGCGAACAGGAAAACATCCTGGCTGACGATACCGATGTTGGAGCGCAGGGATTTCAGGGTCATGTCGCGAATGTCGATGCCATCGGCAAAAATCGCGCCCTTCGTCACGTCATAAAAACGCGGCAGCAGCGAGCAGATCGTCGTCTTGCCCGCACCCGATGGACCGACGAAGGCAATCGTTTCGCCCGCACGAATGGAAATGTCGAGACCGTCGACAATGGGGTGCTCGGCACTGTAGCCAAAACTGACGCCGCGATATTCGATGTCGCCGGTCAGACGCGCAACCGTCTGCGCACCGGGCCGGTCGGCAATATCCGGGCGTGTGTCGAGAAACTCCGTATAGCGCTGAAAACCGGCAATGCCCTTTGGATAGGTTTCGATCACCGAATTGATCTTCTCGATCGGACGGAAAAACACATTGACCAGCAGCAGGAAGCCGACGAACCCGCCAGCCGTCAGCTCGCCGCGCACCACGAACCATGCGCCTGCCAGCATCACCACGACCTGCACGAAACGCATCGACAGATAGGAAAGCGACATCGACGCCGCCATGATCTTGTAGGCGGCGAGTTTGGTGGTCAGGTATTTGTCGTTGCTTTCCGCGAAAAGCTGCCGCTCGTGGTCCTCGTTCGTAAAGGCCTGCACGACGCGGATGCCGCCGACATTTTCCTCGATCCGGGCGTTGAAATCGCCGACGCGCCGGTAAAGCGCGTGCCAGGTGTTGGTCATGCGCCCGCCGTAACGGGTGGTGACATAGGCCGACAGCGGAACGATGACGGCGGTAATCAGCGCCAGCGGCGGATGCACCCAGAGCATCAGGATGAAGGCGCCGATGAGGGTCATAATCGCGATGAAGACATCTTCCGGCCCGTGATGCGCCACCTCGCCGATCTCTTCCAGATCCTTGGTCAGCCGCGCCACAAGATGGCCGGTCTTCTGGTTGTCGAAGAAGCCGAAGGAGAGCTTCTGCAAATGATCGAAAGCCTTGCGGCGCATCTCTGTCTCGATCTTGATGCCGAGCATATGCCCCCAATAGGTCACGATGACTTGCAGGAAGGCATTGAGAACATAAATGGCAAGCAGGCCAACCGCAGCAATGGCGATCACGCCAAGCTGGCCGGTCGGCAACAGCCTGTCGATGAAAAGCGTAACGGCGACCGGAAAGGCGAGCTCCAACAGGCCGGATGCCACCGCGCTGGAAAAATCCAGCGCGAACAATCCACGATGCGGACGATAATATCCGGCAAAGCGTTTCATCAACCCAGCCATGGCGCGGCTCCCTCGAAGATAATCAAAGGGTGCCTAACTCATTCATCTCCCTATTAAAAGGGTAATTTGACCGACAGGTTCAGGATTTGGATGCTTGCGCTGCCAGCCGCCCCATGATGCGGTCGTGGAAAATCATTCCCAGAGCCATCATCGCAACAAAGAGCCAAACCTGCGGCACCCCCATGGAAAGTGCGGACACAACGGGGCCGGGACAGAAGCCCGCCAGCCCCCAGCCTGCGCCAAAGATTGCGGAACCGACAATCAGCCGCCGGTCGATTTCGGTCTTTTCCGGCAGGTGGAAGGATTGGTCGAGCACGGGCCGCGCCATGCGTCGCTGCAACATCACGCCGGGGATTGCCACCAGAAGAGCGCCGCCCAGCACGAAGGCAAGGCTCGGGTCCCAATGGCCGCTGGCGATATTCAGGAAACCGGTCACGCGGGCGGGATCGATCATGCCCGACAGTGACAGGCCGAAACCGAATATCGCACCGGCAAGCAAGGTCATGGAGAGGCGCGCAAATGCCGACTGTTTCATAGGAGTGCTCCCGAAATGCTGGCGACCAACACGCCGGTTACGAGGAAAGTGAGTGTGGCGGCTATCGAACGTTTGGAAAACCGTGCCATGCCGAGAATGCCATGGCCGGAGGTGCAGCCCGAACCCATGCGGGTTCCGACACCGACCAGAAGCCCTGCCACGACGATGACGGGCCATGACATGGCCATCGTGACCGGAGGAAAGGAGCCATAGATTGCAGCGTAGATAATCGGCCCAAGAACGAGACCGACGACAAAGACCGCATTGGCTGGAATCTGCTTGCCACCCAGAAGCCGCCCGACGATGCCGCTGATGCCCGCAATGCGCCCATTGAACACGAGCAGCAGGACTGCGGAAAGGCCAAGCAGCATGCCGCCCGCCAGCGATTGCAGATAGGTTGCGATCATGACCGGACCTCCGGTGCACAGAAAATGCCGTAGAGCGCCTCGATCAGCTGTGCGGCCCTGGCTTCCGTCAGCCGATAGAATATCTGCTTTGCTTCACGGCGGGTTTCGACTACGCCCGCCTCCCGCAATACGCCCAGTTGTTGCGACAGCGTCGGCTGACGGATGCCGAGCGTTTCCTCCAGTTCTCCGACCGAATATTCCCGTTCTGCAAGCGTGCAGGCCAGCATAAGCCGCGCCGGATGCGACAGCGTCTTGAGAAGTTCGGCAACCTCGGTCGCCCGCCCCTCCATCTCCGCCCGCGTCATCCTGTTTTCATCAGCGGGCGCAGAACCCGAAATCGCATCCATCATACTACCTCATAATCAATATATAATTAAATATAATGTATAATGAAATTTGCAAGAGGAGCGAAACAAAATACCGCCGTTCATTTCTGAACGGCGGCACTAAAGTCAGCATGCGAGAAGCGACTGGACGGCGGTGAGTTCCGTCTGGCGCAATTCATGTCCGCCGGGATGCCAGACAAGTTCGACATCGGCTTTCTGGCGCTCGAAATAATGTGCCAGCGCTTCCGTCAGGTCTGGCGGACAGATCGGGTCCATCCGCCCGGCGGTCATGAGAACTTTCGCGCCTTCCAGCGCCGGATTGTCCTTCGGCCTGAACGGCACCAGCGGATGCAGAAGTGCTGCCTTGTCGAACACCTTGCCTTTCTCGATCAAAAGGTTCGCCATGATATTGGCGCCATTGGAATAGCCGAGCCCGATCACTTCGGACGGCTTGTATTCAGCCATAAGGGCGGCAATGAACCCGGCCATCTTGTCGGTGGCGCGGGCAAGGTCTTCCATGTCATAGACGCCCTCTCCCGTGCGGCGGAAGAAGCGCGCAGCGCCATATTCCGACACATCACCACGCGGCGACACGATGGTGGCAGCTGGCAAGAGCTGTTCCGCCAGACCGAAAAACTGGTTCTCATCGCCACCCGTACCGTGGAACACGATGAAGAGCGGAGCGCCCTTTGCACCGGCCTTCAGCCGGTGCTCATAGGTTTGTATGGTCATGTCCGTTTCCTCCCTGCGCCTCAGATCTTGTCGAGATGTTCTTCAAGATAGCTGCGCAGATGCTGATGCTGCGTCGGCAGCTTCAATGCTTCACCGAGATGGGCCGTGTCTTCGTCGCGGTCGAAGCCGGGTTCGTTGGTTGCCACCTCGAACAAAACACCGCCCGGCGTGCGGAAATAGATTGCCCAGAAGTAATCGCGGTCGATGACCGGCGTGACGTGATAGCCCGTATCCATCAGCGCCTTGCGCACTTCCAGCTGCTTCTCGCGATTTTCGACCGCGAACGCCACGTGATGCACGGAACCCGCGCCCTGCTGGTTGCGGCCGACTGCTGGCAGGGTTTCCAGATCGATGACGCCCGCGCCATTGCCCTCCGGCATGATGAAGCGGCTGATGCCGTCTTTCGCATCGGACTTCTGGTAACCCATATATTTCAGCAGTTCGGCTGTGGCGCCCTCATCGCGAAGCCGCATCGAGACCGAATGAAAGCCACGGATGGCATGATCGGCATCGATCCCTTCATGCGCCCAGGGCGCACGCGGATCGTCCTTCACTTCGACCAGCGCAAAGCTGTCGCCGTCCGGCCCGCGGAAATGGATACGTTTTTCACCGAAAGCCTCGTCTTCGGATTCCACCTTGACGGCGGATTGCGCGAAGCGGTCCTTCCAGAAATCGAGCGAGCCCTGCGGCACGGCAAAGACGGTCGTCCCCACCTCCCCGGTGCCATCGCGTCCGCGCGGTATGCCGGGGAACGGGAAATAGGTCATGACAGTGCCGGGAGTACCGACTTCATCGCCATAATAGAGATGGTAAACGCTCGGATCGTCGAAATTGACTGTCTTCTTGACGCGGCGCAGCCCAAGCACATCGGTGAAGAACCGGTTGTTGGAGCGCGCATCGGCGGCAAGCGAGGTGACGTGATGGAGGCCCTTGATCTGGTTAAGCACGGCGATCTCTCCTGTTGTGTTTCCGCTAATATAACCATCGCCATGGGACTTGAAATATTGACGATACTACACAGATTGTATCTGTTTCAGATACAGTTGCGAGCACCGGTGATTTCCATCTGGACGCAGCGCTCCTTGAACGTTTAGCTACCGCTAACCCAACACAGAAAGGTTTCCCATGGCATCCGGCTTGTTCGCACTTCTCGATGATGTCGCAGCCATTGCGAAGATGGCGGCAGCTTCGCTCGATGATGTTGCAGGACAGACGGCAAAGGCCAGCGCCAAGGCGGCGGGCATCGTCATCGACGATACGGCTGTTACGCCGAAATATGTCGTGGGGCTGAAGCCGGAACGTGAGTTGCCGGTCATCTGGAAAATCACCAAGGGGTCGCTGCGCAACAAGCTTATCTTCCTGCTGCCGCTGGCGCTCATCCTCGGCTATTTCGCACCATCCTTCATCATGCCGCTGTTGATGATCGGCGGTGTCTATCTGGCGTTTGAAGGAACGGAAAAGCTGGTGGAATTCTTCATTCCGCACAAGGAGGAGGCGCATGAGGAAACCAAAGGCGCGACACCGGGAGAGATCGAGGAAACGACCGTCAGCGGCGCGATCCGCACGGACTTCATCCTGTCGGCGGAAATCATGGCGCTGACGCTGGCGGGGCTTGGGCCTTCAAGCATTTATATGCAAGCGGCCATCCTCGCCGCCGTTGGCATATTGATCACCTTCGCCGTCTATGGGGTGGTCGGCATCATCGTGAAGCTTGACGATATGGGCGTTTCGCTTGTGCGCAACAGCCATACGGCTTTCGGCAGGCAGCTCGGCAAGGGGTTGGTTGCGGGCATGCCCATCATCCTGAAGGTTCTGAGCACTGTCGGCACCGTCGCCATGCTCTGGGTTGGCGGCAGCATCATCGTTCACGGACTGGATTCCATTGGCATCCACAGCGTTGAAGCCTTCATCCATTCCATCGTTTCGCACCTGCCGACCGAAGGCACCCGTTTTGCAGCCGCCTTCGAATGGATCGCCACGTCCTTCCTGCAAGCCGTGCTGGCCATCATGATCGGCATTGTCGTCGTGATAGGCGTTCACACCTTCAAATCGCTAAAGACCAAAGCCTAGAGCGCATTTCGATCTGATTGCATGAGATCGGCGCTCTATCTGTTTGTTTCCACACATGTCTTTATCCCGAAACCGGTTTCCACTTTCGGGAGACATGCTCCAACTTCAGGCCAGATAGCGCTTGAACCATTCAATGGTCCGGTCCCATGCGAGCTTCGCCGCCGCTTCATCATAACGCGGCGTGGAATCGTTATGGAAACCGTGATTGACGCCCGGATAGATATAAGCCTCGTAGGTCTTGCCGTTCTTTTTCAAGGCTTCCTCATAAGCGGGCCAACCCTCGTTGATACGCGTGTCGAGTTCGGCATAGTGCAACAGCAGCGGCGCCTTGATACGCGGCACCTCATCCACCGGGGCCTGCCTGCCATAGAAGGGCACGGCGGCGGCCAGTTCGGGAAAGGCAACCGCTGCCGCATTCGCAACACCGCCGCCATAGCAGAAGCCGGTAATGCCGACTTTTCCGGTGGTCAGATCGCTCTTCATCATGAAATCGACCGCCGCAAAGAAATCGTTCATCAGCTTGGTCGGGTCGACCTGTTGCTGCAATTCGCGGCCCTTGTCATCATTGCCGGGATAACCGCCGACCGAGGTAAGGCCGTCGGGCGCGAGCGCAATGAAACCAGCCTTCGCTACGCGGCGGGCGACGTCTTCGATATAGGGATTGAGGCCGCGATTTTCGTGCACCACCACCACAGCGGGCAGCTTGCCTTGCAGCTTCGCCGGTCGCACCAGATAGGCGCGGACATCGCCGTTTCCTTCCGGTGACGGATAGGTGATGTATTCGGGGTGGATATCAGGATCGGTGAATTCGACCTGTTGCGCCATCGCATAATCAGGACTGAGCGAGGCCAGCAAGGCTGTTGCCGTCATGGTCCCGACCGCAAATTTTGCGGCCCGGTCCAGAAACTCGCGTTTGGTTATCCGTCCATGCGCATAGAAGTCGTAGAGTTCGAGAAGTTCCTGCGGGAAATCCTTCGCCGTCAGACGTGTCATGGTCAGCCCTTCCTCTCAAAGAAGGACAGTCTAGCACAGGGCTGACCAGCGTAAATGTGGGATGTCCCGCACGGGAAAATGTGCGGGACAAAGGCAATCAGCGATAGACGATGCCGCCGTCCGTCAGGATGGCCTGGCCGGTGATATAGTCGGAATCCGGACTGGACAGGAAGGATACCAGAGCCGCAACATCGTCCGGTGTCTGGGCGCGGCCAAGTGCGATCCCGTCCACATATTTCTTGTAGGTCTCGCCTTTCGGCGCACCGGTGATTTCCGAGAAGCGTTCGTCGATCTCCACCCACATATCGGTGCCGACAATGCCGGGGCAATAGGCGTTCACCGTGATCCCGGCACTCGCATATTCCTTGGCGGCAGCCTGTGTCAGCGCACGCACCGCGAATTTCGTCGCCGAATAGACGCCCAGCATCGCAAACCCGTCATGACCGGCGATGGAAGACGCATTGATGATCTTGCCCTTCTGCTTGCGCGCCTTGAACTTGGCGGCAGCCGCCTGAATGCCCCACAGAACGCCATCGACATTGATGCGGAAAATTCGCTCGACCTCTTCAGGCTTGACATCGGCGATCGGCTGAACCTGCGCAATGCCGGCATTGTTGACGATGACGTCGAAACCGCCAAGCGTCTTCTCGGCATGATCGATCGCGGCATAGACGTCATCGCGCTTGCTGACATCGGCGGAAAAGGTGGATGCCTTGCGACCGAGCGCCTCGACTTCCTTCTTGACCGCATCCAGCTTGTCTTCCTTCAGGTCGACCAGCGCAATGTCGAAACCGTCCCTGGCCAATCGCAACGCGATGCCGCGCCCAATGCCCTGCGCTGCGCCTGTGACCAGAGCAACCTTACCGTTTACCGACATGATTCATCCTTTCCTGAGGGTTGGTGAATGGCAATGCAGTGCATCCCACCAGCAAGATGGAACACGCATTTGCCCCGTCATCCCCAGTCAACTCCCCCAAGGACCGGATTTCATTGATTGCGATCAAAATTGCCGAATTTAGCCCCTCGAACAAAAAGTCCGGCAAAAGCCGGACCTTTTCGACGGATTATATCTTGGCGCGTCAGATATTGGGCTCGATCTTGCCCTTGCCCTTGCCCTTGGCTCCCCCCTTGTCCTTGGCGGTGAGCCTGTCGATATAGGCGAGGAACAGCGCCGAGAACACGAAGGCCAGATGGATGATGGTGAACCACATCAACTGGCCCGACGTATAGCTGGTCGCGTTGAGGAATATCTGCAGCAGATGGATCGACGAAATCGCGACGATGGTCGACGCGACCTTGATCTTGAGCGAACCGGCATCAATGGTGCCGAGCCAGTGCACCTCGTCGCCTGCCTGATCGAAGCGGCTGACGAAATTCTCATAGCCCGAAATGATGACCATCACCACGAGGCTCGCGATCAGCGCCGCATCGATGAGCCCGAGAACTTTCAGGATCGTGTCGGTATCATTCAGCGCGGTGACTTTCGTTGCAAAGTCGAACAGTTTTCCCACGAAGGATACGGCATAGATTGCCAGCGCGATGGCAAGGCCGAGATAGAAGACCACCAGCAGCCAGCGCGACGCCAGAATGATGTTTTCGATCAGGAGTTCAATTCGTTTCATCGATCCGTTTCCAGGTAATCATGCGGATACCCTCTTAAAAAACATCGCGCTTTTGACAAGCGCGGGAGATATTGAATGATGTGCAAAAGTAGGAACGCGACCGCTTTCCTGCAATATCAGCTTTTGGCGTTTGCCTGCAGCAGTTCCAGCGCAAGCTCTCGCGCCCCGGCGGAAATGTCCGGATTGAAGATCAGCCAGTAGCTCTTGTCGCTCGTCTGCGACACCTCGCATGCGTGGACAAGCTGTCCACGCTCCACGGCCCCATCGATCAGCCCGGCCCAGCCAAGCGCCACGCCCTGATCGGCAATGGCTGCCTCGATCACCAGATTATAGGTGTTGAAGACCAACCCGTAATTGCCGTCTTCAATATCTTCCCCGATAGCATCGAGCCATGACTGCCAGGTGAACCAGCGGTCGCCCTGCAAGGTGTCGAGATGCAGCAGCGAGGCGGCACCCAGCCGCTTTCCGCCCGCAAACGGGCCATGCGCGGCAAGATAGGCCGGGGAGCAGACCGGCACGACTTTTTCGCCGATGAAGGCGATAGCATCCTTTGGAAAGTCCTCGCGTCCGCCGAAGAGAATTGAAATATCCGCGTCACGCCGGTCGAGTGGCTGGAGCATAGACGACGCCATGATGCGCACGTCTACCTCCGGGTGCTTGGGACGGAACTGCGCGACGCGCGGCATCAGCCAGAATGTCGCGAAGCCGTAGTCGGTCGCAATACGCAATCCCGGCGCGCGCCGGCGACGTCTGATCTGCTGCACCGCCTCATCGATTCCATCCAGACCGCTGCGCACCGCATCGTAAAGAATGCGGCCTTCGGGCAATATCTCGACGCCGCGGGCGCGCCGCGCGAACAGCGCGACGCCCAGACGCTCCTCGATGCGTTTTATCTGATAACTTACTGCCGGTTGGGTCATGCCGAGTTCACGCGCTGCAAGGGTCAGATTTTCCAATCGTCCCACCGCTTCGAAAACGCCAAGGCTGCCAAGGTCCCAGGATGGAGAAACCATAAAAACCTTCTATAGCTTCGATAAAAAATGAATGGGTTTCTCCTTAGCCTAAATGATGTTTTTCTTAAAGTAGGAATGCGAGACATAATCGGTGTTAATTAATCAGAGGGGTCATCACATGCGCTTTTTCAAGATTGCGGCAATGGCATTCACGGCACTGACGGGGCTCTCAGGAGCGGCTTCCGCAGCCGATCCGGCAGCCTGCGAAACCATCCGCCTGTCCGATCCGGGCTGGACCGACATTACCTCCACCAACTCCATCGCCAGCGTTTTGCTGGAAGGTCTCGGCTACAAGCCGGATGTGAAGACCATGTCCGTCCCGATCGGCTATGAAGCGCTCAAGACCGGCAATCTTGACGTTTTCCTCGGCAACTGGATGCCCGCGCAGCAGAAATTCCGCGACGATCTCGACAAGGCGAAAGCTGCCGAAGTCATCGTGAAGAACCTCGAAGGGGCGAAGTTCACGCTTGCCGTGCCGGATTATGTGGCGAGCGAGGGCGTGAAGGATTTCGCCGACCTTGCCGCCCATGCCGACAAGTTCGGCAAGGAAATCTACGGCATCGAACCGGGCGCGCCCGCCAACCAGAATATCCAGAAGATCATCGAGGACCAGAAATTCAAGCTCGACGGCTGGAAGCTGGTGGAATCGAGCGAGCAGGCCATGCTCGCGCAGGTGGACCGCAAGAACAAGGACAAGGATTGGGTCGTGTTCCTCGCCTGGGCGCCGCACCCGATGAACACAAAGCTGAAGATCGAATATCTGGCGGGCGGCGATGACTATTTCGGCCCGAATTTCGGCGGCGCGGAAGTCTACACGCTTGGCCGCACCGGATGGGCCGCGCAGTGCCCGAACGCGGCAAGCTTCTTCAAGAACCTCGTCTTCACCGTCGACATCGAGAACGAGCTGATGGGCAAGATTCTCGACGGCGGTGCGGAGGGCCCCGCAGCGGCGAAGGAATGGCTGAAGGCGCATCCCGAGCAGATCGACAAGTGGCTTGCGGGTGTCACCACCTTCAAGGGCGAACCGGGCGCCGAAGCCGTCAAGGCAAGCCTCGGCCTCTGATCCTGACAAGCAAGACCTGCAAGGCGGGCGTTCGGCGCCCGCCCTTTCGCGTTTCCACACCTGCCAACGGTTCCGCACAATGAAAAAGCCGAATATCCTCATCCTTATGGTCGACCAGCTGAACGGCATCTTCTTTCCCGACGGTCCGGCCGAATTTCTCCATGTTCCACATTTGAGAAAGCTGGCCGAACGCTCCACCCGTTTTGCCAATTGCTACACGGCGAGCCCGCTTTGCGCCCCGGCGCGTGCATCGTTCATGTCGGGCCAGCTGCCGTTCCGAACCGGCGTCTATGACAATGCTGCGGAGTTCTCGTCTGAAATCCCGACCTATGCACATCATCTGCGCAACGCGGGTTATCAGACAGCCCTTTCCGGCAAGATGCATTTCGTCGGACCGGACCAGTTGCACGGTTTTGAACAGCGGCTTACAACCGACATCTACCCGGCGGATTTCGGCTGGACGCCGGATTATCGCAAGCCCGGCGAGCGCATCGACTGGTGGTATCATAATCTGGGCTCCATCACCGGAGCAGGTTCTGCCGAAATCACCAACCAGCTCGAATATGACGATGAAGTTGCCTATCAGGCCGAAGCGAAGCTCTATGATCTGGCGCGCGGCCATGACGAGCGGCCATGGTGCCTGACGGTCAGCTTCACCCATCCGCACGATCCTTATGTGGCGCGCAAGCGCTTCTTCGATCTCTATGCGGACATTCCCGAACTCGATCCGCGGATCGGACCACTGCCAGAAAGCGAGATCGATCCGCACACCGAGCGCCTGCTTAGGGCTTGCAAGGCGGAGGACTACGATCTGACCCGCGAACAGGTTCGCACGGCGCGGCAGGCCTATTTCGCCAATATTTCCTACGTGGACGAGAAGATCGGTGCGCTGCTCGATGTGATCGAGCGCTGCGGCATGGCGGACGACACGATTGTCGTCTTCACCTCCGACCATGGCGACATGCTCGGCGAGCGCGGCATGTGGTTCAAGATGAGCTTCTATGAAGGTTCCGCCCGCGTTCCTTTGATGATTGCCGCGCCGCAATTGCAGGCTGGCCGCGTGGACGCGCCGGTCTCCACGCTCGACGTCCTGCCGACACTGGCAGACCTTGCCGGCATAGACCTCAAGGGCATCATGCCATGGACCGATGGGGTTTCACTGACAGACGTTGCATCAGGTTCCGCCGAACGCGGCGCGGTGCCTGTGGAATATGCCGCCGAAGGCACGGTCGCGCCGATGGTTTCGCTGCGCGACGGCGACTGGAAGCTCAACCTGTGCCGCGCCGACCCGCCGCAACTTTTCAACCTTGTCGACGATCCTGACGAGCTGCGCAATCTGGCGGAAAATCCGGAGTTCAAGGCAGTTCTGGACAAGCTTCTGGCCAAGGCGGAACAGCGCTGGAATCTGGACCGCTACGATGCCGATGTTCGCGCCAGCCAGGCCCGCCGCCACGTCGTCTATCCGGCGTTGCGCAACGGCGCCTATTATCCATGGGATTATCAGCCGCTGCAAAAGGCGTCCGAGCGCTACATGCGCAACCACATGGACCTGAACGTGCTGGAAGAAAACCAGCGCTTTCCGCGCTGAATTATGAAGCGGGGCCTCGCGGCCCCGCTTGTCCAGCCTTTCATTGTTCCGAAAATTCGAGAACAGTACCGCTGGCATTTTTCGGCAGCACGGCGATGCCTGCCGGTGTCGTCACATGGGAAACACCGTTGGCGCCAAGCACGCCACGCGCCTTGTCCAGCGACGCAACGCGGATGCGCAGGGCGGCAAAAGCCTTGCCCGGAGTCTGGGCGAAATCCACACCGGGATAGAGCGCGGCTGCTTTTTCCCCGGTCACAACCCATATGTCCGCCGAACGAGGGCCGGTCGAAACCTTCCATCCGCCATCCTGTGCCCCGGCCTTGCCGTCCGCGAACAGGCGAGCAAACCCCTTGGCGGCTGTTTCCGGATCGGATGAAATGGCAATAATGGCGGAAAGGCCGTTCGCACCATTTGCATGTTCGATCAGCTCCGGCAGCCAGACTGTCTCGCGGGTCTTGTGCTGGCACATGAACACCATGCCTTGTGGGACTTCGCTTTCCGCGAAGGATACGGTTTCAAAAGCCGCGATACCCTCGCCGCCACCCGGCAGCTGAACGGGACGCTGAAACGCGCCGACCTCTCCCGTCGTGATGCCGAGCGCACCCAGTTCCGCCTTGGCGTCGCGCGCATTGTCGATCCGGCAGGCAATGGCATGCAGGCCCTCGCCCTGCGCCGTCAGCTTCTCGCGCTGGTGCAGATTGCCCGGCGTCTCGGCAACGATGCCAAGCAGCTCGAAATAGTCCTCCGGGAACATGATCGTATAGTTGCCGGTGCCCTTTTCCTTGCTGTGCAGCCCGCGTGGGCTCAGCGTGAATCCGAAACGGCGATATTGCGCGGCACTTTTCTCCAGATCCCCGACCAGCAGGAAAATATGATCGACGCCTTTGACCGGATGAGACATGCAAAAATTCCTTCTTATTTCTTGGTCGGAGCCAGAACGATCTCGTGGATCGTAACCTTGGGATTCATATTGGCAACATAAAGTGCCGTTTCAGCCATATCCTCCGGCTGGATGACATCATCCATGCGGGAAAGATCGAAGCCGGGACGGCGCGCCAGAAGCGGCGTCGCCACCTCGCCGGGGCACAGCACGGTCGACCGGATGCCGTTCTGCCCTTCCTGCGCATTGAGGCTGGCGCTCAGATCGTTGAGCGCATGTTTGGACGCGCCATAGGGAACGCCGCCGCCGGGCGCAGAAAACCGCCCCGCCCATGACGATGTGTGGATCATCAGTCCGCCGCCCTGCGCTCGCATCGGCGTCAGGGCAGCCGCAATCACGTTGATCGCTCCCTTGATGTTGATATCGATGACATCGTCCCATGAATCGAAATCGATATCCGCCCAGCTGCGGCGCGGAATATTGAGGCCCGCATTGTTGCAGAGCACGTCAAGACTGCCTGCCCATTCGACGATAGCTCCGGCCGTGGCGGCAATCGCCTCCCGATCGAGAACATCCGCCGGAAATATCTGCGCCTTGCCGCCATCCGCGACAATTTCCTCGGCAATCGCTGCCAGCGCATCCGCCTTGCGGCCCGTCAGCGCCACCTGCCAGCCCTCGCGTGCGAACCGCCGCGCCATTGCGGCACCGATGCCGGAGCCTGCACCGGTGATCCAGACCGCACCACGCTCACTTTTGCCCGAACTGGCGCTCTGGTCGTTAGAAATCTGGCTCATAGGCAAACTCCATCGTAAAAAATTGACATTTATTAACCCGGTCTGGTCGAGAAATTTTACCAATTTTGCCCGACATATTAGTTTATCTTGACAATATCGCCACGGAATCTAGCATATCAATGCTTGCATACAATAAAGAGCCTCTGAAGCGGCATTTCGTTGCAATTTCAGGGGCTTGAACAATATTGGGACGTGCGGGAAAAGAGGCTTGAAAGCCCTCCCTCAACGTCCTTCAGGGGAACAGAGAATGCATATCAGAAAAGCCGGCCTTGGCCTGTTAGTTGCAGCGTTTTCGCTTGCGGCGGCGTCTTCCCACGCCGAAGAAGTGAAGCGCGGCGGCACTGTCATCGTCCATATGAACACCGAGCAGGGTGTGCTCAACCCTGCGCTGCGCGCTTCCACCGGCGTCTATCAGATCACCGGCCGCATCATGGAGCCGCTGATCGACCGTACCTATGAGGGCTATGTGCCGGTTCTGGCGACAAGCTGGTCATCCTCGGAAGACGGCAAGGCCATCACCTTCAAGCTGCGCGAGAATGTGCGCTGGCATGACGGACAGCCCTTCACCTGCGATGACGTTTCGTATAGCGCGATGAACCTGTGGAAGAAGCTGCTCAACTATTCGACCACGCTTCAGGCCAATCTGGAAGCCGTCGACTGCACCGATCCGCACACGGCAGTGTTCCGCTATTCCAAGCCGATGCCGCTGGAGCTGCTCGTCGCCGCCATGCCTGATCTCGGTCACCCCGTGCCGAAGCATCTTTATGAAGGCACCGACATCCTCAAGAACAAATACAACGCAGCACCCGTTGGCACAGGCCCGTTCAAGTTCGTCGAATATGAGCGCGGCCAGCACATCATCGCCGAGCGCAACGACGATTACTGGCGCGGCAAGGAATATCCTTATCTGGACCGCATCATCTGGCGCTTCATGCCGGACAAGGCGGCTGCCGCCGCAGCACTTGAAGCTGGCGAAATGATGGAAACCGCCTTCAACGGCATTTCCATGTCGGACACCGAGCGTCTTCAGAAGGATGGCCGCTTCGACACCGGCACCAAGGGTTTCGAGAACAACGTCGCGCACTCGACCATCGAGTTCAACCTGCGCAATCCGATCCTTGCCAATCTCAAGGTCCGTCAGGCTATCTATCACGCGCTCGATATCGATTTCGCGATCAAGACGATCATGCGCGGCTATGCCAAGCCGGGTCGCGGCCCGATCCCGAGCGCTGGCGGCGCCAACTATACGGATCAGGTGCAGACTTACCCGTATGACGTTGAAAAGGCAAAGAAACTGCTCGACGAGGCCGGTTATCCCGTCAAGGAAAACGGCATCCGGTTCAAGCTGCGCCATCGCCCGGCCCCGTGGGGTGAATATACGCAGCTCTGGGCTGAATATTATGCTCAGGCAATGAAGGAAGTCGGCATCGATGTCGAAATCCTGACCAATGATGCGCCGGGCTTCCTGAATGGCGTCTATCGTGACCACGACTTCGACACGGCCAGCGGCTGGCACCAGTTCCGCTCCGATCCGGCTGTCTCCACCACCGTCTGGCTGCGTTCCGGCGCTCCGGTCGGCACGGCGTGGTCCAACCAGTTTGGCTACAAGTCGGACGAGATGGACAGTCTGATTGATCAGGCCGCATCCGAGCTTGATCCGGCCAAGCGCGCCGATCTCTATCACCAGATCCAGCAGCTGGAGATGAAAGACCTGCCGGTCATCTTCGCCATCGAACATCCGTTCGTCGGCGTGACCAACAAGGTGCTGAAGAACCATCACAATACGCCACGATGGGATTCTTCCAGCTGGTACGACCTCTGGATCGACCAATAAGCCAAACACAGCCGCTGCCGATCATTTGGCAGCGGCTCCCCTAATGTGAATGCTGAAATGAATATCTTGCAGGAAAATCCGTAATGCCCCTGCCCCCGCTCCTGACTTTTGCGCTGCGGCGCATCCTGCAGGCGATCCCCGTCATTCTCCTCATCATGATCGGGTCGTTCCTGCTGATCAAGCTTGCCCCCGGCGATACGGTGGACGCGCTTGTCGGCGACATGGGCGGCGCAGACCCGCAATTCGTCGCCAATCTGCGCGCCGAATATGGCCTGGACCAGCCGGTCTGGGTGCAATTGTGGATTTACATGACGAAACTGGCGCAGTTCGATTTCGGCTGGTCCTATGTCTATGAGCAGCCGGTGCTGGACGTGCTGATGGCCCGCCTCGTGCCGACGCTCCTGCTGATGGTTTGCTCCCTTTCGGTCGCGTTCATTTTCGGTATCGCGCTCGGCGCTTTCGCGGCACGGCGCGCCTATTCGCTGACCGACAACGCGATTTCCACGCTCGGTCTCGTCTTTTATGCCATGCCAAGTTTCTTCCTCAGTCTCATCTTGATGTTCATCTTTTCCGTCAAGCTTGGCTGGCTGCCGGTCGGCGGTTACAAGACGCTTGGCGGTTTCTATACCGGCTGGAAGAATGTCTGGGATATTGCCGTCCATCTCGTCATGCCGACGACGGCGCTTTCGCTCATCTATCTCGCCTTCTACATGCGCCTGATGCGCACCAGCGTGCTGGAAGTGGCCGACCTCGATTATGTTCGCACCGCGCGCGCCAAGGGCGCTAGCGGCGCAAGGCTGATGTTCCACCACATCATGCGTAACGCCTTCCTGCCGGTCGTCACGCTGCTCGGCCTGCAATTTTCAACCGTGCTCGGCGGCTCGGTCGTCATCGAGACAATCTTCTCGCTGCCGGGTCTCGGCCAGCTTGCCTATACGTCCGTGATCAAGCGCGACCTCAACACACTGATGGGCATCATCTTCCTGTGCTCGGTGCTGGTGGTGATCGTGAATTTCATCACCGATCTCATCTATGCGCGGCTTGATTCCAGGATCGAACTGTCATGACTTCACAGGACCTTTCCCTCACCCGCCCGCAGGTCTCCCGCACAAAAGTTCTGTGGCAGCGTTTCAGCCGCAACCGCGCTGCCGTGCTTGGCCTTCTCCTCTTCATCGCCGTGGTGCTGATCGCACTGCTGGCCGACGTCATTGCGCCCGGCGACCCGCTGCGCCGCGCGGGCGATCCGCTCGTCTGGCCATTCCTCAATGCGGCCACGCCACTCGGCACCGACCAGCTCGGTCGTGACATTATGGCCGGCATCTTCCATGGCGCACGCATCTCGCTCATGATCGGCGTCGTCGCCACGCTGATTTCGATATTCATCGGCATCATTATCGGCGCGCTGGCCGGTTATTACGGCGGCTGGGTGGATGACGTGCTGATGCGCGTCACCGAAGCATTCCAGACCGTGCCAAGCTTTGTGCTGCTGCTGACACTGGTGGCGATCTTCGGCTCGTCCATCGAAAACATCATCATTTGCATCGGCATTGTGTCGTGGACCGCGCCCGCCCGCATGGTACGCGCCGAATTTCTGGCGCTGCGCAAGCGTGAATTCATCGACGCGGCGCGCAATCTGGGCGTCGGCAATATGTCGATCATCTTCCGCGAAATCCTGCCTAACGCTTTGCCCCCGGTGATCGTCTTCGCATCCGTGGTCATGGCAACCTCCATTCTGATGGAAAGCGCGCTCGCCTTCCTAGGTCTCGGCGATCCGAACTATGCAAGCTGGGGCAACATGATCGGCCAGGGCCGCGCCGTGCTGCGCACCGACTGGTTCTGCTCGGTCATTCCCGGCATCGCCATTCTGCTCACCGTTCTTTCCTTCAGCCTGCTTGGCGAAGGACTGAACGACGCGCTCAATCCGAGGCAGAAGAAATAATGACCGCCGCACCCGTTCTTGAAATCAAAAACCTGCAAATCGCGCTGCCGAAGGGCGCCGACCGTCCTTATGCCTTGCAGGACCTTTCACTCACCATAAACCCCGGCGAAATCGTCTGCCTCGTCGGCGAAAGCGGCTCTGGAAAATCGCTCTCGGCAGGCGCGATCATGCGCCTTCTGCCGGAACCGCATGTGCGCGTGACCCACGGCACGATCATGCTTGAAGGCACCGATCTTTATTCGCTCAGCGAAGCCGACATGAAGAAGCTCCGCGGCGACCGCATCGGCATGATCTTTCAGGAGCCGATGACTGCACTCAACCCGCAGAAGACGGTGGGCTGGCAGATCGACGAAGTTTTGTGCCTGCATACCAAGCTTGGCCGCAAGGAACGCCGTGCCGCTGTGCTGGACATGCTGGCAGAGGTGAAGATTCCGGACCCGGAATCCGCTTATAACGCCTATCCGCATCAGATTTCCGGCGGGCAGCGCCAGCGCGTCATGATTGCCATGGCGCTGATCCTCAAACCCCGTCTCATCATAGCCGATGAGCCAACTACAGCGCTCGACGTGACGACGCAGGCGCAGATCCTGAAGCTGATCCGCGACCTGCAACGCGAGCATGACACGGGCATTCTCTTCATCACGCATGATTTCGGCGTGGTGGCGGAAATTGCCGACCGCGTTGCCGTGCTGCGGCTTGGAGAACTGGTCGAACAAGGCCCGGCAAATGAGGTGCTGAACCATCCCCAGCACGCTTACACCAAGGCGCTGATCGCTTCGGTTCCAGCGCTCTCTCCCCCGGCGACCAAACCGTCTCTTGAACAACCGGTCATTCTCAGGGCGGAATCCCTGCGCAAGACCTTCAAGGCGCGCGGCGGCTTGCTTACCGGAAGACGCAGTGCCGTGCCTGCCGTAAAGGACCTTTCCTTCGAGTTGCGTCAGGGCGAGACGCTCGGCGTCGTCGGCGAAAGCGGCTCGGGCAAGACGACCGTCTCGCGCATCGTTACCCGTCTCTTGGAAGCCGATAGCGGCAAGGTCGATGTGAATGGCCGCGATTTTCTGAGCGCCAGCCCGCGTGAAGTGCGCGCCATGCGTAAGGACATCCAGATGGTCTTTCAGGATCCGATGGCCTCGCTCAACCCACGCCGCCGCGTCGTGGATCTCATCGCGCAGGGGCCAATCGTCCATGGCGTGCCGAAGGCTGAGGCACACGCGAAAGCCCGCGAATTGCTGGAGCTGGTCGAGCTTTCGCCCGCTGCCGCCGACCGTTTCCCGCATGAATTTTCAGGCGGGCAGCGCCAGCGTATCGGCATCGCCCGCGCTTTGGCGCTTGAACCCCGCATCATCGTCGCGGACGAACCGGTCTCGGCGCTCGATGTTTCGGTGCAAGCGCAGGTGCTGCGTCTTCTGGCCGACCTGCGGGAAAGACTCAACCTGTCGCTGCTATTCGTGACGCATGATCTGCGCGTAGCAGCGCAGCTTTGCGACCGCATCATCGTGATGTCGAAGGGCGAGATCGCCGAAGCCGGCCCAACGGCGGAAGTCTTCGCCAACCCGCAACATGAATATACACAACGCCTGCTCGCCTCCATCCCCGGCAAGAGCTGGACACCGCCTCGTTTGGAAAATGCGTGAAGCCATGCAGAAGATAGAATTTCCACCCTCCATCTGGGCTGCAACCGCCCCGGTCCGCACCCCGGCAAAGCCGCTGACAAGCGACGCGGAAGCCGATGTCGTGATTGTCGGCGGCGGTTTTACGGGGCTTTCGGCTGCGCTCCATCTGGCCAAACGCGGCAAGCGCGTCGTCCTGCTGGAAGGCAATGCGGTCGGCTGGGGCGCATCAGGCCGCAACAATGGCCAGGTGATCCCGACCATGACTTCGGCCGAGCCGGATGCCATCGCCAAACGCTACGGCGCTTCGGGCGAACGCTTCGCCAGACTGATCGGCAACAGCGCCGACATTCTTTTCTCCATCGTGCGCGATGAGAATATCGAGGCCGAAGCTGAGCAGAACGGCTGGTTCCAGCCCGCCCATTCGCCGGGCCGGGTAAAGCTTTCGCAAAGTCGCGTGGAAGCATGGAAGCGCTTCGGCTTCCCGGCGGAGTTTCTCGACCGCACGGCAACATCGCGGCTGTTGGGCAGCGATTTCTGGTATGGCGGCATGTTCAATCCGACCGGCGGGCATATCAATCCGCTGGCTTTCGCGCGCGGTCTTGCCGCTGCTGCCGAACGCCATGGCGCAATCATCCACGAGCAAAGCCCGGTCACGTCCTATGCTCAAGTGGGCGACCACTGGGAAGTGCGCACCGACAATGCGACGGTGCGCGCCAAGGGTTTTCTGCTCGCGACCAACGCCTATACCGGCGAGCTGCGCGAAAGGCTTGCGCCGCGCCTTGCCCGCACCATCGTGCCGGTGCTCTCGTGGCAGATGGCGACCGCGCCCGTCAGCGACAATCTGCGCGCAACGATCCTGCCCGGAAGACAAGCCGTTTCCGACACGCGCGGCGACCTGCGCTTCTTCCGCTATGATGCCCGCAACCGGCTGATTACCGGCGGCATCGTGATGGGCGACTACAATGTTCCCGAACGCGTCAAACGCAAGACGGCACGCAATATGGCCGAAGCTTTCCCGGCCCTTGGCGAGCCGGAAATCACCCATGTGTGGAGCGGCTATATCGGCATGACGTGGGATCGTTTCCCGCGTGTCCATCAGCTCGGCCCCAATGGCTGGGCGTGGATCGGCTGCAACGGTCGCGGCGTGGCGCTCGGCACATCGCTTGGCCGGGAGTTTGCGCGCGCGCTGGATGGCGAGCCGGTGCAGGAGCTTGCCCTTCCCGTCTCGGAACCGGCGCCGTTGCCTTTTCACAAGGTCGCACGGAAGATTGCGCCGTTCTATCTCGCATGGCTTCGGCGCAAGGATCTCTCGGAACCGAACTTATAAATCCGCTTCTTCAATGTTCATGTGAAAGGTCAGGTCCATGAATCAAATGTCAATTCTCGAACGTCGCCGCATCGAAGCGCTGGTTCTCAAGAACGTCTACGAAGTCATTCGCGAACGTTCCGGTGAGGAAGAAGCGCAGGCCGCTATCGGCGAGGCAGTCAGCCGCTCGGCAATCGAACAGGGCAAGAGCTTTGCCGATGAGCTGGGCCGCACGCCGACGATACAGGATTTCGCCGATATCCAGCCGTTGTGGACGAAGGAAAACGCGCTGGAAATCGATGTAATTTCGCAGGGCGAAGATCATTTCGATTTCAACGTCACGCGCTGCCGCTATTCGGAAATGTATCGCGACATGGGGCTTGGCCATATCGGTCACCTGCTGTCATGCAATCGCGATGGCGATTTCTGCATCGGCTACAACCCGGCCATGAAGCTGGAGCGCACGCAGACCATCATGAAGGGCGCCAGCCACTGCGATTTCCGCTATCGCCTGGAACAGAACGACACGAAAGACGGGGAAGCCTGACATGCCGGTTGAAAACTGGACTTCAAACCAGATCGAGGAACTGGTCGCATTCCGCCGCGACCTGCACCAGAATCCGGAACTGCTCTATGACGTCAACCGTACCGCCGAAAAGGTGGCCGAGGCGCTGCGCGCCGCAGGCGTCGACGAGGTGGTGACCGGCATCGGGCGCACCGGCGTCGTCGGCGTCATCCGCGGCCAGTCGAACCGTTCAGGCCGCGCCATCGGCCTGCGCGCCGACATGGATGCACTGCCGATCCTCGAAGAAACCGGCGCTGAATGGTCATCGAAAGTGCCGGGCAAGATGCATGCCTGCGGACATGACGGCCACACGACCATGCTTCTGGGCGCTGCCCGCGAACTGGCGCAAAGCCGCGCCTTCGACGGCACGGTCATCGTGATCTTCCAGCCCGCCGAAGAAGGCGGCGCGGGCGCAAAGGCGATGATCGACGACGGTCTGTTCAAGCGCTGGCCGGTCAATGAAATCTACGGCATGCACAATCGCCCGAACCTCGCGGTCGGCCATTTCACCATCAATTCCGGCCCGATCATGGGATCGGTCGATGTGCTGGATATCACCATTGAAGGCGTTGGCGGACATGCGGCCTCGCCGCACCAGACCATCGATCCCATTCCGGTGACTGCAGCGCTCATTCAGGCGATCCAGACATTGACGGCACGCACCATCGACCCGCTCGATTCCGCTGTGATCTCGATCACCACCATTCAGGGCGGCGATGCCTTCAACGTCATTCCGCAGAAAATCCGCCTCACCGGCACTGTCCGCACGCTGCGCGAGGAAGTGCGCAACCATATCGAGGAGAAGCTCACCCGCGCCGTGCAAGGAATTGCCGATGCTTTCGGGGCAAAAGCCACGCTTGATTATCAGCGCAACTATCCGGTGACGGTCAATCACGAGCAGGAAACGGAACTCGCAGCCATTGCCGCCGAGGCGGTGGCCGGCGCCGACCGTGTGACGCGCGACATGCCCGCGACGCTTGGCGGCGAGGATTTCGCCTTCATGCTGAATGAAGTTCCGGGCGCGATGATCAATATCGGCAACGGCCCCAGCGCCAATCTGCATCACCCGAAATATGACTTTAACGACGATGTGATCGCCTGGGGCTGCTCCTACTGGACGACCCTCGTCCGGCATCGCCTGCCGGTCAGCAACTGAATAATAGAGTTTGAGGAATTATGACGGGCGGCCCGGCGGGCCGCCCGTTCCGTTTTTTTGCGCACGAAGCCCCTAGTTTATGCAAGATAACCATAATATAAGGCGGCCCAACAAACCATCGCGGCATTTCCCGATGGAACGGACAACGCATCCCGAACATTGTGAGACGGCTTTCCATCTGGACACGTGTTTCGGCAAAAAGTTGGAACGGAAATCCATGAATATCGAGTCTGCCCTGAGCGACAGCGCCAATATTTTTGACCTTGCGCCAATCTCCCTGTGGCTTGAGGACTATAGCGGCCTGCGCAAGCAGTTCGATGAATGGCGTGCGCTTGGCGTTACCGATCTCCGCGCTTTCCTGCAGGAAGACACGACCCGGCTGCGCATCTGCACCAGCCATATCCGCGTGCTCAAGGTCAACCGCAAGACGCTTTCGCTATTCGACGCGGAAAGTGTCGAACATCTGGTCAACAATCTGGAACGCGTGTTCCGCGACGACATGCTGGACCCGCATATCGAAGAAATGGTGCAGCTCTGGAATGGCGGCAATGCTTTTTCAAGCGATACCATCAACTATTCGCTTGCAGGCAAGCGGCTCGACATTCAGTTGAAGGGCGTCGTGCTGCCCGGCTATGAACACACCTGGGAGCGTGTCCTGCTTTCCATCGAGGACGTGACGGCCCGCGAGGATGCACGCCGCGAACAGGACCGTCACAAGCAGCATGCCCAAGGGCTTTTCGAGCATTCGCCGGTTTCGCTCTGGGTCGAGGATTTCAGCCGCATCAAGCAGTTGATGGACGATGTGCGCCAGCGCGGGATCGTCGATTTTCGCGTGTTCACCGACGTGCATCCGGAATTCGTGCGCCAGTGCATGAGCGAAATCCGCGTGCTCGAAATCAACTCCGAAACACTTACCCTCTTCCTTGCGCCCGACAAGAAAACCCTGCTGCAAAACCTGCCGCTCATCCTCAAGGATGAGATGGAGACATCGTTCCGCGAGCAGTTGATCGACTTGTGGAACGGCGCGCTGTTCCAGCGCCGCGAAGTGGTGAACTATGCGCTCGATGGCACCGAACGGCACGTGCTGATGCAATTCTCGGTCCTGCCGGGACACGAGAAGGACTGGTCGCTGGTGCAGGTTGCCCTCACGGACATCACGGCCCGCAAAAAGGCGGAAGCCTATCTGGAATATCTGGGCAAGCACGATGTGCTGACGAAGCTGCACAACCGCGCCTTTTATGTCGATGAACTCAACCGGCTGGAGCGCAAGGGCCACACGCCGATTTCGATCATCATCATCGATCTCAACGGCCTCAAGGCCGCCAATGATCAATGGGGCCACGCTACGGGCGACGGACTGCTGCGGCGCCTTGGCGAAGTGCTGAATGAGGCGGTCAAGCAACCCGGCCATGCGGCCCGCATCGGCGGCGACGAATTCGCGGTCGTGCTGCCTTATGTGGACGAGCGCGGCGCCGAGGCTATGGTCGAGGACATTCAGCGGCTGGTCGATATCAACAACCAGTATTATTCGCAGTTGAAGCTCAATCTTTCCATTGGCACGGCCACGAGCCTGCCGGGCGAAAAGCTGGAAACCGTCGCCAAGCGCGCCGACCTGCTGATGTATGAGAACAAGCGCCAGCAGCGGACGATCACGGACCTGTAGGATCGATCAGCCTATTCGTCGAACTTGATGACCGATTTTCCGCGTGTCAGGTCAGTCACGAGCCGAGAGAGATCACTCTGGGCTGCAATCGGCATGACGCCAGCAAGCTCGACGCCCGTTCCGGTAAAGTTTTCTTCCGTAATGGCGAGATTTTCGACCGCAGTGAGACGCGCCTTCAAAAGCGCATGATCGGAGAAATCGCAAGCGAAGTGAAAGCCGATCAGCGCAATGACCTCGGTCTTTTCGGCCTGACGAAGACAGCTCGCGGCCGTGCCGCCATAGGCGCGCATCAAGCCGCCGCTTCCGAGCAGAATACCGCCGAACCAGCGCGTGACCACCACCGCGATATTGTCGAGCTGCTGGCCGTCGATGGCTTGCAGGATCGGTTTGCCCGCCGTGCCGCTGGGCTCGCCGTCATCGCTGAACCGATAATTCTGCCCCATGCGCCACGCCCAGCAATTGTGATTGGCGGACGGGTCGGAATGCTCGCTCAGGAAATCCTTCGCCGCCTGTTCGCTTGCAACGGGCGAGGCAATGGCCAGAAACCGGCTCTTCTTGATTTCCTGGCTGAAGGTTTCGACGCGGCTGATGGTGAACATGGCAATCCCGAAAACAATATCTTTTGCGCCCTAACACTTTCTGTTGCGGATGACGACCCCTGCCGACCTATAGCTGGGCGCTAAGATGCTGACGCGTCACGCCCGGAAATGCTCAAGCGCCGAACGGGCTTGACCAAAACTCGATGAGCCAAACTCATTGAGTTTTGGTATTTCCCGGCATTGCGCCCACCCGTTATAGGGTATAAGGCAATTGAAAAATGAGCCCCTCTTTTTGGGCTCGGTTCTTGCATACCCAGATGAAAGGTCCCGCCGATGTTCGATTTGATCGTGAGAAACGCCAATCTCCCCGACGGTCGCGAGAAGCAGGACATTCTGGTCAAGGATGGCAAGATTGCCGATATCGTGCCTTCCACGGGAGAGCATCAGGCGGCTCAGGAAATCGATGCGACGGACCGGCTGGTAACCCCGCCTTTTGTCGACCCGCATTTCCACATGGATGCCACCCTGTCGCTGGGCCTGCCGCGCCTCAACCGCTCCGGCACTCTGCTTGAAGGCATAGCGCTCTGGGGTGAATTGAAGCCTATGCTGACCGTTGAAGCCATGGTCGAGCGCGCACTGCGTTATTGCGATCTGGCCGTGTCGCAGGGCTTGCTCGCCATTCGCAGCCATGTCGATGTCAGCGACCCGCGCCTCTTCACCGCTGAAGCGATGATCGAGGTACGCGAGAAGGTGAAACCTTACATCGACCTGCAACTGGTCGCCTTCCCGCAGGACGGCTATTACCGCTCGCCCGGCGCAGTCGATCTCGTCAACCGTTCGCTCGACATGGGCCTCGATGTCGTGGGCGGCATCCCGCATTTCGAACGCACCATGGCCGATGGCGCAGCCTCGCTGGAAGAACTTTGCCGCATTGCCGCCGAACGCGGTCTGCCGGTCGATATCCATTGCGATGAGAGCGACGACCCGTTGTCGCGCCATGTTGAAACGCTTGCAGCGCAAACCATGCGCTTTGGCCTGCAGGGCCGTGTTTCCGGCTCGCACCTCACCTCAATGCATTCCATGGACAATTATTACGTCTCGAAGCTCATTCCGCTTATCGCGGAAGCGCAGATGAACGCCATTCCGAACCCGCTCATCAACATCACGCTGCAAGGCCGCGCCGATAGCTATCCAAAGCGTCGCGGCATGACCCGCGTGCCGGAACTGATGGCGGCGGGCGTCAATGTAGCCTTCGGCCACGACTGCGTGATGGACCCATGGTATTCAATGGGTTCCGGCGACATGCTGGAAGTCGGGCACATGGCGATCCATGTCGCGCAGATGACGTCCATCGAAGGCAAGCGGCAGGTTTTCGACGCCCTGACCGTCAATTCCGCCAAGGCGCTCGGCCTCGATGGCTACGGGCTTGCAAAGGGCTGCAATGCCGACTTCGTGGTGCTGCAGGCACGCGATCCGATTGAAGCGCTGCGCCTCAAGGCAAACCGCCTCAAGGTCGTGAAGCGCGGCAAGGTCATCGCCGAAACCCCGCAGCGTGTAAGCGCCCTCAACCTCGAAGGCCGCCCGTCTTCGGTTGACGGGGCTGATTACGCGCCAATCGGCCAGCGTTAGAATCTTCTTGAATTAAAGGTGGTTTGGGCAATGATGGAAATCGTTGCTCATCAAATCCGCACGTCAAAACGAAGCAACCGGCTGCGCGCGCTCGCGTGCCGACAACACATACGAGGGGTCCCTAACCAAATGACCAAGATCATCAAGACAACGAACTTCACCCGCCGCGATATTCTCGCACTGTCGGCGGCACTGGGCGCAACGGCAATTACAACACGCGTCTTCGCAGCTGACGAAAAGCTGAAAGTGGCAGGCATCCATGCCTCGCCGGTGGAAAATGCCTGGAACTCGCGCCTGCATGAAGCCCTGAAACAGGCCAACGACGCTGGCGTGATCGAATATGTCTTCTCGGAAGGCGTTTCAGCGAGCGACTATCCCCGCGCCATGCGCGAGTATGCCGAACAGGGCATCAAGCTGATCGTGGGCGAATCCTATGCTGTCGAACGCGAGGCGCGTCAGGTTGCAGGCGACTATCCGCAGACGGCTTTCGTCATGGGTTCTTCCGGCAAGCCGCAGGGCGACAATTTCGGCGTCTTCGGCACCTGGAACTTTGAAGCGGGCTACCTCACCGGCATGCTGGCGGGCGCGATGAGCAAGTCCGGCGTCTTCGGCTCCGTCGGCGCAGTGCCGATCCCGGAAATCAACATGCTGATCAACGCTTTTCAGGATGGTGTGCGCGAAACGCGTCCCGATGCCAAATTCGTCGCATCCTTCATGGGCACATTCTTCGACCCGCCGAAGGCGCGCGAGGCCGGGCTTGCGGCCATCGATTCCGGCGCGGACATCCTGTTTGGCGAGCGCATCGGCACGGCGGACGCCGCCAAGGAACGCGGCATCAAGGCCATCGGCTCGCTGACCGACTATACGCCGCGTTATCCCGACACGGTTTTTGCCAACGCAATCTGGAACTTCGGGCCGATCCTTAATGCTGCAATCGCAGACGTGAAGGCCGGGCAGCCCGCAGGCAAGGACTACACCCCCTTCAGCATGATGAAGGAAGGCGGCAACGACATCATCTATGTCAAGGGCGTCGCACCGGCGGAAGCCGAAGCGAAGATGGAAGCGCGTCGCAACGAGATCAAATCGGGCGCATTCACGCTGAAGCTCAACGCTGAAGAGCCGAAATAATCACGCTTCGCGCCGGTGTCTGGCACCTGTTTCAGCACCGGCGCATCCATTGGCTCGGATAAATTTCCGCGAACCCGGCTCCCGCTTTTCAGGCCCGCTTCATGTCTTCCACCGTGCTCGAACTCCGCAACATAACCAAGCGCTTTGGTCCGCTGACCGCCAATGACGATATTTCGCTGAAGCTCGGGCGCGGCGAAATTCTCGCGTTCCTCGGCGAGAATGGCGCGGGCAAGACCACGCTGATGAACATCCTGT
Source organism: Hyphomicrobiales bacterium (assembly GCA_900470195.1). Lineage (GTDB taxonomy): Bacteria > Pseudomonadota > Alphaproteobacteria > Rhizobiales > Rhizobiaceae > Brucella. The sequence continues at coordinate 45,296 of UEIJ01000024.1, read as the reverse complement.
TCGGCCATTATGTGCCGGATGAAGGCCGTGTGTTCGTCAAGGGCGAGGAAATCCCGCAGGGCAAGCCGCGCGCCGCCATCAATGCGGGAGTGGGCATGGTACACCAGCATTTCACGCTCGCCCCCAATCTTACCGTGCTTGAAAACATCATCACTGGCACCGAAAGCCTCTGGAAGCTCAAATCTGCGCATGGCCCCGCGCGCACCAAGATCGCCGCAATCGCGAAGCGCTTCGGCTTGCAGGTCGATCCCGATGCGCGGCTTGGCGATCTTTCGGTAGGCGAGCAGCAGCGCGTGGAAATTCTGAAGGCGCTCTATAACGACGCCGATATCCTCATTCTCGACGAACCTACGGCGGTTCTCACCACGCAGGAAGCCGAAAACCTGTTCGCGACGCTGAAAGAAATGGCGCGGCAGGGCCTGTCGCTGATCTTCATTTCTCACAAGCTGCATGAAGTCATGTCCGCCGCCGACCGCGTGGTCGTCCTGCGCGGCGGCAAGCTCGTGGCTGAGCGCAAGGCTTCCGAAACCTCGAAGGAGGAACTGGCCGAACTGATGGTCGGCCGCCGCGTCTCGCGCCCTTCCCGCGCCGCTTCCACGCCGGGCGAAACCCTGCTGGGAGCGAGAAATGTAACGGTTGTGGAGGGCGGCGCCACCCGCCTTTCAGAGCTCAACTTCCACGTTCGCGCCGGCGAAACGCTTGGTATCGTCGGCGTGTCGGGCAATGGGCAGGCGGCGCTTGGACGTCTCGTTTCCGGCCTCAGCCAACCGGCAAGCGGCGAACTTGTCATGTTCGGAAAGACGGTGACGAAATTCGATCCCCGCCAGTTTGTGGCCGAAGGTGTCGGCCGCATTCCGGAAGATCGCAACGCGGAAGGCGCAATCGGTGATCTGACCCTCTGGGAAAACGCCGTTCTGGAACGTGTGCGCGATCCGAAATTTTCAAACGGCTTGCTTGTCAATCGCAGTGAGGCGCGTGCGTTTACCGACCGCATCATCAAGGATTTCGATGTGCGCGGCGGTACGCCTGACAGCCGCATCCGCCTGCTTTCCGGCGGCAATATGCAGAAGCTCATTCTGGGCCGCAATCTGGAAACAGCCCCGCGTATCCTGATCGCGGCCCAGCCGACGCGCGGCCTTGATGAAGGCGCAGTGGCGGCCATCCATGCCCGCATTCTGGAAGCGCGCGCCAAGGGAGCTGCGGTACTGCTTATCTCCGAAGATCTGGATGAAATCATTGGCTTGGCGGACCGGGTTCAAGCGATTGTTAAAGGCCGTCTTTCCCCGCCCATCGACGCGGAGGAAGCCAATGCGCAACGGTTGGGCCTGATGATGGCTGGCGAATGGCAGGCCAATAACACGAAGGGGCTGAACTGATGCGTATTGAACGACGCGAAACACGCCCCATGGCGCTGGTAGCAACCGCGCCGGTGATTGCCGTTCTGGCCGCTTTCATTCTGGCCGGACTGCTGATCGCCGCTGCCGGCGCATCCGTGCTGGAGGCCTTCCGCCAGATCGCCATCGGCGCATTCGGCAACAAGCTTTCTATCTCCGAAACGCTTACCCGCGCCGCGCCGCTGATGCTGACCGGCCTTGCCGCCGCCGTCGCCTTCCGTTCCAAACTCTGGAATATCGGTGCGGAAGGACAGTTCTACATGGGCGCGCTGGCAGTCGTCGCCTGCGGTACGCAATTGCAACTGCCGGCCCCCATTCTCATTCCGCTGCTGCTCATCGTCGGCGCGATTGCTGGCATGATTTTTCTCCTGATTCCGCTTGGGCTTCGCCTGCGCTTCGGCGTCGATGAAGTCGTGACCACGCTTCTTTTGAACTTCATCGCCGTGCTCATCGTGTCCATGATGATCGAAGGACCGATGAAAGACCCCCTCGCCTTTGGCTGGCCGCAATCCGAGCCTGTGCCGGATGCTGCTGTGCTGCCGAAAATCATGTCCGGCATGCGGCTTCACATCGGCATCGTTATCGCCATCGTGCTGGCGCTCGTCATTGCCTATGTGCAGAAACGCACGGTCTTCGGTCTTGAAACCAAGGCTGCCGGGCTCAATCCACGCGCTGCGCGTTTTGCCGGCGTCCCGCTTGGCAAGACGCTGGTAAAGGTTGCCTGCATTTCCGGCGGGCTGGCGGGTCTCGCGGGCGCGATACAGGTCATGGGCGTGAAGGGCTATGTCACGACCGATCTTTCGCCGGGCTTCGGCTATTCTGGCATCATCGTTGCAATGCTCGCCAATCTCAACCCCATCGGCGCGATCTTCTCGGCACTTTTTGCTGCCGCCATGTTCGTGGGCGCCGACGGCATGAGCCGCGCCATCGGCATCCCGAGCTTCATCGCCGATGTCACCGTTGCGCTGTCGCTTCTGACCATGCTGGTCGCTCTGTTCTTCACACAATACAGGATCGCCCGATGAGTGCGCTGATGGATATTCTTCTCTCCGCCGGCCTGTGGGTTTCGGTCCTGCGCATCGCCACGCCGCTGATCTTCGGCACGCTCGGCGCGCTTTATTGCGAACGTGCGGGCGTGCTCAATCTCGGCATCGAAGGCATCATGACCTTCGGCGCAATGATCGGCTGGCTGACAGTATTCAATGGGGCGGACCTTTGGACCGGCGTGGCGGTTGCGGCAGCTTCTGGCGCGCTGTTCGGCCTGCTTCATGCAGCCCTCACCGTACCACTCGGCCTGTCGCAGCATGTGGTGGGCCTCGGCATCACGCTGTTTGCGTCAAGTCTCAGCTATTTCCTGTTCCGGCTTCTGGTGCCGCTTTCCTCAACACCACCGTCCATCACGCCTTTCCAGCCGCTCAATCCGGCCTGGCTTATGGACATCCCCTTCATCGGACAGGTGTTTGGCACCCAAACGGCCCTCACCTGGATCGCCATTCCGCTGGCGCTCCTGCTCGGTTACGTGCTGTTCCGTACGCCGCTTGGCCTTGCCATCCGAATGACCGGCGAAAATCCCCATGCGGCGGAAGCGCAGGGCATCAATCCGATCCGTGTACGTATTTTCACTATCATGTTCGGCAGCGCGCTTATGGCAGTCGGCGGAGCGTTTCTGACGCTTTCGGCCTTCAACTCCTTCTTCCCGACCATGATGCAGGGACGCGGCTGGGTCTGTATCGCACTCGTCGTCTTCTCGTCGTGGAAACCGGCGCGTGCACTTCTGGGCGCACTGCTCTTCGCGCTGTTCGACGCCTTCCAGCTGCGCCTGCAAACCGTCTATGGCAAGGCCGTGCCTTACCAGCTTTTTCTCATGATCCCTTACATCATGTCGATTGTGGCGCTGATCGTCATGGCGCGGCGCGCCCGTGTTCCACAGGCGCTGATGCAGCCCTATCGCCGCGGCGAACGATGAAAAAGGCCGCCAGACATTGCAATCTGGCGGCTCTCCGTTCTCAGGCGCTATAGCGCTTCTGGCCCGACAGCCATGTTTCGCTGACCTTGATCTTGCTGATCGTGGCCGGATCGATTGCAGTCGGGTCTTGTTCCAGAATGGTCAGGTCGGCATATTTTCCGGGTTCCAGACTGCCCACGATATCGTCTGTGTGACATTGCCATGCCGCATCAATCGTCACGGCACGCAAGGCAGCATCGACCGGAATCCGTTCATTCGGGAAGAACACATCTCCACCGTCGTTCATGATGCGGGTTACGGCATTTTCGATATAGCGAAGCGGTTCGATGGGCGTCACGTTCCAGTCGGAGTGGAGCGATATTTTCAACCCCGCCGCCAAAGCCGAAGCACATGGATCGTAGAATTTCGCACGATCCGGCCCCAGAATTTCATCGCGAAATGCCTTGCCCCACCAATGAACATGGCCGATCAGAAAGCTCGGTGACAGGCCAAGCTCCTTCATCTTCGTCATATGTTCGGGATGAAGCATACTGCAATGTTCAATGCGATGACGATGATCGTCGCGCGGGGTTTCCTTCAGCACGGTTTCATAGGCGGCAATCGTGGCATCGATCGCCGCATCACCATTGGCGTGGACGCCAAGTTGCCAACCGCCCTGATGAGCGCGGCGAATGGCCTCCGTGAGCTTTTCAGGCGTATAGTTCATCGCACCACGGCTATTCGTGCCCAGATAATTCTCTCGCTGGTAGCCGGTTTTTGCCTGGTTGGAACCATCGGCCCACGCCTTGATGCCACCCAGACGATACATATCCGTACCGCGACCGGGCTTGATGCCAAGCCGTTCCCAATCATCCATGAAAGTCGAAAACAGCATGCCTCGATACCGGATCGGCGGATTTTTGGCCAAGGCACTGTCTATGATTGCCAGATCGGGCACTCCGGCCACCATGCCGATGCCGCAATCGTGCAAGGATGTGCAGCCAACCGAAGCAGCAAGATTCATTAGTCTCAACACACGATTTTGCATTTCAGCAGCATCGGGCGTGGGCATTTTGGCGAAGAACGGCGCATAGGAAGGCCCTTCTTCGAGACGGCCTGTCAGCTTGCCGTCAAGGCCCTTCACAAACCGCGATTCCGGCAGATCAGCCGAACTATCGGAAACACCGGCAAGCTTCAAGGCCACGCTATTTACGTACGCGACATGTCCGTTGCCCTCCATCATGAAGAATGGATTGCTGGGCACAAGCTCATCCAGCTCCTGAAGCGTGGGAACATGCGCGCCCTTGGTAATGCTCGGATCGAACAACTGGGCACGCACCCATTCGCCTTCCTTTGTCTTCGCCACCGCATCGCGTAGCTTGTTCCAGACCTGTTCGAAACTCGGTGTGGCGATCGGACCGACATCCACCCAGTCATCCGAGATCGTGAAACCGGCATGCATGTGCGGATCGATCAACCCCGGCATCAACGTCCTGCCGCCAAGATCGACAATCTGCGTGGAACTGCCGCGATATGCGTCGACATCTTCTGCAGAACCGATAGCCAATATCCGGTCCCCGCGTATAGCCAGGGCTTCTGCGCGGGGCGCAGCAGGGTTGATGGATAGGATCGGCCCACCGCGAAAGATCACATCGGCCGGATCATCGGCGGCGTAGGCCCGAGCGATGCCGAGCGACGGCTCGGCTACGGTTGCCGCAAAGACCGACGCGGCGGCTCCACCCATATACTTCAGAAAATCACGTCGCGTTGCCGCATGATTTGCAAAAGAAAGCATTCCTGGATTACAAGCTAAACACATTTGGCGTTTTTCCTGTTATTGGAGATTGAATACTATTCGCCAAAGAAAATAAATGCTATTAAAATTATTAAAGATGATTAATATCAAATATATTTTATTTAACTAATATATACCCATAAAGTAAAACGGCGCCCGAAGGCGCCATTCTCAATTCGATTGAGCGATACCGTTCAGGCAGCGCTCGACTTGCTCTTTTCAAAGCGCTTGCGCTCATTCGGATCGAGATAGAGCTTGCGCAGGCGGATGGACTTCGGCGTCACTTCCACCAACTCGTCGTCCTGAATCCACGACAGGGCGCGTTCCAGCGTCATCTTGATCGGCGGGGTGAGCTTCACGGCTTCATCCTTGCCGGCGGCGCGGATGTTGGTGAGCTTCTTGCCCTTGAGCACGTTGACTTCCAGATCGTTGTCACGGCTATGGATACCGATCAGCATGCCCTGATAGACCTTGACGCCAGCGTCGATGATCATCGGGCCGCGATCTTCAAGGTTGAACAGCGCATAGGCAACAGCTTCACCCTGATCGTTGGAGATCAGAACGCCATTGTTGCGACCAGCGATTTCACCCTTGTAAGGCTGATAGTCATGGAACAGGCGGTTCATGATCGCCGTGCCGCGCGTATCGGTCAGAAGTTCCGACTGATAGCCAATGAGGCCACGGGTCGGAGCATAGAAGACCAGACGCACGCGATTGCCGCCGGAAGGACGCAGCTCGACCATTTCGGCCTTGCGTTCGGACATCTTCTGCACGACCGTGCCGGAATATTCCTCATCGACGTCGATGACGACTTCTTCCACCGGCTCCAGCTTCTCGCCGTTCTCGCCGTCCTTCATGACGACGCGCGGACGCGAAACGCCAAGCTCGAAGCCTTCACGACGCATGTTTTCGATCAGAACGGCAAGCTGCAATTCGCCGCGACCGGAAACGAAGAACGAATCCTTCTCGGTCGATTCCTCTATCCTCAGCGCGACATTGCCTTCGGCTTCCTTGAGCAGGCGGTCGCGAATGACGCGGCTTGTCACCTTGTCGCCTTCGGTGCCCGCATAAGGGCTGTCGTTGACGATGAAGGACATGGTGACGGTCGGCGGATCGATCGGCTGCGCGGCGAGCGGCTCGCTCACAGACGGATCGCAGAACGTGTCGGCGACGGTGCCCTTGGAAAGACCGGCGATGGCGACGATATCGCCGGCATGTGCTTCTTCGACCGGCTGGCGTTCGACACCGCGGAAAGCCAGAATCTTCGAGATACGGCCGTTTTCGAGCAGCGAGCCATCCTGAGTGAGAACCTTGACGGCCTGGTTCGGCTTGATGGAGCCGGAATGGATGCGACCGGTGATGATACGGCCCAGGAACGGATCGGCTTCGAGGATGGTGCCGATCATGCGGAACGGACCTTCGGCGACCTTCGGAGCCGGTACGTGCTTGAGCACCAGATCGAACAACGGTGCCAGACCTTCATCCTTCGGGCCTTCCGGGTTGAGCGCCATCCAGCCGTTGCGTCCGGAACCGTAGAGGATCGGGAAGTCGAGCTGTTCGTCGGTGGCGTCGAGATTGGCGAAGAGGTCGAAGACTTCGTTGACCACTTCCTCGTGACGACCATCAGGACGGTCGATCTTGTTGATGGCGACAATAGGCTTGAGGCCGACCTTGAGAGCCTTGCCGACCACGAACTTTGTCTGCGGCATCGGACCTTCGGCGGCGTCAACCAGAACGATGGCGCCATCCACCATCGACAGGATGCGCTCGACTTCACCGCCGAAATCGGCGTGGCCGGGCGTATCGACGATATTGATGCGGGTGTTCTTCCAGACAACCGAGGTCGCCTTGGCGAGAATGGTGATCCCGCGTTCCTTTTCAATATCACCGGAGTCCATCATGCGTTCTGCAACGCGCTGGTTGTCGCGGAACGAGCCGGACTGCTTCAGGAGTTCATCGACCAGTGTGGTTTTGCCATGATCGACGTGTGCGATAATAGCGATATTACGCAATTCCATATGGAGATCACTTCTATATGAGTTGGGAGCCGCGCCAACAAACCCGCGCGGAAAAACAATGGGGCGCTCTTACAGGTTTTTTTGCGTTTTAGAAAGGGGCAGCGCGATACTGCCCCCTATTTAGGCTTCAAAACCTTATTTTCAACGCGCTTTTACACTGTCAATTCGACAGTTTTTTGAATTCTTTCGGGCATGTCATATCGCGACATGCCTGTCCTTATAAGAGCGTGCCGGACAGAATAACCATCGCGACGCTGAAATAGATCACAAGACCCGTCACATCGACCAGCGTGGCGACGAAAGGTGCCGATGCGCTGGCGGGATCGAAGCCGAGCCTTTGCAGGATGAAGGGCAGCATGGAGCCCGTCAGCGAGCCGAAGGTGACGATGGCCACCAGCGCCATGCCGACTGTGAGCGCCACGAGAATCCAGTGTTCGCCATAGTCGTAGATGCCGAGCGTCTGCCACGCGATAATGCGCAGAATGCCGATACAGCCAAGAAAACTGCCGAGCGCGAGTCCGGATGGGATTTCACGCAGCGCGACGCGCCACCAGTCCTTGAGCCTGATTTCCTGCAAGGCAAGCGCGCGGATGATGAGCGACGTTGCCTGCGAACCGGAGTTGCCGCCCGAAGACATGATGAGCGGGATGAAGAGCGTCAGCACCAGCGCCTTTTCCAGTTCCGCCTCGAAATGCTGCATGGCGCTTGCCGTCAGCATTTCGCCGAGGAACAGGATGCCGAGCCAGCCCGCGCGCTTCTTCAGCATCTCACCGAAACCGATGCGCATATAGGGCTTGTCCAGCGCTTCCATACCGCCGAAACGGTATGCATCCTCGCTCGCTTCCTCGGTCATGGCGTCAAGCACATCGTCGACGGTCACGATGCCGATGATATGGCGGCTCTCATCCACCACAGGCACAGCCAGAAGGTCGTGCTTGCGGAACAGGCGGGCGACTTCCTCACGGCTTGCCAGCGGCGAAATGGTGATCGGCTCGTCATCGCGGGCGATGGACAAAATCGGCTCGTCCGGCTGGCGGATGATGAGACGGCGCAAGCTGACCACACCCAGCAGAACGCGGCTGGCCGGATCGACCACATAAATGGCATAAACCGTTTCACGCGTGCGCTCGACCTTGCGGATATAGTCCAACGTCTGGCCGACATTCCAGTTGGAAGGCACTGCGATGAATTCGATGGTCATGAGCGAACCCGCCGTGTTCGGCGGATAGCCCATCAGTTTTTTCAGCGCGATCTTCGTTTCAGGCGCTAGAATGGGAAACAGGCGTGCGCGGTCATCGTCCTCGAGTTCCTGAAAGACGTCGGTTGCGCGGTCCGCCGACATTCCATCAAGCAAAAGACTTGCAAGACCGGGCGGAAGCATGGCGATGATTTCGGTGGCACGGTGCAGTTCCGGCTGGTCGAGCAGACGGATGGCATCTTCGTGCGAAAGCTGTGCGATGACGGCGACTGCATCATCGGCATCTAGTTCGTTAACGAGTTCCACTGCGTCGCCGGTACGCATATCCGCGATGCGGCTTGCGAGAGCAGCAGCAGGGAGGTCGGCAACATTGAGCACTTCCGGGAAGAAGTTGTTGTCGGTCATTGGCTTGCCTTTCTGTCGATCCGCCGTCAAAGGCAGACCGTGCAAACCGACCGCGAGCGATCAGATCACGAACTGCCTTGACGGCTGAAACAATCGACTGTGACTGTCGCTTGGCATAAGAGAATAAAACTCCGGTTGAAAATGCTGCCGCAGAAATTCGGCTGCGGGCGTGATGTGCGCTTGGTCGCCAATAAAGTCAAGCCCTGCAAGTCACTGTCGAACGCTTTTTCCCGAAAGCCACCTTCAGAGGGCTCAGAGGCCCCTTGCCTGCCTGCAAAGCAACGCCTAAGTCTGAGCATATTAATGCCATCTGAACCGGAGTCTCATCATGTCCGACAAGCCCGCACACAATCACGCGCTGACTGAATGGAGCGGACCGCTGGGCCTGCCGGATTTCACCGCTTTCAAGGACGAAGATTTTGCGCCTGCCTTCGACGCGGCACTGGCCGCGGACCTCGCGGAAGTGGAAGCTATCACCAGCGCGACCGATGAAGCGACCATCGAAAACACGCTCAAAGCCCTGCAGCTGACGGGCAAGGCGCTCGACCGCGTATCGGCTATTTTCTGGCTGCGCGCCGGGGCGCATAGCAACGACACGATCCAGGCGCTGGAGCGCGAGATCGCGCCGAAAATGTCGCGTCATTATTCTCGCATCATGATGGACCCGGCGCTTTTCGGCCGCATCGATGCACTGTATGAGAACCGCGACATGCTGGATCTCGACACCGAGACCAAACGCGTTCTTGAAAAGACATGGAAGGGTTGTGTCCGGTCGGGCGCGAAGCTCGATGAAGCGGGCAAGACGGAGCTTGCAGGCATCAATGAAAAGCTTGCGGGGCTTGGTGCCCGCTTTGGCCAGAACGTGCTGAAGGACGAGTCCGGCTGGGCGCTGTTTATCACCGATGAAGCCGACCTCGCCGGTCTGCCGGACTTTCTAAAGAACGCCATGCAGAGTGCCGCCGCCGAACGCGGAAAGCCGGATGCATGGGCCGTCACGCTGTCGCGCTCGATTGTCGAGCCGTTCCTTTCCTTCTCGCAGAATCGCACCTTGCGCGAACAGGCATTCAATGCCTGGGCAAAGCGTGGTGAAAATGGCGGCGAGAGCGACAATCGCGAGATCGTGCGCGAAATGGTGGAACTGCGCGAGCGCAAGGCGCATCTGCTCGGCTACGCCAACTTTGCGGCCTACAAGCTCGACGACACCATGGCCAAGACGCCCAAGGCAGTCATGGACCTGCTGGAACCGGTCTGGGACAAGGCACGTGCCAAGGCGGCAGAAGAGGAAACAGAACTGGAACGGCTGATCGCGGCCGATGGCGGCAACCACAAGGTCGCGCCATGGGACTGGCGCTTCTATGCGGAAAAGCTGCGCGCAGAACGCTTTGCCTTCGATGAAGCGGAACTGAAGCCTTATCTGCAGCTTGAAAAAATCATCGAAGCCGCTTTCGACGTCGCAGGCCGCCTGTTCGGCATCCGCTTCGAGGAAAAGACGGGCATCCCCGCATGGCATCCGGACGTGCGGGTGTTTCAGGTGCTCAATGCTGATGGCAGCGAACGCGGCCTTTTCCTCGGCGATTATTTCGCCCGCACCTCGAAGCGTTCGGGCGCATGGATGAGTTCGCTGCAATCGAGCCACAAGCTCGACGGCGGGCAGAAGCCGATCATCTACAATGTGATGAATTTTGCGAAGCCCAAGGCTGGTGAACCTGCCCTGCTCTCACTTGATGATGCGCGTACATTGTTCCACGAATTCGGCCACGCGCTGCATGGCCTGCTGTCGGATGTGACATGGCCAGCCGTTTCGGGCACCGCCGTCTCGCGCGATTTCGTCGAACTTCCATCGCAGCTTTACGAACACTGGCTGACCGTTCCGGCCGTCCTCGAAAAATACGCCGTGCACTATCGCACCGGAGAAGCCATGCCGAAGGCGCTCCTCGACAAGGTGCTTGCGGCCCGCACCTTCAATGCGGGCTTCAACACGGTCGAGTTCACTTCATCCGCGCTCGTGGACATGGCATTCCACACCGGCACGGAAAAGATCGCCGATCCGCTTGCCTTCGAGGTGAAGACGCTGGAAAAGCTTTCGATGCCGGATGCCATCATCATGCGCCATCGCACGCCGCATTTCACCCACGTCTTTTCCGGCGACGGCTATTCCGCAGGTTACTACTCTTATATGTGGTCTGAGGTGCTGGATGCGGACGCTTTTTCGGCCTTTGAAGAAACCGGCGACGCCTTCAATCCCGAACTGGCGGCCAAGCTGAAGCAGCATATTTATGCCGCTGGCGGAAGCCGCGATCCGGAAGAGCTTTACAAGGCCTTCCGCGGCAAGATGCCGACACCGGACGCGATGATCGAGAAGCGTGGATTGAATTAAAGCCAAAAAGGCCGGGAAACCGGCCTTTTCAGTTTCTATGGGTCAGAATATTCACGAGCCGACCGTAAGGGTCACGCGTGTAGAAACGGCGCACGCCCCATTCCTCATTAACCGGACCGTATTCCACGGGAAATCCGAGCGCGATTGCGCGCTCCAGCACGGCATCGACATCATCGACCTCAATGGAAAGATCGGGCACCGGCGTGCCCGACCCGCCTTCGCTCATGATGCTCACCTGTACCCGCGCCTGCGCATCCGCGGCATAGGTGACGATCCAGCCGAAATCCATCGCCACATCAAGGCCCAGCAAGTCGCCGTAGAAGCGCTTTGCCGCCGCCGGATCACCGGCTGCAATATTGGCGACGATGCGGCGCACGGCCATCAGTATTCGCCGAGCTTGATGTCGGGCGTGTAATCAACGCCGTCGACTTCCTTCACCACCGGCTGGCCGCAATGCATGACGCCGGTCGCCGCATTGAAGGCATAGGTCGGCGAACCATAAAGCTGCCAGCCCTTGTTGAGCGCTGCTGTCACCCGATGACAGAAAGCGGAATCGTCGGGACCTGTAATGAAACGATATAACTTCATGTTGTTACTTCCTCTGTTATAACTTTACGCCCGCCTTCGCGAGCACCCGCTCGGCCATCTCAAGATGGAGCCGTTCGACCATCTGTCCATCCAGAGAAACGACCCCCTTATCGGCATTTTCAGGGCGGGCAAAGATTTCAACGACACTGCGCGCATGAGCCACTTCATCCTCGGCCGGGGAAAACGCCCGATTGGCCGCTTCGATCTGGGCCGGATGAATGAGCGTCTTGCCGTCAAAACCCATGGCGGCACCTTGCGCGCATTCTGCCTCGAAACCCACGCTATCGCGAAAATCATTATAAACACCGTCGAGAACGGTGATCCCGCCAGCGCGCGCCGCAAGAATGATCTGCATCAGCCATGGGACGAGATAAGGCCGCCCCGGTTGCGGACGAACGCCCGTTTCCCGCGCTATATCGTTCGGCCCGACGACAAAACAGGCGAGCCGGACCGCCGAACGATGCCCAAGAACCGCGATTTCGTCGGCATTGAGAATGCCTCGTGGTGTCTCGATCATCGCCCATACGCCAACTGCCGGATCGGCATCCTGGCGATCAAGCCGGTTGGCCGCGTCGATAATGTCCTGCGGGCGCTCAACCTTGGGTAAAAGGATCGCATCCGCGCCCATCTTCGCAGCCGCCGCCACATCGTCCTTGCCCCACTGCGTTTCTGCCGTGTTCACCCGCACGATCCGCTCGAAACCTGCTTTCGGATGGGTTGCAAAATGCGCCGCCAGTGCATCCCGCGCCAAAACCTTTGCCTCCGGCGCGACGGAATCTTCCAGATCATAGATCACGCAATCCGCCGACAGCGTCAGCGACTTCTCCAGAGCGCGAGCATTGGCGGCAGGAACGAAGAGGACGGAACGGCGAGGACGAACAATGGTTTTCATGCCCCGATTTGTGCACCGAACCGTGTGAACGCGCAAGGTCCCGAAGCATTCGATATGATCCCCATAAGCCTCGCCGGAGACGGGACTTGAAATCCACGGCGTGGCTGCTTATTTTCCGGCCTTCGGTTGAGTGCACCTGCCGCCCGCAGCTTCCAAGCCACGGTAAAGCATTCTGAAATTTCGTTTTTGTTCCGGTGACGGCAGAAACGGCAATGCGGGCACCCGTTCATGAAAACGCCGCTCACACACAGGAGCGAAAACAATGACCACAGCTATCATCGCTGGGACCAATAACGCTGACTTCAAGCATCAGGCCCGCCGCCTGCGGCAGGCTTTGAGCGAGGAAGGCATCGCCATCAGCCATGGCAAGGCGCTCGACCTTGTGGCGCGCCAGTCCGGCACACGCGACTGGAACACGCTTGCCGCCAATGGCAGCAACGTGGAAGCCGCACCCGTTCAGGACGACACCGCGCCTTACCGCGTCGGCCAGCGCATCACCGGCATGTTTCACACCACGCCGTTCGACGCCCGTATTATCGCGGTCGAGGAAACGATCAAGCCTGAACTGTGGCGCATCACGCTCCAGTTCGATCCGGCTATCGATGTGGCGGTTTCGCCCAACCTCTTGATGCTGCGCAGGCGCGTCACGGCTGTTGTCGGCACCGACGGCAAATCGCGCCGACTGACCGGCAGCGAAACCGGCGGCATCGCGCTTAAAGTTTCATAATTGCGCAAGATGCACCCCAGGCGCATGATCCGGAAAACTTGACGCGGTTTACAGACAGGATTATGCGCATAACCCGAAACCCGGACTATCCGGCGCGCTTGCAAGCACGCCGGATAATTCGCGAAACAGGTCGGGAGTTGCGACCTATTGGGCAGTTTCGGCCTCAAACGTTGACTCTCGGTCAAGCTGATGTAAACCAGTTTGCAAATTGCAAATTCCCAACCGACAGGTTCAGGACATGGATAAGTTCACCAAGCTCACAGGCGTCGCCGCCCCCCTGCCGATCGTCAACATCGATACGGACATGATCATTCCGAAGGATTATCTGAAGACGATCAAGCGCACGGGTCTGAGCAAGGGTCTTTTCGCCGAAATGCGCTTCAACGAAGACGGCACGGAAAACCCGGATTTCGTCCTGAACAAGCCGGGCTACCGCAACGCGCAGATCCTCGTTGCTGGCGACAATTTCGGCTGCGGTTCCTCGCGCGAGCATGCGCCATGGGCCCTGCTCGATTTCGGCATCCGCTGCGTGATCTCGACCTCTTTCGCCGACATTTTCTACAATAACTGCTTCAAGAACGGCATCCTGCCGATCAAGGTTGCCCAGGAAGACCTGGACAAACTGATGGACGACGCTTCGCGCGGCGCCAATGCAACCCTCACCATCGATCTTGAAGCAAAGGAAATTCACGGCCCGGATGGCGGCACGATTTCCTTCGACCTCGACGATTTCAAGCGCCATTGTCTGCTCAACGGTCTCGACGACATCGGCCTGACCATGGAAAAGGCTGGCAGCATCGACGCATTCGAGGTCAAGCGCGCTGAACTGCGTCCCTGGGCATAATGACGGCATGTACTATATATACTCGGCCAGAATGCCCGCCAGAACGCCCGGTTGCAGGTCTGGCGGCCTGCACAAGTGAATAGGACACGATTGGCTGGAATGGCCCGAGAAGATCAAAGCGGCGACTGGGCGGGACGTCTCTCGCCCTCGCTGGACGAAATCGAATCCATCGCGATTGAAGCTCTTGCGCATCTGCCGCAGGAGTTTCGTGCGTTGTGCGGCGACATCATCATCCAGATTGCCGATTTTCCTGATGATCAGATCATCGAGGATATGGGACTGGAAACGCCGTTCGACCTCCTCGGCCTTTTTGAAGGCCGCGGCATCGGCGAACGTTTCAGCCTGCAGACCGGCGAAGGCCCAAACCGCATCACGCTTTATCGTCGCGCGATCCTCGACTACTGGTCCGAGCATGAAGAAGTGCTGGGCGATATCATCACCCATGTTCTGATTCACGAGATCGGCCATCATTTCGGCCTGTCCGATGACGATATGGAAAATATCGAGGCGCAAGCGGAGTAGTCGCCCGCCGTTTGGAGCGTCCTAAAGCGCTCCATCTTCCTTCAAGAATTTGATTGCCATGAGTGCGGCGCACCGGCTGAGCCAGATGTCTCGTTCATCTGGAAGGTCGGCGGCAAAGCGATCCGCAAGCCTGCGATATGAAGCATCTATTGCTGGATTTGTGAGGTAGCGCGCTTCCATTCTTTCACAAGTGGAGCGGAGTTCGTGAATATTCGGCGAATTAATCATCAATATATCCTCCTATAAAAATCGGAAGATATCATAAAATATAAGGCGCCCTCTTTGGGGCGCCTTTATGTTTCTTCCTTAAGCCACGCTCAGGCGGACGTCGATGTTGCCGCGTGTTGCGTGAGAGTACGGGCAGACGATGTGTGCTGCCTGAACAAGTTCTTCAGCCTTAGCCTTCTCCACGCCGGGAAGCGCTACTTGCAGCGCCACATCGAGGCCAAAGCCCGTACCATCTTCACGCGGGCCGATACCCACAGTCGCGGTTACGGTGCTGTCAGCCGAAATGTTGACTTTCTCCTTGGCCGCAACGAATTTCAACGCACCCAGAAAACACGCCGCATAGCCGGAGGCAAAAAGCTGTTCTGGATTGGTGCCCTCACCGCCCGAACCTCCGAGTTCCTTCGGCGTGTCGAGAACGACGCTGAGCCGTCCGTCGGCGGTTTTGGCGCTGCCGGTACGGCCGCCGGTTGCTGTGGATTGGGTTGTGTACAGAATAGGCATTCGAGTTTCTCCTTTGGCTGGTATCCGCAGCCAAGCTTGCAGATTATTAAATTGTGCACAATCTAATTTTGCAAAATACAATATCACGATTATGTGACGCCCAACTCAATTGCGCATGATGTATATATTTGCCAAGGAGTCATCACGATGAAGCGCGACGAACAGGATTCCAACCTCGCCCTTTCCAATATGGTCTGCTTTGCGATCTATTCGACCGCGAATGCGCTGACGCGTGCCTACCAACCAATTCTGAGCAAACTCGACCTCACCTATCCGCAGTTTCTGGTGATGATCGTGCTTTGGGAACAGGACGACCGGACCGTCTCGGAGATCGGCGCAAAACTCAATCTTGATTCAGGCACGCTGACCCCGCTGCTGAAACGCCTTGAAGCCGCCGGACGCATTGCACGACGGCGCGACCCACAGGACGAGCGGCAGGTGCGCATCACATTGACGGATGCGGGCCGGGAGTTGCGCAAAGAGGCTCAGAACATCCCCGAGCAGGTGTTCTGCGCACTGGGCCAGCCTATCGATGAGTTGCAGGATTTGCGCAGGCGCTTGCTCGACATACGCGGCAATCTCGCCAATAGCATATCCCGCTAACAAAAAAGCGCCGGAAACCGGCGCTTGGATTTCTGATAAGGCCACGCAGATCAGCGATAATGGTCGTTGTAATGCTTGTCGTACCAAAGCCAGCCGAAAGCAGCAGCCGCTACGATCAACGGGAAAACATACCAGAAGAACACTTCAGAGGTCATGGCTTTAGTCTCCCTAGAACGCGCCTTGCCGCTAAATGTAAGCCAATCGCCGGCAAAATCCAAGCTGTGACGCCGAGAAAAGAGACGACCAGGCCGCTCCCCGGCGTGAAGTTAAAGGTGTTGCCCAGAACTCCGACAGCGAGAAACGCCGTGGAAAGGCGATCTAGATTGTTCGCCAGCAACTTGGTTCGTTCGTGGTGTATCAAACTCATATCGCCCCCATCCCGATCACTTCTTACCCCGGAGCTTAAGGGACCGCCACCCGCATCAAACAAAAAGCGCCGGTTTCCCGGCGCTTTTCAATATCGGTGCTGAGAAAGCAGATCAGGCAGCGAGCGCCTTCGGCTTGATGAGGCCGCGCGCCACCAGCAGTTCGGCGATCTGGATCGTGTTGAGAGCAGCGCCCTTGCGCAGGTTGTCGGAAACAACCCACATTGCCAGACCGTTCTCGACCGTGATGTCCTCGCGGATACGGCTGATATAGGTCGCGTCTTCGCCAGCGGATTCATAAGGCGTGATGTAGCCGCCATTTTCGTGCTTGTCGACAACCTGACAGCCCGGGGCTTCGCGCAGGATTTCGCGTGCTTCTTCCGGCGTAATCGGCTTCTCGAATTCGATATTGACGGCTTCGGAGTGACCAATGAAGACCGGAACGCGAACGGCGGTTGCGGTCAGCTTGATCTTCGGATCGAGCATCTTCTTGGTTTCGGCCACCATCTTCCATTCTTCCTTGGTGTAGCCGTCTTCCATGAAGACATCGATATGCGGGATCACGTTGAACGCGATGCGCTTGGTGAACTTCTTCGCCGTGACAGGATCGGCGACAAAAACAGCGCGGGACTGCTCGAACAGCTCATCCATGCCTTCCTTGCCCGCACCCGAAACCGACTGATAGGTCGACACCACGACGCGCTTGATCCTGGCGACATCGTGCAGCGGCTTCAAAGCCACGACGAGCTGGGCGGTCGAGCAGTTCGGATTGGCGATGATATTCTTCTTGCGGAAGCCTTCGATTGCGTCGGGGTTCACTTCCGGCACGATCAGCGGCACCTCGGCGTCATAACGCCAGGCCGAGGAATTGTCGATGACGACACAGCCCTGCTTGCCGATCTTGGGCGACCATTCCTTGGAGATCTCGCCGCCGGCAGACATCAGGCAGATGTCCGTATCGGAGAAGTCATACGTGTCGAGCGCCTTGACCTTCAGCGTGCGGTCACCATAGGACACTTCCGTGCCCTGGCTGCGGCGCGATGCAAGCGCGACAACTTCGTCAGCCGGAAAGCCGCGTTCTTCCAGAATATTGAGCATTTCGCGCCCGACATTTCCGGTGGCGCCGACAACTGCAACCTTGAAACCCATTTTTCGTCTCCTGTCCCTCTCCGCTTCCAGATTCGGAACCCCGCAGGCCACGCGGGACTTCCGCCCCCGGGCCAGACCCGGGGAGAGGGCGAGCAGGCCAAGGGAATCAGACCGTTTTCGTGGTCGTTTTAGTAATGGCCGTGAGTGTTTTGGAAATCGAAGGCATGCGCGCTGCCCCGGCAAAAATGCCGGCAGTTCCAAGCGAAACTGACGCTACGTTGACGCGATCCACGCGGGTTCTCCTTCGTTCGCCACTGCTTTTACGCGGTTTATAGATGGAGTCAATTCTCCATCCCCGCAAGGGGCGCATTTTTTGGCGCTTTATTGCTTGCCTTCAGTATTTCAAGCCGTCAGTTCTGTCTCATACTAAAGACTACTGCACGAATCCCCTTTTTCGGTTCATCATGCAAGTGTGAGGAGAGTGTCCGGACAGTTGAGAGGAACTGTACCCGGCACATCAGGCGGACTTCGTTTACCTGGTGAAGAAGGATCGTCTTACATTTGCCCTCAGGGGCTCTGTTTGGGAGGACAGATTAATGGCAGTCTCGTCAAGTGCCGAGGTCGGCACACAGAAAATGACGAGCGAAGAACGCAAGGTGATCTTTGCGTCATCGCTTGGTACCGTCTTCGAATGGTATGACTTCTATCTCTACGGAACGCTTGCGGCCTTTATCGGCGCGGCTTTCTTCAATGAATATCCGGAAGCAACCCGAAACATCTTCGTTCTGCTCGCCTTCGCGGCAGGCTTTCTCGTCCGCCCGTTCGGCGCGCTGGTCTTCGGGCGCATCGGCGATCTCGTGGGCCGCAAATACACGTTCCTCGTAACCATCGTCATCATGGGCGCGTCCACGTTCCTCGTGGGTATCCTGCCCGGTTCGGCCACGCTCGGCATTTTCGCACCGATTATCCTGATCGCCCTGCGCATGCTGCAGGGTCTGGCACTCGGCGGTGAATATGGCGGCGCGGCAACTTATGTTGCGGAACATGCTCCGAACAATCGTCGTGGCTTCTTCACGTCATGGATCCAGACCACGGCGACGCTTGGCCTGTTCCTGTCGCTGCTGGTCATTCTGGGCATCCAGACCATTATGAGCAAGGAAGCCTTCGCCGCCTGGGGCTGGCGCATTCCGTTCCTCGTTTCGATCCTCCTGCTTGGCATTTCCGTCTGGATTCGCATGCAGATGAGCGAGTCGCCCGCATTCAAGCGCATGAAGGAAGAAGGCAAGACCTCGAAGGCTCCGCTTTCCGAAGCATTCGGCCAATGGAAGAACGCCAAGATCGCACTCATCGCCCTTTTCGGCCTTACCGCCGGTCAGGCCGTGGTGTGGTATTGCGGTCAATTCTACGCCCTGTTCTTCCTGCAGAACGTTCTGAAGGTGGAAAATCAGTCGGCCAATATCATGGTGGCCATTGCCCTTCTGATCGGCACCGGCTTCTTCGTTTTCTGGGGCTGGTTGTCGGACAAGATCGGGCGCAAGCCGATCATCATGGCGGGCCTGCTTCTGGCGGCTGTGACCTACTTCCCGCTGTTCAAGGCGCTCACCCATGCCGCAAACCCGGCTCTGGCCCAGGCGGAACAGACGATCAAGGCGACCGTTACGGCTGCTCCCGGCGATTGTAACTTCCAGTTCAACGCCACCGGCACGTCGAAGTTCACCACCTCTTGCGATGTCGCGACAAGCTTCCTCGCCAAGAGCTCTGTGCCTTATGAAATCGTGCAGACGGCAGCAGCGGGAACGCCTGCAACCATCACGCTCGGTGACAGCACGATCACGTCTTACGACGCTGTTCAGGCTGGAGCAGACGCTGCGACCAAGCAGTCGGCGCTGTCGCATGACGTGAATCTTGCCTTGCAGAAGGCCGGCTTCCCGCTCGTTCGCGATCCCGCGAAAGTGCCGGACAGCAAGCTCGACACATTCGTCGCCGCCAATCCGGAACTTCAGCTGAATGCCGAAGCAATCCGCGCTGGCGAGAAGACCATGGTTCCGGCTGCCGATCTGGTGAAGCAGAAGCTTCTGACCCAGACCGAAGCTGATGGCCTTGGTGTCAGCACACCGCAGGCCGTCTTCACGATCCCGGGCGCTGGCGCATTCAAGATGGTTGCCGACCCCGCAGAGGTCAATTGGGTTCTGACAATCGCGATCCTGACCGTCCTCGTCATCTATGTGACGATGGTGTATGGCCCGATTGCCGCGATCCTCGTCGAGATGTTCCCGACGCGCATCCGCTACACCGGCATGTCGTTGCCATATCATATCGGCAATGGCTGGTTCGGCGGTCTGCTTCCGGCTGGCGTGTTCGCACTCAGCGCTGCCAAGGGCGACATCTATTACGGTCTCTGGTATCCGATCATCATCGCCTCCGTCACCTTTGTGATCGGCATGATCTTCGTCAAGGAAACCAAGGGCGTCGACCTGCACAAGCTCGACTGATCCTGCAAGCAGCAATGCGAAACGCCGCCCCAAAGGGCGGCGTTTTTGCGTGGTCAGTCTAGATTTTCAGCGATATTGCGCCTCGATCTCGATCAGCTTCTGCTTGCGCCAGAGACCGCCGCCATAGCCTGTCAGCGACCCGTCCGCACCGATCACGCGATGGCAGGGAATGATGATGGCAATCTGGTTCGCGCCATTTGCCCGCGCCACCGCACGCACGGCAAGCGGCTTTTCCATGGCCTGCGCGAGTTCACTATAGCTGCGTGTCTCCCCTGCCCGGATATTCTGAAGTTCGCGCCAGACATGCTGCGTAAAGGCACTCCCATGCAGGACCAGCGGCAGATCGAACGTCGGAGAATTGCCCTCGAAAAAGGCGTTCAGCTGTCGCTCGACAAGATCATGCGTATCGAAACGACCGATCCCCAGATCACCGCGACAAGTGGCATAAAGCTTCTTCAGTTCGGCTGGCAACGCCTTGCGGTCGACAAATTCCAGGAGATGCAGGTTTCGCGCATCGCAGATCGCGATCATCGTGCCAAGCGGTGACTTGATCCAGTCGGCGCGCAGCAAACCGTCGCCCCGCAATTTGCCGGGAGGAAGCCCAAGAATACGCGCAAAGGCACCGCGGAAAGCTTCGGGAGATTCGAACCCCGCATCGATCTGTGCATCGATCACGCGCCCGCCATCGGCAAGCGCCTGAAACCCGTGCCGCAGGCGCTCCTGCCGCGCCATTTCCAGAAACGTCATCCCGAAATGGCGGCGGAAACTGCGACGGACGGTTGAAGGATCAAGCCCCAGCCGGGCCACATCCTCCTCGCTCCAGCGCCGCTCCGGTTCGGCTTCAAGCGCTTCGAGAAGCCTCCTGACGGAAGGTTCCGCTTCGGCAGCAGGCTGTAACGGATGGCATCTTTTGCAGGGCCGAAACCCGTCGGCCATGCATTCGGCAACAGATGCGAAGAAGCGGCAGTTTTCCTGTTTCGGCTTTCGCGCCGGACAGGTCAGGCGGCAGAAAATCCCGGTCGAGATAACGCCGACATAGGCCCTGCCCTCAAAAGCGGCATCGCGGGCAACGAGTGCATCGTAGAGTTTGTTTTGATCAGGGAGCGTGAACAACATGCCGCTATTCTTATGCAGCGAAGCATGAATTTACAGCCTCAAATCGGGCACTTATTAAAAAAAGAAAAGCCCGCCATGCGGAGTGCATGACGGGCCATATATCAAGCGATCCTGACCTGCTTATGCAGCGGAAAGCTTTGAGAACTTGTCGAGGATGGCGTCGCCCATTTCGACGGTGCCGACCTTGGTCGTGCCTTCCGACCAGATATCGGCCGTGCGCAGGCCGTCATCGAGAACCTGTGCAATCGCTGCTTCCAGACGGTCGGCTTCGTCAACAAGGTTGAACGAATAACGCAGGCACATGGCAAGCGAAGCAATCATCGCAATCGGGTTGGCGACGCCCTTGCCGGCAATATCCGGTGCCGAACCGTGGACCGGCTCGTAAAGCGCCTTGCGCTTGCCGGTCTTGGAATCGACCGCACCGAGCGAAGCCGACGGCAGCATGCCGAGCGAGCCGGTCAGCATCGCGGCCACGTCCGACAGCATATCGCCGAACAGATTGTCCGTGACGATGACGTCGAACTGCTTCGGCCAGCGCACGAGCTGCATGCCGCCAGCATCGGCCAGCATATGTTCCAGTCCGACGTCGGCGTGCTTTTCCTTGTGACGCGCGGTCACGACCTGATTCCACAGAACGCCGGACTTCATCACGTTGCGCTTTTCCATCGACGTGACCTTGTTGCGGCGCGTGCGCGCCAGCTCGAAGGCGACATCGGCGATGCGTTCGATTTCGTAAGTGTCGTAGACCTGCGTATCGATGCCGCGCTTCTGGCCGTTGCCCAGATCGATGATTTCCTTCGGTTCACCGAAATAGACGCCGCCGGTCAGCTCGCGCAGGATGAGGATATCGAGACCTTCGATAACTTCCGGCTTCAGCGAGGAAGAATGGGCCAGCGCCGGATAGCAGATGGCCGGACGCAGATTTGCATAAAGCTGCATGTCCTTGCGCAGACGCAGAAGACCGGCTTCAGGGCGCACTTCATAAGGCACGCTGTCCCACTTCGGACCGCCAACGGCACCGAAAAGCACGGCATCGGCGGCCAGCGCCTTCTCCATATCCGCATCGGAAATCGCCTGGCCATGCGCATCATAGGCGGAACCGCCAACCAGACCTTCTTCGGTCTCGAAACCGAGATTGAGGCCTGAGTTGAGGAAAGCGATGATCTTGCGGACTTCCGCCATCGCCTCTGGACCGATGCCGTCGCCGGGCAGGAGAAGGAGTTTTCTGGATGCCATAATGCCAAGCCTCTGTTTTATTTCGCGTATTCCGCAAAACGGAGACCCGCTTTTTCGAGAATACCGCGTTCAAATTCACGACAATAACGAACAGCGCAGCACCGTCCGCCATCATCTTTATCAAGTTCCGCGAGGGTTATAGAGCCCCGTTGTCCGACAAGCAATAATGCGCATGGCCGAAACTTATGAAAAAGATAGTGGCTTGTGTGGAAATTATATAACAGACAGGATAGCAGACGCGGCCCAGCCTCGACGCCCAGAGCAACCTGCAGAAAAGCCTGGCAATCACTCAGTCAAACTGCGCGCTTCGGATGGCAGCATGATGGGAATGCCGCCCCGAACCGGATAGGCGAGCTTCGCCTTGTGCGAGATCAGCTCACCATGTTCCGCGTCATATTCAAGCGGGCCCTTGGTTATCGGGCATACCAGAAGTTCCAACAGGCGCACGTCTATATTGCCGGTATCCGTCTTGTCGTCCATGTTCGTATTCCTGAAATCTACTGTAAACGCGATCCGAAATCGTCGTCCTTGACCCGGGCCAGCACCATTTCGGTGATGGCGATCAAAGTCGCGGCACGCGTCTTCAAATCGGGAGCTTCCAGAAGCGCCTGCTTTTCAGCCGGGCCGAAGGGCGACATGATGGAAAGCGCATTGACGAGGGTTTCGTTATTCGCCCGGGCGATACTATCCCAATCAGCTTCCAGATTGTGCGCTTCCAGATAGTCGCGGAACGCACCCAGCAAGGCTTCACGGTCGATCTCTGATGAATCCCGGGCTTCCTCCAGATCCGCAAGAAACGGCATGATCCGGCATTGCCGATAAGGTTGTCGGCAATTGACTTCCTCGCGAACACGAAAACGGCAGATTCCCTGAAGTGTAATCAGTAACCGGCCATCGCCCGTTTCCGCAAAAGTTGTGATACGGCCAAGGCAACCGACACTACTCAATTGCGGGCGAAGGCTTTCATCCAGCTCATCAAGCGCTTCGTCATCCTCGCCGTCGATTTTCGGCTGGATCATGCCGATGATGCGCTTGCCTGCCAGAGCATTCTCGACCATCGCCAGATAGCGCGGCTCAAAAATATTGAGCGGAAGCTGGCCACCGGGCAGAAGCAGCGCTCCCTTCAACGGGAAAACCGGCACCGTCTCAGGAATATCGGCGCCCGTCCTGTAACGGGCATTGCCCACCTGCATTGCAACCTCCTTTTAGGACTCACGGAGCATGTGTCCTAACAGTTGGAATCCGCATGGCGCGCAAAGCACAGTTTGCCGCCATGCTCCAGACCGCTCGCGATCAGGAAAAGAGAAGCGACGAGAGCTTGCGCCGCGCACCGAGCGTTGCCGGATCGGCATTGCCCCAAGCCTCGAAAAACTGGAGCAATTGCTTGCGTGCTCCGTCCTCGTTCCATTCGCGATCAGCTTTCATGATAAAAAGCAGCTCATTGGCCGCATCTTCACGCCGTCCCTGCGCGTTGCGCACCTGCGCAAGGTCGAACCGCGCCTGATAATCCTTCGGGTCGGCCTGAATTCGTTTCTCGAGTTCAATCGGGTCGCCGATGAGCTTGACCTGGTCGGCCAGCGCAAGACGTGCTTCCAAGGCTCGAACGGCAGGCGCATTCTGCTTGTCTGCCGGAATCTGGGCCAGAATCTCCCGTGCCTTTTCCGCGTCTCCAGATTCCAGAAGGCAGGTCGCAAGGCCCACAACTGCATCGACATTACCCGGGACCGCATGAAGGATTGACGAGAATATCTCCGATGCCTGAACGAAATCGCCAGCTTCGACCAGCTCGTTCGCCGCAGTGATTGCCTCGGCAATCGCAGTTTCCGCGTCGCTCGGCCCGCCGATCTTGGCAATGAACTCCTTCACCTTCGATTCAGGCACAGCCCCCATGAAACCGTCAACCGGCTGACCGTTGACGAAAGCGATTACCGCCGGAATGGACTGAATGCCCAACTGGCCGGCGATTGCCGGATGATCGTCGATATTCATCTTGACCAGCTTGACGGCGCCGCCAGCCTCGCGGACCGCCTTTTCAATGATCGGAGTCAACTGCTTGCAGGGGCCGCACCACGGCGCCCAGAAATCCACCAGCACCGGCTGATTGCGGGATTCAGCAATTACATCCGCCTGAAAGCCTGCCGTTGTCGTGTCCCTGACGAGATCGGTTCCCCCGGCAGCCGCCGGCGTCGAACCGAAAGAGACATTCGCCGTCATCTGGCCACCTGCACCTGCATAAGGATTATTCTGGCTGGTCATAAGGAATTCCTTCGTATTTTCCGGCCGTTGCCATGTTCCGCATGCAAACCGGCGTCGTTCATTCAGTTCGTATCTTCGAAAGCCATTTTCAAGACGGTCGTTTCAGCAAGTTGCACCGTAACCTAGCGCTCCTGCTTTCCACTTCAATCGCCCATCGCAGAGCAGGCCGTCCCTGTTGAAAAGCAGTTTATACCGAAGCGTCCGCCTTCGCACCCTCGGAAACGGCAAGAATGCGCGGCTCGTGTCCCGTGGACTTGAGAAAAGCCACAAGGTCGTCGCGCTTGATCGAAGTTGTCGCTTCGTTGGTCAGCGGATGCCCGTTAATGACATCGTATTTCATCAGATCGGCGTCGAGGATAATCTGTACATTATGTTCAGTATCATTGATCGCGCCGAACACTGTGACCGAACCGGGGATCACGCCTAGATATTCCATAAGCTTTTCCGGCTTGCCGAACGAAACCCGGCTTGCCGCACCGATCAACTGATGAATCGACTTCAAGTCGACTGTCGCATCTTCCTCGACTGTCACGAGGAAAAAATTGTCCTTCTTGTCTTTCAGGAAAAGATTCTTGGTATGACCGCCGGGAATTTCACCGCGCAGACTTTGGGAATCGGCGACCGTGAACAAGGGAGGATGTTCGACAGTCTTCACTTCGATACCGAGTTTCTGAAGATAGTCGTGTAGCTCGCTCGGCGACAAAGGCATGATCCACCCATTCTGTTCGGTACTGAATATGTCGTGCATGTCGTCACGCTCCTCACGCTTCGACGACATACAGCTGCGCTTATAAACCATGGATGCAGGCTTAGAAACCAGACAAAACAAATTGGGATTATTCCCATCCAGCGCGACGGCATGACTCGTCCCGGCGAAGCCCAATTCCTTTATTCGTATACGCGCCTGCCTTGTTGTTTTGAGAGAAAATCACAGCGGAAACCACGCTCTACGTTTTGAAATAATTCCATATTTACAATAAGTTACCAAAACCATGACAGCTAATTTCGTCGAAACGACATTTTCCTGTAATTTCCCTGTTGCAATCTCGGAAGCGTTAGTTCATATACCGCCTGCCTGACGGAAAAGACTGGCGCGAGCGGGTGTAGCTCAGGGGTAGAGCACAACCTTGCCAAGGTTGGGGTCGAGGGTTCGAATCCCTTCGCCCGCTCCAGTTTTCCGTTAAGTAAAGGCAACAAAATCCCGGCTTTGTCCGGGATTTTTGCGTTTCAAGCATATTTGACATTCCGCAGGAATTACTCCGGAGCAGTGCGGTTGCCGTGTGGTCACGAGTTCAGCCCGTGGAATGCTGACCGCGAGCTGAACCTTGATTGTGAAGTAACACAAAGTGTTACGTAACCACGTTTTCTTCGTAAGTCCTTTTAGCCGCTGGAACACAGAGGCATGCTGGTACGATGAGCACGGCGATAAGCATCATCGCAATGAAAGTTGTGTGAAGGGCATGTTGGAGCGCCAGCCGAAGCTCCTGCCGATCGATCAGCATCTCGGCGCCATTCAGCAGGTCCCGAAGCTGGTCTGACGTAATCGCTACACCGTGATTTGCGTTGGCAAGACCGTAGGTCAGCACCGCCCCCAGAATGGCCGCCCCAAGCGTACTGCCAAGATTGCGCGAAAAGACATTCGATGCAGTGGCGCTGCCGCGCTCGGACCAGTTCACGCTATCCTGCGTCAGAATCAGCGCCCCGATATTGAGCAGGCCCATACCGAATCCCATGATCAGCGAACCGGCGCCCGCCAGTGTGGCTGAGCTTGACGGGTCCAGCATGACGAGCAAAGAGGTTCCTATCGGAATGCAGATGCTTCCGACAATCATGATTGGCCGCAATCCGAACCGCGTAAACTGCCGCGAAGCAATCGTTGCTCCGCATGGCCAGCCAAGCAACAGCATGGTCAAGGCAAAACCCGCAACCACCGGAGAACGGTCGAGAACCGTCTGCACATACATCGGCAGGAATGTCGTCAGCCCCATGATCGACATGCTGGCCAGGAAAACCGCCAGATTGGAGAATGCAATCGGGCGCTTCAGCCACAAGCCGGGCGCGACCATGGGTTCCTTCGCGCGCCGCTCCTGCCAGATAAAGGCAATCAGCGAGATGCCAAAGAGAATGAACGCCAGAATCACTTCCAGCGAAACCGCGCTCTCCATCAGGGTGAGCGCGATCATCAACGAGGAAATGGAGACGGCGAAAAGCGCTGCGCCAAGCACATCGACCGATACGGGTTTGGAGCGTTTCTCCTCATGCAGGAAGAGGAGAAAGCCCGACGCCGCCAGCATACCGACCGGCACGTTGATCCAGAACACCCACGCCCAGCTGAGATTGTGAATGATCAAACTGCCAAGCAGCGGGCCAACCACCGCAGACAACGCCCAGACGCTCGCAAGATATCCCTGGACCTTGCTGCGCTGAGCTCCGGGAAAAAGGTCTGCCACAACAGTCATGGATGCTGGCTGGATCGCCCCTGCCCCGATGCCCTGCAATAACCGGAAAACAATCATCGAAGGCATTGACCATGCGAAACCGGCCAGTACCGAAGCGATCAGGAACAGGGCGATGCCGAAAAGAAGCACCGGCTTGCGACCATAAATATCCGCCAGTTTTCCGAACACAACGGTCGTCGCTGTCTGGGTCAAAAGAAAGGATGAGAAAACCCAGGAATAGAGATTGAGCTGGCCCAGCTGCGCAGCGATCTGCGGCATTGCGGTCGATACAATCGTCGCCTCGACGGCGATCATGGCCATGCTTGCCATAATCGCGGCAACAACGAGCCCGCGATGAGAATGTTTTTCTGTCATGGATTGCCTTCGGACCGGAACCGGTCGTCTTTGAGGGAAGCCTCCTCGCTTCCGACCTGTTTCTTAGACCTGCCCGGCCACCATCGCAATAGGTTGCCCGGCCCGATCAGTACACATTATTGCTACCTCGGTTATGGCAGTCGGCAGCAAGGCGAGGACGGAACGATTGCTCCGATGTTCAGAGACGGAAGATCAGTTCGCCTTTATACATAATGATGTTCTATTCGGTTGTTTTAATGGGCAATGTGTCCAACAACCGCTTCGCCCTTTTGAAATACCTCCTGGAGAATGACCATGACAAACAGCACAGCGCCCTACTTCCTCGAAGACGCGGACGAAAGCGAGATTTCTTCCGATGTCGCAGGTGTCGGCAATTTTCTGGTAACCACCCACATTCCCATCCGGGCCGATGGGACAATGGAAACCGGCGATATAACCGCTCAAAGCGAGTGCACGCTCAACAGCCTCAAGACATCGCTGGAAAAGGCGGGCAGCAGTCTGGCGAATGTCATTCACTTGACGATCTATCTGACCGATATCAACGAACGTCCCGCCTTTAACGAAGTCTATCTGCGCTTTTTCAAAAAGCCTTTTCCGGTTCGTTGCGCCGTTGGCGTTGCGGGGCTGGCCACACCCGGGATGCGGGTTGAAGTCACGGCGATGGCGGTACGCAATCAATAATCGACGACAGACGGCGTCGTTCGCCATATCGGGGCCTCGAGCAAGAAGGCCCCGAATTCGCCCTGCCTCAGCAGGAATCCTGCGTAAGCAGCATATAATCATACGCTAATTTCATAATTCGTTTCTTCTAGCCACCTAGCCGACACTCTCGCGTTTATGCAATGCTCATCCATCCAACCAGTGGAGGGGTTCGATAAGATGAGAAAAATCATAACAATAATGGGCATTGCAGGCGCCATTCTGGCAACAGGATTCGCGGCTCATGCGGGAGAGACGCTGGATCGCGTCATGGAAAAGAAGGCCATGGTTGTTGCAACCAATGCAGGCTGGCCTCCCCAAAGCTTTCTGGATGATTCCAACCAGCTCGTAGGATTCGACGTCGACGTGGCCAACGAGATTGGCAAGCGTCTCGGCGTCGCCGTATCCTTCGAGACCCCGGACTGGGCAACTCTGACCGGTGGGCGCTGGCAGGGGCGCTATGACGTCGGCGTCGGATCCGTCACGCCGACCAAAGCGCGCGCGAATGTCATCGATTTTGCCGGCATCTATTATTACAGCCCATACGTCTATGTCGTGCACAAGGACAGCGAAGCAAAGTCGGTCGCGGACCTCAAAGGCAAGGTTATCGGCGTCGAGACCGCAACTACTTCAGAAGATTATGCTCGTCACCAACTGGAGATCGACGCGCCCGGCCTTCCCCCGATCGAGTATAAGCTTGACCCGGGCGAAATTCGCACCTTCGCGGATTCCATGCTGCCTTTCGACGATCTGAGACTGGGTGATGGCGTTCGTATCGATGCGATTGTCGCACCCGAGCAGACAGCGCAGAATGCCATCAAGAACGGTTATCCTGTAAAGATCCTTGAGGGCGAATACGCCTTCCGTGAACCGCTCGTCGTTATTGCCGAAAAGAATGACCCGGATTGGACTGCCAAGATTGGCGAAATCATCAAGGAGATGAAGTCCGACGGTACTTTGGCGACACTCACGGCAAAGTGGTACGGCAAGGACTATAGCGCCGACTGACCTGCCTTTTACATCAATATTGTCGTGAGCCATCGTAACGATGGCTCATGCGATATGCTTATTGTGGTGTTACCATGACATATCCCGTCACTTATTACAGCCGCACCAAGGCAGACGACTTCGCGCGTCCGACGCTTGATCGCGAAATAACAGCAGATGTCGCGGTGATTGGCGGCGGGCTTGCCGGATTGTCGGCCGCTTTGCAGATGTCACGTGCAGGCAAGAAGGTTGTTGTCCTGGAAGCCGAAAGCATCGGCTTTGGCGCATCCGGGCGCAACGGCGGATTTGTCAGCCCCGGCTTCGCGACTGGCGGCGACGCGATTGCCGCCCGCGCCGGGAGTGCTGCCGCCAAAACGCTTCACGAAATGTCGATCGAAGGCGTCGAGTTCGTTCGCCAGAACATTGCCGCGCTGAAGATCGAGGAAGCCCAGCTATCACCCGGCATTATGAGCGTTCGCCGATATGACGATGGCGACAGCCTGAAACACTACGCCGATGAACTCTACCGCGACTATGGCTACAAGATCGACTTTCACACAACAGCCGAAACGCGCAACATCCTTAATTCCAGACGTTACTTCCAGTCGGTGACCGACCCGAACGCCTTTCATATCCATCCGTTGAATTATTTGCGGGCGCTTGGCCGTGAGATAGAGCGGCTTGGCGGGTGGATATTCGAGCATAGCCGTGTTGTCCAATTGCTCGACCATAGTGATGGCAAGCTTGTGAAGACGGCCGAAGGACAAGTCAAAGCCGGCGCAGTGCTGATAACCACTGGCGGTTACACTGACGGACTGGTCGGGCAGATCAAGCGGGCCTTCCTGCCCATCGCAACCTATGTGATGGTGAGTGAGGAAGCGCCGGAACTCATTGCATCGGCAATCCGCACCACATCCGCGATCGGTGATAACCGACGGGCGGGCGACTATTACCGCGTGATCGATGGCGGCCGCAGGCTGTTATGGGGTGGGCGCATCACGACACGGGCAGCCGATACGCCCGGTGTCGTGCGGGAACTGCGCAACGAAATGGTGGGAACCTACCCTCAGCTTACTTCGCTGAAGACGGAACTCGCATGGTCCGGCCTGATGTCTTATGCGAGACATCTCATGCCACAGATCGGCAAGCTGGATCGCGCCACCTGGTATTGCACGGCATTTGGCGGCCACGGCCTCAACACGACCGCCATCGGCGGCAAGGTCGTAGCCGAAGCCATCTGCGGACAAACTGACCGGTACAAGCTTTTCGAAAAGTTCGGGCTCGTCTGGGCCGGAGGTGCTGCGGGTCTCGCAGCTGCCCAGCTGACCTATTGGAAATTGCAGATGCAGGATTGGCTTGCCGAGCGAAAAGCAAGCTGACAGGGGAGAGAATATGCTCGGGAGGTTTTTTCTGACACGGCCTGAGGCCGCCAAACGTACTGTTCAGGTAGCGTTTTTTGTTATCCTGACAGCACTCTTCTGTTTCATGAATGTCCGGTTTTCCGGCATAACAAACCTGCTTGGCATCGACCCGAAGGTCGCGAAGGCGGGTTTCACCAAGGCGACGTTGCTTTCCTCTGTTCTGCTCAGTCTCGTGATCTTCGCCAATTGGAGCTTTCTGAGACTTTTTCCGCGTTGGGCACAGATCATCGCCATTTGGACGGAACTGTTCCTGCTGCTGATGATCTTCTTTTATTCATTCAATCTCTCGTTTGAATTCATCGCCAGAAAGATCGGATTTCTCATCAGTCAGGGCGTCGTCACGACGCTTTATATTTCCACCGCCTCCATCTTATTCGCGACCATTCTGGCGCTGATCGGTGCCGTCGCCAAACTTTCAAAAAACGGCCTGGTTTACGGCCTGGCGACGTTTTACACCTCGCTCTTCCGCGGCTTGCCGTTGCTGATGCAGATTTACATTATCTACCTCGGCCTGCCTCAGGTGGGTTATGTCATCGGGCCGATCCCTGCCGGTATTCTGGCACTATCCCTGTGCTACGGCGCTTACATGACGGAAATCTTTCGTGCCGGCATCGAAAGCATTCCTCGCGGCCAGCAGGAAGGCGCAGCCGCTTTGGGTCTTGGACCATCGCAAACGATGTGGCTCGTCATTCTTCCTCAGGCAATGCGCATCATTATTCCGCCAACCGGCAACCAGTTCATCGCCATGCTCAAAGACTCGTCGCTGGTCTCCGTCATTGGGGTATGGGAACTCATGTATCTTGCCCGCACACAGGGCCAGACCGAGTTCCGGCACATCGAAATGCTCATAACTGCATCGATGATCTACTGGGCCCTGTCCGTCGTTCTGGAATATGGTCAGGCGAAACTCGAAGCTCGCTTCAAACGTTCTTTGGCGCGTTAAACGCGCCATCGGATGTAGGCCTGAACGGTACAAACGAAAATCGGCGCGGAATACCGCGCCGATCCATTTTAAAGCCCGTTTCTGATTACCGTCGCCACCTGAGCGACATGCACGACAGACCGGCATCGATCCGACCGATTTCCCCGGTCCTCAAGGCGACGACCTTGTATCCCTCTTTATCCAGCAGATCGATTGTGCGGGGATAATCCGCACCGACGAATACGACATCGTTGACCCTGAGCGCGTTGGCCGCCGCCTCTTCACCCTCCGGCGTCACAATTTCGCGCATACCCCGAAAGAAACCGGAACCCGCCAGCCTGTGCGTTGCAAGCACTGTCTCTTCGTCCAGCAGTGAGCAATCGGTCTTGAAATGCAGCACGCCCTTCGGTGTCTCGACGATTTCCGCGGCGCGACCGAGGGTGGCCAGCGCCGCACGAAGTCCCTCGGCGCCGCTTTTATCGGTACGCGCCGACAGGCCGATCATCACTGTCGATGATGTAACCAGAACGTCCCCGCCATCGGCGAATCCCGATGAAGGAAGCGGCACGACCCTCTCGAAAAGGGAACGCAGAACCGGTTCGATTTCAGCCGTTTCGCCCATGCGCGATGGTGCGCCTGGGCGCAACAGAACTGCTCCTTCGTGAAACACCAGCGCCGGGTCTTCTACAAATATCGAATCCGGAAAATCCTCCATCGGCGGAAGAACGGTCACGTCGACACCTGCGTTCCGCAACGCTTCTACATAGGCTTCGTGCTCTTCCTTGACGCCCTCATAGGTCGGATTGCCCCTGTCATCGGCACGCAAACCATTGACGACGGATCGTCCCGGCGTGCGGACGATAGCTGCATTGAATTCATATACGGCTGCCATGGGATCACTCAGATTTAAGGTAGGTTTCAGCAAGCTCGGTCCAGAAGGCCGCGCCGATGGGAATCAGGTCGTCATTGAAATCATAAGAGGGATGATGGAGCTGAAAATCGTTCTCTCCCCTGCCTCCTCCCACAAAGAAGTAGGTTCCGGGTCGCTCAACGAGCATATAGGCGAAATCCTCACTGCCCATGAAAGGACGCTCCAGATCAATCACGTTCGTCGCGCCAAACGACTTGATGGCCAGAGTACGTGCAAAATCTGTTTCTGCACTGTGATTGATCGTTGCGTCGTAACTGCGCAGATACTCCACTTCAGCAGTTAGTCCGAAGCTCTCCGCCTGATGCGCTGCAACACGCTTGATCCGCTGTTCGATCTGATCGCGGATGGTGGGCGAAAAAGTGCGAATACCGACGACGATTTCTGCGGTCGATGGAATGATGTTACTGGCTGAACCGCCATGGAATGCGGCAACGGTCACAACTGCGGGGTCGAGCGCCGGCACGTTACGCGACTTGATGGTCTGCAGGGCCATCACAATCGAT
The DNA here is from genome assembly GCA_900470195.1 of Hyphomicrobiales bacterium. GTDB lineage: Bacteria > Pseudomonadota > Alphaproteobacteria > Rhizobiales > Rhizobiaceae > Brucella. Next base: position 12,429 of record UEIJ01000024.1, on the reverse strand, counting down.
GCGCCCGCCGTTATCGGATCGGCGGTCTTTTCCGGCTCCGAGCCGTGTCCCCCGTAACCGTTCACCCTTATAATAGCCTCATCGACCGCGGCCATGATCGGCCCATCGCGGAAGGCAAATTTGCCAAGCGGAATGCCGGGATCGTTGTGAAGAGCAAAAACAGCATCACAGGGGAACCGGTCGAACAGGCCTTCGTCTATCATGATCTTGGCGCCGCCGAAGTTTTCTTCAGCGGGCTGGAAAATCAGATGAATGGTTCCGTCGAAATTACGGCGTTCCGCCAAAGCCTTGGCAGCACCGAGCAACATGGTCGTATGGCCATCATGTCCGCAGGCATGCATCAGACCCGGAGACTTGCTGGAATAGGGCAAATTTGTCTGCTCATGAATGGGAAGCGCATCGATATCAGCACGAATGCCGATGGACTTGCGGCTTGATCCGTTCGTCAAAGTGCCGACGATCCCGGTTTTCGCAAGTCCTCGCGTGACCTTGTACCCCAGAGCTTCAAGCTGCCGCGCAACGATCTCGGAGGTCCGTTTCTCCTCAAGTCCCAGTTCAGGGTGGGCATGAAGGTCGTGCCGCAATGCCGTCAACTCGGGCAGGCTATTGAGAATAGTGGGTGAAAAATCGCGCATTCAAGCACCTCTTGTCGGAATTCGGTTCTCAAGACGCCGGAAGACCAGGACCAGACCCGCGGTCAATATCATGTAGATCAGGGCCAGCAGCAGAAGCGGCTCATAAGTGAGATAGGTTTCCTGGCGTACCCGCGAAACGACGCCATAGACGTCAACAACGGTGATCGTCGCCACCAGCGGGGTCGATTTCAATTGCAGAACCGTTTCGCCGTTCAGCGTGGGCAAGGCGCGATGGATGGCGCGCGGCAGCCAGATACGGCGAAACACTTTCCAGGGGGACATGCCAAAAGCGCGGCCGGCCTGCAGCTCGCCAGACGGCACGCCGGCAAACGCGCCGCGCATGACCTCCCCCTCATAGGCCGCGAAAGAGATCGTCAGCGCGGCAAGTCCATATGGCCATGCCTCGCGCAGATAAGGCCAGATAAAAGAGCCCCGAATGCCGGGAATGGAGGGAAACAGCGAACCAAGGCCATAGTAGAGCAGCCACAGCTGCAGCAGCAACGGTGTTCCCCGGATAACGGTGCAGAACGCCTTCGCTGGCCACCGCAACCACCATGGGCCAGTCACCTGGAGCAGCCCGAGCGGCAGTGCAAGCATAAATCCCAGAACCGCAGACCCGAACAGCATGAACAGAGTTACCACGATGCCGGAACCCAGGCGGGGCAGGTATTGCGGCAGCCACTCCCAGCGACCAAATATCACCGCCGAAGCAACCAACGCGATTGCGATGACAATCAGCACAAGCCGGTGCGGTTCGAGCCAGTTTCTGACGGACGTCTGATTTTCCAGTACTGCTATGCTCATCTCAGTCGATCCGCGCAAAACCACGGCGCGCACGGCGCTCGATAATGCCGATGAAGGCGTTCGAAATCAGTGTGAGGCCGAGGTAGAGCACACCAGCCGCCATGAAGAACAGCAGATAATGCTTGGTTGTCCCGGCTGCCTGCCTTGTCACAAGCGTCAATTCGCTGAAGCCGACGACCGCCAGAAGAGCTGTATCCTTGGTTGAGATAAGCCAAAGATTGGCAAGACCCGGTATGGCGAAGGGCAGCATGGCCGGTATCGTGATGCGTCTGAGCATCTTGGACGGCGGCATGCCGAATGCACGCGCCGCCTCGATCTGGCCGGGCGCGATGGCTTTGATCGCACCGCGCAGAACTTCCGTCGAATATGCGCCCTGCACGACACCGATGACGAAAATGCCAGCCGCAAGCCCGCTGATATCCACTTTGCCATGGCCAAACAGCGCCAACAACTGGTTCAACAGATCGGTGCCCGCGTAATAGAGGATAAGGATCAGCACCAGTTCCGGCACGGCGCGCACGACTGTGGTATAAACTTCCAGCAGATCGCGAATGATCGGGCCGCCATAGAGCTTGCCCAACGCACCGAACATGCCAATCAACAGACCGAGCGAATAACCACCAACGGCAATTTGCAGCGTGTGCCAGAAGCCCTGCAGAAGCACCCCGCCCCATCCCGGCGGATTGAGCGCAAGCAGGCTCCAGTTGATCAATGGTGCATCCATCGCCGGTTCCGTTCATGCTGAAATCAGGGGACCAGCCGACAGGACGCCGGCTGGCTGCTGACGTTCACTGGCCGTAAATGTCAAAGTCGAAATATTTTTTCGTGAATGTGTCATAGGTTCCGTTGGAACGGATGGCCTTGATCGCCGCGTTCAGCTTGTCTTTCAGCTCCGTATCGCCCTTGCGCAATCCGATGCCCACCCCCGGCCCCAGAACCTCGACATCCTGAGCGACGATGCCCTTTTCCTCGCAGCATGCCTTGCCGTTATCCGTCGCAAGGAAGGTCCGCAGAGCCAGGGAATCCGCCTGCACGGCGTCGATGCGCCCGGCGGTGAGGTCGTTGTTGGCTTCGTCCTGCGTCTGATATTCCTTGATCGTGACACCGGCTGGCGCGAAGTGCTTCATCGCGTAAGCCTGATGGATGGTAGAAACCTGCACGCCAATCGTCTTGTCCTTCAATCCCTCCGGCGTCGCGTCGAACTTGAGATCCTTGGTGCCGATGACGATCGTCGGCGTATTATAATATTTGTCGGAGAAATCGATCGTCTTGAGACGTTCAGGCGTCATCGACATTGAGCCGACGATCATGTCGATCTTGCCGGTGGTGAGCGCGGGGATGATGCCATCCCAGGCGACAGGCGTTATCACGCAATCAAGCTTGGCCTCTTTGCAGACGGCATCTGCAAAATCGATTTCCCAGCCGTGCCATTTGCCCGTGGCGTCAGGTTCCGTGAAGGGCGGATAAGGTTCGGCTGCGATACCGAGTTTCACCTGTTCGGCATTCGCCGCCGCAACACCCGCAACAGCCAATGTTACACCGACGCACAGACTAGCTAAAAGACACTTCATTGGTACTCCTCCATTCCCATTTCAGTGTGTTGAACTGATAAACTTTTTCAGTCGCTCGGATTTGGGCGATCCGAAGACTTCTTCGGGGGGCCCCTCTTCCTCAATCTTGCCATCGTGCAGAAAAACGATGTGACTGGCGACCTTACGCGCAAATTTCATCTCATGCGTAACCAGAATCATCGTGCGTTTTTCCCGGGCCAAATCGCCGATAACAGTGAGAACCTCGCCGACCAGTTCAGGGTCGAGCGCGGATGTCGGCTCGTCGAAAAGCATCACCAACGGCTCTATCGCCAGCGCCCGCGCAATCGCGGCACGCTGCTGCTGGCCACCGGACATGAACGCGGGATAGACGTCTCGCTTCTCATAAAGCCCGACGCGCTTTAGAAGAGCTTCGGCCCGATCTATCGCTTCGGCTTTCGGCACGCCCAGCACATGCACAGGCGCTTCGATCACATTTTCCAGAACGGTCATATGTTGCCAGAGATTGAAGCTCTGGAAAACCATTCCCAGCCGCGTGCGAATACGCTCGATCTGCCTTCTGTCCGCGGGTATCTGACTGCCATTGCCGGTATTTCTCATGGCGATGGTTTCACCATGGATGGTGACCGCCCCCGACGTTGGCAGCTCCAGCATGTTGATGCAACGAAGAAATGTCGATTTGCCGGAGCCCGATCCGCCAATAATGGCGATAACATCGCCCTCGCGCGCCCTGAGTGAAACGCCTTTAAGCACCTCGAGATCACCGAAACGCTTATGAAGGTCGACGACGGAGATCGCCTCTTCGCCCTGACTCATGCGGCACGAACCTCCCTTGGCCTGCCCACCCTTGAGTTTGTCGCAAGCCGTCTGGATATTGCTTTCTTATCAGCCACTTCGGAGTTCTTTTCGACTTCTCGACAAGCGGCCAACCGTTCCCTTGACGTTGACTATACACTTGAATAAGTATTGCGCAAGTGCATAGTCAGACATCGAGGGAGGAGAAGATGACCGCATCGTTTCGACGTGCGCCGGACTTCGATCGTCGCACAGACATGATAGAGGCTACGCTCGATTGCATTGCCGATCTAGGAATTCAGGCAACGACGGTTCGCGCCGTTGCCGCGCGCGCAGGCGTCAGCAATGGGTTGATCCGTCACCATTTTGCATCGAAGGCCAACCTCATCGCCGCCGCATACCAGCGGATGATCGAAATGATGACCCTGCCCGCATTGAGCGTTCTGGAATCGGACGGCGGCACGCCCCACGACCGACTGACGCGTTTCATCGCTGCCAGCCTTGGCGGGGCCGTGGCAGATCCGAGGATGCTTTCGCTCTGGGCGACTTTCGTCAGCCAGGTCCATCTTGATCCGGATCTGGAGCACGAACATCGCGAAGGCTATCTCGCTTTCCGCCGCGCCACGGAGACCCTGATTGCGGAAGTATTGTCGGCGGAAGGCCGGGAGCCCACGCCGGAATCCTGCCGAAGCCTCGCCATCGCAGTCAACGCACTAATTGATGGCCTTTGGATCGAAGGCTGTCTCAGCGCGGACGAAATCGACGAAACCACGCAAATTGGCATCGGACTAAGCTCAGTCGGCGCTCTTCTCGGCATCGAGCTTCCCGCCGCGCCACCACTTCCGAGAAATTGACATGCATTATGCTTCCATCACCGACAGGCTCTCAGGATTGGGATCGGACAAATGGCGGGTCCATGCCCGTGGCAGGGAATTGCGCGCGCTTGGTCACCCGGTCATTGAATTCACGATCGGCGAGCCTGATGTAGCTCCTGATTCCTCACTGCTGGAGGCGTGCAATAACGCCATGCGCGCCGGTCGAACCCGCTATTCCAACGGTCGCGGCGAACCGGCTGTGTTGGCAGCACTGGCAGCAAAATACTCAAAACGCACCGGCCGCGCCATCACGACCAATAATGTCCTTTATTTCCCGGGAACCCAAACTGCACTTTATGCCGTTTTGACAGGACTGGTCGAAAGTGGCGACAAGGTTCTCGTTCCCGATCCCTATTACGCAACTTATGAAGGCGTCGTACGGGCGCCAGGGGCCGATATCGTCCCGGTACCATTACGGGCCGAAGATGGCTTTCATCTCCGAGCCGACACACTGGAGGCAGCAATCACGCCCGGCTGCCGCGCTTTACTTCTCAACAATCCTCACAATCCGACCGGCGCAGTGCTGACAAAACCCGAGATAGCAGCCATTAGCGAAGTGTGCCGCAAACACGATCTCTGGATCGTGTGCGATGAGGTCTATGAAGAGCTTACTTTCGGCGCCGCATTTGCCTCGCCGCTCGATCTCCCGGAAATGGCTGATCGCACCATCGTGGTCTCGTCCATATCCAAATCGCACGCAGCCCCCGGCTTCCGCTCCGGCTGGGCGGTGGGTTCGGAGGAGTTTTGCCAGAGATTGCTGCCCTTCTCCGAATCCATGCTCTTCGGTGGACAGCCTTTCATCGCCGACATGGCAGCCTATGCGCTGACACATGATCTGCCGACAGCTTCAATCATGCGCGCGCAGTACAAAGCGCGGTCCGAGCTGATCGTGGACCGGCTACGCGGCGTTGCCGGGATCAAGCCCCTGATGCCGGAAGCGGGCATGTTCGTGCTGCTGGATATAGGCGGGACAGGCCTCAATGGTGAGGAATTCGCCAGTCGGCTGCTTGAAGAACACTATGTCTCGATGATGCCCGGAACGTCTTTCGGTCAGGTCGCGAAGAATCTGGTCCGCATGAGCGTCACCGTTCCCGAAGACAGCATTATCGAGGCATGCGACCGCATTGCTCGTTTTGCCCGCAGCCTCAACTACAGAGCCGAAAGTCTGGTTTCATGAGCAGCGAAATAACAGTCGGGCAAGCGCTGATCCGCCTTCTGGAAGCCCACGATGTCGATACCGTATTTGGTATTCCGGGCGTGCACACAGCAGAACTTTATCGGGGCCTGGCCGGATCGAGCATCCGGCATGTAACTCCGCGCGACGAGCAGGATGCGGGCTTCATGGCAGATGGCTACGCGCGGGTTTCCGGCAAGCCCGGTGTCTGCCTGCTGATTACCGGTCCGGGGCTTACCAACGCCATCACGCCGATGGCCCAGGCGCGGGCCGATTCCATACCGATGCTGGTCATTTCGGGCGTCAACGCGCGCCACACGCTCGGGCTATATCAGGGGCACCTGCACGAGCTTCCCGACCAGTCCGCGACCATGCGAACAATCGCTCTGTCGTCAGAACGACTGGAACAGCCCGGCGACCTTGCAGAACTGGTTGGCCGTGCCTTCGCCCTGATGAAATCCGGACGTCCGGGCCCTGTGCATATTGAAATCCCGACGGACCTTATGGAAGCCCGATTTGAAGGAGCCTTGCGTAAGTCTCCGGCAGGCACAGCCCCCACGACCATGGATTCCAACGTCGGGAAAATCAAAGCCGCTGCAACTCTTTGCGCCGAAGCCCGCCGCCCTTTGATTCTTGCCGGCGGAGGCGCCAACTGGGCGAGTAACCCCATTTCCGACCTCTCGCGGATGCTCGATGCCCCGGTGGTGACCACAACGAACGCCCGTGGTTTGCTGGGCCGCCATCCGCTTGCGGTACAGGCAAGCCCCAGCCTGCCGCCGATCCGCCAGCTGATCGCCGATGCCGATCTTGTCATCGCGATAGGAACCCAATTCGGCCCGACCGATTACGATATGTATGTGGATGGAGGCTTCGAGCCGCCTGCCAAAATGATCCGCATCGACATCGACCCCGAGGCCGAAGTAACCAGCTATCCAGCCACGCTGATGCTCGTGGGCGATGCAGCCCGGATAACCGCAGAACTCATCTCTGCTCTCCACCTTCTTGCCCAGGCACGGCGTGAGGATGGAACGGAGCGCGCATCGACGGCCAGGGCTGCGGCATACAACTTCCTTTCACCCAAGATGCAGGCTTTGACCGAAGTCCTGGACACCATTCGGGATGCCCTGCCCGGCAGTATCCTAATCGGAGATTCCACACAGCTCGCCTATGCCGGCAACCTGTTCTTCGATGCCGATGGCGCACGAAGCTGGTTCAATGCTTCGACGGGTTACGGCGCGCTCGGATTTGGTCCTCCAGCTGCAGTGGGGGCCAGTCTCGCGCAAACTGGCGCTCCGGTCGTCTGCCTGGTGGGAGACGGAGGTTTGCAGTTCTGTCTCGGCACGCTCGGCACTGCCGCAGACGAAAAAGCGCCTGTGATCTTCGTCGTCTGGAACAATGATGGTTATCAGGAAATCGAAGATTACATGCTTTCTCGGGGTATCGAGCCGGTGGGCGTGCGCCCTACACCTCCCGATTTTCTCAAGCTCGCGCAGGCCTATGGAATACCGGGCGAGCGCATTCGACTGACAAATGAAGACAATCAGGAAGCGCTTCATCCAGGCGCACTCGATCTGACGCAACTCGCCGGGGCACTGCACCGCGCCCATGCCATTGAGGGCCCCGCACTCTTAGAAATAACGACGCCATAGGCCGGGACGGTCTGGCAAAGCGACTGGGAGGAACGCTATGCATTTCGGACTGACTGAAGAACAGGAAATGATCGTCTCGACAGTTCGAAGCTTTGTCGAGAACGAGATTTATCCGCATGAAACGACCGTCGAACGTCTCGGCCATGTGCCACACGAAATCGGCGAAGAAATCAAGCGCAAGACGATCGAACTCGGCTTCTATGCCAGCAATTTTCCGGAATCGGCGGGGGGACCGGGGCTTTCCCATCTCGAATTCGCGCTTGTGGAGCGTGAGTTGGGGCGCGGGTCGATGGCGCTCACCCATTTTTTCGGACGCCCGCAGAATATCCTCATGGCCTGCAAGGGCGAACAGATTGAGCGCTATCTCCTGCCTGCGGTGCGCGGCGAAAGGATGGATGCGCTCGCCATGACCGAGCCTGACGCTGGCTCCGACATTCGCGGAATGATGGCCAATGCACGCCGCGATGGAGGAGATTGGCTACTCAACGGCACCAAACATTTCATTTCAGGCGCCGAACACGCCGATTTCGTGATTGTCTTCATGGCTACCGGCGAAGAGCAATCCTCTGCCGGAACCAAGAAGAAAATCACGACCTTTCTGGTTGACCGTGACACACCGGGCTTCACCATCCGCGAGGGCTACAGATCCGTCAGCCATCGCGGCTACAAGAATATGATCCTCGAATTCGACGACTGCCGCGTTCCGGATGCGCAGGTTCTCGGAGAGGTGGATGGCGGCTTTGCGGTCATGAACGAGTGGCTTTACGCCACCCGCATAACGGTTGCGACAATGGCGGTGGGGCGCGCGCGCCGCGTGTTCGACATGATGGTGGATTATGCCGCACAGCGTAAGCAATTTGGCCAGCCTATCGGCCGCTTTCAGGGCGTCGGTTTCCAACTTGCCGACTCCGTCACCGAAATCGATGCCGCGGACTGGCTGACACTGGCAGCGGCCTGGCGTCTTGATCAGGGATTGCCCGCAAATCGCGAAATTGCCTCAGCGAAAGTCTACGCATCCGAAATGCTGGCTCGCGTCACCGACCGCGCCATCCAGGTGCATGGAGGCATGGGCCTGATGGACGACCTCCCACTGGAACGCTTCTGGCGCGATGCCCGTGTCGAGCGGATCTGGGACGGCACGAGCGAGATCCAGCGCCATATTATCGCCCGCGACCTTCTTCGCCCGCTCGGAGCCTGACTGTGAGCAAAAAGAACCTGTCTCGTGTTTTACGTCCCCGTTCCATTGCCATCTTTGGCGGAGGTTGGTCCACGGCTGTGCTCAGGCAATGCCGTAAAATGGGCTTTGAGGGAGAACTCTGGCCGGTCCATCCCTCCCGCGACACTATCGACGATATTCCTTGCTTTCGATCTGTCGCCGACCTTCCCGGCGCACCGGATGTAAGTTTTATCGGCGTGAACCGCGACGGCACAATCGATATTGTCCGCCAACTCTCAGCGCGGGGAAGTGGCGGCGCGGTCTGTTTCGCCTCCGGTTTCAATGAAGTATCCGATGGCGCCGAACGCAATCAAGCCCTGCTGGCGGCAGCAGGCGAAATGCCTATTCTCGGCCCCAACTGCTACGGCTTCATCAATTACCTCGACGGGGCTCTGCTTTGGCCTGACCAGCACGGCGGCAAAAGGGTTGAATGCGGTGCTGCCATCGTCGTGCAGTCATCCAACATAGCTATCAATCTTACGATGCAGCGCCGCGGTCTTCCCATTGCCTATGTGCTGACAGCCGGAAATCAGGCGCAAACCGGTCTTTCCGAATTGGCGGAAGCCGCACTCGAAGACCCGCGGGTCACTGTTCTTGGCCTGCACATAGAAGGCTTCGATAATATTTCACGGCTGGAACGTGTCTTCGCCAAAGCGCGTGAAATGAGAAAGCCCGTTGTCGCGATCAAAGTCGGAACGTCTGCCGCAGCGCAGGCGATGACCCTTTCGCATACGGCATCGCTCGCTGGAGCCGACATGCTCGCCGACGCCTTTTTCGCGCGATGCGGCGTCGTGCGTGTAAGAACGCTCGACGAATTTGTCGAAACGCTGAAGCTGCTTCATGTGCTTGGCCCCTCGCCTGACAACACTCTGGGTTCGATGAGCTGTTCGGGCGGCGAAGCCTCTCTCGTCGGCGACCTTGCGAACGCGGCAGGTCTCGATCTCCGACCGCTTGCAGCTAACGAGGCAACGAAACTTCGCGCCACCCTGCCCGAAATGGTCACCATTTCGAACCCGCTCGACTACCACACCTTTACATGGGGGAATGGACCGGCGCTCACGGCGACCTATCGCGCCATGCTCGATAGCAATTTCGGCCTGTCCATACTGGTGCTCGACTTTCCCCGTGGGGACCGTTGCGTTGACAATGGTTGCGAAACATCGCTCGAGGCGGCGATCGCGGCGCACAAAGCCGGAGGGGGGCGTTTTGCATTGGTCGCCAGTCTGCCGGAGAACATGACGGAAACTCATGCCGAACGTCTGATGGCAGCCGGAATAGCCCCGATGATGGGCCTTGCAACGGCGCTGGCGGCGGCAGCCAATGCTGCCTGGATTGGCAAAATCTGGTCCCAACCGCAACTTTCAATGCTGGCTGACCAAGCGCCAGCGTTGCCATCCGCAGCCACCGCAATGGACGAGTGGTCATCGAAATCGGCCTTGCGTGAAATCGGCCTGACAACCCCAACAGGCGGTGTGGTATCAACTGTCGATGATGCTGTCGCGCTTGCCGAAAAGCTCGACTACCCCGTCGTTCTCAAGGGCGTCGGAGAAAAATTGCTCCACAAAACGGAAATGGCTGCAGTGTGCCTGAATTTGGCGAATGCCGAAGCAGTCCGTACTGCCGCCCATTCGCTTGCCCGCCTGAATTGCGATTTTCTGGTCGAGAAAATGGTTCAGGACGGAGTAGCTGAACTGATTATCGGCATCGCGCGCGACCCGCAATTCGGGCTCTATCTGACCATTGGCGCTGGCGGCGTGATGGTTGAGCTTTGGAACGATACACGCGCCCTGCTTTTGCCCGCGAGCCGCGATGAAATTCGTGAAGCGCTTCTTTCGCTACGCTCCGCTACCCTCCTGACCGGCTTTCGCGGCAGGTCAAAAGCCAATATCGAGGCCGCGGTCGAGGCCGCATGGCTGGTTGGCAACTATGCGCTCGCACAGGCAGGGAGACTCGAGGAGCTCGATATCAACCCCCTCATCGTCACAGCGGATAATGCCATCGCCGTGGATGCCCTAATACGCAACAGGAGAGCTTGATGACTGACGAGGTGAAGACCGTGCGCAACGGTCAGATATTGGAGATCACTCTCGACCGGCCTAAGGCTAACGCCATCGACCAGCCAACCAGCCGAAAGCTCGGCGATGCTTTTGCCATGTTTCGCGACGACCCGGATCTGCGCGTTGCTATTTTCACAGGCGGCGGCGAGAAGTTTTTTTCCGCTGGGTGGGATCTGAACGAAGCTGCGGCAACAGGCGGAGATGGGTATATCGCTGACTATGGTCAGGGCGGAATCTACGGCTTTTCCGAATTGCCCGGATTGGAAAAGCCGGTCATTTGCGCAGTCAATGGCTATGCCATCGGCGCGGGCTTCGAAATTCTCCTGACCGCCGACTTCATAATCGCCGCCGACCACGCACAATTCTGGCTGCCGGAAACTTCGCTCGGTGTCCTGCCGGATATCGGGTCGTTTGTTCTGCCAAAACTCCTGCCCAAGGTTATAGCAAACGAGGTTCTGTATGGGGGCCGGCGTTTCAGCGCGCAGGACTGCCTACGCTGGGGCCTGGTCAACGAAGTTGTGCCGCAGGCTGAGCTGTTAAGCGCTGCCCGGGCACTCGCTGCACGTATCCTGCGCTCCGCACCGCTTTCTGTAGCGGCAGCCAAACAGACAACGCGTATGGCCGAGCATATGAGCCTCGCCGAAAGTTACGCAGCCATGCGAGCTGGTATTTTTCCATTGTTCAAATCGCTGATCGAAAGCGAGGACGCGCTGGAAGGTCCCCGTGCCGCCATGGAAAAACGCGAGCCGGTTTGGAAAGGCAGATAGAAATGAGCCACAAGACCGAAACTGCTATAACCACCCTCCGGGAAGGCGCTATTCTGGAAGTTACGCTGGATCGGCCCAAAGCCAACGCCATCGATCTGCCAACATCGCGCGCGATGGGACAAACCTTTGCAGCCTTCCGCGACGACCCGGAATTGCGTGTTGCCATCCTCAAAACGGCGGGGGACCGTTTCTTTTCTGCCGGTTGGGATTTGAAAGCCGCGGCAGAGGGTGCGCCCATCGATGGCGATTACGGAATTGGCGGATTTGGTGGCATTCAAGAACTGAGAGACCTGAACAAGCCGATCATTGCCTGTGTCAGTGGTATGGCCGCAGGCGGCGGCTTCGAACTCGCACTATCCTGTGACCTAATCTATGCCTCCGACCACTCTACCTTTTCTCTCCCGGAAATACGCTCCGGAACCATTGCGGACGCAGCAAGTATCCGGCTTCCGAAACGCATTCCATATCACATTGCAATGGAACTTTTGCTGACCGGCCGTTGGATCGACGCTCACGAAGCTCATCGCTGGGGTTTCGTCAACGAGGTCCTGCCTCAAGAAAAGCTCGAAGAACGCGTTTGGGAAATCGCCCGGTTGCTCGCCTCCGGTCCTCCACTCGTTTACGCCGCAATCAAAGAGACCGTTCGTCGTGCTGAAAGCGAGGACTTCCAGACCATGATGAACCTCATCATGCGGCGAAAGTTAGCGACGGTCGATATTCTCTATGGATCAGACGACAATCTGGAAGGCGCGAGGGCTTTTGCCGAAAAGCGCGATCCTGTCTGGAAAGGGAAATAGCGTTGAGCGCGGAAACGGCACCCCCTTACGTTTTGTTTTGGTGTTTGGAACGCCAAAACCCGTCGCTGATGCGACGGGTTTTGTTGGTATTTTTGGTTGCGGGGGCAGGA
>UEIJ01000001.1 GCA_900470195.1 Hyphomicrobiales bacterium | reverse complement strand
AAATCCTGCCCCCGCAACCATCTTTACTTGCGATCCACCCCGCCCTCCGGCGGGGTTTTTCGTTTGTGCGGAAATTATAAGGATTCCAGCGAGATCGCCCTGAACGTCGATCTCCACCTTGCCGTCCACGGGGGTCAGTCCGATCTGGTTCACCAGCGAGCGAAGGATGTCCGCCGCCTCGATCCGCTTCTCTTCCTCTTCGTCCTGCAGGGCTTCATAGAGCTGCTGGACCCGCTTGCGGTATTGGAGCGCCATTGAAGGGTGCAGCAGGGGAGGGGGTTCCTCGGCCTCGGCCAGGAACGTCCTCAGCTCCGATTTCCGAGCTTCCAGCCGCTTCATGTCCTCTACGATGGCTTCAATCGGCCCGCCAGCCTTAATGGCGGTCAATAGCTTCGCCAGTTCGCGCTCGGTCTTTTCGATCTCGGCTTCCGCCGAGGCAATGCCCGCACGGCCTTCCATGCGTAGGCGATTCATCTCCTGTGTGAATACCTCGCAGAAGCGAGCGAACATCTCGGGATCGACAAGTTTGGTACGCAAGGCGTTCAGAACGCGCGCCTCCAACTCGTCGCGGCGGATGTTCACCCGGTTGTCGCAGGTGCCCTTGTTGCGCGCTGTCGAGCAGCCGATCAGCGTCGCCGAGATCGCGGAATAACCGCCACCGCAGCAGGCGCATTTGGTCAGTCCAGTGAACAGATATTTTGGCCGGCGCCGATGGTTCATCTTCCGGACATCCGCAATGCCGCTTTCGTCGCGTTCGGTGCGGTTCTCGCCCTGCCTCGCCTTCACGGCGTTCCAGAGATCGTCATCGAGGATGCGCAGTTCCGGCGCTTCCTGAATGACCCATTCGGATTCCGGGTTGGGCCGGGCCTTCCGCTTGCCGGTATCCGGGTCTTTGACGAAGCGCTGACGATTCCAGACGATCTTGCCCACATACATCTCGTTGTTGAGGATGCCGTTGCCACGCTTCGGATTGCCGTTGATCGTGCTGAAGCCCCAATCGCCGCCAGACGGGGCGGCAATGCCATCCCTGTTCAGGGAGAAGGCGATGGTCTTGGCCGACTTGCCGGCGGCATAGTCGCGGAAGATGCGGCGCACGACCTCGGCTTGAGCTTCGTTGATCGTGCGATCGCCGCGGATCGGTTCGCCGTTAGCGTCCAGCTTCTTCACCACGTCATAGCCGTAGGAGTTGCCGCCGCCCGACTTGCCCGCCTCGACCCGGCCGCGTTGCCCGCGCCGGGTCTTGTCGGCCAGATCCTTCAGGAACAGCGCGTTCATCGTGCCTTTCAGGCCGACATGCAGATGCGAGACTTCACCCTCGGAGAGGGTGAACATCTTCACGCCCGAATAGGACATGCGCTTGAAGAGGCCCGCTATGTCCTCCTGATCGCGTGAAAGCCGATCCATGGCTTCGGCGAGGATCAGGTTGAAGCACCCGCGTGTCGCGTCGGAAATCAGGGCCTGGATGCCGGGGCGGAGCAGCGACGAGCCGGAGATCGCGTGGTCGGAATATTCCTCGACGATCTGCCAGCCCTGCTTCTCGGCATGAAGCCGGCACATGCGGAGCTGGTCGGCGATCGAGGCGTCGCGTTGATTGTCGGAGGAATAGCGGGCGTAGATCGCGACCTTCAATGCACTTCTCCTTTCGGCATCAGGAGGTGCGCTTCCCCCGTCGCCTCGTCATCCTGACTTCTTCCGCGTAGCATTCCCGTGCTGCCTGTCGCGCCAGAAAGTCGACCAGAAGCAAAAGCCGCGGATCGGGATCGCCCCTCGGCGTAAAGGTCAGGTCCGGCTCGTCGATGAGCAGGGATTCGAGCAACTCTTCGCGCTCGTTGCTTGTCATCTTCGCCGGTGAATGGGTTGATCGTAAAGTCATACATCCAAGCATTCACCCGAAGATCAGCATAAGCAATTGAAATAACACGCGTATAGTTGGCGGCGGAAAGTATGCCCCCGGCGGCATCGGCGAAGCGCGGCGCAATCCTTCGTGCTACAGCATATGGAAAATACTGACGTGAACGCGCAGTATTCTCGTGCATTACTGCTCTGTGGTGAGCGTCCAGGGCCATCGCTGACATCCCTTGTTTGCAACGCAGAAATCGGCTATATGTCAGGATATATACCACGGAGGCCAGCCATGAGCAATGCTGCGCAGAAGAGAGCGATCGAGAATTACCGGGCGCGCCTGACACAGCGCGGCTTCAAGCGCTTTGAGGTTCTTGCGCTGGAATCCGATCGCGATCTAATCCGATCGCTCGCCCGTCAACTGGCCGAAGAAGGACCAGAGGCAGAGCAAGCCCGACAGACGGTGAGGGCTCTTGTTTCGGGTGAGCCTTCGAAATCCAGCGGCATTCTGTCGGCCCTGCGCCGCTCGCCTTTGGTCGGCGCCGATCTCGATCTGTCGCGCCCGCGCGAGGAAGGGCGACGGGTCGATCTGTGACGCGCTATCTCCTTGACACCAACATCATCAGTAACACCGTCAAGCCGCAGCCCTCGGAATCGCTGCTGGCATGGTGGAGCGAGCAGAGCGATCAAGACCTGTTCGTCGCGTCTCTGACTATAGCTGAAATACGCCGCGGCATTTTAGAAAAACCACGTGGCAAGAAACGAGAGGTTCTCGATACGTGGTTCACAGGACCGGAGGGACCGCAGGCTCTTTTTGCGGGGCGCATACTGCCATTCGACGACAAGGCCGGGTTGATCTGGTCGCGATTGATGGCGGACGGCAAGGCCGCTGGACGCCCTCGCAGCGGGCTCGACATGATCATCGCGGCGACGGCAGGCGCAAACGATTGCGTTGTGATCACGGACAACGAAAAGGACTTCGCCGGTATCCAGTTCATCAACCCCATGCGAGGCTTCGTTTGATGCTGCGGCAGAGAGCAAAATGCTCGGGAGGAAAATGTGGCTGAAACCCAGATCGAGTGGACCGACGCCACCTGGAATCCTGTCGCCGGGTGTTCGATTGTAACGGCCGGCTGCACGCACTGCTATGCAATGGAAATGGCCAAGCGCCTGGAGGCGATGGGCGTCGAGAAATATGCGGGGCTGACCCGCAAAACTGGCCGACGCACCGTTTGGAACGGGGTGGTGCGCGAAGACCGCGAGGCGTTATCCATACCACTTCGGTGGCGCAAGCCGCGCAAGATCTTCGTCAATTCCATGAGCGATCTGTTCCACGAACAGGTCAGCGACGACTTCATTCTCGATGTATGGCAAATCATGCGCGAGACGCCGCACCACAACTATCAGATACTCACGAAACGGCCAGAGAGAATGGCCGATCTGGTGGCCAGCAAGATAGGCGAGGTTCTGCCCAACGTGTGGCTTGGGACCAGCATCGAAAACGCTGCTGTAGCCGAACGGATCGAGCATCTGCGGAAAGCGCCTGCTGCGATCCGCTTCATATCATTCGAGCCTCTGATCGACGCCGTCGGCACCATCGACCTCAGTGAAATCCATTGGGCAATCGTGGGCGGTGAAAGTGGGAAATCCGCTCGTCCCATCCGTGAAGAATGGATCGATGAAATCTACACCAATTGCCAAACGGCAGGGACGGCGTTCTTCTTCAAGCAGTGGGGTACATGGGGCAAGGACAACAAAAAGCGGTCAAAAAAGGCAAACGGACGCGAGTATCGAGGCCGAACTTGGGATGAGATGCCGATAGCGCCTCAGCCGGCCGCATAAGAACAGGGGACTTGGGGGCGAAATGACGAGGAAACAGTACGAATGGCCGGATGGCGCAAAACTGGAAGACCACTCCAAACGCAAGCATAAGATCCTGCGTGAATACGTCTTCGACTATCTGACTGTTCGCTGCAAGCTTCCCCAGCGCGAACGCTTTCGGCTTGCTATCGTCGACGGTTTCGCAGGCGGTGGCCGCTACCAATGCGGCTCCCCTGGCTCGCCGTTGATCTTCATCGAAGAATTGAAGCGCGCAGTGGAAGCAGTAAACACTCATCGCACGGTGCAGGGCCTCGGCATGATTGAGGTCGAATGCCTGCTGATCTTCAACGACGCCAGCCTTGATGCCGTCGAGCTTCTGAAGGGGCATGTCGCGCCGATGCAGGCTGACATCGCCGCAACGTGCCCGAGGCTGCATCTGCGCGTCGAATACCTCAACGAGTTCTTTGAAGTCGCCTATCCCCGGATCAAGGGCCTTCTTGAACAGGGCCGATATAAAAATGTCCTGTTTAATCTCGACCAGTGCGGTGACAGTCACGTCAATCGCGAAACGATTATTGACATCATGCGCTCGTATGCATCGGCGGAGATTTTCTACACCTTCATGATCAGCTCTTTGTTGGCCTTCCTCAAGAAGGACCAGCCGGACCAGCTAACGAAGCGGCTTGATTACCTTGGTATCAAGGGCACCGACATCACGTCCCGGAACGACCTTATGAGCAAGAACGACTGGCTCGGAACGGCGGAGAAGATGGTCTTCGAGGTCTTCCATCGATGTGCGCCATTTGTGAGCCCGTTCTCGATCAACAATCCTGATGGCTGGCGCTATTGGTTTATTCATTTCGCCAATGCCTGCCGAGCACGGCAGGTTTACAATAATATCCTCCATGACAACGCGACCCTCCAAGCGCATTTTGGCCGCTCGGGTCTCAACATGCTCTCCTACGATCCGCGTGATGACGAAGGCAGACTATACCTGTTCGATAATAATGGACGAGCCTCTGCCAAGGAGCAGCTCATGGGAGACATTCCCCGCCTGGTGAGCGACGCGGGAGACGCCATGTCCGTTATGGAGTTCTATGAGAGCATCTACAACATCACACCGGCTCATGCTGATGACGTTCATGCCGCAATCATCGAGAATCCGGATCTTGAGGTAATTACGCCTGCCGGCGGTGAACGACGAAAGGCGAATACGATCGCGGCCGACGACATCATCAAAGTGAAAAACCAGCGTAGCTTTTTTCCAATGTTTCTAAGTGCGAGTTCGAACCGGAAAGGAATAAAGGGTAAGAACTGACCCAGCTCCGGATTGCGTCTGTCGCGAGACGGTAAACATCAATCTTCAGTATACCTGTCGGAGTTGCTACCCCCCTTGTGAAACGCATCAGAGTTGGCCGTTTCATCGGCGTTCAGGGTCACTTTGGTTTTGCCTTGAGATTCAGGCTCACGGTGCTGCATTGGCAACGCAGAGAATCAGGAGAACCACCCCGCGGAGACACGTATAACCACGATTGGCAGTCCTTGCACCGCAGACACTCCAGCAATTCCTTGAATGCCGTCACCACAGGCTCGAAATCCTTCTTCCCGAAGTTGGCCCACTCATTGTAATGCACGGCCTTGTTGACAGCCCACTGCTCGACATTGCTCGCCCCGCTAGAGCTGGAGAGTGTTGCCTTGCGCTCAAGCGCGGCTTCCTTTGCGGCGGCATTGCCCCACGACTGAGCTGCATCAGCGGCCTTTCCATAGACATCCTTCGCGCGCGAGAGGACGTTGGGTAGCAATTCGCCGAGGTCATAGTTGCCATCCGCCCGAAAAATCGGCCGCGCGCCAAGTTGGTCCGCGAGCTGGCGTGATGCGTATTCCAGATGGTGCCGTAGCCCGTGGGCGGCTGTCTCGACCTTACCCTTGGCGAGAGCCGTAGCGATCTCATCCCAGATATCCGCGTTTGACTCGACAAGCGGACCTGTATCCACAGTCCAGCTATGGAACGCCAGCGACGTCTTCGCGGTAACAAGCCCCGCTGACTTCATTTGCTCCGCCCATAGGCGATCATGCGTCGTTATGATGAACTGCGTGTCGGGGAAATGCGTTTTCAGCAACTTGCAAAACTGGTAGCGATGGCCCGAGTCGACGGACATCACCACATCGTCCAGCAGTGCGATCGTGAAGCTCTTCGCGAAAAGGCGCTTCATCAAGGCGAGGTAAAGACATACACCCATGCCGTCTTGATGCCCCTCGCTGTGATAAGCGCCGGGCGGGAAAAGACCGCGCTCGTAGAAATTCACGTCGAAAACGAGCCGCCCCTCGCTGGGTGTCAGCTTCGCCGTGAACTTCGCCTCATCGTCCTCATTGATCAGACGGTAGAAAGTGCTGAAATCGTCCTGAACGTCGTCATAGAGAGCATTCAGCTCCTGTTCCATGACGCGACAATAGGCCTCGTAGGTTGCCCTAGCCGCATTGCTGGCGGCCTTCGCGGCCTCGTTCCTCCGCATGGCGTCGCGGTAGTCATTGAGGCGAAGCTGCGCTGTCGTGAGAAACGTCTGCGCTTCGATGGCCGCGCTCTGGTCAGGTTTCGCGTGGACCTTGGCCGTGAGGGCGGCAAGCCTAGAAGGAGTAGCTTCAGGCATTTTGGGCCATCCACTGCCCAACCGCTCTTTCAAACCGATCAGCCCGTCGAAATTCCCAAGTTGCCCCTTCAATTCCTGAAGGTCAGTCCCCCATGCGGTTATGATATCGGCTCCGACCGCGTCGTCTTCCTCTTTTGCGATCCTCAGAGCCTGCCTGAGAAGGCCGAGCAAGTTTTCCGCATGGGCGGCGAGGTTGCCGCCGTTCGAAAGAAGCGACGTCTGCAGTTTGCCGGCGTCCTCGGATTTTGAGAGCTTGGCCTTGAGGTGTGCGAGCAGATGGTTCTCGTCAGGCCAAGGGTGATCGCATAGCGGGCACTCGGGTCCATCGACAAGTTCAAGCCCCTTTTCCACCAGCGAACGCCGCTGCAAAGCTTGGAGCAGGGCGGGATCGCCCTCCAGCGTCGCGATGCCGGAAAGGATTGCCGCTGCTTCCTCCTTCCCCATGTCCGCAAGGGAGCCGAGCATATCCGACAACGCCTGGAGATCACGCAGTGCGGATTGCTTGTTCAACTCAGACAGCTTGTCGGCGTCGGAAAGACCTGCATCGATCTGCGTGTCGGATGTCAGCGTTTCGATCTTTGGCAGGCCAACCGATTCTCGCTTTGGGTTGACCGAGGCCAGCAACTCCGCGGCGCCGAACGTAGTGATCTGTAGATGCCGCTGCAACGTATCGCGGCTTGACTGCACTTGGCTTGTTGCAGCCTTGAATCCGGTCTGTAGCTTATTCTGCGCGGTATTGAGCGCGGCGCGAGTCTGTCCGATGCCGTCCAGCTTCAGAATCGCCTGGATTTCCTCCGAGCGTTTTGTCGGCTCCACCAGAATGAAACGAAGAATGTCACGCCGTGCGAGCGTGATTTCCGGATGATCCGCGATCTCGGCGAGTGCCGCTTTCACATCTGCGTCGGGAGGCACAATCTTCGGCTTGCCTGGAGCAGATACCTTCCGCGTGATCGTCGCCGACTTGCCGAGAGCGGAAATGAAAACCCTCAACTCCACGAAGGCAGCGTCCGGGAACTTCACCTTGTCGACATGCGGGCCGTGTTCTGAAACCGAAAGGCTTTTCGTACCCCGCCCAGTCAGACGCCCGATCTCTCCGGTAAGGCCGAACTCTATCGCGTCAATGACACCGCTCTTGCCGGTTCCATTCGGGCCGGAGATCGCGAAGGTTCCCTTTCCGAAGTTGATGTCGAGCTTGCGAATTCCGCGGAACTCTTCGACGTGAGCGGTTTCGAGTTTGATCACTTCACATCACCGCCAACCGGCGTCGAGAAGATTTTTACGAAGTCGTCAGCCTTGATCTTCTTATCGTCCGACAGCAGCTTCCTGATCTCTTCAACCTTGTCGGAATCGAGTTCTTTCCCCTCCTCAAGAGCTGAAATGAACTTCTTCGCAATGTCCTGTTGCAGCGTTACCATGTAGCCCCATGTATTGCCCGCAGAATCGGCACCAATTGTAGCGCGAAGTAGCTTCGCGGGAAGCTCGAAACGTGCAGCGGGTCTAACTTCTGAAACCCTGATATCCGTATTTGCGGGTTTGCGATTTTGCGGGGGAAAGCCTTCCCCCTGGCCGGCGCCGGGGTCGCCGGCACACCCCCTTCTGCGGAGAGACCCCGCAAAGCCCCCTTTAGAGTGAGAGTGCGGACGGGGTTCGCCGTGACGGGTTAAAGGCTGGAGGAGAGGCT
This sequence comes from Hyphomicrobiales bacterium, assembly GCA_900470195.1. Taxonomy (GTDB): domain Bacteria; phylum Pseudomonadota; class Alphaproteobacteria; order Rhizobiales; family Rhizobiaceae; genus Brucella. The sequence continues at coordinate 523,928 of UEIJ01000001.1, read as the reverse complement.
TCCGGCGCCCGTCGCGGAGAACCGCGATGTCCAGACATGATCGCAGCGTTCGCACCGGCTCGGACCGGGCGAACCTTTATGACGAAATCACCACCAAAATCATCGCCGAGCTGGAGGCCGGTCGCGTGCCGTGGGTGCAGCCCTGGGGAACGTCGGCCGCCAAGGCACCGCTCGGCCTGCCGAAAAACGCCGCTACCTCCCGCAGCTACAGCGGCATCAACGTGCTCATCCTTTGGGGCGCTGTCATCGAGCACGGCTTTCCCTGCCAGGGCTGGCTCACATTCCGGCAGGCGCTTTCGCTCGGCGGCCATGTCCGCAAAGGCGAGCACGGCACCACGGTCGTCTATGCCGACCGCTTTACGCCGGAAGACGAGAAGCGCCGCGCCCGCGAGACCGGCGAGGAAGCACATGCCATCCCGTTCCTGAAGCGCTTTACGGTCTTCAATGTGGCGCAATGCGACGGGCTGCCCGACGACATCGCCACCGTCGCGCCGCCGCCACTGCCCGGCCTGATCGAGCCGAGGGTCGAGGCGCTCATCAAGGCGACCGGCGTCGATTTCCGCGTCGGCGGCAACCGGGCCTTCTACGTCCCGTCCCAGGACTATGTGATGGTTCCGCCGCCCCAGGCATATTTCGAGCCGATCAACTGGCACCGGACCGCTCTGCACGAACTCGGTCACGCCAGCGGTCATCACAGCCGGCTGAACCGTGACCTGACCGGCTCGTTCGGCTCGAAGAAATACGCCTTCGAAGAACTGATCGCTGAGCAGACTTCGGCCTTTACCTGCGCCGCGCTCGGCATCGTGCCGACGGTGCGCCACGCCGATTACATTGGCAGTTGGCTGGAGGTCATGCGCGAGGATTCCCGCGCCATCATGCGCGCGGCCTCGCAGGCGAGCAAGGCGGCCGACTGGCTGCTGTCCTTCCTGCCAGAAGACGAGCAGCGGCCTGCCACGCCCGAGACCGCTATCGACAGGAGGGCAGCATGATCCTCCTGACGGACGAGCTGCGTGTGCAGCTTCTCGCCAATGGCCGCCAGCGCGACACCGATCATGTGCCGGTCGTCAAATTCTTCAACCCGCTCGGCGCCGGCGTCTGGCTGGCGACTGAACTCGATGCCGACGGCGACATCCTCTTTGGTCTGGCCGATCTCGGCGAGCCGGAGCTTGGCTATTTCTCGCTCGAGGAGATGGCTTCGGTGCGCCTGCCTTTCGGACTCGGCATCGAGCGCGACGTCCTCTTTTCCGGCGACTTTCCGATTTCGGTCTGGGCCGAGGCTGCACGGGAAGCCGGCAGCATCCGCCGCGCCGAACGGATCATCTATGCCGCGGCGCGTGCGCGGCGGGAGAACGTCTGATGCGCTTCCGCCGCTGGCATAGACCCGAACCCTATGGTGACACGTCGCGCAAGCGTGCGGCGTTTCTCCGCAAGCAGCGCCTCGAACGCGAGGCGCTGCCGCTCTTCGCCGACGAGATCGCCGCCGGCCAGCACGACGTCGACGAGGAAATGGCCCGCCGCGCTGTCTGGTGGGACGAGGCCGAACGTGAACGTCGCGGCCAGCGGGCCGCGTGGTGGCGGAAGGGTCGCGCCCGGCTCTTCGCGCTGCCCGACAGGCTGCGCGCCCGTGTCCGCGAGATCTGGCGGACCTGCCCATATCCGGCCGACCCGGCGAGCTTCGCCGATTTCCTGCACCAGATTGCGGTTGGAAAGCTCGATCCCTGGCGCCCGCCGTGGCAGTTCCATCCCGAGCGGACTGCGCGGATCACCCGCGATCCGTCGACCTTCGGCGAAGCCTTCCGCCGGATCGGTGGCCGCAAGGCCGGCATCGGTCCGAGCGCGCCGGACGTGGACGAGCTGCTTCACTGCGGCAATCTCGGCTCCGGCATCTTGTTTCTCCGGTCGCGGCTGCGCCCCGTCGAAACGGGCGGCAATGTCCACATCGCCGCGAGCCATCACGCCGACGCCGCCGAGCGGCTCGAAATCGAGGTGCGCGGTGCGTGCTCAGATGCCGAGCTAGCGCTGATCGAGCGCCTGGCGCAGGCGACCGAGATGCGGCCCGTCGTGGTCCAGCGTGTCGTCATGGGAGGCCCTTCATGATCGGGCCGACGATACGCGGACACAATGGCGGGCCGCCGCTTGACGAGCCCGTCGACCGGCGCTCCGGCCAGTGCAAGCACTGCATCCACTGGGACGCGCCGCCGGAAAACGAACAGCGCGCTTATGAATGGTTCCACCTCGGCCTTTCTCGCCGCCGCGTGAAGCGCCCGTCCGGCACCTGTGATCGCGTGCTTCCGCCCGGTCGCAAAAACACCGTGTTCTCGGCTACCTCGGCCGAGTTCGGATGCCTTAACTTCGAGGCGAAGCCGCTCCCCGTCCGCTCGACCGGGGGCGACTTCGTCACGATCTGGAGGAACGGCCGCATCGCCTGGCAGGGACCGGAGGAGAATATCCCGCCGCGCTTCCTTCAGGACATGCTCGATCCCGGCCCGCCTGACGAAGGAGGGTCGCACGATGATGCCTCCTGATCATGTGCGCTCGCTGCTGGCGCGCATGGAGGACGCGCTTGCAGATGTACGGCGCAATCTCGGACTTGCCGAACGCGCACTCAGCAATTGCGCCGAGGGCGAGACGATCCGTCTTCGCCCGAAATACCGGCACTACCACCGGCGCATGAGCCGGTGGACCGGCGCGGACGAGGCGGAGTATCGGCGAGTGCTCGATCGGCTCCTGGTGGTTGTGGGGCCGGACCTCGACCGGCTCCGGCGCAAGATCGACCGGCAGGAGGCGGCGATCCTGGCGTTGCGTCGGAAATACCGGGTGAATGAGGAGAGACCGCAGCGCTTCGACTGGTAGCGTCGCGCCCGCGGCCCGGTCGAGAGTGAGAGAGGGGCTGGTGATTTCGTGACGGGTTGGAAGGTCGAGAGAGGGTCTCGGCCGCCCGTCACGGAGAAACCACCATGGCCAAAGCTGCCAGGAAGTCGAAGAAGCCTGCCGTCGCGATGATCGTCTTCTCGCGTTCGCGTGACATTCCCTTCAATCGCATCCGCCTCTCGGACAGCAATGTCCGCGAAACCGACGTCGAGGCCGGTCTCGACGATCTCACCCACGACATCGACCGGCGCGAGGACATCGTGCAGGGCATCAATGTCCGCGCCATCCTCGATGCCGACGGCAACGAGACCGGCGATTTCGAGACCCCGGCCGGCGGCCGCCGGTTCCGGGCGATCGCGCGGCTGGTCGAGGCCGGACGCTTTCCCGCCGATGGCCTCGTTCCCTGCCTCGTCAAGAAGGCCGACGCCAAGACCTCGGCCGTCGACGACTCGCTCGCGGAAAATATGCTCCGGCTCGGCCTGCATCCGCTCGACCAGTTCCGGGCGTTCAAGCGCATGTTCGACGACGGCATGACGAAGGAGGAGATCGCCGACGCCTATCGCACCACGCCGCGCTACATCACGCAGCGTATGCGCCTGGCTTCGGTCTCGCCGGCTCTTCTGGAAGTCTATGCACGCAACGGCATGCCACTGGCGATGCTGGAGGCATTCACCGTCAATCCCGACCATGCCCGCCAGGAACAGGTCTGGGAGGCTGTCCAGCGCTCCTACAATGTCCAGCCCTGGCAGGTCCGCCAGCTCCTGACCGAGACCACCGTTCCAACCGACGACAAGCGCGTGCGCTTCGTCGGCGTGGACGCCTATGAGCAGGCCGGCGGCGCGATGCTGCGCGACCTCTTCTCCGAGGACGATGGCGGCTGGCTCGAAGACGTGGCGCTTCTCGACCGCCTGGTCTCGGAGAAGCTGAAGACGATCGCCGATGAAGTGGCGGCCGAGGGCTGGAAGTGGATCGCTGTCGATACCAGCCATCCCTACGGTTACGACAACGGCCTTCGCGAGATCACCGGCAGCTTCGCCGATCTCACCGACGAGGAGCGCGCCGCGCGCGAGGCATTGCGCAACGAGTACGACGATCTTGAATCGGAATATTCCGAGCACGACGAGCTGCCCGACGAGATCGATCGGCGCCTCGGCGAGATCGAGGCCGCTCTGGAGGACTTCGAGAAGCGCCCCGTCATCTATGATCCTGCCGAGATCGCCCGCGCCGGTGTCTTCATCAGCATCGACCGCGACGGCGAGCCTGTCATCGAGCGCGGCTATGTCCGGGCCGAGGACGAGCCGGTGGCCGATGCCGGGGACGGCGAGAACGAAAACACCATCGTCGCCGGCGGAAATGACCGCGACGTGCAGCGTGCCGTCATCACCATCGGCGGCCAGCCGGCCGAACCCGAAGAGGACGATGACGACGACGGGATCAAGCCGCTGCCGGAGCGGCTCGTCATCGAGCTGACCGCCCATCGCACCGTCGCGCTTCAGGAAGCGCTCGCCAGCAACCCGCACGTCGCGATGACGGCGCTGCTCCACCGCATGGTGATGGAGCGCTATCATTACTCGGCGCCGACCGGGTGCCTGGAGGTTTCCGTTCGCCACAGGTATCTGTCTTCGCAGGGCTCCGATCTCGCCGACAGCCAGTCGGTCAAGGCGATCGGCGAGCGCTTCGACGCCTGGAAGGCCGATCTGCCTTCCGACGAAGCGGCGCTCTGGGACTGGATCGCTGCACTTGACGAGGCAAGCCGCATGGCGCTTCTCGCCCATTGCGTCAGCTATGGCGTCAATGCGCTTTATGAGCGTCCGAACCCCCATAGCGCCTCCGGCATCTCGCAGCATGGCCTTGATCGTCGCCTTGCCGGGGCCGACCGGATCGCCCGCGCCACCGGCTTCGATATGGTGGTCGATGCGGGATGGCGGCCAACGGTCGAGAACTATCTGGGTCGCGTGACCAAGACCCAGATCCTCGCTGCGGTGCGTGAAGGCGCGGGCGAACGGGCGGCGCAGCTTATCGACCATCTGAAAAAGGGTGACATGGCCAAGGAAGCCGAGCGCCTGCTGGCCGATACCGGCTGGCTGCCCGAACCGCTGCGCCTGGTCGATCTCGATGGTGATGCGGCCGCCGACACCGATGGCGAGGTCGAGGCTTTGCCCGACTTCCTCGCCGGTGACGGTGACGACGAGGAAGCAGCGGCTGAAGAAGACGAAGACCGGCAGCACCTCGTCGCTGCGGAATGACCGCATACAGGGCGGCGCAGGCCGCCCCGTACCGTTTTTCAACTCGCCCGGCCATCGCGCCGGGCATTTTTTATGGAAGCCGTCATGGCTGATCACATCGACATCGACTTCATCTTTCGGGCCGACCGCAAAAGTCCCCCGGCCGAGCGGTCGCTGCCCTGGGAGGAGACGTGCGACGGCATCACCGTCGTCGTCGAGCCCAAGCCGCATTGGGCCGATGATTTGCGGGCCTTCCGCCTCGATGCCCGCGAATATTGCTACTATGCCGACTGAAACCGGTGCGGTGCGCGCGCCCGGTTCTATGGCCATATCGATACCTGTGGCGATGACCTGCTGCTGAAGGCCCGCGCCCTGATCATCTGCGAGATCGCCGAGGAGAATTGGAGCTGACCGTCATCCCGGTCGAGTTTCAATTTCGCCTGCACCGGCCATCCTTGCGCAACCGTGTGGGGTTCCGTCTCCGGCCTGGAGCACATCGATCCGGGTGAGACCGGCATGAAGGTGGGCTGGCGCGGCGCGGCATCTGCGACGGGATTTCGGCATCCTGTCAGAGGCAGAACACCACCCCCGCTTCCATTCGCTGACCTTGGTCTGAGCCGTTTCCTTGTCAATCAACCCACGAGGGGTCGGCTTACGCGAGCGTGCCGCCCTCGCGGATTCGGGACATGCCCGAACGCGCGAGGGTGATTGCAGACCCGTTCAGACACTTCGGGCGCCTGTCGCGCGGGGGATGGTCCCCCGCCTCCCAAGACAGGAGCCGAACCCATGTCCTACGCAGATGCCACCGCCTTTGCCGCCAGCCTCGCTACCACGCTGATGGTCTCGATCGTTGTGTTCCAGGCCGGAGACGGAACCCACGGCGCCATGCCCGCCGACGAATTCGATGGCGACGACGAGATGGTGAAACTGGAAATCGACCCATGGAGCTGAGGCGCGCAGGCGCCTCATTCCGATGGCTCGGGACGCCTAGGAGCGTCCGGGCCTTCCGCCTTGCGCTGGAGCTGTCCATCGCCGAGGCAAGGCCTTCGGCAGAGGAGAGGAAGAGGTCGCGCCTTTGGCCATGACGGGTTGAATGCTGAGAGAAGGGCTCTCGGCGCCCGTTGTGGAGCGATCCCGATGACCCATGCCAGCCAATCCACCTTCGGCCCGATCGAGCGGATTCTCGCCGAGCGGGTGCTGTCCGGATTTCAGCGGACGCAGAAGCTGCCGCTGCGCATCTCCTGCCTCGGCACCATCAGCTATGCCGACGCCACCGATGCCGATTACCGCGACCGCAGCGTCTCGCTTGGCGAGGCGGCATCGCCGGAAAACGCCATTGCTCTTGCCGCGCTCCACGTTTCGCGCGGCGATCTCGGCCCCGGCGACGACACCGGGTTGCGCTTCGAGCCGCGCCTGATCGTCATTCAGGACAGCGCGCTCGGCTTGGTTCTCGGTGGCGAAATCCGAGCCGGGATCATTCTCTGGCGGCAGCCGGTCGCCAGCGACGGCGAGGCCCGCCGCATCATCATCGAAGCCAGCCGAAAGCGCGGCTTGGCCTTCGCTGCCTCCGGCCGAGGCGATCATGTGTCGGCCCGCGTCCTGCGATTCGGAGCGGCGTTGCTGGAAGCGCGGCTGGTCGATCCGCTTTGGCGCGAGACCGCCGCCGAGCTGCTCAGGCTACCGCAGGCGGCCTGATTCCATTCCCTTCCTTCAATCAGCCCGGCTTCGCGCCGGGCTTTGTCGTTTCAGGAGCCTGACATGGCCGACTACTTCACCCATTTTTCCTGCCTGCTCGATGTGGGGACGTCCGACAACGCCGCTCGCGCCCTCGATCTCTACAATCAACTTTCCGAGGAAAACGCTTCGGAAGAGCCGCCGTCCGACAGTTTCCTCCTGTCAATCCAGCCCGAGCATGGCGGCACCAAACTCTGGATGCGCGATGACGTCACGGGCGACCCGGAGCGCCTGATTCAGTTTGTGAAGCGTTGCGCCGCCGAATTCGGACTGACCGGCCGCTGGGGGTTTCAGTATGCCAACGCCTGCTCGAAGCCGCGCGTCGACGGCTTCGGCGGCGGCGCTCATGTGCTCGATCTCGCTACAGGGGAAACCGTAGCCTGGACCTACACCGACGGCTGGCTTGCCGAAGTGCTGGATGGAGGTGATCCCGATGCCTGAGATCATCGAAACCACGGTCTATCGGCTCGACGAGCTTTCCGATGCCGCAAAGGACAAGGCCCGCGCCTGATATCGTGAAGGCGGCTTCGACTATGACTGGTACGATTCCGTCTATGAGGATTTCCAGCAGATCGCGGAAATCCTCGGAATCCGCTTCAAGACCCGCACCGTCCGCCTCATGGCCGACGGCACACGTCAGGAGCCTCGTGTCGCCTTTACAGGCTTCTGGTCGCAGGGCGATGGCGCATCGTTCGAATGCTATTATTCGTATCGGAGGAATGCCGCGGCCGAGATCCGATCCTATGCGCCGCAGGACAAGAAGCTGCATGAGATTGCCGATGCGTTGCTGGCGATCCAGCGCCGGAACTTCTACCAGCTTCGCGCCGAGACTAGCCATCGTGGGCACTACTATCACGAGTATTGCATGTCCATTTCGGTCGAACGTGACAGCCCCACCTATCAGGACATGACCGCCGACGCCGAGGAGATCGTCCTCGAGGCGCTGCGCGATCTGGCCCGCTGGCTCTATCGCCAATTGGAGCGCGAATACGAATACCTGTCCTCGGACGAGGCAGTCGATGAGACGATCATCGCCAATGAATACACCTTTACCGAAACAGGTCGCCGGTTCGGCTGACGCCATTTGAGCGCCCCCTCTACAGGCGGGGCGCTCTTTTTGTGTCTGCCATGGTCTGGTCGGCAAGCAAGGCCGGCCATGTTGCCACTCACCCTTCGGCCGCCAGGGGCCGCGATCGGCGGCTTTCGGCGATTTTGGCCGATGGAGTGAGAGTGAGAGCGAGGCCGGGACGGATTTGAGCCTGTGCGGTCGAGAGAGAGCGCTGCACGGGCTCGATCCTGTCCCGCTCTCCCGAGGCTTCTTCCATGAACATGATCCCCGCATCCGCGGCGGCATCCGCCACCGCGCCGCTTTCACTTGTCCCTTGCACAGACACTCCTGCCGCCGTCTTCGCCGCGGCGCAGATCCTCCTGCCTCATATCGAGCGCGGCCAGCGCGTCGATGCCGCCATGCTGCGCAGCGCGATGGAGTCTGCCTTCGACGCCTCCGACGCGACCGGAGCGTGGAGCTGGAAAACGGCCTATGACGCCTGCGAGGCGGCGACCGTGCTTTTCCTGCGCAAATACGGCAAGGCGCTTTTCCGCAAATCCGCTTCTCCGGCGACGGTTCTGCCGCAGCTCGCCAAGATCGCCGGCCTCCTGCCGATGCATACGCGCCGCTCAGAGGAATCCCAGTCCTTCCAGCAATTTTCGACTCCGCTCTCCCTCGGCCTCGCGGCCGTGACGGCGGCGGCGATCACGCCCGCCGACCGCGTGCTGGAGCCGTCAGCCGGCACCGGGCTTCTCGCCATCCTGGCCGAGATCGCCGGAGGCTCGCTGGTGCTCAACGAACTCGCGGAGACCCGCGCCGGTCTCCTGTCTCTTCTCTTTCCGGCCCTGTCCGTCTCCCGCTTCGACGCGGCGCAGATCGACGATCATCTCGACACCGGCATTCTGCCATCCGTCGTGCTGATGAACCCACCGTTCTCCGTCATGGCCAATGTTGAAGGGCGGATGGCAGACGCCGCCTTCCGCCACGTTGCCTCGGCGCTGGCGCGTCTCGCACCCGGCGGCCGTCTCGTCACCATCACCGGCGCGAACTTCGCTCCCGACGCTTCGGCCTGGGCCGCAGCCTATGGCCGGCTGCAGGAACGCGGCCGCGTCGTCTTCTCCGCCGCGCTCGACGGCTCGGTCTATGCGAAGCACGGCACGACCTTTCCGACCCGCCTGACCATCATCGACAAGGTGCCGGCGGACGACCCGTCCGTATTCCCGACCGCGCTGGGCGTCGCGACGGGTGTGGCCACTTTGCTTGGATGGCTGACCGAGCATCTCCCGCCACGACTGCCAATTGATCCGGCCGTCTCGGCCCCTGTGGTCGCGCCTCGCACCGTCCGCGCCTATGTCAACCGGGCCGCAAGGGCCGCGCCCGTCGTGGCGCATGCCGAGCCGGAAGGCACTCCGCTCGATTACGAAACCGTTGACTGGAGGCCGGCGGATGCCGGTCGCCTTTCCGATGCGATCTATGAGGAATACGCCCTCCAGACCGTCCGGATTTCCGGGGCTCAGGCGCATCCGACCCAGCTCGTGCAGTCGGCGGCCATGGCGAGCGTCGCCCCGCCGAAGCCGAGCTATCGCCCGACGCTGCCGGGGAACGTCCTCGATCTCCTGTCCGACGCGCAGCTCGAAACGGTGATCTATGCCGGCGAGGCGCATTCGGATTTCCTCGCCGGTGCGTGGACGGTGGACGACACCCTCGACAAGCTGACCGCTGCGTCTGAGGACGCCAAGGGCGCCGTCCGGCTGCGTCAGGGCTTCATGATCGGCGACGGCACCGGCGTCGGTAAGGGCCGGGAATCGGCTGCGATCATCCTCGATAACTGGCTCCAGGGACGGCGCAAAGCCGTCTGGATCTCGAAGTCGGACAAGTTGATCGAGGACGCGCAGCGCGACTGGGGCGCGCTCGGCATGGAGCGCCTGCTGGTCTCGCCGTTGTCGCGGTTTCCGCAGGGCAAGCCGATCACGCTGAGCGAGGGCATCCTATTTTTAACCTATGCCACGCTGCGCTCCGACGACCGCGGAGAGAGGGTTTCGCGGGTCAAGCAAATCGTCGAATGGTTGGGCTCCGACTTCGATGGAGTGATCATTTTCGACGAGGCGCATGCCATGCAGAACGCCGCTGGCGGCAAGGGAGAACGCGGTGACGTCGCCGCCTCGCAGCAGGGCCGCGCCGGCCTGCGCCTTCAGCACGCGCTTCCCAGTGCCCGCGTCGTCTATGTCTCCGCCACCGGCGCGACCACCGTCCACAATCTCGCCTATGCGCAGCGGCTCGGCCTGTGGGGCGGCGAGGATTTCCCGTTCGCGACGCGCGCCGAGTTTGTCGAGGCGATCGAGGCCGGCGGCGTGGCGGCGATGGAGGTGCTCGCCCGCGATCTTCGCGCGCTCGGCCTCTATACCGCCCGCTCGCTCTCCTTCGCCGGCGTCGAATATGAGTTGGTCGAGCATGAGCTGACGCCCGAGCAGGTTCGCATCTACGATGCCTATGCCGGCGCCTTTGCCATCATCCATGACAATCTGGATGCGGCGATGCAGGCCGCCAATATCACCGGCGGCGGCGAGGGCGGTTCGGGCACGCTCAACAAGCAGGCGAAATCCGCCGCCCGCTCGGCCTTCGAGTGCGCCAAGCAGCGCTTCTTCGGCCATTTGCTGACCAGCATGAAGACACCGACCCTGCTTCGCTCGATCGCCGCCGATCTGGAGGCGGGCCATTCGGCCGTCATCCAGATCGTCTCGACCGGCGAGGCGCTGATGGAACGCCGGCTGGCCGAATTGCCGACCGAGGAGTGGAACGACGTCCGCATCGACATCACGCCGCGCGAATACCTTCTCGACTATCTTGCCCATTCCTTCCCGGTCCAGCTCTACGAGCCGTTCACGGATTCGGAGAGCAATATGTCGTCGCGCCCGGTCTATCGCGACGGCCAGCCGGTCGAAAGCCGTGAGGCCGTCGCGCGCCGCGATGCGCTGATCGCCAAGCTCGCCAGCCTGCCGCCGGTTCCCGGCGCGCTCGACCAGCTCGTCCAGCATTTCGGGACGGATATGGTTGCCGAGGTGACGGGCCGGTCGCGCCGCATCGTCCGCAAGCGCGGCGACAGCGTCACCATCGACCGCCTTGTGGTCGAGACGCGCGCCGGCGCTGCCAATCTGTCCGAGACGCAAGCCTTCATGGACGACCGGAAGCGTGTCCTCGTCTTCTCGGACGCCGGCGGCACCGGCCGCAGCTACCATGCGGAGAAGTCGGCGAAGAACACGCGGCTCCGCGTCCACTACCTGCTCGAGGCGGGCTGGAAAGCCGACACCGCCATTCAGGGCCTCGGCCGCACGCACCGCACAAACCAGGCGCAGCCGCCGCTCTTCCGGCCGATCTCGACCAATGTGAAGGCTGAGAAGCGCTTTCTCAGCACCATTGCCCGCCGCCTCGACACGCTGGGCGCGATCACGCGCGGCCAGCGCCAGACCGGCGGCCAGGGGCTGTTCCGCCCCGAGGACAATCTGGAGAGTCACTACGCCCGCGACGCACTCCGCCAGCTCTATATGCTGCTGGTGCGCGGCAAGGTCGAAGGCTGCTCGCTCCAGCGCTTCGAGGAAGCCACCGGCCTGAAGCTGATGGACTCGACCGGCATCAAGGACGAGTTGCCGCCGATCACGACGTTCCTCAATCGGCTGCTCGCGCTCACCATCGAGCTTCAGGGCATCCTCTTCACGGCCTTCGAACAGCTTCTGACCGCCCGCATCGAGGGCGCGATCGCGTCGGGCACCTATGACGCGGGGCTGGAGACGCTCCGCGCCGAAAGCTTCGTCGTCGTCGATCGCCAGACGATCTACACCCATCCGCGCACCGGTGCGGAAACCAGTCTGCTGACGATCAACGAGCGCAGGCGCAACCGTCCTGTGACGCTTGACGCCGCTCTGGCCGAACTCGGCGATCCGCGCGCCAAGCTGCTCGTCAATGAGCGCTCGGGGCGCGCTGCCGTTCAGATCCCGGCCACCAGCATCATGCTCGACGATGGCGAGATCGAGCGCCGCGTCCGGCTGATCCGGCCGACGGAGGCCCACAATATCCCGGTGAGGATGATGGGGGAGACCCGTTGGGTCGACGCTGACCGGGAGACCTTCGCCTCGGCATGGAACGCCGAGATTGCCGAGGTGCCGGAATTCACCGATGCGTCGCTTCACATGGTCACGGGCTTGCTTCTGCCCATCTGGAAGCGGCTGCCGAACGATTCGACGCGCGTCTATCGGCTTCAGACCGACGAGGGCGAGCGTATCATCGGCCGCAAGGTCTCGCCGGCCTGGGCCGCGAATGCGACCGCGACCGGCGCAGCCGCGATTACGCCGGATGATGCGTTCACCGCCCTGATGGACGGCCGCACGATCCTCGATCTGGCCGAAGGTCTTCAGCTTCGCCGCGTCCGCGTCATGGGCGCGAACCGGATCGAGCTGTCCGGCTTCGACGACACGATGCGCGAGCGCCTCACGGCCTACGGCCTGTTCCACGAGATCATCTCATGGAAGCTGCGCATGTTCGTGCCAATCGATGCCAATGGTCCCGTGGTTCTCGCAAGAGTGCTCGACCGCTGGCCGGTGGAGCGTATCGGCGAGAAGGAGGCAGCGTGATGGCCCGTCACGACGCTTCCGAACTGGCATCCCGTCTCGGCCGCAATGCCGAGGCGGTATGCCGCCACTACCTGTCGTCCGGCCACCGCGCCGGACGATACTGGGTGGTCGGCGACGTTCAGAACAGTCCCGGCCGTTCGATGTTTGTGCGGTTGACCGGGCCGGAATGCGGCAAGGGAGCTGCCGGAAAATGGACCGACGCATCAACGGGGGAACATGGCGATCTGCTCGACGTCATCCGCGAAGCGCTCGGCCTCATTGACTTCAAGGACGTGGCCGAGGAAGCGCGCCGCTTCCTCGCTCTCCCGCATCACGAACCAGGGAGAACGAGGATTCCGATCGGCAGGACGTCGAACATCGCTGTCGGTTCGCTCGAAGCGTCGCGGCGGCTTTTCGCCATGTCGCAGCCGATCGGCGGCACACTCGCGGAAATCTACCTCAACGGGCGGGCGATCACCTCCCTCGCGGGAACCGCCGCACTGCGTTACCATCCGCGGTGCTACTATAAACCCGATGAGCATTCGCCCACCGAGATCTGGCCGGCGATCGTCGCTTCCGTCACCGATCTTCACGGCGACCAGACCGGCGCACACCGCACCTGGCTCGCTCCGGACGGTTCGGGCAAGGCGCCGGTCGAGTCACCACGGCGGGCGATGGGCGACCTTCTCGGGCACGCGGTCCGCTTCGGGGTCGCCGGTGAGGTGCTCGCGGCCGGCGAAGGCATCGAGACCGTGCTGTCGCCCCGTCAGGTTCTGCCCCACATGCCGATGATGGCGGCGCTCTCCGCTGCTCACCTCGCTGCCGTCCTGTTCCCGGCGACGCTGCGCAGGCTCTATGTCCTCAGAGATCGCGACCCGGCCGGGGACGGCGCAAGAGACAGCCTGGTCGCCAGAGCAAGGAGCGTCGGGATCGAGGCGATTTCGGTGTCGCCTACGCGTGAGGACTTCAATGAAGATCTGCGCTGGCGCGGCATCGACGCCCTCCGGACGACCTTGATGGAGCAGCTTCATCCTGATGACGTCCACCGTTTCGTGGAAGGGTGAGGAGATGGCGGGGACGAGGCGCGGTCGAGGCGTCTCCACCCGCCGTCTCCATTCATCATCGCACGCATCCTTTGAAGTTGGAGAGAGCGGCGCCCACGGCCTTCTGAGAGGGCGATCGGCCCACAAACGGCCCGGACAGGCAATGGCCGCGTTTGGGCTATTTTCCGCCGGCGGCTGCGCCGCCTTTGCAGCGCGAAACAAAATAGCCCGAACCCGGCCATCGGAGCCCTCGCGAGAGCGCGAGGGTGCCAGTCCAGTCCGCCCGTGGGCTTTCGACGCCTGCGAAGGCCGCGATGGGCGCGGTCTCCAGACAAAGGACGCTTCCGATGACGAACGAAGACGAAAACTTGAGCTTCGAGCCGAACCACACCTCGTCCCCAACCGATCATATCCTCACCGAACTCCAGCTCTATGGCTGGCGGCCATATCAGGACGAACCTGATCCGAGGCCGCTCCCGGAGGGCAACGCCGTCGCCGCCGCTGTCGCAGATATCTTCGACGCCCTCGTCGCGACGCTCGGCGACACCCGCCTCGAACCCGACCTCGACGAATTGCTCTGGGGGACCGTCAATCTCTTTCACCGCGCCGCGGGCCGGGTCGAACGCGATCTCGACGACAACGAGCAGGCGCAGCGCCGCCTCCAGCGTGAACAGGACGGCAGCGAGGTGAAGTCGGTCGAGCTGGAGCGCCTCACGGCAGAAGGTCAGACCCTGATCGAGCGGCGCAACAGCATGGAACTCTTCCGCGACGTCGCCTCCGAAGCTTTCGAGCACCACACCGGCAGCGCCTGGCGGCCCCGTACCGGCTCGATGGTCAACCATCGCAACCTCACCGCCGCGATGATCGACAGCCGGGATTTCCTCGCCGCGAAGCACCGGGCCGAGACCGAGGTGATGATGCCCGCCGGTCCCAAGGTTGCCCTGACCGGAGGCGCCGACTTCAACGACCACCGCCTGATCTGGGCAAAGCTCGATCAGGTCCATGCGAAGCACCCCGACATGGTGCTGATGCACGGCGGCACGCCGAAGGGCGCTGAACTGATCGCCTCCCGCTGGGCAGATAGCCGCAAGGTTGCTCAGGTCGCCTTCCGGCCCGACTGGACGAAGCACGGCAAGGCCGCGCCCTTCAAGCGCAACGACGCGATGCTCGACGTCCTGCCGGTCGGCGTCCTCGTTTTCCCCGGCACCGGCATTCAGGAGAATCTTGCGGACAAGGCCCGCAAGCTCGGCATCCCGGTCATGAAGTTCGATGGCGGCGCGTAAGCGCCGCCTCTGGCTGTTCCAGCCGCCAATACTTGACTATCGGAGAGGTTGATAGCTCTTATGAAACATCCTTGCAGAACCGGAACAGTAGCATAGTCGCAGGCGGAGCGTATCTACGGGCAGCCTGTCGTGATCCTCAATCGATCATGTGGAGGCTTCCATGTCGCTCATCCTGCTCGCCATCTCTTTGACGATCGCGTTCTGAATCTTTGCCTACAACCTTGCGATCTACGCTTTACCGTTCATGGTTGGGCTGTCCGCTGCCCAATATACTTGGGGCGCCGGAGGCGGCATCCTCCTGTCGGGACTGGCCGCCATCGGCGCGGCGTTGGTTTCGATTGGCCTCGTCATCGCAGTTCTCGGCTTCGCCAGGAATCCGGCTCTGCGGCTGATCGCTCTCGCCGTCTTTGCCGTACCGGCCGTCATCGCCGGATATGCACTCGTCCACGGCGTAGCGAAGAACGCCATCGACCCCGGCCTGATGCTCAGTTTGCTTTCCGGCAGCGCCGGGCTGTTCATCGGCATCGCGGCAATGGTCAATCTGAATGCCCTCGGCGTGTCCTTGTTTTCACGCTGATCGGCAGCGAAGTGAAAAACCCGGCGGCTTGCGCCGCCAACCCCGGTTCCCCCAACAAAAGGCTGTAGCGCCGCCGCTGCGCTTTGCATCCTCCGCCTCCAGTCTGCTTCGCCCGGCCGAGGATGTCGGTCATCGGTGCCAGATCCGCGGATCGTGGGCAGTCAATGCTAGCTGCGGCCTCCACTTCCTGTAGTGGATGCGAACGCAGAAACCGTCGCATGCCTTTTCGCAAATCGTCCGGATCGTGCCTTCCACCGCCGAAACGGCGACACGGTGCTGTTCCGTGCCTCGGAACCCTATAGCCGCACCATTCTCGTCCCGCCCAGCCTGTCCGGGAGATGACGCGAGGTGGCCGGAAGGGGAGAAGGTCGGGAGTCGCCCCGAACTGCGCAGGTCCGTGAGCCTGCCTGGTCGCTGTTACCGGTGAGGACGATGGTTCTGCTGCGCGTCCCCGTATTCGTGCTTTCAAAGGCACCAATCCCTCCGACTGACTGATCCCCTAAGTTCGTTCTGTTTCCTCCAGCAACCCCGGCGGCTCCCAGCCGTGTTGCCGCGCAAGCGCGGCTGCCCGCCCCACCTGGGGCCTTAGGGGCAAGCTGCCGATAGGTTCGGCAGTTGCGGGAGTCTCCCGACGGCCTTGGCCGGGTCTCGTCGGAGGGATGGTCCCTCCGAGAAGCAACGGAGACTTACAATGCAGAACATCGTCATTCTCGCCGGCAACATCGGTCAGACCCCCGAAACCCGCACCACTGAGGGCGGTACCCGGATCACCCACTTCACGCTTGCCACCTCGCGCCCCCGCTACTCGGTCGGCAAGGTTGTCCGGGACGAGAGGGGCTACCGGATCCAGGATACGGAATGGCACCGCATCACCGCCTTCAACGGCCTCGGCAAGACGATCCAGGAGTATTGCGAGAAGGGCATGAAGGTTCTGGTTCGCGGCCGCATCCACTACACGAAGTGGACGGACCAGCAGGGCAACGACCGCTACGGATGCGAGATCATCGCCGAGACGGTCGACTTCCTGAGCCCGGCGAAGCAGACCGAAAGCGAGGACGGCAAGTTCATCGACGACGATGACATCCCGTTCTGAGCGGGAACCGCGAAGCCCGGCGGCGCAAGCCGCCGGGTTCTTTCATGGCAGGCCATGCGCCGAGACGACCGAATCAGCTATCAAAGGAAAGCTGTTTGCAATGTCGATCAGGCATTTCATGCTGGCGAAGTGAGCCAAGAACGACTAGTTTAGTCGTAGTTCTGGAGTGCGCACAGGTCCGAATGGGAGGTGATCATGCATGATCACCGCCCGACAATCACGGGCCGCGCGCGCGTTGCTGGGTTGGACACAGGAGACGCTCGCTGACAAGGCCCGAGTAGCACTGACCGCACTGAAACGCCTCGAATCCGAAAGCGGTCTCGAAGTGTTCGAATCGACGCGCGATCAGGTGCGCCGGGCCCTCGAATCGGCCGGGATTGTTCTCCTTTCGACAGACAAGGGCGAAGGAGTTCTGCTCCTGCATGACAGGATCGATTCGTCCCGGTAGTCACGCCGGGCACCAAGCTACCAAACCCTTGTCAAAAAAAGGGGCTATCTCCTGAGCGAGATGGTTAACGGACTTAGCGCGCGTGAATATGGTGGCTCGATGGGACAGGAGACGCAAACATTTCTGGACGAACCACCGTTCAGCGAAACGATCACGACTTATGACCGCACACATATGAAGCTCTACATGCGGCTGGTCGACGCCAACCGCGACGGCGCAGACTGGCGCGAGGCGGTGCATATCCTGTTTGGCCTCGATCCCGATCAAGACCCCAGACGCTGCCGCTCTATCCACGATGCGCATCTGGCGCGCGCCCGGTGGATGATGGAGCGCGGCTATCGCGAGCTGGTTCGTGAGAGCCAGCGCGGGTCGCCATCGTGATGCGTCGGACGCATCACCTGTTGAGGCTCAACTGACTTTCGCAGATCAACCCAAACGGGAATCGTGATTCTCCCAAAGACTTAGACAAATACTTGGGAGGATCAGCGATGACACCCGACGCATCGATCTGGCGTTCCTCGGAATATGATCATCTGGACGGCCTGACCGCGTCCGATCTCGCCTGGGAATGGCTCCGCCGCAACGACGCCTATGACGCGGATTTTGAGGCTTCGGCCTCCGCTCGCGGAATGCATGAACCACTGACCGTGCGAATTCGACAACAGTGGGGGTTGCGATTTCCCGGTCGATCCCCTGACACCTCCGCCGGAAGCGCCAGTCTTCTGGCTTCCGCAGGAGGACACAAGCGTTGTAATGCTCGCCGAGGCGCCCGTTGACCTCGGCTCCGGTATCACGAGCGATGCTCCCGCGCTGTGGCGGCAGGGGTCGCCGATGGGCGATGATGACGCTGCATTTCGTTTAGCCCTCGCGAACGGTCAGTCCCTCCAGATCATTGACCACGCCATCGACGGAAAAGAAAATGCCGTTGCGGTCATTCCTCTCGGCATAGACGGCTTCGACCGGATCGAAGCCGTCTATCGCTTCCTTTCAGCCTTGCATGGCCGCGCCATTCCCCCGGACACGCGCCTGACGCGTCAGCAGCGCGCCCGCCAGCGCCGGATGCTGCGCGCCTTCGACGGCTATCGCGCCGGCGCCACGCAGCAGGAAATCGCCGAGATCATTTTTCGCATCGACCATCTCGACCGTGACGCTTGGCAGGCGTCTTCCATCCGCCACGCCATCAAGACGCTCCTGCGCGATGCCCGCGCCATGATAGCGGGCGGCTATCGAAAACTCCTTCGTCATCGCCGCCAATCCTAGCGCGGCCTCGCCCTGTTCATGGTGGGCGAATTCGATACCCCCCAACTTTGCCCTGCAACTTGCCGGCTCTCCTCCGCCACCGTGGTCGTTGTCCGCCGCTGAAACGAAGCGGCCGTCCGCAACACCACGGAGGCCCGATCCATGCCACACGAACCCGTCGTTTTGCCGCCGCGCTTTCTGCGCACGAAGGAGGCCGCCGAATTTCTCAGCCTCTCGGCCCGAACCCTCGAAAAGCATCGCACCTATGGGACAGGTCCCGCCTATCGCAAGCTCGGTGGCCGCGTCGTCTACGCCATCGACGATCTCGAAACCTGGGCCGCTCGCGGCGCGGTGACGTCGACGTCCGATCCTCGCGGCTCCGTGCTGCCGGCGAAGCGCCACGTCATTCCCTCCGGGCCGCGGCTCGGCCGCTACGCACGCTGAGCGCGGCCGGCTTCCTTCATGGCGGTGCGGCGTCGATCCCTTTCGGAGCGCGGGCAGCTCGATCTGTTCCGGGCGCTTCCCGGCGACTTCGCGCCACGAGACGCGCAGGATCTCATGGCCTATCCCTTCTTCTCCCTTTCCAAGACCCATCGCGTCGCCCCGATCGATTTCGTTGCGGGCAACGTGACAATTCGGGTCGAGGCGGTCCCGGATCATGGCATGGCTACGATCTGGGACGCCGACATCCTGATCTGGGCAGCGAGCCAGATCGTCGAAGCCCGCGATAACGGGCTTCGCACTTCGCGGCTGATGGCCGCCACGCCCTATGAAATCCTCACCTATGTCGGCCGGGGCACGAGCGCACGCGACTATCAGCGCCTGAAAGCCGCGCTCGACCGCCTGCAATCGACCACCGTTTCCACCTCGATCCGGCAACCTGCCGAAGGCCGCCGTCATCGCTTCTCGTGGATCAACGAGTGGCAGGAACGCACCGACCGCAACGGCCGCCCCGAGGGCATCGAACTGATCGTACCGGACTGGTTCTACCAGGCCGTCCTCGACGATGCGCTCGTGCTCACTTTCGACCGGACCTATTTCGACCTGACGGGGGGTCTCGATCGCTGGCTCTACCGCCTGGTGCGCAAGCACGGCGGCCGCCAGCGCGCCGGCTGGCGCTTCGACTTCCACCACCTTCACCAGAAGTCGGGCAGCCTGTCGCCGTTCAAACGCTTCGCCTACGAGCTGCGCGACATCATCCGGCGCCAGCCGCTGCCCGGCTACACCCTGTTCCTCGAAACCGAAATCGGCGGGCGCGCGCTGCTCGCCTTCGAGCCGTCTCCGGCCTGTGGACAAGCTGTGGATAGCCTCGTGCTATCGGGAACCCGGACTATCGTGCTATCGGGAACCCGAGGCTCGTGCTATCAGGAACCCAAACAGGGTCTAACGCACGGAAACTCCACACGAAATCGCGCCCTTAACTTAGAGTCTAACATAGACTCTAACCTTGAAGAGCGCGCGCGCGATGTGGAAAACCTCATCCGCGACGCCGCCAGAAGCCTCAGCGTTACCGCCAGGAAGAGCGCGCCGGCCGAGCCGCCACAGACGGCTACAAGCCGCCGCGGTGGGGCCTCTCCATCCACTGATCCCGATACGCCCCGTCTTCCTCTCGATCCACCGGGAGGACGCCGATGATCGTCGCGCTTCTCAACCAGAAAGGCGGCGTCGGTAAGACGACGCTCGCCCTACATCTCGCCGGCGAGTTGGCGATGCGCGGGAGCCGCGTCACCTTGGTCGACGCCGACCCGCAGGGCTCAGCCCTCGACTGGTCACAGCAGCGTTCGCGCGAGAGCCTACCGCGCCTGTTCGGCGTCGTCGGCCTGGCACGCGATACGCTGCATCGCGAGGCACCCGAACTCGCGCGCGACGTCGATCACGTCGTCATAGACGGCCCGCCGCGTGTCGCCGGCCTCATGCGCTCCGCGCTGCTCGCCGCCGACCTCGTGCTGATCCCGGTGCAGCCGTCACCGCTCGACGGCTGGGCCTCGGCCGAGATGCTGGCGCTGCTCGCCGAGGCCCGGATCTACCGGCCGCAGCTCGTCGCCCGTTTCGTGCTCAATCGCTGCGGCGCACGAACTGTCATCGCCCGCGAGACGGCCGAGACGCTGGCCGACCACGATCCGCCCCTGCTCGCCGCCATGGTCGGCCAGCGTGTCGTCTTCGCCGACGCTGCCCAGACCGGACGGCTCGTCTCGGACATCGACCGCCAGTCGCCGGCCGCGCGCGAGATCGCGGCGCTGGCGGCCGAAGTCGGGCGCCTCTGCATCGGGAGGACCGCGCCATGATGGTGCTCCCCGAGATTATCCTGTCCGGCGACTGCCGCGACCGCATGCCGGCGCACGGCCCCTACGACATGATCCTCGCCGATCCCCCTTACGGCGACACATCGCTCGCCTGGGATCGCCGCGTCGAGGGCTGGCTGTCGCTCGCGCGCGGGGCGCTTGCGCCGACCGGCTCGATGTGGGTCTTCGGTTCGCTGCGCAGCTTCATGGCGACCGCCGACCGCTTCGCGGACGCGGGCCTACGGCTCGCCCAGGAGATCGTCTGGGAGAAGCAGAACGGCACCGGTTTCCATGCGGACCGCTTCAAGCGCGTGCATGAGCTGGCCGTCCAGTTCTATCCGGCCGAGACGCCCTGGCGCGACATCTACAACGACGTCCAGACCACGCCCGACGCGACAGCCCGGACCGTGCGACGCAAGCAGCGTCCGCCCCATACCGGCCAGATTGATGCTGGCCACTATGTCAGCCACGACGGCGGGCCGCGCCTCATGCGGTCGGTCATCTATCTGCGCAACTGCCACGGCCGCGCGATCCACCCGACTGAAAAGCCGTCCGCGCTTCTCGAAATCCTCATCCGCACAAGCTGCCCGGAAGGTGGCCTGGTCGGCGATTGGTTCGCCGGCTCCGGCGCGGCCGGGGAAGCCTGCCGGCTCTCCGGCCGGCGCTATATCGGCTGCGAGATCGACCCGACGATGGCCGACCGCGCCCGCGACCGCATCGCCAGCGTGCTGCCGTTCCATGACGGAGGCCCGTCATGACGGCCGGCACGGACAAGCGCGGCTTCGCCATCCGCCCGGCCGATCCCGATAGCTGGATCAAGGCCGCCGACGCGCCGCCGCCGCGCACGGATGCCGCCGACGCCTACTCGGCGCGGCTGACCGTGGACATCACGCCGGCGCTGCGCGGCCGCATCAAGATCGCGGCCTTCCAGCGCGGCGTCACGGTTGCCGACATGCTGCGCGACCTCCTCGCGCGGGAGTTCCCGCCTGCCGATGGGGGCACGCCATGACCGGCTTCGACAACCGCCGCATGGGTGGCCATGCGCTGCCGAAGGACGCGCCGCCCTTCACCACGCTGGTTCATCTCACATGGGAGGAAGGCCGGATCGAGCACCGCATCCGCTTCGGCCATCCGATCTACCAGCGGACGATCGACCGGCGCAGCCGCGTCGTCGGCTTCGCGCCGAACAGCGTCTTCGCCTTCGTCCGCTGGGCGTCCAACGACTACGGCACCGTGGTTTCCCGCATCGACATCCTGCGCGCCATCGGTCGCGGCGAGCCTTGCCAAACGCTGCCCTTCGTCCGCCCCGGCGGCGATCTTCTCCTGAAGCTCCACGGCTGGCCGAAGGTCGAGCGCGTGCTTCAGCTCACAGACACGATCGAAGCCCTTGGCATCGACCCGGCCGACGCCGCGCCCGCCTATTGGCGGCACGTCCACAACCGGCTGACCGCCGGTGTGGAACCGCGCCTTTATTCAGGCGACCAGCACAATGCCTGGCTTGCGCGCAGGAGCATCATGCCATGAGCCCGCGCAGTTTCACGCTGCTCGCCATGCTGGCCGGCGCCGCGCTGGTCGCTGCGCCGATCGTCACCGGCCATGCGCCGCGCTTCATCTGGAACGCATCGGGAAGCGTCGCGGTCGGCCTCTATTCGCTTGCTCCGGTCACGACGATCGAGGTCGGCGATCTGCTCGCCATGCTGCCGCCCGATGACCTCGCCGCCTTCCTCGACGCGCGCGGTTACCTGCCGCGCGGCGTGCCGCTCATCAAGCGAGTGCTGGCTCTGCCCGGCGCCGAGGTCTGCCGCCGTGGCGCGACCGTCATCGCCTACGATCACGCTTATGGCGACGCGCAGCCGCGCGACCGCTTCGGCCGCGATCTGCCGCAATGGCAGGGCTGCCGAACAGTCGCCGAGGGCGAGCTGTTCCTGATGAATTGGGACGCCGCCGACAGCCTCGACGGCCGCTACTTCGGTGCGCTTCCGGCCTCCGCCGTCATCGCCCGCGCGACGCCGATCTGGACAGACGAATACGGCGACGGCCGCTTCCGCTGGCGCTTCACCGATCCGGCCCTGGAGCCGTGAGCTACCCCCAACCATCAACCACAGGAGACAAAATCATGGCTGATATTGGCAGTTTCACCCGCACGGAAACCGGCTTCACCGGCCGCGTCGAGGCGCTCGGAATCGACGCCCCGCTCACCTTCGTCCCGGCCAAACCTTCGGAGGCCGAGAACGCGCCCGCCTACCGCATCCTGCTCGGCGGCGAAGACGGCCGCGACATCGGGGCGGGCTGGTCGCATGTCGGTGAAAAGGCCGGCGAGTTCGTCTCCGTCGAGATCTACAGCCCGCTGTTCGGTTGGCTGCGCGCCAACCTGTTCCGCGACGGCGACGACGACACCGCCTGGAGCCTGCACACCAACGACCAGAGGACGAAGCGGTCCGAAGGGGCCGACAAGTGACGGTTCAACGTCTTTCCAACGTCGGGCGGTTTCCCGCCGTCCGACACCCGGCGCTCCTCTTTCTCCTTTCCGGCCTCGCTCTCGGCCTCTCGCCAGCGCCTCCGGCTCTGGCAGAGACCGTGCAGGCCGGACGGCCGGAGATCGGTGGTCCCTATGCCGCCAATATTGCCGACGCCGCGCAACGCTTCAGCATCCCGGTTGGCTGGATCGTCGCCGTTCTCGCCGCCGAAAGCAGCGGCGATCCCGTCGCCGTCTCGCCGGCCGGGGCGATGGGGTTGATGCAACTCATGCCCGCCACTTGGGAGGAACAGCGCGCCCTTTACCGGCTCGGCGGCGATCCCTTCCAGCCGCGCGACAATATAGTCGCAGGCACGGCCTATCTGCGCGCGATGTGGGACCGCTACCGCACCATCGGCGGCATGCTCGCGGCCTACAATGCCGGACCCGGCCGCTACGACGAGTATCTCGCGGGTGTTCGGGAGCTACCTCGGGAAACGCGCGAATACGTCGCCACGCTCGTTCCCCTTCTCGGCGGCGAGCCGCTCGCGCCCGGCGCTCTGGCTGGCGCACCGCGCGTCACCGACTGGCGCGATGCTCCGCTCTTCGTCACGGCTCAGGGCGGCTCGGAATCGGCGTTCGGACGGCACGGCGAACGCAGCGGTGGCGCACCTTCGGATGCGCCCGCCGCGTCGCCTGCTTCGCTCGCGCCGGCTCCCGCCGAGGCGCTATTCGTCGCGCGTCCGCCCTCGGGAGGTGCGCCGTGAGCTGGATCGCACGGTTTCGCGCTGTAGCGGAGTGCCGGAAAGGAAAGGAAGGGTCGCGCGCCGGAAGGGGCACGGCGACTGGAATACGGCAAGATAAAAGCGCCTGCGCAAACCACCGTCAAGCCATTGGAATGGCTTGGTGTTTTGCGCATATGGCGGTCGGTCGTGCATACGCATGGGCGATTTTGCAAGCAAAATCAAAGTCACTTCGTATGGGCGGCTTCGCCGTGCCTCGGTGGAGGCGCGCATGAGCGGCGACGACAACGAGTTTCGCATCCGCCCCGGCAAGCCGCGCTCGAGCCGCGCGCCGCGCACCAAGACCTTCATCAACCAGGTGCTGCGCGCCGCCAAGCAGGCGAGCAATGCGCCCGCCAGCGGCTCGGCATCTGGATCGGGGCGCAGAGGCGGCGGCTCGGGCCGCTCGACTTTCGGCCGCGGCCGCAATGTCGTATCGCGTAGCCACCTGCTCGGCTCGCATCGCCGCGTCGTCGCCCAGGTGCGCATCGCGCGCCACCGGGGCCGCGCCTTCCGCTCCGCGCCGATCTCCGCGCACCTCTCCTATCTGAAGCGCGAGGGCGTCAGCCGCGACGGCGAGAAGGGCGTCATGTTCGACGCCGAGACCGACCGCGCCGACGATCTCGCCTTCGCCGATCGCTGCCAGGACGACCGGCACCATTTCCGCTTCATCATCTCCCCGGAAGACGCGGGCGAGATGGAAGACCTGCGCGCCTTCGCCCGCGATCTCGCCAAGCAAATGGAGGCCGACCTTGGCACCCGGCTCGACTGGATCGCTGTCGATCATTGGAACACGGACAATCCGCATGTGCATCTGCTGGTGCGCGGCGTGGACGAGACCGGGGCCGATCTTGTCATCTCGCGCGACTATATCAGCCACGGCCTGCGCGGACGCGCCGAGGAACTGGTCGATGCCGAACTCGGCCCCAAACCGGAACACGAGATCCGCTCCAGCCTCACGCGCGAAGTCGATGCCGAACGCTGGACGCGCCTCGATCGGGAGATCGCACGCCAGGCCAACGAGCTGGGCTATATCGACCTGCGGCCCGAGGCGAAGGGGCCGGACGATCCCGAAATCCGCCGCCTGCTGGTCGCGCGTCTGCGCCATCTCGAAAAGCTCGGCCTCGCCGCCGATGCCGGTGTCAACGAATGGTTCGTCGAGCCAGGAGCGGAGCGAACGCTGCGCGATCTCGGTTCGCGCGGCGACATCATCAAGACCATGCACCGCGCCTTCGCGGGGCTGGGCGAGGAACGCGGCGTTGCCGACTTCACGATCGACGCCACCAAGGACGGCCCGCCTGTCATCGGCCGGCTGGTCGACAAGGGCCTCCATGACGAGCTGACCGGCGAAGCCTATGCCGTGATCGACGGCACGGACGGCCGCGCCCATCATGTCCGGCTGCGCGGCATCGAGGCGTTCGAGCACGCGCCGCCGATCGGCGGCATCGTCGAGGTCCGCCGCTTCGGCGGTCCGGACGATCCCCGGCCCACCATCGTCCTCGCCAACCGATCCGACCTCGATCTCCAGAGCCAGATCACCGCGCCCGGCGCGACCTGGCTCGATCACCGGCTCGTCGAACGTGAGCCCATGCCGCTCGGCGCCAGCGGCTTCGGCCGCGAGGTGAGCGAGGCGATGGACGCGCGGGCCGAGCATCTGGCCGATGAAGGACTCGCCCGGCGCGAGGGCCAGCGGATCGTCCTGCAACGCAATCTGCTGGCGACTCTGCGCCGGCGCGAACTCGACGCCGTGGGCGAGCAGCTCTCGGCCGAGACCGGGCTTGCGCATGTGAAGTCGCAGGCCGGCGAATATGTCGCCGGCACCTATCGCCGCCAGCTCGCGCTTTCCTCCGGCCGCTTCGCCGTGATCGAGGGCTTCGCCCCCGATGGCGGGCGCGGCTTCCAGCTCGTCCCCTGGTCCCGCGAGATCGAACACAAGCTCGGCCAGCACATCTCCGGCGTCGCGCGCGGCGGGGGCGGCATCGACTGGTCGCTCGGTCGCAAGCGTGACCTCAGCCTCTGATGAAAGGAACCTCCCATGTCCGGCACGAAAATCCTCTGGGGCCAGATCAGCATCGTCTTCCTGATCGTGCTCGCCTCGGTCTGGGGCGGCACGCAATGGGTCGCCTTCCGGCTCGGCTTCCAGCCCCAACTCGGGCCGGCGTGGTTCGAGGTCGCCGGCTGGCCTGTCTATTATCCGCCCGCGCTGTTCTGGTGGTGGTATTTCTACGAAGCCTATGCCCCGCGCATCTTCGCCGAGGGCGGCATCATCGCGGCTTCGGGCGGCTTCCTGTCCATCGCCGTCGCCATCACCATGTCGGTAATGCGCGCCCGCGAGGCGTCCGACATCGACACCTACGGTTCGGCACGATGGGCCGAGCGGGCTGAGATCGAGGGCGCCGGCCTGCTCGGCCAGGACGGCGTGGTGCTCGGCCGATACGAGCGCGACTACCTGCGGCACGACGGGCCGGAGCATGTGCTCTGCTTCGCGCCGACGCGGTCGGGCAAAGGCGTCGGGCTCGTGGTGCCGAGTTTGCTGACCTGGCCGGGGAGCTGCATCGTCCACGACATCAAGGGGGAGAACTGGCAGCTCACCGCCGGCTTCAGGGCGAAGCACGGCCGCGTTCTTCTCTTCGATCCGACCAACGTCGCCTCTGCCGCCTACAACCCCTTGCTCGAGGTCCGGCGCGGCGAATGGGAGGTGCGCGACGTCCAGAATATCTCGGACGTGCTGGTCGATCCCGAAGGGAGCCTTGAGAAAAGGTCGCATTGGGAAAAGACCAGCCACTCGCTGCTGGTCGGCGCGATCCTGCATGTGCTCTATGCCGAGCCGGACAAAACCCTGGCGGGCGTTGCCGCGTTCCTC
The DNA here is from genome assembly GCA_900470195.1 of Hyphomicrobiales bacterium. Classification (GTDB taxonomy): domain Bacteria; phylum Pseudomonadota; class Alphaproteobacteria; order Rhizobiales; family Rhizobiaceae; genus Brucella. Next base: position 497,381 of record UEIJ01000001.1, on the reverse strand, counting down.
TCCGATCCACGCCGCACGATCGAGGCCACGCTGGACGCCATGATGGCCACGCGGCATCTAGGAGAGGCCGGACCGCACCCTGTCGTGGCGTCGTCGGCGCGCGAGCTGCTCAACAAAAGCGACAATGAGCGTTCGGGCGTGCTGTCTACCGCCATGTCCTTCTTGGGCTTATATCGCGATCCCGTCGTCGCGGCCGTGACGAGCCGCTGCGACTGGCGCATCGCCGACCTGATCGCCGACCCGCAACCCTCGACGCTCTACCTCGTGGTGCCGCCTTCGGACATCTCGCGGACAAAGCCCTTGATCCGCCTCGTGCTGAACCAGATCGGCCGCAGGCTTACGGAAGATCTCCACGCCAAGGACCGCCGGCATCGCGTGCTGTTGCTGCTCGATGAGTTTCCCGCCTTGGGGAGATTGGACTTCTTCGAGTCGTCGTTGGCGTTTCTCGCGGGCTACGGGATCAAATCGTTCCTCATCGCCCAAAGCCTCAATCAGATCGAGAAAGCCTATGGCCAGCACAATAGCGTGCTCGACAATTGCCATGTCAGGGTCAGCTTTGCCACCAACGACGAGAGGACCGCCAAGCGCGTGTCCGACGCCCTTGGCACGGCGACCGAGATGAAGGCGATGCAGAACTATGCCGGGAGCCGCCTGGCGCCGTGGCTGGGACACATCATGGTGTCGCGCTCCGAGACCGCCCGCCAGCTCCTCACCCCCGGCGAGATCATGCAACTCCCCCCGGACGACGAGATCGTCATGGTGGCAGGCACCCCACCGATCCGGGCGAAGAAGGCCCGCTATTTCCTCGACCCCCGCCTCACCGAACGCATCCTGCCGCCGCCCGATCCGGCGAAGATCGCCAAATCGGTGCGGCCCGATGGCTGGTCGGACCTCAAGCCGCTCAAGCCCGACGCCGATCTGGTCGCGGCCGCCGAACGGGGCGAGAAGGGGAAGGAGGACACGGCCAATTCGAGCCTGCGCCGTGAACCCGAACTGCCCGAACATGTCGAGATCGTCCGCGAGAAGAAGGAGCCGACGCCAGAAGACGAGTTCAAGCACCTGCTCGGCGACGATCAGGAAGACAGCGCCCGGCAGCGTCAGGTCATGCGCCGCCAGATGCGCGGTCTCGCCCGGCAAGCGCCCATGGACCCGAATGACGGTATTGATATGTGAGGATCGACCATGCGCGAACGCCTTTGCCTGACCCTTCCGTCCGACCTGCTCGCCAAGCTCAACGACCTCGCGGACCGCCGCAAGCTGTCGCGATCGGCCGTCGCGGAAGCGGCCATTGCTTCCTTCCTGTCACCCGACGCCCAGGACATGCGGGAGGCTGCCTTTACCCGCCGGCTCGACCGCATGTCGCGCCAGACGGCGCGGCTGGAACGCGACATGCGTCTCACCGCCGATACGCTGGCGCTGTTCGTCTGCCACTGGCTGACTGTCACGCCGCCGCTTCCCTCAGAGGCTCACGCGACCGCCCAGGCCAAGGGCAAGGAGCGTTTCGAGGGCTTCGTACAGACCCTCGCCATGCGGCTCCAGCAGGGAAGCAGCTTTCTCAGCGAGATCCCCGATGACATTCCGTCGCGCAGGGAGGAATCCGATGACTGACTGAGCTTGCGGAATCTGTGCCGTGCGCGTATATACTTCGACGTACATACAAGAGGCCGCCATGCCCCATATCGCCAAGATTTTCCAGTCCGGCAACTCGCAGGCCGTCCGGCTCCCGAAGGATTTCCGCTTCGACGTCGAAGAGGTCGAGGTGTCGCGAGAAGGCGACGCCGTGATTCTACGCCCCAGGCCGGATACGACCCGGCGGTGGGCCTCGCTGCACGCCGCCGTCGAGCGCGGCTTCAGCGCCGATTTCATGGCCGAAGGCCGCGACCAGCCGAAAGAACAGGACCGGCCCGAACTCGATCAGGCGTTCCAGTGACCTTCCGCCTGCTCGACACCAATGCAGTGATCTCGCTGGTCGCGCGACGCTCCGAACCGTTGCTGCAACGGGTCGAGACCAGCGAGCCGGGTTCGCTCGCGGTTTCGTCCGTGGTCGCGCACGAACTCTACTTTGGCGCCTATCGCAGCGAGAGGGTCGCCTACAATCTGGAGACCCTTCGGCTCCTCTTCACCGATCTCGCCATCCTCGACTTCGATCGGGAGGATGCCCGAGTGGCGGGCGAGATCCGGGCCGAGCTGAAACGACGCGGAACGCCGATCGGCCCATACGATACGTTGATCGCCGGTCAGGCCAAGGCGCGGGGCCTCACCCTCGTCACCAACAATACCGGCGAGTTTTCGCGAATAGCCGGATTGCGGATCGAGGACTGGACTACAAACCGATAGGCTCAAGGCCCATCGACAGAATGGGTCGCGGGCTTCGGGATTTGCGCTACAAGCGCGAACGAGCTGCGCGCCAGAGGAAAACCGACACGGCTACGGTGATCCAGGCAACGGCAATGCCAACAAGGTTGGGGAAGATGTCGACAACACGGGGATTGTGGCCGATTACCGTGGTCTGAACCAGTTCCCAGCTTACGCCCACGAGAAAAGTCAGTACGACAGCAAGCCACATGCGAGAGTAGCCGGTTGCGAGTACGGCGAGAACGAACAGCATAGCCATCGAGGCTATGTGCGGCACCTTGGTCAGGGCATTGGCGATTGCCTCGAACGTAACCGTGAAGTCCATCTGTGGGGGACGGCGACCATCAGGAGCCCGGTTGGCAGCCCAAATGCTGGCCAATGCGAGGGCCGTAAAAGGCAGGACGCGAAGAATGCTCAGAACTTTCATCGCGACGCAGCCGTGAACACCGCCAATTGGGCGGCAAAAGCGCGCTTGTACGACGGCCGCGCTTCTGCACGGGCGACATAGGCGGAGAGGTTCGGAAATTCCTGCAATATTTCCGACCCCTGCAACCTTTGCAGCACATGCACCATCAGAAGGTCGCCAGCGCTGAAATCGCCGTCGAGCCACTCGCTGTCGTCCAGGCGCGCAGAAAGTTGATTTAACCGTTCGCGAATGCGTTCATCGACCATCTCGAAGCGCTCGCCCTGCCAACTCTTGCCTTCCTCGAAGTTCTCGACGACGTCGCGATCGACGATCGGCGGCTCCACCGTATCGAGCGCAGCGAACATCCACATGATCGCACGCGCCCGCGCATTCGCATCCGCCGGCAGCAGGCCCGGAAAGCGCTCTGCGATATGAAGCACGATCGCGCCGGACTCGAACAGCGTGAGATCACCTTCCTCATAAGTCGGTATCTGCCCGAACGGATTGCGCGCCAAATGCGCGGGCTCCCTGAATGTGCTCCACGGAGCGAGCCGCACCTCGTAAGGCTGGTCCACTTCCTCCAGCGCCCAGCGCACGCGCATGTCCCTCGCCAGTCCCTGGCCGCGATCCGGCGAGCTTTCATCAAAGGCCGTAATCGTAATAGTCATCGCGTTTCCCTCTGTTGTGGCGGGCCGGTTTCCCTGTCTTCACTGTAACGACGAACCATCCAATCCGAATCCGACAAAACACGCGGAAAACTTCCGGCCTCTGATGCGCAGAGGGCGAGCTTCTGTCGGCTCCCATCAAGGGAAACAGTCGGCATTACTACCTCGGGCGATTCGCCTGATGAGCAGGAGTGACCGCCCGAGGCTTCGATCAGGAAGGCACCACCGCCGTTCTCCTGTATTTGCACGCTGCACTACTACTACGACCGAAACTTGTTGAATCGGCCCGTTTTGCCGTTCTTTTAGTCATCCCCATCCGGGGACCGCCTTCGCCCTCCTCCCCGGAAACGGGGACGAGATGGCTGGCCAAAATCGCAAACAGGCAACGATCGAACGTGGCGCGCGCATGCTCCGCACCGCGCTCGGGCCTGCCATCTCGGACCTGTTGCGCGATCCCTCCATCGTCGAGGTGATGCTGAACCCCGACGGGCGCATCTGGGTCGATCGCCTCGCCGGAGGACTGGAAGACACCGGCGAGCGGCTGACCGCAGAGGACGGCGAGCGCATCGTTCGTCTTGTCGCCCATCATGTCGGGGCCGAAGTCCACGCCCGCGCGCCGCGCGTCTCGGCGGAGTTGCCGGAGAGCGGCGAACGGTTCGAGGGCCTCCTTCCTCCCGTTGTCACGTCGCCGACCTTCGCCATCCGCAAGCCGGCGGTCGCGGTATTCACCCTCGACGATTACGTCGCCGCCGGGATCATGGCCGACGCCCAGGCTGCGGCGCTGCGCGAGGCCGTCGCCTCCCGCGCCAATATCTTGGTGGCGGGTGGCACCTCCACCGGCAAGACCACGCTCACCAATGCGCTGCTGGCGGAAGTCGCCAAGACGCAGGACCGCGTGGTCATCATCGAGGACACGCGCGAGCTGCAATGCGCGGCGCCGAACCTCGTCGCAATGCGCACCAAGGACGGAGTGGCGACACTTTCGGATCTCGTCCGATCTTCGCTGCGCCTGCGTCCCGATCGCATCCCGATCGGCGAGGTTCGCGGCGCTGAGGCGCTCGACCTCCTGAAAGCATGGGGAACCGGCCACCCCGGCGGCGTCGGAACGATTCATGCCGGCTCGGCCATCGGCGCGCTGCGCCGTCTCGAGCAGCTCATCCAGGAGGCCGTTGTCACGGTCCCGCGCGCGATGATCGCCGAAACCATCGACCTCGTTGCCGTCCTCTCCGGCCGCGGCTCCGCGCGCCGGCTTGCCGAGCTTGCGCGCGTCGAGGGCCTCGGCGCGGACGGCGATTACCGGCTCGCCCCCGCCTTTCCAGACCCCATCCCCACCGACCAAACAGGAGACCCCGCATGATCCGTCGTGCCTTCCGCGTCCGCCGCCATATCGCAACCGCCGCCGCCTTCACCTGGGTCGCGCTCCTGACCTCGCCGGCACTGGCCTCGGGCTCCTCCATGCCCTGGGAGGCCCCGCTTCAGTCGATCCTCGAATCCATCGAGGGGCCGGTGGCGAAAATCGTGGCCGTCATCATCATCATTGTCACCGGCCTGACGCTGGCCTTCGGCGATACCGGCGGTGGGTTTCGCAGGCTGATCCAGATCGTCTTCGGCATTTCGATCGCCTTCGCCGCCAGCTCCTTCTTCCTGTCGTTCTTCTCGTTCGGCGGCGGGGCGGTGATCTGATGGCGGCGTTCCTCGAACAGCTCGACGCCGTGCCGGGGTTCACCGCCCCGGTTCACCGCGCTCTCAGCGAACCCATCCTGCTGGGTGGTGCGCCGCGTTCCGTGGCGATCCTCAACGGCACCGTGGCCGGGGCCGTGGGGCTCGGTCTCCAACTCTGGCTCGCCGGCATCCTGATCTGGGCGATCGGACATCTCGCAGCCGTCTGGGCGGCGAAGCGCGATCCCCTCTTCGTCGAGGTCGCGCGTCGGCATCTGCGCGTGCCTGGCCACTTGTCTGTGTGAGGACCGCGCCATGATGAACCTCGCAGAATATCGCCGCACCGCTTCGCGCCTTGCCGACTACCTCCCCTGGGTGGCGCTGGTCGGCCAGGGCGTCGTGCTGAACAAGGATGGCAGCTTCCAGCGCAGCGCGAAATTTCGTGGGCCGGATCTCGACTCCGCGGTCGCGGCCGAGCTGGTCGGCGTCGCCGCGCGGCTCAACAATTCCTTCCGCCGCCTCGGCTCCGGCTGGGCGATCTTCGTTGAAGCCCAGCGATCCGAGGCCGCGACCTATCCGAATGACGTCTTTCCCGACGCGGCCTCCGCGCTGGTCGATGCCGAGCGCAAGGCCGACTTCGAGGAGGAGGGCAGCCATTTCGTCTCGGACTACTATCTGACCTTCCTGTGGTTGCCGCCGGCCGAGGACGCCGCCCGCGCCGAAAGCTGGCTCTACGAGGGCCGCGAGACCTCCGGCGTCAATCCCTGGGAACTGGTGCGCGGCTTCGTGGATCGCACCGACCGCGTGCTGGCGCTGCTCGACGGCTTCATGCCCGAGTGCCGTTGGCTCACCGACGGCGAGACGCTGACTTATCTTCATTCGACCGTCTCGACCAAACGGCACCGCGTCCGCGTGCCGGAGACGCCGATCTATCTCGACGCCCTGCTCGCCGATGAGGCGCTCACCGGCGGGCTCGAACCGCGCCTCGGCTCCGCGCATCTGCGCATCCTCACCATCACCGGGTTCCCGAGCGTGACCACGCCCGGCCTGCTCGACGATCTCAACCGGCTCGCCTTCCAATATCGCTGGTCCACCCGCGCCATCCTGCTGGACAAGACGGACGCGACCAAGCTGCTCACGAAAATCCGTCGCCAGTGGTTTGCGAAGCGCAAGAGCATCGCCGCCATTCTGAAAGAGGTGATGACGAACGAGCAATCGGCGCTCGTCGACACCGATGCCGCAAACAAGGCGCTCGATGCCGACATGGCCTTGCAGGAACTCGGCGCGGACGTGGCCGGCATCGCCTATGTCACCGCGACCGTCACGGTCTGGGACGAGGACGCCCGCCGCGCCGACGAGAAGCTGCGGCTGGTCGAGAAGGTCGTCCAGTCCCGCGATTTCAGCGTCATGGTCGAGACGGTCAACGCCGTCGACGCCTGGCTCGGCTCGCTGCCCGGCCATGCTTACGCCAATGTGCGTCAGCCTCCGATCTCGACGCTCAACCTTGCCCACACGGTCCCTTCGTCCGCCGTGTGGGCGGGGCCGGAAAGGGACGATCACTTTGGCGCACCCCCGCTGCTCTATGGCAGGACCGAAGGATCGACCCCTTTCCGGCTCTCCCTTCATGTCGGCGATGTCGGCCACACGCTCATGGTCGGCCCGACCGGCGCCGGCAAGAGCGTGCTGCTGGCGCTCATGGCGCTGCAATTCCGCCGCTATGCGGGATCGCAGATCTTCGCCTTCGATTTCGGCGGCTCCATCAGGGCCGCCACTTTGGCCATGGGTGGCGATTGGCACGACCTCGGCGGCCGGCTGACCGAAAGCGCGGATACTTCGGTCTCGCTCCAGCCGCTCTCCCGCATCGAGCAGACGCAGGACCGCGCTTGGGCGGCGGACTGGATCGTGGCGATCCTCCAGCGCGAAGGCGTCACGATCACCCCTGAAGCCAAGGAGCATATCTGGACGGCGCTGTCCTCGCTCGCTTCGGCCCCGATCGAGGAGCGCACGATCACCGGCCTGTCGGTGCTGCTCCAGTCCAACGACCTCAAGCTCGCCATCCAGCCCTATTGCGTCGGCGGTCCCTATGGACGGCTGCTCGACGCCGAGTCCGAAAACCTCGGCGATGCTTCCGTCGTGGCCTTCGAGACCGAAGGGCTTCTCGACACCGGCGCGGCTCCCGCCGTCCTCGCCTACCTGTTCCACCGGATCGCCGACCGCCTCGACGGACGCCCGACGATGATCGTCATCGACGAGGGCTGGCTGGCGCTCGGTGATCCGGCTTTTTCCAAGCAACTGGCCGAATGGCTGGTCACGCTCAGGAAAAAGAACGCATCCGTCGTTTTCGCCACGCAGTCGCTCGCCCAGCTCGAAAAGAGCACGATCGCGCCTGCAATCATCGAAAGCTGCCCGACCCGGCTGCTCCTGCCCAACGATCGCGCCGTCGAACCGCAGATCACCGCGATCTACAGGCGCTTCGGCCTGAACGACCGGCAGATCGAGATCCTCGCCCGCGCCATCCCCAAGCGGGACTACTACTGCCAGAGCCGGCGGGGAAACCGGCTGTTCGAGCTGGGTCTGTCCGAAGTCGGCCTCGCGCTCTGCGCGGCGTCCTCCAAGTCCGACCAGGCATTGATCGCCGACATCCTAGCCGAACATGGCCGCGGCGGCTTCCTCGCCGCTTGGCTGACGGCGCGCGGCGTCGAATGGGCGGCCGACCTCATTCCCAACCTCACCAACATCGCTGTCGCGCCTGACCGGCAGGCGCCCGCGCCACAGGCGCCGGTCCTCGACCTCACCGATGCCCTTGAACTCGACCCAAAGGAGATCATGCCATGACCCGACACCGCTTCCCCCGTTTCGCCGGCGCTTCCCTGCTTGCACTCACGCTCGCCGCGCCGCTGGCGCTTTCGCCGGCCTTCACCACGCCGGCCCACGCCCTCTTTGGCTTCGGCCGGATCGTTTACGACCCGACCAACCACGCCGAGAATCTTTTGACGGCGGCGCGCACCCTTGAGCAGATCAACAACCAGATCACCTCGCTTCAGAACGAAGCGCAGATGCTCATCAACCAGGCGAAGAACCTCGCGAGCCTGCCCTACAGCTCGCTCCAGGCGCTCCAGCAGAACGTGCAGCGCACCCAGCAGCTTCTCGCCCAGGCGCAGAACATCGCCTTCGACGTGCAGTCGATCGACAGCATGTTCCAGCAGGACTACGGCAATCTCTCCCTCAACGCCACTGACCAGCAGCTCATCGCGGACGCGCGCGGCCGATGGGAAAATACCGTGGGCGGTTTGCAGGACGCGATGCGTGTCCAGGCCGGCGTCGTCGGCAATATCGACACGAACCGCGCCGAGATGTCAGCCCTGGTCGGCGAGAGCCAAGGCGCAACCGGCGCACTTCAGGCGACCCAGGCCGGCAACCAGCTCCTCGCCCTGCAAAGCCAGCAGCTCTCCGACCTCATTGCCGTGATCTCGGCCAACGGCCGGGCGGACGCTCTCTCGGAAGCCGAGCGCACCACGGCCGCCGAGCAGGGCCGCATCCAGCGCGAGCGGTTCCTGACGCCCGGCTCCGGGTATCAGCCCGGCAACGCGCGCATGTTCAACAACTGACGGGCCGAAAGGGGGACATCATGGACGGCAAGGTGCTGGCCCGGATCGCGGCCATCATATTCGTCGCCGTCGCCATCACGGCGGCGATCATCGAAATGACCCGCGAGGAAAAGGCCGGGCCAGCGCCGGCCGCTCCGGGACTCCAGCCAGCGGCCGATCCGCTGCGGCTGGAGCAGCGGCGTTGCCAGGAGATGGGCGAGGCCGCCGCCAATGACGCCACGTGCCTACGCGTCTGGGCCGAGACCCGCGACCGTTTCCTTGGCCGCTCACCCGCGCCGGAAGCTCCGGCCGAAAGCGGGGGGCGGTGAGCCATGGGCGGCACCGGCGTCATTGACAACTTTCTCGGCATCTTCACCAGCTACATCGATTCGGGCTTTGGCCTGCTCGGCGGTGAAGTAGCCTTCATTGCCACCACCTTGATCGTCATCGACGTGACGCTCGCCGCCCTGTTCTGGGCGTGGGGCGCCGACGACGATATCATCGCCCGTCTGGTGAAGAAGACGCTGTTTGTCGGCGTCTTCGCCTACATCATCTCCAACTGGAACAATCTCGCCCGCATCGTCTTCGAGTCGTTTGCTGGCCTCGGCCTGATGGCCTCCGGCACCGGCTTCTCGACCGCCGATCTCCTGCGCCCCGGCCGCGTCGCGCAGACCGGCCTCGATGCCGGCCGCCCGCTGCTTGAATCCATTTCCGACCTCATGGGGTGGATCGCGGTCTTCGAGAACCTCGTGCAGATCCTGTGCCTGTTCTTCGCCTGGGCGCTTGTGATTCTCGCCTTCTTCATTCTGGCGATCCAATTGTTTGTCACTTTGATTGAATTCAAGCTGACCACGCTGGCCGGCTTCGTCCTCATTCCATTCGGGCTCTGGGGCAAGTCCGCCTTCATGGCCGAGCGTGTTCTTGGCAACGTCGTCTCGTCCGGCATCAAGGTGCTGGTCCTCGCGGTCATCATCGGCATCGGCTCGACCTTGTTCGGCCAGTTCACAACCGGCTTCGGCGGCGCAACCCCGACGATCGACGACGCAATGGCCGTCGTTCTTGCCGCTCTCTCCCTTCTCGGACTCGGTATCTTTGGCCCCGGCATTGCGGCCGGCCTCGTCTCCGGCGGCCCGCAGCTTGGTGCCGGCGCTGCCGTCGGCACCGGCCTCGCCGTCGGCGGCGCGGCGATCGCAGCTGGAGGCGCGACCATGCTCGCAGCGCGCGGTGGCGCGGCCGCGCTATCCAGCGGAGCCGCCCTGGCTCGCGGCGGCGCATCGACCGCTGGCGCGGCCTCGACCGCATACACGCTCGCTTCCATGGGCGAATCCGGTGCGTCGGGCGTCGCGGCCGGTCTCGGCGGTGTTGCTCGCGCCGGTGGCGCCGCCGCGGTCTCGCCGCTGAAGCGCGCCGTATCCCGCGCGGCCGACAGCCTCAAGTCCAGCCACACCGGAGGCGTCAAGGGCGGCTTCGAGACGACCGGCGGCACTTCCACCATGGGAACGGTCGGCGGGGGAGCCTCACCGGCCCCGGCAAGCGCACCCGCTGCCGACGGCCCGCCCGCCTGGGCGCAGCGCATGCGCCGCAGCCAGGCCCTCAGCCACGGCGTCACGGCCGCCGCCCATGCAGTCCGCTCCGGTGACAGCCACGGCGGCGGCTCCTCTATCAGCCTTTCCGAAAGCGACCGCACATGAATCTGTTCAAACGACCCACCACCCATTTCGGCAAGACGCCGGAACCCGTCACGCCCTATCAGAAGGCCGCCCAGGTCTGGGACGAGCGCATAGGGTCCGCCCGCGTGCAGGCGCGCAACTGGCGCTTCATGGCCTTCGGCTGCCTTTTCCTCTCCGCCGGATTCGCCTCGGCGCTGGTCTGGCAATCTGCGCGCGGCACCGTCGTCCCCTGGGTGGTCGAGATCGACCGCCATGGCGAGTCCCGCGCTGTCGAGCCCGCCGTCGCCGACTATCGCCCGACCGACCCGCAAGTGGCCTGGCACTTGGCCAGATTCATCGAACAGGTCCGGGGGCTGCCCTCCGATCCGATTGTTCTGCGGCAGGCGTGGCTGCGCGCCTACGAGTTCACCACGGACCGGGGCGCCGTGGCGCTCAACGAATACGCGCGGTCAAATGATCCTTTCACCCGTGTCGGCAAAGAGCAGGTTTCGGTCGAGGTCTCCAGCGTGATCCGGGCATCGCCGGACTCGTTCCGCGTGGCTTGGACGGAACAGCACTACGAGAACGGTCAGCTCTCCCGCACCGAACGCTGGACCGCGATCCTCACCATTTTCCTTCAGCAGCCGCGCACCGCGGAGCGCCTGCGCGCCAATCCCCTCGGAATTTATGTGAACGCGATCTCATGGTCGCGGGAGATGAGCCAATGATCCGCAATCCCCACAAAACCGGACTCACGGCTTTCCGTAAATCCGTCTCGGCGGCTTTGCTGGCCACCACGATGCTCGCCGGCTGCGCCACCAACCGCACGCCGCAGTTCAGTTACGATGCCGACGTGCCGGCGCTTCCAGTCGTCCGGACGGCCGTGACCGACAGCACGCCCCGGCCGCTACACACGCCGCCAGGCTGGACCGTCGCACGCGGCGGCACGGCTGCCACCACCCCGGAGGGCCGTGTTGCTAACGCCAATGCGGCAGCTCGCGTCGAGCCGCGCCGGGAGGGTTACTATAACGCGATCCAGATCTATCCCTGGTCGGAAGGTGCGCTGTTTCAGGTCTATGCCGCCGTCGGCCAGATCACGACCATTGCGCTCGAACCCGGCGAAAGCCTGACCGGCGCCGGTCCGATCGCGGCGGGCGATACGACAAGGTGGATTATCGGCGACACCGAAAGCGGCTCCGGCACGACGCGCCGCGTCCATGTGCTCGTCAAGCCGACCCGCGCCGGCATTTCGACCAACCTCGTTATCACCACCGATCGCCGCACCTACCTCGTCGAGCTGCGCGCGAACGAAGAGACGTGGATGCCGGCAGTCGCCTGGGCCTATCCCGCGCCTCCGGCGAGCCAGCGCGTCACCGCGCCGGCCACGCCGATCATACCGGCCGAATCCGCCCGCAATTATCGCTACGGTCTCACCGGCGGCAATCCGCCCTGGCGCCCGATTACCGTCTTCGACGACGGCCGCCGCGTTTACGTGGTGTTCCCGCGCGGCATCGTCCAGGGCGAGATGCCGCCGCTGTTCGTCATCGGTTCGGGCGGCGAACCGGAGATCGTCAACAGCCGCATCCACCAGAACGTGCTCATCGTCGATCGGCTGTTCGGCGCGGCCGAGCTGCGTCTTGGCTCGGGCAAGCAGCAAGAGACCGTCCGCATCGTGCGCGTCCAGCCCGGACAAACCGCCGCGGCCGCTTCCGGCCGAACCACCAAGATCGTGGGAGCGCCGTCATGAGCGGGAATGATGACCGGAAGGAGGAAGGGATTGAACCGGCCGGAGCGGCAGGGCAAACGGCAGGGTCTATGCGCCTGCGCGCCGACGCGCCGCGCGTTACGCGCATTTCGCGCAAAGTTCTGATGGGCGCTGGCCTGGTCGCCGGCATTGGCATCGGCGGAGCGTTGATCTACGCGCTTCAGGTCGTCGAACGCGGCGGCAATCCCGAGGAGCTGATTTCGACCGATCGCCGTCAGACGGCGGACGGATTGCAGGGTTTGCCCGGCAGCTACGGTGACGTGCCGGTCCTCGGCCCGCCATTGCCGGGCGATCTCGGTGGACCCGTGCTGCGCGCCCGCGAGGAAGGTCAGCCGATCCCGGCTACCCCCATGCCGGTTCCCGCAACCGACCCCGAGGAGCAGCGCCGCCTCGCCGAGATGGAAGCCGCCCGCACCAGCGAGATATTCTTCCAGATCAGGGCGGGCCAGACCACGGCCTCGCCCTCGATCCCCACGGTTCCCAGCATGGCCGGGCTGACGGGCGCCGGTGCGCAGGATCGGCACACGGCCTTCCTCAACGCCGAGGTGGACCGCCGCACCGTCGCGCCGGATCGCGTCATGGCGCCGGCGTCGCCCTATATTCTTCAGGCCGGCGCAGTGATCCCGGCCGCGCTGATAACCGGCATCCGTTCGGATCTGCCCGGACAGATCACCGCCCAGGTAACGCAGAACGTCTATGACAGCCCGACCGGCGCGCTCCTCCTCATTCCGCAGGGAAGCCGCCTGATCGGCGAATACGATGCAGGCGTGACGTTCGGGCAGCGCCGCGTCCTCTTGGTGTGGAATCGTCTCATTCTTCCAAACGGCCGCTCGATCGTGCTGGAGCGCCAGCGTGGCGCCGATGCATCGGGCTATGCCGGTCTTGAAGACGGCGTCGACTACCACTGGTGGGACCTGATGAAGGCCGCGGGCCTCTCGACGCTTCTCGCCGTCGGCGCGGAGTTGGCGACAAGCGATGAAGATCGTCTGATCCGCGCCATCCGCGACGGAGCGCAGGATACGGTGAACCAGGCTGGGCAGCAGATCGTGCAGCGCCAATTGCAGGTCGCCCCCACGCTGACCATCCGACCAGGCTTCCCGGTCAGGGTCATCGTTGCCCGCGACCTTGTCCTCGAACCTTACGGAGCCCACTGATGAGCAATCTCAAGCTCGGCCCGCTGCCCAAGCTCGGCATTGTGCGCATAACCGTGCCAATGCCAGAGCCGCTGAAAGAAGAACTCGACCTCTATGCCGCCGAATACGGTCGCCTCTATGGCGAGGTCGATGCTGCCACGCTGATTCCGCATATGCTGGAAGCATTCCTACGCTCGGATCGCGGTTGGCGCAGCCGCAAATCGAAGCTCGGCGGGAAGAGCCGCGTGGCGGCTTCGGCCCGGCCCGAGGGAGGTGCTAAGCCAAACTTGACCGAAAGTGAATAGCGATCGAGAAGCATCCCCGGCCTTCCTTCGCTCAACTCGGAAAGCAGAGCGCCGCCAAAGGCCGCATGGCGGAGACTGCACCGCAACTTAGGGGAATCTCATCCGGCGCGGCCAACAGGTGGCAAACATTGGCAGACCCGGGCGAGCGGCAAAGTCTCCAATCTTCGAGTTACGAGCTATAGACGCTGCCTAATTTGCTCCATTTGCTGAATCTCCTCGCGTTGCGCCTTTGTGATCGACTCGCACAAAGTTTTCAGTTCGGCATCGCGAAGGTCCGCTTCCCGACACATCAGGATTGCTCCCGAATGGTGGGGAATCATCGAGTCGACGAATTGCCGATCGTCGATCAGCGCCTGACTCCGCGTGGCCCAGAACGAACCGGCGGTTAGCAAAACGAAAAGGAGGTAGAGTACTATATTCACGCTGCGGTGGCGAAACATGCCGGGCATTGTTGCCAGCATGAAGATACCCATTGGAGCCCACATGGTGATGGCCATGTAGAACATATTGAAGTTGTTGCGAAAATCACCCCAACCGTCGATCATCGAGAACATCACGACATACATAACGATGAGACCCAGGATCATATTGATCCAAAACATGAGATATGGTCGGCCGTGGGAACCATCGGAGTGACCGCCATGCGCTTGATGGATTTCTGACATCGGTGTCTCCTTTTGCATGTATAGTACCGGGGTACGCTCAATCACTTTGACGTTGTCATGCGATATGGCCCGGCGTGCTTACTCCGAACCCGTAAATCGCTTGCACGCCTAGAGCTTGGCCTTCGCGAAAACGTCGACCAATTCATCAAACTTTCGTCGCTGAACCTCCGCATTGCCCGAGATGATCGCTTCTTCAACGCAACAAGCCGCATGGGCCTTCAGCACTTGAGTTTCGACCTTCGAGAGAGCGGCTTTTACTGCATGAAGCTGATGAAGGATTTCGATGCAATAGCGCTCATCCTCCACCATCTGACCGACGCCGCGGACCTGTCCGGCAATTCGGTTAAGAGAGGTCAGAATACTGCTCCTGTCTTTGTCGCACATGCCAATACCCCTACATGGTATGGGTACTGAACTCTTGAAACGCTGGTCGGTTCCAAAGGGCGTGCAACTTCTCCTTTGCCGCGCAAAACTCCTTCGCCAGTGCGGTCGGACGTGATGCGACCCGTGTCGTGTCGTGCAACACCATGTCTATCGTCCGAACGCTGACCGCTCTGAAGCGCGCTCAAGGCACCTTGCTGAGACGGGCAACGGACCCTTGGGAAAGCCACCTTGGCGGCATAATGAATACGCTCGTTCCCGAGCCCGAGATACCTAGCCATCAGGGTCCAGATGCCCAGAAAGTCGACCCGGATCTGGATGTCGTGACCATGGCCGTGAAGGTGCCGGAGACAATTGCACATCTGCACTACTGGTCGGTGCAGCTCACGCGAAATGCGGAGAAGGAGGAAGTCCTTGACGCATTCCGCGCGTCGTCCCGGATAGCTCTAGTACGAACGGCCGACGGCCTCACCGCTATCAACACGATCAAGGAACTGATGGCTGACCTCGATAGGCCGTTCGGCAACCTATATGAAGTCGCGCTATGGGAGGACATGCTGCGCACCGAGCGGGATGAGCTCTTCTACGCCTACATGGTGGACAATCAAGCGATCGTTATTCCTGATACGATCGACGCCATTCGCGCATTGTCTGGCCTGACACAGAATGCCGAGTTTTCCATTGCACGGACCAACACCGCCCTCGGCGTCACGCAACGGTTCTATTAACCCGCAAGCGAGTGCCGCCCAAAAGCGGCACTCATTCGGAAATGCCCGCGACTGCGCCTTTGCGCGGCCTAATCGACACATCCTCGTCCTCCTCATCGGTCTCCAGGCGCGTGAGAATTGGACAGTGAGGGCGATGGTCGCCACGGCAGGCGTTGACCAACATCTTCAGTGTTTGTGCCATTTCCTGCAAGGCTTGGATCTTTCTCTCAAGTTCCGCGATATGACCCTCGGCCAACCGCTTGACCTCCGCACTCTGGCGCGACTCGTCCCGCCACAGTTCCAGAAGTCCGTTGATCTCAGCGACGGAGAAGCCAAGGTCGCGTGCGCGACGGATGAAACGCAGCATATGCACGTCTGTATCTGAGTAGTCCCGATAGCCGGACCCTGTACGATCTGCCCGTGGTATCAAGCCGGTCTGCTCGTAGTAGCGGATCATCTTGGCCGAAACGCCGGATGCTCTGGATGCTTGTCCAATGTTCATGAGCGATTTCCCTTCGTAGTGGACGCCGTCCTTGGCAGGCGGCGTCACCCTTCATTAATGAGCAGCCCGAAAGCGACGAAGCCGCAGGGCATTGCCCAGCACGAACACACTCGACAAGGCCATCGCGCCCGCCGCGAACACGGGCGAGAGAAGGATACCGAATCCGGGGAAAAGCGCGCCCGCCGCCACAGGGATGAGCGCCGTATTGTAAGCGAATGCCCAGAATAGGTTCTGTCGAATGTTGCCGATGGTCGCCTTCGACAACGCTATCGCGTTGGGCACGCCTTGCAGGCTGCCTGACATCAGCACGACGTCGGCGGCTTCGATTGCTATGTCCGTGCCCGTCCCAATGGCGAGACCTACATCCGCCTCCGCCAAGGCCGGGGCGTCGTTGATTCCGTCGCCGACGAAGGCCACCTTGCCATATTGTTCCTTGAGACGGCGAACCGCATCAACCTTGCCGTCCGGCAACACCTCCGCCGCCACGTCATCGATCCCGAGTTGAGCGGCGATGGCCTTGGCGGTGCGCATGTTGTCCCCGGTGATCATCGCAACCTTCAGCCCAAGATCGTGCAACGCCTTGATTGCGGCGGGCGTGGTTTCCTTGATCGGGTCGGCCACTGCGATGATCGCCGCGATCTTTCCCTCTATCGCAGCATAGAGCGGCGACTTGCCCTCGTTACCGAGACGTTCGGCCGTCTCGCTAAACTGCGCAACGTCATGACCGAGGTCGAGCATGTATCGATCAGCGCCGATTTCGACGCGCCGACCCTCGACCAAAGCTTTCACACCGAAGCCTGTTACCGATTCAAAGTCAGACACCGCCGGCATCCGAACGCCTTCCGCAGCGGCCGCATCCACGATCGCCCGCGCGATTGGATGTTCCGATTTCGCCTCGACAGCAGCCACCGTACCCAGAACCTCGGGTCGGTCGAAGCCTGCGGCAAGTTCCAGATCGGTCAAGGCCGGCTTTCCTTCGGTTAGCGTACCCGTCTTGTCCACGGCGACCACACTGGCGTCTTTCAGCAACTGGAGCGCCTCGCCTTTGCGAAAGAGGACCCCCAGCTCCGCACCGCGGCCTGTGCCGACCATAATGGACGTCGGCGTAGCCAGACCCATGGCGCAGGGGCAGGCGATGATCAGGACGGCGACAGCGTTGACCAGCGCGAAGGTGAGGGCGGGCGACGGCCCGAAATACAGCCAGGAAGCAAAAGTGAACGCCGCTACCACAAAGACCGCTGGCACAAACCACATGGTTACCTTGTCGACCAGCGCCTGGATGGGAAGTTTGGAACCCTGTGCCTCCTCCACCATACGGATGATCTGCGACAGAACCGTATCCCCGCCGACCGCCGTCGCCCGGAAAGCGAAGGCGCCCTTCTGGTTGACAGTGCCGCCCACGACCACGCTACCGATCGCCTTCGAGACCGGAACAGGTTCTCCGGTGATCATCGACTCATCGACATAGCTGTCACCTTCGACCACTTCACCATCGACGGGAATGCGTTCGCCGGGGCGAACCTCAACGATGTCGTCGGAAATCACCGAACCGATCGGCAGGTCGACCGTCTTGCCATCCCTGCGAACCCGCGCAGTCTTTGCCTGAAGGCCGACCAGCCGCTTGATCGCCTCGGACGTGCGCCCTTTGGCACGGGCTTCCAGCAAGCGGCCAAGCAGGATGAGAGTGACTATGACTGCCGCAGCTTCGAAATAAACGTTGATCGTTCCAGGCGGGAGGAAGCCCGGTGCGAAGGTTGCAACCAAGGAGTAGCCGTAGGCAGCAAGCGAACCGACCGCCACCAATGAATTCATGTCGGGCGCCATCCGCCAGAGGGCTGGAAGTCCCTTGTCATAGAAGCGAATGCCCGGAACGAAGAGCACGAGGGTCGTCAGCACGAACTGGATGTACCAGCTCCATTGCATGCCGATTGTCGATTCGATCAATGCATGACCGCCTGGGATGACATGGGATCCCATTTCCATGAGAAAGACTGGAGCTGTAAGCGCCGCAGCCATCGTGAAATCACGGGCCAGCTCGCGCCGCTCCGCTTCCTTTCTCTCCGCTTGCTCGGCATTTGCATCCTCGTGGTCAGGGCCGGCATTTGCACGCACCACCTCGGCCTCGTAGCCGGCATCTGCGATGGCGGCGATCAACTCAGCCATGTTGGCGCCGCCGCGCACCGTGGCCCGTTCCGTGGCCAGATTGACCGCTGCCTCGGTAACCCCTGAAACAGCTTTCAAGGCGCGCTCGACCCGCCCGACACACGACGCGCATGTCATGCCTTGGATCGACAGCTCTACGAGGCCGGTCGGCCCTGCGGCCTGGGACGGCACCGAATAGCCAACCTTCTCGATCGCCTCGATCAGAATTGCCTTGTCAACATATGATCTGGTGGTGACATTCGCGCGTTCCGTAGCCAGATTGACCGATGCGGCCTCGACACCGGGAACAGCCTTCAGGGCTCGTTCGACTCGGCCAACGCACGACGCGCAGGTCATGCCCTCTATCGGCAGCGATACAGCTTCAGACATCTCATTGGTGCGGACGGGGGCATTCATCGCCTCTTCCTTTCTTATTCGAAGAATCAAATTCTGGAGGAGGATCAGGCTTCCAACGATAGGAAGGTCAATAGAAAAAATCCTAGCATGTGCCCCTTGACCTTACCATCGTTGGAAGGACCATCTTGTTCAGCATGAGAGCCGAACAAAGGAGATTTCTCATGCTGCTCAAGATCGAAAACATGACCTGCGGGGGCTGCGCAAGGTCGGTGACAAAGGCGATCCAGTCCGTCGACCCGAACGCTACGGTCAAGCCGGACCCCGCCGCTCGCACGGTCAAGGTCGAGACGGCGGCAACCGTCGCCGATATCGAGCGCGTTCTGGAAGAAGCCGGCTATCCTGCGGTCGCAACCTGATGAGGATGAAACGATGAACAGGCTAACCCCGATTTTCATAGGTGGCGCAATCGCCATCAGCGTGGGCCTGGCACTCGCTCAAACCCAGATGGAAAACAATGGCGCTATGCAGGGGCACAATATGCCCGGCATGAACATGCAGGGCATGGACATGTCCGCCGCGGACGAACCCTCGACCAAGGCTTACATGGCCGTCATGGAAAGCATGCAGAAGAACATGCTGATGGACTATTCAGGCGATGCCGATGTCGACTTCATGCGCGGCATGGTTCCCCATCATCAGGGCGCTATCGACATGGCAAAGGTCGTTCTCGAGTACGGTCGCGCCCCTGAGGTCCGCAAGCTCGCAGAAGACGTGATCAAAGCCCAGGAAGGCGAGATCGCCATGATGAAGAAGTGGCTCGCCGATCGTGGCAAATAACGCCGGTCGGGCGGCTTCTTGAGCCGCCCGACCAATCCCTGCATCTTACACAGGCTCAGGAGAGGGCGCGCTATTGCGCGTTTGACCCTGTCGAGCCCGGAGACCACGACGTTGCCATAGAACGCGCCATGCTAAGCAACCTTCGGAAGGCCGGGTTGTCATTACGTGGAGACCATACGGCGCTAAATGGCAAGATTTCCCCGAGAATCGCCCGATAGCACACGCCGGGGAACTGAGCCGCAGTCATCGCCTCGCTAACGACCGTCAATCCGCGGCCCAGAGCCACGAGTGGGAGCAGGTTCTCTCGTCCGACAAAATGGACGGTGATCTCAGGGTGCTGACCCAGACCAGCCAAGCGCTGAACCAGGTAGTCGTGAATTTCTTGGCCGGGGGCCACGTCGTTCACGACGAAAGTTTCGTCAACAAGGTCGGTCCAATCGACCTCGTCGCGCCCGGCTAACGAATGATCTTCCGGTAGAACCGCAAAGACGCGCTCAGACCAAAAATACGAGGTGTCGCAATCAGACCAGAGGCGGGTGCCGGTAAGGAAGGCGACGTCAAGAGAAAACTGGCGGATCGCCGCCACATGCTCTGAATGATTGCCATCGATGAGTTCAACCTGAACCCTCGGATGCGCGCGATGATATGCACGCAATAGTTCTGCAAGAAACCCCGAGGCAATCGATGAGAATATTCCGATCCTCACGAAGCCGTCTTCAGAACGCCCTATGGCAGCAATATCTTCGGCTCCGTCGTCGACGTTTCTGAGAATTTGTCTTGCCCGCCCAAGGAACCGTTGCCCTGCATGGGTCAGCGAAATCCCCCAGGTGTGCCGGTGAAACAGCGAGGCGCCGATTTGATCCTCAAGGTCAGCAATACATCGACTGACCGCTGATTGCGATAGCCCGATGGCCGCCCCGGCTTTGCGGAAGCTGCCATGCTCGGCCACGACCACGAAGGTGTTAAGGTGACGCAGCTCTATTGCAGGTGGTCGCCTAGCCATGACAGCAGCCTCCTACGAGGCGCTAGGCCGTTAAATTCAGGAGATGCCAAATCCAACGGCTCGCGCCACTGTTCGGGTCCAAGCTGTCCGATACCCGCGTCGATCACCCTCGCCCCTCGTTCGCTCGTATCCGTGCAGCGACGAGCCGCGCAGCGAGTAACGGGTTTCGGATCTGGCATGTCGCGATTCGAAGTGCCGTTGGTCATGCTTCGCTCTCGCTACCTGAAGCTGATCCATTGGAGGCCAGCGGCTGTCTTGGTCGGCACGCCTTTCGTGATGATTATGTCCATATGCGCCATGCTTCCGATGCATAAAGATATGGAGTACCGGACAACTCAAAATGAGAAGCCAAGGCAACCAGCCCAGAGTGTGAGCACGACGCTCCGTGATCAGGTAAAAGGCGGCGATAGCGCGAAAGCCGTAGAGGGCGGCGCTGCTCGCTGTAAGCTTTGAACGGCGAGCGTTACCGCGTTTGCCTATCTGAGTTCTGGTCATATTGCTCCTCCAGTATCGCGCGTGGGCTCGGTAGGTGCATGGTTTGCGCCACCGCCCGT
This sequence comes from Hyphomicrobiales bacterium, assembly GCA_900470195.1. Classification (GTDB taxonomy): domain Bacteria; phylum Pseudomonadota; class Alphaproteobacteria; order Rhizobiales; family Rhizobiaceae; genus Brucella. The sequence goes on along the minus strand of UEIJ01000001.1, from coordinate 476,709 downwards.
AAGCCGACCGCGAGGCAACTGTTGTTGAGATAGCAATGCCCGTCTGGCGGAGTCTTTAATCTCGATTAAGGTGTCGGGAACGACGAGGCTACCCTGCGCGGTTCGCCAAAAGGCCAGCCTGGACGGGTCCGGTTCGACTTCTCGCCCATCAATGTGGAGGGCTTCGGTGGCCAGAGGAGCTACGCCATCACCGCTTTGATCGGGAACGGACATGTCGCTCCCGATCGACACAGTTCGGAGCAAGGTCGAGCTCAGGCGCGGTGCCACCTCGATCAGCACCGAGAACGGCCAGCTTGCGAACTATGTCTGCGTCGACGTCAGAGGCCGTGATCTCGGCGGCTATGTCGCCGATGCCCGAAGGGCTGTTGCGGAGCAGGTGACACTGCCGCCCGGCTACACCATCGGGTGGAACGGCCAGTTCGAATATCTGCAACGTGCCGAAGCACGCATCAAGATCGTCGTGCCGGTTACACTAATCATCATCTTCTAGCTGCTCTATGCATGGCGCTCCCGATGTCCAAGCCTAATTTCATACCTTCAGTGAATAACACAGCATTGGAGTTAAGGAGTTGGGGGGCCAGTACGTCATCTTTAACCTCCATCAACGATTGCTGTCCAACTCGGGCTCACACTGCCATGCGCAAAAAGAAGTCCGACATCGAAGAAGGAGCACTATCATGTCAGAAGCGCAGGCCACTCTGGAGAAGGACGTTGTTCGACCCAAGATCGAGCTGCGAGCTTATGAAATCTGGGTGCGTGAGGGTTGTCCGAAAGGTCACGACCTAGAGCACTGGCTGCGCGCCGAAGCCGAGATCGTGGGGGAGGGCGCCGAGCCCGAAGCGACGGATGAGGTCGCAGATTCTGCCAAGAAGAAGAAATAATCCGTCGATCGCGCGAGTGACGCCGACAAGCGGGCTTCCTCACACCGGGAGGGTACTCTTGGATTTTCTGGATCGGGCTGTTCAGCGGACGCGCTTTGCGTATTTCTCGATGGAGATCGCGCTTCGCGCCGAGATGCATACTTACAGCGGCGGGCTGGGTGTGCTCGCCGGGGACTCGGCGCGCTCGGCGGCTGATCTCGATCTACCAATGGTGTTCGTTACGCTCGTGAGCCGCCAGGGTTATGCGCGGCAGGAGATCGACAACAGTCATGCGCAGGTCAGCCATGCTGATCCGTGGTCGCCCCAAGACTTTGCGACCGCCTTGCCGCAGATGGTAGCTGTGTCAATCGAGGGACGTGCGGTGTGGGTGCGCCCCTGGCTCTATGCGCTGGAATGCCAGCTGGGGCATGTCATCCCGGTGCTGCTGCTCGACACGGATCTCGCGGAGAACGCCGTGGAGGATCGCCGGATCACCGATGCGCTTTATGGTGGGGACCAGGCCTATCGGCTGAAGCAGGAGATCGTGCTCGGCGTCGGCGGCCAGAGCGTGCTGCGTGCGCTCGGCTTCCGCATCGAGAAATATCACCTCAACGAAGGCCATGCAGCGCTGCTAACCCTGCCCCTTCTAAAAGGAACGCGGCGGCCAGACGGCGTTCACGCGTCCGATCCGATCGACAGCTACGACGTCTCGGCGGTTCGCGAGCGCTGCGTGTTCACGACGCACACGCCTGTGGAAGCCGGGTTCGACAAATTCGACTATGACCTCGTTGAGCGCGTGCTCGGCGACTACATTGAACGCGATATCCTGGCGCACCTCGCCGGCGCCGATCAGCTCAATATGACGCATCTGGCGCTGAATCTCAGCGGCTATGTCAACGGTGTCGCCCGCCGGCACGCGGAGACGACGCGCAAACTCTTCCCAGGCTATACGATCGCCTCGATCACCAATGGCGTTCATGTCCATCGATGGACGCATGGCGCCATTGCCAGACTGTTCGAGCAGCAATTCTCAAACTGGGCGCACGAGCCCGAGGTCCTCGCCTTCGCCGATCAGATCGGCGACAACGCCTTGTGGTCGGCACACGGGGACGCAAAGCATGATCTGCTGGCACGGATCGCGCAGGCGACGGGGAGGCAATTGCGTCCCGACCTGCCGCTGATCGGATATGCGCGGCGCATGACCGCCTATAAGCGGCCCGAGCTCATCTTCTCCGACATGGAGCGCTTGCGCGAGATCGCGAACGCTCAACCTTTCCAGATCGTCCTGGCCGGCCTTGCGCATCCGAACGATGGCGGCGGGCAGGAAGCGATACGCGCGCTGGGGGCGCATATCGATGCACTTGAAGGCACGATCCCGGCGGTATTCATGCCTGGGTACAATCTCGACGTTGCCGCCGCGTTGGTCGCCGGTTGCGATGTCTGGTTGAACACGCCGCTGCCGCCGCTCGAAGCATCCGGCACGAGCGGCATGAAGGCCGCCCTCAACGGCGCGCTCAACCTGAGCGTCCTCGATGGTTGGTGGATCGAGGGCTGTGTCGAGAGTGTGACGGGCTGGTCGATCCCCAGCAATGGTGCCGAGGCGAGCGATGCGGGAGCGCTCTATGACAAGCTGCGGGCTGTGGTGCTTCCCCTCTATCACGGTGACCGGGGACGCTGGATCTGGATGATGAAGCAAGCCATCAGCAAGATCGGGTCGTCCTTCAATTCTCATCGGATGATGCGCCGCTACGTCACCGAAGCCTATTTGCGTTGACGAGGGACGAGGATGCGTGTGCAAGATGTGATGTCGACGCGATTGGTCACCATCAGCCCGGAGCACAGCGTCTGGCACGCCGCGCAGATCATGCTCACCGAACATGTCAGCGGCCTGCCGGTGCTCGACGACGCACAAGCCTTGATCGGCATGGTCACGGAAGGCGACCTGCTGCGGCGCTCCGAGCTCGGCACACCTCTCGGTGACGGCGGAGTGCAAGAGCGTGCGCGGGCCTACGTCAAGAGCCGCAGCTGGAAGGTCGGTGCGCTGATGTCGGCCCCGGTTTTGTCCATCGACGAGGATGCCCCGCTGTCGCAAGTGGCGATGCTGCTCGGCCTCAACCGGATCAAGCGTCTGCCGGTGCTGCGCGACGCACGGCTGGTGGGCATCGTCAGCAGGGCGGACCTGCTCAAGGTCATTTCGGCGGGCGGACCGGATGCGGAGATCAGGGGCGATGCGGCGGTCTCGCGGGCTCTGCGCGCCCGCCTCGAGGAGGCGGGCGCCGTGCTGCGCCGACAGCCGGAACTCCATGTCGCCGCGGGTCGGGTGCACGTCGCAGGGACCATGCGCTCGCAGGAGGAAATCGACGTCGTGCGGATGGTGGTCGACAGTGTCGTGGGATCGGGGTTTAAGGATGATTTGACAGTGGAGAAGGAGCCTCGATGAGGGTTGTTCTGTTCGAAGCGGAGGATTGGGAGAAGAAAGCCTGCGCAAAACTGATGCGCCGGCACGACGTCCGCTGCACGACGGCTCCGCTGAATATCACCACGGTCGGCGAATTCGAGGACGCGGAGGTGATCAGCCCTTTCGTGGCGTCCCGCCTTGATTCCGGCATCATCGATCGATTGCCCGATCTGAAACTCATCGCGACCCGTTCGGCGGGATACGATCATATCGACCTGACCGCCTGTCGAGAGCGAAGTATCGCCGTTGCCAATGTGCCGGATTACGGGGATGCGACGGTCGCCGAGCACGCCTTCGCGCTGCTGCTGGCGCTTGCGCGCAACATCGTCGAGAGTGTCGCGCTGACCCGCCGCGGCGGTTTCTCGATGGCCGGCATGCGTGGTCTTGAGTTGCGGGACAAGGTCATTGCGGTTGTTGGAACAGGGCGCATCGGCCGCCGCACGATCGAGATCGCGCATGGCTTCGGCATGAAGGTCCTCGCCTTCGATCAGGTCGAGGACGCTGCCGCCGCGACACGGCTGGGCTTCACCTATGGCGCGCTCGACGAGGTCCTGGCGCAGGCCGATGTGGTGACGTTGCATGTACCATCATCACCGGACACCGTCGGGATGATCGGCGAACGGCAGTTCGACGTTATGAAGGACGGCGCCATCCTCATCAATACCGCGCGCGGCAATGTGGTCGACACGGAGGCGCTGGTGCGGGCGCTGGCAAGCGGCAAGTTGCGCGCGGCCGGTCTCGACGTGCTGCCGCAGGAGCCGCTGATCCGTGAGGAGGCCGAGATCTTCCGCCAGAACATGGCGGTCGATACGGTCGATCTCAAGGCGCTTGTCGCCAACCACGTGCTGCTGCGCTTTCCGAACGTTCTGGTCACGCCGCACAACGCCTACAACACCGACGCGGCGCTGCGACGTATCATCGACACCACCCTTGCCAACATCGAAGGCTTTGCGGCCGGTCGCCCGGTCAATCTGGTAGGGGTAGCCTGAGATGTGCCTTTCCGCGGAGGTCAGTCTGGGTGCCGCCGCCGTCCTCATCCCGGGCGGCGCGGTGGCGGGCGCGTCGGCCTGGCGGGCAGATCGCCGCTATCTGATGATCGCAACCCTTCCGCTTCTGTTCGGTCTGCAGCAACTGGTGGAGGGTTTGATCTGGATCGAGGGCCACGCAGGCAACACGCATCGCGTCGGCCAGTATTCCTTGCTCTACATGTTCTTCACCTGGATTGCCTGGCCGATCTGGGTACCTCTGTCGGCCTACTTCCTGGAGGGCGGTGGGCGCCGGAACCTCATCCTTTTGTTCGTCATCGCGGGCGCGATGCTGGGCGGCCTGCAGTTCATTCCGTACTTTGTCCATGACGGCTGGCTGGCAACGACCTTCCTGCGTTGGGCAGTTCGCTATCAGGACATCAATCTGCTCGACGGGCTCGTCTCCCGGACCGTGACCTACGCGATCTACGTTGCTGTCGTCATCGTGCCCTTCCTGCTGGTGCGAGGCTGGGAGATCAAGATTTTCGGCCTGCTCGTCGCCGGCGTCCTCGTCATCACCTATGCGTTCTTCTCCTACGCCTATATCTCGGTGTTCTGCTTCGGCGGTGCGGTGATCTCCCTCTATCTCCTGGCGCTGATGTGGCGCAGGCGAGCCAGGCCCGCACTGGCGTGATCGCTGTACGGTCGCATTGCCGGCGTTTGCCGTGCCAAGTGCGAGCGTAGAGCAAGATCCGCACGACGAATACGCCCATATGCACCCGCAGCCGAAGTGGGGCATCGCGTTGCGTTCGATTGCTCCATTTGGAAGCCGCTGATGCTGTTCACAGGAGAGGGCTCGCCAGCCGCGCCAGGTTCTCGCCAATCTTGTGGATCATTGGACGTTTTTCCCAACCGTCGAGCGTGAGCGTCGCGGTGTTGTCGAAGCAGCGCACTTGCTCACGGCGCAACTGTTCCGTGACACCCTTGTCAAAAACGATAAGGCTTACCTCGGCGTTTAGGACAAAAGAGCGGATGTCGACATTGCTGGAACCCAGCAGCGAGATCTCATCATCAAACGTCATATGCTTGGCGTGCAGAAAGACCTCCTCATAGAGATGCACTTGGACACCGGCCTGGAGGAGTTCGGAGTAGTAGGATTGCTGCGCCAATTTCACCAGGATGTGATCCGTGAGACGCGAGACCAGCAAACGCACCTCCACCCCACGCAGCACGGCGGTTTTGAGTGCTTGAAGGAGAGGTTCGTCCGGGACGAAGTAGGGCGTCGTGATCACGACACGCTTGCTTGCGCCGTGAACCAGAGCCGCAATTACATTGCCAATCCCTGCGTTCGGGTAGTCAGGACCGCTTGGAAGGACCTGTGCAACGGCCCCGGCATCGGGATGATGGTGTGGAAAAAGGGCGGATACCGCCAGTTCCTCCTCCGTTTCCATGAACCAGTCGGCGACAAAGACGGCTTGCAGCTCTGTCGTGATCGGGCCGACAACTCGTGCGACCAACTCCTCGTTTGCGATGTTGGAGGCAGATAGGGCGTTTGTTATGTTCTGGGAGCCGATATAGCCGATGCGGCTGTCTATGACGGCAACCTTACGGTGATTACGCAGGTCGGCACGCGCCGATCTGCGCCGAAAGATCCCCACCTTCAGAGCGAATTGAACGTCCACACCTGCTCGGGTTAGCAGCCTCGTCACCTGGTGCCGCCATTGCCGGGACCCGATGGCATCAATCAGTACCCTGCATGTGACACCTCGCAGGACCGCCCGTTCCAATGCTTCTATTACGCGCAGACCCGTCCGGTCGTCTGCGAATATGTAGAACAGGAGATGGACAGTTCGTTCCGCATGATCGATGTCGACGACCATGCGGTCGATAACACCCTCATAATTGGAAAGAAGTTCGACGTTGTTGCCAGAAAGCGCGGGGAACTGGCCGAGGGTTTCAATCAGGAGCGCCGGTCCCGCCAGCGAGCCTGGCAAGTCGGGACGGCGGCAGAAGTGAGAATGGGCAATCTCTTTCGATGCCGCGACCAGGACCTCCGGCAATCTGGCGAAGCGTTCCCTGCGCCAGCGGGGATAGGTCGGTCTGCCGATAACAAGATAGACCGCAAGTGCAGGAAGGGGCAGGAAAAATATTAGCAGCAGCCAGCTGCGCGCGGCGTCGGGCGAACGTCGAAAGGGCACGACAAAAACCATGACAATGCGGATTGTCCATTCCACTACCAAGTAGGCGATCGCCCAGGCTTCGTTCCCAATAAGCGCCATCGCCGTCGTCCCGTGTGCCTATGTTTTCCGCGAAGGTTGAGGAGTGGAGTAGCAGCGTTCGTTCGATCCCAGGATCTTCGGCTTCCACGGTCCTGTGATCTCCGCCCGTCCGCTGCGCGCGGCGGTGCAGGTGCGCCCGCACCGACGCAGCGCTCATCGTCGCCACAGTATGTTAATCCACCGCAGGACGCGCATGCAGATCCAGATCGCCACGATAAATCCGATCAGGGCCGTGACGGGCAGCCCTATCACCTCAGGTCCAATATGCGCTTGCGCCAACAGCGCGGACGTGACCAGCATTCCAGCCGACAGAAGCGCCAGCGCCGCGAGAGCCGCCCGGCGGTCGAGCCGCCGCTCGGTTTCGTCCGATTGATGGACACGCACACCAAGGGCTAGGTCTCCGCCGTCCTGATGGGCGCGATGAAGCCAGGAGGCCAACAGCGAGGGCAGGTCCTCTGCGGAGAGCGCCAGCTCGGTTTTGAGACGCGCCATGGCTGCCGGGTCAGGCCTGCCGCCCAGCGTGTGCGCCAACGCGGCCTCGCCTTTGGCAATGATCGTATCCAGCACATTGAAGTTGGGATCGAGCCGGCGCAGGCAGCCCTCAATCAGAAAAAGCGCCCTGACGAAAACCATGAGGTTATAGGGAACGACGACGCGGGCGCCGTCACCGAGCCGCATCACCCTGAGGAAAGCATCGGCGATAGACCAGTCCTTCAGCGGCAGCGAGGAATAGTCGCTGAGGATTTCTTCGATACCCTGCACGAATGCCGTGCGTTCCGCCTGCCGGTCGATCAGCGAAAGAGCGATGGCCGCGTCGAGCATCCATCCGGCGTCCTGGTGAACGAACGCCTGGAGAAAGATCCCGAGATTGCGCCGTGTCGTGTGGTCAAGATGGCCCACGAGCCCGAAATCGTGAAAGCAGATCCGGCCGTCCTCCATAACGAAGAGATTGCCGGGATGCGGATCGCCATGAAACAGACCGGTCGTCAGCAGTTGCTCAAGATAGAAATCGACCAGGACGCCCGCGATCCGCGAACCGTCCTGCGATATGGCCGAATCCTCGATCGATCGGCCATGGCTCATGACCTGGACGAGGATTGCTTCGCTTGATAGCGTTTCGAATGCTTCCGGCACGTAGACGTCGGTGCGCTGCCTGTAGGCATCAGAAAATCGTCGAATGTTTCGCGCTTCCTGGAGAAGGTCAGTCTCGCGCCGGAGATTGGCCCACATTTCGCGGGCGAGGCGCTCGGGCTGCAGGCGGCGGAAGCTCGGGATCGCCGCGCCGGCGATCCGGGCAACGGCAACGAGTATCCGCATGTCGCTGTCGATCCGCTCCCGCATGTGCGGGCGCCTTATCTTGACGATCACCTCCTGGCCGTCGGGCAGGGTGGCGCGATGGACCTGGGCGATCGAAGCGGCTGCGAAAGGTTCGCTGTCGAATGTCTGGAACACCTGTTCGACCGGCCGGCGCAAGGCGCGCTCAAGTTCCGCCCTGGCCTCTGTCGAGGAAAATGGCCGGGCACGCTCGCGCAGGTCGCGCAGTTGCCTGAGATAGTCCTCCGGGAACAGGTCGGGCCGCATGCTGAGGGCCTGACCGATCTTGATGAAGGTTCCGCCGAGCTCATCGAGCGTCTGGCGTAGGCGAACTGGCAGGGCCGAGGCATCGGCGGCGACGCCGCGGCGCCGCTCGGCTAGATAGAGCAGAGTCAATGAGACTGCGGCGGCGACGATCCTGAAAAACCGCGAGCTCACGCGCTTTACCCCGGTTATAGGCGGCCGCCGCGCATCGCGTTAGAACAACCGCTGCCGGATGCCGAGCGACGCGTTCGTCAGCGCGATTGAAGAGTCGGCACCCGATGCGAGGCCGGTCAAGGCACGGATGGCATCGATCGTCTCGGGAATGACGATCGCCTGGTTGTCGACCATGTAGGCGTAGAACAGCTCGTCGCCTTCCGTGCGCAGCATGTCTTCCCAGAGCGCCACCTCGTAGAGATTGTCGTGCGGTCGGCCGAGGTCGGCCATCAGCTCCTTCACGGTATTGATCGCGGTGAGCCCGTCCGTGGTTCGGATCAGCGCGATCCGCGACGAAGCGCCGAAAGCCCCGAGCACCTCCTCCTTCTCGGCCGCCCGGGTCATCTGGACGGACCAATAATGGAGATGCGCCAGCGTCTCGGGAACCTTGACGGCCATGGTCACCACGTCGAGGTCGGGGTCGACGCTCTGGGCGTCTGGTCCCTGATGACTCGGGATCTCGGGCTCGGGCACGAGCGTGTTCATGATCCCGCCTTCATGGCTTTCCCACGGATCGGTGGCGCGCCTCAGCAGCGTGCCGCGCGCGCGTTTGAGCAGGCCGGCCCGCTTCAAGACGGAAAGCGTGCGAACGATGGAGGTCGTGTTGCAGGACACAACGCGCGTCGACTGGCGGCCGATCGCGCTCGCAAAGGAGCTTTCTGCGACGAAAGAGTGTCCGGTCACGGCGTGTTTCTCGCCGCCATGGACGATGAACTTGATGCCGCGGGCCCGGTACCGCTCGACGTTGGTTGCGGCGACGCGCTTGGGTGTGCAGTCGACGACGATGTCCGCGGTCTGGAGCAGCGCATCGAGCGTACCGGCGACCGACAAGCCGGATGCCCTCATCGGGCCAGCCGTCTCATCGGACGCCGCGTAGAGCGGAATCGCCTTCTCTTCAAGCGGGCGCAGGCGCCAGTCGCTCGCGATGTCGCAGACACCGACGAGTTCCATATCAGCCTGAAGACGCACGGCGTCGGCCACCCGCTTGCCGATTACGCCATAGCCGTTCACGGCAACCCGGATGGAACTGTGCTGTGTCATTCCAGAAATCCTTAGAAACGAAAGTTCGATCGCGCCGCTTCCCGCCGCCTTAAGAGGAAAGAGCACCATTTTGTATGCCAGCGCTCGGCGGCTGCATCTTTGATCGAGGTTAAGGATGCACAGTCGTCGTGGTGCCGGCTCGGATTCCGGCACCAGGCAACGACAGGTTCTAGCCAAGATCCTCATAGGTGACGTAGGCCATCATGCCGGTCGCCATGTGGTAGAGGTGATGGCAGTGCAGCGGCCACTTGCCCGGATTGCTGGCATCGAAGACGAAGGTCAGGGTTTCGCCGGGTGGCACTAGCGCCGTATCGCGCACGGCCCCGGAGATTGCGGTGCCGTTCACGTTGGTTACCTGGAAATGATGACCGTGCAGGTGCATCGGATGCGCCATCATGGATGCGTTGCGCATCGTGATCTCTATCCGCTCCCCTTGACGCGTGCGCATATCCGAGGCGCCGTCCATGCCCCATACATAGCTTTGCATCTGGCCGGTCAGGGCGATCTCGAAACGTCTGTCTGCCGGACGAACGGCCAGCGGCCTTACGGCCCGCAGGCGCTGCTCGAGGGAATTGCCCACGATCGGACCGTCGGCCTCGGCAATGGGAGCGATACGCTGGATGGGGGCTCCGGCTGTGGCGAGGATCACGCCCGTGCGTTCCATTGCCCCTTCCCGCAGGGCCAGAACAGGATAGGTTCCGGCTCCTTGAGGCAGTTCCAAGCGGATATCGAGGCGTTGACCCATGCTGATCGGGAATGTTTTGCCGTCGACCGGTTCGACCTCCTGGCCGTCGACAGCAACGAGCGTTCCCTGCACGACGCCGGTGTCGATGGTGAAGGCTGTGGCAGTCGCGCCATTGATAATGCGCAGGCGGACGCGGCCGCCTTTTTCCACTTGCACGACTTCGGGATCGTCGAGCGTTCGATCGTTGGCCAGGTAGGCATCATAATCGATGTCGTTGAGGTCCATGGCCCCCATTGTGCCCATGTCCATTCCGGGCATGCCGCCCTTGTTCATGCCATCCATCTCCATATTGCCGTGCCCCATGGCGGAATGATCCATCATCGGCATTCCGGCCATTTTCCCTTGCCCTGTCGCAGGTACACTCGACCGGGCGTCGTGGGCTTGTCCGCTCTTGAGCCTGGCCAGCAGTTCCTCGGCCGGCGTAAAGGAAAAGTCGTGCAGGAGGATGACGACGTTCTGTTCATCCCGTTCCCTGTCGGCCGCGGTGCGGACGACAAGTGGCGCGGCAAGCAGGTTCTGCTCCTGAAGCGTGTGCGCGTGCATCCAGTGCGTGCCGCCGGCACCGACAGGGAAGGTATAGCGCACGACCTCGCCTGCCTTGATTAGGGCCATCGGATTGTCCGGCACGCCGTCCATCTTCCAGGGCGGCGTCAGGCCGTGCCAGTGGATCATGGTCGGTTCATCGATCACGTTTGCAAGCTCGACATCGAAACTCGATCCAGCGTCCAGTTGGATCCCTTGCTTGCCGTCAGGCTGCATCAATCCGAACACGCGTGCTGCCTTGCCGTTGACCTCGATCGTGCGGCTGGCAATTCCGAGCCTGAGCGGTGGCGCGGCGGCCGAGGCCTGAGGCAGGGCGCCGAAGGGGCGGATGACGGAAGCCGCGCCGACGGCGGCGGTCCCGGTCATGATCGTTGTGAGAAAACGACGTCTGTTCATGGTTCACTCCTGATGTGGCCTGCATCGGCAGGCAAGCTGATCGGTGCGTCTTTCGGACGCTGGTCGGCGACCCAATGCGCGATCGGGTCGTTTCGGTCAGATCAGCTTCGGGGAGGCCCGTGGGAAGGATGGACAGAAATGCCGGCCGATTGGGTCTCGATCGGCAATGCATGATCCCTCACCACGGGGGCACCATCGAAGAGGGCGGCAGGCGGCACAAGGCTGAAGCACTTGAGGCAGTATTTTTGGCAGCACTGATCGAGGCTTCTGTCGGTCCTCTTGCCGCTACCATGATAACCTGCATGCACGAGAACGCCGTCCACGTTGGCGCTTGCCGAAACGGTTTGAGTATTGGCCGGGTCTGGACACGGCAAGGTGTGGGCAGTCGTCAAGGACGCCGTCAGAAAGGCGAATACCAACGCGGCCACGACAGCCGTTCTCAATCGTTCGCAAATGTTCGCCACCAGAGCCACCTCAAATCACCTCGATTCAACTCTAGCGCATCAGGAAGTTTTCCTGTTTGATCGGGATCAATGCCAATCCGATGCTGTAAAGCCGTTCCAGCCAGATAGTGTTGTCGTCATGATGAGACCAATCACGACGGCGTACCAGGCCAGTCGAAATGCGGAAGTGTCGCGAAGACGAGGAAGCCCAAGCCGACTGCCGTAATGGTGGCGACCGCGATCGGGAGCCAAAAACGCACCGGCCCCGTCCCGGCCGCGACAACCAACCGTCCAGCCGCGTTCGTTGTCAGGGCGAGCAGCACGGCGTGCCCCACAGTCTCTCTGTCTGCCGAGACACCAAGGAGCCGCAATGCGCTCAGCACGGCAACGTCGATATCGAAGGTGCCGGTGATCGCCGACGTGACCACCATGCCACCAGTGTTCCCGACCGAAACTGCAGCACTTATGGTCGAAACCACAGCAAACAGGATCGCAAAGGCCAGCAGTGCCCACAATTCGAAGGGGTTGCGTGGCATTTGTCCAGCGTCGGTTGGAACTGCACCGCGCGACAGAAACACCCCGCCGCACATCACGAAAGTCAGAACCGCGGCAAGAATGGCAAGTCCTGCGACGCCGAGCACTGATGGTGAGACGATCGCGACGATGCCGGCAACACGGAGCACCGAGACGGCGGCGGCGAGCGTGGCGGCTCCGGCCAGCGGCCAAGGATTGCCGCCTGCGGTAGCCGTACGCGCGAGCGCCAGCGTCACCGCCGTCGATGATACCACTGCCCCCGCCAATCCGCCCACCAGCACTCCACGTGTGGTTCCGAACAGGCGGACGGCAATATAGCCGAGGAACGAGATTGCAGCAGTCAGCACTGTGAAGAGCCAGATCTGTTGCGGATTGAAGCCGCCCCACGGATCGATCGCCTGCGCAGGGAGGAGCGGCAGGATGATCGCCGTCATCACCGCCAGCACCAGCGCGGCGCGCAACTCGATCCAGGAGAGGCGCCTGAGAAGACCATGCAGCAGATCGCGACTGGCGAGGAGGACGGCAAGTGCGGTGCCTCCGGCGGCAGCGGCGCGGTGATCCCCCGCAACCGCCAGTGCTCCGAGCACGAACACGCCCAGGGCCGCGACAACACCGGTCACGCTGAAATCCGCATCCTGAATGGCTTCGCGGCTCTTGTACCAGGCAAAGACCGCGGTGAAGGCCAGCAGCCCTGCGATCAGCACCGATGGTGCCGCGACGCTCTTGGCGAGCGCGGCGAACAGGCCGCCAAGAAGACCGGTAATGGCATAGGTGCGGATACCGGCCGTTCTCGCGCCATCCGGGGCGTCGCGCTCGCGCCAGCCACGCTCGAGACCTACCAGCAGGCCAATGGCGAGCGCCAAGCCCAACCTGGCGATCAACGGGTCCACTGTCAGCTTCCCGCGGGCTGACGGCCATGAAACGAAGTCGGCATCATCGCGGCTTCCGGATCATGCGCCAAAGGACGTCGTCGCGGCGCCAGAAATGATGCCAGAGCGCCGCTGCGGCATGAAGGAGGACAAGAACGAGCAACGTCCAGCTCAGCAGGCTGTGAACCGGCGCAATCCGGAACGTGACATACATGGCGATCGTGCCGGTGACCGGCAGCGCGATCAAGACGGCGTAGAGCGCGACATGCATAACGGCGGCAATGATGCGCTCGACGACCGACATGCCTCGGGCAGGCGGCGGTCTGCCATAGGCAAGGCGCATGACCAGTTGCGCCAGTACAAGACCAAGGATTGCCCAGCCGCTCCAGGCATGGACCTGATGCAGGAACAGGTCGAAGGGGCGCGGTTTCATGAACAGGTGCGCCATATGCGTGCGCTGGATTGCCCAGGCCGTCGGCACCTGTACGAGGCAAAGGACAAGCACGGTCCAATGCATCAGACGATGGGCGAGTGGGAATTCCTCGGGCGGACTCCGCCGGTGGCGTCCTCCCGGGCGCCGCCATCTCAAGTCTCGACCTCGACGATGTCGCCTGCGCGCGCGGCATAATCGAGCGCATAGGCGAGCTCGCCCGTCGTCTCGGCATGGACATGAAGCAGGGGCTGGCCCCGATCGATGTCGTCGCCGAGCCGAACCTCCATGTGAACGCCCGCCGCCTTCGATTCGGGTGCGCCAGCGAGCTTGGCAAGCCGCGAGAGTTTGCGGTTGTTTATGTGAACGACGCGCCCGGTATGCGGCGCGAGCAGGGGATAGACATTGGGCGCCCGCGGTGGCGTACGAGGGCCGCCCTGCGCCCGGCAGATCGCCTCGAACTTCGACCAGGCCCTCCCGCTTGAGAGCGTTTCGAGCGCGCGGACGACGCCTTCTCCCCGTTCGGCCTTGCCGCCGATCTCGAGTGCGGCACCGGCCAGCGTCGCCGCCCGGCGGCGCAGGTCGTCAGGGGCGTCCGCTGCGTTCTGCAATACGGCGAGCACGTCCAGCGCTTCTAGTGCCGGCCCGATGCCGCGACCGACGGGCTGCGAGCCGTCCGTCTGGATGCAAGTCGTGGCGAGCCCGAACCGTGAGGCAACAGCGTTGAGACGCAGGCCGAGCTGAGCGGCCGCGTTCTCACCGCGCACCTTGGCGGTCGGCCCGACGGGAATGTCGATCACGACGTGGGTAGACCCCGCCGCTATCTTTTTGGACAGCACGGAGGCGACCAGCTGGCCTTCGGTGTCGACGTCGAGCTCGCGCTCGACGCGGACGAAAATGTCGTCGGCGGGGCTCAGATGCACAGCGCCGCCCCAGGCGATGCAGCCGCCTTCGCGTTCGACGACGCGCCTCAATGTCGCGATGTCGAGCTCCACCGGCGCCAGCGTTTCCATCGTGTCGGCGGTGCCGGCCGGAGAGGTGATGGCGCGTGACGAGGTCTTGGGCATGAGCAAGCCGTTCGCGGCGACGATCGCGACCACGATCGGGGTTGTCCTGTTGCCGGGAAGGCCGCCGACGCAATGCTTGTCGACCACGATTGGCGCGTCCCAGCGCATCCGCTCGCCGACGTCCACCATGGCGCCGGTCAGGTCGGCAGTTTCGTTCTCGTCGAGGGGGAGGGCGGCGCTGGCCGTGAGGAAAGCGGCTAGGTGGACTTCCGTGTAACGCCCGGCGACCATGTCGCGCAGGATTTCTGCGAAGGCGCGCGAATCGAGCCGATTGCCGTAGATGCGCTGACGCACGCTCGCCAGCGAGTCGATCGCGGGTGCATGGCTGACCCTGACCGCGTCACCGTCGGCAAGGCCAAGCCGCTCCCAGGCGGTTTCGGAGAGGCCGACTTCGTCGAGGGCGATTAGACCGTCACCGTCGACCTGGAACAGCGTCGCCTGAACCTCGCCGCTGCCGTTGGAGACAAGGACTTGTGAGCGCGCCGACAAACCCTCCGACCGGCAGACGTGGCAATCGGTGCGCATGACGACGACGGCCTGATGCTGCGTGTGCAGGCGGATGCGCCTCGCCCGCAGGGTCGGTTGAGCGGGAATTGTCGTGTCGGCGAACGTCATAGATCGAACTTCTGGTTCTGGCGGGGAACGACGGCATCCCATCCGAGCTCCCGGTCAATGCGAACGCGCAGCGCTTCGGAGCCTTCGTCTTCGCCGTGCACGATGAAGACCCGGGACGGCGGTCGGCGGAAGCCCGACAACCACCGCATCAGCTCGCTGGAATCAGCATGCGCCGACAGCATTGACAGTTCCTCGACCGCGGCGCGAACGGGAATCCATTCACCATGGATCTTGGTCTCCTGCGCGCCTTGCAGCATAGCACGACCGCGGGTGCCGGCCGCCTGGAAACCGGAGAACAGGATCGTATTGCGTGCATGCGGCGCGAACGCCTTCAGATGATGAAGCACGCGCCCGCCGGTGGCCATGCCACTCGCCGAGATAACCACCTTGGGATACGGGCTTGCCGTGATGCCCTTCGAGCCGTCGACGTCGCGGGTGTAGGTCGCAATCGCGCAGACCTCCTTACATTGCTCCGGGGTCAGGCGGTGGTCCCCACGGTGGGCGTGGAGGAGGTCGGTGGCGTCGATTGCCATCGGGCTGTCGAGATAGACAGGCACCTTCGCCAGGCGCCCAGTACTTTTGAGCTTCCAGAGATGGTAAAGGAGCGATTGCGCGCGACCCACGGCGAAGGCGGGAACGACGACCGTCCCGCCGCGCGCGACTGTTCGCTCGACGACGGCGCCGAGCGCTTCGGTGGGATCGGCAGGATCGTGCATGCGGTTGCCGTAGGTCGATTCGATCAACACATAGTCCGCCTCCGGTACAGGGGCCGGATCGGGAAGAACCGGATCGTCATAGCGGCCGAGATCGCCGGAGAAGGCGACACGGCGTCCGCCCCATTCGATCTCGGCGGTGGCGGCGCCCAGGATGTGCCCGGCATGACGGAAAGTCAGCGTCGCGCCGAACGGGAGCTTGACCGGCTTGTCGAAGGGCACGGGCGAGAAGAATTCAAGGCTGCGCTCGGCATCCCGGATGCCGTAGAGCGCGAGCGCCGGCTTGTGTTTCGAGAAGCCTTTTCTGTTGGCGTATTCGGCGTCCTTCTCCTGCAGGTGGCCGCTGTCCTTGAGGATGAGCTCTGCCACATCGCGCGTTGCCGCCGTCGCATAGATCTTTCCCTTGAAGCCGTCGCGCACAAGCTTGGGAAGGTAGCCCGAATGGTCAAGATGGGCGTGCGTCAGGATAACGGCGTCGATGCTCGAAGGGTCGATCGGCAGCGGTTCCCAGTTTAACTCGCGCAGGTTCTTGAGGCCCTGAAACAGACCGCAGTCGATCAGGATGCGTTTGTCGCCGTTGGTGAGCAGATGTTTCGAGCCGGTGACGGTGCCTGCGCCGCCGAGGGACGTAAGTGTCAGCATGGCGTCCTTCATTTGGTAGGAGTGGTGAGATCGGCGGGCGAGCCTTTCCCATCGATGGCATTGCGTTCGGCGACTGTCAGGAAGTCGCGGCGCGACCACCCAGCCAAAGGTGCGGCGGCATCGATCAGATGCGCCCAACTGCAGCGATTGGCGAACAGCAGGCCCGCGACATCCAGCGTGCCGCCCCGGCTGATATAGCCGCGGGCCACAGTGTGTTTCGGACCGCTGTCGAGCCGTCGCAGCAGGCCGAGCATCGGCTCGGGCCGTGTGTGCGAGACGATCAGGCGCGGGACATCGACCGGGAAGAGGCGCACGAGCTCCTCGTCGGACGCCACAAAACGCGCCTCGATGGGATCGCGGGGGATCCTGAAGCGACCGGGCTCGTTGATCGCCGTCACCACGACCCGCCGTCCATGCTCTTTCAGGCGGTTCGCCGCCTTGAGCGCCTCTTCGAGCTGGTAAGCGCCGATCGCAACGATCTGCAGCTCGGCGCCGTCAACCTGTCCCTCGATGTGGGCAGCGCCGTCGGCGACGAAACGGACGGCGGCAGCGCCGTCGAAGCGGTGCGGCATGTCGCGCTTTGAGACGATCACGCAGGCGACCTGGCCGCGCCCCTCGAACACCGAGGCCATGGTGGCGACGGCGCTGTTGGCGTCTACCGGAAACAGCACACGCGCGGTGTCCGACATCTCGCCGAGCAGCGCCTCGCCGACGGTCGGATCCTGATGCGACTGCTCGTTCTTGGAATTCTCCCAGGTATGCGAGGTGACGACAAGCGGCACGGAAATCCAGCCCGGGCTCTGGCCCACCGTGCGTTGGTGGCGCGCGAAGATGATCTCCTGACGCAGGCCACCGAGCATCTTCATCGCGAAGGCTTCGTAGCTGACGATGAGGTTGATCCCGCCTTTGTTCGCAAGGGCCGCGGCGGCGACCGCTTCCTCGTTGAGTGCGGTGATCACGGCGCCATCAACGGCATCGGCGACGCCGGCTTCGGGCGTATTGACGCGGTGGCGGAGGCGGTCAAGGGTGGCACCCATGTGGTTGGAGCGCAGTTCGTCCGGATTGCCGACGCGCACCCTGTGCGACGGATTTGCGTTGACAAGGCTCACGAACCAGCGGTCGAGCGCATGCATGGCGCAATCGGCCGGCGCGCTTTTGTCGGTCCATTGCGGCTGCGGCAGGCTCGGCGCAGACGGCCGGCGCGACGCCAGCGGATGCCGGCTCTCCGGGGGACGCTTCTGCTCCTGGTGAATCGCAATTGCTGAAACGGCCTCGGCGATCTCCTCCTGCGGGACGAACAGAACCCGCGCCGCTTCGTTGAACGCAGTTCGCGCGGCCTCGTCGCGGGACGGATTTCCGGCAAGCGGGAGATTGTGCGCGGCGTTCGTGCCAGCGCCTGGAAAGCCGAAGCCTTTCACGGTATTGGCAATGGCGTAGGGAATGGGAGCGGGATAGACGCGGGCGGGATCGCCCGCAAAACGGCCAAGGCGCTCCTCGGCCGTCAGGATCGCCCAGACGAAGGCCGCGGGATCGCGACCGTCGATCTCGAACGGATCGAATCCGTTGAGCCTGAGATGATCAGCGAGCCAATCGGCGCCGCCCTGCTGCGCAATCTGCGCCCGCTCCTCGATGCGTCGGCCGTTAAGGATCATGATCGGCACGACGAGACCGCTATCCTCAGCTCGCCACCAGCGCGCCGTCCAGTCCGAGCCGCGCTGCTCCTCGAAGGCGCCATCGCTCACGAAAGCGACCAGGCTCTCTCCGGGTAGCGGGGCATGGACGTACTGGACCTCGGCGAAGCCGAGATATCCGCCCTCGGAAATGGCGCCGGCCGTGTTCGGTCCGGCATGGCTGCCGATCGGCACCGCCGGACGGCCCTCGGCATTGATAGCATAGGAATAGAAGTCGGCGGCGAGCCGGGACAACCCTTTCTCGCTCCGGTCATAGCGCCCTTTCTGCGCATCCGAAACGTCGCCGGTCAGCGCGTTGAGCGCCTCGATCGCCGCGACGCAATGGCCCTGTCCCATCACCCAGGAGCGGGTGGTGGCCGAGAGCGTGTTCGCGGCAAGGTAGCCGACAAAGGCCGGCACCATGTTCAGGGAACCGCCGGTATGGCCTTCAGGGGTTGCTTTGAAGGCTTCTAGCGGCAGCGACGCGCCGGAGAGGTCGACGCGCTTGGCATAGGTCATGTGAACCACCGTCCACATCGCGGCGGAGGTCAGCCGGTCGGCAGCGGCAAGCAGGCGGTAAAGCGCGTCCGGGTTCTGCTTCGGCGACTGCGCAAGAGCGCGAATGCGCTCGACGGTTTCGTCGCTATGCGTGATCGGGCCGTAGCCGGCACGCCAATGTTCGAATGATGGGGAGTGTTCGAAGGCTGTGGACGTCGTCGCGGCCATGCGCTGCTGCCTTTCCTGGATGTGTCTGCTTTCCGATGCCGATGGCATCACTCAACCCCGCCGGTCCACGACGGAGGATCGCTGGCGGGAAAGGAATCGATGCCGGCGCGTTCGACGTCGTCGAGCGGCTCGGGCGGGCGTCGATGACGAACGAGTTCAGGATCGGGAGCGTCGGCGATGGCCAGCGCATCCGTGACCAGTCGGGCGAGCCCGATCGCGTTGCTCGGATGACTGACCGAATCGGAGGAGACGATCCTGCCGCAGAGCGGCGCCAGGCGCGTATAGGAATCACCGGCGAAGATGCCGTGCACGACAGCGACGTCGGGTCGTGCGAATCCAAGCGGCGGCAGCTTTCGCGCCGCCTCGATGAGCGTATTGCCGGAGGAGGCGATGTCGTCGACCAGGACGGGCTGCAGCCCGCTCGATGAGGAGAGGTCGGGAAACGCGATCTCGACGTCGCGGTCGCCATGCCGGATCTTACGCAGCACCGCATGCGGCGCGCCGATCTTTGCGGCGATGGCCGACACCCATTGCTCGCTTTCCTCGTCCGGACCGATGATCAGCGGATCGGCAACCGACGCGGCGATCCACTCCGCCAGGAGCGGCGCCGCATGCAGCGTCAGCGCCGGGATTTCATAGAGCGCGGACAGCGCCGGATAGCGGTGCAGGTGCGGATCGACGGTGACGAGCCGGTCGAAGCTGGACGAGATCAGGCGCGCAAAGGTTCGGGAGGTGATGGCCTCACCCGACCGGAAACGCCGATCCTGCCGCATATAGGCCAGATATGGAGCGATCAACGTCACCGCGGTGGCGCCGAGCGATCGGGCCGCGTCAGCGAGAAAGACGAGCCGGAGGAAGCCCTCATCGGGGCGAGCGAGCGTCGAGACCAGAAGAACCGATTTTGCTGCGACGTCGCACGCGAGGCGGACATAGCTCTCGCCGTCCGGGAAACTGCGCGTCTCGATCGCCCCCAGCTCGCCGGCGCCAGCGTTCGCAAGTGCTTGCGCAAATGCTTCATTGCCGGGGAGAGCAATGATGACGGGGACGGAAGTCATCTGGGCTGTGGCAGGGGCCATCATCGTTCTTTCGCAGTCTCGTTCCGGCGTGCAGCACGACGCGCGGTCAGCTCATGATTTCTTGCCCAAAGGCGAAGACAGGTCTCAGATAAAGCCCGCACGGAAGCTCGATTCTTTAATCGAGATTAAGTTCTTGCCATTGCGTGCCAACTCGGCCTCGCGTGCGAACGGCATTTCCGGTCATGCACGAAGGGATGCATAAAGGCTCCGGCCAGCACCTTTCCGGACGCAATCTTGATCTGAGTTAAAGTTCCGGCCTTCCCAGGCGCGCATTTTGACGACCAAGCAGGCTTCAAGTGACTTTTAGCAGAGAACCTTGTCGATCCTGATGCTCAATAGACGCGGCGATCCATAACGCGCCTGGCTGATGACATAAATCGCATTGGCCGTCGCGCGCGAGAGAAGTACGGGAATGCGGCCCATGGAGAATGAGAACAAAGCGCCCGCGAAGCGGGTCTTCAAGTTCGACATCTTGTATTTTATTGCGGTCTTCTTTGCCGTTCTGCTGATCCGGGATCTGCTTGTCGGCCAAGGCCACATCGAGGTCATTCCGTACAGCGAGTTCCAGAGCCTGATCGAAAGGGACGGCGTCGCCGACCTGGTGGTCGGACCGACGGAGATCACCGGCGCTTACAAGCCGCCTATCGAGAAGGATGCGCCCCAGCATTTCTCCACGGTTCGCGTCGATCCGCAGATCGCCGACGTGCTAACCAAGAGCAACATTTCCTTCTCCGGCAAACCCGCGCCGGGCCTCTTCGAAAACCTGCTCTCCTGGCTGATGCCGGCTGCGATTTTCGTGTTGATC
Organism: Hyphomicrobiales bacterium; assembly: GCA_900470195.1. Classification (GTDB taxonomy): domain Bacteria; phylum Pseudomonadota; class Alphaproteobacteria; order Rhizobiales; family Rhizobiaceae; genus Brucella. The sequence continues at coordinate 456,041 of UEIJ01000001.1, read as the reverse complement.
TGGATATTCCTGCTGCGGCCGATGATGGCCGGACAGCATGGCGGCCTGATGAGCATCGGGCGCAGCCGGGCGAAAGTCTATGGCGAGAAGTCTGTAAAGGTGACCTTCGCCGATGTGGCGGGCGTCGATGAAGCCAAGCAGGAGCTCGCCGAAGTCGTCGGCTTCCTAAAGGACCCGGCAACCTATGGCCGGCTCGGCGCGCGCATTCCCAAGGGCCTGCTTCTCGTCGGTCCGCCCGGAACCGGCAAGACGCTTCTGGCGCGTGCCGTCGCCGGGGAATCGGGGGTTCGCTTCTTTTCGATTACCGGTTCCGAATTCGTCGAGATGTTCGTCGGCGTCGGCGCTTCGCGCGTGCGCGACCTGTTCCAGCAGGCGCGCGCGCAGGCCCCGGCCATCGTCTTCATCGACGAACTCGATGCGCTCGGTCGCGCCCGCGGCGTCGATATGCCGGGCGGTGGACATGACGAGAAGGAGCAGACGCTCAATCAGCTGCTCGCCGAGATGGACGGCTTCGACCCGAGCGTCGGCATTATCGTTCTCGCCGCGACGAACCGGCCAGAGATTCTCGATCCCGCGTTGCTGCGCGCAGGTCGCTTCGATCGCCAGGTTCTGGTCGACCGCCCCGATCGTCAGGGCCGGATCGACATACTGAACGTGCACCTGAAGAAGATCAGCGTGGCGCCCGAACTCGACGTCGCGGCGGTCGCGGCGCTCACGCCCGGCTTCACTGGCGCCGATCTCGCCAATCTGGTCAACGAAGCCGCGCTTGTGGCCACGCGCCGCGGCGCGAGCGCCACCGTGCTCGACGATTTCACGCAGGCCGTGGAACGTATCGTCGCCGGCCTGGAGAAGAAAAGCCGGATTCTCATTCCACGCGAGCGCCAGATCGTCGCCAATCACGAGATGGGGCATGCGCTCGTCGCCATGGCGCTTCCCCAGACCGACGTGGTGCAGAAGGTCTCGATCATCCCGCGCGGCATTGCTGCGCTCGGCTACACGCTCCAGCGGCCGACCGAGGATCGCTTCCTCATGAGCCAGTCCGAATTGCAGGATCGCATGGCGGTGCTGCTTGGCGGTCGGGCCGCCGAAAGCCTGGTGTTCGACGAGATTTCGACAGGCGCGGCGGACGATCTCGTCAAGGCGACGGACATCGCACGCAACATGGTGGTCCGGTTCGGCATGTCGAAGGAGCTCGGACAGGTCGCATATGAACCGGAGACCGGCAGCTTCCTCGTCGGACAGACCCCGGTCTGGCGGCCGCGCACCTATAGTGATGAGACGGCCGAGGCCATCGATCACATGGTGAAAGACCTGATTGACAGCGCCTTCCAGAAGGCACGCGCGATCCTCGAGCGCAACCGATCCGTGCTCGATACCAGTGCGCGCGAGCTTCTTGCGCGCGAGACGCTCGGCCCCGACGAGCTCGCCAAGCTGACCACGGGTCTCGAGCGCGAGGCACCGCGAAAGCCAGGTCTCGCTCTGGTCGAATGATGCGGATCGAAAATCGCCGGATAGGCCTGCTCGACGGGCGCTCGCTGTTTAAGGGAATCTAAGGTGCGCAGATCATCCGTTGTAGTCGTCGCCGTGTTGGTTGGCACTGCTGTGGCCGGCGGCTATGTCTATTGGCTCGGTACGCAGAACCGGGTTCCAGCAGGTCTGGCGCGAGTGAATGGAAGGATCGAGGTCGAGCGGGTCGACATCACCAGCAAGTATGCCGGGCGACTGGCTGAAGTCCTGGTCGACGAGGGCGCGAACGTCAACAAGGGCGACGTGCTTGCCCGCCTCGATACGAGCGAGATCCAGGCCCAGTTGACGGCCGCGCGCGCCGCCGTCCATCGCAGCCATCAGAGCGTCGCCAGTGCGCAAGCGAGTGTTGCCCTGCGCGAGGCTGAACTCAATCTTGCGCGAATCGAACTCCAGCGGGTCGTCAACCTCATGCGAACGAACACTTCGACCCAGGCCGAGCTCGATCGCCGCACGGCGCAACGCGACATCTCAAGCGCGTCTCTGCAGACCGCTAAAGCCGCGGTTGAGGACGCCAAGGCCTCGGTCGAGGTTGCCGAGGCGCAGGTCAGCCAGATCGAAGCCGCCATTGCCGACATGACGTTGAAGGCCCCGGTATCCGGCCGCGTCGAGTACCGTCTCGCCCGAACCGGCGAGGTCGTCGGCGCCGGGGGGCGCATATTGACGGTCTTCGACCTCTCGGACGCCCATATGACGATCTATCTTCCGACGGCCTCCGCCGGTCGTGTGGCGGTGGGCTCGCAGGCCCGCCTCGTGCTGGACGGCCCAGGCGGCTACGTCTTGCCGGCGATCGTGTCGTTCGTTTCGGCCGACGCGCAGTTCACACCGAAATTCGTGGAGACGGCGAACGAGCGCGAGAAGCTGATGTATCGCGTCAAGCTGCATCTCGACCCGGCGCTGGTCACCTCCGAGCGCGGCTATGTCAAGGCGGGGATGACCGGCAACGCCTATGTTCCGGTGACCCCAGACGCGCTTTGGCCGACCGAACTTGCGCCGAGGCTGCCCGATGGAGGCTGAGCCCGCCACAGCCGTCAGCCTGTCGGGCGTCCAGCATGCCTATGGGAAGGTGATCGCTCTTCGCAATCTGGCTCTGACCGTTCTGCCCGGGTGCAAGCTCGCCATCGTCGGCCCGGATGGGGTCGGCAAGTCGACCTTGCTCGGCTTGATCGCGGGGGTTCGCCGCATTCAGCGCGGTTCGGTCAATGTGCTGGGCGGCGACATGGCTTCGGCGGCGCACCGCAACGAGGCCGCGCCCCGCATCGCCTATATGCCGCAAGGGCTCGGACGCAATCTCTATCCGACCTTGTCGGTCTACGAGAACATCGACTTTTTCGCCCGGCTCTACACCCAGCCGGACGATGGTCGGCGTCGACGGATCGACGAGCTCATGCGGGTCACGGGGCTGTTTCCCTTCGCCGAACGACCGGCGGGGAAACTCTCCGGCGGGATGAAGCAGAAGCTCGGGCTGTGCTGCGCGCTGGTTCATGATCCCGATCTCCTCATTCTGGACGAACCGACGACCGGGATCGATCCGTTGTCGCGCCGCCAGTTCTGGACGTTGATCGGACGTATCCAGGCCGAGCGGCCGACCATGACGGTGATCGTGGCGACCGCCTACATGGAGGAGGCTGGCGCCTTCGATCGTATCGTGGCGATCGACGATGGCGCGATCATCGCTGAAGGAAGTCAGACGGACCTGCTTGCGCGCGCCGGCGCCACCACTCTCGAACAGGCCTATATCGAGCTACAGCGTCCGGAACGGCGCGGGGCGCGCGCGGCGCCGTCCGTGCCGCGTCTCAAACCCGACGGCGGACCGCCGGCCATCGTGGCCGAAGGCCTGACCATGCGCTTTGGCGATTTCACCGCGGTCGACCATGTCAGCTTTCGCATCGAGCGCGGCGAGATCTTCGGCTTCCTCGGCTCCAATGGCTGCGGCAAGACGACGACGATGAAGATGCTGACCGGGCTGCTTCCCGCGACCGAAGGCCGTGCCGAGCTCCTGGGCAAGCCGGTCGATGCGCGCGACATCTCGGCGAGGACGCGGATCGGCTATGTCTCGCAATCTTTTTCGCTTTACGAAGAGCTGACCGTGCGCGGCAATCTCGAACTGCACGGACGACTCTGCGGCATCGGCGGCAAGGGGCTGGGTGAGCGGGTCGATGAGGCCTTGTCGCGCTTCGAGCTCGGTAATGTCGCCGAGATGCTGCCGGACGCCTTGCCCTTGGGCATGCGCCAGCGTCTTCAACTGGCGGCGGCGTGCCTGCATCGGCCGGACGTCCTGATCCTGGACGAGCCCACATCGGGCGTCGATCCGGCGGCCCGCGACCGCTTCTGGAGCCTCCTGCTCGAAATGTCGCGCCGCGACGGGGTGACGATCTTCATCTCGACGCATTTCATGAACGAGGCCGAGCGCTGCGACCGCGTCTCTCTCATGCATGCGGGCCGCGTGCTGGCGGTCGGCGCGCCACGCGAGCTCCAGGCCGCACGTAAGGCCGCAAGCCTCGAGGATGCCTTCGTCGCCTATTTGGAAGATGCGGCGGGCACGGGTGCCGGCGAGCCGTCCGTGACTGATGAAGCGGTTGGCGTGGTCGAGCCGACCTCAGTGAGGCTGAACAACAATGCCGAGGTGGCGCAAACGCCGCGCCTTGCTTCGATGAAGCGGATCTGGACGTTTGCACGCCGGGAGGCGCTCGAGCTCAGCCGGGATCGCATCCGGCTGGCCTTCGCGCTGATCGGTCCGCTGCTGCTGATGGCGGCGTTCGGCTACGGGATATCGTTTGATATCGAACGTTTGCGCTACGCGGCGCTCGACCGCGACCAATCTCTGGAAAGCCGCGCGTTTCTCGACCAGTTCTCGAACTCGCGGTACTTCGTCGAGCAGGCACGTCTGAACGACGATGTCGAGATCGACCGGCGCCTGCGCGCCGGCGAGCTGAAATTCGCCATCGACGTCCCGCCCGGCTTCGGCCGCGACCTCTTGCAAGGCCGCCGGCCCGAGGTCGGCTTCTGGCTCGACGGCGGCAATACCTTTCCCGCCGAGACCGCGCGCGCCTACATTCTTGGCACGCTTCAGACCTATGCCGGCGAGCTGGCGCGCGCCCCTCGTGGCGCCAACGGACTGCCGGCCGAGACGCTGCGGGTCGAGCCGCGCTTTCGTTACAATCAGGATTTCCGTTCCGTCTTCGCGATCACGCCGGGATCGATCATGCTGCTGCTGATCATCTTCCCGGCGATGCTGACCGCCCTCGGGGTTGTGCGGGAAAAGGAGATGGGGTCGATCGCGAATGTCTATGCGTCGCCGGCGACGGTCGGCGAGTATCTACTCGGCAAGCAGCTCCCTTATGTTGTGATCGGCGTCCTGAGCTATCTCAGCCTGCTGGCTTTCGCCGGTGGCGTGCTGGGCGTCGTGCCGAAGGGCTCGCTGCTGGCGCTCTCGCTCGCAGCCCTGGTCTATGTCTACGCCGCGACGGCATTCGGGCTTCTCGTTTCCGCCTTCGTCTCGACCCAGGTCGCCGCGATATTCGGCACCGCCATTCTGACGGCGATGACCGCAGCGCATTATTCGGGCTTCCTGATCCCGGCCTCCTCGCTCGAGGGGCCGGGCCGCATCATGGGCCTGTCATTCCCGCCGCTTTGGTTCCAGACCATCAGCCTCGGCGTGTTCGCCAAAGGTCTCGACACGCCAGCGTTCGCCCGCGAGCTTCTGGTGCTGGCGGCGTTCGCGCTTGGATTCCTGCTGCTGGCGCGGCTCTTGATCCGCAAGCAGGGGGCGTAGCGATGCGGCGCTGGATCGAAAACGCCTTCCGTCTCGGCGTCAAGGAATTCGCCAGTCTGTCGCGCGACGTCGTGATGGTGGTGCTCATCGCCTACGTCTTCACCTTCGCTGTCTATTCCGAAGCGACAGCGATGCGAACCGACGTCAACGACGCCAAGGTGGCCGTCATCGACGGCGATCGCTCGACCCTCTCGGGCCGGATCAAGGACGCGCTCCGGCCTCCCTATTTCCGGCCGGCGGTCGAAATCGACCGCTCGAGCCTCGACGGCTTGATGGACAAGGGCGCCTTCACGTTCGTTCTCGACATTCCGCATGGTCTGGAAGCCGATTTTCTCGCCGGCCGCAACCCGGCCATTCAGGTCAATGTCGATGCCACCAGCATCTCACAGGCCGGCGTCGGCACCGCCTATATCCAGGAGATCGTCGCGCAGGAGACAACACGCTTCCTCAAGCAGGCCTCCGTCGAGACGCTCGCCCCGGTCACCGCGGTGATCCGCGCGATGTTCAACCCGAACCTCGAAGCCATCAGCTTCACGGCAAGCATGGGCGTCATCAACAACGTCACCATCCTTGCCATCATTCTGGTCGGTGCCGCGGTGATGCGGGAACGGGAGCATGGCACGATCGAGCATCTTCTGGTTATGCCGGTGAGCGCCAGCGAGATCATCGCGGGCAAGATCTGGGCAAACGGGCTGGTCATATTGCTGGCCGCGGCGTTTTCCCTTCACGTCGTGGTCGAGGTTGTCCTGCGCACACAGATCGTCGGTTCGATCGAGCTTTTTCTTGCCGGAACGGCCATTTATCTGTTCGCCGTGACGTCGCTCGGCATCCTGCTCGCCACGGTCGCAAACTCCATGCCGCAATTTGCGCTGCTCTCCATCCCGGTCTTCGTGCTGATGTTCCTGTTGTCCGGCTCGTTCACACCGTTCGAGAGCATGCCCCGAGCCCTGCAGCTGATTTTGGACCTTTCGCCGTCCACGCATTTCGTGCGTTTCGCACAAGCTGTACTCTACCGCGGCGCCGGTCTCGATGTGGTCTGGCGCGATCTTCTGATCATGGCGGGCCTTGGCGCGGGCTTCGTCGCGATTGCCCTTTATCGTTTCAAAGCCATGCTCGCCCGCCAATCGTGACGGTCGCCGTCTAAGCGTATCGCAAGACACGCGCAATTGCGCGTATTCCTGTTTCGGCAGTTATCGGCTCGCTGCCGGTTCCGGCATCAGGAGCCGGGGCAGCCGGATACTGGCCAGCAGTGTGCCCAGAACAATCAGCGCGGCGAGGACGAAGCTCGCATCGGGCAGGATCGGCAGATTGAACAGCGCGCCGCCTGCGACCGATCCCAGAGCCTGACCAAAACTCGCGGCGGCGGTCATGCGGCCGAGTTGCGCTCCCTGGCTGGTCGGGATGCCGAACGACGCCCAGTAGGTTGCGACCGGAGACAGCATGCCGGCACTCGCGGCCACCAGCGCGACGGCGACCGACATCAATACCGAGGTGCTAACGACCGAAACGACGACCAGCCCGATGGCAAGCGTCGCCAAACCAGGCGCGATGAACCAGCGCGTGAGCTCCGGCTTGATGAGAGGCGAGAACACCAGAGCCTGGACGACCGCCATCACGAGGCTGCATTCGGCGAACATGATGCCGATATGTGCGGCATCTAGGCCGAGGACCTTTCCGCGGAGCGCAAGTCCGACTTCGAAAACGCCGATCGCGAGCGCCGTCACCAGCGCAATCACCAGGAGCCGCAGCATCGCCCGCCGTTCGAGCTGTGTGGCGTCCGTTGATGCATCGCCGCTCTCGCGCCGCGTTCCGGAGGGAAGGAGGAAAAGCACCAACACGGCCGCGATCACGGCCAGGCCTGTCGCCGTGAGCAATGGCATTGCCAGCGAGCTGTCGGGAGGGAGTGCCCAGAGGCTTCCAGCGACACGCACCGCCAGCCCTCCGAGCAAAGGCCCGATGAAGAAGCCGGCGGTGCCCGCGATGTTGATCAGCGCGAAGCGATGGGCGCGCCATTCTTTCGACGGGGCATAGTCGCCGATCAGCGCATACGCGACCGGGGTGATGGCGGCGGCGAAGAACCCGGCAAGAAAGCGGCCGAGATAGAGAAGAGGCAGGCTTGCGGTGACGGCGAACAATCCGGTGGTCGCGGCAAAACCCAGAAGGCCCATGAGGATGATCGGCTTGCGGCCGCAGCGATCGGAAATGCGTCCCCAGACCGGCGCGCCGACGAAGATCGCGATGATGTAGACGCCCGTCAGCAGCCCCGTGTGCCATGAAAGAGCCTGCGGCGTGCTCCTGCCGGCGATCTGCTCGATCAGGAAGGGCAGGATCGGCAACGCGACACCATAGCCGACGGTGATCGCGAACATCGCGACGAGTACCGCTGAGAGCGCGCTCCAGCTCAGTCGGGTTGGTTCAGCCAGATCCATGCCGATGCGACCTGCTGCCCAACCCGCAGCCCGAGCGATCGGGCATCGTCGACATCCGCAGATTGGGCGAAACGAAGAGCTGGCCGAATCTTTCGGGCATTCGAGGCCACCCTGCACCAGCCATCGCTGGCGAGGTCAATGGTGAGGATGCGCGAGGGTAAGCCTCGTCAACAAGAATCCGATCCCCCGTGCCATTTGAGATGTCAGGAACGGTGACGGCCAGGAACAGGCTGAGGCCTGGCTGGTCTGGCGAGCGGCTCAAAGAGCGGACACTTGTCATGAAGCGGCCTTCATGCCTTGGCGCCTGTAAAAACGCAGGAACTGCGCATTGATGGCAACGATGATGGTGCTGGCTGACATGAACACCGCGGCTATGGCCGGCGTCATCAGAAAGCCCGTGCCGAACGTGATGCCGGCGGCCATCGGGATGGCTATGGTATTGTAGCCGGTTGCCCAGATGAGGTTCTGCACCATCTTTCGGTAGGTCGCACGTGACAGACCGAGGATTGCCGCGACATCGCGCGGATCGCTCTTGACGAGCACGACATCCGCCGACTCCACGGCCACATCCGTGCCGGCTCCAATGGCCACGCCGAGGTCCGCCTGGACGAGCGCCGGTGCATCGTTGACGCCGTCACCGACCATTGCCACCGAGAGGCCCCGAGCCTGAAGCTCCTTGATCTTGTCGGACTTCTGATCGGGCAGAACCTCCGCGAAGTACTCGGCGATCCCTAGTTCCTTCGACACGCTCTCGGCTACACCCTTTGCGTCGCCCGTCAACATGACTGATTTGATGCCGAGCTGGGTGAGTTCCGCGATGGCGTCTTTCGATTCCGGTCGGACGATGTCGGCGAGCGCGAAGAGCGCACGCGCTTCGCCGTTGCGCACCAGCGCCACCACCGTTTTGCCCTGCGCTTCGAGCTGCTTCAGCCTTTCATGTGTGATGGGTTTGCCCTGTCGTGCAAGATGGCCGGGGCTGACGATGCGAATGTCCTGCCCGTCGACCTTCGCGACAATGCCTTCGCCCGTGATATTGCTCACCTCGCTGGCTTTCTCAATGTTGATATTCCTGCGTTTCGCTTCAGCCACGATGCCGTGAGCGATCGGGTGCTCGGACTGACTCTCAGCTGCCGCGGCAAAGGCAAGCTCGGCGTTCTCGTCGCCACCCGCGAGCAGCACGACGTCGCTGACGCCGAAGCGCCCCTCGGTCAGTGTGCCGGTCTTGTCCAAAACGACTGCCTGGAGATTGCGGGCACGTTCGAACGCCGCCCGGTCACGGATCAGAAGACCATTGCTGGCGCTCAGCGATGTGCTGACGGCGACCACCAGCGGCACGGCAAGCCCAAGGGCATGCGGGCAAGCCACGACCATCACGGTGACCATGCGTTCCAGTGCGAACTCAAGCGGCGCGCCAAGCCAAAGCCACCAGACGAACAGCGTTCCGAAGCCGACGACCAGGGCGATGTAGGTCAGCCAGGCGGCCGCCCTGTTGGCGATATCCTGTGTCCGCGAACGCGTTGCCTGGGCTTTCTTCACCAGATCGATGACCTGAGCGAGATAGGTCGCATCGCCTGTCTTCGTCACTTTGATGGTCACGGCGTTGGCGCCGTTGATCGCACCGCCGATCGCCGTTGCGCCGACCGTCTTGGTGACGGGACGCGATTCGCCCGTCAGCATCGCCTCGTTGAAGCCGGACGAGCCCTCGACGATTTCGCCGTCGACCGGAACCTTGGCGCCCGGGCGGACGATGACGCGATCACCGGGATTGAGATCGGAGATCGGTACCTCGTGCATCTTGCCGTCGTCGTCGATGCGGGTCGCGCTATCGGGCAAGAGGCGAACGAGCTCTTCCAGGGCACGCGACGCGCCCATCACGGAGCGCATTTCGATCCAGTGACCGAGCAGCATGATGGCGATGAGGGTGACGAGCTCCCAGTAGAACGCTTCGCCCGGAAAACCGAACGTGACAGCGGCGGAGAAAAAGTACGCAGCCGAGATCGCCAGCGCGATGAGTGTCATCATGCCGGGCTGCCCCTTGCGCAGCTCGGAGAAGAAACCGGTCAGAAAGGGCCAGCCACCATAGAAGTAGGCGATGGTCGACAATGCGAACAGGACCCATCCGTCGCCTGGGAAGGAGAGCACGTCCGAGAGCCCGAGCCAGTCTCTTATCATCGGAGAGAGCAGTAGCACCGGAGGGGTAAGCACGAGGGTCACCCAAAACCGGCGGCGAAAGTCCGCGACCATGGCGCCGTGATCGTGGCCGGCGTGATCCGAATGGCTGGACCCTGCCGCAGAAACGATGCTGGAAGCACCTTGCCCGGCTTCCTGCGCTGCTTCGCCGGTTGCATGATGGTTATGATTCCGGTGATCGTGATGGGAGTGCGGTGAACTCATTTTTCCTCGTCCGTATGAGCCCGTCCAGACGTCCATCACAGCGGGCTACAGGGGTTCTGCCGCACTGATCAAGGCTTTGGAAGAGACAATGTTTAGATGTGCAACCTCGCCGCCAAACGCGCGTGAATCTTTAATCCAGATCAAGTTCTGGCTTCGCGCGGCATCAGCGTAGCGTGGGAAGCGGTCGGCCAACCACTATGCCGACTTGACGATCGTGCCGGCTTTGCCCTCCAGAATCGCGCGGGCATCTTCCAGGCGTCCGATGCCCGCGATCCGGCCGGGTGTCCCGGCGAACTGGCAAGCGGCTTCCACTTTTGGCCCCATGGACCCGGGCGGAAACGCAAAAGCCGCCAACTCGGCCGGTTGCGCCGCTCGAACCGGACGCTGTTGTGGCGTGCCCCAGTCGAGATAGACGGCATCGACGTCGGTCAGCATCAGGAATGCATCGGCGGCGAGGTCCGCGGCGAGCAGGCCGGCAGCACGATCCTTGTCGATAACGGCCTCCACGCCCTGAAGGCCGCCCGAGATGTCCCGAATGACGGGAATACCACCACCACCGACGCAGATCGTCACCACACCAGCATCGACCAGCAGGCGGATTACCTCCATCTGGACGATGCGTTTCGGCAGGGGTGACGGCACCACCCGCCGCCACCGCCCGGGCGCCTCTTCTGTCATCGGCCAGCCATGCGCAATGCGTGCGCTCTCGGCTTCTGACCAATCGTAGATCTGACCGATAGGTTTTTCCGGCCGGCCGAAGGCGGGATCGTCCGGGTCAACCTCGATATGGGTCAGCAATGTCGCCAGCCTTGCGGCTTGCGGAAGCGCATTGGCCAGTTCCTGCTCGACCAGATAGCCGATCATGCCGATGCTCTCGGCACTGATGACGTCGAGGGGGTAGGGAGCAATATCCTTCAGCGCCGCCGCCTGAAGGGCAAGCAGACCGACCTGCGGTCCGCTTCCATGCGCCACGACGATGTCGTGATGCGCGGCAAGGTCGGCAAGCGCCGCCGCAGCCTTGCGCACATTGGCGCGCTGCACCTCCGCCGTCATAGGCTCGCCTCGCTTGAGAAGGGCGTTGCCGCCCAGCGCAACAACGACCCGCATGATCACACTCCCAATGTGGCGACGAGAATCGCCTTGATTGTATGCATGCGGTTTTCCGCCTGGTCAAAGACGATGGAAGCATGCGACTCGAAGACTTCTTCCGTCACTTCCATGCAGTCGATGCCGTATTGCTCATAAATCTTCTCACCGATCTCGGTCTCGCGGTTGTGAAAGGCCGGAAGACAGTGCATGAACTTGGCGTGGGGATTGCCCGTGGCGCGCATCAGATCGGCGGTGACGCGGTAGGGTGTCAAAAGCCTGATGCGCTCGTCCCAGACCGAATCAGGTTCGCCCATCGAGACCCAGACATCGGTATAGACGAAGTCGCACCCTTTCGACGCTTCCTGAGGATCCTCCGTGAGCGTAATCCGTGCTCCGGTCTTCTCCGCCACGGCCCGGCATTGATCGACCAACGCCTCGTCCGGCCAACACGTCTTCGGCGCACCAAGCCGCACGTCCATGCCGATCAACGTCGCTCCGGTGAGGAGCGAATTGCCCATATTGTTGCCGGCATCGCCGAGGAAGCAGAAGGAGAGTTGCGACAGGTGCTTGCGCGTGTACTCGCGCATGGTCAGAAAATCGGCGAGAATCTGCGTCGGATGGAACTCGTCCGTCAGGCCATTATAGACAGGCACGCCGGCATGAGCGGCGAGTGTCTCGGCCTGTACCTGGCCAAAGCCGCGATACTCGATACCATCATACATGCGTCCAAGCACCCGGGCGGTATCCTTCATCGACTCCTTCTTGCCGATCTGCGTTCCTGACGGGCCGAGATAGGTGACATGCGCACCCTGATCGTAGGCGGCGACCTCGAAGCCGGTCCTGGTACGCGTTGAATCCTTCTCGAAGATCAGCGCGATGTTCTTTCCTTTGAGCCGTTGCTGTTCGTAACCGCCATACTTGGCCTGTTTGAGCGATGCGGAGAGCCGCAGCAGAAAACGGATTTCGTCCGGTGAAAAATCGAATAGCTTGAGCACGCTGCGGCCGACAAGATTGACGGGCATTCTTTCCTCCCTAGATCGGATCGCGGATCAGCGGACAAGTCATGCAATGGCCGCCGCCTCGGCCGCGGCCGAGCTCGGCGCCGGGCACCGTGATGACCTCCACGCCAGCCTTGCGCAGTTGCGTGTTGGTATAGGTGTTGCGGTCATAGGCAACGACCACGCCAGGCTCGAGGGCGACGACATTGTTTCCGTCGTCCCATTGCTCGCGCTCGGCCACATAGGCATCACCGCCAGTCTGCACCACCCGCAGCTTCTTGAGGCTGAGCGCCCGCGCCACAACCTCCGTAAGATGGCCCGTCTCCTGCCGCACGTCGATTTCCCCGGCCTTCGCACCCGGCCGCAGCGAGTAGGCGGTGATGCCGTCCACAACGTCCGAAAACAACGTCACCAGGTCGCGATCGCAAAAGGTAAACACGGTATCGAGATGCATGGAGGCGCGCTCGACGGGCAGTTTGCACGCGATGACGCGTTCAGCGGCCCCTTTGGCGAACAGGGCGCGCGCGATCTGCCCCACGGCCTGCGGCGTGGTGCGCTCTCCCATACCTATCAGCACGAGGCCGTTTCCAAGCGGCATGACATCTCCGCCCTCTGCGGTAGCCAGTCCGTAGTCCTCATCCGGGTCGCCCCACCAGACAGGAAAGCCGGCGTTGCGAAAGTCCGGATGAAAACGATAGACGGCGGCAATGTTCACCGTCTCGAGCTTGCGGGCATTCCAGCGCATGGGGTTGAGCGTGACACCGCCATAGATCCAGCACGTCGTGTCGCGCGTAAACAAATGGTTCGGGAGCGGGGGAAGCAAGAAATCCTGCGGCCGCAGGACCGGCGCCAGCACGCCGGTTGGCGCGACCGGCAGTTCCGCCCTGCTCATGCCGCCCATGAGGATGAGCGACAGATCGTCGGAATTGATTTCCATCAGGTGGGCGCAGAGATCGTCGGCAAGCCCGACACCCACAGTGTTCACGTTGACCCGCCGCTCCAACAACCAGCGGCGCGCCTCCATATCCTGCATCGTCTGCGCCAACGCCTCGCGCAGGAAGACGACTTCGCTGCCGCGATGGCGGATCGCATCGACGAACGTCATGTGCTCGACACGGGCCTGCTTGACCCAGATAACGTCGTCGAAGAGCAGTTCATGACAATTGCCAGGGGTTAGGCGGGTAAGGGCTGCGCCCGGCCGGTCGACCAGAACGCGTCTGAGCTTGCCGACCTCGGAATGAACGCCGTAGGTAATGGTCATCCTGGTTCTCCTTCAGGCAGCGAGCAGCACGGCTGCGCTGAGGCTGGCCATGATGATGACGGTGAGTATGAGGAGCAGCGGCGCCATGAATCGGAGCCAGCGCTCATAGGGGACGCGGCCGATGGCGAGCGCGCCCATCACCACGGCAAATGTCGGGTTGATCAGGTTCACCAGGCCGTTGGCCGATTGATAGGCGGTGACGACGAGGTTGCGACCGACCCCTGCGAAGTCCGCGACGGGTGCCATGATCGGCATCGACAGAACGGCCAGCCCGGAGGAAGACGGCACGAAGAAGGAGAGTAGGACATTGATCCAGTAGATCACGTTGATGAACGCGACCTCTCCCAGTCCCGCAACCGAGAGTTCAGCCCAGTGCAGGATCGTATCGGTTATCTTTCCTGCATCCATGATCACGACGATGCCGCGCGCGAGGCCGATGATCAGCGCCACACCCAGAAGGTCGCGCGCCCCGTTGACGAAGGCGTCGACGAATTTCTCCTCGCCAGGACGCGCGATCAGGCCAATGAGGATTGCCGAGGCCAGGAAAAGGCCGCTCATCTGGCCCATCCACCATCCGGCCCGCAGCACGCCCCAGATCATGACCACGAAGGTGAGTGCGAACACCACAAGCACGACCTTGTGCAGGCCGGTAAATTCAAGTGCCTCGCCGCCATGTGCGGCAAGAAAATGCGCCTCGTTGTCCGCCTTGCGATCATAGACGAGGGAGCGGCTGGGGTCGATCCGGACGCGCTCTGCATAGCGCATGACATAGATGACGCAGGCGAGCCAGGAGAGCCCCAAAATGACGAAGCGCAGCACGATTCCCTGGGTGAAAGGGATACCCGCGGCGTCGGACGCAATGACTGTGGCAAAGGCGTTGACCGTGGAGCCCAACACGCCGACGCCTGCACCAAGCAGGATGATCGCCACCGCGGTCACGGCATCGTACCGCGCCGCGATCATGATCGGGATCAGGAGCACATAGAAGGCAAGCGTCTCCTCAGCCATGCCGTACGTCGTGCCGCCGAAGGCGAACAGCGCCATAAGCACCGGGATCATCCACTTCTCGCGGCCCTTGAGTGACCTCATGGCACTGCTGATACCGGAGTTGATTGCTCCGGTGGAGGCGACGACACCGATGAACCCGCCGATAATGAGCACGAAGAGCGCAACGTCGATGGCGTTGGCCGCATTGGTCACGGGGTTATAAAGCCCGCCGATTGGGGCCATGATGACGTCGAATACGCCCTGCGGATCCGGTTCGCTCACGGTATATGTACCGGCGACTGGAACTTCGCGGTCCAGTGCGGGGTTTTGCACCCGTTGGTACTGGCCGGCCGGAATGATCCAGGTCAGCGCTGCGACGAGCACGATAAGTCCGAACAGAATGGTGTAGGCGGTTGGAAACCACCATTTCCTTGCTTCGGTCGCCGACGATGCGATGCTCATGGTACGCCCCCCTTCTTGTGTGTTGTCACCGTCACCCTGGCTAACCTGTGAGGCGATCGCATTTGAACCTGAGCGTGTCGGGAACCCGCGGATGGCCACCCACGTCGTGCGCAGAGAAGGCAAACGCGGTCGCTCGAAGACCATATCGGTGATCTTCTGGTCGAAGCGCCCGCCATTCCTTGATCGAAGTTAAGTTCGCCTGCCGCGCATCGGCCTATGTCGAACCACATATCGATTGGACGCAATCGTGGATCTACACGGCAGCGGCACAACGGATCCGGTCGACACATATGCATGGAATGCAGATGCGCGGCCCATCGCAACAGCAAGGAGGCTCGACATGCAGCCCAGAATGAGAACGATGCTGGCACTTGCGCTGGTGTTCGCACCGGCAACGGCGTTCGCGCAGAATGATGCGCACCATGACACCCGACCGGCAGGCGAACAGCCCCCGTCAGCAACCATGAGCATGCCGCAACAATGCGCACCGATGATGGAGATGATGGAAAGCATGATGGGCGACCACATGTCGGCCTGCCTGGCATCGCTGCCGCACGCCTCGCAGGCCTACATGCGTGCCATGATGGGCATGCACGCACCGATGATGGAAGCGATGCAGTCGACGGATCCGGATGTCGCATTCGTCAAAGGGATGATCCCGCACCATCAGGCAGCCATCGATATGGCCCGGGCCGTTCTTGAGCTTGGGACCGACCATCAGACCAAAGCCTGGGCGCAGCAGATTATCGCCGCGCAGCAGACCGAAATCGATGACATGCGTCAGTGGCTGCGGCAGCGCGGCGAATAGATGCGGAACGAACTTGTCATGGCGTCAAACCCCCACAAGGATCGCGGAGCCTCACGGAAGTTCGCTGTCGGAGTAGATCACATGGCGGTAAGGGCATGGCTGCGGAGTTCTGGTGTGCTGATCGCGATGATGCTCGCGCTCGGCACCGCAATGGCAAACGATGGCTATCAGAAAGCGGGCGGCCTTGCCGTTTACCTTGGCATCGTCCCGGCCCCTGTCGTCCGGGGTCATCCGACCGGTCACCCGGAAAGCACAATGCACGGCGGGCCTGGAACCGCGCGGCATCAGCAACACCTCGTCGTCGCCGTTTTCGACGACCAGACAGGCGCACGCGTGGAGAACGCGAGCGTGTCCGCAACCATCAGCGGCCTGGGTCACGTTGGCCAGCAAACCATCCAGCTCGAGCCGATGAAAATCGAGAACACGATCACCTACGGTGGTTTTGTCACTCTCTCGGGAAACGATCGCTACGACATCGCCGTCGAGATCACCGTTCCGGGACGTTCGCGGCCGATCTCGGTGACATTCTCCAGTGATCATGTTCAATAAAGCGAAAAACAGGCGCCAGGCCTTTGCTGCAGCAAAGCCCATTCCAATCTGTTGGAATTCGGATCGGAAGGTGTGGCAAAGGTAACAATTTGCCGTTCTCCTGCGAATGACACATCGAACCCTCGTGCGGCGGCCCTTCATCTGAACCACCCGCCCTGGAGTATCAGCCGGCGATGGGCGCGGCTTTCAGTGGAAACTGACGATGACGCGGCGGCGACTACGAACGGAAGATCTGATCGACAGGCTTGCGGCGGATATAAGGCCGCGACACGTTGAAAGCCGAATCCGAACCCGCCGGCTCTGCGCCGCCGCCATCCTTGCGATCATGGTGCCGGCGCTCCTCTTGGCGCGGCCGCTTCGTGCCGATCTTCCCTCTCGATTGGCGGACGGTATGTTTGTCACCTCAGTTGCGACCTCGGCGATGATCTTTGTCACTGGTGTGCTGGCGCTTTTGATCGTGCGCATCTCACCGCTATCCCGGTCCTGGCTCCTCCTGCCCCTGATCGCCCTGGGACTCTGGCTCGTGTCGGAATTTACCAGCATCGCCCTCGACGTCTCCCGGGAGGGTTGGCGTGCTTTCGCCTTCGAGACGAGTCCACAATGCCCGCTCGTTATCGGGATCGTCGGAATTCCGATCTTCTTCGCGATGCTTGGCCTCGGCCGGATCGGCCTGATCCTGTGGAGGGGGCCGACAATCGCGGTCGCCGCTCTGTCAGCCTTTTCCCTGCCTGCAACCATGTTCAATCTGTTTCATGGCCTGGACACCGGCGCGATGGTCCTGCTTTGGCATTTCGGCGCGATCGCAATCTTCTCCATGACGGCGGCCTTTTTGCTCAATCGGCGTATTCCTCGCATCGTGTGCGACTGGCTCGCGGTATGATCAGCGAAGCGCGCGACAAAAGATGAACTGGATCAAGGGGGCACAAGCAGCCGTTTACGGCGAGGCAATGGCTTTTCAGCCGACCGCCACGCATGAGTGTTCCTGTGCCGACTCACATTCCGGCTGTGTGGTACTGACCGCCTGCAAGCGACGCTCTTCCCGCTCGATATAACCCCGCGTCAGCGGGACGGCGTCCTGTCGCCTGGCGATCTGGATCTGGAACACCATCATCCCCTGATAGCGGAAAGCGAGTTCCGAGACGCCGAGATAATACTCCCACAAGCGCGCAAAGCGCTCATCGAAGAGATCGACCGCCTCAGTGCGGCGGGCGAGAAATCGCTCGCGCCAATGTCTGAGCGTTTCGGCATAGTGAAGGCGCAGGATCTCGACATCGGTGACCACGAGCCCCGCCCGCTCGATCGCCGGCAGGACCTCGGAAAGAGCCGGTATGTATCCGCCCGGGAAAATGTATCTGGCGATCCACGGGTTGGTGAAACCCGGCGGATCGGAGCGGCCGATCGAATGCAGCACGAAAACGCCTTCATCATCGAGCAGATCGCGGCATTTTCGGAAGAACTCATCGTAGTGATTGACGCCGACATGTTCGAACATACCCACTGACACGATCCGGTCGAAACGTTCGTTCACGTCCCTGTAGTCCTGCGATCGGAATTCCAGACGCGCCGGATCTGAAGCCGCCGCTGCCCGCCCCCTAGCAAATTCGAGTTGTTCGCTCGAAAGCGTGATCCCGGTGACATGGGCGTCGAAAGCCTCAGCCAGGTAGAGCGCCAGACCGCCCCAGCCGCAGCCGATGTCGAGCACGCGCGCATGACGACCAGGCAGGAGCTTAGCAGCAATGTGGCGCTTCTTGGCCTGCTGCGCCTCATCCAAAGACATGTCTGCTCTTTCGAAATAGGCGCAGCTGTACTGCATGTCCTTATCGAGGAAGAGTTCGTAGAGCTTGCTGCTGAGATCGTAGTGATGAGCAACGTTTCGCCTGGATTTCTGACGGACGTTTTTCTGCACCCGCCGCCGGAGAGCAAAACGCAAGCGGGAGAGTATCTTTGTCGTGATCGTCGCCGCGTCGTTCTGGTCCTGGGACAGAAGCAGCTCGAGCACCTCCGTGATGGTACCCTGTTCGATGATAAGGTCGCCGTCGACGAAGGCTTCGCCAAGCCGCAACTCGGGATCGAGCAGAACCCGACGCTGCGCCGCGGCGGTTCTGAACCGCACTGCCACCGCCGGACCGGCCCCGTCACCGAAGCTCCTGGTGACCCCGTTGGCGGTTGTTATCGTGAGAGTTCCGGTTTTGACGAGGCGACGAAGGGTTTTGAAAACAAGGGTATCCATGACGGGGCTTTCTAGTCAACGTTGGTATATCCCGACTAGAAAGCGTGCGATCCCGCCGCAGACTTTAACGTGGGTTGAAAAGGGTGAGCGATAAAGCCATGATCGATAGAAAGACGAACAGTCGCCCGCCATCTTGATCACCCGCTCGCTTTGGCGCGTCGCGCCGACAGGCGGGGAATGAATGCCGGCACTTCCCGCATATAGCGCGCATAGGCGTCGCCGAATTCGGCAAGCGACTCGCGTTCTTCGTGTTTGGAAAGGCGCCAATACATGAAGACCAGGACGGGGAACATCGCAAGTGTGAGCAGGGTTGGCCACTGCAGCAGGAAGCCGAACATGACCAGAACGAAGCCGACATATTGTGGATGCCGAACCCAGGAATACACCCCCGAGGTGGCGAGCGTGCGCTTGCGTTGCGCTTCGTAGAGCATCTTCCACCCGGCCGAGATGAGGACAAAGCCGCCGCCGATGAAGACAAAACTCAGCAGGTGGAACGGACCGAAATGGGGATTTGAGCGCCAGCCGAACAGCTCCTCGAGCAGGTGACCCGCGTCGTGGGAGAGCCAGTTGACGCCCGGATAGCGGGACTGCAACCAGCCGGAGAGCAGGTAGATCGTCAGGGGGAAACCGTACATTTCCGTGAACAGCGCCACGATGAAAGCACTGAAGGCGCCGAAGGATCGCCAGTCCCGCGGCGTGGATGGCTTGAAGAAGCTGAACGCGAAGAAGATGAAGACGATCGAGTTGAGGATGACGAGGGACCACAGGCCGTACGCGGGAATGTCGTCTTGCATGGCGCTCTCCTGGATGGAATTTCAGTGCTGATGCGGCGACTGCTGTCGCGCGGACGAGCGGTCGTTGCCGCCGCCATGCCCACTATGTCCGCCATGCTTGCCGTGCATGAAGACATGCAGGAGGGGGCAGGCAAGGATCAGCAGCCAGGGCAGCCAGCCGAGCAAGTGCGCGCGGTGTTCCGTGAGGAGATAAAATCCCGCGATCGCGAGGAAGCCGTAAAGGGCGATGTTGGCGGCGCTGAAACGCCCCCCCGGGTTCTCGTCTTTATGCAATTGGTCTCGGTTTGTTTCCATGGTGCTTCATCCGACAGTTTGAACACGTCGATTGCTCCGCGATGCCGGTCGAATGTTGAGGCCAGTCCGCAGGAAGGTGCTCTTCTTGGCCCGGATGATGCTGTGACAGATGTCTGGAATCTTTGATGTGAGTTAAGTTTCAGATTGCTCCCCGGCGAACCAGGCGATGCCTCGCTTCCGAAAGCAAGTCAGGTATTCGATGTTCTGACCATTGGTCTGCCGCCTTGGAGCAGCATTCAGGCCATATGCGACGCTGAAACTCAAATTAAGCTGGAGGCAAGTCTTCGAACCCGCGGACCAACGTACCAATCGATCGAGCGCATGATCCGATCCGAACATCAATACCCTGCATTCGAAGGCGATTCCGCTCTGAGTCCGCGATAAAGCCGCATACGAGATGAGTAACCCCGCTTCCGACGATGAGGTCGTAGGTGGCCTCGGTGGTGCGTTGCGGGTTCCGCCGAAAATCACGCGCGCGAGTGGCGGGGTCGATCAGCAGCAGTCCCTCGGATTTCGCGAAGAAGGGGCTGAGCATGGTTCTCCTGCGCGTGCGCACGATGAGCACGCCGATGATGCGTTTTCGATCTGCCGGCACGGAGGCTATCGATGACATTTCCATCCCGCGGGAGGATTCTGTGACGATGAGAGAAGCATCATTTTGCCGCTCGCTCTTTAATCTCGATCAAGCATCGCGGGTAGCATTGGCGGCCAGCCCGTCATGTATTCGCGGTAGGGCTAACGAGGCACGCTATAGCGACGGATTCCAGTTGGCGTGTTGATCTGGATCAAAGCGGTCTTGCAAACAATGTAGTGAGATGCAAAAGTAGCTTTCTCGTCTCGTGTGCAGAAAACCAGTCCAGGTGCATGCGGAGCGAGGGTGCGCGACCTGTAAACCGCCGAGAATTCGATTTTATGCTTCGGTATCTGGCACTGCTGATTGTTAGTGTGATCGCTGTCCTCGCACAAGCCGGACCGTCGATGGCGCAAGTCGGTCAATCGACACCGAGCGTCTCGGAGAGGCATCAGGCTACCTCATTGCTAAAGGTCGCCATGTCGGACGACGACGATTGCGTCTCGGGTTCAGGTTGTTGTAGCGCCATATGCTCACCCTGTGTTGTATCCCTATCAGCGCAGTCCCACGGTTTCTCGCGCTTCCTACCCACGTCTTCGCGGACTTGGGTTTCGCGCCAGAATTGCTTGCGCTCGATCATCCTCGGCCGCGATCCGCCTATCCCCCGAAATCAGCTCATCTGAGGCCATCCAGGTCGATCGTCAGCCACGCCCGTCAGTCCGGCGTGAACGGCAACACGACCATAATGTGGCTTGCCGATCGCTTCGCGCTTATCGCGCCGAAGGCTCGGTCCATCAATGATCTATTGATTGGCTGCGCAAGCGTGGCCGCCGCAACGGGCCAGGAGCCCGGGAGGTGTAATGTGAGCTGGCATCAAGCGTCTTTATCAGGAGAGACATCCCGGTCGCTCCGTTGCGACCATTGGGAAACCGCTGAGAAGGCACGGAATGTACCACCCTTACCAAATTTCCCCATTACCGTGTCCCTCCAGAAGGCGGCCATGCAGGCCGACGAGGTGACCAAACGACGAGGACGTCACAAACAGGACAATGACAGTGAGGCGCGCACCGTTGCCTTGCCAGTCGACGCACACAGACTGATTCCCAACTACCGCAATGGCGACCGACGCGTCGAAGCCGGCCGGGATTTGTTCAGCATAGGATTCGACGGAAAGGCCATCTTCAACCTTCTCGACGGATGGGTAGCCATCTACACATTGCTGGAGGACGGCAGACGGCAGATTGTCCAATTCGCCCTGCCTGGCGCGGTTCTGGGTGTCCGTTCATCGAGGAGCGCGCCCGCAACCGTCGGTGCTCAAGCCCTGACCGACGTCGTGGTATCGGTCATTCCGACCCCTGTCCTGACGTCGCATTCGCGTGCAGACCCCGACATTACCATGCGCCTGGCGCGCTCACTTGCACACGACTGCAATCTGGCTTTCGATCATCTCACCAGCATAGGTCGGCGTTCAGCGCGCGAACGGGTCGCTCATCTGCTCCTTGAATTGTTCACACGTTACCGTGCACAATGGCCAGGACATCGCAGCGAGGAAATGGTGCTGCCGCTTACCCAGGAGCAAATCGGCGACGCCACCGGCTTGACCTTCGTTCACGTGAACCGTGTTCTCAGCGCGCTGCGCAAGGAAGGAATCGTCCAGTTCCACTACCGGCGTCTGCGAATAATCGATCCGGATCGTCTCATCGAAGTCGCAGGCGTCGATCCGGAAATCGCAATGGCCTGGCTTGAACGACAACCCTGGGGGTAGCGCTTCGCCAAAGGGATTTGGCGCGGCATATACTTCTTTCAGGAGCACTCGCCGGCCGTAGGCTGTCTTGTCCGCCACGGTGGCGTTCATCGATGGACTCCCGGATGAGATTCCAACCGAAGTGCGAACCAAGGCTCTGATCGAGTTTCCGCCGCTCGCCTATCAGGCGTGGTTCGGCAGCCGTGCAAATGCGTATCCAGCAACGGCGCGATTCTGAAATCGAGCCAGTCGAGTATCCTCAGCGAGATACATCTTCGTGAGCTTTGCGGATCTTCTCGGCTTTCTCGCAATGACAGTCGAGAAAACCATGGATCGGACAGGTGCGGCACATCTCCTCCAAACGCTTGCGTAGCGCTTGCCGCCCGCGGTGGAGTCGCACCGTGACATTGTTGAGCGAGGTGCCAAGGCTTGCTGCCAATCTGTCGCGAGGCTCGCCCAGGATATCAGCCCGCCAGACGATGTCCGAATACTCGGGTTTCAAGGTTGGAAGCAGACGATACAGACAATTGCAGACCGCTGCATCGAGTTCGGCGTCAACAGGTTCACTCTCGATCTCGGCGTCGTCGACAGGGGTTTCCCGACGCCGTCGCCTGCTCAAGTTCCGCTGATGGTCAACCAGGGTGGTGGCGAGGATGCGGCCCAGCCAGCCCCGAACGGTGCGGATATCTCTGAGTTGAGATGCGCGCTCCAGCGCCCGAAGGGAGAGGCGCTGCAGCACCTCCTCCGCATCGTCGCGATTCCTCAGGCGGCGCTGGAGGAAGACCAGCATTTCCTCTCTCGCCTCGACAAGCGCCCGCTGGACGGCAGCATCAAGAGGTTTCGCGGCATCGTCAGACTTATCGGAACGTTGCGTATCCATTCTCTTGCCTCCAGCTTCGGTCATCCTCCGCATTTTCCTGCTGCACGGGGGCAGCTCCCAAAATTCGCCTGATGTTGGACAGGCGCGGCTGATAAGTCTTTAACTCTAATCAAGTGTCATGGCTGTTGGTTTCCACGCGGAACTGAGCCGGTTTTTCCACCGAGAAGTGAGCCACCTCTGACTATGGTTTTATGATTGGGTTTTGGTCAAGGGATTGGCTTTTTCTCCTCTCTTGTTTGCTGCGGCTGCAGAACTGGCCTTGAAGCGGAAGCTGTCATTACCTGTTTCCAGGATATGGCAGCGATGGGTCAAACGATCGAGCAATGCCGTCGTCATCTTGGCGTCGCCGAAGACTGTTGCCCATTCGCTAAAGCTGAGGTTGGTGGTTATCACCACGCTGGTCCGCTCATAGAGCTTGCTCAACAGGTGGAAGAGCAGCGCTCCGCCTGAAGCGCTGAATGGAAGGTATCCGAGCTCATCAAGGATCAGCAGATCGAGGCGGACCAAGGTCTCAGCGATCTGGCCTGCCTTGCCTTTGGCCTTCTCCTGCTCAAGTGCGTTGACCAATTCGATGGTTGAGAAGAAGCGGACTTTTCGACGGTGATGTTCGATAGCCTGGATGCCAAGGGCCGTCGCCACGTGGGTTTTGCCTGTGCCCGGTCCGCCGACGAGCACGATATTCTGCGCTCCGTCAATGAACTCGCATCTGTGCAACTGGCGCACCGTCGCTTCGTTGATTTCGCTGGCGGCAAAGTCGTATCCAGAGATATCCTTGTAGGCCGGGAAGCGCGCAGCCTTCATATGATAGGCAATCGAGCGGACCTCGCGCTCAGCCATTTCGGCTTTCAGCAACTGGGACAGGATCGGTACGGCTGCATCAAAAGCTGGAGCACCTTGCTCGATCAAGTCTGTGACGGCTTGCGCCATGCCATACATCTTCAGGCTACGCAGCATGATGACGACGGCGGCGCTGGCAGGATCATGACGCATGGCGACCTCCCACAATCCGGACGCGCAAGCCATCGTAGCGTTCTACATTGGCCTTGGGTTCACGCACCAAGGTCAGTGCTTGTGGCGTATCGACGTCGGGACCGTCGGTCGTCTTGCCGTCGATCAGCATATGCAACAGGTTCAGCACATGCGTCTTGGTTGCTACGCCTTGATCCAGAGCCAGTTCCACGGCCCTGACGACAACCTGTTCGTCGTGATGAAGGACAAGAGCGAGGATGTCCGCCATTTCCCGATCGCCGCCGGGGCGGCGAAGCATCTGGTCCTGCAGTTGTCGAAAGGGCAGCGGCAATTCCACGAAGGGTGCGCCATTGCGCAGAGCACCGGGCTTGCGCTGGATGACGGCAAGGTAGTGCCGCCAGTCGTAAATCGTCCTCGGTGGCTTGTCGTGACTGCGCTCGATGACCCGCGCATGTTCGCAAAGAACGTTGCCCTCGGCTGCAACGACCAGTCGATCGGGATAGATCCGCAGGCTGACGGGCCGGTTCGCAAACGATGCAGGCACGCTGTAACGATTACGCTCGAAGGTGACCAGGCACGTTGGTGAGACTCGTTTGCCTTGCTCGACGAATCCGTCAAACATGGTAGGCAATTCCATCAATGCTGCTCGCTCATCAGCCCAGACATCCGCAATCGAACCGGGCAGGCTCCCGTGCGGTGTCTCCTGCCACAGGTCTTGGCAATGCTGTTCCAGCCAGAGGTTCAACGTTGCCAAATCCGGGAAGTCGGGCATCTGTTGCCATAGGCGGGGACGAGAATCCCGGACGTTCTTCTCGACCTGACCCTTTTCCCAACCCGCAGCGGGATTGCAGAACTCAGGCGCAAACACGTAGTGGTTCGTCATAGCGAGAAAGCGGATATTGACCTGCCGCTCCTTGCCGCGACCAACGCGATCGACTGCGGTGCGCATATTGTCGTAGATCCCTCGCGCAGGCATACCACCGAAGACCCGGAAGCCGTGCCAATGGGCATCGAACAACATCTCGTGTGTCTGGAGCAGATACGCCCGCAAGAGAAACGCCCGGCTGTGCGACAGTTTGATATGCGCAACCTGCAGCTTAACGCGCTCGCCGCCGATGACGGCATAGTCCTCACTCCAATCGAATTGGAATGCTTCGCCTGGGCGGAAAGACAGCGGAACGAATATGCCTCGGCCCGTCGTCTGCTGCTCACGTTGTCGATCCGCCCGCCAATCACGGGCGAAGGCCGCAACCCGGCCATAGGAACCGGTAAAGCCCACAGATACCAGATCGGCATGAAGCTGTTTCACCGTTCGGCGCTGCTTGCGTGACCTCCCGGCCTCGGTCTTTAGCCAGCCCGCCAGCTTGTCGGCAAAAGGATCAAGCTTGCTCGGTCGTTCCGGCACCGTGAACGTCGGTTCGATCGTGCCGCGCTCAAGTACTTCGCAATTGTGTTGCGCGACAGCCCCGTACGCCGGCTGATCTCCCGGATCGACTGCTTCTCGCGCAGCGCCATCCGACGGATGATGTTTAAAAGTCCCATGTGGATCACTCCGTTGCCCCCGTCGCTCGCAGCGTTGGGGGAAGGTTCACATGGCTCAGTTCTCAATGGAAATTATCTGCCTAACCGGCTCAGTTCCGCGTGGAAACCAACACTCCAAAAGACAAAAAACTACGTAGTGTCGGGATTTGACTAGTACCTAAAACTAGTCATCAACCGTTGACGATTCTGTCATCAGTCGATGACAACTCCATCGGCCGGAGCGTGTCAACGAATTTTTGTCAAAAGCAAAGAGCCAAAAGCATATGGCAAGGCGCTCAGAGGCAGTTCACCGCGATAGTTCTTGGGTCCATAGGAGAAGATTAAGGTCCCGTGCCTGGGCTCAGATCTGGTTGGATCTCTTACGGCGACCGCGCTGACTCCATCGGTGCGGTTCCGGGAGACTCGCGTCTCTCGCATTCGGACACGCTAGCGTCGTTGGTGTCCTGGAAGCTCCGCGCAGGAGGAGTGGCTGTTCGCGAACGAACGCGAGTAGACTACCTTCATCGTTTCACGCGCGCCTCGTTAACTTGCCGGTTGTCATCAATCGTTGACTGTCATGACTGGGAAATGTAGCTTGCAGAATCGGGGCCGCCGCCGCCGCATTGGTCGTCGCGTTTGCACAAATTGCCCCTCGGTTTTTCTTGGGGGCGTGTCCTTTCGTGACCCCTAACCTATGATTAAGGCGAGGAGAAACTTATGGCATTCGATGCCGGGAATTTGTTGCTGGTCGATCGCTACTGGCGTGCGGCAAACTATTTATCCGTTGGCCAGATCTATCTGATGGACAATCCATTGCTCCGCGAACCCCTGAAGCCGGAGCACGTCAAACCGCGCCTGCTTGGCCATTGGGGCACGACGCCGGGCCTGAACTTCATCTATGCGCACTTGAACAGGATCATTACCGATCGCGATGCCGATATCCTCTATATCTGCGGACCCGGCCATGGCGGCCCCGGCATGGTCGCCAACACCTGGCTGGAAGGCGTCTATTCAGAGACCTATCCCGAGATCGGCGAGGACGAAGCCGGGATGAAGCGGCTGTTCAAGCAGTTCTCATTTCCGGGCGGCGTCCCCAGCCATGTCGCGCCCGAGACGCCGGGCTCGATCCATGAGGGCGGCGAGCTGGGCTACGCGCTGGTGCACGCTTTCGGCGCCGCCTTCGACAATCCGGGCTTGGTCGTGGCTTGCGTGGTCGGCGACGGCGAGGCGGAGACCGGGCCGCTCGCGGCCGCGTGGCATTCGAACAAGTTCATCAACCCCGCCCGCGACGGCGCGGTTCTGCCGATCCTGCATCTCAACGGCTACAAGATCGCCAACCCCACCGTGCTGGCCCGCCTGTCCGACGAGGAACTGCGGCATCTCTTCGTCGGCTACGGCTACGAGCCGTTCTTCGTCGAGGGCAGCGAGCCGGCCGACATGCACCGGCAGATGGCGGCGACCCTCAACACGGTCTTCGACCGGCTGGCGGCGATCCGCGAGAAGGCCGCGTCGTCCACTGAGCGGCCGCGCTGGCCCATGATCGTGCTCCGGAGCCCGAAGGGCTGGACCGGTCCGAAGGTGGTGGACGGCAAGATGGTCGAGAACCACTGGCGCTCCCACCAGGTGCCGGTCGCGAACTGCCGCGAGGATGACGGCCACCGCGCGATCCTCGAAGAGTGGCTGCGCAGCTACGATCCCGGCGACCTTTTTGATGCCGACGGTGCGCTGAAGCCCGAGCTGAAGGCGCTGGCGCCGACAGGCACGCGCCGCATGGGCGCCAACCCGCACGCCAATGGCGGCCTCCTGCGCAAGGAATTGCACACACCCGATTTCCGCAGCTATGCCGTCGCGGTGGAGCGCCCCGGCGCGACGGAGGCGCAGGCGACGAAGGTTCTCGGCGACTATCTGCGCGACGTGCTGCGGCTGAACGAGGCCGAACGGAATTTCCGCGTGTTCGGGCCTGACGAGACGGCGTCCAACCGCTTGGGTAGCGTGTTCGAGGCGACGGACCGGGTCTGGATGGCGCAAACGCTCGAAAGCGACGATCATCTGTCACCCGACGGGCGGGTGATGGAGGTGCTGTCCGAGCATCTCTGCCAGGGCTGGCTCGAAGGCTATCTGCTCACCGGTCGGCACGGCTTCTTCTCCTGCTACGAAGCCTTCATCCACATCGTCGATTCCATGTTCAACCAGCACGCCAAATGGCTGAAGACCTCGCGGGAGCTGGAATGGCGCAAGCCGATCTCCTCGTTGAATTATTTGCTCACCTCCCATGTCTGGCGGCAGGACCATAACGGCTTTTCCCATCAGGACCCCGGCTTCGTCGACCTCGTCGCCAACAAGAGCGCGGACATCGTGCGCGTCTACCTGCCCCCGGACGCCAACACGCTGCTGTGGGTCGGCGACCACTGCCTGAAGACCTGGGACCGCGTGAACGTCATCGTCGCCGGCAAGCAGCTGGCGCCGCAATGGCTGAGCATGGCGGAGGCCGAGAAGCACTGCGAGGCGGGCCTCGGCATCTGGGACTGGGCCGGCACCGAGGACGGACTGGAGCCGGATATCGTGATGGCCTGCGCCGGCGACGTGCCGACCATGGAGACGCTGGCCGCCGTCGACCTTTTGCGGCAGTCCCTGCCGCATCTGCGCATCCGCGTCGTCAATGTCGTGGACCTGATGGCCCTGCAATCGCCGCAGCATCACCCGCACGGACTGTCGGACGAGGCGTTCGACCGCATCTTCACGCGCGACCGGCCCGTCGTCTTCGCCTATCACGGCTATCCCTACCTCATCCATCGGCTGGTCTACAAACGCGCCAACCATCCGAATTTCCACGTACGCGGCTTCATCGAGGAGGGCACGACGACGACGCCCTTCGACATGGCCGTTCTCAACGAACTGGACCGTTTCCATCTCGCCATCGAGGCCGTCGAGCGCCTGCCGGTCCTGAAGGACAAGGGCGCGGAGATCACCGCGGCACTGTACGAAAAGCTCGTCCTCCACAAGGCCTTTGTCCGCGAGCATGGCGAGGACATGCCCGAGATTCGAGATTGGACGTGGCCTCATCCCTGAATCCCTCAGGACGCCGGGGAATGTTCGGGCAAGTGGACTTCGAAAAACTTGCGGAGCGGTATTCCGCCTGACTTTTCACGCGCCTTTGGCTGCTCTCCCAATCGCCGCCGGGCTTATCCTCGGCCATTCGTGGGATGCTCACAGATCGCTGGAAAGGAATGCCGGATGAAGGGCGATGCAAATCCAGTTGGAGCCGTAATCCCGGCGCCGACCGACTATTCGCAAAATGCTGCTGCGCATGTCGTAGACGTTCTTGCCAGCCATGCCGAGCGCGGTCTGACGAAAGCGGAAGCCGCGCGGCGGCTTGCGGAATATGGCCACAACCGATTGCGGGCAGCCAAGGCGATCCCGGTCTGGCGACGCGTGCTCGCGCAATTTCAGGATCCACTGGTCTATCTGCTGCTCGGAGCGATTATCATAGCGTTGGCGGCCTGGGTCATAGAAGGCCGCCACGGCTGGCCGATCGATGCGGTCGT
Source organism: Hyphomicrobiales bacterium (assembly GCA_900470195.1). Classification (GTDB taxonomy): domain Bacteria; phylum Pseudomonadota; class Alphaproteobacteria; order Rhizobiales; family Rhizobiaceae; genus Brucella. The sequence continues at coordinate 427,217 of UEIJ01000001.1, read as the reverse complement.
CATCGCCATGGTGGTTCTGGCCAATGCCATCCTCGGCTTTGTGCAGGACGCCAAGGCGGCTAATGCCGTCGCCGCGCTGGCGCGGATGACAGCCGCGAACACCTCCGTTCTGCGCGACGGCGAGCGAATCCGCATTCCCAGCGCGGATCTCGTGCCAGGCGACATCATGCTGCTCGAGGAAGGAGACGCCGTCGGCGCCGATGGTCGGTTAATCAGCGCCGCAAGCCTTAGAATTCAGGAAGCCTCGCTGACCGGCGAAAGCGAGGCTGTCCTCAAGGATGCGGCCATGCTGCGTAAGCCTGCGCCGCTGGCCGAGCGGTTCTGCATGGTGTTCAAAGGCACGGCGGTCGTACAGGGAACCGCACGCGCCATCGTCACGGCGACAGGGATGCGGACCGAGATCGGCGCGATCGCTCAAATGCTCGACGCCAGTAAGGAAGATATCAGCCCCTTGCAGAAGGAAGTCGCGAGAGTTGGCCGCGCGCTCGGCGCTGCGGTGATCGCGATCGCTCTCATTGTCGTTGCGACTGTGCTGCTCGTCTCCGACATCGATGGCCCATCGGACGTCATTTCCGTTCTGCTGATGGGGGTCTCGCTGGCGGTAGCAGCGGTCCCCGAAGGATTTCCCGCCATCCTGTCGCTGGTGCTTGCACTTGGCGTCCAACGCATGGCGACCCGCAAGGCGGTGGTCAAGGCGCTCTCGTCCGTGGAGACACTCGGTTCGGCTTCGATCATCTGCTCCGACAAAACCGGAACGCTGACGCGGTCGGAGATGACGATCGAGCGCATTATGACAGCATCGGGTGGCACCCGTGTCAGCGGTGTGGGCTATGCGCCTTTCGGCGATCTGAAGGTTGACGACGGTAAGGCTCCTAGCGCGGCCATGCGCGCCGAGCAGATCGTCGTCCTGAGCGGTGGCAGCCTGGCAGGCAATGCCGCTCTGAATCAAGGGCAGGCGGGAGTTTGGGAGATCCAGGGCGACCCGACCGAAGCCGCGTTCCTTGTCGCCGAGCGCAAGCTCGGCATCGACGAGCGCCGCAAGCGCCGCTTCGAACGCATCGCCGAGATCCCCTTCAGCTCGGACCGCAAGATGATGTCGACGGTCGAGCGCGACCATGAACATGGCGGCGCGCGTGTCCTGATTGCGAAAGGCGCGCCGGATGTTCTGATGACCCGTTGCACGCATGTGCGGGTCGGCATGGACGTGGTCCCCTTCGACGCCGTGCAGCGTGCGCGCGCCACCGCTGACGTCGACCGGTTGTCCGACGAGGCCCTGCGAACTCTCGCAGTCGCTTATCGTCCGATGGCCGACACCGAAGGCATCGAGCACGGCGAGGGTCTGGAGCATGATCTGATCTTCGTGGGGACCGTCGGGATCATCGATCCGCCCCGGAAGGAGGCGGCGGTCGCCATATCGCAGGCCCGGCGCGCCGGGATCCGCGTCATCATGATCACCGGCGACCATCCGCGCACCGCATCGCGCATAGCCGGGCTGCTGGGAATCGTCGATCATGGCGCGCGGGCACTGACGGGTGCCGAGCTCGACGCCATGGACGAGGCCGCCTTCGCTGCTGCAGTCCGCACGACTTCCGTCTATGCCCGCGTGGCGCCCGTGCACAAGCTGCGTATCGTCGATACCCTTCAGGCCGACGGCAATGTGGTGGCGATGACGGGGGACGGCGTCAACGACGCGCCCGCGCTGAAGGCCGCCGATATCGGCGTCGCCATGGGGATCACCGGAACCGAGGTGACGAAGGAGGCGGCGAGGATGATCCTGGCCGACGACAATTTCGCAACCATCGTCGAGGCTGTGCGTGAAGGACGCGGGATCTTCGACAATATCCGGAAATTCCTGCGCTACTTGCTATCGTCCAACATCGGAGAGGTGCTGACCGTCTTTCTCGGCGTCGTCGGAGCCGGCGTGATTGGATTGACCGACGTCGGGGGCGGGGGACTGGTGCTGCCTTTGCTGGCGACCCAGATCCTCTGGATCAATCTGATAACCGATTCCGGTCCTGCTCTTGCAATGGGGATCGACCCGCAGGACGACGGTGTCATGGCGCGTCCGCCCCGCAGACCCGACGAGCATGCGATCGATGCCCGGATGTGGCGAAGCGTTGCCGGAACCGGCCTGGTGATGGCGCTGGCGACGCTGCTGACGATCGACCTCTATCTGCCCGGCGGACTGATAGAAGGCTTGCAGAACCTGGAGCGGGCGCGCACAGCGGGGTTCACGGTGCTGGTGTTCGCTCAGCTGTTCAACTGCTTCAACGCCCGATCGGAATTCAAGAGCGCGTTCAGCCATCTGTTTTCCAACAAATGGCTTTGGGCGGCCGTCGGCCTGTCTGTGGTCCTACAGATCGCCGTCGTCAATCTGAGCTTCCTCAACACCGCCTTCGGAACGCTGCCACTGTCGCTGGATCAATGGTTGTTCTGTGTGGCGATGAGCAGCAGCGTTCTTTGGTTCAGCGAAATCCGCAAGTGGATCAGCCGCCGGTACCATCCGTCTGGCCCGAATGCCGTTACCGCCTGATTGATATGGCTTCTGGTTTCAGTTTTGCGCATGACTTGGAACTATCAGGATATCGCACTGAACTTCATGAAGAATTTGCCCTGCGACACTCTCCACAAACAAGTTCATGATGGCATGCCTCCCATCTGTCCCGGCCACGACCAGACCAATGTCGTTCTCATCGACGTAGACGGCCAGCTGGCGCGCAGGATCGCCCTCGAACGTGACGATTTGAATGTTGTGAACTCCATGGTCGTGCTTGAATTGCTCTGATAAGTTTCTGATCTGCTTGACGGCATCTTTCGATAATTGCCTACTGTAGGCTTCCTTGTCGCCAACCCAGTTTTTGAATGGGGGCTCAAACGCATGGAAAACAACGAGGCTTTCGGGTTGAAAGAACCTGACAGCCGTTTCGAACACTCCCGACGCTGCAGGCGACAGGTCGATTGCGGCGACAATACGGTCGCGTGTGTCGTCTGGCTTCTTTTTCACCACAAGCACAGGCAGTCCGCTCTCCCGTAGAAGTGACGTCGTCGTGCTCCCCAGCAACGACCGACCGTCAACTTCGTTTCGCGATATACCCGTGACAATCAGATCAGTCTTGTCCCATAAAGCTATTTCGTTAATCTCGACAATGGGACGACCTCGTCTCACGACGACCGCACTGTTGAGCCCCTCAATAGCCGAAAGCTCCTCACGCAGGAGGGTGGAGCTGTGCGCAACGGCGCGGGGAAGGGACTGCGTTTCCGGCTGTTCGAGAGCCCCATCGTCGCTTTCGATGACATGGATCACAGTCAGCCGGGCCTGTCACTGAAGAGCCAACTGAATGGCGCGAACCTGTGCCCGATCACATTGGGCCGAGAAATCCGTTGCGAAAATGATATGCTTCGGATGGCGGTGCTTCATAATCTTCCTCAGCTACAGTCCGCGAACAGCTCGCCCTTCACCATCAATCGGCTGGTGTGCAGGAATGGGAGCCTGCGCACCAGCACGAATGCGCGAAGGCCGGAAAGTCTTGCTCGGCCTGTCCTCGATCAAAACGAAACCCTCCGAGGCGTGCAGCCATTCCTCTATCATCAGTTCGACAACTTCGTCGCGCGAGAGGGCAAGAACGTCCGCCACGGCATCGACAGCCTTGGCGAGCTCATGATCGAACGTGACTTCGCCGGTGTTCCAGGCATGAGCGGCGGCAATGAACAAAGCGTCCCGCATTTCCCGCGGCACCACCAGCGCAACCGCCTGGTCCAATCCGATTACCGTTTGTCCAGTGTTCGACACCTTACTTCTCCTCGCGACCTATGCGTCAGCACCTGAGTTCAAACACCTTTTTATGAGCGACGGAGAACCTGCCAAAACCTCCCCTGAAAATTGGTTGGGCGCTTGTCTGAAAAACCCCTCGTCTACAGCTTGACCAATGTGCCCTGGCGCCCCTCGAGAATCCCACGCGCATCTTCAAGCCGGCCAATACCCGCGAGCCCGCCCGTGTTTGCAAAGGCGCACGCCGCCTCCACTTTTGGCCGCATGGATCCGGCAGCAAAAACACCGCTGTCCAATTCGGCGGGCGCAGCTTTCCTGATCGGTCGCGACACCGCTGTGCCCCAGCCCTGGTAGACGGCATCAACGTCGGTGAGCATCAGGAAAGCGTCAGCGCCGAGCGCATTGGCGAGCAACCCGGCCGCTCTGTCCTTGTCTATGACGGCCTCAAGGCCATGAAGCATGCCATTCTCGTCACGCGCCACGGGGATGCCGCCGCCGCCGGCGCAGATGACCGTGACGCCGGCGTCCACGAGCAGCCGGATCGTCTCGATCTGAGTGATGCGCGCGGGTAGCGGGGAGGGCACGACCCGCCGCCATCGTCCTTGCGCTTCCTCCACCATCGGCCAGCCATGCGCCTTCTTCGCCTTGGCCGCCTCTTCCTGATTATAGACCGGCCCTATCGGTTTTTCCGGCCCTGCGAAGGCTGGATCGTCCCGGTTCACCTCGATCTGGGTCAGCAGTGTCGCGATCCTCGATCCCGCAGGCATGGCATTGGTCAACTCCTGCTCGACGAGATAGCCTATCATGCCGACGCTTTCCGCCCCGAGAATATCGAGAGGATAAGGATCGACATCCGCAAATGCCGCCGCCTGGAGCGCCAGAAGTCCGACCTGTGGCCCGTTTCCGTGCGCGACGATAATATCGTGATCTCGCGCCAGATCCGCGAGCGCGATCGCCGCCTTGTGAACATTTGCGCGTTGGACGTCGGCGGTCATCGGCTCGCCGCGCTTGAGCAGCGCGTTGCCTCCCAGTGCTACCACTATCCTCATGTCAGGACCCCAGCGTGGCGACAAGCAAGGCCTTGATCGTGTGCATCCGGTTTTCGGCCTGGTCGAAGACGATGGAGGCTTCCGATTCAAAGACCTCTTCGGTCACTTCCATGCTGTCGATGCCATATTGCCGGAAGATCTTCTCGCCGATCTCGGTCTCGCGATTGTGGAAGGCGGGCAGGCAGTGCATGAACTTCGCATGCGGATTGCCAGTCGTCGCCATGATCTCGGCGGTGACGCGATAGGGCGTGAGCAGTTCGATGCGCTCTTTCCAGACCGAATCCGGTTCGCCCATGGACACCCAGACATCGGTATAGACGAAATCGCAGCCGTTGACGGCTTCGGCAGGGTCTTCGGTGAGGGTGATCTTCGCACCTGTCCTGGCTGCGATCTCCCGGCACGACAGCACCAGATCGTCCTCGGGCCAGCAGGCCTTTGGCGCGCCAAGGCGCACATCCATGCCGATCTGCGCCGCACCCGCCAGCAGCGAGTTGCCCATGTTGTTTCCTGCATCACCAAGGAAGGCAAAACTGATCTGCGACAGGTGTTTGCGTGTATATTCCCGCATGGTCAGGAAATCAGCGAGAATCTGCGTTGGGTGAAACTCGTCGGTCAGTCCATTATAAACCGGTACGCCGGCATAGGCCGCCAGCGTTTCGGCCTGTTCCTGCCCGAAGCCGCGATACTCGATGCCGTCATACATGCGGCCGAGGACCCGTGCAGTGTCCTTCATCGATTCCTTCTTGCCGATCTGAGTGCCGGTCGGGCCAAGATAGGTGACATGGGCGCCCTGGTCATAAGCGGCCACCTCGAAGCCTGTTCGGGTACGCGTCGAATCCTTCTCGAAGATCAACGCGATGTTCTTGCCTTTTAGGCGCTGCTCCTCGTAACCGCCATATTTCGCCTGCTTGAGCGAGGCTGACAGCTTGAGCAGGAACCGGATTTCATCGGGCGTGAAGTCGAGCAGTTTCAGGACGCTGCGACCTTTCAGGTTAACGGGCATGACAAACCTCCTTCAAACTGGATCGCGGACGAGCGGGCAAGTCATGCAATGACCGCCGCCACGCCCCCGGCCGAGCTCGGCACCCGGTACGGTGATCACTTCGACGCCCGCCTTGCGTAGTTGCGTGTTGGTATAGGTGTTGCGGTCGTAGGCGACGACGACGCCGGGTTCGAGTGCTACGACGTTGTTGCCGTCATCCCATTGCTCGCGCTCGGCCACATAAGCGTCGCCACCCGTCTCGACCACGCGCAACTGTTTCAGTCCCAGCACCTCGGCGGCGACCTCGACGAGTGGTCGCTCCTCCTTGCGCACATCGATCTTGCCTTCGCTCTCTCCCGGGCGAATGGAGTAGGGCTCAATCTTGTGCGCCACGTCTGCAAAGAGCGTCACGAGATCCCGGTCGCAGAAGCTGAAAACAGTATCGAGGTGCATGGACGCTCGCTCGATCGGCAGTTTGCAGGCGATCACTCTTTCCGCCCCACCCTGCGCGAACAGGGAGCGCGCAAGCTGACCGACCGCCTGCGGTGTGGTGCGCTCGCCCATGCCGACGAGAACGGTTCCCTTGCCGACTGGCATGACGTCGCCGCCTTCCAGCGTGGCGAGGCCGTGGTCCTTGTCGGGATCCCCCCACCATACCGGGAAGCCGGCATCGCAGAAATCCGGATGGTAGCGGTAGATGGCAGCGATGTTGACGGTTTCGAGCTTGCGCGCGTTCCAGCGCATCGGATTGAGCGTGACGCCACCATAAATCCAGCAGGTCGTGTCGCGCGTGAACAGGTGATTGGGCAGCGGCGGCAGGATGAAGTCCTCCGGACGCAAGGTCTCCGAGAGCAGGCCGCCGCTCTTGATCGGCAACTCCGCCTTACTCAGGCCGCCCATCAGGATCAGGGAAAGAGCGTCAGCCTCGATCGCCATCAGATGCGCCCTCAGATCGTCGGCGAAACCAACGCCTACGGTGTCGTCCGTGACGCGTCGTTCAAGGAGCCATCGGCGCGCCTCCGGGATCTGCAGCGTCTCCGCCAGCATCTCCCGAAGGAACACCACTTCGACACCGCGATGACGCATGGCGTCGACAAAGGTCAGGTGCTCGACCCGGGCCTGCTTGACCCAGATGACGTCGTCAAAAAGCAATTCATGGCAATTGGAAGGGGTCAGGCGGGCCAGTGCTGCGCCAGGCCGGTGGACCAGAACACGTCGAAGCTTTCCGACCTCCGAGTGAACGCCATAGGTGAGGGTCATTGGAAATCTCCTTTATGCAATGACGGTGGCGACGCTGAGGCTCGCCATGATGATGACGGTGAGGATCACCAGCAGGGGCCACATGAAGCGCAACCACCGCTCGTAGGGCACGCGGCCGATGGCGAGCGCTCCCATGACGACCGCGAAGGTGGGGTTGATGAGATTCACCACGCCGTTTGCCGACTGATAGGCGGTCACGACGTGGTCACGGCCGACACCGGCAAAATCTGCGACCGGCGCCATGATCGGCATGGACAGAACCGCAAGACCGGATGACGACGGCACGAAGAACGACATCAGCACCTGAAGCCAGTACATCACGTTGATGAAGGCGACCTTGCCCAGGCCCGCGACCGCCCCTTCTGCCCAGTGCAGGATCGTATCGGTGATCTTGCCGGCATCCATGATGACGACGATGCCGCGCGCCAGGCCGATGATCAGGGCGACACCGAGAAGGTCACGAGCTCCATTGACGAAAGCATCCGTGAAATTCTTCTCACCCGTTCGGGCTATGAGGCCGACCACAATGGCGGACGCGAGGAACAGGCCACTCATTTCGCCCATCCACCAGCCGCCCTTGAGCACTCCCCACACCATCACGACAAAGGTGAGAGCGAAGAGGGCAAGCACCAGCTTGTGGGTCGTGGTGAACTCGGCTCCATCATGATGCGTGCTGAGGAAATGTCTCTCGTTGTCAGCCTTCATGTCGTAGACCAGCGATCTGGTGGGATCGAGCCGAACCCTTTCCGCATAGCGCATCACATAAGCAACGCAGGCGAGCCAGCTGAGGCCAAGGATGACGATACGCAGCACGAGCCCTTGGGTGAACGGCACGCCGGCAGCATCCGAAGCGATGACAGTGGCGAACGCATTGACGGTCGAGCCGAGAACGCCGACGCCCGCACCCAGCAGGATGATGGCAACGGCAGTTACTGCGTCATAGCGCGCCGCGATCATGATCGGGATCAGAAGCATATAGAAGGCGAGCGTTTCCTCGGCCATGCCGTAGGTGGTGCCGCCGAAGGCGAACAATGCCATCAGGAATGGGATCATCCATTTCTCACGGCCCTTCAGACCTCTCATGGCCCGCTCGATGCCCGCATTGATCGCGCCGGTGGCGGTCACGACCCCGATGAACCCGCCGATCACCAAGACGAACAGAGCGACGTCGATGGCGTTTGCCGTGCCGGCCGCGGGATCGTAGAACCCGCGGATCGGCGCCATGAAGACCTCAACGATTCCCTGGGGCGCCGAATCTGTGATAGCATATGTTCCCGCAACGGGAACCTCTTTGTTCAAGGCAGCGTTCTGGACGCGCGTATACTGACCGGCTGGAACGATCCATGTCAGCGCCGCGACCAGAATGATCAGGCCGAACAGGATGGTGAAGGCTGTCGGAAACCGGAAGCTGCCTTCCTTGGATGCGTCTGTATCAATGCTCATTTACCCCCTCCAGGGAAATACCGAAATCTGCAATGAATTTCGCGCGCTCCGCTGCAAGTATCGTCATGCAACGAGAGGCATCATCGCGCTTTGACGGCTGGCGATGAGACAATTGGCCAATTATTAGGCTGATTGATCGCAGGGAGTCAACAGCTGATGACCATCAACATCGATTTGGTGCGATCTTGCCTTTCTGCTGGGAGCCCCTGGTGCGTTTAGTGAAAGCTTTCGCCGGCCAATCCAGTAGAACAGACCCTGCGGGTGTGTTCGGGCACGCCTCGTTTTCTTGAGATATTTCTTAGTCGGTGCGGATTACCGCGCGCCGGTTTCCAGGTGTGGGTAAACAACGACCTCGGCACCTCAGGCCGCTTACTGGGAAAAACTCGCACCCGGAATTCCCTCCACGACGCATTGCACAGCGCGCAGTTGAAGCTCCGTCAAGTCCGCTCTCACAACCGTCACCGTTCCCTCACTGACATCGACCTGAAGTAGCTCAGGGCCGAAGCCGAGGTCGTTGCGGATGCGCGCCGACGCTGCAACCCTGATGCCTTCATCTCCCCGCGCAATCTGTTCGATTCCGGAAAAGGATGTCGCCTTGAGGAGATCGCGGCGGCTGACGATACCCACAACCGCACCATCCGAGATCACGGGAAGCCGTTTGACGTTGAAGGTGAGCATCGCTTGCGCCACCTTGATCAACGGCGTGCCGGGTTCCACGGTCCTGACCTTGGCTGTCATGACGTCGCCGACGCGCCAGCTGTTGGAATGAATGTAGTTTGCGAGATCCTGCTCATCGGTCATCGGTTGGTCCTGCCGGTCGAGCAAGGCCGTTCCGATCTCCCTGCGGGACATCAGATCGCCCTCGGTAATGATCCCGACAAGGTTGCCATCACTGTCCGTCACCGGCAGACCGCTGACACCTCGCTCCAGCATCCGGGAAATGGCATGACGCACGTGAGCATCAACACTGATCGTGGCAACATCGCGCGTCATGATGTCAGACGTAATCATACTCACCTCCTTTAGGCCCGGCACCGAGTGCGGTCAGGCCGTCATCGCCGCCATGTCAAGAACCATCCTGCCCTCGATCCGGCCGGCCTTCAGGTCATCGAATATCCGGTTGATGTCGTCGAGGGCGCAGCGGTGACATGCGCCTTGACCTTGCCCTCGGCAAAAAAGGCGATGGCCTCGTCGAGATCCTGGCGCGTGCCGACGATTGAGCCACGCACCGTTATCCGCTTCAAGACGACGTCGAAGATAGGGGTCGCGAATTCACCGGGGGGCAATCCCACCAGGGCGACCGTACCTTTTCGCCGAACGAGTTGGGGTGCCTGCGAGAACGCTGGCGGCGATACGGCTGTGACGAGCACGCCATGCGCTCCGCCGCCTGTTGTTTCAAGGGCTTCGGCGACCGCGTCGGATGACCGCGCGTCGAGAGCCAGATCAGCACCCGTTTGCTTGGCCAAAGCGAGCTTTCCAGGCGACACGTCGAGCGCAACGACCTTCAACCCCATGGCTTTCGCATACTGGATCGCAACCTGTCCCAGTCCGCCGATGCCCGAGATCGCCACCCACTGGCCGGGGCGCACTTCGGTTTCCTTGAGGCCCTTGTATGTCGTGACCCCGGCGCACAGAATGGGCGCGACCGCTTTAAAATCAACGTTGTCAGGCAGTCTTGCTGCGAACGCGGCGTTGGCGATCGCGTATTCCGCGAAGCCTCCATCGCAGCTGTAGCCGGTATTGTGCTGATGCTCGCAAAGCGTCTCCCAGCCCGTTTCGCAGTGTTCGCAACGCATACACGCATCGTGGAGCCAGGCGATGCCGACGGCATCGCCGATCTCAAAATCCGTGACGCCCGGGCCGATGGCAGCAACCGTGCCGGCGACTTCGTGGCCGGGAATGAAGGGCGGCGATGGCTTGACCGGCCAGTCGCCGGAAGCAGCATGCAGGTCCGTATGGCAGACGCCGCACGCCATGACCTTAACCAGCAGTTCCCCGGGGCCCGGCACTGGAATCGGGACGCTTACGATGGTCGTCGGTTTCCCAAATTCATGAACGACCGCAGCTTTCATCAGTTCTTGCATGGTCATTATCTCCTGATCCGGATTTATAGTTGTTACCCTTCGATCGAGCGGTTTGGTCCGTTGCACGGTACCCGCTCCTATCGTAGGAAGCTTCGGAAGCGGCGCAGCGCGAATACGAACAGTGCCGCCCCGATCAAAACGAGCGTCAGCAACTGCGGCCACACCACATCGAGGCCCGCCCCGCGAAACAGGATCGACTGGGCGAGGATGACGAAATGTGTGTTCGGCGCGGCCATCATGATGTCCTGGATGACCTGAGGCATGCTCTCGCGGGGCGTGACGCCGCCTGACAGGACCTGCAACGGCAGCAGGACGAGCATCAGCAACAGGCCGAACTGCGGCATGGACCCGGCGATCGTCGCAAGGAAGATCCCCATGCATGTCGTGGCGATGAGCTGTAGCGCCGCCCCTGCCAGAAAAAGGCCGACAGAGCCTTGAATGGGAACCTGAAGGACGCCCTGCACGACGAACACGATCGAGACAGCGGAAGCAACGAGAACGACAAGCCCCATCGACCAGATCTTGCTGAGCATGATCTCGGTCGGCGTCACCGGCATCACCAGCAGATGCTCGATCGTCCCGTGCTCGCGCTCGCGGATGAGGGCCGCGCCGGTGAGGACGATCGACAGCATGGTGATGGACGAGATCACGTTGGTAATGGCGCCGAACCAGCCCTTGTTGAGTTCCTGGTTGAAGCGGGACCGCAGCGCCAGATCGACAGGAACCTCTGTGCCACCCCTGTACCGGTTGAGATATTCGCTGACTTCACTGGAGACGATGGACTGGATGTATCCGCCGCCGCTGAAGGCCTGCGACATGCGGGTGGCGTCAACGTTAAGCTGGATGGTAGGCGCTCTGCCGGCGAGCAGATCGCGCTGGAAATTGGGTGGAATGTTGAGGGCGAAAGTATCGATACCGGCGTCCATGCGACTGTCCATCTCATGTTGCGATATGAGCTTCGGGATCGAAAAATACGGCGGGTAGAACGCGGTCAGGATGCGGAAGGAAACCGGCGACTGGTCCTCATCGACGACGGCGATAGCCGCCTTGTTGAGTGTCTCGGGCATTGAAGTCGATGCCGTGTAGATCGACAGGGTGAAGGCATAGAGGATCAGGACGACGAGCATGGGGTCACGGGCGAGACCGCGCAGCTCCTTGACGCCGAGTTGGGCGATGTTGGCCAAGCGCATGGATCACCCCGCCTGTTTCTTGAGAAGTGCCGCCCCGCAGCAAAGAAGAACCGGGACGGCGATTAAAAGTGGAATGAAGGAGGCGGCGAGATCCTTGAACTCGAGAGCCTTCGAGAACGTGCCACGCACGATGGTGACAAAATAGGTCGTCGGATAAATCTGGCCGATATAGGCGCCCGCACCTTGAAGCGAGGAGACCGGATCGATCATCCCCGAATACTGCACGGCCGGAATGAGGGTTAGCAGCGCTGTGCCAAAAATTGCCGCGATCTGGCTGTTCATGAAGGTGGAAATCAGCAGTCCGAGCCCGGTTGCAGCCGTGACGTAGAGCAGCGCGGCACCCGTCAGCGTCAGGAAGCTGCCAGTCAGCGGCACCTGGAAGACGAAGATTGCGAATGCCGTCAGCATGAAGAAGTTGAGCATGGCAAGCGCGATGTAAGGGATCTGCTTGCCGAGCAGGAATTCGATCCTCGTCACCGGCGTCACATAGAAATTGATGATGGAGCCGAGCTCCTTCTCGCGCACCACGCTCAGAACCGCGAGCATAGCCGGGATCATCATCAGCAACAGCGGTATGACCGCCGGCACCATCGCCTTGAGGCTCTCGACACTCGGATTGTAGCGGTATCGAAGGGCGATCTGGAAATTGCCGATCGTTGCTGCGTCACCATAGAGTTCACGCGCCTTTTGGGTGAGCCATGTCTGATGCATGCCCTGCACGTAGCCTCGTACGGTCTCGGCTCTCGAAGGCATGGCGCCGTCGATCCAGGCACCAATCTCGACATTGGTGCCACGTGCGACATCGCGCCCGAAGCCTGGAGGGATTTCCAATGCGAGGCTGAGTTCGCCGTTACGCATGCGACGGTCCAGATCGTTGTAATCGACAATCGGCGCCTTTTCCGTGAAATAGCGCGATCCGGCGATCTGAAGCGTGTAATCGCGGCTGATCGTCGTGTCGTCCCGATCGAGCACAGCAAAGGACAGGTTCTCGATATCCATGTTGATGCCGAAACCGATGACGAACATCAAAATGACGCTGCCGAGGATAGCCAGCGTCGCGCGGATCGGATCCCTGCGGAGTTCGAGCGACTCGCGTCGTGTATAGGCCAGCATACGGCGCAGATTGAAACTGGAGCTGGCGGATGAGGCCGGCGGGGGCGCAGCGGCTTCATCCGCCTCTTCACGCTGCGTGAGTGGGGCGGACGCAGGTGAAGCCTGTTCGCCGATGGCCTCCTCCAGATAGGAAATGAAGGCTTCCTCCAGCGTCTTGGCTGAACGTGTCTCGATGATGCCGCGCGGTGTGTCGCTGACGAGCACCTTGCCGGCATGCATGAGCGAGATACGGTCGCAAAGCTCGGCTTCGTTCATGAAATGGGTCGAAACGAAGATGGTCACGCCATCTTTGCGCGACAGGTCGGAGAGGATCTGCCAGAACCCGTCGCGCGCCACCGGATCGACGCCCGAGGTGGGTTCGTCAAGGATCAGAATGTCAGGCGCATGGATCATGGCGACCGCGAGCGACAATCGCTGCCGTATCCCGAGTGGCAGCGCATCCGGCAAGGCATCCATGATTTCGGTAAGATCGAAGCGTTCCGCCATCTCCGCAATGCGCGCTGGAATTTTCTCAGCCGGCAGGTTGAACAGCCTGGCGTGCAAGTCGAGGTTCTGGCGGACCGTAAGCTCGGTGTAGAGCGAGAAGGCCTGGCTCATATAGCCGACCTTGCGCCTGACCTCGATATCCTTCGGATCGACCTCTTGGCCGAACAGCTTCGCCGTTCCCTCTGTTGCCGCCAGCAGGCCGGTCAGCATCTTCATCGTCGTGGTCTTGCCGCAACCATTCGAGCCGAGAAAGCCGAATATCTCTCCGCGCGGGATCTGGAAACTAACGTTATCGACTGCGGTGAAGTCGCCGAACCGCATGGTCAGATGTTCGGCCTCGATAGCGAAGTCCGTCTGGGATTCATCGGATCGTGGCGGTATGACGACCTCGCGATGGCCGCGGCGACGTTCTTCCGGGAGCAGGGCGACGAAGGCTGCGTCGAGGTTCGCGGCTCCGGTGCGCGCGAGCAGTTCATCAGGTGTGCCTGTTGCGAGTATCTTGGCGTCATCCATCGCGACCAGCCAGTCGAAGCGCTGGGCTTCCTCCATATAGGCGGTGGCGACGACCACGCTCATCGACGGGCGGTCGCGGCGGATATCGTCGATCAATTCCCAGAACTGGCGGCGCGACAACGGGTCGACACCGGTGGTCGGCTCGTCGAGGATGAGCAGATCGGGGTCATGGATCAGAGCGCAGCAAAGCCCGACCTTCTGCTTCATGCCGCCGGACAGTTTGCCGGCCGGTCGATCAGGAAAGGGGGCGAGGCCCGTGCGCTTTAGCAAATCGTCGATGCGCATTTCTCGCTCGCGTTTGTCCTGACCGAAAAGGCGCGCAAAAAACTCGATGTTCTCGAACACCGATAACGTCGGGTAGAGATTCTTGCCCAGCCCCTGCGGCATGTAAGCGATCTGCGGGCAGATCCGGTCTCGGTGCTTCTTGTCAGCGATGTCGCCGCCCAGGACTTCGATATGGCCGTCCTGAATCTTATGAGCGCCGGCAACCAGGCTGAGCAGGCTGGATTTTCCCACACCGTCGGGACCGATCAATCCGACCATTATCCCGGCGGGAATATCGAGAGAGATCGCGTCGAGCGCGCGCGTCTTGCCATAGGACAGACTAACATCCGCGATCTTCACAACCGCAGGAGCGGGCTCTCGCGCATTTTGCTCTCCTGGCAACGAACCGCTCATTTCACCAGCGCCTCGTTAAGATGAGCAGGCCATTCGGCATCCTGCGCGATGCGGACATAGGCCATGCCGGGAAGCCCTGTCTTGACGTATTGGATATGCTCGCGGAGCAGTTCAGGCGCGATCTTCGCCCTGATGCGGAACATCAGCTTCTGGCGCTCTTCCTCGGTCTCGACGGTTTTTGGCGTGAACTGCGCGACGTCCGCCACGAAGCTCGCTTTGGCTGGGATGACATATTGGGGCGCGGCATCGAGAACCAGACGCACATCCGATCCTAACGGAATGCGGCCCGCCTGCTCTGTGGGCAGGAAGAAGGTCATATAGACATCGCTCAGATCGACGATGTTGAGGACCCGACCTCCAGCCGACAGCACTTCACCCGGCTGGGCTACGCGGTATTGCACGCGTCCTTCGCGGGGTGATCTCAGCGTGCTGTCGTTGATATCAGCAACAATGCTTTCAATAGCAGCCTGGGCGGCCACGACGGACGCCTCGGCATCGACGATCTGGGCCTTGGCGGCGCCGATTGCTGCCTCTGAAGCGGAAAGGGACGCCTTTGAGGCCGCGACGGCGGCGCGGGCTCTCTGTGCGGATGCGCGGTCGTCGTCAAACGTCTGCTGCGATGTCGTGTTGGTGCGGATCAATTGCTCGGTGCGCGCAAGTTTGCGTTCCGCGGCATCCTGTTCGGCTTCCCGCTGGCCGATCACCGCGGCGGCAGCCTCACGTTCCGCTTCACGCTGGGACAGAAGGCTTCGGGCGGTATCGACGCTGATGGCGGCGCGCTGCAGTGACGCTTCGGCCTGCTTTCGCTGCGCTTCAAGCTGTTGCGTATCCATGACGGCGAGGACCTGGCCGGCCGTCACGAACGCGCCTTCATCGACCAGGATCTCCTTGATGCGTCCCGCGGTCTTGGTGGAAATGTCGATTTCGGTCGCTTCGATGCGGCCGTTTCCGCCGGCAATCCCGGCCGGCAGACCGGATGGGTCGTAAATGCGCAATGCGTAATAACCACCGGCAACGACAGCAATGACGACGACGCCAATGATCCAGTTCTTCAGCGATTTCATGAGCGGACTTCCCCTTTCGCGGTTGCATAAGCGAGCTGGGCTTGGACGCGGAAACGATCTGATGTCAGGGTGCAGAGGGTCATTGTCATGGTGAGGAGCCTGCCTTGGTGGCGCAAACCCGCCGTTGGGCGGACGCGAGACGTCACGGCTGCCCAACCGGCTTGCTGATGAAAGTTCGATCTGATGCGGTCACTTGAAAATTCTGGAAATCCGGCAGAAGCGAAGCGTGACCGCCATCCGTCGTCAAAGCAGGTCTTGAACCTGATTTTTCTCGTGTAAGCGAGGCGTATACTTTGGAAAGCCGCCGCGAAAGGCGGTTTTGTTGGAGCGTTCTTCATTGCCCACCTGAGTGTTTGCGTGAAGAACTGCTATTTGCCCCAGTATCATCAGCGCGTGATTTGAAATTCAGAACATATCATCACCTGATGACAGGCATGTCAATGGTCAAGGCTGTAATACCACGGCGTGCCGGTTGCCGGCTTCGTATCTCGTCGGGTGACGACACCGTGAACCATGTCGTCGCTGCAGCCATGACGAAACGAAACGGTTTCATCAGCCGACGAAAGCCGAGATGATTAAGGCATTGACGATATCAATGAAGAAGCCGCATACCAGAGGCACAACGACAAAGGCGCGATGCGACGCGCCATGTTGCTGGGTGACCGCAGTCATGTTGGCGATCGCGGTCGCCGTCGACCCGAGAGCTATCCCGCCGAAGCCGGCTGATATCACCACGGCCTCGTAGTCGCGTCCCATAAGACGGAATACGACGACGATCGTGAAGATGATCGCGAGTGCGATTTGAACGGCCAGGGCGCAGGCAACGAATATGAAGACGCCGTTGAGCTGCCAGAGCTGAAGGCCCATCAATGCCATCGTCAGAAAAAGGCCGAGCGCAAGGTCTGATATCAGAGCAAGGCCGTCATCCACGCCGGGCCATAGTCTGAGCACCCTGGAACTGACAGCAATCGGCATGAGGTTCCGGATGACGATCCCGGCCATGAGGCAGCTTACGAAGCCTGGAAGATTGAGACCGGTGAGAGCGAGAATGTGACTGATGCCGAGACCGAGAATCAGAGCCAGGTTCAGGGCGAGGAGCGCCCAAAGGACACAGAAATAATCCAGCCCGGATTGCCGGCCATCATTGGAAGCGCCTATGTCGAGTTCCGCGGAATGGGTAGGGACGACGCTATGGCGCTTGATCAGGTAAGCAGCGACCGGGCCGCCGATCATGCAAGCTGCGATCAATCCGATGGTGTTGGCCGCGACGCCAAGTTCCATAGCATTCGGGATGCCAAGCCTTTCGATGAAAATTGGCGCCCAGGCGAGCGTCGTACCGATCCCGCCCGTCAGCGAAATTGATCCCACCATCAGTCCGGCCCTCGCTTCAAGGCCGAAGACCGTGGCCATGCCCACGCCGGTGAGATTTTGAATGAGGATGAAGGCGATTGCGAGCGAGAGCAGAATGGCTAGCGGGCGACCGCCTGCAAGCAATGTCTTGACATCCGCCTTCAATCCGACACCGGCAAAGAATAGCAGTAAAAGGAAGTCACGCATCTGGAGATCGAAAGTGATCCGTCTATCGAACGCCGCATAGAAGAGAGCGACGACGACCGTGCAGAGAAGTCCTCCAACCACGGGTTCCGGAATGGAGTATTTTCGCAGGAGCGGCGTCTTCACGGTGACGATCTTGCCCACCAACAAAAGCGTGATAGCAATGGTGAATGTGTAGAAAGCATCGATTTCCATCTTGACCTGACATTGGACGCGAAGTGATAGACGGCGTTGCGACGCTTGGATCGTTACTGCCGAACAGGATTGCTATGAATCGGATCCCCGCCAAGTAATTCGGCGTGAGTACTCCGAGTTTGCAGGAATGGAACGAACAGACCATTCCAGCGTTAGCCAAAGGGAAGTCATCCGCTGTTGACTAACCACACTTATGCCGATAAACCTTTCAACCGTCAATCTGGAGAGATTATGCCCAACAGACTTATCCGCCCGGTCGTGGAAGACACAACGCGTGACCGCATCCTCAAGGCCGCGATCCTGCGCTTCTCCTCACATTCCTACGAAGAGACAGGGCTTCGTGACATTGCCTCCGATGTCGGCGTCGACATGGCTTACGTGCATCGATCCTTCGGGTCGAAGGAGAAGCTTTTCCGGGAGGCCGTCAGGGCGATGCTTCGCCCGGAGGTCTGGCTGGTCGGAGAGGCGAGCGAGTTGCATATGACACTGGCAAAGGACGTCCTCGCCGACAAGGGCGCCAACGAGATCCGGCCATTCGACATCCTCGCTCGATCCTTTTCCAGCCCCGAAGCTGCGCGGGTCTTTCGTGAGCTCATCGACGAAGGCTTCGTCAAGCCGTTCGCGTCCAAATGTCAGCTCGTGTCCGAGCCGCGCGCGTCAATGATCGCCGCTCTCCTGGCCGGTGTCAGCATCCTTCGTGACGTTATCGGCACGTCAGCCCTCCAGAAGAGCGGCAAGGATCACGAACTCGCGATCCTGATATCCCAGGTCGTCGAGTTTCTTATGAACGATGACAAGGAATGCCAGACAACAGCAACCCTACCGATCAGTCGGGAGCGACAATGAATGATTTGAGCAGGTTGGACGTTGAGGCAACGCAAATCTCTGACAAAACTTTGGGCACAGAGGTCTATCGCACCATCGATCGGACGCGCGAGGCGCTGAGGGCACGGATGACTGGAGGGTCTCCCTCCCATCGCGGCTTCGCCCGGCACCTATGTGTTCCAGAAGTGAGGGCGCGATGGCGGACAATTTGCTGAGAAACCATACCTTCGCCGATCTCAAGGTCGGCGATACCGCGAGCCTCACCCGTGTTGCTGGGCGTAACGATATCGATCTGCTGACTGCCATGGCTGGCGGGAGTTGGCCGGCTTCTTGCGATGCGGCGCCAGAAGCGACGACGCTCTTCAACGAGATCGTCGCCAACGGCCTCTGGACCGGAGCGCTCGTTTCGCTCGTCCTCGGCACAAGATTCCCGGGGCCCGGGACGATCTATCTCGGGCAGGACTTCCGCTTCGTGAAACCCGTCGCCGCAGGCGACACGATCACGGCAAGCGTGAAGGTGAGGCAGAAGAACACCGAAACGCGCATGGTCGCGCTGGAAACGACTTGCTTCAATCAAAAAGGTGAGCTTGTTTTGACCGGGACGGCGACAGTTCTTGCACCCGAACAATCCATCGAATGGACCGAGGCTGCTTCCATCTCTGGCTCCACGGCCTCGGCATCTGCGAGCCGGTACGAATCCTTCGTCGCGGAAGCGCGCAGCCTGCCCCCGGTGCGGGCCGCTGTCGTTCACCCCTGTTCTGCCGGCGCGATCCTGGCCGCAGTCGAGGTTCGCCAGCAGGGCCTGTTCGAGCCGCTGCTGGTCGGACCGGTCGCGAAGATCCGTGCTGCTGCTGATGCTGCGAAGGTCGATCTTGGTGATATGGCAATCGAAGATGTTGCCCATAGCCACGCGGCGGCCGCACGCGCGGTGGAGCTTGCTGTCGCTGGTGAGGTCGCGGTTCTTGTCAAGGGCAGCCTGCATACCGATGAACTTCTGGGCGCTGTCATCGCGACCGGTTCCGGGTTGAGAACCGAACGGCGCATCAGCCATGTCTTCGCGCTCGATGTCCCGGCTTACGACAAGCCGCTGATCGTTACCGATGCGGCGATCAACATCCAGCCGACGCTCGATCAGAAACGCGATATCTGCCAGAACGCCATCGATCTTCTCCGGGCGCTTGGCGTCGAGGAGCCGCGCGTTGCCGTGCTCGCAGCCGTCGAGACCGTCAATGCGAAGATGCCGTCGACCTTGGATGCCGCGGCGCTGACGGTAATGGCGGCGCGTGGCCAGATCACCGGCGGGCGCGTCGATGGCCCACTTGCATTCGACAATGCGATCAATATCGAGGCGGCGAGGACAAAAGGGATCGTCTCGCCGGTTGCGGGCGAGGCCGATGTTCTGCTCGTGCCGGACCTGGAGGCGGGCAATATGCTTGCCAAGCAACTGATCTATTTCGCGGGGGCGACGGCGGCCGGGATCGTGCTCGGCGCTCGCGTGCCGATCGTGCTGACCAGCCGCTCGGATCCGCTTTCGGCGCGCATCGCCTCGGCAACGCTCGCAAGGCTCCTCGTCGCTCGCAACCAGGCGCCGCAAACCGGAGCAACGCCATGAGCGAGCAACTGCTTGTCACCTTCAACGCCGGCTCGTCCACGGTCAAGATCGGCCTCTTTACCCGTTCCGAAGGTGCGCTCACACGCATCGGCAAGGGTATGATCGACTTTCGCAAGACGCCGTTGCGCTTCGAGCTTTCCGAGGGGCCGGATCGCTTCGACATCGAACTGGAAGCCGAAGCCGCGGAGGAATTGGACGATGTCTTGAGCGAGGCCTTCGGCCGCCTCTCGTGGCATTACGACATGTCCGGCGTCATGGCGATCGGCCACCGTATCGTGCACGGCGGCGATCTGTTCGATGGTGCCGTCCTGATCGATGATCGGCTGATGGCGCAGATGGAGGCGCTCGTACCGCTTGCACCGCTGCATCAGCCCCAGGCGCTGCGCCTCATCCGTGCGATCACGCGCCTCCGACCGGAGCTCAGGCAGACCGCCTCTTTCGACACTGCCTTCCATCGCACCATGTCCGAGGTCGCGCGACGCTTCGCATTGCCAAGGGCGCTCCACGAGGAAGGCATCAAACGTTATGGCTTTCACGGGCTTTCCTATCGATCGATAGCGGGGGAACTGGCCCGCAACTGGCCGGAGCATGCGGCGGGCAAGGTCGTCGTCGCCCATCTGGGGTCCGGTGCCAGCCTCTGCGCCATGTGCAACGGTGCCAGCCGCGACACCAGCATGGGGTTTTCGACGCTCGACGGTGTGCCGATGGCAACACGCTGCGGAGCGCTCGACGCCGGAGTGGTGCTGCATCTGGCAAGATCCGGTCGCGATCTCAGCGACATCGAGGACCTCCTCTATCACCAGTCGGGTCTACTGGGGGTCTCCGGCATCAGTGCTGACAGCCGCGCGCTTCTGGAAAGTGAAGAGCCGGAAGCGAAGGAAGCGATCGAACTGTTCTGCTTCAGTGTCGCAGGTGAAGTCTCGCGACTTGCCTCGACGCTCGGCGGGCTCGACGCGTTGGTGTTCACGGCCGGTATCGGCGAGCACCAGCCGGCGATCAGGGCCGATATCTGCACCCGCCTGATGTGGCTCGGCATCGATCTCGACCCGGCCGCGAACGCTGAGAACCGGACAGTCATCAGCAGCCCGGCAAGCCGCCTCGCCGTGCTCGTGATCCCAACCGACGAGGAACAGGTGATCGCTGCCGAAGCCTCAAGCGTTCTGGGAGGCTGATTAATGACTGCGACTATCGGTCTGTCCGGAATACGTGGCCTTGTGGTCGGCATCGCCAACGAAGCGTCGATTGCTGCCGGCTGCGCGGCCGAGGGCTTTGCATTGGCCATGGATGTGTCCTGCCATTCCTTCATCCGGATGGCGCGGCTCGCAGCTCCCCGGTTCGGTTGTCTACGCCGATAACGGGTTCCACATCACGGCCTGGCCGGATGGGACAATCTGGTGCCCCGAAAATACTGACGCCGCCTTTAGCGGCGGCAGGCCTGAACGCTGTTGTTCCGAAAGGCGCGATGGTTCCACAGCACTAGACATTGTTTGGTTTCAGTAAATGCGTGAATTCAGTCTTCGACTTGTATTTCTTCTCCTGACAAGCCTGCTTTCAGCCTGTGCCGGGCGTCCGGGCCCGGAACTGCTTGCCCAAACGGCTGAAACCGTCCAGGGGGCGAAGCTGACTACCGTCTATGTCGCAACCACGCGAAAGCGCGACGCGGCCGGTGTCTACACGACCGGGCGCAGCCGTGAGGTCAGCTACATCCGCTACAGGATATCTATCCCGCCGGGTCACAAGGCCGGCAATGTCGAGTGGCCGAAATCGAAGCCGAACCCGAAGACGGACTTCGTCACCGTAGACCAGCAGCTCCTCGACGCGGTGACATTCGAGGCCGAAGTCACGCGCAAACGCAATGACAAACCGCCAAGCGTTGGCGTGTTTGTGCATGGCTACAACACCAATTTCACCGAGGCCGTCTATCGCGTCGCACAAATGGCAGCGGATGCCGGCACTGGCGCCGCTCCGATTCTGTTTGCCTGGCCGTCCGAAGGGGCTCTGAGCGGCTACGTCGCGGATAAGGATGCGGTGACGTTTTCGCGCGACCAGTTGGCGGATCTGCTCACCACGCTTGCAGCCAAGCAGACGCAGGGACCGATCACGCTCGTCGGCCACAGCATGGGAGGATGGCTGACGACGGAAGCGGTGCGCCAGCTTCGGCTTACAGGCAAGGATGCGGTCATCCGCCGACTGCAGGTGGTGCTCGCGGCGCCAGACATCGACGTTGACGTGTTTGAAGCGCAATTGGCGGCGATAGGGCCACTCAACCCGCCCATGACCATCCTTGTGTCCAGGGACGACAGGGCACTGCAGGTGTCGGAACTTCTATCTACCGAACGTCAGCGTCTGGGCAGGATCGACGTGACGGATCCTAAAATCGAGGAGGCAACGCGCAAGGCGAATGTACAGGTGATCGATATATCGGACGTCGAGGCCTCCGATAGCTTCAGACACAATCGTTTTGTCGGTCTCGCCGCGCTTTATCCGAAACTCTCGGCTCGCAATGGCGCTGGCGACCCGCAAAACATCAGGCAAGCCGGAGCTTTCGTGTTCAATTCCGCCGGTGCGGTTCTTTCAAGCCCGTTCATACTGGCTGGCAAGATCGTCGGCGGCAACTGACACGCGTGAACACCCGCAGTTCCAGGAGGAAAAACCCATGACGACCATGAACTTCAGAATGCTCGATTCCACCGATCTGCGACTGTTACGGTCGCGATGGCAGTGGCTGTTGGCCGCAGGCATAGCACTTCTCTTGATTGCGTTTGCCGCCCTGTCCAATCTTCTGCTGGCGACAGTCGTTTCGGTGCTTTTTGTGGGCGTTACGATGCTGCTGGCCGGTGCGGCGCATATCGTCTTCGCCGTTCAGATGAAGCGTCGGAGCCATTTGCTCGGGTTGATCGCAATCGGCGCGTTGTATGTGTCGGCGGGCCTTGTCACATTCTGGAATCCGGTATTGGCATCCAGCGTCCTCACGCTGCTCATGGCGCTCAGCCTGCTGGTCGCAGGCATTGTCAGATTTGCCGCAGGTCTGGCGGTTCGACCTGTTTCGGGTTGGGGCTGGCTGGTTGCGGCAGGCGCCACCACCGTCCTCGTTTCAATGGTCATTCTGATGGGCTGGCCCGTCAACAGCCTCTGGATCATCGGCGCGCTGCTGGCGATCGATCTGCTGATCACCGGTTGCGGCCTGAGTGCATTGGCGCTTGCACTGCGGCGATCGCCGACTTCAAGCGAGATCATCGATAAACGACACAGAGCCTGAGGTCGTCATGAAACAAGTAAAGTCGTTCACTGTGGCGGTGCGGAAGAAGCGCCGGGTGCAGAAACATCAGACGAATTGTGAGTGGCCTGCTCCGAGCACAGTCGCAGAGCCTCACCCGACGAACGAGATTGAGGCGCCAGAAGGCATCAAGCCCGAGGAGACCTCATCCGGTCACCTGTCGCGATCGCGCAGGAATTGAATGCAGGCTGGAACTGAGCCAGGGGACATATCTCCATCGGTCTTATCATCAGCTGTTGACTAATGATAATCGATCGTTAAGTTGGTCAAGCAGGCGGGCGACGGGGAGATGGAATGAATACGCCAAAAGATATTGTCGTTTATATCGACACAGCGGAAGCTTCTGTCTGCCGGGTCTATATCGATTATGCTGTTTCACTTGCACGTGTATGGGATGCACACGTCGTTGTTGCTTTTGTGCCGGAAGATTTGATCGCAACTCCCTCGCATGGCTTCGCCCGGGGGGCTGCGATCGACAGCATGATAACCGCTTTCGAGAAGCGCCGACACGACGCCGAAGAGCAGCTTCGGAAGATCCTTTCGGAGATTGCCTCCGCCAGCGGTGTAAACTGCGAACTGCGGATATGTTCTCATGAAACGGGCGAAGCGCTCATGTTGCACGCCCGGCATGCCTCTCTGGCCATCGTCGGAACGGGGCGAGATCCGGCTCGTGCGGAGACAGCTCTTACGGTTTCGGAGGATATCATCTTTGCCTCCGGTCGACCCTCGATCCTTTTGCCTGCCACCTGGCCAGGTGACAGCGCCATCCCCGAAACCATCGTGATCGGATGGAATGCCAGCCGGGAAGCGGCCCGCGCCATAGCGGATTCAATGGCATTCCTTACAACTGCTCGCGCCGTTCACGTTGTTGTTGTTCCCGAGCCCAAGGTTGCAAGGCTTCTGGGGGAAGATCCCGGAAGCGATATCGCTCTCCACCTCGCACGCCACGGGATCAGGGTGACGCTTGACCGACTGGAAGGCGACAATGCCGGTGATCTTATTCTATCCCGGGCAGAAGAGCTTGGTGCCGATATGATGGTCATGGGCGCCTACGGGCAGTCCCGGATCACCGAATTCGTTTTCGGTAGCGCAACTCGTACCATTCTGGCCAACCCGACAGTCCCGATCTTTCTCTCGCGATAAAGACTTATCGCTGGGCAGGGCAGGTGGCCCGGGAAGCTACGGAAAAAGTGATGACAACACAGGAGAACAAAGCATGTCCGATCTGATAGTCGTCGGTTTCGATACGGTTGATGAAGCCGACAAGGTGCTTCTCAAACTCGCCGCCCTGAGAAAAGAGTATCTGGTCGATCTGGAGGATGCCGTCGTCGTCGTTCGTGACGGCGAAGGCAAGGTTCATCTCAAGCAGAGCCTTAATCTGACAACCCTTGGGGCGGCGTCAGGCCTGCTGTCGGGCACGTTGTGGGGCGGTCTGGTGGGGCTTTTGTTCCTCAATCCGCTTGCCGGCATCGCCATCGGTGGCCTGACGGGGGCTGGTGTTGGCGCCTTGTCCGGCTCGCTCGCTGACTATGGCATCGACGACACGTTCATCAAATCTCTTGGCGAAACGATCCCGAACAACTCCTCGGCATTGTTCGTGCTTGTCCGAAAGGTGCAGCCGGAAAAGGTGCTGGCGGAGTTCGAGGGGTTGCGCGGTCGTGTACTCAAGACGTCGCTTTCGCCGGAACAGGAAGAGAAATTGCGAGCCGCACTTTCGCAAACGGTTACAGGCTCCTGACGGATATTGAACGGCCCTGTCGTGAACGATCAACCGAGCCCGCGCCGCTCGGTTGATCGCAGGATAAAGGTACCTGCAGCGATACGACCTATAGCGCATATCACAGTTACCCAGATCGCTTTGCAAATTGATCATAATCAATGGCACTGCCGTCGACCTCCATAATCTTATCGGAGGCCGTCAATGTTTCGGGCGAAACCGGGTTGAGTTGAACATAATCGGAGGGGCGTCAGTATTGCAGGTGAGGGTAAAAGGCGGCATCGATCTTCGGTGGGAAGGCAAACCGGCAGAGACGATCGACGAAGAAGTTGCGGTTCGCTCGGCTGCGCTTCTTGGCGATGACTATCCTGACCTGCGCCCCATCTTCGACGTCGCGGAAGGGCAATGCGTGCTAGCGGGGCAGCGGCTTTTTACGGACCGTCGACGCCCCGACCTTAGCTACACTGCCCCCCTTTCCGGAACGGTCCGGGCAATCTCACATGGCCGGCGCAGAAGCCTCGATTCGATCGTCATCGATATTGATGGGGATGATGGCATCCGATTCGACCGGCCCGCGCAGCCGGATCGAGAAGCAATGCAGTCGCTTCTGATGACGAGCGGTTGCTGGCAGTCCTTTCGCACTCGCCCGTTCGGGCGGATCGCCGATCCCGCAAAAATCCCCGACGCGATCTTCCTCACCGCCATGGACACGGCGCCGCTGGCGGGCGATCCGGCGCCGGTCATAAAACGCTTCGAAACATGGTTCCGTTTGGGTGCCGCGGCGCTGTGCCACCTCACCGACGGCCCGGTTTACATCTGTCATGGCAATGATGCGTCGCTACCTGTGGTGGACGGCACCAAATCGGTCGCCTTCTCCGGCAGGCATCCGGCAGGACTTGCAGGAACGCATATCCATCACATTCACCCTGTCGATGCCACCCGGATGGTCTGGCATATCGGCTATTAGGATGTGATCGCGATCGGCTGTCTTCTGGATACGGGCCGGATCTGGACGCAGCGCGTCGTCGCACTGACGGGCCCGGGAACCCGCACGCCGCGTCTGGCTCTTGTGCCTCCAGGAGCCAATCTGCGCGATCTGTTCGAGGGCACGCTCGTGAGCCCCGCAGTCCAGTTGTTGTCAGGCTCCCCACTCTGCGGCATGGTCGAGCACTTCCTGCGGCGCTATGACGTGCAGGCCACTGCCATGCCGCACGGACATCCAGCCCGCCGCTCCTTCGTCGCCCGTTACCTTACCTCATCCGGTGAGCGGTTTCCTGCGCCGCTTATCCCCAACGCCGTCCATGAGCGGGCCGCACCCTGCGGGATCCTGCCTGCGCCGTTTCTGCGCGCTATCAGCACCGGCGATGTGGAAGCGGCCGCGAAACTCGGGGCGCTGGAGATCGTCGAGGAAGACCTCGCCCTGCTCGGCCATGTCGACGGTTCCGGCACGGATTACGGAGCCTTGCTGAGGGCGACGCTCGATGAGCTGGAGAAGGCGATATGACCGCTTTTCTGCAGGATTTGCGCGCCGGGCGCTTCGCACATATCCCATTGGCCAGCGCGGTTATGCCCGCGCTTCTGGGCCTGATTGCGCCGGTTGCGCTCATACTTTCCTTCGCCGGTTCAGCCTTCGCCATACGGCTATTGCTGGCTCTCGTCGTGACGGTCGGCTGGCAGTTTGTTTTCGCCCGCGTGCGAGGCATCGGGATCGGGCTCGACGGCATAATCACCGCCACCCTGATCGCGCTCCTCGTTCCTGTCGACGCGCCGCTTTGGCAACTGGCTCTGGGGATCAGCTTCGGCGTGGTGATCGCCGAACAGGTGTTTGGCGGACGCGGACGCAATTTCGTGCATCCGGCAGTCGCGGCACTGGCTTTCCTGATGTTCTCCTTCACCGATTTCGATTATCGGACTGGTCCCGACATTCCTGTCGCCGCCCTGGCGCCGGCAGCGCTTCTCCTGCTCCTCAGCGGGCAGGCGTCATGGCGTCTGCTGCTTGCCATTGTCGGTGCAATGGTCTTGTCCAGCTGGATGCAGGGTCAGGACGTCGCGTCTCTCCTGCTCTCGGGCGCCATCGGCTGCGCTATCCTTTTCCTGGCGGCAGATCCGGTCTGCTCCGCCGCCACCAATCCCGGCCGCTGGGCACAGGGGATCTTGACCGGCCTGCTCATCGGCCTTTTCTCGCAGGCCGGCTCGGCTTTCGGAGCCGCGATCTTCGCCATCCTGATGAGCAGCATCTTTGCGCCGTTGATCGACTTCCTGGTCGTGACCGTCCATGTGAAACGGAGGGCGAGGCGATATGGCTGATACCCCTCCCGGCAGCCGTCGATCAGGTCTCTGGCGCGGCTTTCTGGACCGGCCGAACACCGATCGCGTCAAGACGATCGGCATGTCGCTGCTGGTGGCCATCGGCTGCGGCGTGACCGTCTCGGTCGCGACTGTCACCCTGCGTCCGATCCAGCAGGCCAATATCGCCGCCCAGCAACAGGGCCGCATGGTCGCAATGCTGGAGAACCTGCCCGGGATCGGCGAGATATTAAAGGAATCCGGCGCGAGCGGCGTCGAAACACTCGTCATCGACCTCGCCAGCGGAACGGTCGCCGCCGATATCGACCCGGCGAGCTTCGATCAGCGCGCCGCGGCGGCGGATACTGAAAGAAGCACGACCGTACCACGCGCGGACGACCTCGCGGGTCTCGGCCGCCGTGAGAATCACGCGCTCGTCTACCTTCTGCGCCGCGGCGACGATCTGGCGCTCGTCGTGCTTCCGGTTCGCGGCGCGGGATATCAGTCGACCATCCGCGCCTATCTGGCGCTGGAAGCCGATCTCGACACGGTCGCCGCCTTCACTGTCTACGAACAGGGAGAAACGCCGGGCCTCGGCGCTCGTATCGCCGAGGATGGCTGGCAGGCGCAATGGGCGGGCAAGCGCATCTTCGACGATGGCGATTTCGCTATTTCCGTGGTGCGCGGAAATGCCAGCGGCCCCTACGAGGTCGACGGCATCTCCGGGGCCAGCGTCACCGGCTATGCGATCTCCGACATGCTCGAATTCTGGATGAGCGAGCACGGCTTTGGACCTTTCCTCGACAAATTGAAGAAAGGAGAAATCCGGTGACGATCGCCTTCCGCAACCTGACCGACCCTCTCGTCGACAAGAACCCTGTCACCGTGCACATTCTCGGCATCTGCTCGGCGCTCGCGGTCACGACATCGATGTCGACCGCTCTCACCATGTCGATCGCCCTGACCGTCGTGCTCGGCCTTTCGGCCGGCATCATCAGCGCGATCCGCCGCCATATCCCGTCCTCCGTCCGCATCATCCTGCAGATCACCATCATCGCCTCCCTGGTCATCGTCGCCGACCAGTTTCTGCAGGCCTTTGCCTATGAGATGAGCCAGCGGCTGACGGTGTTCGTGTCGCTGATCGCGACCAACTGTATCGTGCTCGGCCGCACCGAAGCCTATGCGCTGCACAATCCAGTGTTACCCAGCATGGTGGACGGCGTCGGCAACGGGCTGGGCTACAGCCTCGTCCTGCTGACGGTCGCGGCGATCCGCGAACTGTTCGGCTCGGGCAGCCTGTTCGGCATCGGCGTGCTGCCGCTGGTCGCCGACGGCGGCTGGTATCAGCCGCTGCGCCTGATGCTGCTCGCACCGAGCGCCTTCATCATTCTGGGGCTTCTCGTCTGGGCCGTTCGCAGCCTGCGACCGGCCCAGACGGAAGCGCCCGAGTTCGAGCTGCGCGAGCAGGAAAGGGCGGCGGAGACATGATCGAACTGTTCCAGCGCTCCATTTTCGAAGAGAATCTGGCGCTGTCCTTCTTCCTCGGCATGTGCACCTTCCTCGCCGTCTCCAAGCGCGTGGAAACGGCATTCGGCGTGGGCGTGGCGCTGATCGTGGTGCAGTCGATCAGCGTCCCCTTGAACTATCTGCTGCATGCCCATGTTCTCAGCGCAGGTGCACTCGGCTGGGCCGGCCTGCCGGATGTCGATCTCGGCTTCATGCGGCTCATCACCTTCATCGGCATCGTCGCGGCGATGGTGCAGATCATCGAAATGCTGCTCGATCGCTACGTGCCCGCTCTTTATAGCGCGCTTGGCATCTACCTACCGCTTCTCGCCATCAACTGCGCCATCATCGGCGGCAGCCTGTTCATGGTCGAGCGGCAATATGACCTTGCCGAAAGCACGGTTTACGGCGTCGGCACAGGCATCGGCTGGGCGCTTGCGATCGTCACGCTGGCGGCGGTCCGCGAGCGATTGCGCTACGCCAACGTTCCCGAAGGCTTGCAGGGCCTCGGCATCGCCTTCATCGTCACGGGCCTTCTGTCGATGGCGTTCTCCGCTTTCGTGGGAGTGCGCGTGCTATGACGGAGATCCTGCTCGGCATCGGCTTCATTTCCGTGCTGCTCGTCGTACTTGCAGCTCTTGTCCATACGGTCCGGGACTATCTGCTGCCGTCACGGCCTGTCGCGGTCACCGTCAATGGTAAGCGCGAGATCGCGGCTTTGGCTAACTTCAAACTGCTCGACATCCTTAACGCCAACGGCGTCGCCGTACCCTCGGGTTGCGCGGGCGCCGGAACTTGCGGCTTGTGCCGGGTGAGCGGGGTTTCGGGAACAGGCGACCCGCTGCCGACGGAGCGCGCTCGACTTTCGCCTGCCGACGTTCGGGCGGGAACGCGCCTCGCCTGCCAGATCGTCGTGCGAAACGATGTCGCTGTCACCGTGCCGGACGAGGTCCTCGGCATCACCACGATGCAATGCCGCGTGGCGTCATCGCGCAGCGTCACACCGCTGATCAAGGAAATCGTGCTCGCCCTGCCGGAGGGTGCGCAATTCGACTTTCGCGCGGGCAATTTCGTTCAGGTCACGGCACCTGCCTACCGCCTCGACTTTTCCGACATCGCGCTGGAGCCGCAGCACGCCGCCGAATGGAAGAAGCTCGGCATAGACAAGCTCTCGTCACAGAGCTCCCAGTCGGTCTCTCGCGCCTATTCTGTCGCCAGCCGGCCCCGTGATGCTGGCCTGATCGTCCTCAACATCCGTCTGGCCACGCCGCCGCCTGCCAAACCGCAGGCGTCTCCCGGCATCGTTTCGTCGTGGCTGTTCGGGCTGCGCGAAGGCGACGCCGTCGAAGTTGCCGGTCCTTACGGTCACTTCGGGGCTCAGGACAGCGAGCGCGAAATGGTCTTCATCGGCGGCGGCGTCGGTATGGCCCCCTTACGTGCCATCATAACGGACATGCTTGAACGGCAGGGAAGCCGGCGCAAGATCAGCTTCTGGTATGGCGCGCGCAGCCGGGGTGAACTGTTCTACGCCGAAGAATTCGATGAGCTTGCGCGACGCTACCAGAATTTCCGCTGGGTGCCGGCTCTATCGGAGCCTGCCCGTAACGACGCCTGGGAAGGCGAGACGGGCTTCGTCCACGACGTCGTCTTCAAGGCCTATCTCAAGGATCACTCGGCGCCGGAGGACTGCGAATATTACCTGTGCGGACCGCCACTGATGATCGAAGCCGTCTACGCGATGCTCGATGAATGCGGCGTCGAACGCGAAAGCATCTTCAATGACGATTTCGGGATCTAGGAGCATGAAGACTCGGCGCGACATTTTGCTTGGACTGGGTGGCCTGGCTGGACTGATGTCCATGGCGTCATTCGCGTGGGCCGATGCTGGCGATTTGGTGCGCATCTCCGGTCGCGCCTTCGGCACGAGATGGCAGGTCACCGTACCCGCTGACGCCGATGCCGGTGGGCTTGGTGCGGACCTGCGAAAAATACTGGCGGGGATCGATCAGTCGATGAGCCCGTTTCGCGCCGATTCTGAGCTTTCTCAATTCAACCATCGCTCGAGCACTGCACCGTTCGCAGTCTCCGTTCCATTTAGAACCGTCGCTGGCAAAGCCCTGGAGATCGCGCGGTTGACCGATGGCGCGTTCGATCCGGGCGTCGGGCCAGATGTCCATCGTTACGGTTTCGGGCCGATCGCATCGGGGCAATCCGGTCCTCATATCGCTTTTGCCCTCGGCGCCGAAGGCCTATCCAAGGCGGAGCCGGAACTGTCGCTCGATCTGTGCGGCATTGCCAAGGGCTACGCCGTGGACCGGCTTGCAGAACACCTGGCTGCGCAGGGCGTGCTTGGTTTCCTGATCGAGGTGGGAGGTGAAGTCTCTGCCCGCGGCCGGAGACCTGACGGCGCTCCCTGGCGCGTGGGCATTGCAGATCCGCTACGCACGGGCATCCATACGGCACTTCCCTTGACAGACATGGCGATGGCCACCTCGGGTGACGCCATCAACGCCTATGAGATTGCCGGCCGCCGCTACAGTCATACGATCGACCCCGCCACCCGCGAGCCGGTTCACAACAGCGTTGCCTCGGTTTCCGTCCTGGCCCCGACGGCGCTGGAGGCCGATGCATTTGCGACAGCGCTTCTGGTGATGGGGTCCGAACGCGGCCTTGCCTTCGCCACCGCCAATCGTCTGCCCGTGCTTTATCTGCTGCGAAACCCGGACGGCCTCGAAGTCAGAGCCAACAGGCTCTTCGTCGATCACGGGAGGGCATGAGACATGCAGACGGTTATCGCCGCCATTCTTCTGACCGGGGTCGCCATGCTGGCGCTGTCCGCCGGCCTTCTTGCCGGCCGCGCGCCACTGAAAGGATCGTGCGGTGGCGCGGCCTGCGGCGGCAAGTGCCAAGCGTGCGAAAGACCCGGAGGAATGAAACGATGAAGCTCGACACGGTTGCCGATCATATGCGCACCGACCTGATCACGCTGACTCCGGACATGGAAATCGTGCGCGCCGTCTCCGTCCTGATGCAGAACGAAGTGTCGGGCGCATGCGTGATCGACGACGCGGGCGATCTCGTCGGCGTCCTGTCGAAGCGCGATTGCCTGAAGGCCGCGCTCAACGCCTCCTATTACAAACAATGGGGCGGCAGCGTCGCCGACTATATGAGTACCGAGCTCGAAACGCTCGATGCGGGCATCGATATCGTCGAAGCCTGCGAGCGTTTCGTTGCAAGCTCGTTCAGACGGTTCCCCGTTGTTCGCCATGGCCGCCTTGTTGGCCAGATCAGCCGTACCGACGTCCTCAATGCCCTTTCGCGGCAATGGACATGAGCTGACACTCTTCACAAAAAGGAAAGGACAGATCATGACACAACAGCTTTCGAGAAGGCTTTTTCTCGCCGGAACCAGTGCCGCCGCATCCGCTGGCATCGTCGGTGCGGCCAACGCACAGACGCCCGCAGGCGGTGCCGCCAGTGTCTCGGTGCAGGAGGCTCTTAAGCAGCGCCGCTCGACAAAGCGCTTCGGGCGTGCCGACGTTCCCCGCGAAACAGTGCTGGAAGTCTTGTGGGCAGCCAATGGCGTGAACCGCCCGGACGAAGGCAAGACCACAGCACCCGCCTGGCACGGCTCGAAGGACGTCGACATCTATGTCGCCCTCGAGGATGGCGTCAGCCTCTACAATTCTGCTGCCAATACACTCGAAAAAGTGTCCGATGCGGATATCCGCGCCGATGTCAGCCCCACGGCGTTCGTGCGGCGTGCACCGGTCGTGCTGATCTATGTTTCGGACGGCGAGAAGCTGGCGGCCGCCGCCGGCGATATCGCGACGTCCGCGCCAGAAGAACTGGTCATCGCCGCACGCGTCAACTCGGCCATCATGGCGCAGAATGTCTATCTGTTCTGCGCCGCAGAAGGGCTCGGCACGTGCCTTTTGGGTACCGTGGACCGGACAGCCGTCAAAACGGCGTTGAAGTTCCCCGATCATCTTACCGTGACATATATCCAGCCTGTGGGTGAGATCGGCTGATCCGGGAGGTGGTCGCAGACCGGAACGTGAGCTCAGCTGCTCGTTCGGCGCTCGCGCCGGAGGGAATGCTGTGACGGTCGCAATTATCTGGTCGGTAGCTGGCCTGCTGGCTCTCGTCGGCGGAGCCGAAATGCTGGTGCGGGGCGGTTCGACGCTCGCGCGCCAGCTTGGCATTTCACCGCTGGTCATCGGACTTACAGTCGTCGCATTCGGAACGAGCACGCCGGAGCTTGCCGTTGGCATCGATGCCGCCCTGTCAGGAGAGGGAGGATTGGTGGTCGGCAACATCGCCGGCACGAACACCTTCAACCTGCTGTTTATCCTTGGCTTGTGCGCGCTCCTCAGACCCGTGGTCTTGGAGCCCGCCTCGCTCAGGTTTGAGCTTCCTGCAATGGTTGTCGCCGCAGCGGCCTTCTGGGCTTTAGCAGCAGACGGCTCCCTATCGCGGACCGAGGGCATCATGTTTCTGCTTGGCGGGGTCGGCTATACGATCCTGATCGTCCGGAGTGCGCGCAAGAGAATCTCCCAGGCCGAGAAAGAGTTGCCTGCCCTGCCTCGTAGGGTGCGGGAGGATCCGCACGCAGGATCGATCAGCGCAGTAGCCATGGTTGTCGGGATTGCGATAATCGTTGCAGGCGCCGACTGGCTCGTCTGGGGATCGACCGAACTCGCCCGCCGGCTGCAGGTCTCCGAGGCCCGCATCGGCCTGACCATCGTCGCTATCGGCACGTCGAGCCCCGAGCTCGTGACGACAATCGTCTCGACGATGCGCAACGAACGCGACATCGCCGTCGGTAACCTTCTCGGCAGCGGCTTCTATAACATCGCTGTTATCCTGGGCCTGACCATGTTGGTTCCAGGCAATCCGATGTCGGTGGAGGACAACCTGATCTCCGTCGACATCCCCGTCATGGCGGCGGCCACGCTGCTTTGTGTTCCGGCCTTTCTCAGCGGCAAGAGACTTTCCCGGGCCGAAGGCGCGGGCTTCGTCTGCTGCTACATCGGATATTTCGCTTACCTTATTCTCGCTCGGGGTTGATTTTGATGAGGCTGTATACGAATTTTGAGCGTAATCGACTCGTTTTGAGACGTATTGAATTGACCTTCGAAAACTGCGGACAAGGTAGCAACTACGCGTTGCGCGGGCAGATATTACAGGTCATGCGTCTGCTTCGAAGAGCAAGTTGTGATGTTTGCCCGTCCCCGCAACCATCTTTACTTGCTCGGGGCGCAAGTGAAGATTAGATCCTGCCCCCGCAACCAAACTCCCCTGAAAATACTAAAAGCCTTGATGCGCACACCATCCTGATCGCAGCTATGCCGCTTGCGCAAGCTCTGTGGAGCAGCCCGTTCGACCTAAAATCGATTCACTGGATCGATTTTTTAACGGTCTCACCTCATCAGGCTCATAACCTGAAGGCCGCAGGTTCAAATCCTGCCCCCGCAACCAAACTCCTCTGAAAATACTAAAAGCCTTGATCCGCACACCATTCTGGTCGCAGCTATGCCGCTTGCGCAAGCTCTGTGGAGCAGCCCGTTTGACCTAAAATCGATTCACTGGATCGATTTTTTAACGGTCTCACCTCATCAGACTCATAACCTGAAGGCCGCAGGTTCAAATCCTGCCCCCGCAAAAAAATACCAACAAAACCCGTCGCATCAGCGGCGGGTTTTGGCGTTCTAAACCACCAAAACAAAACGCAAAGGGGTGTGTTTTGCCCCCTGTTCAGCACAACGAAAAGCAAGCCAATCAAAGCTCCCAACGACCGGCTTAGAAAACCAAAATAATGCCGAATATCAATCCCTCCCTATAGATGGTCTCAACAAACTTGGAGGCGGACGCTGACCAACCTGTGCCATGGGCCAGAGCCGTACAACTGTGGACATGGTTGAAACCCATTGCATGGGACGTTCGAGAATCAATCCCGGACGATATGATATCCAAGTTGCCAGCCACTCCATCCGTGGTGCGGCAGCGGATCGGCCATCACTGCAAAAAGCCGGACTGGGGAGATTGGCGGCCTGGGGAACAGGACCGCTCCGACCATTCTTGATGGATTAAAATCTTCTCGTTCATTCGTTGAGTTTGCAACATTGTAGTATTGCCTCGGGTCCGTTTCGAGCCAAATATGCGCCTGGTTGGTCATTCACGGAACGGGCATCGTCTTTTCGTGCATGGCCGAACCATTTCATTCATGGAGATGCGTGATGCATTATTCTGCTGCGGCGGACCGTTATCAGAAAGATATGATCTATCGCCGTACCGGTCGGAGCGGCATTGATTTGCCAGCGGTTTCGCTCGGTCTTTGGCACAATTTCGGTGGTCGTGATGTTTATGAAAACGGTCGCGCGATCCTGCGCCGGGCGTTCGATCTGGGGGTGACCCATTTTGATCTCGCGAACAATTACGGGCCGCCACCCGGATCTGCGGAAGAAAACTTCGGCCGCATCATGGCGAGCGATTTCCGGCCCTATCGCGATGAGATGATCATCTCTTCAAAAGCCGGTTGGGATATGTGGCCGGGTCCTTATGGCGGCATTGGCGGCAGCCGCAAGTATCTGGTCGCCAGCCTCGACCAGTCGCTCAGGCGGATGGGCCTAGACTATGTGGACGTCTTCTATTCCCACCGTGTGGACGCCACGACGCCTCTCGAAGAAACGATGGGAGCGCTCGCGCATCTGCACCGACAGGGCAAGGCGCTCTATGTCGGCATTTCTAGTTATTCGCCGGAGTTGACCCGGAAGGCGGCGGCTATCCTGCAGGAAGAGCGTGTTCCGCTTTTCATCCACCAGCCAAATTACAACATGTTCAATCGCTGGATCGAGAACGGGCTTCTCGATACGCTCGATGGGTTAGGCACCGGCTGTATCGTCTTTTCTCCGCTGGCTCAGGGTTTGCTGACATCACGCTATCTGAACGGAATTCCTGAAGGGGCGCGAGCGAATCAGGGCGGTTCGCTGAAGGCCAGCGCGGAGAACGCAGAACTGCTTGGTCGCATCCGTGCGCTGAACGCCATTGCAGAACGTCGCGGGCAGACATTGGCGCAGATGGCCATTGCCTGGACGCTTCGTGACCCGCGCATCACGTCTTCCCTGATCGGCGCGAGTTCCGTGGCACAGCTCGAGAACTCCTTGGGTGCTCTGAAAGGGCTGGAATTCAGCGCCGAGGAACTGGCTGAAATAGACAGGTATGCGCACGACGGCGGAACCGACTGGTGGAAGAGCTCAACCTCGCTGTGATGGATAAGCTTAAAGCGGTTTTGCGCAGGATAATGCGTAAGAGAACGAGATAGAGTAAATAAAGGCCGTACGCGTTTGTGTGCGGCCTTTTGCATG
Organism: Hyphomicrobiales bacterium; assembly: GCA_900470195.1. GTDB lineage: Bacteria > Pseudomonadota > Alphaproteobacteria > Rhizobiales > Rhizobiaceae > Brucella. Next base: position 391,247 of record UEIJ01000001.1, on the reverse strand, counting down.
GAACAGGAGCGAACGCAATTCACACGCAGAGATGAAGTTGCTATCGGCCAACTGTTTCGCGAGATGTTGCTGCAATCAGGTGGGTATCTGAAGACCTGACCATAAACACGAAAGGCCGCCTGTCGGCAGCCTTCGTAAAACCTGATCTGAAGAGAAACTGGAGCGGGCGAAGGGATTCGAACCCTCGACCCCAACCTTGGCAAGGTTGTGCTCTACCCCTGAGCTACACCCGCTCGCGCCAGTCGTTCCGGAACCGTTCGTTTCCGTCAGGCAGGCGCTATATGGACCAACGCTTCGGAGATTGCAACAGGGAATTTAGCTTCTTTTGCAAGATATTTGCGATGCTCTCCAAAGCTGTGGATGAAATCAGCGTCCCAGGCGTGTCACGCTGATCAGTGAGGCGAACAGCGCAAATCCGGATGCGAAGAAGAGAATATAGGGCGTTCCTTCCACGCCCCATTGCGCCAGCAGGAAGGCGACGAACGCCGCTCCCAGCGACTGGCCGAGAAGGCGCGCCGTACCCAGCATGCCGCTTGCGGCTCCGCTGCGCGGGCGAGGTGTGGAAGTGATCATCATGCGGTTGTTCGGCGCCTGAAACAGACCGAAACCGATGCCGCAGATCGCCATGCGCCAACAGATATCCGGTATTGTCGGATGTGCGGGCAGCATGCCCACGAGGGCGAGGCCGACGGCAAAGGTGATGAGGCCGACCAGCCCCAGAATCGCTGGCGAGTGCCTGTCGGAAAGCTTGCCCGAAAGCGGGGCGACGAGTGCAAGCGCAATGGGCCATGGCATCATCAGGAAGCCGACCTCGATCGGCTTGAAACCAAAAACGAGCTGAAACAGGAAGGGGAGCGAGATGAACGCCATCATCTGCGCCAGGAACGACATGATAGAGGTGCAGATGGAGAGCGTGAAGACCGGGATGCGCAGCAGATCAAGAGGCAACAGCGGATCAGCCATGCGCAGCGAACGGCGGGTCAGGAGGATGCCCGCAATCAGGCAGCACAGCGCCTGGATGAGCACGACGGAGGAGCCGACCTCGTTTCCCGCGCTGTCGATGGTGGTTACCAGCAGGCCGATGGTGAGTGCTGTCAACACCGCGCTGACGGTGTCGAACCGACGTGTGGATCGTTCGTTCTCAGGCAGGCTTGTGAGCCCCATCAGGACGGCGGCGACACCGAGCGGAATGTTGATTACGAAGAGCCACGGCCAGCTCAGCGATGACAGCATGATGCCGGCAAGCGTCGGACCGATGGTCGACGAAACGGCGACGAAGAGCGCATTGAGACCGATGGCCGTGCCGAATTTCGCCTGCGGAACCGTATAGCGCAAAAGGGCGGTGTTGACGCTCATAAGGCCCGCTGCACCCAGCCCCTGTATGATGCGGGCGAAAGTGAGCGCCTCCAGCGAGCGTGAGAAAACGCAGGCCACGGAAGCGACGGTGAACAACGCCACGCCGCCAAGATAGACGCGCCGATAGCCATAGATTTCGCCAAGTGCCGCAAGCGGAAGCAGTGTGACCACAATCGCGAGCTGGTAGCCGTTGACGATCCAGATCGAGGCTGCGGGACCAGCCGAAAAATCGGCGGCAATCGTCGGGAGAGCGACGTTTGCGATGGTGCCGTCGATGACGGCGAGCGTCAGGCCCACCATCAGGGTTGCCCATGCCCAATAGATTCTCGGCTTGGGCAAACCGTCCGGAGCGGCGGACGTGCCCTTAATGATAGCGGTTTCGTGCTTCATATTATTACCAGTATTCGCAACCGGAACGGTTCTGACGGTTCCGCGTCAGCCAGAACCGCTCAGGTGCCGCAAACAAAAACAGGTTTCCTGCAACCTTAGCCCGATCGGGAAGGTCAGCAAGCTCTCTAGCCGATAATTGCTCGGCGAAAACTGGTTTTGAGCCGTAAACCGGCCAAGTAACGCTATTGTGTGCCGCTTCCCGCCTGAACCGGTAGTTTCATCACATGCGCGTATTTGTGCGGATTGAAGCTCAGATAGAGCGGGCAGATGCTTGCGACCAGAACGAGGTGCATGATCCAGCCGGAAGCAAACGAGGCGGTAAGCCCATGCAGGAAAGCGGTCGCGACGGGGCCGAGGGCCGCGATCAGGAAGCCACCGCCCTGCATCATTGCAGCCAGCGCGCCTGCTTCTTCCGGCCTTGGCAAGTGGTCGAGCGATGTAATCATGGCAAGGGCGAAACTGCCGCCAAGACCTGCGCCGCAGATGGCGGACCAGAAAAAAGGCGAAAGCTGCGGTGCAAAGGCAAGACCTGCGAAGCCAACTGCCTGCATGGCCAATGTCAGCAGCAGCCAGGGGCGGCGGTCGGTGCTGTGGCGGGCGAGCAGGGGCAGCCCGAAAGCGGCGAGCGCCTGTGCGATAGCCATTGCCGCGACGAGATTGCCGGTGGTGGAAGCAGCAAGACCCAGCGACTGATAATAGGGAGCAAGCCACGCAACCATGGATGAATAACCCGCGTTGACGAGACCGAAAGCAGCCATCAGCACCCAGGTGCGGCGGCGCTGCAGCAGGTGCCCAGTTATTCCGGACTTTTTGCCCGACGATGACGTTTCACGGAGAATGGGAAGTGCCGTCAGCAAGGCCAACACTGCGGGGATTGCAAGGATAGCGAGGGCGAAGCGCCAATTATGCTGGTTGCCCGCAAGCCATGGTGTCAGCCGTGCGCCGAGCGCGCCGCCGCCCATGATCATAGCTGAATAAAGCCCCGTCACGGTGGCGATGCTCGACGGGAAATTGGCCTTGATCAGGCCCGGCATCAAGGCCTGGATCATTGCAACACCTGCGCCGCACAGTACGGCGGTCAGCACCAGCGAAATGCCATCCGGCACAAAACCACGCAGGAGAGAGCCGGTTGCGAGTACGGCAAGGGCTGCGAACATGCTGCGGCGCGTACCGAAGCGGGACTGGATGCGCGGGGCGGCGAAAGCGCCAAGTCCCATCAACATCATTGGCAGAAAGGTGAGCAGCGACAGCGCACCGAAACCCATTCCGGTGTCGGCTGCAATGTCCGAAAGAACAGGCCCCGGCGCGGTCAGGAACGGACGCAGGTTGAGGCCGATCAGGACGACGAGCGCGATGAGGGCGACACTTTCGGCGTTCTTGCTGCTGGTCGCTGGATGGGTGGTCTGCATGTCTCAGGCGCCGGACTTGTTCGTGTTTTTCCAGGTTTGGTAAAGTTGAGGATCGTTTTCCGGTGGAGAATGCTCATAACTGATGCCGGTCTGTGCACTCAGAGGCTTGGCGAGTTCCGCGGCAATTTTCGCGGTCGATAGGCCGAAAGGCTCGGCCTGCTCATTGGAATAGGCGAAGCGGATTTTTTCGACGCCTGCCATGCGCATTGCTGCAAAGCACATGGGGCAGGGCTGGCCGCTGGCATAGACTTCACAACCATCGAGACGCGGCGATTGCAGCGCCTTGCCGGCTGCGCGCAATGCCAGCAACTCGGCATGGGCGGTGGGGTCGCAATCGGCCTGCATGCGATTGACACCTGTGGCGATGACCCCGCCGCCCTTGACGACCACCGCACCGAACGGGCGTCCGCCTTGTTCAACATTGTCGAATGCGAGCTTGATGGCCTGATCGAGAAATGTGCTGTCGCTGCTCATTTCGCACCCGCCTTTTCCAGCAGTGCCACCATCGGCGCATAGCCGCGGCTGCGGGCATGCTGAAGCGGCGTCACGCCGTCATTGTCGGCAAGGTTTACGTCTGCACCCGCATCGATGAGAAGCTTCACGATATCGACATGGCGCTCACCGCCATCGCCGAGCATGATGGCTTCAAGGAGCGCCGTCCAGCCAAGATTGTTGACGTGATCGACCTTCACGCCAGCCTCGAGCAGCGTGCGCACAGTCTCGACATGGCCGCGTTCGGAAGCCGGGATCAGCGCCGTTCCGCCATAGCGGTTGGTGCTTTTGAGGTCCGCTCCATGCGCGAGCGTCATCTTGAGGATTTCGAGATGTCCGCGCGCGCCTGCATATAAATAGGGACTATCCTTGATGGCATCCTTGGCATTGACGTCGGCACCCGCGTCGATGAGGGTACGCGCGACCTCGATATGGTTGCCGTGAGTAGCCGCCAGAAGCGCCGTCTCACCATTCTTGCCTCGCGCTTCGAGATCTGCTCCGGCCTCGATGGCTGCTTTGACAGCAGCCAGATAGCCACTTGCCGCGGCTTGAAGAAGAGAGGTTTCGGCTTTGGCATGCGCTGCGGCGTGATGTCCGGGCAATGTCGCTTCGGTCATAATTATCGTCCCTGCAATCAAGGCCAAGGCACTCAAGCTGAATATCGTTTGACGCATCGGCTGGTTCTCCTGCTTGTTGCGTTCATACAAGCAGGGGAGCATATTCGGAAATTAAATGTTGAACTGGCATTCAGTGGATTTATGAATACTGCTTTCAGTCTCGATCTTTTGCGGGCCTTCGTGGCCGTTATCGACAGCCGCAGTTTTACAGCTGCGGCCTTGCAATTGCACTCGACCCAATCCACGGTGAGCCAGAAGATCATACGGCTGGAGGAAGCCGCCGGTCAGGCGCTTCTGCAGCGTGCCCGGCATGATGTGCGCCCGACCGATGCGGGCGAAAAGTTGCTGGGTTATGCGCGCCGCATCCTGCACCTGCATGATGAGGCGGCAGCGGCGATGACCGGCACGGCGCTCGCCGCCGTGTTTCGCCTCGGCCTGCCGGAAGATTTCGCCTCACGGCTCGTTACGCCTGCGCTGGCGCGTTTCATGCGCACGCATCCCAATACGAAACTCGAGGTGACGAGCGGTCTCAGCCGCGACTTGCAGAAAGGGTTCGACACCGGCGAGTTCGATCTTGTCATGGTGAAACAGAAGCGCGGCGAAACGGTGGGGACCATGCACTGGCCGGAACCGCTATCCTGGCTCGATAGCGCCGATTTTCCCGTGTCGCACGCCGATCCGTTGCCACTCGTCGTGTTCCCGCCGAACGGGCTTTATCGCAGCGATATGATGGAGGCGCTCGACCGGGTCGGCAGGCGCTGGCATGTGGTTTTCACCAGCTCCAGCCTGGCCAGTATCCAGAGCGCGGTCGCCGAAGGGTTGGGGGTCAGCCTGCTGCCAACGCGCGTGGCGCTGCCCGGTCATCGTCTGGTGCCCGCCGCTGCAGGGTTGCCATCCGTTGAACCGATGGAAATCGTCATCCGGCATATGGATAACGGCCCCGACCAGATTCGTCAGCTTGCCGATATGCTGGCCGAAATCGTCGGCGAGTGAAGGCCTTGCCATGCGCAGGCATTTCTGACGATGCAAATATACTCCCGACAGTTTGTATCGTTTTGCGCGGCCGTCACGAAATTTCCGGTCTTTCACTCTCCCTTTGATTTCTGAAAAGCACATTCGTTTTCAGATTGACTGATTTTGTATCCAGGATATTGTGTCCAGAAAAGTTGGGAGGCTTTTCGATTGGCGGCTTTTGAATGGCGCAGTCAGACCCGTTTGCTGGACGAAGTGGCTGAAGCACTTCGTGAACGGATTTATGCGGGTGATTATGCGCCAGGCGCCATATTGCGGCAGGAGCATATTGCAGCTGAATTCGGCATCAGCCGCACACCGTTGCGCGAGGCTCTGCGTGTTTTGGAGCGCGACGGGCTGGTCATCCACCTGCCGGGCAGGGGCGTTCGTGTCGCTTCCGCCGATCTCACCCGCCTGATCGATGCCTATGCAGTGCGCGAGGTGCTGGACGGTGTAGCCGCGCGTTTTGCTGCCGAACGGGCGACGGATGAGGATATTGCAAAGCTGCGCGCGCATGTTGCGGGGCAGGGTGCGGTTGTCGATCCGTGGGATCCGAAAGCCTATACGCAATCCAATGTCGATTTTCATATGGCGGTGATGGACGCGGCAGGCAACACTTCTCTGATCGCCTTCGTGCCGCTTCTGCGCATGACATCGCAGGTTTTTGCGCCGTCCTTTTCGCTGTCGGTGGACCGGGCGCGAAATGCAATCCGCGAACATGGAGCCATCGTCGAGGCCATCGCGGCGCGTGATGGCGAGGAGGCCGAGCGGCTGGCGCGGGCGCATATCCGCGCAACCACGGCAAGGTTGGAGGCGGAAATGCCTCTTCGGGAGAACGCAAATGAAGCATGAGAACAAGACGGGAGGAGCCGGCTTGCTCCGTTACGGCAATTTTATCGCGGGCGAATGGCAGGATGCCGTTGGTGGCGAGCACATCACACTCAAAAACCCGTCCGATGGCAGTGATCTGGCGCTGATTGCGCGCGGCACCAAGGCCGATATCGATCAGGCTGTGGCGGCAGCGCGCAAGGCGCTTTCCGGTGACTGGGGCGGACTGACGGCGACCGAGCGCGGTCGCGTGTTGCATCGTATTTCGGAAGAGGTCTTGAAGAACATCGACCTCCTGACCGAGCTGGAATCGAAGGATGTCGGCAAGCCGGTCACTCAGGCGCGCGCCGATGTGGTGGCGCTGGCGCGTTATCTCGAATTTTACGGCGCATCCGCCGACAAGGTGCATGGCGACACGCTGCCTTATCAGAACGGCTTTACGGTTCTGTCGATCTATGAACCGCACGGCGTTACCGGCCATATCATTCCGTGGAACTATCCGATGCAGATTCTGGGCCGCAGCCTTGGCGCGGCATTGGCCATGGGCAATGCAACCGTGGTCAAGCCTGCCGAAGAAGCCTGCCTCACGATCCTCGAATTTGCGAAGATCGCCGAAAAGGCGGGCTTGCCGAAAGGCGCGCTGAACGTGGTGACGGGGCTTGGCGCAGAAGCCGGTGCGGCGCTCTCCGAACATCCAGATGTCAATCACATCTCATTTACCGGATCGGTGCGCACGGGCGAAGCGGTGCAGGCGGCGGCGGCGAAGAACACCGTGCCGGTGACGCTGGAACTCGGTGGAAAATCGCCGCAGATCGTCTTCGCCGATGCCGATCTCGACCGCGCCTTGCCGTTTCTGGTCAATGCGGGCATCCAGAATGCCGGTCAGACCTGCTCGGCCTCGTCGCGCATTCTGGTCGAGCGCAGCATTTATGAAGAAGTCGTCGCCCGCATGAGCGAACGCTACCGCGCATTGAAGGTTGGTCCGGCCAGCGCTGACCTGTCTGTCGGCCCGGTCGTGTCGCAGCGCCAGAAGACGATTGTCGAGAACTATCTCGATCTGGCGAAGGAAAGCGGGCTGGCTATTGCTGCGCAAGGCGTTCTGGCGGAGGACGCGCCGCAAGGCGGAGCCTATGTCCTGCCGACGCTGATCCGCGACGTGCCTGTCGACCATCGTCTGGCACAGGAGGAAATTTTTGGTCCGGTGCAAGTCATCCTGCCTTTCGACACGGAAGAAGAAGCCATCGCCATTGCCAATGGCACGTCTTATGGCCTCGTCTGCGGCATCTGGACCAATGATGGCGGTCGTCAGTTCCGCCTGGCGCGTGCCATCCATTCCGGTCAGGTGTTCATCAACAATTACGGGGCCGGCGGCGGCATCGAATTGCCGTTCGGCGGCGTGAAGAAATCCGGCCATGGCCGCGAAAAGGGTTTCGAGGCGCTCTACGGGTTTGCCTCGCTGAAGACCATCTCGGTCTGGCACGGTTAAGAATAGCATTTGGGAGAATTGCAGTGTCGCTTGAAGGTAAGGTCGCGCTCATCACGGGAGCAGGTTCGGGGTTTGGCGAAGGCATGGCAAAGCGCTTTGCTGACGGCGGCGCAAAGGTCGTCATCGTTGACCGCGACGAGGCCGGTGCTGAGCGCGTTGCGGGTGAAATTGGCGATGCGGCGCTGGCCGTGGCTGCCGATATCTCCAAGGAAAGTGATGTCAATACGGCGGTGGAAGCTGCCCTGTCGAAATTCGGCAAGGTCGATATTCTGATCAACAATGCCGGCATCGGCCACAAGCCGCAAAATGCCGAACTGGTGGAGCCGGAAGAATTCGACCGCATTCTCGGCGTCAATGTGCGCGGCGTCTACCTGATGACGCGCAAGCTCATTCCGCATTTCAAGGGCAATGGAGAGGGTGTAATCCTCAACGTCGCCTCGACCGGCGCTGGTCGCCCGCGTCCGAACCTTGCCTGGTACAATGCCACCAAGGGCTGGGTGGTTTCGGTTACCAAAGCGCTCGCCATTGAGCTTGCTCCGGCGAAGATTCGTGTCGTGGCGTTGAACCCGGTGGCCGGTGAAACGCCGCTTCTCACCACGTTCATGGGTGAAGACACCGAAGAAATCCGCAAGAAGTTCTGCGATTCCATTCCGATGGGCCGCCTGTTGAAACCCGACGATCTGGCTGAAGCTGCGGCTTTCCTTTGCTCGCCTGCTGCCTCTATGATTACCGGGGTTGCGCTCGACGTGGATGGCGGGCGTTCGATTTAGGAAAAAAGGCAAGGGGAGCCAAAGAGGAACAATGGGTAAGCTGCTGAAAGCCGGGCTGATAACAGCCGCGATGCTGGCATCGATCAATGGTGCCTTTGCGAAAGATACACTGGTGGTCGGCGAAGTGCTGGAGCCGCCGGGCCTTGATCCGACGGCAAATGCTGCCGCTGGCATCCGGCAGGTTACCTATGCGAACCTCTATGAAGGTCTGGTGCGGATTGTCGAAGACGGCACGGTGAAGCCGCTTCTTGCTGAAAGCTGGACCGTCTCCGACGACAAGAAGACCTATACGTTCAAGCTGCGGCAGGGCGTGAAGTTTCATGACGGCACGCCGTTCGACTGCTCGGTGGTGAAATTCTCCTATGATCGCGCCGTGGCTCCGGATTCCACCAATGCGCAAAAGGGGCTGTTCGAGCCGATTGCGAGCACGGAATGTCCCGATCCCGCGACTGCCGTTGTCACGCTGAAGCGTCCGACTTCAAACTTCCTGTTCAATATGGGCTGGGGCGACGCTGTCATGGTCGCGCCCAATTCGGCAGCCGAGAACAAGACCAAGCCGGTTGGCACGGGTCCGTTCAAGTTCAAGCGCTGGGTGCAGGGCGACCGTGTCGAGCTGGAACGCAACGCGGATTACTGGGGCGAACCGGCGAAACTGTCTGCGGTCACTTTCCGCTTCGTCAGCGATCCTTCGGCTGCGGCTGCGGCCATCCTTGCCGGTGACATCGACGTGTTTCCGATGTTCCAGGCGCCGGAACTGATCAGCCGCTTCAAGAGTGACGACAAGTTGCAGGTTGAAGTGGGCGATACGGCGGGCAAGGTTCTGCTGTCGCTCAACAACGCCAAGGCTCCATTCGACAATGTGAAGGTGCGTCAGGCGCTGGCGCATGCCATCGACAGCAAGGCGCTGATAGAAGGTGTTTATTCCGGTTTCGGCACGCCAATCGGCTCGCATTATGCGCCGGTCGATCCGGGTTATGTCGACCTGTCGGAAACCTATCCTTATGACCCGGCAAAGGCGAAGCAGTTGCTGGAGGAAGCTGGCGTTCCGGCTGGCACGTCGATCACCATCACGCTTCCGCCTCCTGCCTATGCGCGTCGCGGCGGGGAGATCATCGCGGCAATGCTGGCCGAGGTCGGCATTCAGGCCAATCTGGTGCCGATCGAGTTTGCGCAGTGGCTGGATCAGGTGTTCAAGCGCTCGGATTTCGACGCGACGATCATCGCCCATACCGAGGCGCGTGATCTCGATATCTATGCCCGCGACAAGTACTACTTCAACTATAACAACCCGGAATATAAGGCGCTCTACAAAGCCTATGCCGAGGCTGGCAGCGATGAGGAACAACTCGAACTCGTGAAGAAGCTGCAGGAAAAGCTTGCTGCGGACGAGCCGAACATCTTCCTCTATGCGCTGCCGAAAATCGGCGTCTGGAACAGGAACGTCAGGGGCTTGTGGAAGAATATGCCGATCCCGGCAGACGATGTGACGCAAGCCTATTGGGCTGAATAAACCGGCTCGCCCCGCCGATTGTCCGGCGGGGCGATTTTACGTGCATCCCCGAAAAGTGTGAAGCGGTTTTCGGAAAGGATGCGCGTTGAATCAATTTGAATGGCTGTGCGCTCCATAAAGATAAGGGGAGGGCGTGCGGCGAGTTGGAATGTGGAAAGCGGATAGCCGTCTTTTCAAGGAGGTCGTTTTGCTGGCTTACATATCCGGGCGGTTGGTTTCGCTCCTGCTGACGACGCTTGCGGCTTCCGTCATCGTCTTTCTGCTGATGCAAGTGCTGCCGGGCGATCCGGCGGCGGTGATCCTGGGCATCAATGCGCAGCCGGAAACGCTCGCGGCACTTCACAAGCAGCTCGGCCTCGATCAACCGCTATGGTGGCGCTATCTCACGTGGATTGGCGGCTTTCTGAAAGGCGATTTCGGCACGAGCTATACCTATTCCGTGCCGATCAGCGAACTGCTCGGACCGCGCATCATGGTCACGCTGCCGCTGGCGCTTCTGTCGATGGTGCTGTCGGTCGCGGTCGCCATTCCGGTCGGCGTCTATGCGGCGTCGAAGCGCGGCAAGACCGGTGACGTGCTCTCCATGGGCGTGGCGCAGGTCGGCGTCGCCATTCCGAATTTCTGGCTCGGCCTGCTTTTGATCCTGCTTTTTGCCTTGCAGCTTGGCTGGTTTCCGGCCTCCGGCTTTGCCGGTTGGGAAGGCGGGTTCTGGAATGGTATCCGTTCGCTGTTCCTTCCCGCATTGGCGCTTGCGCTGCCGCTTGCCGCCATTCTGGCGCGTGTCACCCGTTCGGCGGTCATCGAAACGCTGGGCGAGGATTTCGTGCGCACCGCCCGCGCCAAGGGCCTGACGCGCAAGGCAGCACTCTGGCGTCACGCGGTGCCGAATGCGCTGATCCCGGTCGTCACCATCATCGGTTTGCAGTTCTCATTTCTTCTCGCGGGAACCATCATCATCGAAAACGTCTTCAATCTGCCCGGCCTTGGAAGGCTGGTGTTTCAGGCCATTGCGCAGCGCGATCTCGTGACCGTGCAGTCGCTGGTGACGCTGCTTGCCGCGTCCGTGATCGCGGTCAATTTCATTGTCGATCTTGTCTATGGCTTCATCGATCCGCGCCTTTCCACGGGAGGCAGTCGATGAGTGAAACGCAGGCTTTCCCGAAACCGGGTGTGTTCAAAACGGTGCTGTTGAGCCGCAGCCTGACCATCGGCTCACTTATCACGATCATTCTGATCGCGATGGCCGTCATCTCCTTTTTCTGGACGCCCTATTCGCCGACGGCCATGAATTTCCGCGACAAGTTGCAGGGGCCGAGCTTCCGCCATCTGTTCGGCACGGATAATTTCGGTCGCGACGTGTTTTCAATGATCATGGTTGGCGCACGCAACTCCATTGCCGTGTCCATCATTGCCGTGCTTGTCGGCGCCGGGATCGGTATTCCACTCGGGTCGCTTGCGGCGGCGCGCGGCGGGCTGATCGATGGTTTCGTCATGCGCATGACCGATCTGGCCTTCGCGTTTCCGGCACTTCTTACTGCCGTCATCATCACTGCCATTTTCGGCCCCGGCGCCGTTAATGCCATGATTGCCATCGGCATCTTCAACATTCCTGTGTTCGCGCGCGTCACACGCGGCGCATCGCTGGGGCTTTGGAAGCGTGAATATGTGCAGGCTGCCCGCTGTGCGGGGCGTGGCGATATATCGATCACGCTTTTGCATGTGCTGCCCAATATCAACCATGTGCTGATCGTGCAGGCGACGATCCAGTTCGCGCTCGCCATCGTTGCCGAGGCGGGCCTTTCCTATGTCGGGCTTGGCACGCAACCACCGATGCCAAGCTGGGGCAAGATGCTCAACGACGCACAGACCTTCATCTATGACGCGCCATGGCTCGCCATTTTCCCGGGCCTTGCCATCACGCTCGCCGTGCTTGGTCTCAACATGCTGGGCGACGGATTGCGCGATGTGCTTGATCCGCGGGTCAGGAGGCAGAGATGACGACACCCCTCCTTGAAATGGACAATATGTCCGTCGAATTGCCGATCGGTCTCAAGGTCGCTGACATCGTGTCCGACATTACCTTGACGCTGAACCGTGGCGAGCGCCTCGGTGTGGTGGGCGAGTCCGGCAGCGGCAAGTCCATCACCGCCCTTGCCGCCATGGGTTTGCTGCCCGACCGGATGCGGGTGCGCGGTAGCTTGCGTTTCGACGGCGAAGATCTGGCGAACAAACCGGAAGCCGAACTGTGCAAGATGCGCGGACGGCGCATGGCGATGATCTTTCAGGAACCGATGACGGCGCTCAATCCGGTCAAGTCCATCGGCGCGCAGATTGCCGAGGGCCGACGTCTGCATCTGGGTGAAAGCCGCGCCGATGCGGAGCGCAAGGCGCGCGAGCTGTTGGATCGCGTGGGGCTGCCAGCGCCGCGTTTCAATCTCGATCTTTATCCGCACCAGCTGTCGGGCGGGCAACGCCAGCGCGTGATGATCGCCATGGCGATTGCCTGCGAACCCGACCTGCTGATCGCCGACGAGCCGACAACAGCGCTCGATGTGACGGTGCAGGCGCAGATTCTCGATCTGATGGATGAGCTGATCGACGAGACTGGCACGGCCCTGATGCTGATTACCCATGACCTTGGCGTCGTGTCGGAAATGACCGACCGCATCGCTGTCATGTATGCAGGCCGCATCGTCGAGACCGGGCGCACGGAAGCAGTGTTTAACCGCATGGCGCATCCTTATGCACGCGGACTGTTCCAGGCTTCTCCCCATGGCGCTGCGCTGGTGCGCAGCCATGGCACGGGACGTCAGCGGCTCGCCGCTATCCCCGGCGTGGTGCCGGACCCGCTGGCGCGCCCGCCTTATTGCACCTTTGCCGATCGCTGCGCATTCGTGCAGGGCGATTGCCGGCGGATCATTCCGCCGCTTGATCTGATCGGAGAAAGCGAAGGCGTCGTGCACCGCGCCGCCTGTATTCATCCGCGCGACGGTGAGGTGCTTGCATGAGCAAAATGATCTTGCAGGTGCGTGACGTTGTGCGTGAATACCAGTTGCCGCGTCCGTCATTTTTTTCAAAGCCAAGCGCATTGCGCGTGCTGCATGGTGTGAATGTCGAGATCGAAGCCGGACAAAGCCTTGGCATTGTCGGCGAAAGCGGTTCCGGCAAATCCACGCTGGCGCGTGCCGTGATGGGGCTGGAACGCCCGCAATCGGGTCAGATTCTCATCAACGGGCAGGATATCTATGCGCTGGATCGTGCGGGCCTGCGCGAAGCACGCAAAGGTTTTCAGGCGATCTTTCAGGACCCCTACGGCTCGCTCGATCCGCGCCATACGGTGAAGCGGATTATTTCTGAGCCGATTGTGTCACTGGAAAGCGGCACCAGTTCCAAGGACCGCGACGACCGCGTGGCGGAAGTGCTGGAAGCGGTTGGCCTGCCAAAAGCATCGGCGGAAAAATATCCGCATGAATTTTCCGGCGGGCAGCGCCAGCGCATTGCCATTGCCCGCGCCCTGATCACCAAACCGGCGCTGATCGTCGCCGACGAGCCGGTCTCTGCGCTCGACGTTTCCATTCAGGCGCAGGTTTTGAACCTGATGATGGATTTGCAGGAAAAATTCGGCCTGTCCTATCTCTTCATCAGCCACGATCTCGGTGTGGTGCGCGCGATCACCGACCGCGTGGCGGTGATCTATCGCGGCAATATTGTCGAGCAAGGGCCGACCAATGCGGTGTTCGACAATCCGCAGCATGACTATACGCGGGCGCTGGTCGATGCCGTGCCAAAACCTTTCTCCGGTCGCCGCAAGCGTGCGCGGCGATCCGATTCCACACTGAAATTGCCTGAGTGATTTGAGGAAATACCCAATGTCGAATCTTGCCGATTTGTCAGCTGTCGAACTCGTGTCCGCCTATCAGGCGAAGTCGCTTTCGCCAGTCGAGGTCACGGAAGCCGTCATCACCCGCATCGAAGCCTATGAGCCGAAGCTGAATGCGCTTTGGGCCTATGATCCAGATGCTGCGCTTGCGGCGGCCAAGGCTTCGGAAGCGCGCTGGTCGAAGGGTGAGCCTGCCGGTCCCATCGATGGCGTGCCGCTGACGATCAAGGAGAATATCGCGACCGAAGGCACGGCGGTTCCGCTTGGTTGCGCGGCGCTGCCGCTGAAGCCTGCTAGCGCCGACGCGCCGCCCGCGGCCCGCACCCGCGAGGCTGGCGGCGTGCTGCTCGCCAAGACCACCATGCCAGATCTCGGCATGTTGTCGTCGGGCCTGTCGAGCTTTCACAAGCTTGCCCGCAATCCGTGGGACCTGAACACCAATCCGGGCGGTTCCAGTGCCGGTGCGGGCAGCGCTGGTGCCGCCGGTTATGGTCCTTTGCATATCGGCACGGATATTGGCGGCTCCATTCGTCTGCCTGCCGGCTGGTGCGGTCTCGTCGGCCTGAAGCCGTCCTTCGGGCGTATTCCGATTGATCCGCCATTTCTCGGCCGTGTTGCCGGACCGATGACCCGCACGGTCGCCGATAGCGCGCTTTATATGTCGGTTCTGTCTCGGCCCGACCGCCGCGACGCCATGAGCCTGCCCTATCAGGACATTGACTGGATGGACCTGAACATCGACGTCAAGGGTCTGAAAATCGGCCTCTGGCTCGATGCCGGTTTCGGCGAACCGACCGGCGATGAAACCCGCGCTGCGGTGGAAGCAGCGGCCAGGCTTTTTGCCGATGCGGGCGCGATTGTCGAGCCGGTTGCACCATTCCTCAATCGCACGATGATCGACGGTCTCGACCGCTTCTGGCGTGCCCGCTCGTGGTCGGATGTTAAGAAGATGACGCCGGAAAACCGCGCGAAAATCCTGCCCTACATCTATCAGTGGACCGAAACCGCCGAAGGTCTGAACGGCGAGGAGGTCTATACCGGCTTCGCCCAGATCGACGCGATGCGTAATGCGGCACTCGCCGCGTCGAAGGATTTCGACTTCATCATTTCGCCAACCGCGCCGATGCCGACCTATCCTGCGGAGTGGGCCTCTCCGGTCAATGATCCGCAACGTCCGTTCGAGCATATCGCCTTCACCGTGGCGATGAATATGTCGGAACAGCCTGCGATCTCGATCAATTGCGGTTATACGGCAAAGGGCTTGCCGATCGGCTTGCAGATTTTTGGACAGCGTTTCGACGATTTGGGCGTGCTGCGACTGGCCAAAGCTTATGAGGAGATGCGGCCAGCGCAGAGGCCGTGGCCAGTTATTGCGTGACTGCCAAATCCAGCGCCTCATCCTGAGGAGGCGCGAAGCGCCGTCCCGAAGGGCGAGGGGCCATCTCCTATCCTTCGAGACGGTGACCTTCGACAAACTCAGGTCACCTCCTCAGGATGAGGGAGATGGGCTAGGCGCTCGGAATGTTGGGGGCAGTTACTTCTTCGGACGAAGCGGCGCGCGTTCCTTGTAACGGTCCATGGCGGTGAGCTTCTGGATCAGCGGATCGGCGTCGCGCCAGTGGTATATCTCGGTGCGCAGATATTCGAGTTCGGCTTCGAGTTCGTCTTCCCCGATTTCCGTCCACCATGATTTCGGACGTCCATCAGTGCCGTCCGACCAGCGATAGCCACGCGCCTTCAGGTGATCTTTCATTTCGAACGGGCTGTTCTCCGCATAGATACGCATCCGCGCGCGCTGGCTTGCCTTCAACAGTTCGGCAAAGGGCGTGGTTACGCCCGATTGCTCCTTCAGCACCGCGAGCAGGGCCTGGCAATCGTCTTCGGCCCGATGCCCGTTGTGGAAATAGCCGCTCTGACCGATCAGGTAACCAAGCTTGGTGCCTTCAAAGCCGCGTGCGGTCCAGTCGATCTCCTTCACCGAGCACGCCCAAGGCTTGTTAGCGAAAGCGATTGAGAAGCGTTCAAGAAACGGACGGTCGAAGCCCGCATTATGCGCGATGATGATGTCGGCCTCGGCGATGAGCGCGTCCAGCGTCTCGCGTGGGATCGTCTGGCCCTTCACCATGTCGTCGGTAATGCCGGTGATGCGGGTGATGTCGGCGGGTATCGGCTTGGACGGCTGCTGCAGCGCGCCGAACGTGGCGCAGACATCGCCGATAGATCCGTCGTCCGCATAGCGGAAGGCGACTGCACCGATTTCGATGATTTCTTCCTGCGCCGGATTGAGGCCGGTTGTTTCCGTGTCCACGACAACGCCCAGACGCGGGAAGGCGATCTTGTCGGCATTGGGAACGGTCGGCGGCGGGTCGAGGCGCTGCAGGATGCGGTAACGCCCGCTGTCTTTCAGGCGCTTTACCATCTCGGCTTCATCAATGCCGGTCGCCTTGCCGGGCCGGGTACGTACAGGGCGCAGCACTTCCTCTTTCTCCGAGGAAGGAGCAAAAAGGTCGAACTGATGGCGCATGTATCATCTCCGCATGGGGGAACCGGATTTGGCAGAGAATGCCATTTTGCGGTGCTGCAACCAAGGCCGCAATCGTATAAGTAACAGGTAATCATCCCGCAGGGCGCCAGCAAGGCCGGGTGTTTGCGTCGGGAAAGGCATGAGGAGGGGACTTCGTGGCAGACTATGATTACTGCGTCATCGGCGGGGGAATCGTCGGGCTCGCGACAGCAAAAGCCATGCAGGACGCCGAGCCGGGCGCAAGGATCATTCTGCTGGAGAAGGAAAGCGATTTCGCCCGTCACCAGACGGGACACAATAGCGGCGTCATCCATGCCGGCATCTATTACCAGCCGGGTTCACTAAAGGCGCAATTGTGCCGGGCAGGCGCCGAAGCGACAAAAGCCTTTTGCAGGCAATATTCCATCCCTTTTGAAACTTGCGGCAAGCTTCTGGTGGCAACCTCTCCGCAGGAGATCGAGCGCATGGAGGCTCTGGCAAGGCGTGCGATCCAGAACGATATCGCTTTCCAGCATGTGGATCAGCAGACGCTGCGCAAGGTCGAACCTGCGGTCGCGGGGCTGGGGGCGCTCCTCGTGCCTGCGACGGGTATTGTCGACTACGCGAAAATATCGCGGGCGATGGCGGCGGAAATCGTTGAGCGCGGCGGTATCGTTCGGCTCAATTCGCCGGTGACCGCAATCCGGGAGGATGACAGGGGCGTTACGGTAACGGCGGGCGAAACCGTGCACGCTTCCAAACTTGTCGCCTGTGCCGGATTGCAGTCAGACCGTATCGCGCGTCTTGCCGGGCTGGATCTCAGCCACCGCATCGTGCCGTTTCGTGGCGAATACTACACCTTGCCGCAATCGAAGGCGAATATCGTCAAGCATCTGATCTATCCGATTCCCGATCCCGACCTGCCGTTTCTCGGCATCCATCTGACGCGGACGATCGACGGCGGCGTCACCGTCGGCCCGAATGCGGTTCTGGGATTCTCGCGCGAGGGGTACGACAAGGGCAGTTTTCGCGCTGGCGATGTCGCGGACATGGCCGCCTTTCCGGGCTTCTGGAAGATGGCAATGAAGAACTGGCGCTCGGCGCTATCCGAATTCAGCAATTCCGCGTCTCGCGCGCGCTATTTGACGGAATGCCGGAAATATTGCCCGACACTGGAGCTTTCCGATCTCGGTGCGCCGGGGGCCGGAATACGCGCGCAAGCCGTTCTTGATGACGGGACGCTGGTACATGATTTTCTTTTCAGGGAAACGGAGAGAATGCTTCACGTCTGCAATGCGCCGTCACCTGCAGCGACATCTTCCATACCTATCGGACGGATGATTGCCGAAAAGCTTCTGGGGACAAATCTCAAGGTAAAAACTACGTGACGAAAGCTTTTTGCTGAATGATGTTGTTTTTGGTTTAATTTTAGCACTCGCTTATTCTAGCTATGGCTCCTTCAAGATTTGGTGTTCACCAATATTGCAAGCTATTAACTTGACTTTGATGCCGCTTTGTAATTGCACATAATGTTCAATCTGAATTAGCGTTTATTGCCGTCTTGTTTTCAACCGATTTAGGGTCCCTTCGTGAAGTTTGTGCCGCCGCTTATAGTATTGCTGTTTGCTGCGACAATGTCAGGCGTGTGGACGCTCGACAGGAAGCGCGCGCATTTATTGCTTTTCGGCCAGAGTTTTGCCTGCTTCGCCTTTGGGCTTCTGGTTCCCATATCGCTGATCTCGAACAGCCTTGCCCTGACTTCACCGATAACCACGGCTCTCCATTTTCTGGGTGGCTGGCTGTTTTGCGAAGGTGTGATGAGGCGCATGGGCAGGCGTTATTCGCGTATTGCGTCGGGTTTGATCGGGCTTGGTTTTCTGGTTGCCGTGATCTATTTCATCGCAAACGATGCGGGTTATTCGCGGATTGCGCCGGCGGTGCAGCTGTCCCTGGGCAGCTTGATGACAGTCCTTTGCATTCAGACGCGCGACCTTGCCTCCCGGCGCTCGATCGATCGCGTGCTGTTCGGTACTTTGCTGCTGCTCACGGTACATTTCTATGTGCAGGCTGGAATGGCGCTGGGCCTTTCCGATGCGATTACACGGCCGTCCGAACTGATAGATTCGCGCTATTGGCAAGGGGTCCTGGTATGGGGTTCCTTTGCCGGTGTGCTTGCCGGTCTTGTCCTTTTGGCGGTAACGGCCAGCGACGTGGTAGAGGAATTGCAGGCAGAACGCGACACCGATCCGCTGACCGGCGTTTACAATCGTCGCGGTCTGGAGCGCCAGATACGCCTGCGCCGGGCGGAAGTCCCGTAAAGGATTTGGTTACCATAATTGGCCATGCTGGAGATGACCTTCCAGTCACCGCCTTGCCATGTCTTGTTCGTCTTTTTGCCGGACTGGCATGCAAGGCGGTGCCGTGAAAGTGTTTTCCATTCGGGTTTGTATCATGGCGTGTGTAACAGAAGTGTATGGCTACGCGGCTCCGCGCGGCAGTGGCATCAGGCTTCCATTCGGTATCAAGGGACTAACGCGCGTTGCGGTGTTCGCCGCGACGGGCCTCGTGGCCGGAAGCTGGATGATGACCGCGCTTGGTACGCTGGAGACGGTTGTGCCGGCCTTTGCACCTGTCGCCCCGCTCATGCGTCGTGTTTCACTGACCACCCCACAGGCACTCGCCGTCGTTGATCACAAGCTCGCGCCGTCGCGGCGGATCAGGCAAGGCTTCATCGAAGCCTATACCGCCGATACTGCCTATTCCAACCTCGACTGGCGCCGGAGCAAAAACCCGAGCGATGCGCCGATCATCGCCGACATTGGTCCCGATTCCGTAATCGAGGACAAGCCTGTCGATACGGCATCTCTCATCGAATTGCGCGCTGATCGCGTCCGCCGGGAAGAGCCTGCGGTAGCGAGCGCCGGGCCGGAACAATCTGCGGGGACTGCCGGTACGACTGTGGTTGCCTATGCGCCAATGTCCACAGCGTCGGACGCGACGGCGAGCTTCAGCAAGATCGAGCCGCTTTCGCAAGCCGAAGAAATGGATGCGGCTGAAAAGCAGGCGCGCCTCCCTTCCGGCACTGTTGTTCCTGTTCCGCAGCTCGCTCCGGACCAGAAAGCGAATATGGCCGCAGAGGATGAGACCCCCGCGGACGCAATCCTGCCTGATGACGTGCCGCTGCCGGGCGCCAAGCCCTCGCTGCGCCGTTCCCGCATGCATGAGAAGACCGAGCTCGCCTATGCGCCGGAAAGCGGCGCAACCGAGGAGCCGCGCCCCGGCCTGTTCAGCCCGCTTCTCAATCAGGCTTCGCGCAGCAAGGTTGCCATCTACGATATTTCCGCAGCCACTGTTTATCTGCCGAGCGGCGAGCGTCTGGAGGCGCATTCCGGCCTCGGTCCGATGCGCGACAATCCGCGTTATGTGAACCAGAAAAACCGCAGGCCCACGCCGCCGCATACTTACGACCTGCGCATGCGCGAGGCGCTGTTCCATGGCGTCGAGGCGATCCGCCTTACGCCTGTCGATGGCAACAACCGCTATAATCGCGATGGCCTTCTGGCGCATACTTTCATGCTGGGACGCCGCGGCGATTCCAACGGCTGTGTTGTCTTCAAGGACTATCCGCGCTTCCTGCGCGCCTTCAAGCGCGGGGAGTTCAACAAGCTGGTCGTCGTGACCAGGATGCAATCCTCAAAGCCTGCCAGGATCGCGTCGCTTTTCTGATAAATGGCCCGTCATTGGACGATCTTTCGCAGAATGGGGTTGCACAAAGAATTGTGATCCCCAATTCCTTGCGAGGTCCACCAGAATTGATAGAAATCTTTCATCGATACCGATGGGAGATTTCTATGAAGCTTTATTTCAAGGCTGGTGCTTGTTCGCTCGCACCTCACATCATCCTGAGCGAAGCAGGCATGCCTTATGAGCTGGAAGCCGTGGACATCAAGGCCAAGAAGACGGCCGAGGGCGAAGACTATTTCGCGATCAATCCGCGTGGCGCGGTTCCGGCGCTGGAAGTAAAGCCCGGCACTGTCATCACGCAGAACGCGGCAATTCTCCAATATATCGGCGATCATTCCGACGTTGCAGCGTTCAAGCCTGCGTATGGGACGATCGAACGCGCACGCCTGCAGGAAGCGCTGGGCTTCTGCTCGGATATGCATTCGGCTTTTGGTGGCCTGTTCGGGCCTGATCTGACCGAGGAAGCGAAGGTCGGCGTCATCGCCAACATCAATCGACGCATGGGGCAGTTCGAAGCCATGCTGTCGGACAGCGATGGCTATTGGCTTGGCGATGATTTTACGCAGGCAGATGCCTACGCGTCTGTGATTATCGGCTGGGGTGTCGGCCTCAAGCTCGATCTGAGCGCCTACCCAAAGGCGCTGAAACTGCGCGAACGCGTGCTCGCCCGCCCGAAGGTGCAGAAAGCGCTCAAGGAAGAGGGTTTGAAGTGAAACCAAAGCCGGAGCCTAAACCTCCGGCATTTTCTTGCCTCGGTTGTGGATGCGGCATTAACCCATCGTCAAGGAGATAACTCGTCTCTGCTAGGGAAAATTATATGGCGGAGAGAGAGGGATTCGAACCCTCGATACGGTTTCCCGTATACACGCGTTCCAGGCGTGCGCCTTCAACCACTCGGCCACCTCTCCGTCTGCCTTGCTGTCGGGAAACCGTAACTCACGGTGAAACTGACTGCAAACATGGCACCGCTTTTCAAAATAGGCGCTGGTCAGGCGCCAACTAGCGGGTGCGGCGCGAATATAGCCAGAAAATGCATATGTTCAACAGCTATTTGAAAGTTTTTGCGCCTAAATCGCCGAGCCTGTGCAAAGAGTGATATGGGTAATATAAGCCACTGAAATTACTCAATTTTATTTTAATCGTATAATTGTGTTCCAACCCTGCTTTGAGCCTGAGGGGTTCTGTATGCTATGCTTTAGCAACATCAAAAAAACAAATCATCGGCATGTCGGGCTCACAACCGATGCCGATATCAGGGTAGGAAATCCGGGGCAGAGAATCGTGATCCGATTTGTATTGCGTAGTTTTGCGGTTGTTTTTCTGGCTTTCGCGGTAATTTTCGCAGTCCTCGATGGCGCGCGGTCCGTCGGCGCATCGCAGTTTATCGCCAAGCCGCTCTTGTCCATGTGGTCACGCAACGCGCCCGAAACATTGGCCGATGCAGAAATCATTGTGACGCACTATATAGGGGCAGGAGCCTGGAATGCCGTCTGCGTCCCTTTGCTTGAGCAACCGGGCTGGCTTCTTTTCGGCATTCTCGCCCTGTTATTCTATGCAATCGGTCATCGTCGGGAGCGCCCTATGGGACGCTTCACCGCTCGATAATCAGGAGGTGGAAACCATGAGTTTCTTGGACAGCTATCGCAAGAAGATGCAGATGCCTTCGACGGATGAGGCTTTGCCCGGGCGTGCGGCCCCGATCCCGACATCCGCGACTCATTTCGTGAATGGTCATCCCCTCAAAGCGCCTTGGCCCGATGGCTATAAACAGGTTCTGTTCGGGATGGGTTGCTTCTGGGGCGCTGAGCGACTGTTTTGGCAGGTGCCGGGCGTATATGCGACGGCTGCCGGTTATGCGGGTGGCGTTACGCCCAACCCGACCTATGAGGAAACCTGCACGGGCCTGACCGGTCATGCGGAAGTCGTGCTGGTGGTCTATGATCCGAAGGTGGTGAGCCTGGACGAGTTGCTGACGCTTTTCTGGGAGGAGCACGATCCGACCCAGGGCATGCGGCAGGGCAACGATATTGGCACGACCTACCGTTCGGTCATCTATACTTTCGACAAGGCTGATCGGGACGTGGCGGAAAAGAGCCGTGAAGCCTACGCGCAGGCGCTGGCCGCTCGCGGTCTCGGTCCTATCACGACCGAAATCGACGATGCGCCGGAGTTTTATTATGCCGAGGACTATCACCAGCAATATCTGGCGAAGAATCCGAACGGTTATTGCGGCCTGCGTGGAACCGGCGTGAGTTGCCCGATCCCACTTGCGCAATGAGGGAACATCATTAACAGATCGCGCGGTTCTTACCGCGCGATTTTCTTTTTCATGATCAGCATCCCGGCATAATCGCCCTCGAGCAGTTCGAAATCGCTCCAGCCGATCTGCCGGTAGAGGTTCGGCTTGTTGGTATAGAGGTAGGCTTCTCCATAGCCATGTTGGCCGGCGGCGTCCTCAATGGCACCGACAAGTCTCTTTGCGACACCTTTGCCGCGATAGTCGGGCGCGACGTAAACGCTCGCCACCCAGGGCTTCAGATGCGGATGCGTTTCCAGATCGCTGTGAATGAGGAGAACGAGCCCAGCGGGTTCTCCGTTCCAGAGCGCGACACGCGCCGCCTGTCCATCGTCTTCACGGGAGATGTCGCGAAAAGCCTTTGCGGTCTGTTCGAGGGTGGAGCCGGTAAATTCGCCCCATTCCGCATGGTTCCATGCAGCACAGACGGTTACGAGATCGGGACGGTCCGCAAGCGGGATGATCTGAAGCATAGTGTTCTACCAGTGCGGCGGTTTGGTGACCGGCACGTCCGGCGCGGTCTGCTCTTCCAGTTCCAGAAAGCGGTCGGTCAATGCGCTAAGTTTCTTGGAAAGCTGGTCGATGGTTTTCCATTGTTCAGCCAGAACGGATGACAACTCATCGATTGTCTTTTCCTGTTCGGCTACGCGAATTTCGAGCTCGGTCAGGCGTTGGTCCGGTGTCATGGCTCGCTTCCATCGGTATTGTGGCTATACGGTCAGTGGATGTAACCGCTTTTGAGCTGCATCGGAAGTACGCTATCACATCATTGCGACAGCATAAGCGCACCATTCGACACTTCATAGTGGCGCAGACGCTTCAGAAAACTCATGCCGAGAAGCGTATCGGACAGCGCGTCGTCCCGCAGGACCATCGCTTCCACATCTTCCACCCGGATTCGTCCGATTTCGATGCTGGGCAGAATGGCATGTGCCGCAAGGGTTTCGCCATTGGCGGTCGAGACGCGATATTTGAAATCATCGGGTTTGAGCGACAGGCCGATGCGCCGCGCGGCGTTTGCGTTGATCGCCACGACACTTGCCCCCGTATCCACCAGGGCGCGAAGGGTTTGACCGGCGATCTTGACGTCCGCGATGAAATGGCCGCGGCTGTCCGGCTTGATCTGCGCGCGGCGGCCGCTATAGGCAGTGGAGGGCGACGAAGGAGCGGATGAGGCTGTCGTGGATGTGTTTGAACCGGCATTCGGCTGTTGACCGAATTTTTCAAACAGGAGCGGGAAGGCGATTGCCAGTCCCGCGAATACCAGAAGGATCGTAAAAACCCGCGCCATGCTGCCCCCGTTTGGAGGCACGATAGCAGGCGCGGGTTAATGCTTACTTCGTGCCGTACATGCGGTCGCCTGCGTCGCCGAGACCGGGAACGATATAGCCCTTTTCATCGAGGCGCTCATCGATGGAAGCGGTGAACACGTCGACATCCGGATGGGCTTCGGTGAAGCGCTTGATGCCTTCCGGCGCCGCCAGCAGGCAGAGGAAACGGATATTGGTTGCGCCGCGTTCCTTCAGCTTGTCGATGGCTGCAATTGCAGAATGACCGGTGGCCAGCATCGGGTCCACCACGATGATGAGGCGGTTCACGATGTCTTCCGGCGCCTTGAAGTAGTATTCGACCGGCTGCAGCGTGTCGTGATCGCGATAAAGGCCGATATGGGCGACGCGGGCGGCAGGCACCAGATCGAGCATCCCTTCCAGAAGGCCGTTGCCGGCGCGCAGGATCGAGGCGAAGACAAGCTTCTTGCCTTCGAGCACCGGCGCGTCCATCGGCATCAGCGGTGTTTCGATCGGCATGGTGGTCAGTTCGAGATCGCGCGTCACTTCATAGCAGAGCAACAGCGATATTTCCTTCAGCAGCCGGCGGAAGCTGGCCGTGGACGTTTCCTTCTTGCGCATGATGGTGAGCTTGTGCTGGACAAGCGGATGGCTGACGACTGTAACGCCCATGATCTTTCCACTTTTCTTGTTATCTTTTTGACTTTAGCGGCAGATTGCGCCGGAGAAAACGCGTGGCGAGCGCGCACGCACAGTTTTATGTCTCTTTGGCCATTTTTCGACGCCGGTGCAAGCCATGATCACAAAAGGGGTAGTGGGAAAACGTCTGTGCTTGTATCGTTCGGCACAAGCTTTATATGCATAACCAAAATTGTTTTCGTACTATTCAAAAAGCAGGATGAGCTATGAGCCAGCAGAACGGCAATGCGGACCGCGTGGGCGCACAAGGCGGCATGGAGCATTCATTCGGCTTCAAGGCGGTTGACGAAAACGAAAAGCAGGGCCTGGTCAACGACGTTTTCCATAAGGTCGCCAGCAAGTACGACGTGATGAACGATCTCATGTCGGCGGGCATGCACCGCGTCTGGAAAGATGCGATGATCGCCTGGCTGGCGCCATCGAAGCGCCCCGGCTGGACCTCGCTCGATGTTGCAGGCGGCACAGGCGATATCGCCTTCCGCATCGTCGAGGCTTCCGGCCGTCAGGCTCATGTCACCATTCTCGATATCAACGGTTCGATGCTCGGTGTCGGTCGTGAGCGGGCAATCAAGAAGGGCCTTGCCGACAATCTCGAATTCGTCGAGGCCAATGCCGAGGAGCTGCCTTTTGAGGACAACAGCTTCGACGCCTATACGATTGCCTTCGGCATTCGCAATGTGCCGCATATCGACAAGGCGCTGTCCGAAGCCTATCGCGTGCTGAAGCCCGGCGGGCGTTTCCTGTGCCTTGAATTCTCCGAGGTCGAACTGCCTGTTCTCGACAGGATCTACGACCAGTGGTCGTTCCACGCTATTCCGCGCATCGGCAAGATGATTACCGGCGATGCGGATTCCTACAGCTATCTGGTCGAATCGATCCGCAAATTCCCGAAGCAGCAGGACTTTGGCATGATGATCGAGAAAGCCGGTTTCGAGCGCGTCAGCTACCGCAATTTCACCGGCGGCATTGCTGCGCTTCACTCCGGCTGGAAGCTTTGATCGTGCATCGGTCGGTTTTGGGCGTCAGGGCATGAGCAATTTTTCCGCTGCTTTCCGGCTGATGCGGGCCGGATGGATTTTGACACGCGAAGGCGTGATCAGTGCACTTCCGGTTGAGGGGCTGTCCGGTCTTCCGGCATTCGGGCACAAGATCGCAGGCATTCTGGCGCGTCCGCGCGCACGCCACATGCAGCGCTCCGAACGCATGTCGCGGGCCATGAATAAGCTCGGTCCATCCTATGTAAAGCTCGGACAATTTCTGGCGACGCGGCCCGATATTGTCGGCCGCGATGTGGCTGCCGACCTTGAACTTTTGCAGGACAGGCTCGACTTCTTCCCGCAGGCTGATGCCGTTGCTGCTGTCGAAGGTTCGCTTGGCCGCAAGGTCGACGATCTTTACCTGCAATTCGATGCGCCTATTGCCGCTGCTTCCATGGCGCAGGTGCATCCGGCGGAGGTGATGAAGGACGGAAGGCGCCAGAAGGTTGCCGTCAAGGTCATCCGTCCCGGCGTCCGCCAGCGTTTCGCCCGCGATCTTGAAGGTTTCTACATGGTCGCGCGGATGCAGGAGCGCCATGTGCCCTTCACGCGCCGCCTGCGCCCCGTCCAGGTCGTCGAGACGCTGCAGCAGACGACCCGCATCGAGATGGATTTGCGTCTTGAAGCGGCAGCGCTTTCCGAAATCGCCGAAAACATCAAGGGCGATGAAGGTTTCCGCGTTCCGCAGGTGGATTGGGAGCGCACCGGTCGTGACGTGCTGACGCTCGAATGGATCGACGGTATCAAGATGTCGGATATTTCCGCGCTTGAAGCAGCGGGTTTCGACCTTCGCAAGCTTGCCGAAACGCTGATCCAGTCCTTCCTGCGCCATACGCTGCGCGACGGCTTCTTCCATGCCGATATGCATCCGGGCAATCTGTTCGTGGATCCGCAGGGGCTCATCGTCGCAGTGGACTTTGGCATCACCGGGCGGCTCAACAAGCAGCAGCGGCGCTTTCTGGCCGAAATTCTCTATGGCTTCATCACGCGTGATTATCTGCGTGTGGCCGAAGTGCATTTCGAGGCAGGCTACGTTCCGCATACGCATGATGTGGCAAGCTTCGCGCAGGCCATCCGCGCCATTGGCGAGCCGATCCACGGCCAGCCGGCAGAGACCATTTCCATGGCCAAGCTTCTGACATTGTTGTTCGAAGTGACCCAGCTTTTCGACATGGAAACCCGCCCCGAGCTTCTGATGCTTCAGAAGACCATGGTTGTTGTGGAAGGCGTGTCGCGCACGCTCGACCCGCATTTCAACATGTGGAAGGCGGCAGAACCGGTGGTTGGCGACTGGATCCGCAAAAATCTCGGCCCGCAAGGCATGCTTCTCGATGCGAAGGACAGCGCTTATTCGCTGCTTCATTTCACGCGCAAGACGCCGGAACTTGTGGCGCGTGTGGAACGCGTTTCCGTTGCGCTGGACGATATGGCTGCGAAGGGATTGCGTTTTGACGAGGCGACGGCGGAAGCTATCGGGCGAGCCGAAGCGCGACACTCGCGCTGGGGCCGCATTGCGCAGGTGGTGATTGCAATTTCGCTCGCCGCGATAGCGGTCAAGCTTTACATTTGGTTCTAAGACCTACTTTTGAAGTGACAAACGAGCCGGAAAGTGATTTCAATGATTGCACTTGTAACAGGCAGGTGCAATCAGATGGCCAGTATTACAATCCGCAATCTTGATGATGCCGCCAAGGAACGGCTGCGTGTCAGGGCAGCCCGAAATGGGCGCTCCATGGAAGAGGAAGCGCGTATTCTTTTGGCGGGATTGGATGAACCGGCTCGGTCTTCCCCCTTGTCTTCTGGTATCGCTGCTTCGCTTGCGGGCAAGCGCGTTCTGCTGATTATCGGTGGCGGTATCGCCGCCTACAAGACACCGGATCTCATTCGCCGACTGCGTGAGCGCGGCACGCATGTGCGCCCGCTCATGACGGCTGCGGCGCAGCAATTCGTGACGCCGCTGACCATCGGCGCGGTTTCTGCCGATCATGTCTTTACTGATCTATTTTCGCGCGAGGATGAGCAGGATGTCGGACATATCCGGCTTGCCCGCGATGCGGACCTGATCGTCGTTGCCCCTGCCACCGCCGATCTTATGGCCAAGATGGCGCATGGTCTCGCCGATGATCTGGCGAGCGCCGTGCTGTTGGCTCGCAAGGTTCCGGTGCTGATAGCTCCGGCCATGAACCCCGCCATGTGGAACAATCCGGCGACGCGGCGCAACCGGCTGACGCTGGAAAAGGACGGTGTGTGTTTCGTCGGTCCGGAGAAGGGCGAGATGGCGGAAAGCGGCGAAGCCGGAACGGGCCGCATGAGCGAGCCGCTGGCGATTGTCGCGGCAATCGAAAACCTGCTTTCGCCGCAGCCAAAGCCGCTTGCGGGTAAAACCATCGTCATGACTTCCGGCCCGACGCATGAGCCTATCGACCCGGTGCGCTATATCGCCAACCGCTCGTCAGGCAAGCAGGGGCATGCGATCGCGGCAGCGCTGGCGCGACTTGGCGCGAAGGTGAATCTGGTGTCCGGCCCGGTCAATATCCCCGATCCTGAGGGCGTCGACGTCACGCATGTCGAAAGCGCGCGGGAAATGCAGGCAGCAGTGGAAGGGTTTCTTCCCGCCGATGCCGCAGTGATGGTCGCAGCCGTCGCCGACTGGCGCACGGCCAACGAAGCCGGACAGAAAATCAAGAAGAAACCCGGTGAAAGCGCTCCGACGCTTGCCATGGTCGAGAACCCGGACATTCTGGCTGGCGTCGGGCATAGCGACAAGCGCCCCGGCCTTGTGGTGGGCTTTGCGGCGGAAACGCAGGACGTGGCCGAGAATGCGAGAGCCAAGCTCGACAAGAAGGGCGCAGACTGGATCGTCGCCAATGACGTGTCCCACGTTCCCGGACAGGGCAGCGTGATGGGCGGCGACCGCAACCGCGTGCGCATCTTGAGCCGCAACGGTATTGAGGACTGGCCGGAAATGAGCAAGGAGCAAGTGGCTGAAAGGCTTGCCGAAAAAATTGCGGAACGGCTTCTCGAAGCAGAAAAGTGATCTTTTCGCTCGGCGCATGTCACATTTGCGAAGTCTGTTTCGTCTTGATGGTGAGCGACGACAGGTCGTGAACTTCAAGGAGACATATTATGGAAGCGAGGCTCGTCCCCTATAAGCTGGCGCCGAAGATCATGCAGGCCATGCTCGAGCTGGAAAAAGCCGTATCAGAAGCCGGTCTGGAGTATAGTCTGTACGAACTCATCCGCATTCGTGCGTCGCAGATCAACGGATGCGCCTATTGTATCCATATGCACACGCGCGATGCCCGCAAGGCCGGTGAAACCGAGGAGCGCCTTTATCTCGTGGCTGCCTGGCGCGAATCGCCGCTGTTCACGCCACGCGAGCGGGCCGCATTGGCCTGGACTGAAGCCCTGACGCTGTTGGCACAGACGCGCGCTCCCGACGAAGATTACGAGGCGCTGAAAGCGCATTTCACCGATGAGGAAATCGTGAAGCTGAGCATGGCCATCAATACGATCAATGTCTGGAATCGTGTGGCGGTCGGTTTCCGCACCGTGCACCCGGTTGGTGCCGCGGCGGCGGCAGCCTGAAGTGCGACCGGCGCCTCGAACGGTTGAGGAGACGCCGATCTGACTCGATCAGATCGGCGCTCTGATCCTTTGTCTTAACGCGCATCTTTTCCGAAAACCGTTTCGCACTTTTCGGGATGGGCTCTAAAAGAATTCGTCCAGCAAACGGTAGTAGGAAATCTTCGCTTCATCGATTGCCGGGCCGCCATAGGTTTCGAGGAAAGGCTGTACCCACTCCTCGCCCAGATTGTAGCGAATGCTCCAGCAGGCAAGCGCCAGATCCTGATGGCGGTCGGCCAGACCGAGCCTGCCGCAATCGATGAAACCGGCGAAAGCACCATTGTCGGCCATGAAATTCGGCAGGCAGGCGTCGCCATGGGTGACGACGATATCTTCGCTCTCGGGTTTCAGGCGAAGCAGTTCTCCGAATACTCCCTGCGCGGTGCGTCCTTCGCGTTCCTCGTCGAAGTCGTCCTCATCCACCGCACCCGCTTCGACACGCTTGCGGGCGTCTTCGATGCGGAACTCCAGCCGGTGATCGAACGGACAGGAAGCCGGGTCGATGGCATGCATCGATTTCAGGGCGCCGGCCAGAATATCGACAATATGCTCAGGCGCGAGCGTGCCGACTGCCGAAGCCAGATCTTGACCCGGCAGGCGCGTCATCAGCAGAAGGCTGCGCTGCGGAGCGGCTTCGAAAGCGAGAACTTCCGGGCAGGCGAGATTTTGCTGCCTGAGCCAGCGAAGCCGCGCCGCTTCGTCGGCAAGTTCGCCGACCGGGCTTTGCGGCTCCACTTTCAGAACCAAAGGTTCACGTTCGGGATGGTCGAGCAGATGCACATTGGCCGTTGAGCGGCCAAGCTCATCCTTTCGACTGCGATATTCCCACAATTGCTGCCGCAGCGCCTCGGGCAGATCGAGCGCAGCCAGAACCGGATCGGTCATTTTTTCTCCAAAGGATCAGGCTTTGCCGCGGACCTGATAATCCTTGACGGTGGCAAAGCGAATATCTTTCCAGCGCTCAGCCTCGTAGTTGAGCGAGAAACCGTTCTGGGCCAGAAACACCGGATCACGGTCAAGATCGTGTGCGATATCGGCGCGATGCGCGGCAATGAAGCGATCCACCTCAGCCGGATCGTCGGCAGAAATCCACCGGCAGACTGAGAAGCGCGACATTTCAAAGCCCACGGGCAGCGAATATTCGACTTTCAGCCGCTCGGTCAGAACGTCGATCTGCAGCGCGCCGACGACGCCGACAATGGCCGGAGAGCCGTCGTCGGGCAAAAAGAGCTGCACCACGCCTTCTTCCGCCATCTGCTGCAGCGCTTCGCGAAGCTTTTTGGCTTTCATGGCGTCGTCGAGGCGCACGCGGCGCAGGATTTCCGGCGCGAAGTTCGGCACGCCGCGGAACAGGATATCCTCGCCCTCGGTCAGCGTATCGCCGATGCGCAGCGTGCCGTGGTTCGGAATACCAACCACGTCGCCCGCGAAGGCTTCATCGGCGATCTGGCGTGAACGGGCGAAGAAGAATTGTGGTGCCGACAGGCTCATCGGTTTGCCGGTGCGCACCAGCTTTGCCTTCATGCCACGTGACAGCTTGCCCGAGCACACGCGCAGGAACGCGATACGGTCACGGTGGTTCGGGTCCATATTGGCCTGAATCTTGAACACGAAGCCGGTCATCTTGTCTTCGCTTGCCGCCACCATGCGCGTATCGGCCTGCTGGTCACGCGGCGAGGGGCCGAAATCGCAGAAAGCCTCGATCAGGTCGCGTACGCCGTAATTCTTAAGCGCGGAGCCGAAATAAACCGGCGTCATATGACCTTCCCGGAAGGATGCGAGATCGAACGGGCGGCAGACGCCGCGCGCCAGTTCCACACCTTCCAGCCATGCTTCGCGTTCGTTTTCCGGTAGCAGCTTCGCGGCGTCTTCCGGGCCGCTGACCTTGGTCGGCTGTTCCTCGTTGTCCTGGCGGCGCAGCGTGTCGTTGTGCAGGTCGTAGGTGCCTGCAAAACTCTTGCCCGAGCCGATAGGCCAGGTGATGGGCGCGGTGTCGAGCGCCAGCTTTTCCTCGATCTCGTCAAGGATTTCGAGAGGGTCGCGTGCTTCGCGGTCCATCTTGTTGACGAAGGTGACGATCGGAATATCGCGCATGCGGCAGACTTCGAACAGCTTGAGCGTCCGGGGCTCGATACCCTTGGCGGCATCGATGACCATGACAGCACTGTCCACGGCGGTCAGCGTGCGGTAGGTGTCGTCTGCGAAATCTTCGTGGCCCGGCGTGTCGAGCAGGTTGAAGATGCAGTCCTTATATTCAAAGGTCATGACCGAGGTGACGACGGAAATGCCGCGGTCGCGCTCGATATTCATCCAGTCGGAGCGGGTCTGGATGCGGTCTTTCTTGGCCTTCACCTCACCGGCAAGCTGGATGGCGCCGCCGAACAGCAGCAGCTTTTCGGTCAGCGTGGTCTTACCGGCGTCTGGGTGCGCGATGATCGCGAATGTGCGGCGCTTGGAAACGGGATTGTCAGCGGGCATGAAGAAACTCGTAATGGCAAAGGGACGGGCAGCATGAACCGCCGCAAAGATTGGCGGATCATCTAGCAGTCCTTTGCCAAAAGGTCGAGTTTAAATGCTTTTATGCACTACCTGCTCTTGATGCCAAGGCCGAAGGCGATGAAGGACCAGCCTTGGAAGATCAGGTCTATCGCGAGGAAAAGGCCAAGGACGAACAGGCTGTTGACCGGCCACTGCGCGGCAATGATGAGACCGAGCAACACGGTGATGACGCCGCCTGCGACGATCCAGCCCCAGCCAGCCGATGGTTTCGATTTGAAGCCGAGCCAGATGCGGAACGCGCCCGAGCCAAGCAGCGCTGCCGCCAGAAGGAAGGTCAGCACACCGGCAGCCAGCACGGGATTGCCGAAGGCGACGATGCCTGCCGCCGTGTAGAGAAGGCCGCTCAGAAGCCAGAAGAAGAAGCTGCCCCAGCTTTTGACGCCGAATGCATGGATGATTTCAATGATGCCGCCAATCAGCATCATCAGGCCGACATAGTAGACCGAGACCACGGTGGCCAGCACCAGATTGCCGAAGGCGATGCCTCCGAGGATCAGAAGCGCCACCCCAAGGGCGACGAACCAGCCCCACTTGCTGGAGAGTTCCTTTGGAAAGGTCGGGCGGTCGAAATCATTGTGAGCTGTTGCCATGAGACGTCCCTCAAATTGTCATGCCTCCTGAACAATATAAAGCATGTCCCGGATTTGGCCAGCTTTGCGATGAACTGGCGTTAACGCTAACGCTCCCACTGTTCGCCGCAACGATCTCCTATTATATCTCTTTGCTATTGCAGTCGTTTTCCGCTTAAAGTTCATGTGATGTTCGATCTCGTTTCCCACTACTGGCCGCATATCCTGTTTGCCCTGTCGATCGTTCTCGGAGCGATTGCGGCCATCCATGCGACCATGACGAAAGAGGAGGTCCGAACAGCCATCGGCTGGGTCGGTGTGATTGTGCTGTCCCCCATTGTCGGGGCGGTTGTCTATGCCATTGCGGGCGTAAACCGCATCCGGCGTTCCACGCTCAGCCACCAGCGCGCCAATATGGGCAGGATCGCGCTTTATCACCTGTCGCACTTCGATACGACGAATGACCTCGTGCGCGCAGCCTTCGGGCGTCAATTCGGGGCGATGAAGATACTGGGCGATGCGGTGAGCCTCTATGACTTCACCAGCGGCAACAACATCGACATGCTGGAAACGGGTGACGAAGCCTATGCAGCAATGCTCGACGCCATAGGCCGTGCCGAGCGCAGCGTCATGCTGGAAACCTATATTTTCGACCGGGACGGGATTGGCGAAGTATTTGCCGATGCCCTGGGCGATGCGGTCAGGCGCGGCGTGGAAGTGCGCGTTCTGGTCGACGCGGTCGGCGCGCGCTATTCCTTTCCGAGCATCGTAAAGCTCTTGAAGGACAAGGGCGTTGCGGTCGATGTTTTCAACGGCAATATCATCATCGGGCTGCGCCTGCCTTATGCCAATCTGCGCACCCACCGCAAAATCCTCATCGTCGACGGCAAGGTCGCTTTTACCGGCGGCATGAATATTCGTGCGGGCTTTGTGCGAAGGATAGCGGGCGACGCGGTTGCCTTCGATACGCATTTCAAGCTGGAAGGCCCGGCTATTGCCGATCTCTTTCATATCGCATCCGAAGACTGGCGCTTTGCGACCGGCGAGCTTCTGACCGGGGAAGCATGGAAGATCGCGCCGCCCGAAAACCCGCCGGGAACGGGAACGCTGGTGCGTGTCGTTGGATCGGGACCTGACAAGAATCTGGAAACCAACCAGCGCATGATGATGGGCGCGTTCTCGATTGCCGAGCAGCATATTCTCATCATGACGCCCTATCTTCTGCCGGACCGCGAATTGATAAGTGCGCTGGTGACGGCGGCGCGGCGCGGCGTATCGGTGGATATCGTCGTGCCGGGGGTCAACAATCTGAAGCTGGTGGACCGCGCCATGCGCGCCCAGTTCGACCAGTTGCTGAAGGATGGCTGCCGCATCTGGCGGGCTGGCGGTGCCTTCAACCACTCCAAGCTGATGACCATCGACGGCGCGTGGTCCTATGTGGGATCGTCGAATATCGATCCGCGCTCGCTGCGGCTGAATTTCGAGGTCGATCTGGAGATTCTCGATCGCGACGTGGCGCGTCAGGTGGAAGAACGCATTGGCAAGGTGATAGAGGAAAGCCGCGAGGTCAATCTCGCGCGCCTCAAGAACCGGCCATTTCTGGAACGTCTTCTCGACCGGATTATCTGGCTGGGTTCGCCTTACCTATAGGTGCTATCCCGTCCGGCTGGTGAACACTTCCGGGCTGAGTTCGTCCAGCAGTTCCGTCGCGGATTTGAGATCGAGATGCGCCTTGATCGGCAGGTGGTCGGATGCCAGACGCGCCAGCGGCGTGTTGTGCACTTCAACCGATGTGACCAGATTGTGGGGCGCGCCCAGCACACGGTCCAGCGCAAAAACCGGGAACCGCGAAGGAAAGCTCGGTACTGCCGTTGCGACGTGGTTGAATGTCGGCATGAGCGCGGCCAGCGACGAGCGCTTGCCGACGCGCCATTCGTTGAGGTCGCCGATCAGCAGGGTCGGCACTGTGTCGGCCTCCTGCAAGGCGGTAAGAATGCTTTCAGCCTGCTGTTCGCGGGAGCGTTTCAGAAGGCCGAGGTGGGCGGCGATGACACGAAGGGGGCCCGCGGGAAATTGCAGGTCTGCAACCAGCGCGCCGCGTGGCTCGACCCCCGGCAGCTTGAGCTGTTGCACATTGCGCACCATGCCTTCGCGAAACAGGAGCACGTTGCCGTGCCAGCCGTGGCCTTTGGGCATTGTGGCGGTGATGGGAACGGGAATGAGTCCATGACGGCGCTCAAGCAGGCCAAGATCGAGCAGGCCGGAACGCTCGCCGAAACGCCTGTCGGCTTCCTGAAGGGCGATCACGTCCGCGTCGATCTCACTGATGACTTCGGCCGTTCGCTGCGGATTGAACTGCTTGTCGATGCCAATGCATTTGTGGACATTGTAGGATGCAATGACGACGTCGCCGCCTGCAATATTGGCGTTGAGCGGCCGGTAGCCCGGCCTGTTCCGGATCGCAGTCAGGATGGACTTCGATATCCGGTTTGGTTCTTTCTTTTTCAGCACCCGTTTTTCACCTGTCAGGTATTCGGTTCCGAAAGATTACGACATAGGTCGGGGTGGCATGGGCCGGCGCGGCATAGGCCGGTGTGGCGCTCCTCTGACCCGGTATATATAATCAGATCGCAGCCGTGTTTGAATAGCAATTCCCTACACAATTGGGCGACCTTATTGTCTAAATGCAAAGATTGCGCATAGGGTTCCAAGCCTCATCTTGCAATGAAGCGGATGAGCCGGTCGGTGAGACCGGTATAAGGCGGCTTGATGAGATCGCTCGGCGCCGGGGCAAATTTGGTCAGGACCGCCATCGCTTTGGAAAAGGTCTGGAAACCGTCATGACCGTGATACTGGCCCATGCCGCTGGCGCCCACGCCGCCGAACGGCAGGTTGGGGCAGGCGAATTGGTAGAGCGTATCGTTGACGCAGACACCGCCCGCGACAATGCGGCTGAGCATCATTTCGATTTCTGCGGTGTTGTCGCTGAAACAGTAAAGCGCCAGCGGACGGTTGAGCTTCAGAACGAAACCGATCGCATCATCGAGCAGGCGGTAACTGACGATCGGCAGAAGCGGGCCGAATATCTCCTCCTGCATGATTGCGCTGTCGGCGGCAGGTTCTAGCACCAGCGCAGGTGTCATTGACCGGGACCGATCAGAGCCTGCGAGAAGTTCAATGACAGCTTCGCTCCTGTTTGCGGCATCGGCCAGCAGTCTCGACAGCCGCGCTTCCTGAGCATCGCTGATGATCGTGGTGCGGTCTTTTTCCGCCGATGAACCGCCGTAGCGTGCCTGCATTTCAGCGCGCAGAAGGTTCACGAATTCATCACGCTGGCTGTGATGGATCAGAACGTAGTCCGGTGCGATGCAGGTTTGTCCGGCATTGAAGAATTTTCCCGTTGCGATTGCCCGGGCGGCGCGTTTGAGGTTGGCGTTTTCGCTGACGATGGCCGGCGACTTGCCGCCAAGTTCCAGCGTCACCGGCGTCAGGTTCGGCGCCGCCGCCGCCATGATCTTGCGCCCGACAGCCGTTGAGCCGGTGAAAAAGAGATGGTCGAATGGCAGCGATGCGAACTGCGCGGAAAGCGACGCATCGCCCAGCGCCACGGCAATGCGGTCCTCCGGGAAAACTTCGGCAAGCAGGCTTTGCAGGAATTCCGCCGTGCGCGGCGTGTGTTCGGAGGGTTTCAGGAAAACGTGATTTCCGGCTGCGATTGCAGCGACAAGCGGCGCCAGCGCCAGATTGACGGGGTAGTTCCACGGCGCGATGATCCCCACCACACCGAGCGGGACATAGCGGATTTCAGCCTTGGCAGGCCACATTTTCCATCCGGCCTTGCGGCGTTTCGGTTTCATCCAGCGCTTGAGGTTGTGCAGCGCATCGTCGATTTCGGCAAAGACCACGCTGGCCTCACCGAGCAGCGTTTCGTGAACCGAGCGGTTGCCGAAATCCGCGCTGATGGCCTTCGCCATTTCATCGAGCCGCTTTTCAAGCGCGTGGCGCAGCCGCTTCAGATCATCCACACGCTGCTCGTAGGCGGGACGGTTCTCGAGCCAGGCGTGACGCAGGCGCTCAAATGACAGTTGCAAGGATTGTTCTTCAACTGCCATAGGCAAAATCCTCCGTCGAGCGGGTAAAGAGGAATTGGGCGGCATAGTAGGTTGCCAGCACCCAAAGGCCATTCAGCGGAATGTCGAGGCTGAACCGTCCATAGGCAAGCAGCGTGTCGCTTGCCATGAAGAAAAGACCGCCTGCGGCCGCAAGCCAGGCGGCGTAGCGCTGTGGCGTTTCCGGCTCTGTGCCGAGCGCACGGCTCATGGCCTGTGCTGCCATGATGCCGAGGGCTGCGGCATAGATGATGACGGGGATTTTCATCGGCGTCGGCAGTGACGACCACAGGCCCGTTATGATGGCAAGGGCGGCGATAGCAAAAATGACGAAAACGCCCTTATGCGCGGCAAAGCGCGCATGCCGGCAAAGCGCATAGATATAGGCGCAATGGGTGATGAGAAAGCAGATCAGGCCGGCCATGAAATAATCGCCTGGCAGCATCAGGAAAAAATCGCCGAGTGCCGCGAAAGCCAGGCCAAATGCGACGGCAAAGCCGTAGGTTTTCGATTTGGGGCGCCCGGCGCAAAGGACGGCTGCGAGCAGCAGCAAGGTTGCGGTCGGCTTCGTCAGATAATGCAGCCAGCGCCAGCCCGAATCCTCGCCATTGTAGCTCAACACGCTGCCCGCAATGGCGCAGACCGCACAGAACAGAAACAGGCCATAGAGCGTTCTGTTTCCTTCAAATTCCAGCAAGCCCTTTCGGCGCATGTTCGCTCCCCGTTATTATATTTGCGCACAGCAGGCGGGATTGTGCCGCCAATTGCGAGAACAGCGCAATAGGCACGATTCGTCGGGCTGTTGACAACGCACTGTGGGAGGAAGCTCAGGCGCGCCGCCAGACCGTTGGCTTGTTTTCCTGCCAGCCGTTCTTGTGGAGAAGCGGCACATCGTCATGGGCGGCTGGCCAGCCGACGCACAGATAGAGGCTGAAGCGCCAGCTGGGTTGGGTCTGGAAAAGTTTTTCCATTGCGCGTGGATCGAGAATTGAGACCATGCCGACGCCGAGCCCGAACGATCTTGCCGCCAGATTGAGATTCTGGACTGCCATTGCCGTGCTGTGCTCAAGGGTAACGGCCATGGACTGCCGACCGAGCCCATGCCCTTCGACGGGTGCGGTTTCGGTAAAAATGGCAAGCTGCACGGGTGCGACGCTGATGCCTTCCAGTTTCAGGTTCCGGTAATGCTCTGCCCGGGCGTCGTCATAGATCTCAGCGGCTGACCGGTTGGCTTCCAAAAAGATGTCGTGAACTGCCGCGCGTTTCGCAGCCGTTTCGACCGAAATCACCCGCCAGGGGCGGGCGTTACCGACGGATGGAGCTAAATCCATCGCTGCCCGCAAAGCCTCGATGATTCCATCGTCTACGGCTTTGTCGCTGAAGTGACGGACGTCGCGCCGCCATTTCAGCAATTCAAAGAAAGCGGCGCGTTCGGAAGGAGAAAACTGCATCGACTGCCAGGTACTGTTGGAATTGCGGGGTTAACGCGTGAGGCCCGGTGGGCATTGATCCGGAAACAAAAAAGCCCGCTTGCGCGGGCTTTTTGGGGTGCTTCTGGACCTTGGTAGTGGTCTGAAGACTTGGAAATGGTGCCAGAAGAGGCAGCAAATCTTTCTATTAAGCCCTTGAATTTGCTTATATAATTAACCTTACATCCTTGTCTATACCAACAAAAATACCAACATTTAAGTTCTGAATGTCATATCCACAAAAAATCCTCACTTCACTAACGCATGTGAAATGAAAACCGATCTTGCCGGTTGATCATGATGTGATCGGAGAGGGCTGGTTTTAGAACTCTCTTTTCGTTTCCGTTGTGGTTCCTTATTTGAATTTCGCGCTCCGCCGCCAGCGTAGCGATAACGTGATCTATATCGGATAGCCGAGCTGGCGTTTCGTTAGCGATCGCGTTTATGAACGTTCCATAATGAACGGGGTCGTGCCCGTATGTGTCCCGTATCCGGCGAGCAATGTCTGTCTGAAGGCGATTGTGCATGATTTGGCGTTCATGCTCAGCGAACATGAAATCTGGAGTGTTGCTCGGATCATAGCGCGGGTCAAAACCGTTTATTTCTAGCCCGCCGTAGCCCTGGTGTATCGAGTGATTTTTAACGGCCCAATGACTGTCCACCATCACGTTTCTTGCTTTTGCGTGTTGTGATAGATGAACGAGCCAAAGGTTCTTCTTTGCCTCTTGGCTCCGAATAAAAAAGGGCGTAGCGAATTGCGCGTTCGTGCTTTGCTTTAAATGATCAAGCAGTAAATGTTGAATTGCGTATCGATTGGCGCCCGCATTCTTTAAATCAAGAACTTCTTTGATTTGGATGGGCGAAAGCTGAAGTTTTGAAACACCGGCGGCCCACTCCGGACGCTCGCTCATGTAATCTATAAGCCAGTCAACCGCGAATGTGAGTATGCACTCAGCTCGTTCAAATTGGTTAAAAATGGATCGTATGGCGTCAAGAGGGGCGGCGGTGTAGCCCTTCTGATCGAGAAGAAAGAGAGATCGACCAGCACCTCTGCGAGTACGCTCGGCAATTGAATTCTGAATTTGCCCGACGACTTTTTCGAACATTCCATTATGGAGAAATATGTCTTTTCCAATTCGGTTTAAATAACCACGCTTGGCGAGCTCTTCTCTGAGATGTTCTACCGCGCTTTTCTTGACGTCAACGAAGTGAAATTGGGCATCTATTATCAGCTTCTTATCTTTGTTCTGGTTGAGACGTTTCTCCGCATTCTCGACCGCTTGAAGTAGCAGAAACGGAGTTCCGTCGACGCGCTCTCCCTTTAGATCGAATGCGCCACCTCCGCAAAATCCATCGACCAATGTGATGCGTAAGCGTTCAATTGTGGGGTTTCTCACCACTGCGTCGAAGTACGAACTGAGATAGTGCTCAATGAGTTTCAGCTTGGCGCCACTATGCGCTTTCAGTGGCGGCGGTTTACCTTTACTCCAATCGAACTCGGCTATAGCAGCTCTCCCCCAAGAATTAAGGCTATAGAAACATTTGTCCGAATTCTAACAATGTCTACGCGGCGTGGACAAGTGCCGCTCGCGTTTTCGGAAACTCTCGCACCAATCTACCGTCGAGCAGGCCGCCACCCTTTCCGTAAGGATCAGCAAGTTTAACGTCGGCGACGGTCATTCCCTGCTCAGAAACCATTGGGTTGTTGCCGTACGCTCCCCATTGCTTATGGAAAGCGGCAACGCCGAATTTATTGCAATCTTCGACGATGTCTCGCGCCCATTGACAGTTCATCGGGCGGGCATTGTGACCGCTCTCGCCTCCCGATATTAACCAATGGGGCTTTGGATCGCTCTCTGCAATCCGAAGTGGGCCGATAGCCGGCTCGTAAGAGACGAACCACACAGCCGCAGGAATTTCAGCAAGAAAACGCTTTCTCTGGTCAAAACGGATTTGATCCTCTGCGGTAAATCCGAGCCAAACATTAGGATAGCCGACGGTTCCCCAATCTTCAGGTAGCATCTTCCGAATGTTCTGAGGACGCTTTGTCAAAAGCTGCCAGTCGAGCGATGGCGTATCACGGATTACCTGGAAAAGGTCGGCACGCCAGCTGGGATCTACTTGATTGTCGAACACATCGGCCAACGAAGCGCAAAAAACACGTTGGCGCCGGGCGTGCTGCGCTGCGAAAGCTGCAGCTTTCTGTTGCCAGATGTGAGGGGCTTTCCAATAGGCTTCGGTTGTGCGCTTTCGAGGCGAATTGCCCCATTTCACGTGTCCCGATCGTTTTGACCAGGCCTCAGCATAGCAGTTGTCGCAGCCTGGGCTAATATTGGTGCAACCGGTCCAGGGATTAAAGGTATGATCGGTCCATTCGATGGTTGAATTCATAGCCATAAAGTCACTCCTTCCATGGATCGATGGTTTGACCTTTATGCTATGAGAACGTTAATTCAATCCTAGTTTGCGATCAAAACGTCAACGAACATATCTTGCTGGTTTGATCCCGGACAGGCCGCCAGAATGGAAAAGCCCCGCCGAAGCGGGGCTGAACGTTACGCTGCTCGAGGGGAAGGAAGCAGCTTCGGGAGGTATTGAAGAGCCTCGTTGTCCCGACCTTGGAAGTAGCCCATCGCGCGGTTGGGCAGCCATTCGGACCTGAAATGGTTACGCCACGCCGCCAACAGGGTTTCTGGATACGCCTTTGCTTGAACACGGCGACCATCCTCATAAACGTGCCAGTACTTCGGCAGCGCGTCGGTATCGATGCCCTGATCTCGCAGCCACTTACAAAACATGCGACCGTGAGAGATGTCGGGCACTAGATGCTCAGGCAAGGTATACCCCATCGCTTCCATGGGAGCGATGAGCGCCATGGTAAGTTCGGTCAGTATTGAAAAATGACCAGTTGGGACATTTTGCTGATTAGCTACGTAGCGGCGGAGATGGTAAGGCATCTCTGCTTTACGCGGAGCGCCTTTGCCTGACATCCAATCATAGACCCACTTGCTAACCTTGACCGCAAAAGCGGCTGACAGCCATTGAGCGAGATGAATAGCCACTTGCGGGTGAACCCATGTTCCTTGGAACGATGGTTCGCCGCCTCTAAGTGATTGAATTAATTCCGTTGCGGGAATTCCCGTTTCGGTGCTCAATTCTTGAACGAATGCGCCAGTAGTATTCAGTCGGCTGTAGTCGTTCCACTTTTTATGTGCGGCTTGGCACATAGCCGTAGCGTTAATGTAGCCGTCCTTCGGGCGCTGATAGATGATTGCTCCCTCCGCTTCGTGAGGGATTAGATCAAAATGCTGCTGCATGGTTATAAAGGTTTCCTTATATCTTTATGCAGCCGGGGGACGATTTTCCCTTGACAACGTGGGGTTAGTACATATTTAAACCCCTAAGTGATCACTTAACCAGCCGCAAAGTTGGTATTTAGACCCGGAAGGTGCGCTAACACCTCCGGGTCGCACTGTATCCGCCCCTTAAAAAGGTGCGAATTTTTGGAAAATGGGCATTGCCGTGAAGTCATTCAAGCCCCACCAGTAAAATATTACCAATAGTTTAAGTATTAGAAATACCTAATGTTCATAGGGGCTTACAAATCATCGCGCCTCTATCAGTGAACGCTCTTACGGAAACCTGAGTAAACCCACCCAATCGCGAGTATGAGCACCGCACATATGATGGGCGGCGTCACCATTCTGCCGATCAAGCCGGTATAATATTTGACTGGTTCCGCGTTCTGATACAGGCACCATGGACCGGCGCCCGTTTCTACGCCCATTAGCTGTAACGGGCACGCGAGATCGCTATTCCACGCCACATAGCCAACCCAAAATACAGACAGAACTGCCCACAGCCTGAATATGCCCTTGCTTCTCAGCGTCATGGCATAAGCCCTCCCGTTGTCACCCGTCCGAATTGATATCACATTTTATCGGTTCCGAAATACTGTTCCCACGTCCCGAAATCGTCCGGGATATGCTGGATCCTGTCGCCAGCCTGGTTGATCTGGCTCTCGCCCTCACGAAGCCAGTCCATCGCAGCTTGCACATGTTCGTTCTCTCCAAGCGTGCCTTTCACGACATCTGCTAATGCCGGTGTTACGGAGACAAGACGTGCTTTCCCGACCGGGCTCAGCTTGGTCTGCTTCGTGTTCGTCAGCCATTTCCGTACCGGCTCGCTCGTTACCATCTCAGCCAACCCGCGAGAGATTAGCGACGCTTTCAGCGCCGCTGACGGGCTCGACATAATGCCTGTCACGGCTGCGCCGGCCGCCAAGCCACCAATTGCTGATGTGGTTGCGTCACGTTCCTGGCGTTTCGCGGTGATAAGCGCGAGGTCGCGAAGTGCCTGACGGCTCTCCGGTGATAGCAAAACATTAATCCGGTCTGCCTGCTGACGGCTGGCTGCATCCTTGCCGACGCCCAGGACCCGCGCGATGTCCTGACTGTCTGCCGGGCTGGCATCACCGGTAATCAGTCGACGGACGGCTGAAATGTCCCCATTGCCTTTCGAGATTGCGTTCTCGACGATGTCCGCAACGACGCCGCGCTCGACGTCCGCGCGCATCGAGGTGGGAAGCTTGGAGATGACCGCATTTGCTTCTTCCGGAGATGCGCGGCGATACAGCCACGGCACCAATTCGGCGGCCGATAGCTTTGCGGCCGATCCGTCTTCGCCTCGCAGGAACGGGGATATAACGTTCTTGCGGTAGTCGATCGATATCTGGTTGTCAGCCTTCGCCGCGGCGCGCAGTTGCGACAGGATGTTGGGAGTACCGTTCTGTGAGAGAGCTTCAGCATCCAGATATTTCGAACGGTTCGATATGTCGGCCGTGAGATTGCGCAGCTGCTTGGCATCCTTCACGCCGAACAGCTCACTAATCGCCCCGTCATCCATCTGATTGAGCTTCGCGACCAATCCATCGACGTTGACGACCTTCCGGCCGTAAAGCGTCGGGCTCCGACCGCTGTCGAAAATCTGCTCAATGGCGCTGCGCCGCGCCGCGGCCCATTCCGGAGATTGTTCGCCCAATGTGCGCTTCATGTCGCGGATAACACCGGGTTTTCCGCCTCCGGCAAGCAAACGCGAAACGAGCTGATTGTCTTCAACGTATCCCGGTTGCGTCGGCTCGCGATATGCTTCCGCCACACCTTTGCGGGAAAACTGATCGACGTTTTCGCGATAGAAGCGGTTCGCGTCGGATAATGTATTGCGTAGTTGCGGATCCGAAACGTTGTTCACGCTGCCGTCGATGGCTTCCGTCAGAGATTGG
The DNA here is from genome assembly GCA_900470195.1 of Hyphomicrobiales bacterium. Taxonomy (GTDB): domain Bacteria; phylum Pseudomonadota; class Alphaproteobacteria; order Rhizobiales; family Rhizobiaceae; genus Brucella. The sequence goes on along the minus strand of UEIJ01000001.1, from coordinate 348,316 downwards.
CGCAATTGCCCAAGATATCGCTCCGGAACGCCCGGAAGGATGGTCTTGTCGTTCATTGCGTCGCTGACCAGCGTTCGCATCTGGCGGGCCTGGTCGAGCGTCATGGTATCGGCAATGTCATCGACGCCAGAGAGAAAGCGGGAAAGCCCCTGTGGGGTAAATTCGCCGCTCGGGCCGCCGCCGACTGTCGTAGCGCGAGAAATCGGGGCACCGCTGGCGTCCAAAAGGCCTGTTGGCACGGTTACGCTGCGACGAGCTTCGGGCGGTAGCGCGTCGCGTATCGCAGAAACCTGATCCCGAACCGGCTGCATGTTGACTATTGCGTCACGGCCGCCTGGAGCGTTGCGCGCTTGTTCATAGAGCCGATTTGCTTCTGTCCGGAAGTTCTGGCGCGCATTATCCAGGCCGCTGCGCATTTGCTGCCCAGCGTCTTCAGCGCCGACGATCGGTCCTTGTCGATCAAGCAGTGCGGTTTCGTTGGCGGCGATACTGTCGTCAGCCCGTGCAAGGGCGCTCTCCCTGTCAATGATCAGGTTTTTCCGCTGCGTGGCGAGTTCTGACGTAACTTCGCGGCCGACTTTGGCGGGATCCGTTCCCTGGGTCAAATCGCTTTGGTAACGTGCAATTGCATCGTCGCCGGCCTGTCGTGTCTGCCGCAGTTTTTCAGAAGAACCCGGAAGCTTCTCCAACATGCCTTCCATACGTGGCACAAACCCGCCCGCACCACTTTCAGACGGCAGCGGATTAATATCGTACCCGCGCTCCTTGAGCCTGTCCGCCGCAGCCCGAAATTCAACTGCCATGGGTTCCGACGCGCTTTTGGCAAAAGGTGCGCGGACCTTATTGGTTACCGCACCGACTGCGCTGGACGCGCCGCCCATTGCAGTCCCCATGATTGTGTCAATAAGAGCTTCATAGCTCGCGCGCGGGAGAACATCGTTCGTAATGCTGGGTTCGGCCTCCCGGTTTTCCGGGAATAGGCGCCCGACGGTTTCGCCGACAGCTTGCGCTCCGATGGAACTCGCCAAAGCCGTAGCAGGCACGCCGACCACGGGTCCAGCGGCATAAGCCGGGATGCTGGCAGCACCGCCAGCCAGCGCGCCAATCAGGTCCGGTACGCCGCCAGCCATTCCGGCAATGTCGCCGGCATCTATGCCAGGAGGGTTGAAAAGGCTTTCATTTCCGCTTTCGTCGCGAATGACAACTCGATCCGTCGGGTTTCCAAAGCGGTCATTGAGATAATACCAGCCATGATTTTCTGGACCGTATTGAGACGTCAGATATCGGGCTTTCGCGTCCGGGGTGTTCAAAAACGACGAATAGACCCGCTGGCCAAGCGGTGCGCTTGATTGCGCGAGATCCGGGCGACGTTCCGCAATATCCCGACCTTCGGTTTCCCCGGACGCTGCATGCATCATGCTCCCAATAGAACGTGATCCGAACAGCGGGGCGTCGCTGACGGGCAGGCCGACCGCCGCCAGAATATCGTTCATCGTGTCAACCGGAGCGCCAAGAACGCCGGATGAAATGTCAATGGCACGTTGTCCGGGTGTCGGTTTCGGCGCGGTCGGTTCGCGTGCGCCGCCCGGCACGCCGGTTTCGTCCCTCACGTCCCATGCAGGGACGGGGGCCGTTCCCGCGGTTTGCGATGATTGCACGCTGGCGGTTTCGTCATCCGGAAAAGCTGCCCAAATATCGTTTGCAGATGCATTCGCTGTCGGAGCGTTGGGAAATGCGTCCCACATGTCAGCCATCAGGGTCTAACCTTTATTCTGCCGTCGGGAGTACGGAAACGGGTGCCGGAAGGAAGGCGGTTTGCTTCTTCCGGCGTGGAAACTGTCGGGACGGACCCGGTATCTTGGGAACGCGACGATGTTCCCATCTCAAGCACGTTTACGCCGGGGAGAAGGGAGTTTGTCGCCTGGCGCCGATGGTCCAAAACGTTGCTCTTATAGGCTTCTGCAACACGCGGAGAAATTAGCCCTTCATCGACAAGCTGACCGAGCACTGCCCCGTCCAGTGGCTTTAGCGCTTCTCCGCCGGTGCGAACCGTATTCGCGAATTTTTGGCGGTACGCGCTGAGAGCGATCAGTGAAGCGAGCTTTGCTTGGGCGCCCGGCAAGCTTTCGCCCAACCCACCGGAAACCATAATGTCGTTGGCCGCGCGCCGGTCCGCATCCGAAAGTCGATCGTCCTGAACAAGCGCTTTCGCAAGGCCAAGCGTCGTTGCGTTGAGATTGGCGCGGGTTGACGCGACGTCGGGGCGCGCCAGTCCGGGAATTGCCTGGGCGCCGTAATTTGTCAGCCATTCGTTGACGTTGCCAGCGACACCAAGATCGTCGGGGCGCAGCGTGTTGAATAGCGTGGTCAACTCGTTGACCGCTCGGCTATTTTCCGTCTCAGATCGCTGGAGATCTGTAACGCGGGAATTTGTGAGCCCGGCGTTATTTCCGGTTATGAGTTTGAAACCGCCGTCTTTTCCCACCTCAACGGCCATGCCGCCCCCGGTGCCTTCCTTGCGAACGACATTCGCAACGGGCTCACGCGTGCTGGCGTCAATGATCTGTCCTTCCGAACCTACATAGCCGAGGAAGCGTTTTTCCTGACCGTCGGGGCCAACGGCGAGGTAGTTGTCATACTTCTCGGGCTTCGGTTCTTCATAAACTTCCAAGCCGCCGCGTACCGCAGCACCTGGCGAGACGTACACGCCTTTCCCACCAACCACGGCCTTCACCGGGGTTTTATCCCCGACGATTGTATCAATCAGCATGTCGTCTGAAATCTGTCCCGATTGACGCAAGCGCTCGTTCTGTGTCGCCCGCCATTCATCGGACGTCATGGGTTTTGGGGCGCCCTGTAACGTCTGGCCGTTCGGCAGCGCCAGCGTTTCGCCTGGGTTCACGCCGTACATACCTGTGAGGGTTCCATTCAGCCCCGTCGCTGCAGCCGTCTGTTCGGGCAGATAGACAGTCTGATCCTTATTGACGCCGATCGGAGCCGCATACACGCGCTGCAGGGCGCCTGCTTCCTGCATGCGCCGATCTTCCAGCGCGCGAGCATTATCTGCGGCATTGTTCGCACGCAGTGTCGCGTTGCCTTGATCAATATCGTAGTACGTGTTTTTTGCGCCACCTGGCATGGTGCGCAGGTAAAAGTCGGCAATTTCGGGTGTGGTGTTGCGGTCAACAAGCATTCGGTAGCGATCGGCTTCGCGTTCAGCTTCCGCATTCTTTGCATGCGCCGTGGCCCAGCCCGCCGCGTCCGCACCACTCGGCGGCGCAAACATATCTGCCAAGTTTGCCGATATCTGCCCGAGTGCTGGATTGTTAAAGTAGCCATTTCTGCGAATAGGCATGTTTATTTCTCCTAGTGCAGCCATCCGCCGTCGAAGTGAGCGTGCTTCATCGCGACGAATGTTTCGGCATTGCGCATTATGGTGTCGCCCCGACTTTGAATTTCATTCCAAAGAGCTTGGGCGTCCAGACGAACGCGGAGATAGCAGGTCAAGAGCAACTGTTCGCCCCGTTCATCGACCGGCGGACGAAGCAAAGCGCCGGCGGCGCCAAGGCAAACGTGAATTCGTTCTTTGGTTAAATCCTCTGGGGCAGTTTCGCAGATACGGGGCGCCGCCTGCAACAATGCGTTATCGAGTTCATTAGCGAGATCGAATGCCGAGTTTGTAAAATCGGGAAACTCAAAGGCTGCAATGTGAAGCAAACGTAGACCATAGGCGGCGTATCGCGGCGTTTCCGCAAGATCGTCCAACAGTGGAATGTTGCCAAGGGCGGCAATCGCGTGGACGGCCCAATCCCTTGATGGCTGGTTTTGTAAAGTCGTCACATCCTGGAGCATCAGAACATCCCATTTTTCGAGCCGTACAGGTCGTACAGGCTTTTCGACTGTTTGGGCGCCGATAGGGCGCTTGGCGTTTTGGGAGCGGTCGGGAAGACGTTGCCTTTGCTAAGCCCTGCGTTCAATGCAAGGCCGCCGCCAAGATTGAGAAAATCTCCCAAGTTGCTGAGCCCTTGGCCGGCGCTGTTGGCTGCTTCCAGCTCATACGGCAACACGCCACTGGAACCGCGCTTGAACCCGCCGATGACGCCGATCTGGGTTGCATCCCGAGCCTGCTCGCGTCCGATTGACCCGATCAGGTCGCCGAAACTGCGCAAGTTGCCGAGTGCCGCTGCATTCTTGCTGGCGAAGTCCCGCGCTTTGCCGCGCTGCTTCGCTTCTTCCTGGACAACGATATTCGAACCCGACTGCGGCATGATCATCGCAGCCGTATTTTCAGCGTTCGCGTTGCCAGCTTCAATCTGCTGCTGCGCGAAGTAATCGCCGAGCTGCGTCGCCTTGTCTTCCTGCTGGCCGCCAAAATCCTTGTATCGGTCCTGCGACTGCGTGTTCAGCGCGGCCGCTTCCTGATCAAGCCCTTGCTGGCGAATGCGTTCAGCCGCCATCGCGTCGTCACGCACGTTCTGGACCTTGTTCGCGGCCATCGTGTTCGCGACGGTGGAACCGGCTGTCAGGGCGATGCCTGCTATTGTAATGGGATCACAAATTGGAGTGCCCTCCCGTTGTCTCGACGGGTGGCGACGCCTCTGGCCAGAATGGAGGATGAAAGAGCCATTGCACCACACCTGGCAAACGATCGTTGCGTCTCAGAAAAAGACGGCGAAAAACATGATCGAAAGCGGGTTGAAACTTGCATCGAATGGCTGTCGTTGTCGTATCGACGCGGGTGGTGCAGTTGCCCGAGTTCTGCGGTTTTACCGGCAAACTGAAAATAGCCCATTTCAACACCCGTCACCATAGAAATGTTCGGTTTTCGAGCGAAAACGGACTACTTTTCCGCCAGTCGGCGGAACTAAAAGATGCTGGATGGGCGCCAGGATTTCTTCGACAATGCGAAGCGTCTTCTGTTGTGGGTCGATGGCTTCGCGGTGCTGCCGTTGGGATCTCAGATCGGCGTTATGAAGCGCGTTCCGGAAAATACGCATGTCAGCCCGTAGGCCGTCGGCAAAGGGCTCGCTTGTGCCGATCCGCCATCTGCCCAATAGGCGCAATGTGGCGCTGATGCCGAGCGCGATGTCATCAGCATATCGAATGCTGGATGGGCTACGGAGCGAAGCTGCGGCTGCACTGGCAAACGCCATCGCCAAGCGCCCATGCTCGACGGCCGTAACCGAAGGCTGCTTGCTGACGGCTGTTTCCAGTGCACACAGGGCATTCCCAAGTTCATAGGCAGACTGTTCGCTACGCGCGGCTCGCGTCAGATCGAATATCAAACCGTCGACACTGGGGCAGTTCGGGCCTTCGTGGGGCCGATTGTTGAGCGTGGCGTGCATTTTTCCGACCTACGATTGCTGTTAAGGTCGAAAATACCGGTGCGGCGTTTGCGATAAAACAGGCTTCAAAACTGGCCAAATCGCAAAATGTAGGCGAGGAACAATGGGGAAGGCGGTGCGGACGTATCGTCCGGAAAGTTCTGGTGGGCTGAAAATTTGTATGAGCGTGGGGCGACGCCGACGTTAGGGCGTTCGGTCTGCCCCGGGGGGTGGACCACCCTTCGACGGCACCCGGCGGCCACCGTGCTACCGCGCCACTTCTTCGATGACGTCGCCTGTTTCAACTAGAAGAGTTGATATCCCATTGTCGCCCGGTTTGGTATCCATCAGTCCTTCAAGGCGATGAGGAATGATCTCGCCGGGCGTCGGGATAAAGCTTTCTCCCAGCGTGGGTAGCAATGAGTTTTCGCCAAACTGCTGTTGAAAGCAGAGGGTGGTCCCCGAACGCGGGCCAGTTCGATATCGGTTTGCGTTGCGGGGCAGGGTTCGTTCCGCTGTTATCGACAGCAACTCTTCCACGGTCACGTCAAAATGATTGTTAGGGGATCCAGCTGAAAGCGAAAGTGGCTGACCAGGAATGAGCGCGGAGCGCCCACGTGTGTGTGGCGTGTCGAAGAGCATGTTCGTAATAAAAGATCCCGCATCTTCACCTCCAGCGGCAGCAACGGGTCGGCGGGCGCTCGTTATCGTCCACGGAAACCTATTAAAGAATAGCGGCGCAAAATCTCTGCAGACCGGGAGCCTTGTCTCAACAAAGCCATATGCCCCTGAGTTGCCGTTTCTAAAATCACGACCGCCTTTTTCGAACTTCTTACGACCAACTCCGCGCCCCTTCAGTTCGAACTGAGGCCAGTTCTCGTAAAGATATTCCTGATATTTATCGATTGTCTTGCACTGGCCGTTCTGCCCAATTTTTGCTTGGATGAAGACGGCCCGCCTTACCTCGAGAGCCGACTTTGCGACGGCGCTTCGATGTTGATGGACGATCAGGAGATCCCCCAACTCGCAGGATTTTCGGCCCTCTGATGGATAGCTAAAATGAGCCTTGGGCGTTTGGTGGCAAAAAACTCCCGTGACGCGCAATGCTAAACGTCGCCCTTGCAGGATTTGCGACCAGTACCGCCCTAAACGGTTCGTACCGACACGCATTAACGCATAAACATGGTCAACTTCTCCAGCAGAACCCTCGTTTGCTGAATTGGCGTCTAACCAAGCCTCATACACCGCTGCTCTGGCTGCTGAACAAAGCTCATGGAAAGCGGCTTCTAATTTTCTCATCGCCCTACCCAAAACAAATCAGTCCATTCAATAGCTTTCCGAAACCGGTCGAACAATGTGTTTCAAAATGTATACTTTGTGAGAATATCGCTTGACGTGTCTCTTTTCATGTCTCATAAAAGTGTTATCGTTAACTCTAAGGATATATGAGACATGTCGCTGGTAGCTTACATTCGCGTTTCATCCATCGGCCAAAGCTTGGAAGTGCAGCGTGACAAGATGCTGGCGCTTGGTGTCGAGCCCGATCATATCTTCGAAGAGAAGCGTTCGGGCGTCGACAGCAACCGCCCGGCACTTAAGGAAGCGCTGCGATTTGCACGGAAAGGCGATACGTTCGTCATCACGAAAATTGATAGGCTGGCCCGATCTGCGGCCGATCTGCTCTCGATTGTGAAGGATCTGCAAGGCAAGGGTGTAGAACTGCGCGTTCTCGATCAGAGCATCGATACGAGCAACCCCGCCGGGCGCGCTATGCTGCAAATGTTGGGCGTGTTTGCGGAGTTCGAGACGGCTATACGCGCAGAGCGTCAAATGGATGGGATCGCGAAGGCGAAGGCGAAAGGCACCAAGTTTGGCCGAAGGACCCAAGCGACGCCGGACGTTGTTACCGAAATTCGCCGGTTGCGAGGCGAGGGGATGCTAATCAAGGATATCATGGCGCGTACCGGATTGAGCAAGGCGACCGTTTATCGGGCGCTGGATAATGCGTTGGTCAGCGTTGAAGCATGAAGGCTGCGGTTAAATACCGGAACAGCCTCCTTGCCGCGTTATTCCCTCTATCGTCCAGTCATCCGCGGTGACGCCCGCTCCGGTACTTCGCGTTCGTATAAGCATCTTACAACCGAAACGTGGGTCCGGCGCCGACTTGTAAGCTACGAAAACGGGAGTCCCTTGAGCATCATCAAAATCGTGCGGCGTTATGAGCGTTTCGGAAGTGAAAGCGGCCATGGTCATACCGCTAAACGACAAAAAGCGGCTTTGCTCTGCCGCTTCTCGTTGCTCGACTGTTGTGCACCCTGCACACATGAAAAGCATTAATAGACCTGTTTTCAACGCTTTCATGGTTGGTGCTGACCGTATGGTGGGGGCTCGAATGAACCGCCACCGCTGCGCCGTTAGTTCTTCATTATCGCGCCCATGAAGCTGAGAAATGTCTCGTATGGCATGTCAGCGCAAAATACGTAGTTTCCGCTTGCGGTTGCCGACTTCGAACCTGGTAGTGTGTTATGTACGGGATGGCGCTTGTCGTACGGCTGGACCGTCAACATGGCGTCGAAAGCTGCCCGATCGCCGTCCAAAACTTCGCTTAGTGCGTTTTCGTACACGTGCGCTTGTTCGATTGGCACGATCTGCGAAAAGCTCACAAGCGAAGGGCCGTATTCGATAGCAGGGATGGCGTTAGTTAACGTGGTCATTTCGGTAGCTCCTGGCTGTTCTCATGATTTCTAAAGTCCGGAATTGAGAACTGGCTACCGCAGCCTGACGATTTTAGGCTTTCGCCTTGGACATACCGTCAGCTTCCGGACTTGGATCAGTGGTCAGCCGACCCAAAAGCACATGAGCGCTTTACCAGTTCTTTTTCCATCTTCTAATTCTATTAACGGTTAATGTATTGTCAATATAGAATGATAAATAATAAGTATGTCTGATGTATGTAAGATATTATACTTATACGACATACATCCAACATGCGGTATGATACAAACTCATCCAGAAAATATATTTGACTTATTTGGTATATTTTCTAATATTTCTCAATGAATGCGAACGAAGCACAAAGCGAAAGATATTTGCTGGAGGAGGAAGTGGCCTCGATACTCCGATGCTCGAGAGGCAAGGTAAAGCAGCTGCGGCTTTCGGGGAGATTGCCCTATGTGCCGGGCAGGCCGGTACTAATCGATCGCGAAGATCTCCGGCTGTTTATCGACAACGCAAAGATTGCAGCAACGTCTGATCCAATGACCCCCTATCGAAAAGACCCAAACGCTTGGAGAAAAGGGACTGAGAGAGCGAGAAAAGCATGGTTGAAAAGTCAACGGCAGCGCCCATAATATTGCTTACTCCGGCTGAAGTCGCGAGAAAAATAGGCAAATCCGAAAGCGTCGTGAAGGCGCTACGCGTGAAAGGTTTCCTAGCATATATTCCCGGGCGCCCGGTACTGTTCGAAGAGAGCGATGTGGACGCCTATATCGCGGCCCGCGAAGCGGCGATATATGCGAAAAAGGCTCCTTACATCCCGGCAACTCCCGAATTTCAGCAGCGAATTGCCAAAGAGCAATATGTCCGCATCCACATGGATTTCTTTAAGCGGCGTCAACGCGCGGAGGAACGCCTCAAAAAGAAATGACGCTCAATCGAACGCACCGCTGGTCGAAGTCGATTTGATAATGGCGTCAATACGGCGCCTATCCGTTTCTAACTGGCGCTTGTAGGTCGCCAACTCTTCACCCGTCATCTCATGCAGCTCTTTACCGGATGGCTTTTCGTCGTTTCGATCAGAGCGATTAAGCATCCCGCCGATCTCCAAAAGTGTCCGAGCGGCATTTGACCTAGCTTGTGACGTAGATTTTGGGTCTCTACAGACTGCCAATGCCGTTTCGTAAGCCACTTCGATACCCTCAACGCGCGAACGCCTCCTGACCCGCTCGCGTCTTACCAGATCGTCGTCTTGAAAATCATCCTTAAGTTCGTTCATCCGAAAACCCCAATACCCTGATTTGCGTTACTGATTGCGTCTAGATCCTGAAGCATGCTTTCAAGCCTATTGCGCTCGGCTGCCAGCGCAGCCACTTCCGGACTAACCGGCTGAGTTTCTCCGTTCGCTATACGCTGACGGAAATCGTCATTATTCGCCCGTTCTTGCCGTCTGCGCTCGCGTTCCGCTTTCGGGCCTGGAATATGTGTAGATTTCCACTTGTCGTATTCCTGGCGCTGTTCTGGCGTCATGGAAGCCAGCCGCTTATTGCGCGCTTTTTCGATCCGGCGTTTGTCAGCGAGCTTACGTTCGGCTCGGGCAACCGCATTCCGCGAATTCCCGTCAGGAAGTTGGACCTTGTGCCACTCTTTGCCCTTTGGGGATTTCCCACCGTGCCATTTGCAGCGACCGTTTTCCATCGCGAGATTTTTGCAGGGCTCGCCGTCCTTCTTGTTTGTCGCACCACACTTGGGTTTCAAACGCCGTTCGGCGTTCATCTTGAAACAATGTTGCCGCGCAATTTCCCGCCATTCTGCGGATTGCTGCCAGTTTCGAAGCCGCTGCGATTGAATACGTCTCATCCGGCCGCCTCAACGAAGTTGCGCATATGAGCTATCGGGGTTTTCCCAAAATCAATCATGGGAAAGTCAGACGCATACCAGTTCGAGGGGCAGGCGGAGCGCAGGCACGCGGAGCGGAGCCGCCGCCCCATACGTAGTATGTATTTCCGCCGCTTTTCCGCCATCAATAAAATCAATAGCTTAGCTGCCCTTTTCCGCCAAAGCGGCTTCCTTTTCCGCCAGCATTTCCGCCAACCATTTCCGCCAATGATTTCAAAGGGTTGATGCGACATTTCCGCTTTTCCGCCGTTGTTTTCTGCTTTTCCGCCCCTATTTCCGCCAAGGCTTTTCCGCCGACAAATTGTCTGTAATACACACCGCTAATTGAAAGCGTCATTGGCTTCTGCGGCGTGCGCTTGACGTCGCGTGATTTGAAGACCGCGTAACTTCTTTTTCGGATTGACCATGACTTCGGCGATAATTCCGGAGTTTATCCAAAGCTGCAAAGCTTCTTCGGCTTCTTCGCGATCGATTTGGAAGTCTTCCTGCATGCGAAGCGACGCGCACCGTTGTTTAGATTGCTTAGATAGGGCCCACGGCCTACCGTCATTTGCGGCTTGGGTTATCGCCTCAAAAATCCTCTCGCTTTTCGACGGCGTTAGCCCTCTGTTATTTTCAGAGTTGCCGCTTATACGTACCGGAACCAGAGAAACCTGGTTCGAGGTAGTCGGTTGTATCTCAAACGAATAGAGGTCCTTCCAGTCGTCAGGACCGTCTTTCATTTTGTGCATTCGAGTTTACGGGCTTTACCGTTCCCGAATTTCGAGAGTGTAAATATAAAATCCGCGCCGCCCGCTAGCGTTGTCGAACCTCGCATATGCGCGCCGCCGCTGTTCATGTGGTGTATGCAAACCACAGCGCAACGGAAGCGTAGCTTGAGCTTATCGCAAGCGTGGATAAATCGAGACATGTCCGCTTGGTTGTTCTCATCCGCCCCTGGGATGACGCGTGAAAGAGTATCGATGAAAATCGCTGCAACCGGCCTATTGAGCTTTTCCGACAACGTTTTTTCAAGCTTTTCTATGTCTTCGGCTCTGGTCATGTTGACGGGTTGTTCGATGAGCCAAAAGCGATCCGTAGGCGTCTTTTTACTGCGGTGTGTGCGCCAGGCTGAAATACGGGCGGAAAGTGCATAACCGCCTTCACCCGAGACGTAGACGACGACCCCATCGTCTTCATTGCTTATGTTGTCGCCGTGCCAATCGGGCAGGCCGTATGCAATCGACAAGCCGATATCGATGGCCAAAAAAGTCTTTCCGGCGCCTGGAGTGCCGGCAAGAAAGCCAACGCTTTGTTTTGGTATGTGGCGCCCGATGAGCCATTCCGCAGGCGGGCGCGTCTCCAACTCTTCAATGCTGACTACCTCGAAATATTGGCTGTTTGCATCGCGAGGTGCCGTTGGAAAAAGCTGTTCGCTCTGCTGAGCCGCAATATCGTAATCAAACCATCGATCAATGATGTACTGGCGCGTTTCCGTGTGGCCTTCTCGGCCCCAGTCGCGAGCCAATTGGCGGAATAAATCTTCGTCGTCCATATCTTGGAGCGGGTGGTTAGCTTTCTCCGCTAGTGTTGGCCACGCATATGCTAACTGGGCATATTCCCCGGCACCGAAGTCGTGGGTTCTATCACGCGCGAGCATCTTAACCAAGGATCTGCGCCATCCAGATCCCGTGCCGTCGCTGCCGAGTAACGCGCTTTCGTCGCCCGCCCAAAGACTGGCAAGGCGGGGGTTTGCGCAGCAGGCCGAGGTAAATTGATCCTGCAGAGCAGGAGGCAGGTTGTCAAAGCCGTAGGTAAGCTCGGCTTCTTCGATAATTGCACGCGCGGCACGAACGTATTCGTCCTCGTCCGCACCACGTTCTTTTGCTGACTTTTGACTAGGTAGGATGCGATCTGCTAACGCGTCGAGCGAATAGACCGGACAAGCATCCTGCGGAACCAGTGCGGCTTTACGCGAAATGCGTCCACGCGCCCGCTTGCTCGCGTTTGGGATGTTGAGCGTGCCCGGCAGGCGCAAAATTCGGTTGATGTCGTGAACGCTATCCCCGCCGAACATCTCTCTGACGCCTCGACCTTGAGCTTCGACCATTAATCGCTGGGCGTCGCGCTGTTCCTTATCGTCGGATAGCAGAAGCTTGTCTTTCAACTTCCATATTGGTTGATATCCGCCGCCACTCTCGACCAGCATCGTTGGAGGTAATGCCGCGTGGAACTTTAGCTCTAGATCGTTTCGAAGCGCCGCAAGATCGGCATCTGCGTTCGTACCGGGCAAATCCACGTCGCCGATGATTGCACGAATGGCGCCGATATCGTCCTTTTCCAACTTTTTATGTGGTGAGGCGACTTTGGGTTCATTGACCGAATAATACAAATTCATGCCCAGTCCAGCGTGTTCGGCGATCCATTCCCTAATTGCGTCCCATTGATTAGGGGCAAAAGTTCTGCCGCGAGGGGTAACTTTCTCGCTCGGGTCCAGAGCAGTAAGATTATGCCAGCCGCTCGGATCAAGTTGCTGTAGGAAGGATATCGCTTCATCAATCTTGCAACTAACCGCCAAGTCAGTTCCAGAAGGAAGCGGCCCCTTTGCGAGAAAATCACCTAGATTTTCGGAGTGATTTCGTTGTATATTCATATCGGAAACCTTCCGACCGGTTCGCCCCTCCAATGGGCGGCCGGTCTTTTCATTTGTCGTTGTTGACGATCAATCGAAGATGCTTAGCTTTGCGTGCTATGCGCGATCGCCGACGCATTTCCCTCATCCTCTGAACGCTATCGCCGTCGACGTGAATTTTCCCGTCCAGTCGTCCGGAGATCAGAACTCCGCACGCGCAGAGCGCATAAACGCGGTTGCGGGAAATCCCGAGCCGGGTTGCGGCCTCGGCGGGAGAAATCACGGTTCTGGCATATACAGTTTGCATCTTGGTCGTCCTCAAGTTGGTGAGATCGACACAATCACGCTAAAATGTTTGCGATCACAGATCGACATACGCGTGCGAAGTCGCAAAGCTTACACATAACGGATGCGCTCTTGATTTTGCTCCAACCACCTGCCGACGCATTGTGGGACGCCTCTATAATTGTGGATGGCGTCTGCGAGATCGTAACCATTATGGGATTTTAACAGATCGTGCTGTTTTGCCTGCTTCCATAGGTCGTCCAGCGCAAGCACCATGAGCTTGTCACGCCACATCATGGCTTTAAACGCCTCGAGAAAACGAGCCTGACCACAGCGCAGATCTTTTGAGGCTGTAAGGCATTCCTTTATAAAGCGGGCATCGGCGCGCAGCATATGGTCGGCCGTTAATCCTTGGTTCTCTGACTTCCTGGGAATGCCCGCATTGAGATCCGCCGCAGCTCGAGAGAAAATCCAGTTCGCGCTCTTATGCTCGTTTTGCTCGCGGAAAATAGAGAGGCGGGCGTTGATGACGCGAGTTTGCAAAGTCACGTAAGCGGGCAAGCCGCCCTCACTGGCTTGATCAAGCATTTGATTGCTAATTGCCAGAAGCAGAAGACGATCCTCAACGACGCGGTTAATGTGGCCAGATAAGTTCGCTGTCTCTGTAATACCCGCAGGCCCGAGTTCTCCTATTGCTTCCGCCCGGACAATCGTTCTGACAGCTTCGTAGTGCGCGTTATTCTGTTCGATGGCGAAAGTCGTGTCGCGATCTACGCCGACTTCCATTGGGATGTGAATGAAGACTGACGGGACGCCTTTCACATCGAGCCATTCAAATCCCCGATAGAAAAAGCTCAATTTGCTTGCCGGGTGAGGGGACTTATAGCAACGGCGGAACCCTGACATTACGCAGCCTCCTGGACTTTTAGAGCCATCCATTCCTGAACAGCCTTGAGCGACCAGCGTGAGGCACGACCAAATTTCAAAGGTGCCGGAAACTCCTTTTCGCTCACCATGACGTAAATTTTCGCTTGGCTAAATCCAATTAGCTGACGAACTTCTTTGACGTCGATAAATCGATCTTTGTAAGGCCCATCCATTTTCTGCATAGCTCCATAGTTGTCTGTCGGAGACTATGGAGCATCAGACATACGTCATACAATTCTGGGATGCGGGGCTGTTATGTGCATGAAAATGCTAAATAATTGTCGGAAAGTCGGCTTCCGGAAACTAATTTCTCCGTAAGCGCTCCCGTAATGCTGCCTTCAGGCTCGTTTTTTTACCCGAACGTAACCAACGTTCGATTGCGTCCTTGCAACGTCGGTCAGCTTTCAAAATGTCAATAAGGGCTAGCGCAAGGTTCTGATTAGTCGGCGACCTGCCTTCGCGTAACAGAAGCTCGCTTGCGCGCGAATAATAATAAGTCTCGAAAACCACTTTATCGGTGTCCGAGCGGTAACCATAGAGGGGCGGCGTTTCTAGCCGGTCCATCTGACGCTTGAAGTCGTGCGCCATTTCATCCGAATGGAAATCAAATGCTGGATTTTCCGGGTCGTGCTTGGCCGGGAGCTTCGGCGGACGGCCACGAATTTTTCCCGTGAGATTTCGTCTCGTCCTCAACCGAACGCCCCTACGCCTTGGTTGCGGAGAACGTCGATATCGTCTGCCCAAGCTTGAGCCATCTTCACGCGATCGTCCCAATAAAGCGCTCGGTGGTACACGCGGCGGACCTGATCGGCGCCGACATGCGCCAATTCGGCTTCGATTGCGTCTGCCGGCCATTTCTTGCTTTCGTTCAGCATGGTGGAAGCAGAAGCGCGAAATCCGTGACTGGTCATCTCTTCGGATGTAAAGCCCAGGCGACGCAGAGCGCCGTTCAGCGTGTTCTCACTGATTGGCTGTTTTCGCGATTTGATGGACGGGAAAACGAGAGATCCGTCCCCGGTATGCTTATGCAATTCTCGTAAAATCTCTACTGCCTGACTAGGGAGCGGCTTAACATGCCCCCGCCGCATTTTCATTCTGGCGGCGGGAATGGTCCACGTTGCCCCGTCCAGATCGAACTCAGACCAATGCGCTTTCCGCAATTCGCCCGGACGCGGGTATAGCATTGCCATCAGTTGCAAGGCTGCCTTGGTTTCGGGCGTACCCTCGTAGGCCCAGACCGCCCGGAGTAATCCCCCAAAAGCTTGGGGATTGGTGATCGCCGCATGGTGTGTGACCGTAGGCGTGGTTAGCGCGCCCCGCAGGGCGCCGGTGGGATCGTTGGCTGCTCGAGATGTTGCAATCGCATAGCGGAACACTTGGCCGGCAGTGGAACGCATCCGGCGCGCGGTTTCATAATTTCCCTCGGCTTCCACGGCGCGTAAGGGTTCAAGAACTTCGGCGGCCGTAATTTCTGCGATGGGGCGCGAGCCAATGGCGGGTCTGATTAAACCAAGCAGCCAACGCTTCTTGATCATAGTGGCTTCGGCTCGGCCTTCACGTTCGAATTTCTCCAGTAGCTCGTCAGCGATAGCGTCGAACGTGTTTGCGGACGAAACGCGCTGGCGACGCCGATCGGCTTTGACCTGTTCGCCAGGATCTGTTCCTGCTGCCAATAGGGATTTCGCGTCTTCTCGACGTCGACGCGCGTCGGCAAGCGATACCGACGGATACGCACCGAACGCCAGCAGCTTCTGTTTTCCATTAAATCGGTAGGCAAGACGCCACAATTTCGAGCCGGTAGGGCTGACAAGCAGATGAAGCCCGCCGCCGTCGCTGTATTTTTTCGCGGCGTTCTGCGGTTTCAGGTTCTTAATCGCGGTGTCTGTCAAAGCCATTGTTGGTATCGCCTCGGGCCAAAAACGCGAGAAAAGCGCGCTATACCAACAACAGTACCAACAAAATTTGTGGCTGCAAGTGGGGCTCAGTGGAGGTCAGCAGAAACTCAGATAGCAAAAAAGCCCGCTTGCGCGGGCTTTTTGGGGTGCTTCTGAACCTTGGTAGTGGTCCGAAGACTTGGAAATGGTGCCCAGAAGAGGACTCGAACCTCCACGCCCTTGCGAGCGCCAGCACCTGAAGCTGGTGCGTCTACCAATTCCGCCATCTGGGCGACGAGGACCCATCTAAGGGGTCGACCTGCCTCTGTCAATCGCGTTTTCGTCATTCAGCCAGCTTTTTTTCAGCCGATGCTTTTTTCGCGTTGAAAAGGTTGTCGGACGCGCGGGCGCGCCCGACAAATCCACAAGCCAAACGGCTATCAGGCTTCGAGAATTTCCTTTGAAGCGACGGTCGAATCGGCATTGAGCCGGTAAATGACAGGAACGCCGGTGTTGAGCTCCTGCTTGAGAATCTGTTCCGGCGTCAGGCCATCGAGCGCCATGATGAGCGCGCGCAGCGAATTGCCATGGGCGGCGACCAGAACCGTCTCGCCGCGCAGCACATGCGGCTGTACCGTGTGAAGATAATACGGCCATACGCGTGCGCCGGTGTCCTTCAGGCTTTCGCCGCCAGGAGGCGGGACATCATAGGAACGGCGCCAGATATGGACCTGTTCCTCGCCCCACTTGGCGCGGGCATCGTCCTTGTTGAGACCGGACAGGTCGCCATAGTCGCGCTCGTTCAAGGCTTGATCGCGGATTGTCTGGAGATCAGACTGACCGAGCTCATCAAGGATATGCTGGCAGGTCACCTGTGCACGCGACAGCGCGGAGGTGTAAGCGATGTCGAACTTGAGACCGGCGGCCTTCAGGCGCTGGCCTGCGGCCTTGGCTTCGGCATGGCCCTGTTCGGTCAGGCCCGGATCGCGCCATCCGGTGAAAAGGTTCTTGAGGTTCCATTCGCTTTGACCATGGCGGACCAGGACGAGAGTACGAGACATATGCAACGCTCCGTTAATAAAGATAATCAGTCGTTCAGCCCGAGAACATCGAGCATGGAATAGAGACCGGGCTTTTTGCCATGGGCCCAAAGTGCGGCCTTGACCGCGCCGCGCGCGAAGATCGAACGGTCCTCGGCATGGTGCGAGAGAACAATGCGCTCACCGGGACCAGCAAGAATCACCGAGTGATCGCCGATGACCGACCCGCCGCGCAATGTCGCAAAGCCGATGGAGCCGGTTTCACGCGGTCCCGTATATCCGTCGCGCACGCGGACGCTGTTTTCCGCCAGTGCGATATCGCGCCCTTTCGCTGCGGCTTCGCCAAGCAGCAATGCCGTTCCGGATGGCGCATCGACCTTGTGCTTGTGGTGCATCTCGAGAATTTCGATGTCGAAATCCTCCGGATCGAGCGCCTGCGCGGCCTTCTGCACCAGAACGGACAGAAGGTTGACGCCGAGGCTCATATTGCCGGATTTGACGATGGTAGCGTGGCGGGCGGCCGCGCGGATCTTCTCTTCGTCTTCAGCCGAGCAGCCGGTTGTGCCGATGACATGCACGATGCGCGCCTGCGCGGCGAGCCCGGCAAATTCCACGCTTGCCGCGGGGCTTGTGAAATCGAGGACGCCCTGCGCCTTGGCAAAGACCGGCAGGGGATCATCGGTGATGATTACGCCGAGCGGTCCGATACCGGCAATTTCGCCCGCATCCCGGCCCAGAAGGGGCGAACCGGAGCGTTCGATGGCGCCGACGAGTTTCGCGCCTTCGATGGTCTGGATGGTGCGGATCAGTGTCTGGCCCATGCGGCCACCGGCGCCGACGACGACAAGGCCCATTTCACTGCTCTGCATTTCTCCGCTCATCGAGGTTCTCCTGTCCGCAATTCTTCTGCCGTCTTTTCGGTGATGATATCGCCATTGCCGCTCTGCAACTGATAGAAGCGCGCATAGACGCCATTCGGGATGGCGATCAGATCGTCGTGACGGCCTTCTTCCACCACGCGGCCAGCTTCCATCACCACGATGCGATCCGCATCGACCACCGTGGAAAGGCGGTGCGCAATCACGATTGTGGTGCGGTTCTGCATGATGCCTTCCAGCGCCTGCTGCACCCGCTTTTCCGATTCGTTGTCGAGCGCGGAAGTCGCCTCATCGAGCAGGAGAACCGGCGCATTGCGCACGATGGCGCGGGCAATCGAAACGCGCTGGCGCTGCCCGCCGGAAAGCGTAACACCATTTTCGCCGACCGGCGTATCGTAGCCCTGCGGCTGTTGCAGGATGAATTCATGCGCATGGGCGAGTTTAGCCGCCTCGATGATTTCCTCGTCCGTCGCGTCCGGACGGCCGTATCGGATATTGTCGGCAATGGTGCCTTCAAACAGGTAGGGCTGCTGCGACACATAGGCGATGGCGTGACGCAGTGAATGTTTCTTGACCTGTTCGATATCCTGTCCGTCGAACAGGATCTTGCCTTTGTCAAGATCGTAGAAGCGCTGGACGAGATTGATGAGCGTGGACTTGCCAGCGCCTGAAGCACCCACCACGGCGGTGGTTTCGCCAGCTCTGGCGACGAAGCTCACGCCATGCAGCACCGGCGCGGTCTCGTTATAGGAGAAGTGAATGTCGTCGAAGCGGATTTCGCCGGGGCCGGCCTTCAGTTCCACGGCGCCTGGAAGATCGCGCTGGCGCGGCTCTATATCCAGCACTTCATAGATCATGCGGGCATTGACAAGTGCCTTTTCCAGCCCGACCTGGAGGCGGGCGAGGCGGCGGGCCGGGTCATAGGCAAGCAGCATCGCCGTGATGAAGGCAAAGGTCGCGCCGGGCGGCTGTTGTTCGAGAATGGCGCGATAGCCGCTATAGGCCAGCACGCCTGCTACGGCAAAACCGGCCAGCATTTCCGAGATTGGCGTCGTGCGCTCGGAAACCTTGGCGATCTTGTTGCTGCGGCCTTCCGACTGATCGATGAGCTTGCCGATCTTGGCGCGCAACTGGTCTTCCATCGTAAAGGCCTTGACGATGGCTATGCCTTGAATCGATTCCTGCATCGCGCCCAGCAGATGGGAATTGAGATGCACGAGATCGCGAGTGACGGAGCGAATGCGGCGCGAGATATAGGCAACGGCCAGAATGAGCGGCGGTCCGATCAGCAAGATCGCGACGGACAGGACAGGGTCCATGTAGAACATCGTGCCGACAAGCCCGATAAGCGAAATGAGGTCGCGCGCGATCGACGAGATCGTCATGTTGAGAAGATCGCGGATGCCGGAAACATTCTGGTTGATCTGTGCCGCCAGATGGCCGGAGCGGGTGTCGTTGTAGAAATCGAGCCCAAGCTTCATCAGATGGTCGAAAATGCGCTTCTGATAGCGCGCGACCAGATTGTTGCCGATCTTGGCAAGCTCCACGGCCTGTATGTAGCCGGAAATGCCGCGCAATATGAAAATGCCCAGCAATGTGCCGCAAATGACCCAGACGAGATTGAGATTCTGTTCGTAGAAAATCTTGTCGATCATCGGCTTCATCAGATAGGCCAGCGCGCCATTCGATGCGCCGACGATGAGCGAAGCCAGTATGGCGATGATGTAATTCTTCTTATATTCGCGGATATTTTCCGACATCATGCGTCGGATTACGCGCGTGGCTTCGCCCGTATCGATCTTCTTGTTTTTCTTCTTGAATAGGCTCACGTGCAAAAGCGCTTTTTGTCTCTTGGCCCTCCGGCTGGACCGGCGGCTAACGTTGAAAAATACGGCGTGCCATATGGAAACGCTGCGCTGAAAAAGCATCGGCAATTTCAGTGCAGCGTTTCTATAACGTTATCCGCGCGGCTTGACCATCCTCAAGCTTTGCCGATCAGAGCGGGATGATGGTTCAGCTTAAAAACATCCCGCTCTAAATTTTTGCTTGAGCATGATTTTACCCGATCGAAGCAGGATCAGAAATCAGTCCAGTGAACTGATTTCCCTGCGTAGGCGGTTCCCACTTTTCGGAATCATGCTCTGCTGCGCCAGCGGCGCCCTTCGGTCGAGACTTCAAAACGGGCAGGAGCCTGCGCAAAGGCGGAAAGCCCGGTAAGGGCCGCCAGTTGATGCGTGATCACGCGGACGGGAATGTCGCGCATGATGGCCTTGTGCGGGGCCTTGTCCTCAAAAGCCTTGCGGAAGGCACCGGCTTTCAGCGCGGAAAGGATGCGCTGCGGAATGCCGCCGGAAAGATAGACGCCCCCTTGCGCCTTGAAAATCAGCGCCAGATCGCCTGCCAGCCGCCCGAGATAAGTGACGAACAGATGCAGGGTTTCTTCGGCTTGCGCATTGCTGCCGTCGAGCCCGGCCGAAGTGATGTCGGCTGGGGTTTCCAGCGTCGGCGTCACCTTGTCGGCGGCACATATCGCGAGATAGAGGTTGCGCAGGCCGCGCCCGCAAAGGATCTGCTCGCCAGCAACCCGGCCCTCGATGCGTTCGATATGCGGGAAGACCTGATAGTCGCGTTCGCTACGGGGACCGATATCGATATGGCCGCCTTCGCCCGGCACCGGCACCCATGCATGGCGGGTACGCACAAGGCCGGCGACGCCAAGCCCGGTGCCCGGCCCGAGCACGACGCGGGTGGCAATCACTTCTTCCGGCTTGCCGCCGATCTGTTCCAGATGATCGCTGCCGAGGGACACGACGGCAAGCGCCTGCGCCTCGAAATCGTTCAACACGGTCACGTCCTCGAAACCGAGATCGGCGATCATCTTTTTCGGGCGCACCACCCAGTCGCAATTGGTGAGGTCGATCTCATCGCCGTCGACGGGACCGGCCACAGCCAGAATGGCCGAACGCGGACGGATCGAGGTATGATCGAGAATGGCGTCCTGTATCGCCTCATCGATGGTTGCGTAATCCGCCGTCTGGAGAACGGGAAACTCCTTCGGCTCTGCATTGGAATCCACGAGAATAGCAAAACGGGCATTGGTGCCGCCAATATCGCCGACGAGTACTGGAAACCGGAAACCCTGTTCGGCCCGCTCTATCTCTTTGTTTTCATGCATGTCTTTGTCCCAGAACCGCTTCCCACTTTTGGGAGGCATGCGATAGTCGCCAGCATGTCCTCTCCTTGGTCATGTCTTCCGCCCGCAATGGTCTTCCGCAGGCGAGGCTGTCTTGTGCCGGATTAATCAAGCGCCTTGATCAGCTTTTCGGCAGTCGCACGATTGAGCGCCATCGGAATGTCGTAGACGCTGCCGAGGCGCGTCAGCGCCTTCACGTCGACATCGTGCGGAAGCGGCGATAGCGGGTCGATGAAGAAAATGAGGACTTCCACCGTGCCTTCCGCGATCATTGCGCCGATCTGCTGGTCGCCGCCGAGCGGTCCGCTTTTCACGCGCCGAATGCTGAGCGATGGGCAGGCATCCAGAATGAGGCCGCCAGTCGTTCCCGTCGCCACGATGTCATAGCGGGACAATGCCTGCTCATGCGCTTTTGCGAAGGCGACCATGTCGTCCTTCTTCTGGTCGTGGGCGATCAATGCGATGCGCAGGCGGTCCGTCATGAAAGAGCAACCTTATGAGTTGATAACCTTGTCATCTTCATTCTAAATCGTTTTAAACCTAAAGCGAAGTGCCAAAGGCCTGAAAAGTGGAAAAGCTTTCTACTGCACGCCGTAGGTAACATCGGCGACCGAGTTTGGCGCAGGGCCGTTGAGGACGGCGGCACAGGCCTTCGGCAGATCGGAAACCATCACCGGACGCGGCTTTTTCGGCGGTTCCTTGGATGGCTTTGCAGGCTTCCATGGTTCGTCGGTGAACCACCAGGCGAGCGACTTGTCACAACCGTCACCGGCAGCCACTTTCGGCTGTCCCTTGCACTGGGGCGAACCGGGCTGACAGGTCAACCGCACATGGAAATGGTAGAAGTGACCCCAATAGGGACGAACCTTGCCAAGCCAGCTTCTGTCGCCCGTCACCGTGTCGCAAAGCTGCTTCTTGATGCCCGGATGCACGAAGATACGCTCCACTTCCGGATAGCTTGCAGCATGTCTGATGAGAGCCGTGCGGGCGGGTGTCCATTTCTTCGGATCGACATAGAGCGAATCTTTTTGCAGCATCGATACGGCTGACACGCTCTCGCGTTCCGCATCGGTAAACCGCTTTTTCGGCATCGGCGTCAGCCAGATATCGGCGTCGAGACCGACCTGATGCGAGGCATGGCCCGTGAGCATCGGGCCGCCGCGCGGCTGCGAAATGTCGCCGACGAGCAGGCCGGGCCAGCCGTCCTTTGCCGCATCGCGGGAGAGTTTTTCCAGAAGGCCGATCATGCGCGGATGGCCCCAGCGACGATTGCGCGAAAGGCGCATTACCTGCCAGTTCGGTCCATCCGTCGGCAGAGCCACCGCTCCGGCGAGGCATCCCTTGGCATAAAAGCCGATGGATTGCGGGTCTTGCGCCAGGACCGGAAGCGCCTGGGCACCAAAGGCCTGTTTGGCAGGCATGTCTTCCGCAATGGCCATCGGCGTGAAGTCGGGCGCGATCATTGCGGCCAGCGAAGCTGCGAGAACGATCTTCTTCAATCTGTTTGCGATCATGGGGCAATTCCATGTTTTGCCGGGGCTACGGCTGCGAATCAAGGCAGCCGGATTGCGGGCATTATGCTGTGTCAACGGCGGGGCTTCAATGGCGGTCGACAGTTTGTGCTGCCGACCGCCATTTCGTCAGTGCTGCCGCAGCCTTGCCAGCAAGCTCAGAACCAGCAATGGCATCGCTGTGCAGAAGGCGATCAGGGGCCATGCGGTATCACCGGGCAGGAAGATGACCAGCGCGGTTCCTGCAAGGCTCACAACCAGGCTCTGGATGCAGAAATAGACCGCGACCGCCATGCCCGCACTGTCGTCAAAGGCTGCAAGCGCACCATTCGCCGTCATCGATGCAGTGAGAACGATGCCGATAGCGGCAAGCCACATCGGGACGACGAGGCTCAGGAACGAAGGCTTCAGCAATGTTTCTCCGAGAACCAGAAGCAGGGCGCTGGCGAGAAGTGTCGTCATGCCCAGCGCCACGCTGGTGCGTGCTCCCCATTTCTGCGTATGACGCGGCAGGATGCGCGTCGCGGCGATCATGACGACCGCAACGCTGGCGAAGGCGAAGCTGAAACCGGTCTCACCAAAGCCGCCGCGTTCGATCAGAATGCGGGGGGCCGTGGAAAAGAACACGAAGAATGTGCCCATCGCCGTCGCGAAGCCGAGCGTATAGGTCCAGAAACTGAAATCCCTTACGATCCGGCCCAGATTTCCAGTACTTGAAACAATCCCGGCAGGCCGCGTTTCGTGCCAGTGGCGCAAGGCGCGCCACATTGCGACAAGGCCGAACAGCCCGAGCATTGCGAAGATCGCCCGCCATCCGAAGCCCTTTGCAATCAGCGCACCGGCAATTGGTCCAAGCGCCGGGACGAAGGAAAGCATGGCGCTGAAAAGGCCGTAGATCGTCGCGCCTTCGGGACGCTTCGCATAGACATCGCGTACTGTTGCGAAAGTGGCGACGAGTGCGGCGGAGGCGCCCGTTGCCTGTACGAAACGAAGCGCCACGAAAAGTACGGCATTGTCGGTTCCGGCAAGACCGAAGGACGCAAGGGCGAACATCATCCCGCCGCCGAGCAGGATCGGCCTGCGTCCGACACGATCCGACAACGGGCCGAACAGGAGTTGCCCGACACCCAGCATCACCATGTAGAGGCTGAGTGTCAGCTGCACCATGGAAGGCGTGGTTTGCAGGATGGCTGGCATGGACGGCACAACCGGCAGGTAGATGTCCATGGCCAGCGAGGCGAGAATGTCGAATGGAGCCATCAGCGCGAGCGCGAACGGCAGGGAATAGCCCCACTGAGGAGTTTGTTTGTTATCAAAAGGCATGACGTAGCATCCGCTCGAGGAAAATCGGGCGGCGATCTGCCTTCTTTATAAACGCGCATCTTATCCGAAAACCGTTACACAGTTTTCAGATGCGCTTTAAGGGAGGATAATCCGGGGCAGATGCCGCAACAGGTCGGAAAGTCTGTTGCGGCTTATCTGGTTGCGAATTCGGTGTTGCTCATTCTTGCGTTGTCCCGGTTCGATTGCGGTCACATTTCTATCAGCATAGGCGGGCCAACGCAAATCAGCGCCAGCTATTGTCGCGCCACATGGCCGAGAAGGCTGTCTTATAGTCGGGATATAGAAATTCGTAGCCGAGATCCCTGATGCGCTGGTTGGAGACCCGCTTGTTCTCGCCATAGAAAGAGCGCGCCATTGGCGTCAGGTCGGCCTCCTCAAAGGAGACTTCCGGCGGCGGCGTCACGCCCATCAATTCCGCGGCATAAGCGACCACATCCTGCGGGGGGCTCGGCTCATTGTCGGTAATATTGAAGATGCCGCCCGTATTGGTGCCGGCCAGAAAACGCAGGCTGCCGGCAATGTCATCGACATGGATACGGTTGAAAACCTGATCTTTTTTCACGATGCGCCGTGCGGTGCCGCGTTCCAGATTGACGAAGGCATTGCGGCCCGGGCCGTAAATGCCGGAAAGACGCAGGATCGCCAGAGGCGTTCCATGCCATTCGCTCAATGCTCTCCATGTTTCCTCGGCTTCGACACGCTCCAGACTGCGGCGGGACGCAGGCTTGCAGGGTGCCGTTTCATCCACCCATTCGCCCTGATGATCGCCATAGACGCCGACCGTCGAGAGATAGCCGATCCAGCGAATCGTGTTGTCAGGGCGGCGAAGCGCTTCCTCAACAACGGCGACTGCGGGATCGCCGCTCTCGCCGGGAGAGATTGAAACGACCACATGAGTCGATTGTGCAAGCCGGTCAAGAAGTTCGGGCGAGGGTGTTTCGCCATCGAAAAGCAATGGCTTTATGCCTGTCTTTTCCAGAAGCGGGAACTTCTGTTCGTGCCGGGTGGTTCCGTCGATGCGTTCCGCTTCACCGGCCATCCTTTGTGCAAAGCCTTGAGCGGAATAACCGGCTCCGAACAGAAAAATGCGCATCAAACTTCCTCCATATTCCACTCTGCCTGTACCGTAGCATCCTCTTCGGATGAGGCCAGACGTTTCCGCTCAGCGGCAATATGATCGGGGCTTGCCAGTTGCTTCAAGGCCCATATCGCTGCGCCGCGTACGACCGGAGCATGGTCTTCCAGCAACGGTTCAACATTTGGCAGAAGAGCCGCGTCGCCGGAATTGCCTGCCGCGATCAGCACGTTGCGGATGAAACGGTCGCGTCCGATCCGCTTGACCGGGGAACCGGAAAACAGCGCACGGAACGCCGGGTCATCCAGCGCCAGCAGATCGGCCAGACGCGGTTCCTTCAGGTCGTCGCGGGCTTTCAGCTTCATTTCGCTGGTCGCTTGCGCGAACTTGTTCCACGGGCAGACGGAAAGGCAGTCGTCGCAGCCATAGATGCGGTTGCCCATGGCTTTCCGGAATTCCTGCGGGATCGGTCCCTTGTTCTCGATGGTGAGATAGGAAATGCAGCGCCGCGCATCGATGCGATAGGGGGCGGGGAAAGCCTTGGTCGGGCAGGCATCCAGACATGCGCGACATGAGCCGCAATGGTCGCGATCAGGCTCGTCGGGCGGGATTTCCGCCGTGGTGAAGATGGAGCCGAGGAACAGCCATGAGCCAAGCTCGCGGCTCACCAGATTGGTGTGCTTGCCCTGCCAGCCGAGCCCGGCAGCTTGCGCCAGCGGCTTTTCCATGACGGGCGCGGTATCGACGAAGACCTTGACATCCTGTCCGGCGCGCGCGGCGAACCGGCTTGCAATGTGCTTCAGCTTGCCCTTGATGATGTCGTGATAGTCGCGGTTTTGCGCATAGACGGAAATGGCGGCGCGATCCTGCTTTTCCAGAATGTCGAGCGGATTGAGGTCCGGTCCATAATTCATGGCCAGCATCATGATAGAACGGACTTCCGGCCACAGCACGCTCGGATCGGCACGGCGGGCTTCGGTTTCCTCCATCCAATCCATATCGGCGTGATGGCCGTCGGCAATATATTGGCGCAGCCGTTCGGGCGCTTGCGGAATTGCATCCGGCGTGGTGAAGGCAACGGCGTCGAAACCAACCGCCTTCGCCTCTTCGATCAGGAAGCGCTTGAGTTTTTGTTCGCGGCTATCAGAAATCGAGGTCGCCATAATGGGCCACCGGGGCAAGCCCGCGCACGCGGTCGGAAAGCAACGGGCGGAAAGCCGGGCGCGATTTCATGCGCGCATACCAGTCACGCGCCGCTTTGGTTTCGCCCCATTCGATTTCGCCCAGATAATCGAGCACGGAAATGGAAGCCGCCGCCGCCATGTCGGCATAGCTTGGATGCGCGCCGCCGAGCCAGTCGCGGGTCGCGGCCAGCCAGTCGATATATTTCATATGCTGACGGATATTGGTGCGGGCGGCGCGGATGGCGGTCGAATCCGGCGCGCTGCCGCCCATCTCTGCCGCCATCTGCAACTTGAACACACGCTCGCGGGCGATGTGGCGTGTCACTTCGTTTTCGAATTTCAGCAGGAACCAGTCGACCAGACGGCGCACCTCGGCGCGCTCCATCGGGCTTTCCGGCAGAAGGCGGCGGCTGCGCTTCAACGCGCCGCGTGTCTCGTCAAGATATTCCGCGATCACTGTCGCGCCGACGACCGGAAGATCGTTTTCCGCCAGGAGAACGGGCAGGGTCCCCGCCGGGTTCAATGCCAGAAATTCCTTGCGGCGCGACCATGGCCGCTCCTCGATCAGCTCCGCTTCAACGCCATATTCGCCGAGGATGAGCCGCACATAGCGCGAACCCGAAGACATGGGATGATGAAAAAGCGTAAGCATGATCGACGCGATACTCTCGATAAACAGCTTGAAACTGGTCGTCCGGAGATGGCTTGGCGGCTGGCGTTTGCGCATGCAGCAGGCTATTTCTGCTGCCGGGCGATTCGCGCCGCCTCAACGGAATATAAAGTCTATAAGGGCTATCATTGCGGGAGACAAGCAATCGCTGGAAACGCGCGTTTTCAATCGACGGCCCGTCATTCCGATACGCCTTTTAACCCGTCACCGTGCCCACCATCCTAAGGTACTGACTTCATGGATATTTTCAATCTTCTGGAAGCTGCGTTTCTCGGTCTCATCGAAGGTCTGACCGAATTTATCCCGGTTTCCTCCACCGGGCATTTGCTGCTTGTCGGGCATTTTCTGGGGTTTGAATCCACAGGAAAGACCTTTGAGGTGCTGATCCAGTTGGGTGCCATTCTGGCCATTCTGACCGTCTATTCGGCAAAACTTCTTAAGATCCTCGCCGATTTTCCGCGCGATGCGCGCACCAGACGCTTCGTCTTCGGCATTCTGGTTGCCTTCCTGCCCGCGGCCTTTATCGGTGCGCTGGCGCACGGCTTTATCAAGAGCGTGCTGTTTGAGACGCCGATGCTGGTCTGCGCCATGCTTATCATCGGCGGGTTCATCCTGCTGTGGGTGGACCAGCTCAATCTGCGCCCGCGTTATCATGATGTGATGGATTATCCGCTGCCCATGTGCCTCGCCATCGGCTTCATCCAGTGTCTGGCGATGATACCCGGCGTGTCGCGCTCCGGCTCCACCATTGTCGGCTCGCTGCTGCTCGGCGCGGACAAGCGTTCGGCGGCGGAGTTCTCATTCTTCCTGGCCATGCCCACCATGGCCGGCGCTTTCGCCTATGATCTCTACAAGAGCCGCGACATGCTTTCGTTCAACGATGGCGCGCTGATCGCGGTCGGCTTCGTGATGGCCTTCATTTCGGGCGTTTTCGTCGTGCGCTATCTGCTCGACTATGTGTCGCGCCACGGCTTCAAGCTGTTTGCCTGGTGGCGTCTGATCGTCGGGTCGCTGGGGCTCGCCGCACTCCTCATCTGGGGCTAAAGCCAAAAAAGGGGCCTTTCGGCCCCTTATTCATTTCCGCTTTAGGCTGCTCACGCAAACCCGGTCTTGGTGTACTGGCCAGCCACGCGGTAGCGCCACAGATAGGATGGCAGCACGGCGTCGACGCCTTCCGGCATGATGCCCATGCCCTGCAATGTGCGGCCTTCCTTGATGGCCTTTTCGGACACGACATTGTCGAACTTCAAGAGCGTCACCTGATCGTTGGTGAGCATCGGGTTCGGCAGCAGGCCGAGGATCGATGCCTGCAAACGGGCAAGCCACCACGGCACGGAGACGATGGCGCGCTTGCGGGCGATCACGCCGAGCATGTCCTTCATCCAGTTCCTGAATGGCTGCACATCGGGGCCGCCGAGTTCATAGACGCCGCCCGGCATCAGTTTGCCGTCGACGGCACGCGCCACGGCTTCCGCCACATCACCGACATAGACCGGCTGGAGCTTCGTTTCGCCGCCGCCGATGGCAGGCAGGAAGGGCGAGAAGCGCGCCATGTTGGCGAAGCGGTTGAAGAAGCGATCCTCGGGACCGAAAATGATCGACGGGCGCAGGATGACGCTATCCGGCAGGACGGAAAGAACGGCCTTCTCGCCTTCGCCCTTGGTGCGCGCATAATCCGACGGCGAGTTGGCGTCGGCTGCAAGCGAAGACACATGCGTCATGCGGATGCCTGCGGCCTTGGCGGCTTCGGCAATGTTCTTCGCGCCCAGCACCTGAACCGTGTTGAAACGCTGGCGGCCGCTTTCGGACAGAATGCCGACGAGGTTCACCACGTGATCCGAACCCTTGACGACATGCTCGACCGAGCCGCGATGGCGGACATTGGCCTGCACCATCTGGATCTGGCCGACATTGCCGAGCGGGGCCATGTAATAGGCAACTTCCGGCTTGCGCACGGCAACGCGAACGCGATAGCCCCGCTTGGTGAGAGCCGCAACCACTGCGCGCCCGACAAAGCCGGAGCCGCCGAAAACGGTGACCAGTTTCGGCCTGTTGTGGACTTCGTTCGGTTCGGTCTTCATCCTAAACTCCTGCATGAAAGCCAGTTGCGCCGCCTTCCTGGGACGGTCGCGATAGGTCTATATTGGCGGTGATTTATCGCCTTTTTGCCACAAGGCAAAGGGGACTTGTTGTCACGATCATGATAGCAGGGTTTTTTCCCGTAATTAAAGCGCAATAGAGCTTTGAGATTCGGCTGCTTGCTGTTAAATCGCGCGCATGAGCACACCACTTGACCATATTCGCAATTTTTCGATCGTCGCCCATATCGACCACGGCAAGTCGACGCTGGCCGACCGCCTCATCCAGTTGACCGGCGGGCTGGACACGCGCGAGATGAAGGATCAGGTCCTCGACTCGATGGACATCGAGCGCGAGCGCGGCATCACCATCAAGGCGCAGACCGTCCGTCTTTCCTACAAGGCGAAGAACGGCGAAGATTATGTGCTGAACCTGATCGATACGCCCGGACACGTCGACTTCGCCTATGAAGTCTCGCGCTCGCTGGCCGCGTGCGAAGGTTCGCTTCTTGTGGTGGACGCCTCTCAGGGCGTGGAAGCGCAGACGCTGGCCAATGTCTATCAGGCCATCGACAACAACCATGAAATCGTGGTTGTGCTGAACAAGATCGATCTGCCCGCTGCTGAGCCTGAGCGCGTCAAACAGCAGATTGAGGAAGTGATCGGCATCGATGCTGCGCAGGCCGTGCATATTTCCGCCAAGACCGGCCTCGGCATCGAGGACGTGCTGGAAGCCATTGTCACCCAGCTGCCCGCACCAAAGGAAGGCGACCGCAATGCGCCGCTCAAGGCCATGCTGGTCGACAGCTGGTATGACAGCTATCTCGGCGTCATCGTTCTGGTGCGCATCATTGATGGCGTGCTGAAAAAGGGCCAGACCATCCGCATGATGGGAACCGGCGCGAAATATCCGGTGGAACGCACCGGCGTCTTCACGCCGAAGATGGTTCAGGTGGACGAACTCGGCCCCGGCGAGCTTGGCTTCATCACCGCGTCCATCAAGGAAGTGGCCGATACGCGCGTTGGCGATACGATCACCGAAGATCGCCGCCCGACGAACAAGATGCTGCCTGGCTTCAAGCCCGCGCAGCCGGTCGTGTTCTGCGGACTGTTTCCGGTCGACGCCGCTGATTTCGAGGACCTGCGTGCCGCCATGGGCAAGCTGCGCCTCAACGATGCGTCGTTCTCGTTCGAAATGGAAACATCCGCCGCGCTTGGCTTCGGCTTCCGCTGCGGTTTCCTCGGCCTGCTGCATCTCGAAATCATTCAGGAACGTCTTGAGCGAGAGTTCAATCTCGACCTCATCACGACCGCGCCTTCAGTTGTCTACCGCCTGAACATGCAGGACGGATCGCAGAAAGAACTGCACAATCCGGCTGATATGCCGGATATCGTGAAGATCAGCGCGATTGAGGAGCCTTGGATCAAGGCAACCATCATGACGCCGGATGACTATCTTGGCGCGATCATGAAGCTTTGCCAGGAGCGCCGCGGCATCCAGATCGACCTGAGCTATGTCGGCCCGCGCGCCATGATCACCTATGATCTGCCGCTCAACGAAGTGGTGTTCGATTTCTACGACCGGCTGAAGTCGATCTCGAAGGGCTATGCCTCGTTCGACTACAATCTTTCGGATTACCGCGAGGGCGATCTGGTCAAGATGTCGATCCTCGTCAATGAAGAGCCGGTCGATGCGCTGTCGATGTTGGTGCACCGTTCGGCGGCTGAAAAGCGTGGCCGCGCACTGTGCGAAAAGCTGAAAGAGCTGATCCCGCAGCATATGTTCAAGATCCCCATCCAGGCGGCTATCGGCGGACGTATCGTGGCGCGCGAGACGATCTCGGCGCTGCGCAAGGACGTGACGGCCAAGTGCTACGGCGGCGACGTGACGCGCAAGCGCAAGCTTCTGGAAAAGCAGAAGGAAGGCAAGAAGCGCATGCGCCAGTTCGGCAAGGTTGAAATCCCGCAGGAGGCCTTTATTCAGGCGCTCAAGATGGGCGATGATTGATCCATTGGCGATTTGTTGAATATTGACTGAGATCGGGCGCTTCGGCGCTCTTTCTTTTGGAACCTTGACGATGTCGACTTCGCCCTCATCCTGAGGAGCCTCCTGAGCTTGCGAAGGAGGCGTCTCGAAGGACGGGGCGACAGCGCTCCCCCTCAGCCCTTCGAGACGGCTCCCTTCGCTTCGCTCACGGCACCTCCTCAGGATGAGGGGGGGCGAGTTCAACAACCGATCTCATCCCCGCTTCGAAAGTTCAGGTAGACGCTCATAATCCAGAGCCATTAATGCCTCTTTCTTGGTGCGCGACCATCCTTTGATCTGTCGTTCCCGCGCAATGGCATCGACGATTCGGCCATAGGTCTCGGTGAAAACAAGTTCGACAGGTCGCCGCTTCTTTGTGTACCCGTCATAAATGCCCTCATTATGCTCCCACAACCGGGCTTCGATATTCTGCTTGGTGAGGCCGGTGTAATATGAACCGTCCGCGCAACGCAGAACGTAGACCGTTGCTTCCATGACTTGCCCCCGCTGGTCGTTGGTAGATGTTGATGCAAGTTTGCCTGCCTAACAAGCTGTGGCAATCGAAGTTAAGATTGCGCATGTCCAGTGAGGTGAAAACAGTGTCCACACATCCCCGCATTTCCATCACCTACTGCACCCAATGCAACTGGCTGCTGCGGGCGGCGTGGATGGCGCAGGAGCTGTTGCAGACTTTCGGGCAGGACTTAGGCGAAGTGGCGTTGCGTCCGGGCACCGGTGGAGTGTTTGAAATCCGCGTGCTGATGCCGGACGGCAGCGAAGAACTCATCTGGGAGCGCAAGCGCGATGGCGGTTTTCCCGAAGCCAAGGTGTTGAAGCAGCGCGTGCGTGATCTGGTCTGGCCTGATCGCGATCTTGGTCATTCGGATCGGCCAGTCAGTTCTTGAGGGACAAGGTCGCCATCGACCCTACGACAAAGCTCAGGGTGAAGGCTAAGTTGTGCATTTCCCTCGTCCTTCGAGACGGCACCCTTCGACAAGCTCAGGGCGCCTCCTCAGGATGAGGGAAAAAGGCAGCATCGCTATTCTAAGCCGAAAAACTAGTCCTCATCCACCACGCGTAGGCGTAGCTGATTGTTCGAGCCTTCCGCCTGTCGTGATTGCGGACGGGATGCATCCTCTGCCGGTGCAGGGCCGAACTCCAGCGCCTCGATCTTCGCGCCGCGTTTCGTGACTTTATTGGAAGAGACCAGAATATCGTCAATATCCTTGTTGGCCTGCACGAAATGGGTTTGCAGCTTGCGCACGCGCTCATCCAGACGGCCAACATCTTCCATCAGGCGGATCACTTCGCCCTGAATGACATGCGCCTGCTCGCGCATGCGGGCATCCTTGAGGATGGCCTGAATGACCTGAATCGACAGCATCAGCAGCGACGGCGAGACGATGACCACCCGCGCCCGGTGCGCGCGCTGGATCAGCGCCTCGAAATGCTCGTGAATATCCGCGAAGATCGATTCCGAGGGCACGAACAGGAAGGCCGTGTCCTGCGTTTCTCCGGGGATCAGATATTTGTCGGATACGTCCTTGATATGAATTTCCATATCGCGGCGGAACTGCGCGACGGCTGCCTTGCGCGCCTCCGGCTGTTCCGTCTCGCGCATTGAATTCCAGGCTTCGAGCGGAAATTTCGCGTCGATCACCAAAGAGGGTGCGTTGTTCGGCATGCGCACAAGGCAATCGGGCCGCGTGCTGTTGGAAAGTGTTGCCTGAAACTCGTAAGCGCCCTGCGGCAGCCCGTCGGCGATGATCGCCTCCATCCGCGACTGGCCGAAAGCGCCGCGTGTCTGCTTGTTGGCGAGGATAGCCTGCAACTGCACCACCTGTCCGGCGAGCGACTGGATATTGTTCTGCGCCGTGTCGATGACGGCAAGCCGCTCCTGCAGTTTGGCGAGGTTTTCATGCGTCGAGCGGGTCTGCTCGGTCATGGTCTGGCCGATGCGATGCGTCATGCCGTCGAGCCGCTCGCGGATCGACTGGTTGAGTTCGGCTTGCCGCGAACCGAACACTTCCGCCATGGTCTGCATCCGGCCCTGCATCTCGGCCTGCGCCTTCAGGATTTCCGCCATGCGATATTCCGCATCGCGGGCACGGTCTTCGGCCTGCGCTTCTGCGACCGCGCGAAGCCGGGCGGAGCGCGTCGCCGCGATCAGAAAAATGGCAAGACACAGCACCAGCACGACAATACCTGCCAGCAGGATATTGCCGAGCGTGAAGGACGTGGCGCCGAGCTGCAGAAGCGGCTCATTCAAGAGATTCTGGTTTTCCATGGCGCGAGCTTAACTGATTCGTGCGGCCTTGATGAGATCAAAACGAGAACATTTTGCAAAGTGTAATTGACGATTCTCGCGTGAGCGATTACGTGAAGCGCATGTCTGTAAAACCGCTTGTCATCCTTCCCGATCCCGTCCTGCGCCAGGTTTCCAAGCCTGTGGAGCGCTTTGACGATCAGTTGCGCAAATTTGCCGGCGACATGTTCGACACCATGTATGATGCGCCGGGCATTGGCCTCGCCGCCATTCAGGTGGGCGAACCGATCCGCATGCTCGTCATCGATCTCGCCAAGGAAGGCGAGCCGAAGGAACCGCATGTCTTCGTCAATCCGACGATCGTGCAGTCTTCCGACGAGCGCGGCACCTATGAAGAGGGCTGTCTTTCCATCCCGGATTATTATGCCGAGGTCGAGCGTCCCGCGACGGTCAAGGTCGAGTATTTCGATGCCGACGGCAAGCCGCAGTCCATGGAAGCCGATGGGCTGATGGCCACCTGCCTGCAGCATGAGATCGACCATCTGAACGGCGTGCTCTTCATCGATCATATTTCCAAGCTGAAGCGCGATATGGTCATCAAGAAGTTCAAAAAGCTCGCCAGCCAGAGCGCACCTAAGAAAGTGCTTTAATGCGTGTCGTTTTCATGGGGACGCCGGAATTTTCCGTGCCGATCCTCACTGCCATCATCGGTCACGGTTATGAGGTTGTCGCGGTCTATACGCAGCCGCCGCGCCCGGCGGGCCGTCGCGGGCTGGAGCTGACCAAGTCGCCGGTGCATGAAAAGGCCGAGCAGTTCGGCATTCCGGTGTTCACGCCAAAGAGCCTCAAGGGCGCGGAAGAGCAGGAGGTTTTCGCAAGCCTCGAAGCCGATGTCGCGATTGTCGTGGCCTATGGCCTGCTGCTGCCGCAAGCCATTCTCGATGCGCCGCGTCTCGGTTGTTATAACGGCCATGCCTCGCTTCTGCCGCGCTGGCGCGGCGCGGCTCCCATTCAGCGCGCCATCATGGCGGGCGATGCGGAAACCGGCATGATGATCATGAAGATGGATGCGGGGCTCGATACCGGGCCGGTCGCCATGGCGGAAAAGGTTGCCATCACGCCTGACATGACCGCGGGCGAACTGCATGATCGTCTGAGCATGATCGGCGCTGACCTCATGATCCGCGCGATGGGTGCGCTGGAGCGTGAAAGCCTGGCCTTGCAGCCGCAGGCGGAAGACGGCGTCACTTACGCTGCCAAGATCGACAAGACCGAGGCCCGCATAGACTGGTCGAAGCCTGCAAAGGACGTGCACAACACCATTCGCGGCCTGTCGCCTTTTCCGGGCGCGTGGTGCGAAATGGAAATCAACGGCGCTGTCGAGCGCGTGAAGCTTCAGCGCTCAACGTTGGGTGAGGGCAAGGGCGTGCCGGGTTCGGTGCTGGATGATCGCCTGACGGTTGCCTGCGGCGAGGGTGCGGTGCGGCTCGTCACGCTGCAGCGCTCCGGCGGCAAGCCATTGCCTGCGCAGGAGTTTTTGCGTGGCGCACAGGTCACGAAGGTTCTGTAGGCGGTGCCGCGCTACAAGCTCACTGTCGAATATGACGGCACGCCCTATGTCGGCTGGCAGCGGCAGGAAAACGGTCATGCGGTGCAGAATGCCATCGAGCAGGCATTCAAGAAGTTCTGCGGCGAAGACCTGACGCTGAGCGCTGCGGGGCGCACTGATGCGGGCGTTCATGCGACGGCACAGGTCGCCCATGTCGATCTCACCAAGGATTGGGACGCGGGCAAGGTGCGCGATGCGGTGAATGCGCATCTGGTCATGGCGGACGAGCGCGTCAGCATCCTGAATGTCGAGAAGACGACGGACGCATTCGATGCGCGCTTTTCCGCGCGCGCGCGACATTATCTCTACCGCATCCATAACCGCCGTGCGCCTCTGGCCATTGACTATCAGCGCGCATGGTGGGTGCAGAAGCGGCTCGACGCCGAGGCTATGCATGAAGCGGCCAAGCGGCTTCTGGGCGAGCACGACTTTACCACTTTCCGCGCCACGCAATGCCAGGCCAAGAGCCCGGTCAAGACGCTCGACCGGCTCGATGTCACCCGCAATGGCGATTATGTGGAGCTGCGCGTTTCGGCGCGGTCCTTCCTGCACAACCAGGTGCGCTCCTTTGCGGGCAGCCTGATGGAAGTGGGCGTCGGGCGCTGGACGGCGGATGATCTGCAGGCGGCCTTGGAAGCCCGCGACCGCAAGGCCTGCGGGCAGGTTGCCCCGCCCTATGGGCTTTATCTCGTCGGCGTCGATTACGCCTTTCCGTTTTAACATTAAGGCATTCGAGCCATAGCGGCCTGCAAATGGCACGCCGCTTCGCTTCCGGTGCTCATGTACCAAAAGTACACTCCGCTCCGGTTCTCGCAGCGCACCATTTTCGTCTCGCCTTGTCTCGAATTCCAGCGGTCTTAGCTCAATAAGCGTGGGGATCGAAACCGATCCCGAGCAATTGCTGCAGCAGGACGGTCAGGAACAGCGAGCCGAAGAAGATGCAGGCGAAGAACGGCGCCGCATAGGCATGCGGGCGCTGCAGCGCAACGAATGTCAGCCGGTAGCTCAGAACGATGGATATGCCGAACATGATGAAGGCGAACAATGTCGACACATCGGCCCGTCCGGGGAAGAACAGCTGCAGCAGCGTGATCGGCGCGAAGATCCATGAAATCAGCGCACTGCCCCAATTGGTGGCGATCACGAAAGCCGCATAGCGCTTGGCGATGCCGATACGCTTGGCGATAAGCCCGACGACCACGAGCGGCACAATCCACGCCGCTATTTCAACGAAGGCGGCTCGGGTGACGATCGCAAAACGCAGGCCCGCTTCCTCGCGGCCCGCCGTCAGGTTCGCGGCATAAGCCACCCAGCTCGCGAACATAGGCGGCAGCGCGATTGCTATTGCATAAAAGGACGACCAGAAACCCTCGGCGGAAATGTCGAGATAATTCAGTCCTTCCTTGCGCCCGAGCATCATTTTCCAGACGCCCCAGAAATATCTGAAAATATCGTCCAGGCTTGGCATGAGATTCCCAATTTTTCGCATAATCCGGGCGGACAAGTCATGCGACTTTACCGGGCTATGCTTTACCCAAAGAAATCGGCCCAAAGAAATCGGCAATGAAGCGTTCATAAATCTGTGTCAGGCCTTCGAGATCGGCAAGGGCCACGCGCTCGTCAACCATATGCATGGTCTGCCCGACAAGGCCGAATTCGACCACCGGGCAGTAATCCTTGATGAAGCGGGCATCGGACGTGCCGCCTGAAGTCGACAGTTCCGGGCGCTTGCCGGTGACGGCCTCCACCGATGCGGTCAGCGTGCCAATCAGCTTTTCATCGCGGGTCAGGAACACATGGCTCGGATGCTCGCGCCAGGTCAGTTCATAATTGATCGGCGTTTCGCGGCCGGGACGCAGGCGATTGTCGCGGGCGGCCTTTTCGAGGCGTGCGGCGATTTCGGCCTGCAAGGTTTCTGCCGTCCATGTGTCGTTGAAGCGAATGTTGAACGAGGCGGTTGCCTTGTTGGCAATGACATTGGTGGCCTTGTTGGCCACATCGATGGTGGTGACTTCCAGATTGCTGGCCTGAAAATCGGCGGTGCCTTCGTCGAAAGCCGGGTAAAGCAGGCTGTCGACCAGCGTTGTGATGCCGCGTACCGGATTTTCAGCCAGATGCGGATAGGCGGCATGGCCCTGCACGCCATGGACGGTAATCGTACCCGAAAGCGAGCCGCGCCGCCCGATCTTGATCATGTCGCCAAGCGCATTGGGATTGGTCGGCTCGCCGACGATGGACGCATCCCAGCTTTCGCCGCGCTGTTTCGCCCAGTCGAGAAGCTTTACCGTGCCGTTGATGGCAGGGCCTTCCTCGTCGCCGGTAATCAGAAAGGAAATGCTGCCCTTGATGCTGCCGTGCTTTTCAATGTGGCGCGCAACCGCGGCGACAAAACAAGCGACGCCGCCTTTCATGTCCACCGCGCCGCGACCATACATCACGCCATCTTCGATGGCGGCGGAAAAGGGCGGATGTTTCCAGTCGCCTTCATTGCCGGGCGGCACGACATCGGTGTGGCCTGCGAACATGAGATGCGGGCCATTGCCTGACTTGCGCGCATAGAGGTTTTCGATATCGGGCGTGCCTGCGTCGCGAAAGACGGGCCGTTCCACGGAAAACCCCATCGGCTTCAGCATCGCCTCCAGCGCCGTCAGCGCGCCGCCTTCGGCGGGCGTAACGGACGGGCAGCGGATCAGGGTGGCGAGGTTTTCGGCGGGATTGACAGCTAAACTCATAATATCGGGACTTCTGCACAGGGAATCGTTTGAGGCCGAGATTATCGCGCATCCCGAAAAGTGCGAAGCGGTTTTCGGGGCAAGATGCGCGACAAGGCAACCGGCATCCCAAAAAGTACGAAGCGGTTTTCGGAGCAAGATGCGCGACAAGGCAACCGGCATCCCGAAAAGTGCGAAGCGGTTTTCGGGGCAAGCTGTTGGTACAATTCCGGCAGTTGTGTGAGGCGGGCATCATTTCGCCTTTCACTTGTTTTTCTCAGCCGGTTTCAATTTGGGAACGAAATTTCCTTGACCGGAGGGCCCCTGTCATCGTTAGTTAAAAAAGAGTTGATAACGAGACCCGTAAAGGGCCGGTCAGCGGGAACTCTTTTTAAAATGGGAAAATGTTCATGCGTTTGGTCTTTTCTGCCGTGGCAGGCATGATGGTGTTCTTCGGAACTGCGGCAGTGCCGGCCAAGGCCGCACAGTGGAGTGAAGCGGGCGGGCTGACCAGCATTCCCTACGGTCACAAGGATTATTGCGACCGCAATCCGCGCGATTGCGGGGCGCATCGCGTGCTGGCGCCGATGAAGCTTTCGCCGCAGCGCATGAAGCTGCTGCAATCGGTCAGCAGTTCCGTCAATCACCGTATCAAGCCGGTTTCCGATCAGGAAAATTACGGCAAGCGCGATTACTGGACCATTCCGGTCAATGGCAAGGGTGATTGCGAGGACTATGTGCTGATGAAGCGCGCGCAGCTCATGGCGCGGGGCATGAGCCCGTCGCAGCTTCTCATCACCATGGTGCAGGGCAGCGAGGCGCATGTGGTTCTGACGGTGCGCACCGATCATGGCGACTATATTCTCGACAATCTGCGCGACGAGGTGCTGCCGGTGGAAAAAACACCCTATCGCTACGTCAAGATGCAGTCGCCTGCCAATTCCGGCCAATGGGTTTCCATCGCCGGACGCTCGGTTGCGGTCGCAAACAACTGATCACGGACGAACCTTCAGCCGAACGCTGGCGCAGCCAACTTCATAGTATAAAGCCGCATTTCGATGCGGCTTTTTCTTTTAGGTCGCCCGTCACAATGAGGTGCGATGGCGGACGCATTCCATTGCAGGGCGCAAATAGACGCTATTGTTCACTCCTATTGGACAATATAATCGGACAGACTGTTCGCGGTTTTTGAACAAAGACACCTTTGTAACAGTCGCGTGATTGCCGATATATCAATCAAACAATTGTTTTTATTGTATTTTCAGGTTTGAAATTATCGATACCAAAAAAAATGGCCGCACAAATGTGTGATCAACAAAACATTTTCGTGACTGGAATTTTCGCCCACTGTTACCCATTTCAGGTGCATCGGAACGACGAACAAACGCCGCTCCACTTTCCAAGGAGATAGGAAAATGAAGAAGATTGTTCTTGCTGCCGCTGCCCTTGCTCTTAGCGCCGGTGCCGCCTTTGCAGAAAACCCACATGTTGGCGAACCTGCCGATCTCTATGCAAACGACCGTACGCCGGTCGCTTCCCAGAAGGTCGACTACACGGCTCCCGCCTCAATCA
Source organism: Hyphomicrobiales bacterium (assembly GCA_900470195.1). Lineage (GTDB taxonomy): Bacteria > Pseudomonadota > Alphaproteobacteria > Rhizobiales > Rhizobiaceae > Brucella. The sequence goes on along the minus strand of UEIJ01000001.1, from coordinate 309,524 downwards.
ACAAGGCAACCGTTTCTCAGGATGGTTCGGCTCACCGCTTCGGTGATGCATCGCCTTCCTCTTACGAGGACTGAAAGTCCGGTCGGACTTTTGGCCTTTCGACCCTGACGGGTCGCGCATGAATTATCCCGAAGGTGTCGGTGCATTTCCTCCCAGATGTGCCTGACATCGCGGGGCGGGCCACGAAGGCCCAGCCACCCCCAGCCAACCGAATGTCCCCTGAGCCCGAGATACTGTCTTGCGAGGTTCGATCAGTGAAAAACTGGTGTGGGGACGCTATGGAAAAGGAATAAAGATATGAAAAAGTTCGCTCTTGCCGCTCTTGCTGTCGCTCTCAGCGCCGGTGCCGCCTATGCCGAAAACCCATTCGTCGGTCAGCCTGAGGCCATGGCAGCCCAGGACAAGGCCTTCACCCAGCTTGGTCAGGCTCCGGTTGCTGCGCCCCGTGGCAATGTCGATTACACGGCTCCGGCTTCCATTCGCCAGTCTGCGCCAGTTAATCATGATGGTTCGGCTCATCGCTTCGGCGACGCTTCCCCGTCCAGCTATCAGAACTAATCCGTTCTGACAGCTGAGACCTTCGGTCGTCCTGCATGGCTCTGCGTTCGTCCCCCTCACGCATCGGTCATGCAGGGCCACCGAAAAGCATCAAAACTATCTCCCCGGAGGATGGCGTCAGTGTCTCCCCGGACTGCCCGGATCAGAGGCGCTACGCCATCCGAAGGGGCGACCAGTTATGAAAAAGGCGACGCCAACGGCGTCGCCTTTTTCTTTGAACATGCCTGCGTCCCAAACAGTGGGCGCTTTGGTCAACCAGGTTGACGCGTTCTAGTCACGCAGCAGCTCGTTGATCGAGGTCTTCGAGCGGGTCTTTTCATCGACGCGCTTGACGATGACGGCGCAATAGAGGCTCGGGCCCCAGTCTTCACCCGGAACGTTCTTGCCCGGCATGGTGCCGGCGACGACGACGGAATAGGGCGGCACTTCACCGTAGAAGACTTCGCCGGTGGCGCGATCCACGATCTTGGTCGACTTGCCGATGAAGACGCCCATGCCGAGGACCGAGCCTTCACGCACGATGCAGCCTTCGACCACTTCCGAACGCGCCCCGATGAAGCAATTATCCTCGATGATTGTCGGTCCCGCCTGCATGGGCTCCAGCACGCCACCAATGCCAACGCCGCCGGAAAGATGGACATTCTTGCCGATCTGCGCGCAGGAGCCGACCGTTGCCCATGTGTCGACCATCGTACCTTCATCGACATAAGCGCCGAGATTGACGAAGGAAGGCATGAGGATCGCATTTGGCGCGATATAGGCCGAGTGACGCACGACGCAGTTCGGCACGGCGCGGAACCCCGCCTTTTCGAATTCATTGGCCGTCCAGCCGTCGAACTTGGACGGCACCTTGTCCCACCAGGAGGACTGGCCGGGGCCGCCCTTGATGACTTCCATCGGGTTGAGACGGAAGGAGAGCAGGACCGCTTTCTTCAGCCATTGGTTGACATGCCAGTTGCCGTCCGCCTGTTTTTCTGCGACACGGGCTTCACCGCGATCGAGCAGAATGAGGGACTGTTCGACGGCATCGCGCACTTCGCCGCGTGTTGCCGTGTTGATGCCGTCGCGCTCGTCGAAAGCCTTATCGATTGTCTTTTCGAGGGCGGCGAGGTCTGGCTTGGTCATAGGGTGCGATCTCCATGAAGGGCGGCGGAAGGCAGGCACGGAGACATCCGGCCCGTTTGCTGGGAAATTGATTAAGCGAAGGCGCCATGAGGGTCAATCTCGTTCGTGATCCGATTGCGGCGCCACGTTTGAGACAGATTAAGCATTTAGCGCCAGAATGGATGCTGTTATGCATTGAATGGCAAGAATGAAGGAGCAGGTTAGAAGCATGAACTCGATGGAGAAGTCCGGCTGGACGCCGTTCCCGAATTCCGAGGAAGCGGTCAAGCAGGCGCGAACCGTACCGCAGACGCCCCAGACCGAGGCTCCGGCCTATCGCCTTGCATTCACGGACGATGACTTCATGACCCGGCGCGACCTGCGTCCGGTGCGCCTGCAACTGGAGCTTCTGAAGCCTGAGATGATTCTGGCCGACCGGGGCATCAAGTCCACTGTCGTAATGTTCGGCGGCGCGCGCATTCCCGAGCCGGGCGGCGAGGCCTGGGCGGCCAAGAACGAGGTTCAGAAGAAAAACCTCGAAGCCAATGCCCAGTATTACGAGGAAGCCCGCAAATTCGCGCGGCTATGTTCCGAATATTCCGCCACGACCTATTATCGCGAATTCATCGTGGTGACGGGCGGCGGTCCCGGCGTCATGGAAGCGGGCAATCGCGGTGCTGCCGATGTCGGCGCTCCGACCATCGGGCTCAACATCGTGCTGCCCCATGAACAGGCCCCCAATGCCTATGTGACGCCGGATCTCTGCTTCAATTTCCATTATTTCGCGATCCGCAAGATGCACTTCCTGATGCGGGCCAAGGCGATCTGCGTCTTCCCCGGCGGCTTCGGCACAATGGACGAGCTTTTCGAGGCGATGACGTTGATCCAGACCAACAGGATGGAGCGCATGCCGCTAATCCTGTTCGGCAAGGAGTTCTGGACGAAGGCGATCAATATCGAGTTTCTGGCCGAGCAGGGCACGATTTCGCCAGCCGATATCGAGTTGCTGAACTTCGTCGAAACCGCCGACGAAGCATGGGACCTTATCAAGGATTTCTACAAGCTTTGATTGGAGATCCTATATTGGGGGGCACCCAGCCTCCCAATAATCACCGATTTACGCATCGATTTTTTAGTTATCTAATGCTTGCTGTTTAGTGTTTTAATGGCGAGAAAATTATGAGCAATAGTCAGTATTGGGATAGCTTTTCGAATTCTTGTTATTCATCCAGGAAATTTATTGACGCCATGTGGAAGGTGTGGGGATGGTTTGGCATTGCCGTTGTGGCAGGTGTCGTGCACACTAATCCACAGCCTTCTGCTGTTTTGGCTTTCCTGGCTTTCGCTATAGGAGTTCTTTATTTGATTGCTTGGTTTGTTGAGCGACAAATTAGAGGATTGACCGAAAAAGGTCGCAACTTAAACATACCATTGAATCTAATTTTATCAGGCGTCTTTCAATATCTCGCAGGATACTTTGCATTGTCGATTGGGGCTTTGACTTCCAGCGTTGCACTTTGGGTATTCAGTTAGTTTCTAGCGGATGATTCAGTAGCTGTTTCCGTGATGTAGGGGCGAGGGCGGTGAACGAGCGTCACCAGCACGACCGAGATGATCATCAGGAGATACCACGAGCCGAGCTTGCTCATGGATACCAGTTCCCAACCATTGCGCTGGTTGGGATAAAGCCAGGCCTTCGACCATGTGCCGATGTTCTCCGCGACCCAGATGAAAAGCGAGGTCAGCAGGAAGGCCACCAGCAGCGGCATTTTATGCCGGAAGCGAAAGACGCGGTAATGCATGGTCGTGCGCCAGTAGAGCGCGAAGGTTGCCGCGAAAAGCAGCCAGCGCGCATCCCAGATGAAGTGGTGCGCGAAGAAATTGACATAGATCGCGGCGGCCAGAAGCGCGGTCATCCAGAGCGGCGGATAGTGGTTCAGCCTTATATCGAAGATGCGGTTGATGCGCGCCATATAGGAGCCGACAGCCGCATACATGAAGCCTGAAAACAGCGGTACGCCGCCAATGCGGAAGAAGTTTTCTTCGGGATAGACCCATGAACCGGCATGGGTCTTGAATATTTCCATCGCCGTGCCGACGACATGGAAAATCAGGATGACCTTGGCTTCCTCCCATGCCTCGAGCTTGAAGACCAGCATGGCAAGCTGGATCGCGAGTGCGGAGAGGAAGAGGAAATCATAGCGCGTGATGAACCCCGCGCCGCCATCCGGCCAGAACCAGCGGGTCATGATGATGAGCCCCAGCATGGCGCCGCCGAAAAGGCAGGCCCATGCCTGTTTCAGCCCGAAAACCTGAAATTCGATCAGCGCATCCGTGGTCTTGTGACGGGGCAGTTTGTCGAGAAGGCGGTGAGCAGCCTCGTCGATACGTTTTTCAAGGCCGGTAAAATGTCTATCTGACTGCAACGATCTGTTCCAGAAATCCGGTCAGGTTGTCCGTCACATAGTCCACGTGATCGGTGAACTCGGGATCGCTTTCCCATATTTCCGAAAAAGTAGGCTCAAAGTTGTTCGGCACGACCAGAACGGTTTTCATGCCGAGGGCTTTGGGAACGACCAGATTGCGCGCAAGGTCCTCGAACATGACGGCCTTGCCCGCATCGATACCGAAAGCGCCGAGGAAGCGGTCATAGGTGACCGATTCCGGCTTCGGTGTCAGGCCTGCCGCCACAATGTCGAAAATATCGTCGAAATCATCGAGGATCCCGAGTTGACGGGCGGCGCGTTCGGCATGGCCGCGGTCGCCATTGGTGAAGATGAAGCGGCGGCCCGGCAGCGCCTTGATGGCTTCCCCAAGCGCCGGATCGGGTTTCAGCCAGGAATAGTCGATATCATGGACCTTTTGCAGAAAGTCATCCGGATCGATCTGGTGACATTCCATCAGGCCCTTCAGCGTGGTGCCATATTCCAGATAGAACTGCTTTTGAATCTTGCGCGCTTCGTCGCGCGGCAGGTTCAGCAGCGCCTCGACATAGCTCGTCATCTTGACGTCGATCTGCGCAAACAGATTGGCGGCGTGCGGGTAGAGCGTGTTGTCGAGGTCGAACACCCAGTCGGTGACGTGGGCAAAAGCCGAGGCATCAGGTTGATTGGTCATGGTTCTTATGTCACCGCTTGATAATATCTACCGGATGTCCTTGATCAGAAAGACCTCGGCTTCAGGTTGAAACGCGCCAAAGGAAATGCTTCCGCTTTCGCGAAATCCGTTGCTTCGATGCCAGGCCTGCGGCTCCTGTTCGCTGGCGACACTGGATGTCATCATGTCGTGGCATGACATTCCCGCATCTTTGTTTCCCAGAAACGGAAGAGCGATCTGCCTATGCCGCAGCGCCGGTATTCGGGGCTGACCTGAATCATATCCATATAGGGCAGTGCTCCCCAGAACCAGCTAAAGCGGAGAAAGCCGACAGGATCAGCGTCAGTCAAAGCGATTATGTATTCGCTATTGGCGACACAGCGCTTCACCCAGTGAGGCGGTACATGCAGGTCATGCATCGCCAGCCACTCGGTATGCTGGACTTCTGCAAAACAAATATCAAATTTCATCGGTCACTTGTAGCACGCTTCCTAAGGGAACGCGTCGCCAAACAGCTGGGCGGCTAGAGCTCCAGGACAAAAGCCGCCCGGAGGCGGTTTGCTGCCTATAGAACGATAGGCACGCTCCTTTTATTACGGAACGATAAGCGTGCCAGCACCATGCTCGGTGAACAGTTCAAGCAGCACGGAATGCGGGGTCTTGCCGTTGAGGATGACAACGCCTTCAACGCCGCGCCGGATCGCATCGATGCAGGTTTCGACCTTCGGGATCATGCCGCCGGAAATCGTGCCATCCTTGATGAGCGCCTGCGCATCGGCAACCGACAATTCCTTGATGAGATTCTTGTCCTTGTCGAGAACGCCCGGAACGTCCGTGAGGAACAGAAGGCGCGTTGCAGCCAGCGCGCCCGCGATGGCGCCCGCGAAAGTGTCGGCATTGATGTTATAGGTATGGCCGTCGCGGCCCGGCGCAACCGGCGCGATGACGGGGATCATTTCGGAGCGGGCGAGCAGGTCGAGCAAAGTGCGGTCGACTTCCGCCGGTTCGCCGACAAAGCCGAGGTCCAGCACTTTTTCGATGTTCGAATCGGGGTCGACGACGGTCTTGTGCGCCTTCTGCGCGAAGACCATGTTGCCGTCCTTGCCGCAAAGCCCGATGGCCCATTCGCCTTCGGCATTGATGAGCGCGACGATTTCCTTGTTGATGGAGCCGGCCAGAACCATTTCCACCACTTCGACGGTCTTTTCGTCGGTGACGCGCAATCCGCCTTCAAAGCGGGATTCGATGCCGAGCTTGGTCAGCATGGCCTGAATCTGCGGGCCGCCGCCGTGCACGACGATCGGGTTGATGCCGGACTGTTTCAGGAGCGCGATGTCCCGCGCGAACGCCTTGCCCAGCTCCGGATTGCCCATGGCGTGGCCGCCATATTTGACGACGACATGCTTGTTCTCGTAGCGCTGCATATAGGGCAGGGCTGCGGACAGGAGTTGCGCTTGCATTTCAGGGTTTTCAAGTGTCGTCATCGCGGGCTCCATGGCAGGCGACAGGGCAAAAGAGGCAGTCATGTCTAGACCGGATTTATCGCAAATGGAATCCGCGAAACCAGCCTCCGGCGTTTATTTTTCGCCACAAAAGGCTGGTTCGTCTAAGAGGTAACCCGTTTTGAACCCACAAATTTCAGAAAGCCCGTTTCATGCGTAGAGTTTTGATTGCCGCCTTTGCCTGTCTTGCGGGCGCTGCCGTGTCCCCTGCCGCGCAGACCGCCGAAACCACCGAGACCCTCGTGCTCATTCGTCATGGAGAAAAGCCGGAAGGCGGCATGGGGCAGTTGAGTTGCCAGGGGCTCAACCGCTCGCTCAAACTGCCCGGCGTCCTCGCGCGGGATTTTGGCAAGCCTGACGCCATCTTTGCGCCCGATCCCGCGCAGGAGAAGACGGATAGCGGCGTTTCCTATGCCTATATCCGCCCGCTCGCGACCGTGGAGCCGACCGCCATCCGGTTTGGAATGCCGGTTGATACGCGTTTTGGCTATGATGAGATCGGAAAATTGCAGAAGGCGCTCGAACAGCCCGGATTTGCCAACGCGACTATACTGGTTGGCTGGGAACACAAGCAGATTTACGAACTGGCCCGCAATCTCCTGAAGGACAATGGCGGCGACAAGGCCGAAGTGCCGAAATGGCGCGGCGAGGATTTCGACAGCATCTATGTGCTGCATATAAAACGCGGCGAGGGGCATGTCAGCGCCAGTTTCGAGCGCCTCAATGAAGGGCTGAACGGGCAGCCTGAAAGCTGCCCGGGATAGAGCATGTCCTTAAAACCGGGAACCGGTTTTGGGATTTAGACATGCGAAAGAACAGATAGTATCAGTATTCTTTCAAAAGCAAGGCGATTGCCGCTCGCAGCTCGTCCAGACCTACGCCCTTTTCCGACGATGTTGCAATGATGCCGGGAAAGCAGGCTGCGCGCTTGTAGGTGAGCTTGTGCGTTTCTTCCAGGAGGCGCGGCACCCCGGCAGGCTTGATCTTGTCGATCTTGGTCAGCACGATCTGATAGGACACTGCCGCCTTGTCGAGAAGGTCGAGCACTTCCGCGTCATTTTTCTTGATGCCGTGGCGGGCGTCGATCAGCACATAAACGCGTTTCAGCGTGGTGCGGCCGCGCAGATAATCGAACACCAGCCGGGTCCACGCATCCACCTGCGCCTTCGGAGCCTCGGCGAAACCATAGCCCGGCATGTCGACGAGCGCCAGCGGCGGCAGGTCGCCATTCTCGCCCGAATAGCCGTCCGGAACGAAATAGTTCAGTTCCTGTGTGCGGCCCGGCGTGTTGGAGGTGCGCGCAAGGCCCTTCTTGTTGACGAGCGCATTGATGAGCGACGACTTGCCGACATTGGAGCGGCCCGCAAAGGCGATTTCCACCGGGCCTTCCGGCGGCAGGAATTTCATCGACGGCACGCCGCGGATGAAAATCCACGATTTCTTGAAAAGCAGACGACCTTCCTCGACGAGCGCCGCCTGGGCTTCCCGGACCGCGTCCGCCGCCGCCTGAGCGGCCCTGATCGCCGCCTGCTTCTTATCCTGCTCGCTCAATGGTTCTGTCCCGATGGTGTATTCTATTGAGTACACGCATCAATGTTATGAGCCGCATTGTCAACATGACGGCATAAAAAACCCCGCCAAAGCGGGGTTCTTTAAGGTCTATTTTTTCGCCTCTTTCGGCTTTCGCTTGAAGAGGCTCTTGAGATTGTCGAAGAGCTCGATCTTCACGCCCTGGCGCTTCATGATGATGCCCTGCTGGGTAATGGAGAGCAAGTTGTTCCATGCCCAGTAGATCACCAGACCAGCCGGGAACGAAGCCAGCATGAAGGTGAAGATAACCGGCATCCAGGTGAAGATCGCAGCCTGCGTCGGGTCTGGAGGCGTCGGGTTCATGCGCATCTGCAGGAACATGGTGATGCCCATCAAAAGCGGCCAGACGCCGATCATCAGGAAGTGCGGCACGCCGAATGGCAGAAGGCCGAACAGGTTGAAGATCGAGGTCGGATCGGGCGCTGCAAGGTCCTGAATCCAGCCGAAGAACGGCGCATGGCGCATTTCGATGGTGACGTAGAGCACCTTGTAAAGCGCGAAGAACACCGGAATCTGCACCAGCACCGGCCAGCAACCGGCAAGAGGATTGATCTTCTCTTCCTTGTAGAGCTTCATCATCTCCTGCTGCTGCCGCATCTTGTCATCCGCATATTTCTCGCGGATTTCAGTGAGCTTCGGCTGCACCAGCTTCATGCGTGCCATCGACTTGTACGACTTGTTGGCAAGCGGGAAGAACAGGCCCTTGAGCAGAACGGTGACGACCAGGATGGCGACGCCGAAATTGCCCGAGAATTTGTAGATCCAGTCGATGAGATAGAACATCGGCTTGGTGATGAAGTAGAACCAGCCCCAGTCGATCAGCAGTTCAAACTGCTTGATGCCGAGCTTTTCCTCGTAGTTCTTGATGAGGGAAACCACTTTCGCACCGGCGAAGACATGGTTCTTCAATGTCTGCGTCTGGCCGGCGGCAATGGTCATCGGCGCGCCGAGGAAATCGGCCTGATAGCGCGGGCGATCATTGGTGAAGTGCGAGAAACGGCCGGTGAACTTTTCGTCCTGCGGCGGAATGAGCGTTGCCGCCCAATATTTGTCGGTGATGCCGAGCCAGCCGCCGCTGACGTCCTTGAACGAAATGTCCTTGTTGTCCTCGATCTTGGAATATTTGATTTCCTGCAGACCGTCCTGGCCCATGACGCCGATCAGGCCCTCGTGGAGCACATAGGTGGCGCTGGCATGTTCCGGCTGGTTGAAGCGGGTCACGCGGCCATAGGAAGCAAGCGAGATCGGCGCGCCGGAATTGTTGACGATCGTGTCCTCCACCGAGAACATGTAGGATTCGTCAACCGAAATGACGCGCTTGAAGGTGATGTTCTTCTCGTTGGTATAGGTCAGCGTAACGGGCGTCGTCTGCGTCAGCCGGTTGTTGCCTTCCACGGTCCAGACCGTGTTCGGTCCGGGAACCGGGCCGGTCGTGTCGTTGCCGGTAAAGCCCAGTTCGACGAAATAGCCCTGCTTCAGCGCCGAGGGCGCGAGCAGTTCGATGTTCGGCGAATTGTCGTCGACGGTCTCGTGATAGTTCTTGAGGAAGATGTCATCGAGACGGGCGCCGGTCAGGTTGATCGAACCACGCAGCGAAGGCGTGTCGATTTCGATGCGCTGCGTCTGGGCGACCGCAGCCTCGCGGGTCAGCGTGCCGCCGCCGGCTGCGACATCGCCGTGGCCGGGAATGTTCCCGGAGGCGGCAGGCATCTGCGGCGTGTCGCCGTTCTGGCCACCTTGCGCCTGCTGCTGCGTCGCCTGTTGTTTCTGCTGCTGCTGCTCCTCAATGCGTGCCTGCTCCCGCTGGGCTTCCGTCTTCGGACCCAGATAAAACACTTGCCACAGCGTCAGCACGAGGATGGACAGGGCAATGGTGATGAAGAAATTACGATTATTTTCCATTGACGGGTCCTGATTCCGGTCTTTCCGTTCGGCGTTTCCCATCGCCCCGCCGTTCACCCTTCGCCTTGATGCGGCGGGAGAGTTCTTCGGTCAGTCGCGAAAAGGGCGCAGTGAGGGCTTGCTCGCGCGCTACGATCACATAGTCGGTCGAAGGCGCCATGTCACGCCCTGCGTGACAACGTACCGCTTCTCTGAGCCTGCGGCGGATGCGGTTGCGTATCACGGCATTGCCGTTCTTCTTCGTTACGGTGAAACCTGCACGGGGTTTTTCGCCGATCTTGGCGGCTTGCGATTCCTCTTCGGTCCGTTCCCGGACCTCAAGAAGAAATAGCGGACCACGTCGCTTTTCACCATTCCTCAAAGCCAAAAACTCCGCTCTCTTGCGAAGGCGGAGTATTTGCTTTGGCGTCTTCATTCTTTTCGTCACCGCGCAGCCGCGCGGGAAAAGATTAAGCGGAAAGCCGCTTACGGCCACGCGAACGGCGAGCGGCGAGAACCTTGCGGCCGCCGGTGGTTGCCATGCGTGCACGGAAACCGTGACGACGCTTGCGGACGATCTTGGATGGCTGGTAAGTGCGCTTCATTTATTTAATACCGCGGTGTGCGGCCCTTCTTGATTCTGTTTTTCCGTTGAACATGATCTTGTCCGAAACCGTTATTCACCTTTCGGGATCATGCTCTATTGAACAGGAGCTGGTTCTTGACCCTTGCGACGGACAGCACAAAACCATCCGTAAACCCGCGCGGGCGAACGTGACGCGGCTTATAGGGGGAGGGGGACAAAGAGTCAATGGTGGCGGATGCTATATCACAGCTGTGCTTCAATCGCTGCCTTGTCGATGACGGACCAGACTTTCCTTATCAGCGTATTCTCGAATTCATAGAAAACATTCTCTGCAAACCGGACCCGTTTGCCATTAACCGGCAGCCCGAACAGCATCGCCTTCGGCGTGCAGTCGAACAGGAGGCGGCTGGCGATACGCGGCGGTTCGCTGACAAGGAGTTCGATGTTGAAGCGCAGGTCCGGGATCGCCTCGAAATCCTGTTGCAGCATCGCGCGATAGCCGCCGAGCCCCAATGCTCTGCCATTGTGAACGGCCTCTTCATGTACATAAAGCCCGAGGTCGTCCCAGGCCTGCCGGTTGAGGCATGCTATATAGTCGCGATAAATCTCGGCGAGCGGTTGCGACATGGCTGTCCTCCTCTTTTTGCTGAAATTGCGCAAATCGGGCTGGCATTGGCATTGCCAAAGCAAACTAGGGCTTTAATAAGGATGCGCAACGTTTTCACATGCGGGACCATCCCGCAGAAGAGCAGTATTGAGAGGAGTTCACCATGAGCATCCGTCGCATCGGGGTCGGCCCACGCATGAGCCAGGCCGTCATTCACGGCAACACCGTTTATCTCGCCGGTCAGGTGGGCAATCCGGGCGCCAGCGTCACCGAACAGACCAAGGCCGTTCTGGCCGAGGTGGACCGTCTTCTCAAGGAAGCGGGCTCCGACAAGACCAAGATCCTTCAGGCCATCATCTGGCTTGCCGACATGAAGGACTTTGCAGAAATGAACGCCGTCTGGGATGCATGGGTCGATCCGGCTCACACGCCTGCACGCGCCACCGGCGAAGCAGCGCTGGCAACGCCTGACTACAAGGTCGAGATCATCATCACCGCTGCGGTGTAATCTCTTCATACCAAAGAAAACCCCGTCGAAGTTCCGGCTCCGGCGGGGTTTTTCTATTCTCGTATGCGCTCCGAAAAACCGTCGCGTCCGCCTGCGAGCGCCCTTGCATCGATAGATGCGCGCTGGCGCGTTTCCTCCAGCGTGCCGCCATTCTCGATCCAGCCGTGATCGTGCAGGTAGCCAGGCAGGTAGCCTGACAGAAGAATGCGGTAATCGAAGGGGAAGGTCGGGTCCAGCACCCGCGCCATGTGGAAGATGATCGTGGTGCAGTTCGCGGTCAGCGTATTATAGAATTTCGGCTGTTCCACCAGCTCGTTGCCAAGTCCGACATAGGACAGGAAGAGTTCGCGCGCGCCCGCAGGCGGCAGCTTCACGCGGTAGCGGTAGACGTTTTCCTTGCGGACATTGGTGCGCAGATAAATGATATCGCGTTCCTCCGCGGCAATCATCGCGAGCTCGAATTTGCGGAAGAAGCCGGCAATGGGCGAATAGACCTCATGATGCTCACGGCGGATTTCGCCGGAAAAGACCACATGGCGGCCATCCTCGAAGCCGAACGACAGAAGCGTATGGGCGATTGCCGGGCTCGACCAGTAGGAAAGAAAGACATCCACCGACGTGATCTTGCTGAGATCGTAGGTTTCTTCCTTCCAGTTGGGCGTGAAATCTTCCGTGGTCCGCCAGATGAAATCGCGCACATTGGAAAGGGTGACGATGTCGCCATTGACCTGCCCGGTCACCGTGCGGGCGACATCGGGCGCCCATATGCGGTTGAGGGAGGGGCGCACCGTGGACCAGGCCGCCAGTATCGCCAGCGCCAGAAGGCAGAAGAAGAGCCGCCTTCGCCAGCAGCTGTAATGTCTTTCGCCAATGATCACGCCAAGCACGATCAAAAGCCAGGCGGCGATGACCGACCCGCGCACCGCATCGCCGAAGGGCAGCTGGAACCACATGGCGAAGCTGGCCCAGATCGAAAAGCCGAGGGTGAATAAAATGAAGACGAATTTGCCTGCGATGCGGACGGGAGCCGATTTCAGGAGAGATGACATATGCATTCCGTATTCGTCGGTTGCCGCTGCCGGGATTTAGTTTGCATGCGGAAATTGCGGCGATACTGACATGATTTGCATCGTCATGTCATGGGGGTAACTGTCAGAATAATTAATTTAAGTTTCTACATCAGGAACTGTAGAAAGTTATTGGCGCGTCAGGGCTTATTTCTTTGCCGCCATTGCTTCGCCGCGCGGGCGGGAAACAGGCTTGCGGTTGCGGGCGTGTGGACGCACCAGACGCCACAGCAGAAGCGCGCCGACGATCCCGGCATAGATGACCGGTTCCGCAGGCCAGCTTTTCACCGACATGATGAAATGGATCGCGCCGCCCGCAATCGCCACATAGACCAGCTTGTGCAGGCTGTTCCAGCGCCGCCCGAGCTTGCGGATCGACCAGTTGTTGGAGGTAAGCGCCAGCGGCACCAGCAGGACCAGACTGATCATGCCGATGGTGATGAAGGGTCGCCGCACGATATCGGCGACGATGGCGGAAATGTTCAGGCCCTGATCCAGCACCATATAGGTGGCGAAGTGCATCAGCGCATAATAGAAGGCGAGCAGGCCGAGCGCGCGCCGGTAACGCAGAAACGCAATGCCGGTGAGGTCGCGGATCGGCGTAACCATCAGGGTCAGGATCAGAAAGCGCAGCGCCCACAGGCCAAGCGTGTGTTCAAAGGTCTTGACCGGATCGGCGCCAAGGCTGTCCGTGAGGCCCAGATAGAATGTCCAGACCGCCGGAACGAACCCGGCGGCATAGAGCAGCCAGATTTTCCACTCGCCCGGTCGAAGGGTCTTCTTCCTGCCTGTCGCCGCCGCCATGTCAGTAATTCACCTTCAGGTCCATGCCCGCATAAAGCGAGGCGACTTCCTCGCCATAGCCGTTGAAGGGCAGGGTGGGGCGCCGTCCGGACCCCAGAAAACCGCCTTCGCCGATACGCCGCTCGGTCGCCTGGCTCCAGCGCGGATGATCGACCTCCGGGTTCACATTGGCGTAGAAACCGTATTCATTGGCGGCCTGCTGCTGCCACGAGGTCGGCGGCTGCTTTTCGACGAAGCTGATCTTGGTGATCGCCTTGATGCCCTTGAAGCCGTATTTCCACGGCACCACGAGCCGGATCGGTGCGCCGTTCGCATTGGGCAAGGTCTCACCGTAAAGGCCGACCGAAAGGATGGTCAGCGGATGATTGGCCTCATCGAGACGCAGGCCCTCGATATAAGGCCAGTCGAGAACCTGAAAGAGACCGGTCTGGCCCGGCATTTCCTCCGGCCGCACGACGCCGGTGAAGGCGATATATTTGGCGGAGCCAAGCGGTTCCACCTGCGACAGAAGGCTTGCGAGCGGAAAGCCAATCCAGGGAATGACCATCGACCACGCCTCGACGCAGCGCATCCGGTAGATGCGCTCTTCAAGCGGCATCTTGGCAATCAGTTCCTGAATGTCGAATTCCTTCGGCTGTTTCACAAGACCGTCGACCGTGAGCTTCCACGGCAGCGGCTTGTAATTGCCGGAATTGGCGGAAGGATCGCTCTTGTCCGTGCCGAACTCGTAGAAATTATTGTAGGTCGTCACCGCTTCCTGCGGCGTCAGCTTCTCGTCCACCTTATAGGCGGAAGCCTTCGCCCTGAGCGGTTCGGCAAGGGCCGAAGACGCGATGCTGGCAGCGGCCAGAGCACCCGCGCCGGCCATGAACGAACGGCGGTTGAGATAAAGGCTTTTGGGCGTCACCGCATCATAAGTGAGACGGGCGGACGAAAAGCGACCGGGTTTGAAGGTGCTCATGGTTGCTTGCTCCCCATTTGTGGCAGGTGCCGTCTGTCTATGTTGACAGCATGTTCCCACGTAAAGGCGTCAAAAGCATGGATAATTTGCGGACGCTCGGCCATTCACGCATTGTTGAAGCCGGGCGCGGATATTGCAAGATTGTAACATGATGTAATTTTTCGTGCGCGACGCCACATTCTCGCTAAAAGTCATCTGCTAAGAGTGACTATCATTCAAACCGGCAGGGGTGGGGACGCACCTGGGAAGAGCTGCCTTCAAACCTTCGTTAACGTCTCATTGGCTATGTTGAGATCATGGTAAAGAAGATGTTTATGGCCGCTCTGGCGGCAGCTGCACTTACGGTGACGGTCGGCCCGGCTCTTGCCGAAGGCCAGCCCGTTTCGACGAACGGTCAGGGCAAGGCCCTGAACGCGATTGCCGCATCGATGAAAGAAGAGCAGGGCGCTCCCAAGCTTGGTGAAGGCGTGACAATGCGCGAGAAGAAGATGGATACGGAAACGACGCCTGAACAGAATTTTTCGCGCAGCAGGCAGTTCATCCATCGCTTCTACAAGCCGGAAAACGCCTCGAACGAGCTGGTGATCCTGCTGCACGGTTCGGGCGGGAATGAAACCAGCCTTGTGCCGATGGCGACCAAAATCTGGCCACGCGCCACGCTGCTCGGCATTCGTGGCCGCGTGATGCAGGATGGCGGCACGCGCTGGTACAAGCGCATCACGCCGGTGAAGTTCGACCAGAAGGACATCAAGCTCGAAGCCAATGCCTTCGTGACCTTCCTCACGCGTCTGGCCGACGACAAGGAACTCGACCTCACCCACGCAACCTTCGTGGGCTATTCGAATGGCGCCAATCTTCTGGCGGCGACCATGATGCTTCACCCTGATCTGGTGAAGCGCGCCGTGCTGATGCGTTCGATGCCGGTTCTGGACAATGCGCCCGCCGCCAATCTGAGCAAGGCGCGCGTTCTGACCATTACGGGCGAGGATGACAAGCTCTACTCACCGTTTGCGCCAGCGCTTTCAGCACTTCTGCGCTCCGGCGGCGCGCGCGTCGACGCCCGCACCATCGATGCGGATCATATGCTGGGCGAAAAGGACGTCGCAGCCATCAGCCAATGGGTGGCTTCGCTCGGACCGGATGGCGCGCCGGCGGTTGCACGACGCGGCCAGTAATACAGCTAGCGTCAATCTGAATGAAGCCCGGTCAGTCTCCCTGATCGGGCTTTGCTTCATGCATTCGGGCGATAGCGAAAGTGGCCGGTAATGGGGAACTCAAACAGCCGGTCTTCAATCCGGGTTCCTGCACCGATATTGTGAACAACCAAAGGACGTGTGCTCGGCATTATAGCGCTGTGTAACGATGGCTATATGCGGCAGGTTTCCGGGAAGCATCTGTGTAACGAGGTCACCCGGACGATAATCCTGTGCGGCTTTTGTCACCGGTAAAGCCGCATTGCTCCTGTTGAAAAACACGGCAAGGTTCGGCACGCGACGGTGGTCAATATTCGGGTCGGGACGCTTCAGGCCCCAGTTTCTCGGATATTGCGTGAAAGCTTTCCGCATATCGTTATGGACCAGCGCCTGTAGGTCCGCATTCAACGCCTGTCGATAGGCGCGGATGATGACATCCGTACAGACGCCTCGATCGAGAGGAACGTCCCCGCCGGGATATTTCAACTGTGTATAGGCGGAGTCATAGCGAACCGTCGTTCCCACCTGGCTTTCCGCCGCTGCAATCAGCTTTTGCGCCCATGGTTCGACCTCGGCCGCAGGGGCGGTTGCGAAAGTCTTTTCGACGAGCAGGGACGTCGAAAAGACTGCCGATACTCCGCCGAGGACAATAGAACGACGTGAAAGCATACTGAAATTCTCTTCCTCCTGTATGAACAGGATAAAACCGCTGCGGATTGATTGCGATTGTTGGTCCGTTGCCGGTGTGATCTATTAGCTATTCTAGATCTAAATAAGGAAATCGTATGATTCGAAGAAGTTCTAAAGGTTCGTCTGTTCTGATGGCCGTTATCGGCGCAGCTTTCGTGGCAGGCGGATTTTATTATCAGGCAAGCGGCTCGTCTGTTTCGAGTGCCGATCAACAGCGCTGCGAAAAAATCATCCAGAATATTTATGGTGACAATGCCGATGCCAAATCGTCGTTGCTGCCGAAATGCAACGAGCCGGGCATGGTCGCTATGATGGATGCAAAGGCCGGTGGCTCTGGCGCATCGGAAGCTGCCGCAGCCATTGCCTCCGCTAATCAGAGCGACATTGCGTCGAATGCATTGGGTTACGGGGTGATGGGCGTCGGCGTGGCGCTGGTGATCTCTGGTCTTTTCGGCGTGGCTCGCGCCAAACGAAACGATCAGGTCTGAGGATCTGCAAGCAGTCCACTTGTGTGGATGAAACGGGGAATCAGTCCAAAGGGCTGTTTCCCCCGCGACTACGGTTTCTGTTCAGGGTCTAGAGCGCGTTTCGATCTGATTGAATCAGATCGGCGCTCTAATCATTTGTTTTTACGCGCATCTTTTCCGAAAATCGTTTCACACTTTTCGGGTCCGCTCTAATCCGCTATCGAAACCACACCGCAATCCCCGGCCTCGGAGCCGTAGACGAGCCGCTGGCCCTGATCGTCCCAGCCCATGCTGGTGATTGCGCCCTTGCCGGGGCGGCGCAACAGCACTTCCTTGCTGTCGGCAAAACGCGCGATCAGGATCATGCCGTCATTATAGCCGATGGCCGCAATGTCCTCGACCGGGTGGCAGGCCACCGATGTCACCATGCTGTCGCCGCGAAGGCCAAGCTCCAGCGGGGCCTTGCCCATCGGGCCGTCCTTGCCAGCGAAAGGCCAGACGATTGCCGCAGGCGCGCCGGAAGTGGCGAGCCACTTGGCCTTGGCGCTCCACGACCAGTCCTTCACCTTCGCCGGATAGCCGGTCATGCGCATGTGCTTCGTATCTTCGAGACGCCAGCCATGCAGCGCGTTTTCCTGCATCGAGGTGATGAGGAAACGGCCATCGGGCGAGAAGATCACGCCGATATGCGCGCCTTTCCATTCCAGTTCGACGGGCTTTGCCGCCGTGCCGGTCCAGATCAGCGTCGCGCCGTTATAGCGCGCAATCGCCAGCCGCTGGCCCTTCGGCGCAAAGGCTATGCCCTCGACGCTGCGTTCCTGCGCAAATTCCTGAACCTTGCCGTCTGAGGTGCGTGTCCAGGCGGTGCGCCCCGACGCAAAGCCGACCGTGCCGCCCGGACCTGCCGCCACTGCGGTCATCCATTTGCGCGGAATCTTCGCAAGTTCGGTGACCGTCCCGTCGGCGTCCGTGCGGCACACACGACCATCTTCGCCGCCGGTGATGAGTGACTTTCCGTCAACGGAAACGGTTGCGCTCAACAGGCCGTCATGGGCGGTTGAGGTCTTGCTTTCATTGTTGAGCTGATGGATCGAGCCATCGGCCATGGCGAAGAAGGGAATGCCGCCGACAAAGCGCGCATAAAGACAATGACCTTCGAGGTCGAGCGGAGCTACTGTAGGCATCGGCTTCCGGTATTGTTATTGACGAAGGGCATTTCCAGCAAGGCTTGGAATGGCTTACTGGAAATGCGAAGAATTGAACAGGGAATAACCCGGTTCGTCCAGAACCGGGCGTTATTTCGCCTGGCTGTTCTCGAAACCGGCCTTCAGGGCGGCGGGATCGAGTTCGCGTCCAATGAAGACGAGGCGGCTTTCGCGTTTTTCGTCTTCCTTCCAGGCGCGCTGGTGATCGCCTTCGATGATCATGTGCACGCCCTGCACCACATAGCGGTCCGGGTCGTCCTTGAAAGCGATGATGCCCTTGAGGCGCAGAATGTTCGGACCCTGCGTCTGGGTGATGTTCTGTATCCACGGGAAGAATTTCGCCGGGTCGATTTCACCAGCCCGGAGCGATACCGATTTCACCGTCACGTCATGGATCGGCGACGCGTGATCGTGGTGATGATGGTCATGATCGCAATCAGGACCGCATACATGGTCGTGGTCGTGGTGATGATCATGATCGTGATCATGCGCGTGGTGCCCGTGCCCATGGTCATGCCCATGATGGTCATGATCATGGTGATCGTGATCGCAGTCGGGTCCGCATACGTGGTCGGGATGATCGTGGTCGAGGAAATGCGGATCGTTGTCCAGAACGCGCTTGAGGTCGAAGGCGCCGCGATCCAGAACACGGTCGAGCGGGATGGAGGCGCGCTCGGTGCGATGGATGATGGCGTGCGGGTTGATGGCGCGCACGGTCGCCTCGATAGCCGCCAGTTCCTGCGGCGTCACGAGATCGGTCTTGTTGATGAGCACCACGTCGGCAAAGGCGATCTGGTCTTCCGCCTCGCGGCTGTCCTTCAGGCGCAGCGGCAAGTGCTTGGCGTCCACGAGGGCCACAACGGCGTCAAGGCCAGTCTTGGCGCGCACGTCGTCATCCATGAAGAAGGTCTGCGCAACAGGAACCGGATCGGCAAGGCCGGTGGTTTCCACGATGATGGCGTCGAAGCGGCCCGGGCGGCGCATCAGCCCTTCCACCACGCGGATCAGGTCGCCGCGCACGGTGCAGCAGATGCAGCCATTGTTCATTTCGTAGATTTCTTCGTCCGACTCGACGATCAGGTCGTTATCGATGCCGATCTCGCCGAATTCATTGACGATGACCGCATAGCGCTTGCCGTGGTTCTCGGTCAGGATGCGGTTGAGAAGTGTGGTTTTGCCCGAACCCAGATAACCGGTCAGAACGGTCACGGGAATGCGGCCAGCTTCAGTGGTCGTCTTGGTTTCAGACGGAGCTTCGGTTTGGGCTTCAGCCTGGCTCATGGTCATGCCTCTTGAAGTTGTGGCCTTTGAAGTCGGGTTCAGAACGGCCACGCGAAGCGGCCAGCACCGAAACCCCGGATAGGACAATTCATATAAGGGAAGGGCGGCGTGAATGCCATATGCAATGCTATAATATTACATTGTTGTCGTTCACGATGACGACAGGAGCGCGGGGGTTGAAGAATGGCCCTTTCCGGCATATGTTTACTGTATATGCCAAAGGAGGTGAGGAAATGTCACAGAAACCCCGCCCCAAATCACGGGAAGTCCGGCTGTTCCGCAATAATCGCAATCAGGCGATCCGGATTCCGGTTGAGTTCGAGTTGCCGGGCGATCGTGCATTGATCACACGCGATGGCGACCGGCTCATTGTCGAACCGCTGCGACGGGGCGGACTGTTGGCCCTGCTTGATAGCTGGGAGCCTCTCGACGAGGCATTGCCCGATATTGCCGACCTTCCGTTGAAACCGAAAGACATCTTCTGATGCGCTATATGCTGGACACCAACATCATCAGCGATCTGGTGAAAAATCCCGGCGGTTCGGTAGCCGGACATATACGGCGGGTAGGCGCGGATGCCGTCTGCACAAGCGTCATCGTAGCTGCGGAGCTGCGTTACGGCGTCTCGAAAAAAGGTTCGCCCGTCCTGGCTGAACGTGTCGAGGCCATTCTTCAGGAGATTCCCATCCTGCCCTTCGACCTTCCTGCCGATGCAAGATACGGAGCGCTTCGGGCGGCCCTCGAAACCAAAGGGCAGCCGATTGGCGGCAATGATCTATTGATCGCAGCCCATGCCGCCACGCTTGGGAAAACCGTGGTGACGGCCAATGTTTCGGAATTTGCGCGGGTCAGCGAATTATCGGTCGAAAATTGGCTCGAATAGGCTGGTTTGTCAGCTCGGCTGACTGGCGAGGCGTTGCGACTTGAACCGGGCGAGGTCGAACCTGTCGACATCGCGCAGGAGTTCGATGAAACCTGTCACCGCGTTGGCGATCAGCTTTTCGCCTGCTTCCGCCGTTGCGGCGGCCGCGTTGCCTGCGACGCCTTCCGGGTTGAGGTCGTGCATCTTCCAGCCGAAGGCGTGCGGGCCATAGGCGCGCAGGAACTTGAATTCCTCGGCATAGCGTGACTGGGCATTGGAGAAATTGCGCGCCTTCGACATGTCCACCAGATCGGGGCGAAGCGCCAGCATCACCGATGTCTCGATGAAGCCGCCGTGAATGTCGAGTGCCTTCTCCTCCGGCGCGATAAGGCCTTCCGGCAGGCCGAAGCGGGTCCAGCTCGTGGCGACTGCCAGCATGTCGAGGCGGGTGCGCAGTTCGGTGGCGACGATGGTCATGAGGGGCGAGTTGCCACCATGCGCGTTCAGCATGACCAGCTTGCGAATGCCGCCCGCGTGAAGGTTTTCACCGATGCCGATCCACTGGTTCACGGCCTCGGCAAAGGCGAGGCTCTGCGTTCCTTCCGTGTCCATATGCTCGATGGAATAGCCGACCGGCTGGGCAGGCAGGAAGTTGACGTTGAGATCGGCGGGCAGTGCATCGCTGACGCGCGCGACAATGCCTTCGGCGATGATCGTATCCGTTTCAAACGGCAGGTGAGGTCCATGCTGTTCATGAGCGCCAAGGGGCAGGACGACAATCATGTCGCTGTTTTGATCGCGCAGATCGGTCATGTTTTCCTCGCTTTGTTCTTTTCGTCGGAGCCTGAACCGTAACGTCCATTAGCCATGACAGCAACCGGGCCTTATTGTTTCATAAGTCGGACAATATTTTACGATATATGGATGTACGGGACTATCGATCAGGCGACAGGAACTGGTTTATTTTAACGCGCATCCTGTCCGAAAGCCGGTTCACACCTTTCGGGATGCGTTCAAAAGCCAAGAACAGGGGCGAGGTGGGATGAGCAAGGACAATAAGGCGGTTGTACTTTACCGGCTGCAATCCGTGGCGAGACTGTCGCGGACGGTGCTGGCCACCAGGCTGCTCGAACAGGGGCTTTATGCCGGGCAGGATGCCGTAATGCTGCAACTGGCGGCCGAAGACGGGCTGACGCCGGGCGTTCTGGCGCAGCGTCTGGGTGTGCGGCCGCCGACCATCACCAAAACCATTGCGCGGCTGCAAAGCCAGGGATTCGTGGCAAAGCGCGCCTCGGAAACCGATCAGCGCCAGTCGCATGTCTATCTGACGCAGGCGGGCCTCGAGACCATCAGGGCGATCGAGAAGTCCATTCGCAAGACGGAAAAAGACATGCTGAAAGGGCTCGACAAGAAGGACCGGAAAACCTTCCTCAAGATGCTGAGCCGGATGGAGAGCAATCTTGCGCTTCGCGGTGTCGCACGCCTTGCGGAAGAGCCGGAAGCGGAAGTGCTGGAAGAGGACGAGGTGGAATAAGCCCACCGATCATCAGGCTCTAACTCTTTGTTTTGACGCGCATCTTGGCGGGAAACCGTGAAACACTTTTCAAGTTGCGTGCTATCGAAAATGCTTCCAATTCAAGGATGGCAATGGCATAACCGTTCGCAGGACGAACGGTCGCGTCCTGCCTTGTCAGGTTGCGGCTGCGTCTCCGACTGCGGCACGGACCAATTTGGGGAGGCGACTTGGCCCAGAAAATAAAGCTATCGACCATCGCAGATGCGCTTGGTGTTTCGACAGCCACCGTTTCGCTCGCTTTGCGCGACAGCCCCCTCGTTGCCGATCAGACCCGCGAGAAGATCAAGGAACATGCCCGCGCCATCGGTTATATCTATAACCGTCGCGCTGCGAGCCTGCGCACCTCGCGTTCCGGCATTGTCGGCGTCGTGGTGCATGACATCATGAACCCGTTCTTCGCGGAAATTCTCAAATCCATCGAAACGGAACTGGACCGGTCACGCCAGACCTTCATCCTGTCCAACCATTATGACCAGCTTGAAAAGCAGCGCACCTTCATGGATACGCTTTTGCAGCTCGGCGCCGACGGGGTCATCATGTCGCCCGCTATCGGCACCCCGCCGGAAGATATCCAGCTTGCCGAAGATAACGGCCTGCCGGTCGTGCTGATCGCGCGCAGCGTCGAGGGCGTTCACGCGCCGGTTTTCCGGGGCGACGATGCCTATGGCATCGGGCTTGCCACCAATCACCTGATTTCGCTCGGCCACACGCGCATCGCCATGATCGGCGGCACCGACCAGACCTCGACGGGCCGTGACCGCTATCGCGGCTATGTGCAGGCCATGGAAAAGGCCGGGCTTGAGGTTCGCCCCGACTGGCGCATTGCCGGGCCGCGCACAAAGCAGGGCGGCTTTGAAGTCGCGCCGCAGTTTCTGGCGCTGAAGGACAAGCCGACGGCTGCGGTCTGCTGGAACGACCTGACGGCCATCGGCCTGATGAACGGCATTGCCCGCGCCGGGCTGGTGCCGGGCGAGGACATTTCCGTGACCGGCTATGACGATCTGGAGGAAGCGGCCATTGCGACGCCAGCACTCACGACCGTCTGGAACGGCCAGCGTGAAGTTGGACGCCGTGCGGCGCGCGCGCTGCTCGACCAGCTGAACGGCGTCGAGGTTTCCTCGATGCAGGAACTCATCAAGCCGGAACTGCATATCCGGCAATCGACGTCCAAGCCGAAACACGGCTGATTTCCCCCGCACCGGCCATATTCTTCACGGTCCGGTTTTCTTTACGCATTATCCTACGCAAAACCGCTGCGCACTTTTGCTGGAAATGCTCTACGCATGAGGAATGCCATGACAAAACGCGACGCGACAATTCTGGTGCTCGGCAATTTCGATGACTATGCCGTGCAGAGGCTTTCGGGCGAGTTCAATGTCCAGCGCATCGCGCGCGGCGACACGGCGCTTCTGGATGCTGGCTGGGCCAGGGACGTGAAAGGCATCGCCAGCATGTCCACCGTCGACTCGGCGCTGATCGACGCTCTGCCCAATCTCGAAATCATCGGCAATTTCGGCGTCGGCTACGATGCGGTCGATGCGAAACATGCCGGCGCGAAAAATGTCATGGTCACCAACACGCCGGACGTGTTGACCGAGGAAGTGGCGGATACGACCATCGGCCTTTTGATCGACACGGTGCGCGAACTGTCGAAGTCGCAGGAATTCCTGCGCGCCGGCAACTGGGTGAAGGAAGGCCGTTATCCGCTGTCGAAGCTTTCGCTGCGCGGACGGAAGGTCGGCATTTTCGGCCTTGGCCGCATCGGCAAGGCGGTCGCCCATCGCGTCGAGGCGTTCGGGCTGCCGATTGCCTATCATAATCGCCGCAAGTCGCCTGAGGTGACTTACGAATATTATCCAAGCCTCAAGGAACTGGCCGAGGCCGTCGACACGCTCATTCTGGTGGCGCCGGGCGGTGCGGAAACGGCGAAGGCGGTCAATGCGGAGGTTTTGAAGGCGCTCGGGCCGGAAGGCGTGCTCATCAATATCGGGCGCGGCTCGGTGGTGGATGAGGAAGCGCTGGCCGCGGCGCTACAGAACGGAACGATTGCCGCTGCCGGTCTCGACGTCTTCGCAAACGAACCGCATGTGCCGCAGGCGCTGCTCAATGCGCCGAACACCGTCCTGCTGCCGCATATCGGCTCCGCCTCGGTCCGAACCCGCCGCGACATGGCCAATCTGGTGATCGACAATCTCATCGCCTGGTTCGACACTGGTGAGGCGCTGACGCCGGTGCCGGAGACGGGGCATGTTGTTAAGGCAGTAAGGCAATAGGGCAGTATGTTAAGGGAGTAGGGGAGTAAGGCAGTAGGGGAGTATGTGAAGAAAGGGCTTGCTAGACGCCTCTGCGTCAATCACCCTATTCCCCTATTCCCCTATTCCCCTATTCCCCTATTCCCCTAATCTGCGTTGGCGCACAGCATCGCCGAACGCCTCGAATATCTTGCGGGAAGGGGCATCCGTGTGCGCCCAATATTCCGGGTGCCACTGGACGCCGACGACGAAGCCCTTTGCGCCCTTGACCGACACCGCTTCGATGGTGCCGTCTTCCGCCACGGCTTCCACTTCCAGCGTCGGTGCGAGCTTGTCGATGGCCTGGCGGTGAACGGAGTTCACGCGCACGCTCTCTTCCTTCAGGATTTCAGCGAGGCATGAATTCGGGTTGAGCTTGATCGGGTGCTGGATCGCGAAGCGCTCCGCCTGGCTCTCGGACACAGGGGCGCGGTGGTCCATGCGGCCCTCCAGTTCCTGGATTTCGGTGGCGAGCGTCCCGCCCAGCGCGACATTCAGCTCCTGTATGCCGCGGCAGATCGCCAGCACCGGAACGCCCTTTTCAATGGCCGCGCGGATGAGCGGCAGCGATGTCGCGTCGCGGGCATTGTCATAGGGCTCGAAGGCCGGGCTCGGCTCTACGCCGTATAGCGACGGGTGGACATTCGATTTCGAGCCGGTCACGAGAACGCCGTCCACGGCATCCAGAATGGCGTCGAGGTCCATCCGGTCACCGAAGCTTGGCACCAGCAGCGGCGTTACGCCGGCAACGTCGATGGCGGCTTCCAGATATTGCTGGGGCGCGGCGTGCCAGTTGTAGTTTTCAAACGGCTTCACATCTGTCGGCACGGCGACGAGAGGGCGAGGAGTTTTGGGCATAATGTTCGTATCCACCAGTCGGATTATGCTCTTATTTGCTTCGTTCCTTACTTCTCTGCAATGGCGGGCGCAATCACGAAGAGGTGTCGTCTTTCGGCCACGTCCAAGGTCATTTGTCGCGCCTTCTGTGTATTGTGTTGATTTGAACCGATTTTTACGGTCGAAAATGGTTCAAATGCCGGTCCCTATATTCTAGGAGTGGATAAAGACGGATTGGCAGTTGAGGGGATGAATGACTGACGATCAGCTTTTCTCCGTCCGGGGCAAGGTCATTGCCGTGACGGGAGGTTCTTCGGGGTTGGGTCTGCGCATGGTTCATGTGCTGGCGGGACACGGTGCACGCGTGATTTCGATCTCGCGCACCCATGCAGGGGAAAGCATTTGCCCATCGGGCGGCGAAGTGCTGGAAATCATGGCGGATGTAACCCATCCGGATGAAATCATTCGCGCTTTCGATGAAGCGGAAGAGCGTTTCGGACCTATAACCACGCTCTTCAACAATGCCGGTGTCGCGCATATGGCGCGCGCGCTCGATACGACGCGCGACATGCTGGAGCATATTTTCGAGGTCAATGTCGCGGGCGCCTTCTTTGTGGCGCAGGAGGCGGCGCGCCGCATGATCCGGCACGGCCGGGGCGGTTCCATCGTCAATACGACCAGCATACTGGGCGAGCGTCCGCAGAAGGGCGCTGCCGCCTATTCCATGTCCAAGGCATGCGTTACGCAGATGACACGGGCGCTGGCGCTGGAATGGGCCGCGCACGATATTCGCGTCAACGCCATTTCGCCCGGATGGTTTCCGACGCGAATCAATGAAGAGCAGCTTCAAGGCCCTGCCGGGGGCTACTTCAAAGGGCGGAATCCGATGCGGCGCCTTGGAGAACCCGATGATCTGGACGGGGTTGTGCTGATGCTGGCTTCCGATGCCAGCCGCTACATGACCGGCTCGATCATCACCGTCGACGGCGGGCATCAGCTCTGACAAGGTTGGAAGCTTTCTTGAGGGGTTATTTCCCGCGTCGCCACGGTAATGACAGGTTTTTTCTCTAGGAGCCGGGAATCTCGCGGTAGAATATCCACTCTGACTAATCTGGATTAATTCTGGGGGGCAGGACAACTAACCTGTCCTCTTCTCCGCTTGCGGTCATTTCAGTAATATTAGGACAACTAATATAGCGCATGCCTATGGTTGTAATCGCCTGCCGGGGGTTGTGCTGCTGTGGTTTTCCTTAGAAAATATCTGAATACATCTTATGGTGGTTGTCATGACAGCTTGTGGTTTAATATCCCGAAAGATATTTTTAAGTCATTAGTGCGATATTGCCTCCCCATATAAGGGATTGAATGCATCGAATGTGGCAAAGCCGTAAACCTGAGATACCTGCAGATGTGCGGCTATCTTTTCTCAGAGCGCTGTATGGCAATCGTACGACGCTCTGGTTCGGCTTGCTCGCGCACGTTGTAGCCTGCGTCGTCATCTATGTGAAAACCGACGACTGGCGTTATCTTGCCTTCGCCGGCGTCTTTGCGATCGTAGCAATGGGTCGCATCTTCGACATGCACCAGTTCGACCAGGCCAAACAGCACTCGCTGTCCCATGACGATCTCGACCGATGGGAAAAACGCTATCTGATCGGTGCGTCCGCCGTCTGCCTGACGCTCGGCATGCTATGCTTCTTCTCAAGCTATGTGCTGCGGGATTCCTTCGCCGAGCTGGCCAGTCTGACCGTGCTGCTTGCTTCGGTCGTCTCCATAGTGGGCCGCAACTATGCTTCGGCCAAGGCCGTCATCCTGATGTCGGCCTGCACGCTCATCCCGGTTCTGGCCGGGCTCATTCTGGCCGGGACGCCGTTTCACGTCATCATCGGCCTGCTGCTGATCCCATATTTCCTGTCCAACATCCAGATGGCCAACGGCCTGCGCGAGTTTCTCTTTGCTGCGGTCATGGGCAAGCGCCGCCTTTCCATCGTGGCCGGCCGCTTCGACGCGGCGCTCAACAACATGCCGCAGGGCCTGCTGATGTTCGACAGCCAGCAGCGCATCGCGGTCATCAACAACAAGGCCAAGGCGATGCTGCAGATCGCCGAGCACACCAAGCTGCATGGCCGCAAGCTCGATGTCCTGCTGCGCTATTGCGCCAAGAAGGGATTGTTTCCGCATACCGACCTGAAAAGTGTGCATGTGCGCATGCAGGATCTTCTGGCTGGCCGGCGCGCCCGCGATATTTTCCAGCTTTCAAACCAGCGTTACATCGAATGCATCGGCAACCAGACCCTCAATGAAGGGGCGGTCCTGATGTTCGAGGATGTGACGCAGCGTGTGGAAGCGGAAGCGCGCATCCAGCATATGGCGCGCTATGACGGACTGACCGGCCTGCCGAACCGCACTTATTTCGAGACCATGGTGCGGTCGCTGCGTCCGCATCAGAAGAAGGGCACGAAGGCGGCGCTCATCGTCATCGACATCAACCATTTCAAGCATGTCAACGATACGCTGGGGCATCATACAGGCGACGTGCTGTTGCGCCTGTTCGCCGAACGGCTGAACTCGCTTGATCCGCAGCGCTTCGTTGCATCGCGCTTCGGCGGCGACGAGTTCGTTGTGTTTGTCTTCAACCTGCGCAGCGAGGCCGATGTGGCCGGGGTGATGGATCACATCATGGCGGTCGCGACGGGAGGGTATGACCTCGACGGCGATCAGGTTCATATCGATATCAGCGCCGGGGTTGCGATCGAGGACATCGAAAGGTCCGATGTCGGCAGCATGCATATCAATGCCGATCTGGCGCTCTATGAAGCCAAGAGCACAGAAGACAAGTCCTGGTCGATCTTCGTTGACGCGATGGACACCAAATATCGCGGGCGCCAGAAACTCAAGGCCGATCTGCGGCTTGCCATCAATCACGGCGAGATCAAGGTCGTCTACCAGCCCATCGTCAGCGCGCAGTCCCTGCGCGTTGTGGCATGTGAGGCGCTGGCGCGATGGGAACATCCGGAGCTTGGCTTCGTGCCGCCTGCAGAATTCATTCCGCTCGCGGAAGAAATGGGCATCATTACCGATATAACCCGCTTCATGCTGGAGCAGGCCTGCGCCGACTGCCTGTCATGGGGCGACCGGATCGGCGTTTCCGTCAACCTGTCGGCCATCGACCTGAAAAGCAGTGACATCGCCCGCGATATCGCGCATGCCCTGCAGAAATCGGGGCTTCCGGCGCATCGCCTTGAGGTGGAAGTGACGGAAAGCGCCATTATTTCGGACCGCAACAAGACGTCCATGGTGCTGCAGCGGCTGAAGAATGCCGGGATCAATATCGCGCTGGACGATTTCGGAACCGGCTATTCCAGCCTCAGCTATCTCAATACCCTGCCATTGACCAAGGTGAAGGTGGACCGCTCCTTCGTGCGCGACATCACCACCGACCGGCGATCGCTGATGCTGCTTCGCGGCGTCACACAGCTTTCGCATGAGCTGGGGCTGGGCGTGACGGTCGAGGGCGTCGAGACCGAGGAACAGCTTGCACTGATCCGCGTGGCGGCGGGCGCCGATCTCGTCCAGGGCTATCTTCTCGGGATGCCGGTGCCGGTCGAGGCAATCACCGCCATGACCGCAAAGGCCGCAGCGCGCCGCGACGGCGGGCGAACCGTCGCCTGATCAGGTCGGCGCGATGGCGCTTTCAAATTAAGGCGGAACCGTGAAATGGCCCGCAATCGGGCCATTTCGCACATTTTGCCGGAGACTCGTGCGTAAAAGCCTATCTCAATTGTGGCGAAGGGGCGTTCATTGTGCGGCAATAAAAAGGCATCGCACAAAGTTATATCTTTACATGCTGATAAAGGCGCATATTCTGCGCAGTGATTTGCGGGGTGCGGAAAATCGATTGCATGACGAATACAGCTGTTACAGGCGAAAAACCGCCATTGTCCAATTTTGCGCGACAGCTGTTGCAATTCCTTGACCGGGTGGAATATCGCCGTATCGTCCACGCGGAAGACCTCGAGGAAATCGGTCGCCTGCGCTATCGTTCCTACCGCACGCGCAATGTCATGCATGAGGCCGAAGTGCCGTCCATCGTCGATGATATCGACCGCGACAGCCATGCTTTCGTCTATGGCGTGCATGTGGATGGGCAACTGGTCAGCACGCTGCGCATCCATCACATCACGCCCGACCATCGGCGCGGGACGAGCTATGCGCTGTTTCCCGATATTCTTGATCCGCTGCTCAATAGCGGCATGCATTTTGTCGATCCGACCCGCTTTGCCGCCGATCCGGAACTGTTGAGCGAATATCCGGCCATTCCCTATATCACCTTGCGCATAGCGGCGATGGCGTCCGAATTTTTCGCGGCAGATCAATGTCTTGCCGCGGTCAAGCCGGAGCATATGGCCTTTTACAAGCGCATTTTCGGCACGTCGGTGATGGCGGATGCGCGCGAGCATGAAGGCTATGGAATCAAGGTGGGGTTGGGCGCCGCGCCGATCCGCAATATCCGCGATGCTGTGGCCGTGCGCTTTCCGTTCTTCAAGTCGCAGCCGCATGAGCGCCGCGCCATGTTTGCGGACATGCGGGGCGATTCCGTGCCGCTGACGATCCTGCCTACGGCAAAATATACCGGTCTCGGTGTGTAAGTATCTGATCCAAACCTTGCCGCGCTTCGCTAAAAAGTCCATTTCGATCCGGAGTTGCTATTGGAAAAATCTTCCACCGGATTAAACAATTAAATGTAGCCAGAGGGGTGGTTTCGCTTTACGAAGATTGCGGAACCGCTTCTGCGGAGAGGGTAGCTGCGACGAAAAGCCTTGCTGTCAAAGCACGGGTTTGTTCGGTCGCACATTGAAGATTGCAGGCATTTCCGCTTAACATGACGGTATATGGGCGGAAATTCTGAATGGGTGGAACTAAAATGGCAGAACATCATACGACGGCTCCGGCTGAACTTGGCGCACCGATGGACTATTCCGAGCATGAGAAAACTTATGCCGGTTTCACGGGCCTGGTTAAATGGAGCACGGTAACGCTCGTCGCCCTTATGATTGCCATGGCGTTCGGCTTTTTTGCTGGTGGTTTCTTCTCCGCGACCGTTCTTTTCATCCTGGTCTGTGTCGCTGCCTGGTTCATCCTCTAGCGCATCCTTTCGCCGCCAGATGAAATCTGGCGGCGCGCCGATGCAGCTCGGAAACGGCTGAACCGGGATTAACCCGCACGATTTGATCGAATGCCTTGGCATGGGATACCGTGCCGAGGGTTTATGCATGTCTATGGTTCAGTTTATTTAAACGGACTTCGTCCCGGAAGCTCGCAATTTCCGCCTGACCGGAATCAACCCCGGAAGAACGCCACGAAAGGGAAACCAGCTTGGCCCAGACGTTATTTATCCCGAAAGAAAGCGATCCCAATGAAAGCCGTGTCGCGGCGTCGGCGGAGACGGTGAAGAAATTCATCGCGCTCGGTTTCGATGTCGTGGTTGAAAAGGGTGCGGGCGAGAAATCGCGCATTCCAGATGCCGAGTTTGCGGCAGCCGGCGCCCGTATAGGCGCGGCGGCGGATGCGAAAACGGCGGATGTCATTTTGAAAGTTCGCCGTCCCACGGATACGGAACTCAAAGGGTATAAACCGGGCGCAGCGCTCTTTGCCATGCTGGATCCCTATGGTCACGAAGACGCGGTGGCAGCACTCGCCAAGGCCGGTATTTCAGCCTTCACGATGGAATTCATGCCGCGCATCACCCGTGCGCAGGTGATGGACGTGCTGTCGAGCCAAGCAAACCTTGCCGGTTATCAGGCGGTTATCGACGCGGCGGAAGTCTATGACCGCGCCATGCCGATGATGATGACGGCGGCTGGCACCGTGCCTGCCGCCAAGGTGTTCGTGATGGGGGCAGGGGTTGCCGGTCTCCAGGCCATCGCAACGGCCCGTCGCCTTGGGGCGGTCGTGACCGCCACCGACGTTCGCCCGGCTGCAAAGGAACAGGTCGCCTCGCTTGGCGCGAAATTCATCGCGGTCGAGGATGAAGAGTTCAAGGCAGCGGAAACCGCTGGCGGCTATGCCAAGGAAATGTCGAAGGAATATCAGGCGAAGCAGGCGGCCCTTGTTGCCGACCATATCGCCAAGCAGGATATCGTCATCACCACGGCGCTCATTCCGGGGCGTCCGGCGCCGCGTCTGGTGTCGAAGGAAATGGTCGCTTCGATGCGTCCCGGCTCGGTGCTGGTCGACCTCGCGGTCGAGCGCGGCGGCAATGTCGAAGGCGCTGTCGCTGGCCAGATTGCGGATGTGAACGGCGTCAAGATCGTCGGCCATCTCAACGTTCCGGGCCGCATTGCGGCAAGCGCCTCGCAGCTTTACGCGCGCAACCTGATCGCCTTCGTCGAAACGCTGGTCGACAAGGAAACGAAGCTTCTGAAAATCGATCCGGAAGACGAGCTGGTGAAGGCGACGCTTCTCACCCATCAGGGCGGGATCGTGCATCCGGCTTTTGCCAAGGCCGAGGCCGCTCCGGCTGCTGTCGCTGAAAAAGTCGCAAAGCCGAAAGCCGCGCCAAAACCGAAGGCGGAAAAACCGGCGACAAAGACAGCCGCACCGAAGGCGGCGGCGAAGCCTGCCAAGAAAACCCCAGCTAAAGCCGTGAAGACCCCGTCTTCCCCCAAATCTCCGGTTGATGGAGGAGAGGCATAATGGCCGACACAAATCTCGAAAAAGCTCTTGAGAGTCTTAATCAGGCCGCGGACGCCGTGCGTCAGGCGGCGGAAAATGCTGGCGGTCTGGGTGATGCTGCTGCCGCTGCCGCTCATGCGGCATCGGGCGGCGCGATCGATCCATTCGTGTTCCGCTTTGCGATCTTCATCCTGTCGATCTTCGTCGGCTATTATGTCGTCTGGTCGGTCACGCCCGCGCTACACACGCCGCTGATGGCCGTCACCAACGCCATTTCATCGGTGATTGTGGTGGGCGCGCTTCTGGCCGTCGGCCTTTCGCTTTCGGGCTGGGCAACCGGCTTCGGTTTCATTGCGCTCATTCTGGCGAGCGTCAACATCTTCGGCGGCTTCCTGGTCACCCAGCGCATGCTTGCCATGTACAAGAAGAAGGACGGACGATGAGAATTCTCTCCAGATTTGTCCTTTACGTCATGCTTCTCGCCAGCCCTGTTTTCGTCGCGCAGGCGCGCGGTCTGACGAATGCCGAGAAGCAGAAACTTGAAACCACGGTCGTGGACTTCAACAAGGCCATGCGGACGGGCGATTACGACATCATCACGAAGACCATTCCTCCACGCCTGATGGAATTTTACGCCAAGCAGGCGAATATCGACGTGGATACGCTGCGCGGCGTCATGGTGGATCTGACCAAGGCGTCGATGGCGCTGGTGAAGATCGAGGATTTCGACATGGACTTCTCCGCCGCCGCGACACACGAGCTGCCGAATGGCGAGCCTTATGCGCTGATCCCGATTGAGACGGTCACGGCGTCCGGGTTGACCGGCAACAAGATGGTGGTCAGAGCGGACACGCTGGCCATGCTGGATTCAGGTGACTGGTATCTGGTCCGCGTCAGTGAAGCGCAGCAGATCGCAATTCTGCGGCAGGTCTATCCCGAATTTGCGTCTGTCGAATTTTCCAGCGAAACCATGGAGGCTGTGAAGTAGTCATGAGCGTCAATCTCGCAGCCTTCCTTTATCTCGTCTCCGGCGTGCTGTTCATTCTGGCGCTGCGCGGCCTGTCGCATCCGACGACCAGCCGTCAGGGCAATATGTACGGCATGATCGGTATGGCGATTTCCATCGTCACCACATTGTTGCTGGCGCGTCCGAGCTTCGGCGGTCTTGTTCTGATCGTCATCGGCATCGCCATTGGCGGCGGCATCGGTGCGGTCATCGCGCGCCGCATCGCCATGACGGCCATGCCGCAGCTTGTTGCCGCATTCCATTCGCTGATCGGCCTTGCTGCTGTTCTTGTGGCCGCTGCCGCACTCTACTCGCCGCATTCCTTCGGGATTGGCGAAGTGGGGCAGATCCACGGTCAGGCGCTTGTTGAAATGTCGCTGGGTGTCGCCATTGGCGCGATCACCTTTACCGGCTCAATCATTGCCTTTTTGAAGCTCGATGGACGCATGTCCGGCAAGCCGATCATGCTGCCGGGACGCCATGTCATCAATGCCGCGCTCGCGGCGGCCATCGTGTTGCTGATCGTCGTACTCACCAACACGGAAAGCCATTTCGTGTTCTGGCTGATCGTGCTCCTGTCGCTTCTGTTCGGCGTGCTGATCATCATTCCTATCGGCGGTGCAGACATGCCGGTCGTCGTTTCGATGCTCAACTCCTATTCGGGCTGGGCTGCGGCAGGCATCGGCTTCACGCTTGGCAATCTGGCGCTGATCATCACCGGCGCGCTGGTCGGCTCATCGGGCGCGATCCTGTCCTACATCATGTGCAAGGGCATGAACCGCTCGTTCATCTCGGTCATTCTCGGCGGGTTTGGCGGTGACACGTCCGGCGGCCCGGCTGGTGAAGTCGAACAGCGTCCGGTCAAGCAGGGTTCTGCCGACGACGCGGCCTTCATCATGAAGAACGCGTCCAAGGTCATCATCGTGCCGGGTTACGGCATGGCGGTGGCGCAGGCCCAGCACGCGCTGCGTGAAATGGCCGACAAGCTCAAGGCGGAAGGCGTGGAAGTCAAATACGCCATCCATCCGGTGGCGGGTCGTATGCCGGGCCACATGAACGTACTTCTGGCCGAAGCCAACGTGCCTTACGATGAAGTGTTCGAGCTGGAAGATATCAATTCGGAATTCGCGCAGGCCGATGTTGCCTTCGTGATCGGTGCGAATGACGTCACCAATCCGGCGGCGAAGACCGATCCGAAGTCACCGATCTTCGGCATGCCGATCCTCGATGTCGACAAGGCCGGCACGGTTCTGTTCATCAAGCGCGGCATGGGCTCCGGCTATGCAGGCGTGGAGAACGAGCTGTTCTTCCGCGACAACACCATGATGCTCTTTGCCGATGCCAAGAAGATGGTGGAGAGCATTGTGAAGGCGCTCGATCACTAGGGGAAGGCAATAGGGCAGTAAGGCAGTAGGGCAGTATGTTTGACTTGTGGACATGCTGCCCGTCTTCGCCTTACTCCCTTACTCCCCTAAACATATTGCCGTATTGCCCTACTGCCTTACTGCCCTAACATCTTGTCCTGCAAGGCCCGCAGTTCGGCGATCTTCGAGACGGCGCTGCGCGCCTCCTCAGGATGAGGGCGTTGGGCGGAAACTAAAAAGGCGGCTTGGAGCCGCCTTTTTTATTGGGATTTTTGTTTTTCAACGGACCTTTATTATGTGACTACAAAATAATGGAGAGAGAAATGCGGTATATTCTTCGAAATTTTGCAAGTTTTTTATACGTTACTTTTATAATATTCATTTCGGTTTCCGCGACGAATGCCAATTCACGTAAGATTGGACCGGAGGACAATAATAAAAAGGACGAAGTTTCCATTGCGAAGATTTATTTTAGCGGATCGGTGAATGAGCAAAAAGCCGGAGAGCTTATTCAGGCGATTGACGATGCGAACATCAATTATAAAAAACTCAAACGAATCTATCTCTATATTGACAGCTATGGCGGCGACATGGACAGCGGCTATGCTGCCTATTGGGCCGTCAAGAGTTCCAGAACTCCGGTGACGACGGTCAACATGGGAACGGTCATGTCATCCGCAAGCATGATATTCTGCGGTGCGGATGACCGTCAGAGCCTGAAGGGAGGACGTTTTATACTTCATCCGGCCTCGGTATCGGGAGGAAACAGTTCTTACCAGCCTGATGAACTGGAAAGAAAAAGGCAGGAACTGGAGGGCTTCAATGCAATGTTCCGCGATGTTTACAAAGAATGCACGAAGCTGAGTGAGCAGGAGATTGCGGATCTTCTTCATGCCGAAAACCAGCGGCGGTCCATGCTGCCTGACGAAGCCAGGCAGACCGGATTGATCACGAAAATTGCCGATAAGATCATGGACAGTTCGGTTTCGTATTTTGTCACGGATACGGTCAAAAACACGAACGACTGAAGTTCAGCCGTAAATCATCTTGTCCTGCAAGGCCCGCAGTTCGGCTATCTTCGAGCCGGGCTGCGGGGCGGCATTGGCATAAGTGATGAGTTCGCCCTTTTTGATCGGCGCGATGACCGTGCCGTTCTGCAGCAAGCCGCAGGGGATGGCCTTGGCCGCACGGGCTTCCGGTGTCGTCATGATCCACGAGCGGTAGCAATATTGGCCGATGGCATCCAGATGATCGCCGGGCTGCAAATCCTTCTTGGCGACGGCGCACACTTCCGCCACAGGCTTCGGTAGCGGCACCATGTCGGTCTTGCCGTGCAGCACGACCCGGGCAACCGTCAGCGGCACTTCCAGCGAGGTGAGGTGGAACGGGCGGTGGAAGGTGAAATAGGGACCTTTGCCCATTTTCAGGTCTTCAAGGCGTTCCACGAGGCGAGGGTGTTCCATCTTGGCAATGACGAAGACGCCCGGCGACACGCCGCGCCCGATGGAGTAATCGACCACGCCGGTTTTGTTGAGAACGCCACCGTCTTCCTTCGGGATCAGGGTGCGGTTCAGTTCGTCGATTGCGGCCTTGGGGCCGTGCATGCCTGCTATATCCGGCACAAGGCCGGTGGCGTTGGCAATCGCCGCCATTTCGACCATCGTCTTGGAGCCGTCGACAAATTCCACCAGCAGGCGGACATTCATGTTTCGGCGGTCGGCCTCTTCCTGATAGTCGTCGGGAATCGCGTCGAAATTGAGCGGATTGTTCTTGCCCTTGCCAGCAGCCACGACCTTGTGGCCCATGGCGGAAACGAATTCGATCAGTTCCATGCAGGAGGAAGGCTCGTCGCCCGCGCCCAGCGAATAGATCACGCCCTGCTTGTCGGCCTCGGCCTTGAGGTAAGGGCCGATGGTGACATCCGCCTCGACATTCATCATGACGAGATGCTTGCCATTCTGAATGGCTTTGATTCCGGTCTGTGCTCCGACTTCGGGGATTCCGGTCGCATCGATGATGACGTCGAGCAGCGGATTGGAAAGAATGAGGTCATTGTCGTCGGTGACGGCGATCTTGCCGCTCTCAATGGCGCGGGTCATCGCGGATTCGGTGGTGGCTTCTTGCGCGTTGTCCTCGTCGCCATAGGCGGTGCGGACAGCCTTGAAGGTATTCGGCAGCCTGCGGGCGGAAAGGGCGCCAACTTCGATCCCCTGCATGCGCGCCACCTGGGTTACGATGTCGGTGCCCATCTCGCCAGCGCCGATAAGACCGATGCGGATCGGCTTGCCGGTTTCAGCCCGCGCAGCGAGATCGCGCGCCAGTCCAACCAGTGCCACATTTGTCGTCATGAAAAATCTCCGCAAAATGTCAGAACCCAGCAAGCGGGGTAATTTTGTCACGCTTGTGTTGATATAGGTGCGTAATAGACGAACAGTCTCTATATCAACACCGACAGGCGCGCACCCCCAAACTGCGCGACAAAATGGGCATCCCTTTATAGGGCAACTGGAGCCAAAATGAGCAGCGTATCCCCCTTCGATCTCGTGATCTTCGATTGCGACGGCGTTCTCGTCGACAGCGAGCCGCTTTCCTGCCTTGCATTCGAGCAGGTCTATGCCAATCACGGCATGAAGCTGCCGGAAGGGACGGTCGCCAAGGGCATCGGCATGAAGCAGGCCGATATCATGAAGATGATCGAGGAGATGACCGGGCATCGTCTGCCGGAGGAGGCCACGAGCCAGTTCTGGCCAGAAACGAAAATCCTGTTTGCAGAAGCATTGCAGCCGACCGTCGGCATTGCCGATTTCCTGCGCGAACTGCCGCAGAGGCGCTGCGTTGCATCATCCTCGCAACCGGAACGCATCGCGTTCAGCCTTGAGAAGACCGGCATCAGCCACTATTTCGGCGATGCGGTCTTTTCATCCAGCATGGTCAAGCGCGGCAAGCCTGCGCCGGACCTGTTCCTGTTCGCCGCCGACAAGATGGGCGTTGATCCGGCGCGTTGCGTGGTGATCGAGGATTCGCCTTTTGGCGTCGAAGGTGCCCTTGCCGCGGGCATGACGGCATTCGGTTATACGGGCGGCGGACACACCTATGAGGGCCATGCAGAAAAACTGGCGGGCAAGGGCGCGCATCAGGTTTTCTCGCATTGGAACGATATTGCACGGGAAATTCTGGTTGCCGCCTAAGTGTCTGATCCAAAATTCGATATGCCGGACTGCAAATGGCAATTTCTGCGCTTCCGGGGCTCATTGTACATTTAAGTATATTGTGTTCCGGTTCTCGAAATCACCATTTTCGCCAAGGTAGGCCACTTTTTGATTCAGACACCAGACTTTATTGGTTAGACACAAGGCAAATCACATCAGCAGGATAGCCAGCGAATGAAAGACGCAATCACGCTCGACCAGTTGCGCGAAGCAATCGGCACGGAAATCGGATGTTCCGAGTGGCGCGAAGTCACGCAGGAAATGATCAACCAGTTCGCGGATGCGACCGACGATCACCAGTTCATCCATGTCGATCCGGAACGCGCCGCCAAGGAAACGCCGTTCGGC
Source organism: Hyphomicrobiales bacterium (assembly GCA_900470195.1). Lineage (GTDB taxonomy): Bacteria > Pseudomonadota > Alphaproteobacteria > Rhizobiales > Rhizobiaceae > Brucella. Next base: position 272,256 of record UEIJ01000001.1, on the reverse strand, counting down.
GGCACTATTGCGCATGGCTTCCTGACGCTGTCTCTGCTTTCCACGCTGGCCTATGAAGCGCTGCCGATGCTGGAAGGTGCCACGATGGGCATCAATTACGGCTTCGACAAGCTGCGCTTCCTGTCGCCGGTCAAGACAGGCTCCCGCGTGCGCGCCCGTTTCAAGCTGGCGGATGCCGACATTCGCCCATCGGGCCGCGTGGTCAATCACTATGATGTGACGCTCGAAATCGAGAACTCGCTGAAGCCTGCGCTGACGGCCACCTGGCTCACCATTGCCGTCGTGGAGCCGCCGGCTAATTAAGCTGCCTGGCGATACTGATCCGGAAGCCGTCCTTCTTCATCGAGAGGGGCGGCTTTTCCTTTGTGCTCCGTCATCAGCTCGCGGAAGAAGAACGGGCCGTGCAGGAACATGCCGAAATCATAAAAATTCTTCTTCTCGGCCCCGCGCATGTAAAGCAGATGCATCAGGAAGAAATTGCCTTTCGAGCGCTTGTAGCGGTTTTCGCTGTGCACATGCTTGAAGCGGATGCGGTTGATGAGCGGCGGATTGGCTGTCTTCAGCTTGAGGACCTTTGCCGGGTCTGAGCCGTAGAAGTGGATGATGTCGGTCAGCACCTGGAATTCCGACCAGAGGACGGGGCTTTCCTCGATCACCACGCGCACATCCTCGCGCAGTGACTTTGCCTTGGAGTGCAGCGCTATCATCATCAGGCATGAGCCGATGGCAAGCAGCGAAACCGGCTGTTTTTTTAACAGATCGGGACGCTCGCGCTGCAGGTCGGCGAGCGCTTCCATGGCCGGAACCGTGCCGAGGCTATGCGCAACGACGATCACTTCATCGGCCTGGCTTTCTTCGATTTTCCGCTTCAGCGCCTTGGCAAAAGCCTTGCGCCGCTGGTTCAGCTTCTCATTGCGGCCATGAATGCGATCATAGGCCGCCGACCAGTCGTCGAGCAGATAGGACATGAAAAACCGGTCGCCGGGCTTGCGAACGAGCAGCGTGGCCACAAAGGCGGCAAGCGGAACCGACCAGAGAAGATGCGGGGCGGAAAAGCCTGTTGCGACGGGTGCGGAGGCGAGCAGGACGGCGATGGCCAGAATCGCCAGCGACAGCAGGAAGGGCCACAGGAAAAACAGGACGAAACGCCAGCTTGTCGTCAGATAGCGCCACAACGTTCCGGTAAAGAGGATGTTCATGAAGGCGTGAAAGCCGGTCAGCATGCGCCCTGGCGTCGAGCGCGCGGCATAATCATCGAAAATATCCGCAGTGCCAAACTGGCAGAACTCGGTTTCCGTTTGCCAGCCATTGCCCGTGGTGACGGCCGTGGTCGTGCCGCAATCGTCAGGCTCTTCCACCATGGGCGGCAGCCTGGTCTTGGCGTTCCACAGGCGGTCGAAATCCTTCAATGCCTGCGCATGGCGCACGCGGACGGCCTTGGGATGCAGGCCTTCATAGCCTGTGAACTGGATGACGAGTCGTTTGCGGAGGGGCATAGGGAGAATCGGATAATATAAGAGGAGCTATTATCGGTTTGGTGGCAAAATGCTATGCGTAGCCATTGGGGCCGATTTATGCGGGAAACGCGTGCGGCTTAGCCTATTCGCGCGGTTCCGGCCATAGTAAATCGTGCGCAAGCCGGTATTTCGCGCAAGCCGGTGGGCAAAGTTGCATCTTGATATGGACAGGCTGGGCTCTTTCTGGTAATAGCCACGACCAATTTGCAGCGTATCCGTTGCGAAGCTTGGGAGCCTTTGGGCGTTGATCGGCCGGTCAGACCGGCTGAAATCGTTAAAAGACCCCCTAACGGCCTCAGGCTTAACCGAAATTCTAACCGATACGGGAATACACGTGCAGGTACTCGTCCGCGATAATAATGTTGATCAGGCTCTCCGCGCTCTCAAGAAAAAGATGCAGCGCGAAGGTATCTTCCGCGAAATGAAGATGCGCGGCCACTATGAAAAGCCGTCCGAAAAGCGCGCCCGCGAAAAGGCAGAAGCCGTTCGTCGCGCACGCAAGCTGGCCCGCAAGCGCGCTCAGCGTGAAGGCCTCGTCGGCGGCCGTCCAGGCGCTCGCTGATCGACTTTGAAATCAGGCGCTGTCGAGCAGCGCCTTTTCTGCTTTCCGGTGCCGGCTTCCGCCTGCGCCGGATTTTGCATGTTTTGACGTCAGGTTTGCGTGTTCGTTTCCGGAGTGAAACGAAGGGCCACATGGCCATGGCAGACATATTCCGTTTATCCGGCTGCGATTTTTAATGCTGCGTTACGAAAAGTTTCTGGACTTCTCGTGCCTCATTATGTGTAAAAACAAATAATTGGGATATCCGCCTGTCCAGCGCGCCATCCAGAGATAAAACAAGCTTAAGAGAATGTCGCCTTTTTGCTGTTTTTATCTGCTGGTTGAGGCCAGTATAGTACCGTAACAGGCAAAGTAGTCCGGAATGAGCAAGCCCTTGAAAACGGGCTGGCACGGGATGGAGAAGAAGCAGAAGGGTCTTGGCGCCCCTATGCGAGCTGAAAGGAATGCAGTCGTTGCCCACACGCTTGAAGATGATGCAATCGTCTGAAATGAATGTTTCGGGAATTGAGGCATTGGGCGGAACGAGGCGAAGCGGCTTTGTCCTTGCCGCCGCACTTGTGGCCCTGACGCTTGCCGGTTGCCAGAGCACCACCACAGCGCTGAGCACGGTGGACAAGGCGCAAGGGTCGAGCGAGAATATCAGCTCCCTGACGAGCGTCATCCAGAGCAATCCGCGCGATCCCGAAGGCTATAATGTGCGCGGTTCCGCCTATGGCAAAGCCGGGCGTTACAAGGAGGCGGTGCGCGATTTCGATCAGGCGATTGCGCTTAATCCGAGCTTCTATCAGGCCTATTCCAACCGTGCGCTGGTCTATCGCTATATGGGCGACAACAACAAGGCAGTGCAGGATTACAGCAAGGCGATCCAGCTCAATCCGCAATATGACGCCGCCTATATCGGCCGCGGCAATGTCTATCGTCAGGCCGGGCGTCTCGATCAGGCGCTCAGCGACTTCAACCAGGCCATTTCCCTGCAGACGACGGACGGTCGTGCCTATCACAATCGCGGCCTGATCTATCAGGCGAAGGGCCAGCACAAGCAGGCTATCGAGGATTTCTCCAAGGCAATCTCGCTCAATTCCACGGCGCCGGAGCCCTATAACGGCCGCGGCATTTCCTATGTGGCACTGGGCGACTATGACAACGCCTTCGACGATTTCAACACCGCCATCACGCTCGACCAGAACGTGGCGGAAAGCTGGGCCAATCAGGCGCTGGTCTATGAGCACAATGGTGACAAGGCCAAGGCTGCGAATTCCTATTCACGCGCCGTGCAGCTTGACCCGAAATACCAGCCTGCGAAAGATGGGTTGGCACGGACGCGCGGATAACCTTCCGTATACCTGCGTACCGAAGATTGATAGCGGCGCTTTCCAAATTGGAGAGCGCCGCTTTTCTTTATAACTGGCCGCGATATATTCGATGACATGTCGCTCTTCGATCACATCGGTTTCAAAGCCCGTAACGTCAATCGCAGCCTTTCTTTCTACGAAAGCTGCATGCCCGAACTTGGACTGGAGGTCATTGCCCGTTCAGGCAGCGGCTTCTTCGTCAGCGGCGGGGAGAGGGCGCCGGTTCCGTTTCTGTGGATCCACGGCAGCGCCGATGGAGTTGGGGACGGGGAGGACAAGCCCGGCGACCGCCTGCACCTGATGTTTACCGCCGGAAGCCGCGAGGCGGTGGAGGCGTTCCATCAGGCAGCACTCAAGGCAGGCGGCCGGGATAGCGGCGCCCCCGCCTATCAGGGTCCGGAAGAGATGGGCTATTACGCGGCGCTGGTCTTCGACCCCGACGGAAACACGCTGGAAGCGGGTTTCCGCGAGCGCAGGCGCTGAGGCCGGAAAAGCGGCGGTTCTCGTCGTCGCAGCGTCCGGGCGCTATCATTCCAACGGACATTGCATCTAGAGCGACTCCGCTTGAAACGGAGTCGCCGGAACCGCTCTATCCATTTGTTTTTCCGCGCATCTTGTTCCGAAAACCGCTTCGCACTTTTCGGGATGCGCTCTAGTAATGTCGGCGCAGCCCCTGTGGCGCGCCGGGCTGGGCGGGTAGTATTTTCAGTCATTTCCATCAAGTTGGCGGCAATATATTGGAGGTAAATATAAAAATTCCAGGTCGTGTAAATAGAATATAGCGCCTTAATTAATACACAATCTTTGAGAATAATTTATACGTATTTTGATATTGATATATTTATTTGGATTTACTATGCGACTTTTCCGCAGGTTGCAATATTATGTTTGTGGAGTTGCTTTAGATAGTTTTACTCCACGTATATTCCATTGTAATTTTAATTCGGCTATAAATTCCTTCTCGATGGAGGAAATAAACCTTAGCTTTGCTCGGGTAAATTATTATAATAAATTAAGCTCAAGATTCGTTTTATCTAATCCGGTTTCTTTGAGCGGGATAGATAAATTTGGCAGTATGTATTACTACGATCTGAAGGAATACTTTCGGTATTTTGCGAGGGGGGTGGGACTTTCCTATATTTTTGGCGATGTTACGGATATTCCGTCAGTACCGGCTATTGTGAAGAGCAGGCCCATCAACGGCGATAATTCGAATTCTGTTATCCTGAATCTGGATAAGTTTCGGCATTATTATACCATAAAGGACCGGCTGGATTTTCGCGCCAAACTGCCGAGCGCCGTGTGGCGGGGAAGGGATAACAATGTCAAAAGACGGCAGCTCGTTGAGGGCTTCCACGATCATCCCTCGTGCGATATCGGCTTCGTAAACGGCAATCTTCCGGAAAAATATATCAAGCCCTGGTTGTCGCTGAGGGAGCAGCTTCAATATCGCTATATCGTGTCCGTCGAAGGAATAGATGTTGCGACAAACCTGAAATGGATCATGGCCAGTAAATCCCTGTGCATGATGCCGAAATGCATCTACGAGACATGGTTTATGGAGGGTTGGCTTGTACCGGGGTTTCATTTCGTTCTGCTGAACGATGATTTCTCTGATCTGCCCGAAAAAATCGAATATTATAATAAATACCCGTTTGCGGCGGAGGAAATAATCAAAAATGCCAACGATTATTGCTCCGTATTCTCCGATAAACGGAACGAGAAGCTCGTATCTCTCCTCATATTGATGAAGTATTTTTTTCTAAGCGGTCAGATGGAACTGCCGGACCGCCTGAAAGATCTGCCTTGGCGGTAGAGCATTCCCGGCAAAAATGCGAAGCGGTTTTGCTGGAAATGCTCGAGCACGGATGAATATTGCGGTCCGGCAGCGCTGAATGTTCTCAGGCGCGCAGGTTGCGCTTGTCGAGTCGGTTCACCAGCCGGTCGCCGATCCACTGGATGCCGCAAACCATGATGATAAGGATGATCACGACCGCAATCATGATCTGCGTCTCGAAGCGCTGATAGCCGTAGCGGATGGCAAGGTCGCCAAGACCGCCCGCGCCGATGGCGCCCGCCATCGCCGATGCACCGACAAGCGTGATGATTGTGACCGTGAAGCCCGCGATAATGCCGGGCAGAGCTTCGGGCACCAGCACTTCGCGCACGATGGTCCAGCGGTTTGCACCCATGGAGCGCGCGGCTTCAATGAGGCCGTGGTCCACTTCACGCAGCGATACTTCCGCAATGCGGGCGTAATAGGGGATTGCCGCGATGGACAATGGCACGATGGAGGCCCAAGTGCCGATGGAGGTTCCGACGATGAAACGCGTGACAGGAATGAGCGCCACCAGCAGAATGATGAACGGGACCGAGCGGAAGCCGTTGATTATTGCGCCGAGGATCGTGTTCAGCGTCAGGTTCTGGGCGAGGCCGCCACGTTCCGTCAGGATCATGATGAGCGCGAGCGGCAGACCGACGACGAGCGAAATCAGGCTCGAAAAGCCGGTCATGATGATCGTCTCCCAGAAGGAGCGCCAGAGAAGATCAAGCATTGCCTGAGACATAGCCGAGAACCTCCGTGGCGTCTGCATGGGTGTTGAGATAGGTGATGGCGGCTTCGAATTTGGTCTTGTCCTGTGCGGGCAGGCCGATGAACAGCGTGCCGACCGGCTCGCCCTGAATCGTATCCATGCCGCCATGGATCAGCTGCGGCGCAGCGCCGGTCGCAGCGGAAACGTCGTTGAAGAACGCGCCTTTTGCCGCCGCGCCTGATAGTCTGACTTTCAGCACGGCAAGATTGCCCGAATTTTGCAGCCGGTCGCGCCAGATGGCGGGCAGTTCCGGGGTCAGCACCTGCAACATGCTCTGTGTGACGGGCGATTGGGGATTGGCGAAGACTTTCCAGACCGGGCCTTCTTCGGCGATGGTGCCGTGGTCGAGCACGATGACGCGGTCGGCGATGCGGCGGATAACCTCCATCTCGTGCGTGATGAGCAGGATGGTAAGGCCAAGCTTGGTGTTGATGTCTTTCAGGAGCGCCAGAATGGATTGCGTGGTTTCCGGGTCGAGCGCGGATGTCGCTTCGTCTGAAAGCAACACAGCCGGTTCGGCGGCAAGGGCGCGCGCGATGCCGACGCGCTGCTTCTGGCCACCGGAAAGCTGGGCCGGATAATGCGTTGCCTTGTCGGAAAGGCCGACAAGTTCGAGAAGTTCCGCCACACGGCTTGCGCGTTCCGCCTTCGGCTTGCCCGCAATCTTCAGCGGCAGGGCGATGTTTTCGGCGACGGTCTTGGCAGAAAGCAGGTTGAAATGCTGGAACACCATGCCGATGCGGCGGCGCACCGGGCGCAGCGCATCTTCGCCAAGGCCGGTGATTTCGCGGCCTTCGATCAGGATCGAACCGGCATCCGGCTTTTCAAGGCCGTTGACGCAGCGGATCAGCGTGGACTTGCCCGCGCCGCTGCGGCCGATGATGCCGAGGATTTCGCCGCGCGCGACGGAAAGTGAAACGCCGTTGATGGCCGCCGTTTCACCGAACATTCGGCGCACGTCTTTCATCTCGACGATGGGCGCTGATGCGGCGGGTGGCTTTTCAAGGGTCACGGGCGTTTCTTCTATGTCTGGATAGGCCGGTGTAAACAGCGGCTTGGTTCATTCGATAAGGCTTCCGTGTCTGTTCCAAAAGTCGCCATGCCGGGTTGCAAATGGCGTCTTTCTGCGCTTCCGGTGCTCATGTACTCAAGTACACTCCGCTCCGGTTCTCGAAAACCACTATTTTCGCCACGGCCCGGCGCTTTTTGATTCAGACACTCAAGGAAGGATGATGCCTGGCTCAAGCCATCAGCTTTTGCCGTGGCGATGCTTTAGGGCAATTTTTGTCCGCGCGTCAACAAAAGCCGCGCCGGAAACGGTCCCGGCGCGGATTTTTGAACTCTCAGGCGATTAGTTCCAGGCCGGGATGCCGGTGCCCTTGTAGGCGCGGTCGAGTTCGGCCTTTACGGCGTCGTTCTGGAACGAAGCCACGAGGTTCTTCACCCATTCGGCGTTTTCATCTTCGGTGCGGACCGCGATGAAGTTGTTGTATGGGTTGTTTTCCTTCGATTCCCAGCCGATGGCCTCTTCCTTCTTGAGGCCGGCCTTTGCGGCCCAGTCGTTGTTCACGATGGCTGCGTCGAGGTCGTCGATGGAACGGCCGACGACACCGGCGTCGAGTTCCTTGATCTCAAGCTTCTTCGGGTTTTCGACGATATCGATCGGGGTCGCCAGAATGCCCGCATCCGGCTTCAGCTTGATGAGGCCCTTTTCTTCCAGAACGCGCAGCGCGCGGCCTTCGTTCGACGGATCGTTCGGCACGCCGACGACCGCGCCTTCCTTCAGCTCGTCAAGGCTCTTGTGCTTGCGCGAATAGATGCCGATCGGCCAGACGGCGGTATAGCCAGCAACGGAAATCTTGTAGCCGTGCTGCTTGATCTGCTCGTCCAGATAAGGCTTGTGCTGGAAGGCGTTGGCGTCGATTTCCTTGCGTTCCAGGGCTTCGTTCGGCTGGTTGTAATCGTTGAAGGTCACGCGCTCGATGTTGAGGCCGTGCTTCTTGCCTTCTTCGGCAACGACTTTCCAGACGTCTTCGTCTTCGCCGCCCATGATGCCGACCTTGATGGTCTTGTCTTCCGCGTGGCTCGGGGCCGACGCGAAGCCGACGGTCAGTGCGGCTGCGGTGAAGAGAAGGGCTTTCAGACCGGCGCGGCGGGTCAGCGTATAGCGGGAAAGGACTGACGACATTTTGTTTTCCTTGTTCAAAGACTTTGGAGAGCCGGTCCCGGAAAACGATCTTTTGAGATGATCTTTCTCCCCCTGCCCACCTTGTTGCCGATAATTCCCTTTTACCGGGCAAGAAACAAGAAAAATTATTTCAGAATTTGCCGAAGCAATGATGCCGAAATTGCGTTCACGAGACGGTGAGCGGATTGCCATTTCCGCTCACTGTCTTCACAGGAATCTGGTTCTATCGATTATCCGCTATAATCATCTGTGCGGCCTTTTCGGCGATCATGAGAGTGGGGGAATTGGTATTGCCGGACGTGATGGTCGGCATGATCGAGGCGTCGGCAACACGCAGGCCCTTAATGCCGTTGAAGCGCAGGCGCGGATCGACAATTGCTTCAGCATCCTGACCCATGCGGCAGGTGCCGACCGGATGGAAGATCGTCGTGCCGATATCGCCTGCCGCCTTTTCAAGCTGTTCCTGCGTTTCGTAAGCGGGGCCGGGCTTGAATTCTTCCGGGCGATATTTCTGCAAGGGCGCCTGCGCCACGATATGGCGGGTGAGGCGGATGGCGTCGGCGGCGACGCGGCGGTCGCTTTCGGTGGCGAGATAATTCGGCCTGATCGCCGGTTGTGTCCGGTGATCTGGCGACTTGATGTGGATCGAACCGCGGCTGTCCGGGCGCAGATTGCACACGCTGGCCGTAAAGGCGGGGAAGGGGTGCACGGCTTCGCCGAACTTTTCGAGGCTCAGCGGCTGCACATGATATTGCAGATTGGCGGTCTCGTAGGACGGGTCGGAGCGGGTGAACACGCCAAGCTGGCTTGGCGCCATGGACATGGGGCCAGAGCGGCGCAGGAAATATTCCAGCCCGATCATGGCCTTGCCGACAAGCTTGCTTGCCTTCTCGTTCAGCGTCGGGATGCCGGTGACTTTATAGGCGCAGCGCAATTGCAGGTGATCCTGCAGGTTTTCGCCGAGTTGCTTTCGCTCCAGCTTGAGCGGAATGCCCGCCTGCTGCAGCACCTCGCCGCGCCCGATGCCCGACAATTCGAGGATCTGCGGCGAGCCGACCGCACCGGCAGCGAGAATGACCTCGCGTCTTGCCTTCACCGTGCGGGTCGTGCCGTTCTGGTCGAAGGTGACGCCGGTGGCGCGCAATTCCTCGATTTCGATGCGGCGGACATGTGCGCCGGTTTCGACTGTCAGGTTCTTGCGATCCAGTGCCGGGCGCAGAAACGCCTTGGCGGTGTTCCAGCGTATGCCGCGCTTCTGGTTGACCTTGAAATAGGAGACGCCTTCATTGTCGCCGCGATTGAAATCATCAACCGAAGGGATGCCGGCTGCGACTGCGGCGTCGCGGAACGCATCGAGAATATCCCAGTGCAGGCGGGCGCTTTCGACACGCCACTCGCCGCCCGCGCCATGCAGGTCGCTGGCACCGGCAAAATAGTCTTCCGATTTCTTGAAGAGCGGCAGGACCTCGTCCCAGCCCCAGCCTTCGCAACCTGTCTGACGCCACAGGTCGTAGTCGCGGGCCTGACCGCGCATATAGATCATGCCATTGATGGAGGAACAGCCGCCCAGCACCTTGCCGCGCGGATAGCCGAGCGAACGGCCGTTCAGCCCCGGTTCGGCCTCGGTGGTGAAGCACCAGTCCGTGCGCGGATTGCCGATGCAATAGAGATAGCCGACGGGGATGTGAATCCAGGCATAATTGTCCTTGCCGCCTGCCTCCAGCAGAAGCACGGAACGGTTCTGGTCTGCGGAAAGCCGGTTCGCGAGGGCGCAACCTGCCGTGCCCGCGCCAACCACGATGTAATCGTAGGTGTCGGTCATGATCTCATATCCAGTAAAAGAACGGAGCCGCCGGATGCTCAGGCGGCTCCGAATGCCGATTATCCGAAAAGCTTCTTTCCGATCTTCGATGCGTAGAACTCGCCGATAATGCCTTTTCGGAAGAGGAGAACGCATGCCATGAAGATGACACCGGTGACGATCGTCACGGGGAAGTCGGATGTTGCGAGATAGTTCTGCAAGGCGACGACGAAGGCGGCGCCGACGATGGGGCCGATGAGCGTGCCAATGCCGCCCAGAAGCGTCATCAGGATCACTTCGCCCGACATCTGCCAGCCGACATCGGTCAGCGTTGCAAACTGGAAGACAAGCGCCTTCAGGCCGCCAGCAAGGCCGGCAAGGGCTGCCGACATGACGAAGGCTGCAAGCTTGTAGCGGTTGACGGAATAGCCCAGCGAGATGGCGCGGTTTTCGTTTTCGCGCACCGATTTCAGGATCATGCCGAAGGGCGAGTTGATGATGCGCCAGATGACGAACACGCCCAGCACGAACACCGCCAGCACAAAATAATACATGGTCATCGGCTGGTTGAGGTCGATAATGCCGAAGAGATAGCCGCGCGGCACGCCCTGCAATCCGTCCTCGCCATGGGTGAAGGATGCTTGCAGGCAGAAGAAGAAGAACATCTGCGCCAGCGCCAGCGTGATCATCGTCGAATAGATGCCCTGACGGCGAATGGCGAGATAGCCGATGACCAGACCAAGCGCTGCGGCAGCGAGAATGCCGAGGATCAGTCCCGCTTCCGGCGTGACGCCCCATTCTTTCACCGTGTGGGCGGTGATATAGGCCGCCCCGCCGAAAAAGGCGGCATGGCCGAAGGAGAGAATGCCCGTATAGCCCAGAAGAAGATTGAAGGCCGAGGCGAACAACGCGAAGCACAGCATCTTCATCAGGAAGATCGGGTAGACCATGAAGGGGGCAGCCAAAAGCCCGACAAGGGCAATGCCGAGGATGACGGCCGAGAGGCTGTTGACGGCAGGCGCCTTACTGTCGCGCGGGGCTGCAGTTGCTTTAAGAGCGGTATCAGCCATGTCAGGCCTCCTTCCCGAACAGTCCGGCGGGGCGCACCAGAAGAACGATAGCCATGATGACGAAGATGACGATGCTGGAGGCTTCGGGATAGAAGACCTTGGCGAGACCTTCCGCCAGCCCCAGCACATAGCCGGTGATGATGGCGCCGAGGATCGACCCCATGCCGCCGACCACCACCACGGCAAAGACCACGATGATGATGTTGGAGCCCATCAGCGGGCTGACCTGATAGATCGGCGCGGCCATGATGCCCGCAAGACCGGCAAGGGCGGCACCGAGCGCATAGGTGAAGGTGAGAAGCAGCGGCACATTGATGCCGAAGGCCTTGACCAGCGTCGGGTTCTCGGTCGCGGCGCGCAAATAAGCGCCAAGCTTGGTCTTTTCGATCAGGAGCCATGTGCCAAGGCAGATGATGAGCGAGGCGACGACGACCCAGGCGCGATAGTTCGGCAGGAACATGAAGCCCAGATTATGCCCGCCCGCAAGCGACGGCGGCACCGCATACGGTTGGCCCGCCGCTCCGTAATAATAACGGAACGTGCCTTCGATCACGAGCGCAAGGCCGAAGGTGAAGAGCAGGCCATAGAGCGGATCGAGATTATAAAGCCGCGACAGCGCCACGCGCTCGATAATGGCCCCGCCCAGCCCGACGATGAGCGGGGCGAGGATCAGCGCGGGCCAATAGCCGATGCCGAGCCAGCTCAACAGCAGATAACCGACAAAAGCGCCCAGCATATATTGTGCGCCATGGGCGAAGTTGATGATGCGCAGAAGCCCGAAGATGATGGCAAGGCCAAGGCTCAGCATGGCATAGAACGAGCCGTTGATGAGGCCGACCAGCAATTGCCCGAGAAGCGCCTGCAAAGGTATTCCAAAAATCATTGTCATCCTGTCAGACCCCCAGCGCGTGCGTGAGCGCCGCCATGCGGGCGGGCAGTTCGGCGGTCGGGAAGTTTTCCGTCACCACGCCATGATCCATGAGGTAGAAGCGGTCGGCGACCTTGGCGGCAAAGCGGAAGTTCTGCTCGACCAGAAGCACGGTCATGCCGCGCTTCTTCAGTTCCACCAGCACATCGCCGATGCGCTGCACGATGACGGGCGCAAGCCCCTCGGTCGGCTCGTCGAGAAGCAGTACCTTGACGCCGGTGCGCAGGATGCGCGCTATGGCCAGCATCTGCTGCTCGCCACCCGAAAGCTTGGTGCCGGGGCTGTTGCGGCGTTCATGCAGGTTGGGAAAGAGTTCGTAGATCTCATCGAGCGACATGACGCTCTGGCCGTCCTTGGCGACGACCGGCGGCAAAAGCAGGTTCTCATGCACGCTCAGGCTAGCGAAGATGCCGCGTTCTTCCGGCACGAAGCCGAGACCCGCATGGGCGATGCGATGCAAGGGCACGCGCATGATGTCCTTGCCGTCGAGCGTGATGGTGCCGGTGCGCTTGCGGATGATGCCCATGATGGCGCGCAGCGTCGTCGTCTTGCCGACGCCGTTGCGGCCCAGAAGCGTGATCGTCTCGCCGGACCAGATGTCGAGGTCGACGCCGTGCAGGGCATGGCTTTCGCCATACCAGGCATTGAGCCCGCGCACGGACAATAGCGGTTGGCCTCTATTCATGTTCGGTTCCCATATAGGCGGTGCGCACGCGCTCGTCCTGCGAGACGGTGGCGTAATTGCCGGAGGCGAGAATCTCGCCGCGTTGCAGCACCGTGACGTGGTGGGCAATGTCGGCCACCACCTTGAGATTGTGTTCCACCATCAAAACGGCGCGGTCCTTCGCGACGTCGGCGATGAGGGCGGCAATGGTGTGGACGTCTTCGTGGCCCATGCCGGCCATCGGCTCGTCAAGCAACAGCACCTTGGGATCGAGCGCCAGCGTGGTCGCGATCTCAAGTGCGCGCTTGCGGCCATAGGAGAGATCGGCAGCCAGCGCATGGCGCGCATCGGCAAGGCCGACACGGTCCAGAAGCTCGACGGCTCTTGCGTCCAGTCGATCGAGTGCCGATAGCGGCCGCCAGAACTGCGTGGCAAGCCCGTTGGGGCGCTGCAGCGCGACCTTGACGTTTTCCAGCACCGTCAAATGCGGAAAGGTTGCCGAAATCTGGAACGAGCGCACCAGCCCCATCCGCGCCACTTTGGCCGGGTCGGTCTTGGTGATGTTCTCACCCAGAAGCGTGATCTCGCCGCTCGACGGCTGCAGGAATTTGGTCAGGAGATTGAACACGGTCGTCTTGCCCGCCCCGTTCGGACCGATCAGCGCGTGGACGCGAGCATGCTCCACATCGAGATCGACGTTCCTGACCGCGTGAAAGCCGCCAAAGGTCTTGCCCAGTCCGCGTGCCGACAGAACGGTCCTGCCGGATGAGCCGCCATCGTGCGGCCCTGCCTCATGCAGGGCCGTCATATCGCCAGTTGCTGCGTTCATTCAACCAGCCTCTTTTACTGCGTCACAAGCGGGCAGCCGCTTTCTTCCGGCTTCATGTAGGCCTGATCGCCGGGGATGGTCGCAAGGACCTTATAGTAATCCCAAGGCGCCTTGCTTTCATCAGGCTTTTTCACTTCCATCAGATACATGTCGTAGATCATGCGTCCGTTGGGACCGACCTTGCCGTGGCGGGCGAAGACGTCTTCGACCGGCATTTCATGCAGCTTCTTGGCAACGGCCTCGGTTTCGTCGGTGCCTGCTTCCTTGATCGCCTTCAGATATTGCGTGACGGCGGAATAGGTGCCAGCCTGGATCATGTTCGGCATGCGGCCCGTGCGCTCGAAGAAGCGCTTGCCGAATTCACGCGATTCATCGTCGCGATCCCAGTAGAAGCCTTCCGTCAGCGTCAGCCCCTGTGCGGCTTCGAGGCCGAGGCCGTGCACTTCGGCGAGCGTGAAGAGCAGGGCTGCAAGGCGTTGTCCGCCAGCAACAATGCCAAATTCCGCCGCCTGCTTGATGGCGTTGGAGGTGTCGAGACCGGCATTGGCGAGACCGACCACCTTCGCGCCGGAAGCCTGTGCCTGCAACAGGAAGGACGAATAATCGGTGGTGCTCAATGGATGGCGAACCGAGCCGAGAACCTTGCCGCCCTTGGATTCGACGAATTTGGTCGTCTGTTCTTCCAGCGAATAGCCGAAGGCATAGTCGGCGGTGAGGAAGTACCAGGTGTCGCCGCCCTGCTGCACGAGCGAGCCACCGGTGCCGACCGCCAGCGCATGGGTGTCATAGGCCCAATGGAAACCATAAGGCGTGCACTGCTTGCCGGTCAATTCGGACGTGGCCGCGCCGGTGTTGATGGTGATCTTTTTCTTGTCTTTCGACAGGGCCTGCACCGCAAGGCCGACCGATGAGGTCGTCAGTTCCATGATGGAATCGACCTGCTCGGTGTCGTACCACTGACGGGCAATGTTCGAGGCGACGTCCGGCTTGTTCTGGTGGTCGGCGGTGATGATCTCAATCGGCGCATCGAGCACCTTGCCGCCGAAATCCTCGGCGGCCATTTTGGCAGCTTCGAACGACCATTTGCCGCCGAAATCGGCATAGACGCCGGACTGGTCGTTCAGAATGCCGATCTTGACCTTGCCGTCGGAAATTTCCGCCGCCGACGAGATGGCCGTGGCGGCGAAAAGCGCTGCCGTTGCAAGTGCGAGACATTTCATGAAGTGCTCCTCCCAATAACACCTTGAGCCATTGCGGAAAAACCGCACGGCATCCTCCTTCAAGCAGTCTTTCGAAATCGGGAAACAGCTTTTCCTCTTCGCCGTTCGCCCTCTGCCCGCGCCCGGTTTGTTCCTCCACCCGGGCTTTGAATTGAACGGTAGCATTGACAAATGCGTACAAGAACAACAATTTTTGAACATTGTCTGTTCAAAAATGTACAGAGGCGGTGGCGCGGGTCATCTCTGCTGTCTGGGAGGCGCCGTGCGGCAGTTTACATGGGACGATCTGCAATATTTTCTGGCGGTTGCACGCACCGGGCAGCTCTCCACGGCGGCGCGGCAATTGCGCACCAGCCATGTAACGGTGCTGCGCCGCATCGACCGGCTGGAACAGTCGCTTTCGACCAAACTGTTCGAGCGCAATCCGCGCGGTTATCTGCTGACACCCATCGGCGAGAGGCTGGTGGAAGCGGCGGAAGCGATGGAGCGCGAAGCAATGAAATTCCAGACCGAGGCCACCGGCAATCTGGCCGCGCTGTCGGGCGTCGTGCGGCTTTCGACGCTGGAAGGTTTCGGCAATTTCTTTCTCGCCGACCGCCTGCCGGTGCTGGCGCAATCCTATCCAAGCCTGTTCGTGGAAGTGGTGACGATTCAGCAGATCATGTCGTTGTCGCGCCGCGAGGCGGAACTGTCGATCACGCTGCATATGCCGCGCACCGGCCCCTATCACAGCGAGAAACTGACGCCGTATCGCTTGTTCATCTACGGCCATCGCGATTATCTGGAGCGGCATCCGCCGATCAGGACACGCGAGGACATGGCCCGGCACCCGTTCATCGGCTATATCGACGACATGGTCTTTACGCCGGGCCTCGATTACATGCGGGAAATCCTGCCGGGGCAGCGCTGTACCTATCAAAGCTCAAGCATCCACGCGCAGCTGATCGCCACCCAGATCGGATATGGCCTTTGCGTGCTGCCCTATTTCATCGCCAGCCGCCATCCGGAACTGGTGCCGGTGCTGCCGCGCGAAATGCATCTGGTGCGCGAGTACTGGATGAGCTGTCACATCGATGTGGTCGCCGCTCCGCGAATCCGTGTGCTGAGCGATTTCATGATCCGCGCTGTGCGCGAGTCTTCAGCAATCTTCCTTGGGGAACCCCTGCTGCGGGCATGATACAGTGAAATTGTCGTTCAGATCGTGCCGCCGCCGATAGCGACAATGCATGTGATGACCAGTGCGGTGAAACCGAATCCGATTATGAACAGATTAAGTGTTTTCATGACCCCTCCCTTTCAACCCGGAGGCGTTATGTTCGACTTGCGGTGGAATGTCTACCTTAAATTGCAACTATCCATACTAAAGTTGTAGAGGGGCGATTCAGCCGGTTTCACGCTCGATATCACGGCGAAGGACGATTGCCGTAGTGAGATCCTCTACCGTTTCGTGAGTGGCCATGAGATCGCGAAGCCGGTTGAGACGGTCGATGGAAGGAACTTCAACCTCCACGATCAAATCCAGCTGGCCGCTCACCGAGGAGACCCTGCGCACTTCCGCATGGCGCGCCAGTTCGTCAAGGAGACCGAGCGCCGGTGTGCGCTTGAGGCTGACGAGGATCATTGCGCGGATGATGTTGCTGTCGATCTGGCCGATATCTGCACGATAGCCGCGAATGACGCCACTTTTTTCGAGATTGGCGACGCGCTCGCCGGTTGCGCTGCGCGAAAGCCCGATACGGCCCGCCAGCGTCTTCAGCGGTATGCGCGCTTCCTTGGAGAGAATGGCGAGTATCTCACGGTCCTTCGCATCCAGTTCCCGCATGTGCCGTTCCTCCGCCCCGCCGTAAATGTGCCGGTCCATTCCGGCAAAGTGCCGGTCTGACCGACGCCTTGTCTGATGCCTGAAAATTGCGGACATGCCAAGTTGCTCCTGTCGCCTTCCCATTCACATTCAACCCGTGAAGCGCCTCCCATGACCGATATTTCGCATCCCGCTCCCGATTTCTCGCCGCAAGAGGCGGAAGTGCTGGCCCAGCTTCATTTCGGCGTGACGGCGAGCGCTTCGCCGCTCGACAGCGAGCGCGACCGCAATTTCCGTCTGAAAACGGGCAACGGGTCAGCGGACTGGATATTGAAGATCGTCAATGCCAGCGAACCGCGTGTGGAAAGCGAATTCCAGACGGCGCTGCTGCAGCATCTGGCCATGGCCGATCCGGCGCTCGCCGTGCCGCGCCTGAAATCAAGCCTGACGGGGGAGGTGCTGGCTTCTGCCGAAAAGGATGGCGGCGAGCCGCATGCGTTGCGGGTGGCAAGCTGGCTTCCCGGCACGCCGCTTGCGGAAGTCCCGCGCACCAGAACGCTCATGCACAATCTTGGCGCAGTGCTCGGCGAGCTTGATCGCGCCTTGCAGGGCTTCATCCATCCGGGTGCGCTTCGCGATTTCGACTGGGACCTGCGTCATGCAGGCCGGGCGCGCGACCGGCTGCATTTTATCGGCAAGGCGGAAGACCGCGCTGTCCTCGAGCGCTTCCTTGCCCGTTTCGAGCGCGATGTGGCGCCGAAACTGCCATTGCTGCGCGCGCAGGTGATCCACAATGATGCCAATGACTGGAATGTGCTGGTCGACAGTGAGGACAATGAATGCATTGCCGGACTGATCGATTTTGGCGATTCCGTCCATACGGTGCTGATCGCCGAAGTGGCGATTGCCTGCGCCTATTCCATTCTGGATATGGACGACCCGATCGGTGCAGCCGCTGCCCTTGCCGCCGGTTTCCATGCGAAATATCCGCTTCTGCCGCAAGAGATCGACCTCCTGTTCGATCTGATTGCGATGCGTCTGGTGACAAGCGTGACGCTGTCGGCCTCGCGCCGCGAAAAGACCGAGGACAATCCCTATCTGGCGATCAGCGAAGCACCTGCATGGCGGCTTCTGCACAAGCTTGATGCCATGAACCCGCGCTTTGCCACCGCGATCCTGCGCAAGGCCTGCGGTTTCGATGCAGTCGACGGAGCTGGTGCGGTACGCCGCTGGATCGCCGCGAACCGCAAGGATTTCGCGCCCGTGGTGCGTCCGCATCCGGCAACGCTGACCAAGGCGCTGGTGCCTTATGGCGACCCGGCCCATGTGATGACGGTTGATTCCGCCGAACAGCGCCCGAAGGAAGCAACGGCCTGGTGGGACGAATTCTGCGCCCGCAATCGTATCGAACTCGGCATCGGCCCATGGGGCGAAAGGCGCACCGTCTATACCGATGAAGCGTTCCGTTCGCGCTTTGTCGAAGGCGAGCGGCGTGTCCACCATCTGGGTCTCGACCTGTTCATGCCGGCAGGCACGCCCGTCTACACGCCGCTTGCAGCCATTGTGAAAAGCGTCGAGATTGAGACCGCGCCTCTCGGTTATGGTGGTCTGATCGCGCTGGAACACCGACCGGAAGACTGCCCGCCCTTCATCACGCTCTGGGGCCATATGGCGCATGAGGCGATGTCACGCCTGAAACCCGGCCAGAAGCTCGCCGCTGGCGAACTGGTCGGCTATATGGGGGACATGCATGAGAATGGCGGCTGGACGCCGCATCTCCATTTCCAGATTTCGACCGATACCGGCCTGACGGCAGCGGAAATTCTCGGTGTCGGCGAGAACGCCTATCTCGACGTCTGGGCTGATCTCTTCCCGGATGCCGCAGCCCTTGCCGATATTCCGGCGGAAGCCTTCCACCAGAGCGGGCGCACGCGCGCGGAAATCGTCAGCGCGCGCAAGGATATCCTGCTGCCCAACCTCTCCATCTCCTATTCCGAGCCGATCAAGTTCGTGCGCGGCGAGGGCGCATGGCTGATCGACAATCGGGGCCGTGCCTATCTCGATTGCTTCAACAATGTCTGCCATCTCGGCCATGCGCATCCGGAAGTGGTGGAAGCGATTGCGAAGCAGGCGGCGATCCTCAACACCAATACGCGTTATCTGCATGACAATATCGTTTCCTATGCCGAGCGCCTGACGGCGACCTTGCCGGAAGGCCTGACCGTGGCGTCGTTTGCCTGTTCGGGCAGCGAAGCGAACAGTCTGGCGCTGCGCATGGCGCGCGCGCATTCGGGCCAGCGCGATGCGCTGGTGCTCGACTGGGCCTATCACGGCACAACGCAGGAGCTGATCGATCTCAGCCCCTATAAGTACAAGCGCAAGGGCGGCAAGGGCCGTCCGGACCATGTGTTTGAGGCCACCATTCCGGACAGCTATCGCGCACCGGAAGACTGGCCGCTGGCAGAACATGGCAAGCGTTTCGCCGAAAGCATTGCCGAACAGATCGAGGCCATCAAGAAACTTGGACGCGGCCCGGCTTATTTCATTGCGGAGTCGATCCCGAGCGTGGCCGGTCAGGTCTTCCTGCCGGAAGGCTATCTGCGCGAAGTCTATGCGATGGTGCGGGCGGCTGGCGGCGTCTGCATCGCCGACGAAGTGCAGGTCGGCTTCGGCCGTGTCGGCAGCCATTGGTGGGCGTTTGAAATGCAGGATGTGGTGCCGGATATCGTCACCATGGGCAAGCCAATCGGCAACGGCCATCCGATGTCGGCGGTCGTAACCACCCGCGAAGTGGCCGACAGCTTCAACAATGGCATGGAATATTTCAACACGTTTGGCGGCAATCCGGTTTCCTGCGCGGCGGGTCTGGCGGTACTGGATGTGATCGAACGCGACGGCCTGCGCCGCAACGCGCTCGATATCGGCAATTATCTCATCGACGGGTTCCGTTCGATGCAGGAGCGCTTCGATATCATCGGTGATGTGCGCGGGCAGGGACTGTTCCTCGGTATCGAACTGGTCATGGACCGCAGGACCAAGGAACCGGCAACCGCACTGGCCAAGAAGATCAATGATGGTGCGCGCGAACGCGGCATCCTGATGGGAACCGAAGGTCCGTTCGACAATGTGCTGAAAATGCGTCCGCCGATGATCTTCAGCCGCGCCAATGCGGATCATCTCCTGAGCGTGCTGGAGGATAGCTTCGCGGCTGCGCTGAAGTAGTTCGTGTTTGATCGAAATAACAACAAGCCTGGCGGCATGCTGCCGGGCAATGGATCGGCTTTTGCCGAAACTCTGGGAGGAGGAACAATGAAAAAGATGGTTTTGAGTTCGTTGCTGGCGGCGGGATTTGCCCTGTCAGCGCAGGGCGGAGCGCAGGCGGATACGCTTTCGACCGTGAAGGAACGCGGCAAGATCAATTGCGGCGTCAGTCAGGGCGTTGCGGGCTTTTCGTCGCCAGACGATCAGGGCAAATGGACCGGTTTCGACATCGATTTCTGCCGTGCGGTATCGGCGGCGGTCTTCGGCGATCCCGACAAGGTGAGCTTCATTCCGCTTTCGACCAAGGAGCGCTTCACAGCGTTGCAATCCGGCACGGTCGACCTGCTTTCGCGCCAGACCACCTGGACGCTCTCGCGCGATGCGGGCATGGGCATTCATTTCGTCGGCACGGCTTATTATGATGGGCAGGGCTTCCTGATCCGCAAGGATCTGGGTGTCGATAGCGCGCTCAAGCTCGACGGCGCATCGGTCTGCACCGAACAGGGCACGACCACCGAACAGAACGCGGCCGATTATTTCAGCGCCAACAATATCAAATATGAGCCGGTGGTGATCGATTCCGCCGACGGCATTCTGAAGGCGTTTGAAACCGGCCGCTGCGATGTTTACACGACCGACGCTTCCGCGCTCTATGCGCAGCGTCTCAAGCTTGCCGAGCCTGACGCCTTCACAGTTCTGCCGGAAGTGATTTCCAAGGAGCCGCTTGGTCCCGCCGTGCGCCAGGGCGACGACAAATGGTTCAACATCGTCCGCTGGACCCTGTTCGCGCTGCTTGAAGCGGAGGAACTGGGCGTTACGCAGTCCTCGGCGGAAGCTGACCTCAATTCCAAGAAGCCGGACGTGCGCCGTTTCCTCGGGTCGGAAGGCGATAGCGGCCAGCAGCTCGGCCTTGAGCCGAAATGGGCCTATAATGTCGTCTCCACCATCGGCAATTACGGTGAAATGTTTGAACGCACGATCGGCAAGGGCAGCTTGCTCAAGATCGACCGGGGCCTCAATGCACTGTGGAACAAGGGCGGACTGATGTACGCGCCGCCGGTGAAGTAAGCGCCTCCAAAATTTCTACGAAAGAGCCCCGGTAAACCGGGGCTCTGTTGTTTTTACTTCTGCTTCGCGAGCCCCTGTTCGCGCATCTGGCTGAGGCTCATCTTCGGTGAAAGCGCTTCGGGGTCGATGCGGATTTCGATGAGGCCGGGTTTGCCGGATTTTTCGCAAGCCTCGAAGGCTGGTGCGAAATCAGCGGTCTTTTCCACCAATTCGCCATGCAGGCCATAGGCGCGCGCCAAAGCCGCGAAGTCGGGATTGGCAAGGCCGGTGCCCGAAACGCGGCCTGGATAGGTGCGCTCCTGATGCATGCGGATCGTGCCGTACATGCCGTTGTTCACGACGATGAAAATGGCGTTGGCCCCATATTGCGCCGCCGTTGCCAGCTCCTGTCCGTTCATGAGGAAACAGCCATCGCCCGCAAAGGCAATGACGGTGCGTTCCGGCGCGGTAAGCTTGGCGGCAACCGCAGCCGGTACGCCATAACCCATCGAGCCGTTGGTGGGCGCAAGCTGGCTGCGATAAGTGCGGTATTGGTAGAAGCGATGCGGCCAGGCGGAATAATTGCCCGCGCCATTGGTGATGATGGCGTCGGCTGGCAGATGCGCGCGCAGCCATTCCATCACTTCGCCCATCTGCACGTCGCCGGGGATGACCGGCGATTTGATATTGTCGCGGTAATCGGCATTGGCGCTGTCGGTCCATGCCTTCCAGCGCGGATCGGCAACCGGCGCAAGCTTGGCCGCTGCAGCACAGAATGCGGGCATGGAAGCATTGACCGGAACGTCTGCATGATAGACGCGGCCCAGCTCTTCAGCGCCCGGATGGATATGGACGAGCTTTTGCTGCGGCACCGGAATGGAGACGAGTTCATAGCCCTGCGTCGTCATTTCGCCGAGGCGGGCGCCAATCACGATCAACAGGTCGGCATCGCGCACGCGTTGCGCCAGCTTGGGGCTGATCGAGGTGCCCATTTCGCCAGCATAAAGCGGGTGGGTGTTGTCGAACATGTCCTGACAGCGGAAGGAAGCAGCGACCGGCAGGTGCATGTTTTCGGCAAATTTGCGCAGGTCGCTGACGGCATCGTCATTCCAGCCGCCACCGCCGACGATCACGAGGGGCCGTTCGGCCTTTGCAAGCAGCGCCTGCATGTCCTGCAACTGGTCCGTGCCCGGATGCATCTGGACCTGCTTATAGGCCGGTGCGTCGCTGACGGCGGCATGAGAGGTCAGCATGTCTTCCGGCAGTGCGATCACGACTGGGCCGGGGCGTCCGTTGACGGCGCGGTGAAAGGCCTGGCTGACGAGTTCCGGTATGCGGGCGGCATCGTCGATCTGGACGACCCATTTGGCCATCTGGCCGAACATGCGGCGATAATCGATTTCCTGAAACGCCTCGCGCTCGACCTGATCGCTGGCGACCTGACCGATGAAGAGCAGCATCGGTGTCGAGTCCTGAAAAGCGGTGTGCACGCCGACGGAGGCGTTTGTCGCGCCCGGGCCGCGCGTGACGAAGCAGATGCCGGGCTTGCCGGTCAGCTTGCCATAGGCTTCCGCCATATAGGCCGCGCCGCCTTCCTGACGGCAGACGATAAGGTCAATCTCGTCGCTCGCATCGTGAAAGGCGTCAAGTGCCGCGAGATAGCTCTCGCCGGGTACGCAGAAGACGCGGTCGGCCCCGTGGATGCGCAGCGCATCCACCAAAATCTGGCCTCCGGTACGGGCATTGGGTTTGCTCGTCATTTAATGCATTTCCTCAATCTTGGAGCCTGTTCCAAAAGTCGACATGCCGGTCTGCTGCCTTTTGATTCAAGCTCTCACCAAACTGGCTTGGTTAGGACGGTTCTTTCGCCGTCCCTTTTTCCTCCCAGCCAACCGTGGCTGATATGAACATAGCCAGCGGTGCGAATACAGATTAAACATCATGACCAAACAGTATGAACTCATGATGCACCGGTATGGAGGAAAGGCGATGGCCAAGGAAAATACGGGTACAATTCGCATCGGTATCGGCGGCTGGGCCTATGAACCGTGGGATGAGAGCTTCTATCCCGAAAAACTTCCGAAGAAGCGCCAGCTCGAATATGCGTCGAGCAAGCTCACATCCATCGAGATCAACAGCACCTATTACGGTCCGCAGAAGCCTGCGACCTTCGCCAAATGGCGCGATGAAACACCGGACGGTTTCGTGTTTTCGCTGAAGGCGCCGCGGTTTTCCACCAACCGCCGCGTGCTGGCCGAAGCGGGCGAGAGCATCGAGAAGTTCATGACCGGCGGCATGATGGAGCTGAAAGACAAGCTCGGCGTGGTCAATTGGCAGTTCATGGGAACAAAGAAGTTCGACCCTGTGGATTTCGAGGCGTTCCTGAAGCTTCTGCCCAAGCGTGTCGACGGGCGCGACGTGCGCCATGCGGTGGAAGTGCGCCACGACAGTTTCAACTCACCGGAGTTCATTGCGCTGCTGCGGGAATATGGCGTGGCGGTGGTGATTGCGGGCGACAGCGACTTTCCGCAATTTGCCGACATGACTGCGCCCTTCGCCTATTTCCGCATCATGGGGACAAAGGAGAGCGAACCGCTCGGCTATAGCGAAGACCTGCTGGACCAGTGGGCGGCGCGCGCCGGGGCGATTGCCGTCGGAGAACTTGCCGAAGGATTGAAGACCGTCACGCCGCCCGTTGCCGACCATATCGCCCGCGATGTCTATCTTTATGTCATCAGCGGCTATAAGGCGCATAATCCGCACGCGGCCATGGCCTTGATCGAACGGACAAAATGATGCCTCGTGGCGGCTGTTGATTTTCATCTGAGTCGCCTGAGCCATCATGTCAAAATTCGATCTTCCCGCGCTAGAAGCCTTCGTTCGCACCGTACCGCAGCACTATAAGGGGCCGGGCGGTGCGGTCGCCGTGGTGAAGGATGGCAAGGTGGTGCTACGCCATGCGTGGGGCTTTGCCGATCTTTCAGCGCGCAAGGCGATGACGCCCGAAACGCGCATGCCGATCTGCTCGGTCAGCAAGCAGTTCACCTGCGCCGTGTTGCTGGACAGCGTTGGCGAGCCGGAAGTTCTCGACGATGCGCTTGCCGCCTATCTCGACAAGTTCACGGAAAAGCGCCCGAGTGCGCGCGATCTGTGCAACAACCAGTCGGGTCTGCGCGATTACTGGGCGCTCACTGTTCTGTGCGGGGCCGATCCGGAAGGCGTCTTTCTGCCCGAACAGGCGCAAAGCCTGCTGCGCCGCCTGAAGACCACGCATTTCGCGCCCGGCACGCATTATTCCTATTGCAACGGCAATTTCCGCATTCTGGCTGATCTTATCGAAAGCCATGCGGGCCGAACCATGGTCGAGCTTCTGGCGGAGCGCATTTTCAAGCCTGCTGGCATGAAGACGGCGGAGCTTATCCCCGATACCGCGCTGTTCGATGAATGCACCGGCTATGAAGGCGATACGGTGCGCGGGTTCCTGCCTGCCGTCAATCGCATCCACTGGATGGGCGATGCGGGCATTTGCGCGTCACTCGACGACATGATCGCCTGGGAACAGTTCATCGATGCGACACGTGACGACGAAGACGGAATCTATCGTCGCCTGAGCGGTCCGCAGAGTTTCAGCGATGGCAACGCGGCTCCTTACGGCCTCGGCCTCAAGTTCGAGGAAGCGGGCGGCAAGCGGCTCACCGGCCATGGCGGGGCGCTGCGCGGCTGGCGCTGCCAGCGCTGGCATTGCGCCGACGAACGCCTTTCGACAATCGCCATGTTCAACTTTGAGGGTGGGGCATCCGATGTGGCCTTCAAGCTGATGAACATCGCGCTTGGCGTTTCCACGAGCGAACCGGTCCGGGTTGAAGCCGATGCCGCTTGGTTCGGTTCGTGGCTGGACCATGAGACTGGCCTCGTGCTGAGCCTCGAAGATGCAGGGCGCGGACGCATGAAAGCGCGTTTCGGCACCGGGCCGGAAATGATGGATGTGGTGGGCGAGAATGAAGCGCGCTCGTCGATGACTGCAATCCGCCGCGACGGCGATACGATCCATCTGGCGCGTGAAGATGAAAATCTGAGCCTGACGATGCAGCGCCTGAAAGGTACCGCGAAGCAGGATGTTGCAGGGCGCTATCGCAGCGACGAACTGGAAGCCGACCTTCTGATCGTCAATGAGGGCGGCGCTTTCTACGGGGCGTTCGAGGGTTTTCTCGGCAAGAGCGATATGTATCCGCTCTATGAGGCAGGCCCGGATGTCTGGCTGCTGCCGGTGCAGCGCTCCATGGATGCGCCGTCGCCGGGCGAATGGAAACTTGTCTTCCATCGCGATGCCAAAGGCGGGATAACAGGCATGACCGTCGGCTGCTGGCTGGCGCGGCATGTGGACTACAGGAGAATTCCGGAATGAGCGAACTTAAAGTCAGGACCCGCGAGACGGGCGCCGTCGCTGAAATGCCGCATGGAAAGCTTCCGGTCATCACCACGCCGACCGGCGGCGTTGTCGAAATCGTCACCAGTGTCAGTCAGGCAGGCTTCAACCCGCTCGACCTCATCTATTCGTCCGTCGCGGCCT
Organism: Hyphomicrobiales bacterium; assembly: GCA_900470195.1. Classification (GTDB taxonomy): domain Bacteria; phylum Pseudomonadota; class Alphaproteobacteria; order Rhizobiales; family Rhizobiaceae; genus Brucella. Next base: position 246,852 of record UEIJ01000001.1, on the reverse strand, counting down.
GCATGGCGCTCAGCGCGCGCATCGCTGCCGGCAAGCTCGAGCTGAAGGACAAACTGACCGATGTGCGGGTGGAGGTGAAGGGCGACAAGGCGCATGAAGGGCCGTCGCGCATCGAGCGGTTCGATATCACCTTTCATTTCGGTGGCGATCTGACCGAGGACGAAAAGCACCGGCTTGCCGAAATGGCCGAGGAAATCTGTACGGTCAGCAATACGCTGCGCGGCGAGCCGCAGTTTGATCTGAAGGTATCGTAACCTTGAGAGTGGTTCTATATGATGGAGCCGTAAGAACCCCTCTCTTTCTCCTTTACCGCATTTTGGAACGCAAAACCGGTTCCCACTCTCAAATAACGTCCCGGATGCGATCGACGCCAAGCTTGATGACGCTTTCCATGGCCTGACGCGCTTTCTGCGGATCGCGCGATGCGATGGCATGCGCAATGCGCAGGTGATTGGCCGCGCACTCGGCAATGCCTTCCCGCGATGCCGCCGGGGAGGAAAGCTGGAACGAGATTGCCAGCGCCGCCTCGATCAAGCCGCTGACCGAACGCATGAACGGATTGCCGGACATGCGGGCGATAGCGAGATGGAATTCCAGATCGACCTTGGCGATGGATTCCGGCGTGTGTTCAGGATTGTCGAATTTGGCGGCGAGTGCGTAAAGCTCGACGATCTCGTCGCTGGAGGCGCGTTCTGCCGCCGCCGCCGCTGCCGCCGGTTCCAGCGCCATGCGCATTTCCGCCAGATGATCGACGAAGACTTCATCGAAGCCCGCCTCGAAGCGCCAGGTCAGCACATCGGGATCGAAGAAATTCCAGCTGGCATGGCCCAGAACACGCGTGCCGACCTTGGCCTTGGGTTCGATGAGACGCTTGGCGGCAAGGGTTTTCATCGCCTCGCGCAGAACAGTGCGGGATACGCCGAAGCGCAGCGACAGTTCATGGTCGCCCGGCAGGATCGAACCTTCGGGAATGTTTCCAGCAACGATCCCACGGCCCAATTCCCCAACCACCACCGCGTGGCTGTTATGGCGCTTGCGTCCGGTTATGGCCGTTTCCAGCAATCCCAATTCAGGCCTCCTTCACGCGTTGCCGCGCAGATATTTTTTTCAACGCGCATCTTGTCCGAAAACCGGCTCTCCCCTTTTCGGGATGCGCTTTGGATCAGAGAACCATACAAGTCCTCGTTGCAGAGCAATGAACAGGAACAGCAATATACCGATTGCAATTTTCGTCCACCATGAAGACAGCGTTCCGTCGAAAACAATGTATGTCTGGATCAGCCCCTGTATGAGAATGCCGACGAATGTACCGGCCACAAGGCCCGCGCCGCCCGTCAAAAGCGTCCCGCCGATCACCACCGATGCGATGGCGTCGAGCTCCACCCCGACCGTCGCCAGCGAATAGCCGGACGAGGTATAAAGCGTATAGACGATCCCTGCGAGGCCGGAAAGCACGCCCGACATCGTATAGATGCCGATTGTGGTGCGGGCAATCGGAACGCCCATCAGTTCCGCCGATTGCTGGTTGCCGCCGAGCGCATAGATGTTGGCGCCGAACCGCGTGCGATGGGCGATGATGCCGCCGATGATGAAGACCGCGAGCATGAGCATGGCGATGAAAGTCAGCCTTCCGCCACCCGGAAGCCGGAGATAAAGCCCCTGCAACGTATCGAGAAACGGATGCGCTATGGGCACGGATTGGGTCGAGATGAGGAAGGCCGCGCCGCGTGCCAGAAACATGCCGGCAAGCGTGGCGACGAAAGGCGGGATGCCGAGGAAATGGATCATCACGCCCATCCATGCCCCGAACAAGGCTGCAATCACCAGAATGAGCGCGAAAGCCACAAGCGGGTGCACGCCGAGCTGCCCGACCAGAACGGCGACGAAGACGCTGGTGAAGGCGATGACCGAACCGACCGAAAGGTCGATACCGCCTGAAAGGATCACGAATGTCATGCCGACGGCAGCTATGCCCAGAAAAGCATTGTCGGTCAGAAGGTTGCCGATCACCCGCGTCGACAGCATGTTTGGAAACTGGATGATGCAGATCGCATAGGCAAGCAGGAAGATTGCAACGGTTGTCAGGAAAGGCAGATTGCGTAGCGCTCTCATTGCCGTGCCCCCTGCTGGCTTTGGCGGACTGGCTTGGCTCCATCGCCCTTGCGTTCAGAGCGCAGGAAGGCGATCAGCTGGACAATGGCCGGTGACTGGAAGGTGAGTACGATCACAATGATGATCGCCTTGATGATGAGGTTGAATTCCGGGGGAAAGCCCGCCATCAGGATGCCGGTATTGATCGACTGGATGATGAGCGCGCCGAGCAGCGAGGCCATGATCGAGAACCGCCCGCCATTGAGCGAAGTGCCGCCGATGACGACCGCCAGAATGGCGTCGAGTTCCAGCCACAGCCCGGCATTGTTGGCGTCTGCGCCGCGAATATCCGCCGTCGCGATCAGCCCGGCAAGGGCTGCACCCACGCCGGAAACCGCATAGACGCTGAACAGGAGAAAGTGCGCCTTGACGCCCGCCAGCATCGCTGCACGGCGGTTGATGCCGGTTGCTTCGATCAGGAAGCCGAGTGCACTGGTGCGGACTGCAAGGCCTACCGCGAGGCCGGCCAGAATCCATATCAGGACCGGAATGGGCACGCCGAGGAAGGAGCCGGAGCCAAGGGCTGCAAAGGAATCATTGTTGAACGTGAGGATCGCGCCTTCGGTGATAAGCTGCGCTATGCCGCGCCCCGCCACCATGAGGATGAGCGTCGCGATGATCGGCTGGATATCGAAGACGGCGACCAGGAAGCCGTTCCACAAGCCGCAAATGAGGCCGACGCCAAGCGCTGCCGGAATGACGATGGCAAGCGGATAGCCTGCCACGATGAGCGAAGCGGCAAAGGCGCCGCTGATCGCCATCACCGCGCCGACCGAAAGGTCGATGCCGCGTGTTGCGATCACCAGTGTCATGCCGACGGACAGAATGGCAACGGGGGCCGCACGCACCAGAATATCGATCAGGCTGCCATAGAGCCGCCCGTTCTGGAAGGAGACGTCGAGAAATCCGGGCGCGATGACGGTGTTCGCTGCCAGAATGAGCACAAGGGCTGTCAATTGCGGCGCCAGTCTTTTTAGTTTTCTGGTCATGCGGGCAATCATGCTGCCGCTTCCTTTTCGCTTCCGGTCTCTGCGATTGCGCGCACGATATTGTCGGCAGTGATTTCCTCGCCTTTCAGTTCCGCGACATGGCGGCGATCCGAGAGAACGACGACACGGTTGGCGACGGCGGCGAGCTCCTCGAATTCCGACGAGATGATGACAAGCGACATGCCTTCGGCGCAAAGCTCGCCGATGAGCTTGAGGATTTCGGCATGGGCGCCGATATCGATGCCGCGTGTTGGTTCATCAAGGATCAGGAGGCGCGGGTCGGTGGCGAGCCAGCGCGCCAGAATGGCTTTCTGCTGGTTGCCGCCGGACAGGAACTTGATCGGCTTGTGCGGATCGGGCGGGCGGATATCCAGCGCCTTGATATAGCGGTCGGCGAGCGCCGCCTTTTCGCGTGACGACAGCGGTTTCGACCAGCCGCGCTTTGCCTGAACGGCGAGCGCGATGTTTTCGGCAACCGAAAAATCGGCGATGATGCCATCGGTCTTGCGTTCTTCCGGGCAGAAGGCGAAGCGCTCGGCAATCGCCGCGACCGGCGAGGGCAGCCTTGTTTCCTTCCCATCAACGGCAAGCGTGCCGCTGTCAGCTTGATCGACGCCGAACATCAGGAGCGCGGTTTCGGTGCGGCCGGAACCGAGCAGTCCGGCGATGCCGACGGCTTCTCCCGGCTTGATCGAGAGATCGAATGGCGCAACGCTGCCCTTTTTGCCAAAGCCCGAAAAACGGATCGGCGCAACCGTGTCGTCGCTGACATCTTCGGTGAGCTGGCGGCGGACGGTTTCCTGTAATTGATGACCTAGCATCATGGAAATGAGATCGGTGCGCGGCAGGTCCGACAGGTTTCGGCTGCCGACCAGACGACCGTTGCGCAGCACGGTGGCGCAATCGGCAATGGCATAGACCTGATCCAGAAAATGGGTGATGACGACGATGCCCAGGCCTTCCGCCTTCAGCTGGCGAAGCACGACGAACAGCATTTCGACTTCACGCGCATCAAGGCTGGCGGTCGGTTCGTCAAGCACGAGCACCTTGCCGGAAAGATCGACGGCGCGCGCTATCGCGATGATCTGGCGGATGGCGACCGAATAGGCGGACAGGGGCGCGCCAACATCGATGGTAAGACCGTAGCGCGAAAGGAGTTTCGCCGCATCCTTTTCCATCCGTCCGCGATCGACCAGCCCGAAACGCTTGGGCTGACGGCCCAGAAACAGGTTTTCCGCAACCGTCAGGTTTTCGAGAAGGTTGACCTCCTGATAGACCGTGCCGATGCCGAGCGTTTGCGCTTCCGCAACGGATGCGGGCGTAATCGGCTGGCCTTCAAGCAGGATCGAACCGTCAAAGCCGTGATAGGCGCCGGTCAATATCTTGATGAGTGTGGATTTGCCCGCGCCGTTTTCGCCGAGCAAGGCATGAATTTCACCGCGGTTGAGCGCGAAATCGACATGGTCGAGCGCAGTTACGCCGAGAAAGGATTTGGTGATCGAACGGGCTTCCAGAAGCGGCGTTCCCACCGCTGATGCAGCGTCTTTTGCAGCCATGGCATTCTTCCGTTTGCGCTTCGCAAAGGGGTATCCGGGCCGACAGCGGCCCGGATGAAGCGGATCAGTAGCCGAGGCCCTTCTTGGCTTCGTAGACGGCTTTCGGATCATCAGCCTGCGTATAAAGCTTCGATTCCGTCTGGATCCATTTCGGCGGAACGGTGCCCTTGTCCTTGAAGGCTTCGATGGCGTCGAAAGCCGGGCCCGCCATGTTCGGCGTCAGCTCGACTGTCGCATTGGCTTCGCCAGCGGCCATGGCCTGGAAGATATCCGGCACGGAGTCGATCGACACGATCTTGATTTCCGTGCCCGGCTTCAGGCCAGCTTCTTTGATGGCCTGAATAGCGCCGACGGCCATGTCGTCATTATGGGCGTAGACGGCACAGATATTCTTGCCGCCGCCTTCGGCCTTGATGAAGCTTTCCATGACTTCCTTGCCCTTGGTGCGGGTGAAGTCACCGGTCTGCGAACGGGTGATCTTGATGTTGTCGTGGCCCTTGATCGCGTCCTCAAAGCCCTTCTTGCGGTTGATGGCGGGCGAGGAGCCGGTGGTGCCCTGAAGCTCAACCACATTGCATGGCTTGTCGCCTACGTCCTTCACCAGCCAGTCACCGGCGACCTTGCCTTCATGTACCTGATCGGAGGTGACGGCGGTGAGGTAAAGATCTTCCGGAGAATCGATCTGGCGGTCGAGCAGGACGACCGGAATTTCCGCTTCCTTGGCTTCCTTCAAGACCGCATCCCAGCCGGTGGAGACGACCGGCGCGATCAGGATTGCATCAACGCCCTGAGCGATGAAGCCGCGAACAGCCTTGATCTGGTTTTCCTGCTTCTGCTGGGCGTCGGCGAATTTCAGCGTATAGCCGCGCTTTTCGGCTTCCTGCTTGGTCAGGGCCGTTTCTGCGGCGCGCCAGCCCGATTCCGAACCGATCTGCGAAAAGCCGACCGTCAGCGATGCGGCGGATGCGCTCGAAATCAGGGCAAGCGATAGTGCGGCCGTCAGAGCCGCCAGACTGCGTTTCATGATAGTTCCTCCCAATAATAAGGCCCTCCCGGCCTTCGTGTTTATGAAGCATATAATATTACTTTATGGCAAGCGCCTTTCGATAATTCCCAATAAAATGCTGGTGCGACAAACGGACAATATCTAAATTTATGAATATGAAACAAAGGCTTGTATCATTGCGCGGGGAGCAGCTTTTCTGAACGATGCATGTGGGGACGTCTGCTTGCTTGACAAAGCAGGCTGCAGCAAAATAGTCATATTAATAACGCGAACCGTGGATTGACGCCTTCTGGTGTTTTTCAAGCGGTCAGGGTGAATTCCGCAAAGGGTAATGCGGAAAACGGGAGGTTGAATGTTACGTCTGGTCCAGTTCCGCGACGAAAGCGGAGAAATGCGTGTGGCTGCCTGCAATGACGAGGGAGCGGCGCATGTCGTCAGGGGCGTGGCAACGACCTATGAACTGGCCTCGGCGGCCATTGCCGCAGGCATCAGCCTTGAAGAACAGGTGGCGCAGAGCGGCAAGGGCGAAGCCGTCGATATCGACGCTGCGCTGGCGGCGGGCCGCGTCGGCCTGCCGATCACGCATGTCGATCCGGCGCATCTGATCGTGGCCGGTACGGGCTTGACGCATCTGGGTTCCGCCGATGGCCGCGACAAGATGCACAAGGCTGCGCAGGCTGCCGAAAAGCCGACCGATTCCATGCGCATGTTCCTGATGGGCGTCGAAGGCGGCAAGCCGAAGCCGGGTGAGACCGGCGTGCAGCCGGAATGGTTCTACAAGGGTGACGGTTCCGCGCTTGTAGCAACCGGTGGTGAACTGGTTTCGCCTTCCTTCGCCGAAGATGGCGGCGAGGAGCCGGAGCTTGCCGGCATCTACCTGATTGGCCCGGACGGTACGCCCTTCCGGCTCGGCTTCTGCCTTGCCAACGAGTTTTCCGACCATGTGACCGAAAAGCAGAACTATCTCTGGCTTGCCCATTCCAAGCTGCGGCAGGCGGCGCTTGGACCGGAGCTCTATGTGGGCGCGCTGCCGGATCATGTGGAAGGTGTTTCGCGTATTCGTCGCGGCAATGAGATCATTTTTGAAAAGCCGTTCCTGTCGGGCGAAGCGAACATGTCGCACACAATTGCCAATCTGGAACATCATCATTTCAAATATGAGCTGTTCCGCCGTCCGGGCGACATTCATGTCCACTTTTTCGGCACGGCGACCCTGTCGTTCTCGGAAGGCGTAAGGACGCAAACGGGCGATCAGTTCGAGATTTCCGCCAAGCCATTCCGCTATCCACTGGTCAACAGGCTGGCGCAGGCGGCCGCCGAAGACGTTGTTGTGAAGGCGCTCTGAACATGGCGATGCAATCGAACATCGCTCTCGCAATCGTCGGTCTCGGCAAGATCGCGCGCGACCAGCATCTGCCGTCCATCGAGGCCGTCGATGGTATCGAACTGAAAGCAATTGCCAGCCGCAATGCCGGATTGGATGGCCTGCCGTCATTTCACGATATCGAGCAGTTGCTGGCATCCGACGTGGCCGTTGACGCGGTGTCGCTGTGCACGCCGCCGCAAGGACGCTTTCAACAAGCCTACGCCGCCTTGAAGTCACGCAAGCATGTGATGCTGGAAAAGCCTCCGGGCGCGACCATTTCGGAAGTGCAGGCGCTGGAGCGGCTCGCGCAAGCGGAAGGTGTGACGCTTTATGCCACGTGGCATTCGCGCGAGGCGGCAGCGGTCGAACCGGCGCGGGAATTCTTGAAAAATGCGGAAATCCGCTCGGTTTCGGTCATATGGAAGGAAGATGTGCGCCACTGGCATCCCGGCCAGCAATGGATCTGGGAGCCGGGCGGACTGGGCGTGTTCGATCCGGGCATCAATGCGCTTTCCATCGTCACGCATATTCTCCCCGAGCGCTTTTTCCTGACGCAATCCGATCTCTATTTTCCTGATAACCGCGCAGCGCCGATTGCGGCCGATCTCAACTTCGAGACGGAAAGCGGCATTCCGGTTGCGTTTGAGCTGGACTGGCGGCAGACCGGCCCACAGACCTGGGACATTCGCGTCGAGACCGACAAGGGCACGGTTCTGCTCAGTCATGGCGGCAGCCGCCTGGCCATTGCCGGGGCCGAGAAGATGGCCGAGCCGGACCGCGAATATCAACGACTTTACAAGCGTTTCGTGCAATTGATCGGCGCGGGGCGTTCGGATGTCGATCTCGCTCCGCTGACTCATGTGGCCGATGCGTTTCTGCTCGGAAAGCGGCATGTCGTCGAAGCTTTTGAAGATTAAAGCGCATCCCGAAAAGTGTGAAACGGTTTTCGGACAAGATGCGCGATGAACCAAACATTTGGAATGTCGATCTGATTTTAAGGATCGGCGTCGAAGGAATCGAGACCGTGTTCCGGTCTCTCACCCATGCAGGACAATGAAATGAACAAGCCCGTCTCTCCGAAAACGCCAAAGCTCCGCTCTCGCGCCTGGTTCGACAATCCCGATAATGTCGACATGACAGCGCTCTATCTGGAGCGCTACATGAATTATGGCCTGAGCCAGGAAGAGTTGCAGTCCGGTCGTCCGATCATCGGCATTGCGCAGACGGGTTCCGATCTCTCGCCTTGCAACCGTCATCATCTGGAACTGGCCAAGCGCGTGCGCGAAGGCGTCCGTGAGGCTGGCGGCATCGTCATCGAATTTCCGGTGCACCCGATTCAGGAAACCGGCAAGCGTCCGACTGCGGGCCTCGACCGCAACCTTGCCTATCTAGGCCTCGTGGAAGTGCTCTATGGCTATCCGCTCGACGGCGTGGTGCTGACAATCGGCTGCGACAAGACCACCCCCGCCTGCCTGATGGCAGCGGCAACGGTCAATATTCCGGCGATTGCGCTGTCGGTCGGCCCGATGCTCAATGGCTGGTTCCGTGGCGAACGCACCGGTTCGGGCACCATCGTCTGGAAGGCGCGCGAGTTGCTCGCCAAGGGCGAGATCGACTATCAGGGCTTTGTGAAGCTCGTTGCTTCCTCGGCGCCGTCGACGGGCTATTGCAACACGATGGGCACGGCCACGACGATGAACTCGCTTGCCGAAGCGCTCGGCATGCAGCTTCCCGGTTCCGCCGCCATTCCGGCTCCATACCGCGACCGTCAGGAAGTAGCGTACCTCACGGGACGCCGCATCGTGGAAATGGTGCATGAAGACCTGAAGCCGTCGGACATTCTGACCAAGGAGGCCTTCGTCAACGCGATCCGCGTCAATTCCGCTATTGGTGGCTCGACCAATGCGCCGATCCACCTGAACGCCCTGGCGCGCCATGTCGGCGTGGACCTGACGGTGGATGACTGGCAGAAATATGGCGAGGAAATCCCGCTTCTGGTCAATCTCCAGCCAGCCGGTGAATATCTCGGCGAGGACTATTACCATGCAGGTGGCGTGCCTGCCGTCGTCAACCAGCTTATGGGTCAGGGTCTCATCAATGAGGACGCGCTGACAGTCAACGGCAAGACCATCGGCGAGAACTGCAAGAACGCGACCATCGAAGACGGCAATGTTATCAAGACCTACGACCAGCCGTTGAAGAAACATGCCGGTTTCCGCGTATTGCGCGGCAATCTGTTCTCATCGGCGATCATGAAGCTCAGCGTGATTTCGGATGAGTTCCGCAATCGCTACCTGTCCGACGACAAGGACCCCAATGCCTTTGAAGGCAAGGCGGTCGTGTTCGACGGACCGGAGGACTATCATCATCGCATCGACGATCCGTCGCTGGAAATCGACGAGCATACGGTGCTGTTCATGCGCGGTGCCGGCCCGATCGGCTATCCGGGCGCGGCGGAAGTCGTCAACATGCGCGCGCCGGATTATCTCTTGAAGAAGGGCATTACTTCGCTGCCTTGCATCGGCGACGGGCGCCAGTCGGGCACATCGGGTTCGCCTTCGATCCTCAACGCTTCGCCGGAAGCTGCGGCGGGCGGCGGTCTCGCCATTCTGAAGACCGGCGACCGCGTGCGCATCGATCTCGGTCGTGGTACGGCGGACATTTTGATCTCGGATGAGGAACTGGCCGAGCGCCGCAAGGCGCTGGAAGCTGCGGGCGGCTACAAATATCCGGAAAGCCAGACGCCGTGGCAGGAAATCCAGCGCGCCGTTGTCGGCCAGATGGAAACTGGTGCGGTTCTGGAAAATGCGGTCAAGTACCAGGACATCGCGCATACGCGTGGCCTGCCGCGAGACAATCACTAAGGCCGACCCGGATGGCTCGCGACAAAAAGCCATTTGCAGCAGTAGCGGACTGGGGCACGACCCGGTTCCGCCTCTGGACGCTGGATGCCGATGGCAATGTGCTGGGCGAAAGCCGTGGCGACGATGGTTTGCTTCAGGCAAAGGAGGCCGGTTTTGAGCAGACGCTCGAACGGCACCTTGCTTCGCTCAGTGCACCGGACGATCTGCCGGTGGTGATATGCGGTATGGCCGGTTCGCGGACCGGCTGGATTGAAGCGCCCTATATGAGCCTGCCTGCCGGGCTGGAGGGCATTGTGAAGGCTGCGGTGCGCGTGCCTGCGCGCCGTCATGTCATCATGCTGCCGGGCGTTGCACGGCGGGACGAAACGGCACCGGACGTGATGCGCGGCGAGGAAACCAAGCTTTTGGGCCTCGAGCATCGCGGAACGCGGGATGCGGTGGTCGTCATGCCTGGCACCCATGCCAAATGGGTGCGGGTTGCCGATGGCGGTCTTGCCGATTACCGGACCTTCATGACCGGCGAAATGTTCGCTCTTTTGAAGGACAAGTCTGTGCTGGCCGGTGCGCTGGAAGGTGCGGGCGGGGTCGATCCGCATGGCTCGGCTTTCGCAGCGGGCGTCAGGGCGTCGCTCGAAAGTCCGGCGCTGATTTCCAACGCGCTTTTTTCCGTTCGTGCAGGCTGGCTCGTGCATGATCGCAAGCCGACCGATCAGCTTGCGCGGCTTTCCGGCCTGCTGATCGGGCTGGAAGTTGCGGGCGGGCGCACGCTCTATGGCGGACCTGGAGAAGTGCTGCTCCTTTCGGACGACACGATGGGTGCGCTTTATGACAGCGCGCTTGAAATCGCGGGGCTGAAGGTCCGGCGCGTGGCGGCGGACGAGCTGGTGCGTGACGGCCTTTTCATGGCGGCAAGACATGCCTTCGGAGGAGCTGTGCAATGAGCGACCGCATCGCATGGCCGAAATTGCGCTATCCGCTGGTCGCTATCCTGCGCGGCATCCGCTGTCAGGAAACCGAGGCGATTGTCGGCGCGCTGATCGAGACGGGTTTCGAGGCTATCGAAATCCCGCTCAATTCGCCGGAGCCGTTCGTGTCGATCGAAAAGGCCGCGAAGCTCGCGCCTGCCAATGTGCTGATTGGCGCGGGAACGGTTTTGAGTGTCGAAGATGTGGACCGCCTCAATGATGTTGGCGGCAGGCTGCTGGTGAGCCCGAATGTCGAGCCGGAGGTCATCCGCCGTGCCGGACAGCATGGCATGGTGACAATGCCGGGCGTGTTCACGCCGACGGAAGCTTTCACGGCGATCCGCGCAGGCGCGTCGGCGCTCAAGTTCTTTCCGGCCAGCGTGCTGGGTGCTGACGGCATCAAGGCGGTATGCGCCGTCTTGCCGAAGGATGTTCCGGTCGGCGCCGTGGGTGGCGTTTCCGAGGCTGATTTTGCGACCTATCGGACAGCGGGAGTAAGCTGCTTCGGTTTGGGTTCCAGTCTTTACAAGGCCGGCTTTACGGCGGCCGAGGTTCGTGAACGTGCCGAGCGCGCGGTTGCGGCATGGGGCAAGATCGCGGGCTGAGGAGCTTCGCGACGGGAAGAATTCCGCATGGCCGGAAGGCGGGGGCGGAAATTTTGGGAGAACGACAGGCAGAAACGCCTGTCCCAATCTGGGAGTGAGACAATGGCAGGCATGAAATCTCTAACACTGGCAGTCGCGATGGCCGCGCTTGCCTTTAGCGGTCTGGCGCATGCGGAAGACAAGGGTCTTGTCGCCGTCGCCATGCCGACGAAGTCTTCGGCGCGCTGGATCGCCGATGGCGACAACATGGTCAAGGTGCTGAAGGAACGCGGCTACCAGACCGATCTTCAATACGCCGAAGACGACGTGCCGAACCAGTTGGCACAGATCGAAAACATGGTGACCAAGGGCGCCAAGGTTCTCGTGGTTGCATCGATCGACGGCACGACGCTTTCCGACGTGTTGGCCAAGGCACATGACGCAGGCATCAAGGTCATCGCCTATGATCGCCTGATCCGCGATACGCCGAATGTCGATTACTATGCGACCTTCGACAATTTCCAGGTTGGCGTGTTGCAGGCCCAGTCCATCGAGAAGGCTCTGGATCTGAAGAACAAGCCGGGCCCGTTCAATATCGAGCTTTTCGGCGGCTCGCCGGACGATAACAACGCCTATTTCTTCTACAACGGCGCGATGTCGGTGCTTCAGCCTTATATCGATAGCGGCAAGGTCGTTATCGGCAGCGGCCAGACCGGCATGGACAAGGTGGCGACGCTGCGCTGGGATGGTGCTACCGCCCAGGCCCGCATGGACTCGATCCTTTCGGCCTATTATTCCGACAAGAAGCTCGATGCGGTCCTGTCGCCTTATGACGGCATTTCCATCGGTATCCTGTCTTCCCTCAAGGGTGTAGGCTATGGCAGTGGCGACATGCCGATGCCGGTTGTTTCGGGCCAGGACGCGGAAGTGCCTTCGGTCAAGTCGATCCTTGCCGGCGAGCAGAACTCGACCATCTTCAAGGATACCCGTGAACTCGCCAAGGTCACGGTCGACATGGTCGATGCGCTGATGAGCGGCAAGGAGCCGGAAGTCAATGACACCAAGACCTATGACAATGGCGTCAAGGTCGTGCCGTCCTATCTGCTCAAGCCGGTGATCGTCGACAAGTCGAACTGGAAGCAGGTTTTGGTCGATAGCGGTTACTACAAGGAAGACCAGATCCAGTAATTTCTGTTCCGGGCGCATCGGAGGATATGCCCGGAACTTTTCTGCAAGCCATTGCCCCAAACTCCCCAGCCTTTCGGCTGGGGTAGGCTTAGCGATTGACAGCGTTGTCTTTTGTCGGGGCGATGGCAGGCAGATTGTAGAGCGCATCCCGAAAAGTGCGAAGCGGCTGTCGGAAAAGATGCGCATAAAACAAAAGGTTGGAGCGCCGGTCTGATTCAGTCGGATGGAAAAGCGCTCCGACGGGAGCGAGCGATGAATGTAGCCAATCCTGTCCTGCGCGAGCAGCCTGACGGCGAGCCGGAAATCTCCGGGAAGCCGCTTCTGGAAATGCGCGGCATCAGCAAGTCTTTCGGTGTCGTCAAAGCGCTGAGCGATGTCAATTTCACGGTGATGCCGGGCGAGATTCACGCCTTTGTGGGCGAGAACGGAGCGGGCAAATCGACCTTGATGAAGGTGCTGTCAGGGGTCTATCCGCATGGCAGCTACGAAGGGTCGATATTCTTTGACGGCGAAGAACGGCAGTTTCGCGACATCAACGATTCCGAGGCGCTCGGCATCGTCATCATCCATCAGGAGCTGGCGCTCATACCGCTGATGACGATTGCCGAGAACATTTTTCTGGTCAATCCGCCCGCGAGCTATGGTGTCATCGACCGCAGTACGGTGCACAAGCGCACCCGCGAGCTTTTGCAGAAGGTGGGCCTATCAGAGCAGCCCGATACGCTCGTCACCGATATCGGCGTGGGCAAGCAGCAGCTTGTCGAAATCGCCAAGGCTTTATCGAAACGCGTGCGGCTCCTGATCCTCGACGAACCGACCGCGAGCCTCAACGAGACCGACAGCGCGGCGTTGCTGGCGCTTCTGCGCGAGTTCCGGGCGCAGGGCATCACGTCGATCCTCATTTCACACAAGCTCAACGAAATCCGCGAAGTGGCCGACAAGATCACGGTGCTGCGCGATGGGAAGGCGGTGGCAACGCTCGACTGTCATGCGGGCGAGGTGGAGGAAGACGACATTATCCGCAAGATGGTGGATCGCGACCTGGAAAGCCGCTACCCGAAGCGCGATCCGAAGATCGGCGACGTCATCTTCGAAGTCGATAACTGGTCGGTCTACCACCCGCTGCACCCCGAGCGGCATTCGGTCAAGAACGTGTCGTTCAAGGTGCGGGCAGGCGAAATCGTCGGCATTGCCGGATTGATGGGCGCTGGCCGCACGGAATTCGCCATGAGCCTGTTCGGGCGTTCATGGGGGACGAATATCAGCGGCGACGCACGCATCAATGGCAGGCAGGCGGATATTTCCACCGTGGCGCGGGCCATCAAGGCGGGGCTTGCCTATGTGACCGAAGACCGCAAGAAACTTGGACTGGTCTTAGGCGAAAACATTTCGCGCAACATCTCGCTCGCGCATTTGCGCGGCGTCAGTCCGAAAGGCGTCATCGACGATATTCGCGAAATGAAGATCGCGAATTCCTATCGCGAGCAGATGAGCATTCGCTGCCACAACGTCTATCAGGAAACCGGCACGCTTTCGGGCGGCAACCAGCAGAAGGTCGTGCTGTCGAAGTGGCTCTTCACCGGCCCCGACGTGCTCATCCTCGACGAGCCGACGCGCGGCATCGACGTTGGCGCGAAATACGACATCTATACAATCATCAATTCACTGGCAGACAGCGGCAAGGGCGTGGTCGTCATTTCTTCGGAAATGCCGGAACTGATCGGCATCTGCGACCGCATAGTCGTCATGCATGAAGGCGCTTTCGTCGGCGAAGTGGCGGGCGAGGAAGCAACGCAGGAAAACATCATGCGCGCCATCATGCGGAACAAGGGAAAACGGCAATGAGCGAGAATATTATCGGAAGCAGTGGAGCGAAAGTTCCGGCAAGCAGCGTGGGGCGTTACCTCAAGAACAATCTGCGTGAATCCGGCATGCTGCTCTCGCTCGTCGCGATCATGATCTTCTTCCAGATCGTGACAGGCGGCGTGCTGATGAAGCCGCTGAACCTTACCAATCTGGTGCTGCAGAACAGCTATATCGTCATCATGGCGCTGGGCATGCTGCTCATCATCGTCACCGGCCATATCGATCTTTCGGTCGGCTCGGTGTGCGGCTTTATCGGCGCGCTTGCCGCCGTGATGATGGTGAAGCTCGGCGTGCCCTTTCCCATCGCTGCAATTCTCTGCCTGCTGGTGGGCGGTCTGATCGGCGCGATCCAGGGCTTCTGGGTTGCCTACTTCAATATTCCGTCCTTCATCGTGACGCTGGCGGGCATGCTGGTCTTCAAGGGCCTGATGCTTGCCGTGCTGGGCGGCCAGTCGGTCGGTCCGTTTCCGGTCGTGTTCCAGAAACTGTCGTCCGGCTTCATTCCGGAAATCATCGGCACAAGCGGTGGCGTCTATCTGACATCGCTCATCATCGGCGTGCTGCTTGCCGGTTTCATGATCTGGCAGAATGTGAAATCACGTCAGCGCCATATCGCCCATGAAGTGGAAACAGAGCCCTTTGGCCTGTTCGTCATCAAGAACATCCTGTTCTTTGCGGCGATTGCCTATCTGTCGCTCTTGATTTCCATGCATCGCGGCCTGCCGAACGTGCTCATCATCATGGCGGTTCTGATTGCGGCCTATGCGTTTCTCACCAACCGGACAGTGCTCGGACGGCAGATCTATGCAGTGGGCGGAAACCGGCATGCGGCCAAGCTCTCCGGCGTGAAGACCGAGCGGCTGACCTTTCTGGCTTTCGTCAATATGGGCGTGCTGGCGGCACTTGCCGGTCTCGTCTTCGCCGCGCGCCTCAACACGGCGACACCCAAGGCCGGTATCGGCTTCGAGCTGGACGTGATCGCGGCCTGCTTCATCGGCGGTGCCTCCGCTTATGGCGGTGTGGGTCGCGTGACGGGTGCGGTGATCGGCGCTCTCATCATGGGCGTCATGAACAACGGCATGTCGATCCTCGGCATCGGCATCGACTATCAGCAGGTCATCAAAGGGATCGTTCTGCTGGGGGCGGTGTGTATCGACGTCTATAACCAGAAACGCTGATATTTCGGCTCTGGCGGCTATCGCTACGTTCGCCCCTCATCCTGAGGTGCGGAGCGAAGCGTAGCCTCGAAGGGCGAGGGCAGGCGCTGTGCGTTTTCCCTCGCCCTTCGATCCTTCGACAAGCTCAGGATGAGGAGCGAGGGAAAATGGGTGCGTCGTGCCTCAGATCGCCGTGTGGCGGGCGTGATCGAGATAGATTTCGCGCAGGCGCTGGGCGACAGGGCCGGGTTTGCCATCGCCGATAGCCTTCTCGTCGATGACGGTGATCGGCGTGACAAAGGTTCCCGCGCTGGTGAGGAAGGCTTCTTTCGCCGCATAGGCTTCATCGATGGTGAAGAGGCGCTCTTCCAGCTTCATGCCGGTCTCTGCGATCAATTGCAGAAGTGAAAGCCGCGTGCAGCCAGGCAGTATCGAATTGCTGTTCGGGCGCGTGACGACGACATCGTCTTGCGTCACGATATAGGCCGTGGACGATGCGCCTTCGGTCACATAACCGTCCTCGATCATCCACGCTTCATCGCAACCGGCATTCTTGGCGATTTCCTTGGCGAGCGCCTGCGGCAGCAGGCAGACCGTCTTGATGTCGCGGCGCTTCCAGCGCAGATCTTCCAGCGAAAGCACGCGCGCGCCGGTTTTCAGCGCAGGCTTGTCGAGCAGGTTGGCTTCCTGCGTGAACAGAACGACTGACGGCTTCATGCCCTTTGCCGGCACGAAATCCCGGTCGCGCCCGTCGCCGCGTGTCACTTGCAGATAGACCAGACCCTCGGTCAGATTGTTGCGGCGGATCAGTTCGCGCTCAATGGCAACGATCTCACCTTCATCCATCGGCATTGGGATGCCGATTTCGCCGGTCGAACGGCGCAAGCGCCGCATATGCGGCTCGCTGTCGATGAGCTTGCCTTCCAGCACGGCAGTCACTTCATAAATGCCATCTCCGAAAAGGAACCCACGGTCAAAGATGGAAATGCGCGCATCGCGCGCGGCGACATATTCGCCGTTGACATAGACGATACGGTTTTCGAGGTCTTCTGCTGAGACGGCCATGTGGAATGAGTCCTGAAAAGAAAGGGCCGCGACGAATGTCGCAGCCCTTTCATATGCCACCCGGCATTTTCATGGAACATCTTTTTGAAGGTTCTCTGCCGTAATCGAGATCAGATATGCTGTTCCTTTGCCCTTGATTGTCAGAGGTACGGCATTGCCAGCAAGAACGGCGCAGTCATGCTTCTCCAGACGGATTGTGTCTGCAACGAAGGTCAGTTCAAACTGCCCTTCGGCGCAGAAAAGAAGCGCCGCATCGCCATCGGCCTGTGTTACCGTAGAACCATTAACAGGCAGGCGCGTGACCTTATGGACAAATCGGCCCCGCCGCGTCATGACATTAAGGTCGGTAATGGCTGATCCGATCAGCCGCGCGCTGGAACGGGCATCGGCGGCAAAAGCAAGTGGCGCGCTTTCGCGGGTGAGCGTCGTCTCCTCTCCCTCGACATCGAGCACGATGCCGTCCCCTTCCAGCACCGACAAGGTGCGGTCGATGCCGGGAAAGACGGAAAACGGGCCATCGCTGGCCACCGTTGCCATGGAAATGCGCCAGTCGAAATCATCGACTGACGCGCCTTTCGGATGGACGGCGATTTCGACCGTAACGCCGCCGCCGTTCTTCCACGGCATGCGGCGGTGGGCCTGCGTCTTCAGAAGCGAGATCATCAGCCGAGCCAGCCCTTCGATGCCGCCCAGAAGGCAATTGGCGCGGTGAACAGGATGCTGAGCGCCGTGCGAATGTACCAAACCACGAGCAGGTCACGGAACTTCAACGGGATCGATGTTGCCAGCACGCAGGGAATGGAAGCCGAGAGGAACAGGACCTGGCTCACCGAAACCACCGCAGCCACGAATTTCAGGACGACATCGGCGTCTTTCAACAGGATGGCTGGCAGGAACATTTCCGCAAGGCCGGAGGCCATGGATTTTGCGGCGAGCATCGGGTCGGCAAGTTGCGCGATCCAGGTGAAGGGATAAAGCGCGAGACCCAGAATGTCGAAGATCGGCGTATATTTGGAGGCAAGCAGGCCCAGAAGGCCGACAGCCATGATGCTCGGCAGGATCATCGCGGCCATGCGCAGGCCGTCGAGGAAAGTAGCCCAGAGAAGCGGAAGAAGCTTCGGCGCGCTCTGCGCCTGCTGGATGCCGGTTTCGATTGCCGTCTGGATGCGGCCCTTGCCTGCGGGCAGCGGAGTATCGCGGTCGCCCGGGTGATCCATGCGGCTCAGCGGCCAGAGGCGGGCTGTGATGGCTGAAACGATGAAAGTGACGAAGAAAGTGGACCAGAAATAGAGGTTCCAGGCATCCATCAGACCTAGCGTCTTGGCGACAATGATCATGAAAGTGGCGGAAACCGTTGAAAATCCGGTAGCGATGATCGCCGCTTCGCGCGCTGTGTATTTGCCTTCCTTATAGACGCGGTCCGTGATCAGGAGGGCAAGCGAATAGCTGCCGACGAACGACGCAACGGCGTCGATGGCCGACCAGCCCGGTGTGCGCCAGATCGGGCGCATGATCGGCTGGACGATGACGCCGGTAAATTCAAGAAGGCCGTAGCCGATGAGAAAGGCAAGCGCCAGCGCACCGATCGGAACGATGAGCCCGACCGACAGAACGAGCTTGTCGAACAGGAACGGCAACATGTCAGGCGTGAAGAGCGCGGCGGGGCCGACACCGGCCAGATACATGCAGGCCAGCACGAAGCCCAGCACGCGCAGGACCGAGAAGATCGTTTCGGTGAGATTTGCTTTCCACTTGCCGGTAATGAAAGGCGCGAATGCGCCATAGGCAATCAGCAGGCAGACGAAAGCCAGTGCAAAGGGACGAAGCTGCGTTGCGATTGCGGTGGCTGCGTGGTCGAGCAGGATGGTGGATTTGCCGCCGATGGTAACGGGCACGAAAAAGAAGAAGATGCCTATGAAACTGTATAGGACCAGCTTCAGCGCGGCAGGGCCCCGCGAGCTTTCATTGCGGCCAAGGGTGGTGTCTGTCATTGTATTCCCCAGTATGTGTATGTTTTGTCAATGAAAAAGGCGACCCTGCGAGAGGGTCGCCTTTGGTGTTCAGTGTTAGTTGCCAAGGATGGCGGGCAGGCGCAGACCCTGCTGCTTCGCCCAGTCGAGCGCTATGTCGTAGCCCGCATCGGCATGGCGCATGACGCCGGTCGCGGGGTCATTCCACAGGACGCGACCGATGCGCTGATCTGCATCTTCGGTACCGTCGCAGCAGATGACCATGCCCGAATGCTGGCTGAAGCCCATGCCGACGCCGCCGCCGTGGTGAAGCGAAACCCATGTCGCGCCCGAAGCGGTGTTGAGGAGTGCGTTTAGAAGCGGCCAGTCGGATACGGCATCCGAGCCGTCCTTCATCGCTTCGGTTTCGCGGTTCGGCGAAGCAACCGAACCGGAATCGAGATGGTCGCGACCAATGACAATCGGGGCCTTCAGTTCGCCGTTCCTGACCATTTCGTTGAAGGCGAGGCCGAGGCGGTGACGGTCGCCGAGGCCAACCCAGCAGATGCGGGCGGGCAGGCCCTGGAACTCGATGCGTTCCTTTGCCATGTCGAGCCAGTTGTGCAGATGCTTGTTGTCGGGCAGCAGTTCCTTCACCTTGGCGTCGGTCTTCGCGATATCTTCCGGGTCGCCGGAAAGTGCAGCCCAGCGGAAAGGTCCGATGCCGCGGCAGAAGAGCGGGCGGATATAGGCCGGCACGAAGCCAGGGAAATCAAAAGCGTCTTCCAGACCTTCTTCCAGCGCCATCTGGCGGATATTGTTGCCGTAATCGACTGTTGGAATGCCTGCATTCCAGAAGTCGAGCATGGCCTGAACCTGCACCTTCATCGATGTGCGGGCGGCCTTTGCAACGGCCTTCGGATCGCTTTCCTGCTTGGCGCGCCATTCGGCAACCGTCCAGCCGATCGGCAGATAGCCGTGAACCGGATCGTGCGCGGAAGTCTGGTCGGTGACGATGTCCGGCTTCACGCCGCGCTTGACGAGCTCGGGATAGATTTCAGCCGCATTGCCGATGAGCGCAATGGACTTTGCCTCGCCTGCCTTGGTCCATTCATCGATCTTGGCCAGAGCCTCGTCGAGGCTGTGGGTCTTTTCATCGACATAACGGGTGCGAAGGCGAAAATCGGCGCGGGTTTCGTCGCATTCCACCGCAAGGCAGCAGGCGCCGGCCATGACGGCTGCAAGAGGCTGCGCACCGCCCATGCCGCCAAGACCGCCGGTTAGAATCCATTTTCCCTTGAGGTTGCCGTCGTAATGCTGGCGACCGGCTTCCACGAAGGTTTCGTACGTGCCCTGAACGATGCCCTGCGCACCGATATAAATCCACGAACCGGCAGTCATCTGGCCATACATGGCAAGACCCTTCTTATCCAGTTCGTTGAAGTGATCCCAGGTCGCCCAATGCGGCACGAGGTTGGAATTGGCGATCAGAACCCGCGGGGCGTCCTTATGGGTGCGGAACACGCCGACCGGCTTGCCCGACTGCACCAGCAGGGTTTCGTCTTCGTTGAGGGTCTTCAGCGTCGCGACGATCCTGTCGAAATCGTCCCAGGTGCGGGCGGCGCGGCCGATGCCGCCGTAGACAACCAGCTCATGCGGACGCTCGGCAACATCGGGATCGAGATTATTCATCAACATGCGAAGCGGCGCTTCGGTGAGCCAGCTCTTTGCATTGAGTTCAGTGCCGCGTGGAGCGCGTACTTCGCGCTCGTTATGGCGTGGATTGGACATGGTATTCTCCTCAGGAAATTAACATGGGAGCAAGCTGTTCCAGCCGCTGCAAAAGGGTTTTGAGATGTACGCGAAGCTTGTCCGCCTTGGCCTCGTCATAGGCGAAGGGAACCGCTTCGGTCGCAAGATGGGTCGATTGGGCAAGCTCCATCTGGATGGCGTGGACGCCGCTCTCCGGCGTGCCATAATGGCGCGTCGTCCAGCCACCCTTGAAGCGGCCATTGAGGATCGAAGTGTAGCCTTCCGCCCTCGCGGTCACTTCAACAGCTGCCGCCTCGATCTTCGGATCGCAGGTCTTGCCCATATCCGTGCCGATGTTGAAATCCGGCAATTTGCCTTCAAACAGGAACGGAATGTGTGAGCGGATCGAATGGCAGTCATAGAGGATGGCGACGCCGTGAATCGCCTTCACGCGCTCGATCTCGGCAGCCAGCGCGTCGTGATAGGGCTTGTGGAAACGGGCGGTGCGGTCGGCGATATCGGCTTCGGTCGGTGCTTCGCCATCCTTCCAGATCGTCACGCCGTCGAAATCAGTTTCGGGGATCAGCGTGGTTGTGTTCTGGCCCGGATAAAGGCTGACGCCTGCCGGGTCGCGGTTCGCATCGATGCAATAGCGGTGGAAGGTGGCGCGCACCGTGGTCGCGCCATCGATAAGACCGTCATAGAGCTTGTGAATGTGCCAGTCAGTATCGGCAAGGATTTTGCCATTATCGTTGAGGCGCACCCAAATGTCCTCTGGGACATCCGTGCCCGTATGCGGAAGGCCCAGAATGACGGGCGACGTACCTTGCCGGATTTCAAAGGCGTTCATGGTCACGCCTCCAGCGATGGCAGTATGCCGCTCGAAACCGCACCGGCCAGCACACCGTCAGCCACCAGTTCAGCGGCATTTTTGAGGTCGTCCGCCATATAGCGGTCTTCTTCCAGCGTCGGCACCTTGGCGCGCAAGGCGGCAATCACCCTGGCCAGTTCCGGGCTGGTGGTCAGCGGTTCACGCAGCTCCACGCCAAGCGCGCCGGTCAGCGCCTCGATACCGATGATGGCGTTGAGGTTGGCGGTCATCTGGAGAAGACGGCGTGCGCCATGGCAGGCCATGGACACATGGTCTTCCTGATTGGCGGAGGTGGGCGTTGAGTCGACCGAGGCCGGATGCGCCATCTGCTTGTTTTCGCTCATCAGCGCGGCGGAGGTGACTTCTGCGATCATCAGGCCGGAATTGAGCCCCGGCTTGCGGGCGAGGAAGGCGGGGAGGCCAAACGACAGCGCCGGGTCGACCAGAAGTGCGATGCGACGCTGTGAGATCGCACCGATTTCGCAGACGGCAAGCGCAATCTGATCGGCGGCAAAAGCGACAGGTTCAGCGTGGAAATTGCCGCCCGATACGGCGCGGCCATCCGAGAGAACCAACGGATTGTCGGTAACGGCATTGGCTTCGATTTCCAATGTGCGTGCCGCCTGTCGCAAAATATCGAGGCATGCGCCATCGACTTGCGGTTGGCAGCGGATGCAATAGGGGTCCTGCACGCGCTGATCGCCCTCAAGATGGCTCTGGCGGATGACTGAGCCATCGAGCAAGGCACGCAGCGCCCGGCCTGCGTCGATCTGGCCCTTATGGCCGCGCAACGTGTGAATTTCCTCGTGGAAAGGCGCATCCGATCCCATGGCCGCATCGGTCGAGAGTGCGCCGGTGATAAGAGCTGTCTGCGCGGCGCGATGGGCGCGGAAAAGACCGGCGAGTGCAAGGGCAGTGGAGGTTTGGGTGCCGTTGATCAGCGCCAGACCTTCCTTCGCCGCAAGCACGACCGGCTTCAGACCAGCCTTTTCCAGCGCCTTTGCGCCGGACAGGCGTTCGCCCTGATAATAAGCTTCGCCTTCGCCGATCATGGCCGCAGTCATATGGGCCAGCGGCGCCAGATCGCCTGACGCGCCGACGGAACCCTTTTCAGGGATCATCGGGATCACGCCTTTTTCCAGCATGTCTTCGATGAGGGTGATGACTTCAAGCCGTACGCCGGATGCACCGCGACCGAGGGAGATCAGTTTCAGCGCCATGATGAGGCGCACGATATTTTCCGAAAGCGGTTCGCCGACGCCGCAGCAATGCGAAAGGATCAGGTTGCGCTGGAGCGTGGCGACATCGCCTGCCGCTATGCGGATCGAAGCGAGTTTCCCGAAGCCGGTATTGATGCCATAAACCGGCTCGTCACCGGCTGCGATTTCTGCAATGCGCGCAGCCGCTTTTTCGACACCGGCATGAAAAGCCGGGTCGATGCGGACGGGGAGGCCATCGCGATAGATTTTTTCAAGCATTTCCAGCGGCACGCTGCCGGGCTTGAGAATGATGGTCATAGCAGGCTCCATAAGAGTGCATCCCGAAAAGTATGAAGCGGTTTTCGGAAAAGATGCGCGGGTCGAAACAACAGTTAAAGCTGGCCTTTGAACACCCGCTTCCACAGCGGATTGAAGCCGATGCGGTAAACAAGTTCAGCCGGACGTTCGACGTCCCAAATGGCAAGATCGGCGTCCTTGCCGGTTTCGAGCGTTCCGGTCCGCTCCAGTATGCCCAAGGCACGTGCGGCCTCGCGGGTAACGCCTGCAATGCATTCGTCGACCGTCATGCGGAAAAGCGTTGCGCCCATGTTCATGGTGAGGAGCAGCGACGTCAGCGGCGAAGTGCCGGGGTTGTTGTCCGTGGCAAGCGCCATCTTCGTGCCTGCCGCACGGAAGGCTTCGACCGGAGGCTTTTGCGTTTCCCGGATAAAGTAATAGGCACCTGGGAGCAGCACGGCCACAGTTCCAGCCTTGGCCATGGCTGCGGCACCGTTCGCATCCGTATATTCCAGATGATCGGCTGACAGCGCGCCATAGGATGCGGCAAGCGCAGCGCCATGCAGATTGGAAAGCTGGTCGGCGTGAAGTTTCACCGGAATGTTGTGCGCCTTGGCCGCATCGAAGACGCGGGCAATTTCGTCAGGCAGGAAGGCGATGCCCTCGCAGAAACCGTCAACCGCATCGGCCAGCCCCTCAGCGGCAATCGCGGGCAGCATATCGTTGATGACGCGGTCGATATAAGCGTCCTTGTCACCGCTCATTTCCGGCGGCAGGGCGTGCGCGCCGAGAAAGGTCGTGCGGATTGCCACGTCGCGTTCTTCGCCAAGACGGCGGGCGGCTTTCAGCGACTTGATCTCGCTGTCGCGGTCGAGACCATAGCCGGATTTTACTTCGACCGTGGTGACGCCTTCGGCAATCAGCGCATCGAGACGGGGCAGGGTTTCGCGTACCAGATCGTCTTCGCTGGCAGCGCGCAGGTTCTTGACCGAGGAAACAATGCCGCCGCCAGCGCGTGCGACTTCCTCATAGGATGCGCCGTTGAGACGCAGCTCAAACTCGTGCGCCCGATTGCCCGCATGAACAAGATGCGTGTGGCAATCGATCAGACCCGGCGTGATAAGCCGGTTGCCGCAATCTATTCTGTCGAAGGAATCATATTCATCCGGCAGCGCGCTTTCGGGACCGACATAGATGATCCTGCCGTCCTTGACGGCGAGCGCCGCGTGTTCGATCAATCCGAGATTTGCGGCATTTTCCTCAAGCGTCGCGATGCGCGCGTTGGTGAAAACGGTGCTTGAATTCTTGAGCATGAGCGTTTTCTCGCTTCCCCTGTTTCCAGATAATGTATATACATATTAACGGAACAGCAAAGAAAAAAATGCACCGGAGCATTTTCGATCCCAAAGCGGAAACCGCTTGCGTCCGGAAATGGGTGAGAACAAAGTTGAGGAGAGCCTATCCATGTCAGATGCCCCGCTCAAAACACGTTTTGTCCATGCCGGTCAGGCACTCCTTGAGGGCGGCTGGGCCGACGACGTGCGGATCGGCATTGCAGCTGGAAAGATCGTGTCGCTTGAAGCAGGCGCTGCCGCAAAGCCGGATGATGAGCGCCATGCGGTCATTGTCGCGGGCATGCCAAACCTGCACAGTCACGCTTTTCAATATGGCATGGCGGGGCTTGCGGAACGGCGCGGCCCCTCCGCCGATTCCTTCTGGAGCTGGCGCGAGATCATGTACAAATTCGCGCTCACCATGTCGCCGGAACAGGCGGAAGCCGTGGCGCTGCGCCTTTATGTCGACATGCTGGAGGCCGGCTTCACCCGCGTCGGCGAGTTCCATTACCTGCATCATGATCGCGATGGCACGCCCTATGGCAATCTCTCGGAAATGGCGGATCGCATTGTCTCCGCTGCCGAAAGGGCAGGCATGGGCCTGACGCTGCTGCCGGTGTTTTATGCGCACTCGACCTTTGGCGGTGCGGCTCCGAATGAGGGCCAGCGCCGGTTCATCAATGACCGGGAGCGCTTTACCCAACTGCTCGAAGGCTGCAAAAAAGCGCTGGCTGGTTTCGATGGCGCTGTTCTGGGTGTTGCACCGCACAGTCTGCGCGCCGTGACGCCGGATGAACTCAATGTCGTTACGCAGCTTCTGCCCGATGCGCCGGTTCATATTCATGTGGCCGAACAGGTGAAAGAGGTGGAGGACTGCATTGCCTGGTCGGGCAAGAGGCCGGTTGCATGGCTTCTCGATAATCAGGATTTGTCGTCGCGCTGGTGTCTCATTCACGCGACCCATATGACCGATGAGGAAACGAAACGCATGGCCGAGGCGGGTGCGATTGCCGGTTTGTGCCCGGTGACGGAAGCCAATCTTGGCGACGGCACTTTCAACGCGACAGTGTTTGCCGCTGCCGGTGGCAAGTTCGGCGTCGGCTCGGATTCAAATGTGCTGATCGGCATTGGCGATGAGTTGCGGCAGCTCGAATATTCGCAGCGCCTTCATCATCGTGCCCGCAATGTGATGGCCGAAAACGAAGGATCGACCGGACGAGCGCTGTTTGATGGTGCGGTTACGGGCGGTAATATCGCGATGGGACGCGCGGGCGATGGCCTGAAAATTGGCGCTTCAGCCGATTTCGTTGCGCTCGACGCGGAGCGTTTGCCGCGTGCAAGAGGCGACGCGGTGCTGGACGGCTGGATTTTCGGCGGCCGCGCCCATATCAAAGATGTATGGGTGCGCGGCGTTAAACAGGTGGAAGGCGGGCGTCACCGCTTGCGCGATGAAGCCGAGCGTGCTTTCCAGAAAACGATCGGCGAATTACTCGCCTGACAGGAGACGGCATGGCTGGCGGAGATTCGATCGTAAAGGACACACCGGTACTTTCGCTGCATCAGCGTATCCTGGACGATATTGAATCGCGTATTCTTTCCGGCGAATGGCAGCCCGGTCACCGCATACCGTTTGAGCACGAACTGACGGAACAGTACGGCTGTTCGCGCATGACCGTGAACAAGGCCCTGACCCAGCTTGCCAAGGCGGGACTGATCGAGCGCAAGCGCCGGTCAGGAAGCTTTGTTTCCTTTCCGCAATCGCAGGCGGCGATCCTCGAAATCCACGATATTCGGGATGAGGTGGCAGCGCTTGGCGTCGCCTATCGGTTTGAACTGACGAGCCGGCGCGAACGATTGAGCGGACCCGCCGATGCGCGGCATATCGATATGCCGCGCCACACACCGCTGGTCGAACTCGTTTGCCGTCACTATGCGGGCAAGCGCGTCTTTGCCCTGGAAGAGCGCATCATCAGTCTGGATGCGGTGCCGACGGCAGCGCTGACCGATTTTGCCGAAAACTCGCCGGGACCGTGGCTGGTTGCATGCGTGCCGTGGAGCAGCGCGAAACATTCGATACGCGCAATTGCCGCCACGCAGGAAAATGCGGGCATGCTCGGTATTCCGCTGGGTTCACCATGTCTGGTGATCGAACGCCAGACATGGAATGCCGAACAGCCGGTGACGCATGTGCGCTTCACCTATCCCGGCGACAGTCACGCGCTGGTGGCGAACTTTACGCCTTCGCAGGGATGAGCAGATCAGAAAAAAGCCGCCGCAGGGGAACAGCGGCGGCTAAAAGGCAGCTTGACCTGGGTGTCGGTCAGGCTGCGCGTTTGATGGCGTCGCCGAGGACGGAAACGATCGTGTCGATCTGTTCCTTTTCCACGATCAGGGGCGGCGAAAGGGCAATCACATCGCCGGTTACGCGAATGAGCAGGCCCTTCTTGAAGCAATCCACGAAGACGTCGTAGGCGCGGGCACCCGGCGCATCCTTGCGCGACGAGAGTTCGATAGCGCCAACAAGACCGAGATTGCGGATGTCGATGACGTTCGGAACGCCCTTGAGCGAATGAAGCGCTTCCTGCCAGTGATCAGCAAGTCCCGCGCCGCGTGTCAGAAGGCCTTCCTCGGCGTAGATTTCGAGCGTTGCAAGACCGGCTGCGGAAGCGACCGGGTGCCCGGAATAGGTGTAGCCGTGGAACAGCTCGATGGCATTCTCCGGCCCGGTCATCAATCCGTCGTGCACCTTGCGGCTTGCGAAAACCGCACCCATCGGAATGGCGCCGTTGGTGAGGCCCTTGGCGGTCGTCACAAGATCAGGCACCACGCCGAAATAGTCGACGGCAAATGGCGTGCCGAGACGACCGAAACCGGTGATGACTTCATCGAAGATCAGGAGGATGCCGTGCTTGTCCGCCGTGGCGCGCAGGCGTTCCAGATAGCCCTTCGGTGGCAGGACGACGCCAGCCGAACCGGACATCGGCTCCACGATAACAGCGGCAATCTTTTCAGCGCCGTGCAGTTGCACGAGACGTTCCAGATCGTCGGCAAGTTCGATGCCGTGCGCAGGCAGGCCCTTGGAGAAGGCATTGCGTTCGATATCGAGCGTATGCCGGATATGGTCGGCGGGAATCTGCGGGAAAACGCGGCGGTTGTTGACGAGACCGCCAACCGAAATGCCGCCGAAACCGACGCCGTGATAGCCCTTTTCGCGGCCCAGAACCATGGTGCGGGTGCCCTGGCCGATGGCGCGCTGATAGGCGATGGCGATCTTCAGCGCGGTGTCGACTGATTCCGAACCGGAATTGGTGAAGAATACACGGTCGAGTTTCGCGTCTGGTCCGCCTGGCGCAATGGCTGCAAGCTTTTCAGCAAAGTCGAAAGCCACGTTATGGCCCATCTGGAAGGTCGGCGCGAAATCCATCGTCGAGATCTGACGTTCGACCGCTTCGGTAATGCGCTTGCGGCCATGGCCGGCATTGCAGCACCACAGTCCAGCCGTGCCGTCGAGAACCTGATTGCCGTCGACATCGGTGTAATACATGCCAGATGCGCTTGCGAGCAGGCGGGGAGCCGCCTTGAACTGCCGGTTTGCCGTGAACGGCATCCAGAAATTCTCAAGGCTTGGCGCGTTGGTTTTGGTGAGCATGATATCCTCCTGTTTGAAAGCAGCAGGCCACGCTTTGCGACAGGCAACAAGTCCTTTTCTCTGATATCTTAAACTATTGAAATCATGTGGTTTGAGATTTGGTTTTATGCTATATCGAACATCCTAAACAGGAGGGAAGACGTTCGATGAGCATCGATATTGGCGGGAGGCTTCGTTATGTGCGCATGCGGCAGAATCTGTCACAGCGCGAGCTTGCCAAAAGGGCAGGCGTAACCAACTCCACCATCTCCCTCATCGAAGCCAATCAATCCAATCCGTCGGTCGGCGCATTGAAACGCATTCTCGACGGTATTCCCATCGGCATGGCCGAGTTTTTCGCACTCGAACCGGATGCGCCGCACAAGGTATTCTATCAGGCGGAGGAACTGGTGGAAATCGGCAAAGGGCCCATCTCCTACCGTCAGGTGGGCGATCATCTGTTTTCCCGCTCCTTGCAGATGCTGAAAGAGCGGTACGAGCCCGGTTCAGATACGGGGAAGGTGCTTCTGATGCATGAGGGCGAGGAGGGCGGCATCGTCATTTCAGGCCGCATCGAAGTGACGGTCGGAGCCGAGCGCCGCATATTAGGGCCAGGGGACGCCTATTACTTTTCCTCAAAGCTGCCGCACCGGTTTCGTTGCGTCGGCCCGGTGCCGTGCGAAATCGTCAGCGCCTGTACGCCGCCAAGTTTCTGAACGGCGGGATCGCCCTTTGAAAAGAACGATCCCGTCTGGAATTATTCGTATCGGGAGATACCGAGGTCGTCGGCGCGGATATCCGGCTTGTTGCCGGAAATGAGGTCGGCAAGCAGCTTGCCGGAACCGCAGGACATGGTCCAGCCCAGCGTTCCATGGCCGGCATTGATAAACACGTTGTCGTAACGCGTTGCACCGATGATCGGCGTGGAGTCCGGCGTCATCGGGCGCAGACCCGACCAGAAGGTCGCAGCTTTCAGATCGCCGCCGGGGAATAGATCGGTGACCGACAGATCAAGTGTGGCGCGGCGTGCGGCAGGCAGATCCTTGGTGAAACCCGACACTTCCGCCATGCCGCCGACGCGGATACGGTCGCCAAGGCGGGTGATGGCGATCTTGTAGCTTTCGTCGAGAACGGTTGAAACCGGCGCGCGGCTTTCATCAATGATCGGCGCGGTGATGGAATAACCTTTCACCGGATAGATCGGCGCGTTGAGGCCGAGCGATTTGACGAGTGCAGGCGTATAGCTGCCAAGGGCAACGACATAACGGTCGGCGGTCAGAACGCCTTCGGACGTCTCGACGCCGGAAACCTTGCCGCCGGACATGAGCAGCGACTTGATGTTGACGCCGAAGCGGAATTTCACGCCGAGCCCTTCGGCAATCTTTGCCAGCGCATTGGTGAATTTGAAGCAGTCGCCGGTTTCGTCATGCGGCAGGCGCAGGCCGCCGACAAACTTGTCCTTCGCGTGGGCAAGCGCCGGTTCCACATTGACGCAGCCTTCACGGTCGAGCACCTCGAACGGCACGCCGTCCTGACGCAGCACCTCAATGTCCTTGCCGATGCCGTCGAGCTGGTATTGCTCTCGGAAAAGCTGGAGCGTGCCCTGCATGCGCTGGTCGTATTCGATGCCGGTTTCCTTGCGCAGATCGACAAGGCAATCGCGCGCATATTCGGCCACGCGCACCATGCGGGTCTTGTTGATCTTGTACCGGCTGTCGGTGCAGTTGGCGAGCATCTGCAGGAGCCAGCTATACTGAACCGGATCGCAGGTTGGGCGCAGGACGAGCGGCGCGTGCTTCTGGAACAGCCATTTTGCGGCCTTGAACGGAATGTCGGGAGCAGCCCAGGGCGAGGCGTAGCCGGGCGAAACCTGACCGGCATTGGCGAAGCTCGTTTCCAGTGCCGGGCCTTCTTCGCGGTCGACAACGGTTACCTCATGACCGAGTTTGGCGAGGTAATAAGCGGTCGTAACGCCGATAACGCCGCTGCCGAGGATGGTGATCTGCATGTTCGCCTCTTGTCTTATGCTTTTATGTCGCCCGTGCCGCTGTCCACGTAGACACGTGCATAACGGTTGCCGAGTGCAGTCAGAATTTCATAGGGAATGGTGTCGCAGTCGCGCGCCACGTCTTCGAGACCCTGGTGCGGACCAATCAGTTCCACAAGGCTGCCGAGTTTCAGCGTGCCTTCCGGCAATGCGCTGACGTCGAGTGTGATCGAGTCCATCGATACCCGGCCGATGATCGGCAGGCGCGTATCGCCGAAGAAGGCGGAACCCTTGTTGCTGAGAGAACGGAACCAGCCATCGGCATAGCCGACGGCAATTGTCGCAACCCGCATCGGCCCTTTAGCGATATAAGTGCCGCCATAGCCAACAGCTGCACCCTTGTCGATGTCGCGCACCTGAATGACACGCGCCGAGA
The DNA here is from genome assembly GCA_900470195.1 of Hyphomicrobiales bacterium. Classification (GTDB taxonomy): domain Bacteria; phylum Pseudomonadota; class Alphaproteobacteria; order Rhizobiales; family Rhizobiaceae; genus Brucella. The sequence goes on along the minus strand of UEIJ01000001.1, from coordinate 216,642 downwards.
GGGTGAGAACAGGAACGATTTCGTTCTTGGGGCCAACGCCGTAAAGGGCGACACCGGGGCGGGCGAGGTCGAAATGATAGGTCTTGCCGAGGAAGCTGCCTCCGGAATTGGCAAACGCAACCGGCAGCTTCGGCAAACGCGCGAGCAAGGCGGTCATATTGGCGAGCTGACGCCCATTGGCCGCGTTTTCCGGCTCGTCGCCGCTGGCCAGATGGCTGATGACGAATTTCACATTGATGCCGTCAAGCATAGAAGGATTGGCTGTCAGGCGTTCGAATTCGCTGGCGGAAAGACCAAGACGCGACATGCCGGTATCGAGTTGCAGAAGGGCGGGCAGCTTCCTGGCCTGCTCGGCGGCAAGTGCTGCCCAGTTTTCGACCTGTTCCAGCGAGTTGAGCACCGGCAGAACGCCTTCCCGCGCACAGGCTGCTTCCGTTCCCGGCTGAAGGCCGTTCAGAGCATACAGTGTCGCATCGGGCTGAAGAAAGGGCTTCAGCGCAATGGCCTCGCCAAGATGGGCCACGAAGAAATCGCGGCAACCGGCGTCGTAAAATGCCGGGGCAACGCGGCTGGCTCCGAGTCCGTAGGCGTCTGCCTTCACGACAGCAGCGGCGCGGGTGGGCGCGATGTGGCGAGCGATGGCCGAATAATTGTGTCGCAGCGCTGCAAGATCGATGGTCAATACGCCGCCGGCAGCAAGATCGCGCTCACCTTGTGAAAATTGCATCGACATAACAACCATTCGCACGGTTCTTTCCAAACGGTTCATTACTTACAAGTACGTCTGGAAGATCGTCGCCGATATGGACCGCCCGCCCAGAGCATATAAAGCCCGGTGGAGAAACCCTACCGCTTCTCGCTCCCACAGCCAGATCATATAGTAGTCGTAGACTATTCGAATGTTTTTGCTATTTATCGCATATTATGCGAATTTTTGCACATCTTGCGCATATTTTAGCTTTGAGGTTGAAGATTATTCATGCCAACGCTCGATAGTATCGACCGCAATATCATCCGTTGCCTGCGCCGTAACGGGCGCATGACCAACAGCCAGCTGGCTAACGAAGTGGGGCTTTCGCAGTCTGCCTGTCTGCGGCGGGTGCAGATATTGGAGGAAAGCGGCGTGATCCGCGGTTATACCGCTATTGTCGGCTCATCCGATGGTGATGAGCGACTGGTCGCCATCGTACGTATTACGCTTGACCGGCAGACGGAGGAATTTCTGAACCGTTTCGAGGAAGCGGTACGGCGGCACCCGGAAGTGCAGGAATGCTATCTCATGACAGGCGATGCAGATTATATTCTGCGTGTTGAAGCTGAAAATGCCGCGGCCTATGAAGTCATTCACAAGGAAATCCTGTCTCGATTGCCCGGTGTCGCGCGCATTCATTCCAGTTTTGCCATTCGCACGGTGCTTCTGTCAAAAGCACCGACCTCGCGGGGTTGAAATGAAAAAGCCCGGCTGATACCGGGCTTTTTCATTTCAAATGATAGCGGTTTCTAACGGAATTCGTAGCGAAGACCGGCGCGGATCGTGTGCATGTTGAAGCCGTTGTCCTTGGCCTGCGTTCCGGTGGCGCCCGGTCCCTCGGCATTGCCGTAAGGGTTCGTGTTGCGGTCGTCGGCATCATATCCGTAAGCCTTGCCGCCGTTGATGCGCATATAGCGATAGCCGACATCCAGCTTGAGCTGCTCGGTCAGGTCATAGCTGACACCGGCCATGAGAGCCATTGCAAAACGCCAGCTGTCCAGTCCGCCCTTTTCGCTGGAATAGGTGCAGCCTGCGCAGACTTCATGGCTTTTCCAGTCGTCATATCTGACATAGGCCGCGCCAAGACCTGCGCCGAGATAAGGCGTGACAGGCCCCGTACGCGGCAGGTCGACATAGGCGTTGGCCATGGCCGTCCAGATATTGGCCGTCGAGGAATCCTCGTAGTTGCAGTTGTCCTCAACCGGATTGAAGCCCTTTCCGGATTTTACATAGCTCGGACAAGGGGTGCGTCCGTTGATGCCTGCGCGGAAATAATCCAGCGTGGCGTCGGCGCGGAATGTGTCGGTGAAGCGATAGCCGACACCCACGCCATAGGTTGCGCCTGCCTTGAGATTGAAATCGTCATAGCGCAGCGTGTCGTCAATACCGCGATAGGGCGGATCGAACTGGTTCCAGAAGTTCCACTCACCGTCTGTGCTGGATTTGAAATTGTAACCGAGGTCGCCGCGGATATACCAGCCGGACGAATTGACCGGTTCCGGCATGGGTTCAATGGGGGGCTCTGCAATTATATCAGCGGCAAACGCCGCACTCGATCCCGCCATCAGACTGACAGCCACGATGGCAATGGCGGAAATGCACTTCATCGGTTCCCACTCCAAATCCGAACAGAAATCGGCTCACAAGCCGTATTGCCGGATATGGTAAAGAGATATGTTTAACACTTGGTTATTAAGTAACCTTGTGGTGTATTTATATCAGTACTCGCGCATGGCGCGATATTGCTTAAGTAACAACCAAAATATTGGAGCCGACGCGAAGCCGGCTCCGAACATCGTCAAAAGTTTATGGAATGGATGATCGACCTGTCGATCTCGTTAATGTCGCGCTTGCCGCAAAGGGCCATCGTGACGTCCAGTTCCTTGCGGATGATTTCAAGCGCCAGCGTTACGCCGTCCTTGCCCATCGCGCCGAGGCCGTAGAGGAACGGGCGGCCGATGAACACGCCCTGTGCGCCGAGCGCGCGGGCTTTGAGCACATCCTGGCCGGAACGGATGCCGCCATCGACATGAACTTCGATCTCGTCGCCGACAGCATCAACGATCGGCTGCAGCATGGAGATTGAGGACGGTGCGCCGTCGAGCTGGCGTCCGCCATGGTTCGACACGATAATCGCGTCTGCACCTGACTTCGCCGCCATCCTTGCATCCTCGGCATCGAGAATGCCCTTGAGGATGAGCTTGCCGCCCCATTGTTCCTTGATCCAGGCCACGTCGTTCCAGTTGAGCTGCGGGTCGAACTGCTCCGCTGTCCAGGAGGAGAGGGAGGAAAGGTCGGTAACGTTCTTGGCGTGACCGGCAATGTTGCGGAAGGTGCGGCGTTGCGTGCCCATCATGCCGAGGCACCAGCCGGGACGGGTAGCCATCTGCCAGATATGTTTCGGCGTGAATTTCGGCGGGGCGGAAAGGCCGTTGCGGATATCCTTGTGGCGCTGGCCCAGAATCTGAAGATCGAGCGTGAGCACCAATGCCGAGCAGCCTGCGGCCTTGGCCCGGCCGATCAGGTTCTTAACGAAATCGCGGTCCTTCATCACATAGAGCTGGAACCAGAACGGCTTCTTCGTCACCGAAGCGACGTCTTCGATGGAGCAGATGCTCATGGTCGAAAGGGTGAACGGAACGCCGAAGGCTTCGGCTGCCTGTGCTGCCAGCATTTCGCCGTCTGCGTGCTGCATGCCGGTCAGACCTGTCGGGGCGAGAGCCACCGGCATGGACACCTTTTCACCGATCATCGTCGTTTCCAGCGAACGGTTCGTCATGTCGACGAGAACGCGCTGGCGCAATTTGATCTTCTTGAAGTCGTCCTCGTTTGCGCGATAGGTCGACTCGGTCCAGGCACCAGAATCCGCGTAATCAAAGAACATCTTGGGGACGCGGCGCTGGGCAAGCCGCTTCAGATCGGCGATTTCAACGATGTTGGGCATCTATCCCACCCCTTGTGGTAATTTTTCTTGACCAATCGCATGACGGATCGCGCGGCTGAAATCAAGCACGAACAAGTATCGAATAACAATTGCCTCGCGGTTAATTGAAGGACCGGCTATTTCCTCTTATGGTAATGCCACACGCCCAAGGCAACTTCCTGCCGATCAGAGAAGGCGTTCCTGCAACTGAGCCCGCAATCGGGTTAGAGGGTAACGGATGAGCAAGGCCACCAAAACCGGTTTCATCGGCAAGCGATCTGCTGCTGCGGGTGGATGGGGTGCATTGAAGAGCTGCGGCAAACAATTGCTCGCAAGCGGCGCACCTCTCTCCGGTGCGCGCACGCTTCTCAAGGCGAACCAGCCCGACGGGTTCGATTGCCCCGGCTGCGCCTGGGGTGATCCGGAACATGGCTCGTCCTTTGAATTTTGCGAAAACGGCGTGAAGGCTGTTGCCTGGGAGGCTACCGACCGGCGCACCACGCCCGCTTTTTTCCGCGAACATACGGTTTCGCAGCTTCGTAGCTGGACGGATTATGATCTGGAGAATACCGGACGCCTGACCCATCCGATGCGCTACAATGCTTCGACCGATCAATATGAAGCCATCGAATGGGACGAGGCTTTCAAGACCATCGGCGATATTCTCAAGAGCTTCGACAGTCCGAACCGCGTCGAATTCTATACGTCCGGCCGCGCTTCCAACGAGGCTGCATTCCTCTATCAATTGTTTGTGCGCGCCTATGGCACCAATAATTTCCCCGACTGCTCCAATATGTGCCACGAAGCCAGCGGCGTCGCGCTGAAGCAGTCGGTCGGTGTCGGCAAGGGAACCGTTCTGCTGGAAGATTTCGAAATGGCGGATGCCATTTTCGTCGTCGGCCAGAATCCGGGCACCAATCATCCGCGCATGCTGGCTGATTTGCGCCGTGCAGCCGAACGCGGCGCCCGCATTGTCGTTTTCAATCCGATCCGCGAACGCGGACTGGAGCGTTTCGCCGATCCGCAAAACAAGCTTGAAATGCTGCATGGCGGCAGCGAAGCCATAGCAAGCGACTATTTCCAGCCACGCCTTGGTGGAGACCTTGCCGCTTTCCGTGGCATGGCCAAGGCGGTTTTCGCGGCGGACGACGCCGCACTCGCGGCAGGCAAGCCATCGATTCTCGACAGGGCCTTTCTCAGCGCGCATACGGCGGAACTGGAAGCATATCGCGCGGCTGTCGACGCGACCTCATGGGAGGAGATCGAGGATCAGTCCGGCCTGCTCCGGGCATCGCTCGAACGCGCGGCGCAGATCTATATGCAGTCGGAACGGGTCATCTGCACCTGGGCGATGGGAATTACCCAGCACCGCCACTCGGTCATCACGATCCGCGAGATCACCAATTTCATGCTGCTGCGCGGCAATATCGGCAGGCCGGGCGCGGGGCTTTGTCCGGTGCGCGGCCATTCCAACGTGCAGGGCGACCGAACCGTCGGCATCAATGAACGGCCTCCAGTCGCATTTCTCGATGCGCTGGAAAAGGAGTTCGGTTTCAACGTTCCGCGCGAGCCAGGGCACAATGTCCTGGGCGCCATCGGCGCGATGCTCGACGGATCGGCCCAAGCTTTTATCGGTCTTGGCGGTAATTTTGCCCGGGCCACTCCGGATAGCCCGCTTATCGCGAAAGCGCTTTCCGGCCAGCGCCTGACGGTTCATATTGCAACCAAGCTCAACCATTCGCATCTGGTGCCGGGGCAGGATTCTTTCATCCTGCCGTGCCTTGGACGCACTGAAATCGATCTCAACTCCAAGGGCGTGGCGCAGATCGTGACGGTGGAAGATTCCATGAGCATGGTGCATGGTTCGGGTGGCATAAATGCGCCTGCCTCGCCTCATCTGCGCTCGGAGGTGGCGATCATTGCGGGCATGGCGCAGGCGACGCTTGGGCCCCAGCCGGTCAATTGGCTGGAATTTGCCGACGATTATGATCTCATCCGCGACCGGATTGCCCGCGTTTTGCCGGACTTCCACGATTTCAACGTTCGTGTGCGGGTTCCGCGTGGCTTCCACTTGCGCAACACCGCCCGAGAACTGGAATGGAACACGGCAAAAGGCAAGGCGACGTTCTGGACCGGGGCCTTGCCGGAAGCGGTTGAGCACCAGCAGGCACGCGGCACGCCCGGACGCTATGTATTGCAGACATTCCGCAGTCACGATCAGTATAACACGACTATCTATGGGATGGATGACCGCTATCGCGGCGTCTATGGCGAACGGCAGGTTGTCTTCATGAATGCCGACGACATGGCCGATCTCGGCGTCGAGGCCGGCGACCGGGCCGATATTGTTGGCGAGTTCGACGACGGCGTGGAGCGTATTGCCCGCGATTTCCGCTTCGTGCCCTACGATATCCCGCGTGGCTGCATCGCCGGTTACTATCCGGAAATGAATGTGCTGGTACCGCTCGCAAGCTCCGGCGATGAAAGCTTCACGCCGACTTCAAAATCGGTGATCGTTTCGTTTCGTCCTCTCAAATCGGCTGCCACATGATGGACGAGAGCGAGGCGGAATATATGGCGCTCGTCGACGCCCTTATGACTGCGTCCGGTAATCTTACCGGATTGGGAGCCGGGATCGTGGCTGCGCTGGCGCTGGATATCGCCTCAGACAGCCGAACTTTTGCGCGGCTGCTCGGGGTAGCGCACGCGCTGGTACTCCGGGAAATTTCAGTGCTCGGTCAAGACAACGGTTATGTGCGGATCAGGCAGCGCGATCCGCGCACACAGCGCACGCGCTTTGAATTGAACGCTGCCGGGCAAAGGCTTGTCCGGGAGGTAAGGGGCTAGCGAGCTAACGACAATTGCCGGCTTTCCCGGAACATTTTTTAAGACAGCATATCTCTATATTTCTACTTATAAATACTGTGATGAAAGGCAAAAGCCGTTCCATTGTTTTGTTTGAACATTTCCGAAACTATTTTTACAGCGATAACTATGAATCCATATCTTTTACAACGCTGCTTTCCTCTGCGTGGCTTTAATTGCATCCTCATACGAACCGAACCAGTGAGAATCGTGTAAATGGCAGTAAAATCACTCATTTACGGTTTACGGAATGGACAGGGGCGCCTTATGAGACAGCCCGTTTTTCCCCGTTTCAGGATAGCCGGTAAAGTCGTTGTCTGTCTGGGGCTGCTTGTGCCCGGGGCTGCGTTTCAGGCGCGTGCGGATCAGCTCAATACTGTTCCGGTAGCGGCGACAAAAGCGATCGCCAGCGATTATCAGCCGAAGCTGACATTATCCGGCGCGATAGCTGCGCGATCGCTTGTCAATGTGTCGTTCCGCCTGAACGGCCAGGTCGTGCAGCGTCTGGTGGAAATCGGCCAGCATGTGGAAAAAGGGCAACCCCTCGCAAGTATCGATGACGTCGAACAGCAGGCTAACCTGCGTGTTGCGCAAGCCTCCAAGGATGCCGCGCAGGCGCAGCTGGTGCAGGCGCGGGCCAACTTTGCGCGACAGAAGGCCTTGCTCGCGCAGGGCTTCACGACGCGCAGCACCTATGATCAGGCGAACCAGAACCTTCAGACGACGCAAAGCGCCCTCGCCAGCGCGGAAAGTCAGCTTAACGATGCGCGCGACCAACTATCCTACACCGAATTGCAGGCGCCTGTTTCAGGTGTGATCACCGCGCGCAATGTGGAAGCCGGTCAGGTAGTACAGGCGGCGCAGACCGCGTTTTCGATTGCCGAAGACGGGCCGCGCGATGCGGTCTTCGACGTGCAGGAAACGCTGGTCAATCACGCCAGGATCGGAATGGGCGTCACGATCTCCCTTCTCTCCGATGCTTCGATAAGTGCCGAAGGCAAAATTCGCGAAATTTCGCCGGTGGTCGATGCGCAGATCGGCACTGTGCGGGTCAAGGTCGGAATAGCGCAAACACCGCCCCAGATGGCGTTGGGCGCAACGGTAACGGGCACGGTTCATATGGAAAGCGTGAAGGTGGTCGTTCTGCCGTGGAGCGCGATGACTTCGGATGCAGGACGCACGGCTGTCTGGAGGCTGTCCAAGGATTCCAAGGTGGCAACGCTCGTTCCGGTCAAGGTACTCGCCTACGAGAAAGGCCGGTTGCTCGTTGAGAGCGGGCTACAGGAAGGCGAGCTGATTGTCACCAAGGGCGCGCAGATGCTGCGTTCCGGCGAACCGGCTGAGGTTGTGCTGGAACAGGAAGGGCTCGTTGCACAATGAAGACGGCAATCCAGTTCCCCACGATCCGCTCGACGGGTTATGTCCTCCTGCTCGGCGCAGCGGTTCTGCTCAGCGCCTGTGGCAAGGAAGAAGACAAGCAAGCAGACACGGACGTCGCGCGTCCGGTCCTTTACATGGTGGTCGAACCCAAACCTGTGACACAAACCGGTTTTGCCGGCACGATCGAGCCTCGTTATTCGACCGATCTCGCCTTCCGTGTGCTGGGGCGAATTATCAATCGGCCTGTTCAGGTGGGCGATCTCGTAAAGAAGGACGAGATGGTAGCCATGCTTGATCCTTCCAATCTCGATCTTGCCGTCCAGTCCGCGCGCGCCGATCTGGCAAGCGCGGAAGCACAGTTTGCCAATGCCTCGGCAAGCGAAGAGCGCCAGCGTATCCTGCTGAAAGGCAATAATGTGTCTCAGGCCGATTATGATGCGGCAAGACAGGCGCGGGACAGCGCTCAGGCGGGGCTTGAAAAGGCCCGGGCGGGACTGAAAAAGGCGCAGGATCAGCGCAGCTATGCCGTGTTGCGCCCGGATTACGACGGCGTCATTTCCGCAACGAGCGCCGAAGTGGGGCAGGTCGTTGCAGCGGGACAAACGGTGGTGACGGTCGCGCGTCCGGATGTTCGGGAAGCGGTGCTCGATATTCCCGACAGCATGACGCAGTATTTTGAGCGGAACACGCCTTTCAACGTCCAGCTTCAGGCCGACCCCACTGTCACGGGGCAGGGAACCGTGCGTGAGGTTGCGCCGCAGGCGGACGCGCAAACGCGCACGCGGCGCGTGCGCATTGCGCTCGACAATCCGCCCGACGGCTTTCGCCTCGGCGCAACGATCCGGGCAGCGATGGCCGCACCCGAACAGAACCTTGTGACGATGCCGATCCAGTCCTTGCATGAAGAAAACGGCAAGACCGGCATCTGGGTCATAGATCCGAACAAACAGACGGTTTCCCTTCATGACGTGCAGATTATCGAACGGCGCGGCGGCAGCTTTGTCGCCGGGGGTGTCGATGTCGGCAGTTACGTTGCGATTGCCGGTGCGAATGAGTTGAAGGAAGGACAGAAAGTCCGCCTGGACGTGAAAGGAACGGGCCTGTGAAGAAAGGATTCAATCTGTCTGACTGGGCTCTGAATCATCGGTCCCTTGTCTGGTACTTCATGCTCGTCTTTCTTGTCGCGGGCTTCATCTCCTATATCGATCTCGGCCGGGAGGAAGACCCGGAATTCACCGTCAAAACGATGGTCGTGCAGGCCAACTGGCCCGGCGCGTCCGTTGAGGAAACGCTGAATCAGGTTACGGACAGGCTGGAAAAGAAGCTCGAAGAGCTGGATACGCTCGACTATACCCGCAGCATAACCACGGCGGGCAAATCGGTCGTGTTCGTATTCCTCAAGGATACGACGCGCGCTGAACAGGTTAAAAAATCCTGGACGGAAGTGCGTCACTTTCTGAACGATATTCAGAATACGCTGCCGCAAGGTGTGCTCGGGCCTTATTTCAACGACCAGTTCGGTGATGTTTACGGCAATGTCTTTGCCTTCACGTCAGACGGTCTTTCCATGCGGCAGCTGCGGGATTATGCCGAAAGTACGCGCGCGAAAATTCTGACATTGCCGAATGCGGGCAAGGTCGAGCTGATCGGCGCGCAGGATGAGGCGATCTATCTGGAATTTTCCACACGTCAGGTTGCAGCGCTCGGTCTGGACCAGCAGGCAATCCTGCAAGCCTTGCAGGACCAGAATGCCATCACGCCTTCCGGAGTTGTGGAAGCTGGCCCTGAGCGCATCAGCGTGCGTGTCAGCGGGCAATTCACATCGGAAGCCGATCTGCGCGCGGTGAATTTGCGTGTCAATGATCGCTTCTTCCGCCTTTCCGATGTCGCCACGATCACGCGTGGCTATGTCGACCCGCCGACATCCATTTTCCGGGTGAACGGGCAAGACGCCATCGGTCTTGGCATCGGCATGAAGCCAAACGGCAATCTGCTGGAATTTGGTACCGCTCTCGACAAGATGATGAACCAGGTGGCGACGGAACTTCCGGTTGGCGTCAATGTTTTCAAAGTTGCCGATCAGCCTCAGGTTGTCACGGAAGCCGTTTCGGGTTTCACCGAAGCGCTGTTCGAGGCCGTTGTCATCGTTCTGGCGGTAAGCTTTGTCAGCCTGGGCGTTCGAGCGGGCTTTGTCGTTTCGCTGTCGATCCCGCTGGTGCTGGCGATCACCTTCCTGGCAATGTCCTTGATGGATATTTCACTGCAACGTGTGTCTCTCGGGGCACTGATCATCGCGCTCGGCCTTCTGGTCGATGATGCAATGATCGCGGTTGAAATGATGGTGGCGCGGCTGGAAGCGGGCGATCCGATCAACAAGGCGGCAACTTACGTCTATACCAGCACTGCCTTTCCCATGTTGACGGGTACGCTTGTAACTATTGCCGGGTTCATACCGATCGGGCTCAACAGCAGCCAGGCCGGTGAGTATACGTTCACCTTGTTCGTGGTGATTGCCGTTTCACTGATTGTCTCGTGGATCGTGGCGGTGCTGTTTGCGCCCTTGCTGGGGGTCACCTTCCTGCCGAAGAAAATGAAGGCGCATGAAGAGAAGCACAGCCGATTCTTCACGATCTTCTCGCAGGTTCTGCTCGCATCCATGCGGCATAAATGGATAACCATCCTTACGACCATTGCACTGTTCGTCATATCGGTTTTCGGCATGGGCTTCATCGAGCGGCAGTTCTTCCCGCAATCAGACCGCCCGGAGCTGGTGCTCGACTGGACGCTGCCGCAGAACAGTTCCATCACCGATACAAGAACTCAGATGGAAAAGTTTGAAGCAACCATGCTCAAGGATAATCCCGATGTGGATCACTGGAGTACCTATATCGGGGAAGGTGCCATCCGCTTCATCCTCTCCTTTGATGTACAGCCGGCAAATCCTTATTTCGGGCAGATGGTGGTCGTTGCGAAGGATCTTGAAGCGCGTGACCGGCTCAAGGAAAAATTCAACGAGGCTCTGCGCAAGGACTACGTCGGAACAGACGTCTATGTGAAATATCTGGAGCTTGGGCCACCGGTGGGCCGTCCGGTGCAATACCGTATTTCAGGACCAGATATCCAGAAATTGCGCAACGTTGCGCAGGATTTTGCCGGCATTCTGAGCGCGGATAAACGGCTTGGGGTCGTCAACTATAACTGGAACGAACCGGGGCGTGTCATTCGTGTCGATGTCATGCAGGACAAGGCGAGAAAGCTCGGCATTTCCTCGAAGGATATTGCAACGACCCTCAACGGCATCGTTGGCGGGATCACAATCACGCAGGTGCGCGATTCCATCTATCTGATCAACGTTATCGCACGGGCGCAGAAGCAGGAACGGGACTCGATTGATACGCTCCAGAGCCTCCAGATCGCAACCGGTAACGGGACATCTGTGCCCTTGGCGGCGATTGCCAACTTCCGGTATGAACTGGAGCAGCCGGTTATCTATCGCCGTTCGCGTATTCCGACGATCACGGTTGCAGCCGGTATCATCGACAAGACGATGCCGGATACGATCGTCAAGGATCTGGCGCCTGCTATCAAGACCTTCGCCGACAAGCTGCCGGCGGGCTATTACATACAGACGGCGGGCACCGTGGAGGAAAGCGGCAAGAGCCAGGGGCCGATTGCAGCGGTCGTTCCACTGATGCTTTTCGTCATGGCGACGGTCCTGATGATCCAGTTGCAGAGCTTCCAGAGGCTGTTCCTTGTCGTTGCGGTGGCGCCGCTCGGTCTGATCGGCGTGGTGGCCGCCTTGCTGCCAAGCGGCAAGCCGCTTGGGTTTGTGGCTATCCTCGGCGTGCTGGCGCTGGTTGGCATTCTCATCCGCAACTCGGTCATCCTGATTGTGCAGATCGAGGAAGATATCCTCGGGGGCGTGCATCCCTGGGATGCCGTGGTGAACGCCAGCCAGCACCGAATGCGGCCCATCGCGCTGACGGCGGCGGCGGCAAGTCTGGCCCTGATACCCATCGCGCGTGAAGTGTTCTGGGGACCGATGGCCTACGCCATGATGGGCGGCATCATCGCGGGCACGGCAATCACGCTCCTGTTCCTGCCCGCGCTTTACGTAGCCTGGTTCCGGGTCAAGGAACCGGAACGCAACGGCGACGAGCCGCCAGCCGACGCGCATCCCGCGCCGCACTCGCACTGACCGAAAAAGGCCCACCGATGAGTGGGCCTTTTTCATGAGATTGTCACTTGCTATTGGTTCTATATGGGTTCTATTATATCGGATATGAATAGAACCACATTGATCACGGCTATCGAAGAGCGCGGTCTGCACGATCCGCAGCTGACGGGACCGCTTTACCGGAACCTCGCGCGTATTCTTGGGGAGCTGATCGAGGACGGGCAACTTGCGCCCGCTGTCGGTTTGCCGCCGGAGCGCGATCTGGCGGAACAGCTCGGTGTCGGTCGTATTACTGTGCGCAATGCTTATAAGGAACTGCTGACGCAGGGCGTGGTCGAAGCGCGGCGCGGCAGCGGCACTTTCGTTGCCGAACGCCCGGCCCGCATCAGCCAGCATCTGTGGCGTTTGACTTCGTTTTCGGAGGACATGCTGTCACGCGGCAAGGAGCCGGGCGCGCGCGTCGTCACCAACAAGGTCGATAAACCATCGCCGGACGAGGCTTTTCGGCTGGGGGTCGGTGTCGACACGACTGTGGTGCGGCTCGACCGATTGCGTCTCGCCGACGGTGTGCCGATGGCTTTTGAGCGCGCGGTGGTTCCACGCCATTTTCTGGATTTGGACCGCGTCGATGAAACCTCGCTTTATGGCGCTTTGGCACGGCGCGGCCACAAGCCGGTGCGCGCGTTGCAACGCCTGACAGCGGTGACACTCGATCCCGGCATAGCTCGTCTGCTTGGCGTGCATCGGGGAGCACCTGCGCTTTTGATCGAGCGTGTCTCGCATCTCGAAGACGACCGGATCGTCGAATATACCCGTTCGCATTATCGCGCCGATGCCTATGACTTCGTCGCGGAACTGAAAATTGGAGAATGACCATGAACAGCCCTTCCTCCCTGATGCTGCAGGAAACCGAACAGTCGCCAGCCGTCGTCGCCGGTCTGCTTGAGAAGGAGGCAGGCACGTTCGCGGAAATCGCGCGCATCTTCCAGAAGAGCGAACCTGCGGTCATCACCACCGCCGCGCGCGGTTCGTCCGACCATGCGGCAACATTTTTCAAATATCTGATGGAAATCACGATGGGCATTCCGGTGGCTTCCATCGGGCCATCGGTGGCATCGGTCTATGGTTCCAAGCTGAAGCTTAAGAACGGACTGCATTTCACCGTGTCGCAATCTGGCGCCAGCCCCGACATTGTCGCGGCGCAGGAAGCAGCCAAGAAAGGCGGAGCGACAACGGTTGCCGTCGTGAACGTTGTCGATAGTCCGCTTGGTAACGCTGCCGACGTCGTACTGGCGCTCCATGCCGGTGAAGAAAAAAGCGTTGCTGCAACCAAGTCGTTCATCGCCGCGGTCGCCGCGCTTTCGGGCGTCGTTGCTTCTGCCAGCGGTGACACAAGCCTGCAAGCCGGGCTGCAACGCCTGCCGGAAGCGTTGGCTGCTACACAGCCCGAGGGCCGCGAAGCGGTCGAAAATCTGCTTTTCAATGCTCGTTCGCTTTATACGGGCGGTCGCGGCACGGCCTTTGCGATTGCACTTGAAGCTGCTCTTAAGGCAAAGGAAACGGCAAACATCCATGCCGAAGCTTTCTCTCTGGCCGAACTGATGCATGGGCCAATGCGCCTGGTGGAAGAGGGCTTCCCGATCATTTCCTTCCTGCCGCGTGACGAAGCCTTTGACACGAACATGCAGGCCCTGAAGCGGCTGCACTCTTTCGGGGCGAGCATCGTGTCGCTATCCGATGCGGAAACACCGGGCTTCCGGTTGCCGTCGGCGAGCACGGGCAATGCCCACCTCGATCCGCTCGTCTCCCTCATCAACTATTACCGCGTCATTGAAGCGGTCACGCGCCGCAAGGGTTTCGATCCCGACAAGCCGCGCAATCTCAACAAGGTTACGGTGACGGTATGACGAAAAAATCAGCAATAGCAGGCGCGCGCATTTTCGACGGCGAGCGGTTTCACGACCGGAGCGCGCTGGTGTTCAGCGATGGCCGGATCGAAGCCATTGTGCCGGAAGCCTCGCTTGGCGAGACCCATGAAGTCGAGCGTCTGAATGGCGGCGTTCTGGCGCCCGGCTTCATCGATGCGCAGGTCAATGGCGGTGGTGGACGGATGCTGAACGATCAGCCAACGCCCGAAACCATGTTTACGATTGCCAAGGGGCATCGCAAATATGGAACGACCAGCCTTTTGCCGACGCTGATTACCGATACGACACCCGTGCGCGACGGCGCTATCGAAGCGGCTATCGAAGCGGTCAAGGCTGACAAGGGCGTTGCCGGCCTGCATCTCGAGGGGCCGCATCTGGCCCCGGCTCGCAAGGGCGCGCATCTGGCGGAATTGATGCGTCCCGTCAATGATGCCGATATTGCGCTCTATGTCCATACGGCAAAGCAGATCGGCACATTGCTGGTTACGCTTGCTGCAGAACAGGTCACTCCGGAGCAGGTGCGCCGGCTGAGCGATGGCGGTGTCGTCGTCAGCATCGGCCACAGCGACACGACCGCCGAGGAAGCGTTCAAGCGCTTCGATGCCGGTGCGCGCAGCGTGACCCATCTTTTCAATGCCATGAGCCAGATCGGCCACCGTGCGCCGGGGCTTGCGGGGGCGGCGCTCGATCATCCTGACATCTGGTGCGGGATCGTTGCTGATGGCCATCATGTCGATCCGATGGCGCTGCGGCTTGCGCTCAGGTCGAAGCGCGGTGACGCTCATCTGTTTTTCGTGACCGATGCAATGGCCTTGGTCGGCTCGAATTCCGAAAGTTTTGAGATCAACGGGCGCGCGGTTCGTCGGGTACCGGGCGGCATCTGCTCCAAGCTCGTGCTGGCCGATGGCACGATTGCCGGTTCCGATCTCGATATGGCGTCGGCTGTTCGTTTTGGCGTAGCCGAACTGGAGCTTACGCTGGCCGAAGCACTGCGCATGGCCAGCCACTATCCTGCGCGCTATCTGCGTCTCAATGATCGCGGTACGTTCCGTCCCGGCACGCGGATGGACGCCGTACACCTTGACGATGGGTTGTTTGCGAAAGCCACATGGCTTTCGGGTAACAAACAGGTTGCGGGGTAAGACCGATGACCGAGATCACCAATCGTTATTTCGATGATCTGATCGCGCGGCTCTCCGGTCTGCGGGATCGTCTTGCCGATCCGATGGCTAAGGCCGCTGAGCTCATTGCCGCTGCAGCCAAGTCGGATCGCCGGGTCTATGTGTTCGGCACCGGCCATTCGCATATGATGGCGGAAGAACTGCATTATCGCGCGGGCGGACTGGCGATCACCGTGCCGATCCTTTGCGGCGCGATCATGCTGCAGGATGGCGCAGTGGCAAGCTCGCATTTCGAGCGGATCGAAGGGGCGGTGCTGCCGATTCTCGAACGCTATGGCATTCGCGACGGCGACGTGCTGATCGTCGTGTCGAATTCCGGCGTGAACGCCGCCCCCATCGAGGCCGCTCGCTTTGCGCGTGAAAAGGGGGCTGCCGTTATTGCGGTCACCTCCGTCACCTATTCCAACGCCATCGCCAAGGGGCGCACGCAGTTGCTTTCGCTGGCCGATGTCGTTCTGGACAATGACGCGCCAGCGGGCGATGCCGTGCTGGAAGTGGAAGGCAGCGCCTTGAAGGTCGGCCCGGTTTCGACGGCGCTTGGCGTCACGATCCTCAACGCCATTTTTGCCGATGTGGCAGCACGGCTTGTAGGGGAGGGCGACGCTCCGATTTACCTCAGCGCCAACATGCCGGGCTCCGGCGATGTGAACCGTTCGCTGGTTGCCCGTTATCGTAACCGCAACCCGCATCTTTGAAGCTGGGCCGCATCCCGAAACACGGGATGCGGTTCGGAACAAAATTGGACAATCTTTCTTCCAAAGTCGCTTGATAGCGCAATCCCGTCAGTGCATTACGCATTCTGGCATGGCCGCGGCCGCTTCGTGGATTAGGTTCGCGATGTGGTTGCCTTGGCTTGCGCCTTTGAAAATTTGAGGAAGTCCGATGCATAATTTTGTCCTGACCGTCACCTGCAAGTCCACCCGCGGTATCGTTGCTGCGATTTCGGGTTATCTTGCCGGCAAGGGTTGCAACATCATCGATAGCGCCCAGTTCGACGATCTGGACACCGGTCGTTTTTTCATGCGCGTCAGCTTCATCTCCGAGGAAGGCGTAGCCCTTGATGTCCTGCGTGAAGGCTTTGCGTCCGTCGCCGCACCTTTCGACATGAATTTCGAGTTCCACGACAACGCGCATCGTACCAAGACATTGCTCATGGTTTCGCGTTTCGGCCATTGTCTGAACGATCTGCTGTATCGCTGGAAGATCGGCGCCCTGCCGATCGATATTGTTGGCGTGGTCTCGAACCATTTCGATTATCAGAAGGTCGTCGTCAATCACGACATTCCGTTCCACCATATCGCCGTTACCAAGGCCAATAAGCCGGAGGCTGAACAGCGGCTGATGGATATTGTTGAAGGCACCGGCACCGAGCTGGTGGTTCTGGCGCGTTACATGCAGGTTCTGTCCGACCAGCTCTGCCAGAAGATGTCGGGCCGGATCATCAATATCCACCACTCGTTCCTGCCGTCCTTCAAGGGCGCAAACCCTTATAAGCAGGCCTATGAGCGTGGCGTGAAGCTGATTGGCGCGACAGCGCATTACGTGACGGCTGACCTTGATGAGGGCCCGATCATCGAGCAGGACGTGGCGCGTATCACGCATGCGCAGAGCGCCGCCGACTATGTGTCGATTGGCCGTGATGTGGAAGCGCAGGTTCTCGCGCGCGCCGTTCATGCACATATCCATCACCGCTCATTCCTCAACGGTAATCGCACCGTTGTCTTCCCGGCTTCTCCCGGGTCGTTCGCTTCTGAACGCATGGGCTGATCGACCGGTCGATATTTACGCATTGACGGTCTGCAAATGGCGCTTCTCTGCGCTTCCGGTGCTCATGTACCTTAAAGTACACTCCGCTCCGGTTCTCGAGAAAGCGCCATTTTCGCCGCGTCACTGCAAAAATCTCAACTGGTCGATGCGCCGCGCCAAGAAAAAACCCCGCCGAAGCGGGGTTTTATTTTGACCTTAATAAGACCGATCAGTCGATGTCGAAGGAAACGCCCTGTGCGAGCGGCAGAGCCTTCGAGTAGTTGATGGTGTTGGTTGCGCGGCGCATATAGGCCTTCCACGCGTCCGAACCCGATTCACGACCGCCACCAGTTTCCTTTTCGCCGCCGAATGCGCCGCCGATTTCCGCACCAGAAGTGCCGATATTGACGTTGGCAATGCCGCAATCCGAACCTTCAGCCGAAAGGAAACGCTCTGCTTCCTGTAGGTTGAGCGTAAAGATCGATGACGACAGGCCTGCGCCGACAGCATTGTGCTGGGCCAGAACATCGTCAAAGTCGGAATACTTCATGACGTAGAGGATCGGTGCGAAGGTTTCCTCGAGAACCGGGCCTTCTTGGCGTGGCATTTCGACAATGGCCGGACGCACATAGTAAGCGTTTTCATGGCCAGCATCGACGCGTTCGCCGCCCTGTACCTTGCCGCCGTGAGCCGCCGCTTCCTTGAGCGCCTTCTGCATGTTGTCGAAAGCAACCTTGTCGATCAGCGGACCGACCAGAGCGCTGGTTTCAAGCGGGGAACCAACGGTGACGCTGGCATATGCCTTCTGCAGACGCGGGACGAGGGCGTCGTAAACGCTTTCATGCACGAAGAGACGGCGCAGCGTGGTGCAGCGCTGGCCAGCGGTGCCCATCGCGCCGAAAGCGATTGCGCGCAGCGCCATGTCGAGATCGGCCGACGGGCAGACGATGCCGGCATTGTTGCCGCCGAGTTCGAGAATTGCGCGAGCAAAACGCTTGGCAAGGCGCGGACCGACTTCGCGGCCCATGCGGGTCGAGCCGGTAGCCGAAACGACCGGAACCTTCGGGCTGTCGACGAGAACTTCACCGATTTCACGATTGCCGAGCAGAAGCTGCGAGATGCCTTCCGGGGCATCGCCAAAACGCTTCAGTGCGCGCTTGAAGATCGCATCGCAGGCAAGAGCGGTCAGAAGGGTCTTTTCAGACGGCTTCCAGACGACCGAGTTGCCGCAGACGATTGCAAGAGCGGCGTTCCACGACCAGACGGCGACGGGGAAGTTGAAGGCAGAGATAACGCCGACAACGCCGAGCGGATGCCAGGTTTCCATCATGCGGTGGCCAGCGCGTTCGGTTGCGATGGTGAGGCCGTAGAGCTGGCGGGACAGACCGACTGCGAAATCGCAGATGTCGATCATTTCCTGCACTTCGCCGAGGCCTTCCGAAGGGATCTTGCCAGCTTCGAGCGAGACGAGACGGCCCAGGTCTTCCTTGGAAGCACGCAGTTCTTCGCCGAGCAGGCGGATCAGTTCACCACGCTTCGGCGCCGGAACATTGCGCCAGGCGCGGAAGGCTTCATCGGCCTTGTCGATGATCTTGACGGCGTCTTCCTTGCTGTGGGTCTTCACCGCAGCAATCTGTTCGCCCGAAACAGGGCTGAAACCGGCAAGGTCACCACCGGTATAGGCCGATGCATCCACGCCCAGTTTGGAAAGCAGATCGGCTGCTTCCTTCTTCACGTCGATTTTTCTTACAGCGGTGTTCATGGCTTTCCTCTCTGTATGAGTTGTTTGCGCATAATCCTGTCCGAAAAGTCTGCAACCTTTCGGGGTTATGCGTTTATTCTGCCGCTTCGAGCCCTTTCAGGCCTGCCTTTACGGCTTCGATGGATTCGCGTTCGATGCGGGCGTAATGCTCGAATTCATTAAGCACTTTCGCGCCCAGATCATCCTCGAAACGCTTCTGGTTGGGGCTTTCAACAAATTCCTGTGTTTCGTCGTCGCCCAGATTGGACTGGAATATACCGGCAGCACTGACCGGCAGGAAGTCTTCATAGATGATCGGGTCGAACTGAACTGCACCTGCTTCAATCAGAACCTCGATATCGGTACCCGGCTTGAAAGCTTCAAGCTTTGCAGCGTCCTTGACCGAATAGGCGAAGTAGCCGAGGCCTGCTTCGCGGATGCCAGCCCATGTATCCGGAAAGGCTGCGAAAGTATCGCTCAGGGCCTTCACATATTCAGCCGCATTCGACCCGTCGGGAGCCGGGCGTGCAACTGCGCGGGTGTCGTTGAGCAGCTTGTCGTAAAGCGCGCGGCCCTTTGGCGTGAGCGCCACGCCGCGTTGTTCAATTTCACCGAAACGGGCGGTATGCGAGCCCGGCGTCCAGGTGCCATCCGCATTGACGAAAGACACTTCTTCTTCCAGCGCCTTGAAAGAGGTCTGGCGCAGAAGGATCGGGCACTTGCGGGTGGGCGGGCCTTCGACAACTGCTTTCGGGTTGATGCCGCGTTCCGGCATCTGAGCCTGCACGGCATCAATGTCGAGCGTGCGCGGTGTCAGATGGTTGATATGCGGACCCTTGAACGACACGACATCGGCGATGAGGCGATGGGCGTCGTGCAGGCGGTGGTAAAGCTTGGCACTGACATTGGCGCGATCGTGCCAGCGGAAGGTTTCAAGCACTTCACCGACGAAGGCTTTGGCGTCGTCGTCGTTGAGACCGCCTTCGGCTTCAGCCTTTTCGACGAGAGCAATGGCGCCAGTGGTGAAGATATTGCGCTTTGCCAGAACTTCGTCCGATTCAGCGCGCAGCTTTTCATCGGCAATGAGATCAAGGCGCAGAAGCGATGTGAAGACGCGGAACGGATTGTGTTTCAGGGCAGCATCGTTGACCGGGCGGAAGGCGGTCGAATGGACCGGGACGCCAGCGGCGCTCAGGTCGTAATAGCCGACCGGGAACATGCCCATGACAGCGAAGACACGCCGCATCATGGAAAGCTCGGCGGCGGTGCCCAGACGGATCGCGCCATGGCGTTCTTCCGAGATACGCTCAAGCGAATCCGTTTCGGCCAGACGTTCGTGCAGATGACTGTCATCCGCCAGTACCCTGGCGTTCACATCGGCAACAAGTTCCATCAATGTGCCATAAGCAGGCACTTCCTGCTTATACATGGCAGACATCGCGGCCGAGAAGGCAGAACGAATGGCGTCCGGTGAAACGAATTTCTGGTCTTTCATGCGAAAATTTCCGTCGAGTGGGGCATCTTCGGGTGGTGCATGTCTTGTTTGGGAGGATCATGCATGGATTATGATGAAAATGTATCATATAGACCGTTTTGCGGTTATGCTTGCGACGAAAGCAACTATGTTAATGCGAGAATGGAATGAAGCTGAGTAGAAGACTGATCCCGGACATCGCCACGCTGCAAGCCTTTGAATGCGCTGCGCGCCACGGCAGTTTCACCCAGGCTGCGCATGAACTGAATCTCACCCAGAGCGCGGTGAGCCGACAGATCAAGGACCTTGAAAGCCAGCTTGGCGTGCTTCTGTTCGAGCGCATTCGCCAGCGCATTCTTCTGTCCGATGCCGGTCGGAAATTCCTCCCGGAAGTGCGGCGTCTTTTGAACCAGACAGAGGACACGATGTTGCGCGCCATGGCTTCGGCGCAATCCACGTCTTCTTTCAGCGTGGCGACCCTGCCAACATTCGGCACGCGCTGGCTGATGCCCCGCATTCCTGATTTTGTCGAGAAGCATCCGGGTATCGCGTTGAATGTTGCGTCGCGTTCCGGCGTTTTCGATTTCGAGGAACAGCCTTTCGATCTCGCAATCCATTACGGGCAGCCGGTGTGGGCCCACGCCACTTGCACTTTCCTGTGCAGCGAAGTCATCGTTCCGGTCGCAAGCCCCAGCCTGTTGCAGCTACGTCATCCGGCTGCCCCGGCAGAGCTTGAAAACGAGCCCCTGCTGCATCTTGCGACACGCCCTAAAGTGTGGGCGCAGTGGTTTGAAAGCTGCGGCGTCGAAGGCCAGTCGGCCTATCGCGGCCATCGTTTCGACCAGTTCTCGATGGTCATCGGTGCCGCATTGGCCGGGCTGGGTTTCGCGCTTCTGCCGCTCTATCTGATAGAGCAGGAATTGCGCAGCGGTGAACTGGTCATGCTTTTCGAGAAGCCGATGCGGACCGAGAATGAATATTATCTCGTCGTGCCGGAAGGAAAACTGGAAAACCCGCTGACGCAGGTGTTCTGCCAGTGGATTGCCGGGCAGGTCGGAAATACGGACTATTCGATGCTGGTTCATTCCAAACCGGAATGAATTGTTGCGCAAATAACGCTGTCCAAGCGGCTTTCGCGGCGTGAAATAGAAACAGCCGGGCAGTGTGCCCGTATTCCACGCGAGCGGTCGATTCATAAAAAGACCGGGGACCGCTCTAACTGTTTGTTTTTACGCATTTCCGAACGCAAAACCACTTTACACTTTTGCTGGAAATGCTCGGTATGAAATGGTTGCTCTCAATGCTGAACGATCCGCGCTCACATGGTCTTTGGGAAAAGACCGCTCCTGCCGCTCCCAAGACCACCGCGCTGCAAGGTGATCTGACTGCGGATGTGGTGATTGTGGGCGGCGGGTTCACTGGCCTGTCGACGGCCCTGCATCTGGCCGAAAAAGGCACGCGGGCCATCGTTCTCGAAGGTATCGAGATCGGTTACGGCGGTTCGGGGCGCAATGTCGGTCTGGTGAACGCGGGCATGTGGGTCATGCCGGACGATCTGCCCGGCGTGCTTGGCCAGAAATATGGCGACCGTTTGCTCGATGTCCTCGGCAATGCGCCGAAGCTGGTTTTCGAGATTATTGAGAAACACAAGATTGCCTGCGAAGTCGAGAAGCAAGGCACGCTTCATTGCGCTGTCGGCAAAAAGGGCCTGAAAGAACTTGAAGATCGTTATGAGCAGTGGGCGCGTCGGGGCGCCAATGTAAAGCTGCTTGATGCGAGAGAAACCGAGGCCAAGATCGGCACGAAAGCCTATGCCGGATCGCTGCTCGATCTGCGCGCCGGTACGATCCAGCCGCTGGCCTATGTGCGCGGGCTTGCTCATGCCGCCATTGCCGCTGGCGCGACCATCTTTACCGGAAGCCCCGTGACCGGCGCTGAGGAAAACAATGGCAAATGGGTCGTCAAGACCGCCAAGGGTTCGGTCACGGCCAACTGGGTGGTCGTGGCGACGAATGCCTATACCAATGCGCCTTGGGCGGAAGTACGCGCAGAACTGGTTCACCTTCCATATTTCAACATGGCCACGAAGCCGCTGTCGGATAATCTCAAGAAGAGCATTCTGCCGGAACGTCAGGGCGTATGGGACACGAAGGAAGTGCTTTCGTCCTTCCGTTTTGACCAGCAGGGCCGCCTCGTCTTTGGAAGCGTCGGCGCATTGCGCAATACGGGTGCTGCCGTGCACAAGGCATGGGCCAAGAAGTCGTTGAAGCGACTGTTCCCGCAGATCGGCGAAGTCGAGTTCGAAGCCGAATGGTATGGCAAGATCGGCATGACCGATGACAGCCTGCCGAAATTCCATCGCCTGGCGCGCAATGTCGTCGGGTTCTCCGGTTATAATGGCCGTGGCATCGCGCCGGGAACTGTCTTCGGGAAACTGCTTTCGCAACTCGTTTCAGGCGAGATCAAGGAAGACGATCTGCCGCTGCCGGTCAGCGATCCGAAGGAACAGAATTTCCGTGGTCTGCGCGAAGCCTATTACGAGGCGGGCGCACAGATTGCGCATGTCGCCGAGATCGTTATCTGATTTGCCGACCGGTTCGCCGGGGATAGGTTTGCGGCTGTCATAAAACCGCAGTGCAATTCCTCTAATGCCATCCGCATCTCTCCAAATCAGGAGAAACGGATGGCTGTTCGGCAACTGCCTCAATGCCTTACAAGCCTTCCGATGGAATGATTCCGCCGGAAGGCTTTTGCTTTTCCGGTTTCACGTTGCAGGATGTTTGACAGGTGCACCATGAATGGAAATGATCGTGCCTATCGCCATGGCAGTATCTGCGCGTTATCACTTCGCACGCGTCAGGATCGCACCGGCATCGCTGGTCATGCTGGCGAACATTACACAGAAATTCGAGGAGCGAATCCCATGAACAAGATGCTGAAGCGGGCCGCTGTCGTACCTGCGCTTCTTGCTCTTTCCATCGCCGTGGCGCAGGCCGATACGCTGACGCTTTATACCTCGCAGCCGGAAGCGGATGCGACCAAGACGGTTGAAGCGTTCCGCAAGGCCAATCCCGATACGGATGTGCAGATTTTCCGCTCGGGCACGAGCGAACTCCTCACCAAGCTTGCTGCCGAATTTGCGGCTGGCGCACCGCAGCCCGACGTTCTTCTCATTGCCGATGCGGTGACGATGGAAGGCCTCAAGAAGGACAAGCGCTTGCTTGCTTATCCAGAGGCCAAGGTCGATGGTTTCGCCGCAGATAGCTACGATGCCGACAAGACCTATTTCGGTTCCAAACTGATCACCACGGGCATCGCCTACAATACGGGTGCCGCGCAGAAGCCTGAACATTGGGCCGATCTTGCCAAGGCCGACTACAAAGGTCAGGTTGTCATGCCGAGCCCGCTTTACTCCGGCGCTGCCGCCTATCTGCTGAGCGGCTTCGCGCTCAACAAGGATCTGGGCTGGGATTACTTCAAGAACCTCAAGGCCAACGAGCTGGCGAGCGTCAAAGGCAATGGCGCTGTGCTGAAGTCTGTCGCCAGCGGCGAAAAGCCATACGGTATCCTGGTGGACTTCATGGCGCTCAACGCCAAGGCCAAGGGTTCGCCGGTTGAGTTCGTATTCCCGTCGGAAGGCGTGCCCGCGGTGACCGAACCGGTCGCGATCATGGCAACCGCCAAGAATGTCGATGGCGCCAAGAAGTTCGTGGATTTCATCCTGTCGGATGACGGCCAGAAGCTGGCGCTCGAGCAGGGTTATCTGCCTGCCAAGGACGGCGTTGGCCGTCCTGCCTGGCTGCCGGAAGGCACCAAGATCAACATCATGTCTATCGACACCCAGAAGGTTCTCGATCAGACTGATGCCGACAAGAAGCAGTTCTCCGAGCTGTTTGGCGGATAAGGCATCTCGATGCGCATCATGAAAGACCTTCAGGGCCGCGATGCGGCCCTGATTGCTGGCATAACACTGATCGTGGCGGTTCTGTCGCTTCTGCCGATGGGCAGGCTGCTGGTCGAACTGGTCGCGCCGCAGGGGCAGCTTTCGACTTCGGCGCTGGTGGAGACACTCGGAAGCCAGTCGACCTGGGTTGCGACATGGCATTCGTTGCAGATCGGCATTGGCGGCACCTTGCTGGCGCTGGTGTTCGGCATTGTCGCGGCATTGCTCGTCGGGCTGACAAACATGCGCGGCCGCAATGTCTTCGTGCTTTTCTATGTCACTCCACTTTTGATCGCTCCGCAGGTAACGGCGCTGGCCTGGCTCCAGCTTTTCGGGCCTTCAAGCCAGTTTCTCAAGATTGTGGGGATGGCGCCGCCGCTTGGCAGCCGCAACCCCCTCTATTCCGTCTGGGGCATCATCTTTTTGCTGGGTGTGCAATACGGCCCGCTGGTTTTCCTGATCGTGCGCGCAGGTTTGCGCAAACTGCCACGCGAACTGGTGGAAGCGGGACTTAGCGCCGGTGCGGGCAAATGGACCGTGTTACGCACCATCATCCTGCCGCTGATGACGCCGTCGATTATCGGTGCTGCCGCGTTGGCCTTCGTTTCCTGCGTGGGGAATTTCGGCATTCCGGCATTTCTAGGCATACCGTCGAATTATCTGGTTTTGCCGACGCTGATTTATCAGCGTCTTGCGGGCGGCGGACCGTCTGTGCTTTCCGGCGTCGCCGTGCTGTCCGTGCTGATCGGCCTCATTGCCATGGCTGGCATTGCTGCGCAGGAATATGCGTCCCGCAGACGTGATTTCCGCATTGTCTCGACATCCCTGCCAGCCGCTCCCTTTGCGCTTGGCCGCTGGCGCGTGCCGGTGGAAGTCTCGGCCTGGCTGCTGATCGTGGTCGTGCTTTTCCTGCCGCTGATCGGGCTCACGCTTTCCGCTCTGGTTCCGGCTTACGGCGTGCCGCTGACCTTTGCGACCGCGACAGTCGAAAATTTCCGCTTCGTCCTTATGGAACATGCCGGTGCCGCGCGCGCGTTTCGCAATAGTGTGGTCCTGTCACTGTCGGCAGCGTTCTTCGCTGTCCTGATCGCCGTTCCGCTTGCCTATATGCTGGCATGGCGCAAGCGTCGCTGGACGCCGATCCTCAATTTTGCAGCCGAAATGCCGTATGCCCTGCCGGGCGTGGTGCTGGCGATTGCCTGTCTGCTACTGTTTTTGAAACCGCTGCCGGTGATTGGCGTCAGTCTTTACAACACGCTCTGGATCATCCTGTTTGCCTATCTTGCGCGCTTCTTCGTGCTGGCTCTGCGGCCGACGGTCGCCGGGTTGCATCAGATCGACCGCGCGATGGAGGAAGCGGCACGCGTTGCAGGCGCGGGGCTTTTCTATCGCCTGCGGACCATTATATTTCCCCTCGTCGCACCGGCGACGCTTGCGGGCGGCGTGCTCATCTTCATGACCGCATTCTGTGAGTTGACGGTTTCAGCGCTTCTGTGGGCGTCGGGATCGGAAACGCTGGGTGTGGTGATGTTTTCTTTCGAACAGGCGGGCGATTCCGCCTATGCTGCGGCCATATCCATGCTGGCTGTTGCGGTGACATTCATGCTGATGCTTGCAACAAATCTGTTTGCGCGGCGTCTTCCAAATGGAGTGCTGCCATGGCGCGACTGAAAATTGATCAGGTTTCCAAGACCTTCAATGAGTTTCAGGCCCTGTCTGAAGTGTCTCTCGATGTGAAGGACGGCGAGTTTGTTGCCATCCTCGGACCATCGGGTTGCGGCAAGACCACGCTTCTGAGGATGATTGCAGGCTTTGAAGACGTCGATGGTGGGGAAATTCACATTGGCGAAACGCGTGTTTCCCATGTTGATGGTAGCGTGCCGCCTGAGAAACGTCAGGTCGGTATCGTCTTCCAGAACTATGCGCTCTGGCCGCATATGACTGTAGCGGAGAATGTCGGCTACAGTCTGCGGGTGGCCAAGGTAGCGAAGGTCGAGCGCGAGCGCCGGGTGAAGGAAGCTTTGGCGCTGGTCGATCTTGAAGGTTTCGGTGATCGCCGCCCGGCCAATCTTTCGGGCGGTCAGCGGCAGCGCGTGGCGCTTGCCCGCTGTCTGGTGGCTGCACCGTCTCTCGTCCTTTTCGACGAACCCCTCGCCAATCTCGACGTGCATCTGCGCGCCTCGATGGAAGACGAGTTCGCTGCCTTTCATAAGCGCACCGGCACGACGATCATCTATATCACCCATGATCAGGCGGAAGCCATGGCGCTGGCTGACCGCATCGCGGTGCTGGATCACGGCAAGCTTCAGCAGTTCGACACGCCGCGAAAGCTTTACGAGGAACCCGCCAGCGAAATGGTTGCGTCTTTCATCGCGCACGGCATGGTTCTGCCTGCCGAGGTGGTGTCTTTTGCGCAGGCGGGACATTGCGAAGCGCTGGTGCTTGGCAGCCGCGCGCAGGTACGGTGTTCGGGCACCGAAATGCCGCGCGCCAATGCGCAGCTCTGCGTTCGGGCAGAGGACCTGGCATTGACCGAAACCGGCGGCATTCCGGTTCGCGTCAAGCGCTCCGTCTATCGCGGCGGCGGATCGCGGATCGAAGCATCCCCAATTGCGAAGCCGGATACTCACCTGCATTTTGAGGTGCGTGATCCAGTACGACTGGAAGAAGGCGATGAGGTTCGCATCGCTATTCGCGGTGGCTGGATCATTCCCACTGATGAAATGCCGGTGAGAAAAGTCTCAACCGGCTTTCCAATCGGCAATAAGATCTGAATGTGAAAAGGGCGGCTTTGAGACCGCCCTTTTTGCCTATTTCTTCTTCATCGCTTCCAGCAAGGCAGCGCCGAAACCGCCGGTCGATGGTTGTTCCTGTTTGCGTTGTTGCGTGAAGTTTTGAGCGGGCCGCGGGTCGCGGCTTGCAGGACCACGCGGGGCAGGAGCTTCGCCACCATCCTTGCGCATCGTGAGGCCGATGCGCTTGCGGGGCACGTCCACTTCCGTCACGCGCACCTTCACCACATCGCCAGCCTTGACCACTTCATGCGGGTCTTTGACGAAACGGTCGGCCAGTTGCGAGACATGGACGAGGCCGTCCTGATGCACGCCGATGTCGACGAATGCACCGAAGGCCGCAACATTGGTCACGGTGCCTTCCAGCATCATGCCGGGCTTCAGGTCCTTGATGTCGTCAATGCCGTCGGCAAAGGTCGCTGTCTTGAATTCCGGTCGCGGATCGCGGCCCGGCTTGTCAAGCTCGGCAATGATGTCACGCACAGTTGGCAGACCGAAGCGTTCATCGACAAAAAGGCGCGGATCAAGGCTCTTAAGCGTTGCGCTGTCGCCCATGAGGCTGCGCACATCGCGACCGCAGGCGGCGACGATCTTCTTGGCAACGCCGTAGGCTTCGGGGTGAACGGAGGAGGCATCGAGCGGCTCCGTGCCGTTCGCGATCCGCAGGAAGCCCGCACATTGTTCAAAAGCGCGGTTGCCGAGGCGTGCGACTTTCAAAAGCTCCTTGCGGTTTTTGAAGGCTCCTGCTGCATCGCGATGCGCAACAATCGCTTCGGCGAGC
Organism: Hyphomicrobiales bacterium; assembly: GCA_900470195.1. Lineage (GTDB taxonomy): Bacteria > Pseudomonadota > Alphaproteobacteria > Rhizobiales > Rhizobiaceae > Brucella. The sequence continues at coordinate 188,960 of UEIJ01000001.1, read as the reverse complement.
GACTTTCCCAGACCCGATACACGTGCCAGCAGCGAGGCGGAGGCGGTGTTGAGATCGACGCCGACCGCGTTCACGGCATCTTCGACCACTGCATCGAGCGAACGCGCAAGGCGGGATTGATCGACATCGTGCTGGTACTGGCCGACGCCGATGGATTTCGGCTCGATCTTGACGAGCTCTGCCAGAGGGTCCTGCAGGCGGCGGGCGATGGAAACAGCGCCGCGCAGCGACACATCAAGTTGAGGAAATTCGGCGGCGGCTGTTTCGGACGCCGAATAGACCGACGCGCCTGCTTCCGACACGATGACCTTGAGCGGCTTGGGGGCGGGCATGTCCGAGAGCATATCCACGACAAGACGTTCGGTTTCACGGCTTCCCGTTCCGTTGCCGATGGCAATTAGCTCGATCTTGTGCTTGCGGACGAGACTTGCAAGTTCGGCCTGCGTGCCGCGCACGTCATTCTTTGGCGGGAAGGGGTAGACAGTCGTGGTGTCGAGCAGCTTGCCGGTGCCATCGACCACCGCGACCTTCACGCCCGTGCGAATGCCGGGATCGAGACCCATCGTCGCGCGAGAACCGGCAGGGGCTGCAAGCAACAGATCCTTGAGATTACGGGCGAAGACGTTGATCGCTTCTTCTTCGGCGCGCTCGCGCAAGTCGCGCATCAGGTCGAGCGACAGCGACAGCGAAAGTTTCACGCGCCATGCCCAGCCCGCGACTTCCATCAGCCAGCGGTCGCCGGGAAGCGTCGCACCGATATTGTATGCGGCGGCGATCTTGCGCTCGACCGGCTTTACAGGCGAGGTGTCGTCGGCATCAATTTCAATGTCGAGCGACAGGAAATCCTCATTGCGCCCGCGCAGCATGGCGAGGGCCCGGTGGCCTGCAACATTTGCCCAGCGTTCGGAATGGTCGAAATAATCGGAGAACTTCGCGCCAGCTGCCTCTTTGCCATCGACAACGCGGGAGCGGAGAACTGCACGTTCCTTGAGATAGTTGCGCAAATTGCCGATCAGTTCGGCGTTTTCGGCAAAGCCTTCGGCAATGATGTCGCGCGCGCCATCGAGCGCTGTCTTCACATCGGCAACATCGGCGGTGATGTATTGCGCCGCGATTTCGGCAGGCACAAGCTTGCGGTCGGCAAGAATTGCTTCGGCCAAAGGTCCAAGGCCGCGCTCACGGGCGATTTCCGCCTTGGTGCGCCGCTTCGGCTTATAGGGGAGATAAAGATCTTCCAGTTCGGCTTTCGTCTGGACGCCCGCAATCTTCAATTCCAGCTCAGGTGTCAGCTTTCCCTGACCGCCTATCGATTCCAGGATCGACGTGCGTCGGGCTTCCAGTTCGCGCAGGTAGGCGAGGCGTTCTGAAAGCTGGCGCAACTGCGTGTCATCAAGGCCGCCGGTGACTTCCTTACGGTAGCGTGCAACGAAAGGCACCGTCGCGCCTTCGTCCAGCAGGCCGATGGCGGCGAGCGCCTGATCCGGCTTTGCGTTGATTTCCGCCGCGATGATCCCGGCAATGCGCTTGGTAATATCCGCCATGTAGGTCCCATTTCTTGATCGTCACGGCGAACATAGTCGGATGCCGGTTCGGCGCAATCAAGGCAGTATGGATGTTCCACAGGAAAGGCGTCCGTATTCTCGTTCACGGCGATGTGAACTGCCTGCATCTTTTTAAATCGGATTTTAGCAATACTTATATCGGGAAATGACGATACGCATCGGAAGATCAGCGAGGTGACTGCGATGTCGGAAGTTCAGCCTATACCCCTGGACGAGATATTGAAGGCGCTCGCCAATCCTGTGCGTCTCGACATTTTGAGCTGGCTCAAGGAGCCGGAGAATCATTTCTCCGGCCAGCACATGCCTCTGGAGATGGGCGTGTGCGCGGGCCAGTTCGAACGGTGCGGCCTCTCCCAGTCGTCCGTTTCCGCCCATTTGTCCGTATTGACCAAAGCGGGGCTGATTACGCCCCAGCGCGTCGGGCAGTGGACCTTCTACAAGCGCGATGAGGAGGCGATAGCCGCCTTCGTCAAAGCCCTTTCCGATCTTTAATCCATCCTGAAACCGCTCTTTCCCACTTGCCCAATCTTTCCCATTTGAAGGAAATGTATCCATGGCCTCATTGTTCGATCCCGTTACCATAGGCGATCTCAAGCTCGCAAACCGCATTGTCATGGCGCCTTTGACGCGCAATCGCTCGCCGCGCGCCGTGCCCAACGATCTGAACGTTACCTATTACGAACAGCGCGCAAGTGCAGGCCTCATCGTCACGGAGGCGACGCCGATCAGCCATCAGGGACAGGGCTACGCCGATGTTCCGGGTCTCTATTCCGCTGAACAGCTCGCGGGCTGGAAGCGCGTGACCGATGCCGTGCACAGCGCAGGGGGCAAAATCGTCGTTCAGATGTGGCATGTGGGCCGCATTTCACATACCACCTTGCAGCCGAATGGTGGCCAGCCGGTCGCGCCTTCCGCGATCACGGCAAAGTCCAAGACCTATCTGGTTCAGCCCGACGGCACGGGCGCATTCGTGCCAACATCCGAGCCGCGGGCACTGGACAAGAGCGAACTGCCGGAAATCGTCGCCACCTACGGCAAGGCGGCCAAGGATGCCGTCGAGGTCGCGGGTTTCGATGGCGTGGAAATCCACGCCGCCAACGGCTATCTGATCGATCAGTTTCTGCGTTCGGGCAGCAATCAGCGCACCGATGAATATGGCGGCTCGATTGAAAATCGCGCTCGCTTCCTGTTCGAAGTCGTCGATGCTGTGACGAAGGCGGTCGGTGCCGGAAAGGTCGGTATCCGACTTTCGCCCGTGACGCCAGCCAATGATGCATCCGATCCTGATCCGCAGCCGCTGTTCGATTATGTGGTCGAGAAACTGGCGGATTATGGCCTGGCCTATATCCATATCATCGAAGGTGCGACGGGCGGTCCGCGCGATTTTCAGCAGGGGCCGCAGCCTTTCGATTATGCGCGTCTCAAGCAGGTCTATCGCGATGCGGGCGGCAAGGCTGCGTGGATGGTCAACAACGGTTATGACCGTGCGCTTGCCGAAGAGGAGGTCGAAAGCGGCCGCGCGGACGTCGTGGCTTTCGGCAAGCCCTTCATTGCCAATCCGGACCTTGTGCGTCGTTTGAAGGACAATGCGCCGCTGAACGAACTCGACCAGCAGCATATGTATGGCGGTGGGGCCAAGGGGTATACGGATTATCCCGTGCTTGCCTGATCATGCGAAGACAAAACCCGGCTAAATGCCGGGTTTTTGTTATCAGAGCCTTGCTCGTGTCGAGCGCGGCGTTGCCAGCAGCAGATTGGTTTCGCTGGCCTTGATACCCGGCACCAGCCTGATGCGGCGCAGCACGGCGTCGAAATCGGTGAGCGTCGCAGCGCCAAGTTCCACCACAAGATCGAAGCGGCCATTGGTGGTATGGATCGCCGATATCTCTGAAAAGCCGCCAAGCGCTTTGACCACCCGGTCGGCGACATGCCCTTCGATTTCGATCATCATGATGCCGCGTACCGGCAGATCGACCGCATCCGAGCGCAGGATCACCGTATAACCGAGAATATCACCGGAATTTTCCAGCCGCTCCATGCGAGCCCGCACCGTTGCCCGCGAAACACCGAGATCGATAGCAATATCCGAAATGCTGCGTCGCCCGTTGTGGCGCAAAAGCGTAATCAGCTTTTCATCCAGATCGTCCATGCTTTCTCCATTTTGAAAAGCCAAACCGACATTCTGATAAACCAAACCGATAAAATTGCCAATCCGGTTGCTTCACATCGCCAAGCGTAAATGGTGAATCTTGATCTGGATATTCAGAAGGACTCCAATTTATGCATTGCAAGATTCTGGGACTGCCCGTTCAGGAAGGCACTGGCCGCGTGGGCTGCAATATGGGTCCTGATTCCTACCGTGCCGCGGGCATTGCCTCGGCCATCGAGGAACTTGGCCACGAGTTTACCGATCTCGGCAATCTCGCCCCGGCTGTCCAGCGCCCGCTGGAGCATCCGAACCCTGCAATCAAGGCTCTGCCCCATGCCGTTGCCTGGATCGAGGCGATCAGCGAAGCGGCCTATCGCGAAAGCGCGGACGGTTTCCCGATCTTTCTCGGCGGCGATCACCTTCTTGCCGCCGGCACAGTTCCGGGAATTGCGCGCCGTGCCGCTGAAAAGGGACGCAAGCAGTTCGTGCTCTGGCTCGATGCTCACACGGATTTCCATACGCTGGAAACGACAACCAGCGGCAATCTGCACGGCACGCCTGTTGCGTATTACACCGGCCAGAAGGGCTTTGAAGGTTATTTCCCGAAGCTCGCCGCGCCGGTCGATCCAAAAAACGTCTGCATGCTCGGCATCCGCAGCGTCGATCCGGCGGAACGGGAAGCAATCAAGAAAACCGAAGTCGCCGTCTATGATATGCGCCTGATCGACGAGCATGGCGTTGCGGCCTTGCTACGCCGCTTCCTTGAACGCGTGAAAGCTGAAGACGGGCTTCTTCATGTCAGTCTCGATGTCGATTTCCTCGACCCGTCCATCGCGCCTGCTGTCGGCACTACGGTGCCGGGCGGCGCGACTTTCCGCGAAGCGCATCTCATCATGGAAATGCTGCACGACAGCGGGCTGGTGACGAGCCTCGATCTCGTCGAACTCAATCCCTTTCTCGATGAACGCGGACGTACCGCCACCGTCATGGTGGACCTGATGGCGAGCCTGCTTGGCCGCAGTGTCATGGACCGCCCGACGATCAGTTACTAAAGAATGCTCAAGGAGCAATGATGACCCAACCCAACCTCAATATCGTTCCCTTCGTCAGCGTCGACCATATGATGAAGCTGGTGCTGTCCGTCGGCGTGGAGACCTTCCTCAAGGAGCTTGCTGATTATGTCGAAGAAGATTTCCGTCGCTGGGAAAACTTCGACAAGACGCCACGTGTGGCGTCGCACTCGAAGGAAGGCGTGATTGAGTTGATGCCGACGAGCGATGGTACGCTTTACGGCTTCAAATATGTGAACGGCCATCCGAAAAACACGCGTGAAGGTCTCCAGACCGTCACGGCCTTCGGTGTTCTGGCCGATGTGGGCAGCGGCTATCCGATGCTGCTGACCGAAATGACCATCCTGACCGCGCTGCGCACTGCTGCGACTTCGGCAGTTGCTGCAAAGCACCTGGCGCGTGAGAACTCCCGCACGATGGCCATCATTGGCAATGGTGCGCAGAGTGAATTCCAGGCTCTGGCTTTCAAGGCTATCCTGGGTGTCGACAAGCTGCGTCTTTACGATCTCGATCCGGAAGCAACTGCCAAGTGCATGCGCAACCTGCGGGGCGCCGGTTTCGACATCGTTGCCTGCAAGACGGTTGAAGAGGCCGTCGAAGGCGCGGATATCATCACCACTGTTACTGCGGACAAGGCCAATGCGACGATCCTGACCGACAATATGGTCGGCGCTGGCGTGCATATCAACGCGGTTGGCGGCGACTGCCCCGGCAAGACGGAACTGCACGGCGATATCCTGCGCCGTTCCGACATTTTTGTCGAATATCCGCCGCAGACCCGCATCGAAGGTGAAATCCAGCAATTGCCGGAAGATTATCCGGTCAATGAGCTTTGGGAAGTCATCACCGGCAAGATCACGGGTCGCAAGGATGTCCGCCAGATCACGCTGTTCGACTCCGTTGGTTTCGCCACGGAAGATTTTTCGGCGCTGCGCTATGTGCGCGACAAACTGAAGGATACCGGCCTCTATGAGAAGCTGGACCTGCTTGCAGACCCCGACGAGCCGCGCGATCTCTACGGGATGCTGCTGCGCCACGAGAAGCTGCTGGAAGGTGAAAAGACCAAGCCTGCCGCCTGATCTTTTCCCTCTTTGGAGCAGTTTTCACTTGGCTCCGACTGTTGTGACCCTGCCGCACCTGATGTGCGGTGGGGTCATGTTTTTTCAATCAGTGCGATAAATCCTTGGTGCCTTGCGGGATTTCCATTATTGCAGGATGTAATTCTGTGATCAGGGTGCATCGGGCATGGGCGACAAGGCAGAAAACGGAACATCCTTCACGCAATCGGCAAATGTTGTGCGGTCTGCCGCCAGCCCTGTCGTCTTCTGCGATACGCTCGGGCTTTATCAAGCCCCCATCGGTCAATCCCTCGATACGGTGGTCCTGTTCGCCAGCCCCTGGGGGCTGGAGGAACTCTGCACGACGCGGAAATTCTGGCGGATCATAGCCGACAGGCTTTCGGCGGGGGGCGTAGCTTCCTTCCGTTTCGACTGGCCGGGTACTGGCGACGGGCGCGACGACATCGATTTCTCCAAAGGTCTGGAACTCTGGCGCAATACGCTCGCAGAAGCGGCCCGAAAAGCGCGTGCCCTGTCGGGAGCAAGCCGTGTCGTTATCATCGGGCAAAGCCTCGGAGCAGCCGTTGCCGCAGAAACCGCAGCGCAGATCGACGGCATCGCGGCCATGGCGCTTCTGGCACCGGTTATCTCCGGGCGGTTCTACACGCGGGAACTGGCCGTCTGGTCGAGCATGGTCGATGCCGATTTGGGACTTACGGACGAGCAAAGGATCAAGAACAGCGTTTCCATCGCCTCCCTGACGATGCAGCCCGAAGTAGCCGTCGATGTGAAGAAGATCAATCTTCTGGCGCTGGAGGCAAAACCTGCGCAACGGTGCCTGTTGCTGGCGCGGGCGGATCGCCCTAACGATGCCGAACTGGCAACCCATCTGGAAAAGCTCGGCAGCGATGTGACGATCGAGTCTTTCGACGATTACGACAAGCTGATTTCCAACCCCGTCATTTCGCGCTTGCCGCTGGAGGTGGCGGAACGGCTGGTCGACTGGGTGGCCGGTCTTGCAGGTTCCGCGCCTGCACTGAACAAGCCGGATGAAGGCGCCCTTGGCGGCACCTTGACGGGCGACGGCTTTATCGAAACGCCTGTTTCTTTCGGCTCCGAAAACCGTCTTTCAGGCGTTCTCTGTACCCCTTCTGACGAAAGGCGAGGCAGGACTGTCATGTTCCTGTCGTCATCCTACGACCGGCGCGTCGGATGGGGGCGCACGACCGTCGATATGGCGCGCAAGCTCGCGCGAGAGGGCGTTGCGTCCCTGCGCTTCGATATTGCCAATGCAGGCGACAGTCCGCCCAACCCCGATATGCCGGAGCAGGTGCTCTACACGCATGGGCCGGAGGCCGATGTTGCCGAAGCCCTCGACTATCTTGACGCCCTTGGCTGGGGCCGTCCCGTTGTCGCGGGGCGGTGTAGCGGTGCATTTCTCGGCTTCCATAGTGCCGTCAAGGACGAACGCATTTCCGGCGCGGTACTCGTCAATCCGGTCACGTTCTACTGGGCGCCGGGACGCTCTGTCGATGATGCCGTTCGTGAAGGCAATCGCACACTGGAGGATTATGGAAGCCGAGCGTTCCGCGCCGAAACATTCCAGCGCCTGTTCCGCGGCGAACTGGATATCCGCGCCATCCTGCGTAACCTTACGCGCGGCGTAGCGAGGCGTATTCGCGGTCTGGCACGCAAGTTTTTGCGCCGTCGCACTGAGGAAGGCCGGGCGGTCTACTCGGCTTTTGGAGAGCTGAAACAGCGTGAGGTTCCGCTGGCGCTCATCTATGCCGAAAAGGACCCCGGACGCGAACATTTCAATTTCTATTTCGATCAGGCGGGCACTGGCGTTCCAGGGGTCGACAATGTGTCGGTCGCCGTCATTCCCGATGCCGACCACAATCTGACGCCCGAACACTCACGCGAAGTCTATATCAACGCGATCCGCTCGCTGGCTCTGAAGTAATCAGAACCAGACGATCCGCGACGAACCGGCGATGCGAATTTCCCCGGATGGCTTTTCCGGTGTTTCCTCGCGCGGGATGAGTGTGACGCGTTTCGTCTCGTTGGGGGCGAGGTGAAACCAGTTGTCGGCTGCGCGCCAGTCGCCCGCATCAATGCTGACGGATTGGGCCAGAACCGGCGTTTTGAGATCGAGAAACCAGTTCCCGTCTTCTTCGACAGGCATGACTTCGATAGCGGCTTCGTGAAAAGCCTTTGTCCGTCCAAGCGGAAAGTGAAAGGCTTCAGCGATGGTAATATCATTACGCTTCAATCGTGCGACCGTCACGTCATGCGCTGGCGGGCCGAAACGATAGGCATAGGTGACATCGAAGAATGCACCAAACACGTCCGTTGCCGGGATGGTAATTGCTGAACGGCCGGCAATCGAAACATCGCGGCGACCGGAAACCACCGGTTGCGAGCCGGCACGCAGGCACGCTAATTCAAGCGTAAGATCAGCGATTTCTGTCTGCTCGTTCAGAATATGAATCGCGAGACCGTTGACGCCTTCGTCGGTGAAGGCAAGCTGCTGTGGACGGAAGGCACGCTTGAGGCCATACCACGATGGCTTGGGTTCGCCGGTCGCATCGATCATGCCCCACCCGGCACCGGGCAGAAGGTCCTGAAACATCCACACGAGCGCGCCGAAACAGGTGCTTCCCGGGCGTCTCCATTCGGCGAACGTCATTTCCATCACTTCCGCAGTGACGGCGCGGGACAGATGGAGATATTGTTCCACATCCTCGCGCCGCAGCCGCGCTGGATCGTAACCGTATAACATCTCCAGATAGCTATCCCGCACATCCTCGAAATCCCAAGATACACCACGGTCGCGGGGTACGCGTGCTTTCCAGCGGGGATCGTGGACCGGCGGTACATCGAGATGGGTTTTCAGCGTGCGTGCTTCCGGCACGTTGGAGAAGGCGAGGCATTCGGTCGCAAAGCGCACCTCGGCCCGCCGCGCATCTTCCAGCGGGCGGCAATAGGCGCTGACGCCGTAATAATGGCTGACGCCTTCATTGCTGATGAAGGGCAGGGCGCCATCGCAGGGCGAATTCGGCACATATGGAATGTCGGGGCAAATCTTGCCTGCGATACCCGGCAGGATTTCCTCGCTAAGCGGGCCTTTCCATGTCGTCTCCGGCAGGCCCATCATCGCGCCCTGCTGATAGATTTCGCTGCCGCCGCAAAGGGCGGTCAGCGATGGAGCATGGTGCACGGCAGCGAGAAGCTGAGAGGCTTCGGCCCGCACCTTCGCGACAAATGCCTCGTCCTTCACCGGGTAATCGAAGTTGGCGAACATGAAGTCCTGCCAGACCATGATGCCCAGCTCGTCGCAGAGCGCGTAGAAATCTCGTGTTTCGTATGTGGTGATGCCACTCAGCCGCAGCATGTTCATGCCCGCTTCCTGTGCGAGCTTCAGCCATGGTTCGTAATCGTCGCGCGTGCCGGGCCGGCGGACAATATCAGCCGAACTCCATACTGCGCCGCGACAGAAAATCTTCTCGCCATTGATCTTCAGCGCAAATCCCTTGCCGTCCGGTCCGCGATCGACCTCAATGCGGCGGAAGCCGGTGCGTCCGAGCGATCGGATTTCTCCGTCGAGAGAAAGTTCAACATCATGAAGTGCAGGATTGCCATGCGTGTGGGGCCACCACGGCTCAACATCGGGAAGCGCTAGCCTTGCCGTCCACTGACCGCCGACTCCTCGTTCGCAAATCGCCTGTTGCCCCGCGCAATTGAGGATGAGCGTACCGGCTGTACCCCTATAGGTAAAATCAACCTGAAGTTCGCCTTCGCCGGTTTCGCCAAGCCTTGCCCGGATGGCTATGTCCGATATGGCTTCAGCATCAGGGCGGCTGATCGTGACGGGACGCCATGGGCCTACGGCATGCACTTCCGGACACCAGCCCGGCATGTAACCAAGCGCGGTCGTGCGGATAAGGCGAAGGCCCTGTGTATTCATCAGTTGCGTGCGCCAGCGGGCACGCGGGCCCTTTTGATTGAGACGGGGTTCGAGCGCACGAAAACACAGCGCAATCTCGTCCTTGCCGGTCAGCGTAACGGCCAGATCATGACTGAGAAACATGCTGTCGGTCTGCAACAGCAATTCGCCGTTGAAAAAGACATCGCAGATGGTGGCAAGCCCGCCAAAATGCAGTGTTGCAGGACCGGGTTTATCTTCAAGGTCGAGGAAATACCAGGCATCCTGATCGTCCAGTGGTACAGGACTTTTTCGATCAAAGCGCCGGGATTTTTCGAGAGCTTCAGCGACTGTGCCGGGCACCGGCGCGTCATTGATCGCCTCACCGGACTTCGCATCATGCAGCGTTTTTGCCGCGTCAGGGGCAGTGAGAACGAGCCGCCAGCCGGTCGATAGCGGGCGGCTCGAAGGATTGAGTTCAAGCCGCATCGCGACTGAGTTCCGTTGCAAGCGCTGTCATCAGCCGATCCCAGGCATCTGCCGCGGGTAGAAGCGTTCCGGCCAATGCGTCGAACTTCTTGCGCATGACGGCGCGGGCAAGCTGGAACTGAACGGCCTTTGCCGTTTCTGCAATCTGCAACGCATCCGCCGAGGCTGTTGCGAACCGCTTGCCTTGCCCGAGCCACTCAAGATGGCTGGCGGCCAGTTCAAAATTGGCGCCGAGCTGGCGCAGCGTGTTGAACGCATATTTATGGAAGAATCCGAACGGACGTTCCGCGATTGCTTCCACCTGAGCGGGAAAGACGCTGGCAAACGCGCGGACCGGGTTTTCTTTCGGCCTGCGTGCGAAGTGGCGCGGCAGAAGGATTTCAGCAACGCGTCGTTGATGTCCTTCATCCGGCACATTCTTCGGGAACTTGGCGAATTCCGTATAGGGCAGAAAGGGCAGGTCGGCTTCCGTCAGATGGCGCTGAAAGACGCCATCGAAATCTTCGCCTTCGAGATGGTAGAAACCGCCATTGTGGAAATAATCGAGCTGACGGTTTTCAACATCCATGCGGTTGATGGCGATGGTGGTCTTGCCGTGCTCGGTGCGGTAGCTGACGCCATGCGTATCAGGCATGAAGTAGCTGTCCATTTCGACCATGCAGAGGCGTCCGCGCGCGATCTGCTCGGCGACATGGCTTTCCACATGATCGAAGATTGCAAGCTCCGTGGCCCGCACGCCGTAAAGGGCTTCAAGATCTTCCAGCGGCACCTTGAAGAAAGTGAACTGGTCGCCCTCGAAATCCTGCGTCAGCGTGAAGCCGAGCATGGCTTCCGGAGCGACACCCAATGTTGCCAGCACTTCGATCCAGAGATCGACATAGCAGTTGGTTTCCGGCCAGATACGCGTCTGGGCATGCAAAGCGTGCGGCGTATAACGGTCGGGCGCGATGTTCGGAAAGACAGCCTGCATAGCCGCGCTTAGCCCCACAGTGTTTTGCGTGTGTTTTCGGGCCAGTCCTCGACGTTCAGGCCATGATGGTGGAAGAGCGCCAGCGCGATACGCTCCAGCCCGAAGCCGACACAGGCCGTATGAGCCACGGCACCGTCATCGAGCGAGAGGCCCCATTTCAAGCCGAACTGGTCCTGATGATAGTTGAAGCTCATGCAGGCGGTCGGCTTTTCGACGCTGGTGATGGGGATCAGCAGCTCGAACTTCAGGTTCTGGTCGCGCTGGTTGTTGACCAGCATCTTGCCCGCGCGTCCGAAGAACGGATCGTTGGCGACGTCGATTTCAACCGGCAGTCCAACCTTCTTCATCATTTCCGTGCCACGGTCGATCCATAACTGGCGGAACGCCATTACGTCGGCTTCGGTGCCCATACGCACATATTCGCGCATGCGGAAAAGCTGCTGGCGGGCAGGGTCCACCGATGGCTCGTGGCGGAAGCAATAGGATTGCAGGTCGTAAAGCCCACCGCCCTGCGGCAGCGGCCCGCGCCTGGCGATGGTTGGATAGAGCGGATAGCAGGCCGCAGGCGTCAGCACGATGTCGGTCGCTTTCTGCTCCAGCGTCCAGTCCTTGCCCTCATCCATGCATTTGATGAGGTTGATATGATCGAGTTCGCAGCCGCAGAAGCTGTGCACGGTGCCAGCCAGTTGCGGAAAGCTCTTCATATAGCCGCTTTGTTCGAAAAAAGCGCGGTTCATGCCGGGCGGGAAGCGGATTGCTTCGGCGCCGTCATTGCCTCCGGTACGGTCAATCAGCCGCTCGAAGGCGACAATCACATCCTCAAACTGGCCGGAGCGTCCGTAAAGACCTTCGACGCCGGTGTCGATCAGGAGACCGGAATCGAAGAGCCGGTCGAGAAATGATCTCTGAGCATCCATGGCGATTATCCCAAAAGGCTGGTGTTCTGTTTGTGAATGAGCAGCATGGTGGCCGTATTGCCGAGGATGCGCTCGTTTGAAATCATCAGCTGCGCGGAATGCGCGTCGCGCAGATGGCGTCCGAGGCTGAAGGGCGTACCATTCTTGTAGCCCATGATGCCGCAGACCAGCATGGCGTGATTGATGATCTGCAAGATCGTCTGCGAAGCGGCAATCTTGAGATTGTTCATCGCGATCGCAAAGCCCATGGAAGCCAGCTTGTCCGGATCGTGTTTCGCTTCACGATAGGTCTTGAGGCAGGCGACGATTTCGGACTTCAGCATCTGAAGCATGTTGGATGCTTCGGCGACGCGCAAGGCACCCGGCTGCGGCGCACCCGGATTGCGCTTTGCGGCGGCGCGCACAAATGCCTGCGCCCGATTGACCGCATCGACGGCTATGCCATACCAGAGCGAGCTCCACAGCGTATGCGACTGGGCCAGCATGGATTGCGCTGCGATTTCAGCGAAAGGATGCGGCAGGATCTGCACCTTGTCGGCTTCGCCACGGAATACGAACCCTTCGGAACAGGTGCCACGCATACCGAGCGTATCCCAGTCATGGGTCTTTTCGAGCGTGTACTGGTCTTTCAGGAACACGGTCATCACCTGATCCGACGATGCGGCGTCTTTGTGTGAGCGCGATGTGATCAGAATGGCATCTGCGTGAGAGCCATAGGAAATGACCGTGGCATTCTTTTCCAGGCGGCAGATATCGCCTTCAACCTCAACAGCGCAGATCGAGTTGCGCAGATCACCGCCAATGCCGCCTTCGGTCGTAGCCGAAGCGAGCAGCAGCTGATCCTTCGCGACCCTGCGCATGAAGTCCCGGTGCCATTCGACCGTCTGTCCGTGTTCCACAAGGCTTGAAAGCTTGATGTGATGCATGGCGAAGATCATGGCGCTCGACGCGCAGGACTGACCAAGAATGCAGCACAATTCTGCAATCTGGTCTATCTCTGCGCTCTCGCCGCCTAGTTCGCTCGGCACCTGAATGCCAAGCAGACCTTCCGCTTTCATCGCATCGATTGCTTCGCGCGGGAAGCGGCCTTCCTTATCGACGCTATCGGAAAATTTACCCGCTATGGCCGCAACGCGGCCTGCGCGCTCTGAAAGACTGTTTCCCGCCCCGGCATTCATTATGCAGCCTCTTTGTCCTTGAGAATCTGGGTGATCGTCTGTTCGATGGCCTTGATGCTCGCGAAAGACTTGCGGTTGAGGTACTGGTCCGGAAACTCGATATCGAACTTGTCTTCAAGGCCGAGCATAAGCTGCACCGAGGCGAAGGAGGACAGTCCTGCGCTATAAAGATCGGCGTCGTCGGTGATGTCGGCCACCGGCGTCGGCAGCCCGCCGACCTTGGTCAAAAGCTCGCGGATGGATTCGTTCATATTTACTCTCCCTGCATATCCGCCCAGAAGGAATGTTCGCGTTTGAGTTGACGGACTATCCGGTCTTTGGGCTTTCATAAAAAGCTGCGGCAACTGTTCGAAATTCTGATCGATTATGCAAGCGACATATTTCGAATATTAGCTATTTCGCAAACAGGTCGCAGTGCGTTTCGCCTTATCTGCTCCCGCAAGCCTTTATTTTCTATTGACGTGACTGGATAGCAGTCCGTCTAATCTGGAGATGTGCTTATATAGTTAAATATTGGATGACAAGACGTATTGCATTGCCCGCAAGGGTTGCGATGGTGAGCTTCTCACAGAGGGCGGCGGGAATGCCTCGGTGCCGAGATTTTCCCGGCATGAGTGGCGATCGCCATTTCGAAGCTGTCGGCGATGCGCCGTGCGCGGTCGATGAAGATGATCGCGGCTTCCGGCGGAAAGATTTCGCGCGCGGTCTGTTCGAAAAGCTCCAGCCAGCGGTCGAAATGCTCGGCCTTCAGGGCCAATTTCAGGTGGGGCGGCATCGGTCGTCCCTCATATCCGCCGGTCTTGAGAATGACGGACGACCAGAAAGCCGCGATCTGCGCGATGTGGTGGTCCCAATCGTGCACAGCCTCGGCAAAGATCGGGCCGATGGCGGCATCCTCACGCGCGCGTCCGTAGAAAGTGGCTACCAGTCTTTCTATTGAAGCCGGATCGATGGACGGATGTGGCTGATTGATGAGAACGGTCATGATCGCTTTGTGATGTCTTATGCCGGAAAGCAGGCTCAGGGACGGATATAGTGGCTGCACCTGCCGCAATCCAGTGAAGTGTTGCCGCATGAGTATCAACTTGCCGTTGGCTAAGCCTTTGCGATGGCTTGGAGCATGGGCCTGATCGTCAGTGGCGAGGCTTAAATCACTCTCAAACGCCCGCTTCGGAATCGGTTTTTACTGCCAAACCCAGTGGCGGAACTGCCAAAACCGTACATCCTGCTACACCGATAGCCGGACAAGCCATGTGGTTGGGCACACAATTCAGGACAGGGAGAGCAATGGTAGCGGAGGAGGGATTCGAACCCCCGACACAAGGATTATGATTCCTCTGCTCTAACCTACTGAGCTACTCCGCCACGCGTCGCTTTACAGAGACAATCTCATGATCACCGTTTCCAGTGAGGCAAATCGTTGTTCCTGCAAGGAATGGCGGCGGTATATGTGCGGAATGAAAAGCTGTCAAGCACTCTTCGCATAGCTTTCGTCTTGTTTTCTATCATTTGCACCGATAAGGAACTTGGCATCAGCAAAGGCATGGTTTTATGGCACCTCGTATTGCGGTTTTGGGTTGCGGCTATTGGGGCGGCAATCACATTCGTACCCTGAAGAGCCTCGGTGCCCTTCAGGCGGTCTCAGACGCAAGGGCAGAACAGGCGGAACGCTTCGCGGCCGAGTTCAATGTTCCCAGCGTTCCCGTCGATGATTTATTCACACGTTCGGATATCGATGGTATCGTCCTGGCATTGCCGGCACAGTTTCATTCACAATATGCCATCCAGGCCGTGAAGAACGGCAAGGATGTTCTGGTCGAAAAGCCGATCGCGCTCGACATTCCGGCTGCCGAAGCCGAGGTAGAAGCCGCCCGCGAAAACAGTCGCGTGTTCATGGTTGGTCACGTGCTGCGTTTCCACCCGGCTTTCGAGAAGCTTCTCGATATGGTGAAAAGTGGCGAGCTCGGCGATATTCGCTATGTGCATTCACATCGCGTCGGGTTCGGCAAGTTCCACAACACGTTCGATGCGCTGTGGGATCTTGCGCCGCACGATCTTTCGATGATCCTGGCCATCACCGGTGAAGAACCCAGCGCGGTTCGCGGAGAGGGCGTGGCGACGCTGGATCATCTCACCGACATTGCCCATCTTCATCTCGATTTTCCGAATGGTATTCGCGGCCATCTGTTTGCGTCGCGCCTGAATGCCTATCGCGAGCGTCGCCTGACAGTCACCGGCACAAAGGGCATGGCTGTATTCGACGACGGCGAACCGTGGGATCGCAAGCTTGCACTCTATAGTCATGAAGTCTGGCGGGAGGACGACCATTGGTCTTTCAAATCCGTCGAGCCTGTCTATATCCCGATTGAGGAAGGCATGCCGCTGACGCGCGAATTGCAGCATTTCATGCATTGCATCGAAACGCGCGAAACGCCACGCACTGATGGCAAGGAAGCGATCAGCGTGCTGCGTATTCTCACGGAAGGCACCGTCAGGCACCCGCGATAAACGGATGCCGGGTGGCCCGTACCAACTGCGTCAAGCGGTGTTACAGGAATCGCAAAACTTTGAACGCTCTGGCCGTAGCGGGGCAGGGCGCAAGCGAATAAACAGGTTGCCGAGGATTCGCATATCGACTTGTGCGGGCCAGATATATTGGAGCCAACATGCAGTTTATTGATCTTGGAGCGCAGCGCGCGCGTATCGAAGACCGTCTCAATGCCGCCATTTCCAAGGTTGTTGCGGAAGGCCGTTATATTCTTGGACCGGAAGTGGCCGAATTCGAAAAGAAGCTTGGCGAGTATCTCGGCGTAGAACATGTCATTGCCTGCGCCAATGGCACCGATGCCTTGCAGATGCCCCTGATGGCACGCGGCATCGGACCCGGCGATGCGGTGTTCGTCCCGTCCTTCACTTTTGCGGCTACAGCGGAAGTCGTCGCGCTTGTGGGTGCCGAGCCGGTATTCATCGACGTCGATGCGCAAAACTACAATCTGAATGTCGAGCAGCTCGAAGCTGCCATCGCCGCCATCCGCAAGGAAGGCCGCCTGCAGCCGAAGGCGATCATCCCGGTCGATCTGTTCGGCCTGGCTGCCGACTATAACCGCATCAGCGCCATCGCGGATCGCGAAGGCCTGTTCGTCATCGAAGATGCAGCGCAGTCGATCGGCGGCAAGCGTGACAACGTCATGTGCGGCGCTTTCGGCCATGTCGGTGCGACGAGCTTCTATCCGGCCAAGCCGCTCGGCTGCTATGGCGACGGCGGCGCGATGTTCACCAACGATGCAGAACTGGCGGACACGCTGCGTTCGGTATTGTTCCACGGCAAGGGCGAAACCCAGTACGACAATGTCCGTATCGGCCTCAATTCGCGTCTCGACACGATCCAGGCCGCTGTTCTTCTGGAAAAGCTTGCAATCCTCGAAGACGAAATGGAAGCACGCGACCGCATCGCCAAGCGCTACAACGAAGCGCTTAAAGATGTCGTGAAGGTTCCGGCACTTCCGGCTGGCAATCGCTCGGCTTGGGCCCAGTATTCCATCGAGAGCGAAAACCGCGACGGCTTGAAGGCACATCTTCAGGCGGAAGGCGTTCCTTCGGTCATTTATTACGTGAAGCCGCTGCACCAGCAGACCGCATACAAGCACTATCCGGTTGCACCGGGCGGCCTTCCTGTTTCGGAAAGCCTGCCGAACCGCATTCTGAGCCTGCCGATGCACCCTTATCTGTCGGAAGCCGATCACGACAAGATCATCGGCGCCATCCGCGGATTCCACGGCAAGAAGGCTTGATCTTTTGCTATCCGTCTGACGAAAGACCCGGCGAGAGCCGGGTTTTTTTGTTTGTCAGGCCTGCAAGTTCAATTGCCAGGAAACACCGTATTTGTCCTTGATCCAGGCGAAAAGCTTGCTGAATCCATAATTGTCGAGCGGCATCAGCGTCTCGCCGCCTTGCGAAAGCTTTTCAAAAACGTCGGTCAGACTTTCCTCATCGTGAAAATCGACGAACAGCGATACGGATGGATTGAAATCAAACTGGTGCGGAATGGGACTGTCGATCACGATCAGCCGGTGTTCTGCAAAGGTCACGCGGGCAATCTGCACCTTGCCCGGACTGCCGCTCGCTTCGTCATAGATTTTGATCGACTCGATCGCGAAGTCGGGAAAGATCGAACGATATGTTTCCAGAGCCGCGCCTGCACTGCCCTGAAACATGAGATGGGTGCAAACCTGTGTCATTCGGAAAGCCTAACATGGTCCTGCCAGTCCCGGCAATCAGGCTGTTACAGGTTCTTTTTCGTAATCCGCTCCATAGTACGCTTGTCGACGCGCGCTGCGACAAAACGGGCGATGGCCGGGCCTGCCAGAAGCACGATGAAGAAACGGCTCGTCTGCATCGCGATGATGAAGGGCAGGTCGACATTGCTTGATGCGGCGATGATCGCAACCGTGTCTGCGCCGCCGGGGCTGGTGGCAAGGTAGGCGGTCAGCGGGTCGAGGCCGAGCAGATGGCCGAGCGCCATGCCGAACAGTCCGCAGACCGCAATGAGGAGAAGCGTGGATACCAGCACTGCCGGAAAAGCCCGCGCAGCATGAACGATGATGGCGCGAGAGAAGCCGAGGCCGATGCGCCATCCAATGAGCAGATAGCTGACCGCGAGCAGCCACGGCGGCAGATCAATGGTGATGAAACCGGTATCCTGAAGCAGCGCGCCCAATAGGAGCGGCACGAGCATGGCGCCGGTAGGGATACGGAGAATTTCCCCGAGGAACGCACCGCCGACGATCAGAAGCAGTGTGGGGCCGAGAGTGGACCAATCGACGGGTGGAAACCATATGATTTCGGCAGGCGCAACGGTTTCCACGCCTGCGCTGAGGCGCAAGACGAGCGAAGCAGCGGTAGCAACCAGCACCACGCGCAGATATTGCATGAAGGCGACGAGACGGGCATCTGCGCCATGAGATTCCGCCATCAGCGTCATCGCCGTGGCCGCACCCGGAGAAGACCCCCATACGGCGGTTGTTCCCGGCAAGATGCGAAAACGCGCGAGCAGATAGCCAATGAAGGTGCTGGTAAACAGCACATAGCCGACAGACAACAGGATGACGGGCAGGTGCTGCCCCATGCTGGTGAAGAACTCCGCCGTGATCGAACGGGCGATGAGGCTGCCAACGACGCCCTGCGCGCCCAATGACAGCCAGCGGTGGACCCGCAACGTGCTTTCGCCCGCAGCCATCAGGATTGCGCCGATCATCGCGCCCAGAAGCATGGCGGCCGGCAATTGCAGCTTTTCACCTGCAAAGATCAGGATAGCAGAAAATACGACCAACAGGCCCCACTGGGCTGGTCTCGGCAAGGTCCTGACGCTGAATTTTCGGGAGGCCGAATTCGGCCCCGAGGGGGAGGATTTCTGCATTATGTCTTTTCACTACATCCGGCCCGGGAGCGATGCAAACCAAGATTTGCACGGCTTTGGCCAAATCTCCACGCTCCTTCCAGCTAACCGCAGGTGATTTTGGTAATTGTCGCATTTGATCGGAAGAAACGGATGGTTCGTTCGCTTCTCCATCGGCAGTTTTGAGAGACGGCGCGTGAAGCATGGACGGCCCTGTGCATGCGGCGTTCACGCCGATTGCCGGTCAACGGAGAAGAAGGGCGATGAAATTAAAATATCTTCCAATGCCGAGCGACGAGGTGCGTGCTTTGCAAGCCGGTGGCATGGACGCTTATGGCTGTGTGCCGGAGCGAACGATTTCCGATGGAAACGGCAATCCCTGTCGCCATTGCCTTGACTTCGTACCGAAGGGGGCGGGCATGCTCATTCTGGCGTATCGCCCCTTTCCCGATATCCAGCCCTATGCTGAAACCGGGCCGGTCTTTTTGTGTGCCGACCCCTGCGAGGCCTGGACTGGAGAAGGCGTTCCGCCCATTTTGAAGTCGAGCACGGATTATCTGCTGAAAGGCTATACCGAAAACTACCGCATCAAATATGGAACGGGGAAAGTCGTCGAGCGCGATGATCTGGCGGATTATGCCGCTGACCTGCTCGGTCGCCCGGAGATCGGTTTCGTCGACGTCCGATCTGCCCGCAACAACTGTTTCCAGTTGCGGATCAAGCGCGCAAGCTGATTGAACGAAGGGCAGGTTTGATCAGCAGTATATGAAAACACCGCCAGCGAGGCGGTGTTTTTCATCGTTGGGCAAGGTTGAGAAACGGATCGTCAATCAACCGATCATGGCGCGGCGCTGGTTGCCCGAACGCTCGATCACTTCCCTTGGAGCCTTGCCGCCGTCGCGTTCTTCGAGCGCTTCGGCTTTCGTCAGCTCGGTTTCCGCCGCCGACAGTTCGGCTTCGGCCGCTTCCTTCTGGGACATCAGGTCGCGAATCGATACGAAGAGATTGTCGCGCCGCTGGCGTGCCGCTTTGGCGAAGGTCGGATAAGCGAAATGATTGATGTCAGTGATGCCAGCTTTTTTCTCTTCCGATAGAATCTGAGCGTCGAGTTCTCCGGCCATCCGTTCGAACTCGCCGATCATCAGGTCGAGCTGGCCCAGTTGACGGCGTTTTTCCTTCACCTGGAACAGTTTCAGCCTGACTAGGCTTTCACGTGGCTTCATACGCAATACTCCTTGAACACCAACCAGCTTTCATGTGTTGGGGCGTTCCCCCCGACTTTATTAACAGGTGTAAACAGGCAAAACGCGCCCGGCTCACCCCCGAATCTCCTTGCGAATTCAGTCCCCTGAAGGGGAACTCATCGCAGCCGTTCTTCCGAAACGGGTCCATAAGCGAAACAAAAAGTTAAGAATTCGCTCGTTTGGTAACCATTCCTTTACCGGCGAAGTTAATCATACGCGTTAGGACTTAAGGCTCGGTAAACCTCGTGTGGTTTTTCGGCAACAGGCGAAAGCTAGAGTCAGATGAATCGCTTAGCGAAGATTCTTAATGCGATGCTTTAGAGTCGTGAGGAAGAGAATGTCTTTATGATTCAGGCGCGTAAGAGAATTTTCTAAACAGGGCACAAATATGCTTGCCAAGCAGAATCATATTTTGTTAACCATTTGCTGGCACCTTCATGCAAAGGCAACGATAGTTCCGTGTGCTGCCGTGAGGGACATCGGGTCGGCTGCGGAAAGGGGATAAGAGATGCGCGTCCTTTTGATTGAAGACGACAGTGCTATCGCACAGAGCATCGAGCTGATGCTCAAGTCCGAGAGTTTCAATGTCTACACGACCGATCTGGGCGAAGAAGGCATCGATCTCGGCAAGCTATATGATTACGACATCATCCTGCTGGACTTGAACCTGCCGGATATGTCTGGTTACGAAGTTCTTCGCACCTTGCGTCTGTCCAAGGTGAAGACGCCGATCCTTATCCTTTCCGGCATGGCCGGCATCGAGGACAAGGTTCGCGGTCTGGGCTTCGGCGCTGATGACTATATGACCAAGCCTTTCCACAAGGACGAGCTGATCGCACGTATTCATGCGATCGTGCGCCGTTCCAAGGGACATGCGCAGTCGGTCATCACGACGGGCGACCTCGTGGTCAATCTGGATGCAAAGACGGTGGAAGTCGCTGGCCAGCGCGTTCACCTGACCGGCAAGGAATACCAGATGCTGGAGCTTCTTTCGCTTCGCAAGGGCACGACGCTCACCAAGGAAATGTTCCTCAACCATCTCTATGGTGGCATGGACGAGCCGGAACTGAAGATCATCGACGTCTTCATCTGCAAGCTTCGCAAGAAGCTAGACGCTGTTTCCGGCAGCCAGAGCTATATCGAAACGGTCTGGGGCCGCGGTTATGTGCTGCGTGAGCCGGATGCGGAAATGCGCGAAAGCGCCTGATTGGTTTCGTGAGCTTAAATGTAAAAGGCTCCGCTTCGGCGGAGCTTTTGCTTTTTGAGGGGCTGGTTGCAGGTTTTAGGCGGATAGAACGCCTGCGAACTGCTCCGTGAGATAGGCGCGGTCAAATGGTTTGAGAATATAGCCGTTGGCGCCTGCGCGCTTTGCCCGCATGATGCGGGTCACGTCGAGTTCATAAAGACACAGGATGACACGCGGCTGGTCGCCGCCAGGCATGGCGCGCAATTCGGTCACGACTTCCAGTGCCGTCATGTCCGGCAGGTCGTAGTCGAGCAGAATGACATCGGGCATGCGCGAAAAACAGGTTTCGAGCGCTTCCCGACCGCTCGAAGCTTCAGCAAATTCTGCGATGGTTTCGGAAAGAATGCGGCGGGCGACCTTGCGAATGACCGAGGAGTCATCCACCAGCAGGCAATAACCTGTCATTGGTTCATTCGTCATTCAGTCCCCCCATATACGCACTGCCTGACTGATAGAGGGTTTCATGACAGTTTGCCAGTGCGAGCGCGGGGGGCCCCGCGCTCAGGAGCGTTTATTCAGCAGAAAATACGATGTCTTCCGCAGTCGCGTGGATAGAAATCTTCATGCCGGCCTCTTCGGCCAGAAGAAGTGTATAGTAAGGCTGGACGGAATGGGCGTCGATCGGCTCTTCCGGGGCAGCACCGGAATGAAGTTCAAGGAACTTCGGCGGAACGCGCAGCATCCGGCCCTTCACGGTGATGACGAAGCGCGGTTCGGTGTCGCCGCCTTCAAGCCGCACGGCGAGCGAGCCGCCGCGCGGGATGGCTGCGTTGCCGATCAGAAGCATGTTCAGAAGCAGCTTGACCTTGTTCTTGGGCAGAAGGACGCGGGTGCCTTCCCAGGTGAATTCCGGCTTTTCGTTCTTGAAATATTCGGTGGCAACGTTCTGCGCGTCACCTGTATCGATCTGCACGCCAGCAGAGCCTGCGGCACCGAAAGCGATGCGGGCAAACTGAAGGCGAGCGGAGGCGTTGCGGGCGCTCGACTTGATGAGCGCCATTGCATCTTCGTCGGCTCCGCCTTCTTCGAGCAGCTCCAGACCGTTATTGATCGCGCCGACCGGCGAAATAATGTCATGACAGATCCTGCTGCACAGAAGCGCACCGAGGTCGAGCGCGGAAAGGGTAACGGGCATTGGCATGGCGTTTTCTCCGGAACGCGGATTGATCCCGGTCTCCGAGCAGGTCGGATAACAGGATCGTTATCGGTTAACGAGACAGCCCGCAAAGCCAGAGTTTGCGCGCTGCATGAAGATGGGCGAATCGCCCTGAATATCGATTTAACTGGATACACGCGCCATCGGAACGCCGCAACAAAGCTCTCTTTTTGATCCGCCCGGCCTCCGGCACCGCTTCACATCATATGAGAAAAGCCGGAAATTCCATGCCTTCGTAAAGTCAATTTCGGTGCTTAAAGGTTTGGACAATAAATTCGGGTCTAAAATAGGCCCGATTCGACCAAAATGTCCGTAAGAGACGTGGTCTGGCTTTTTAACAGGGCCGTCAGACAGAGGAGCGGAGAGCCAAAAGGAATTTTACATGGCCATACAGTCCCTGTCGCAAATCAGGTTCCGCAATGCGGCGTGCTTCGTTGCGTTTTTTGCGGCGCTGTTTGTTTCTTTCATCGCTCTGCCCAATCAGGCGAGAGCACAGAACACATACACTGCCGAGGAAATCGTCGAATCCGGTCACAGGTTCTTCGGATCGGCTTCGGGTGGAATCGCAAGCGCGGTCGAGAAGGCGTTCCAGAGCTTTGGTCTGCCCAACGGCTATATTCTTGGTGAGGAAGGCTCCGGCGCCTTTATCGGCGGCCTGACCTACGGCGAAGGCACGCTCTACACCAAGAACGCAGGCGATCATAAGACGTACTGGCAAGGCCCCTCACTTGGCTGGGATTTCGGCGGGCAGGGCTCACGTGTCATGATGCTCGTCTATAATCTGGACGACATCCAGAACCTTTACGGGCGCTACGCCGGTGTTGCAGGTTCCGCCTATGTCGTTGCCGGTGTGGGCTTCAACGTTCTGAAACGCGAGAACATCATGCTTGTGCCGATCCGCACCGGCGTGGGCGCGAGGCTGGGCGTGAATATCGGTTATCTGAAGCTTTCCGGAGCGCCGACGTGGAACCCGTTCTAAGTCTCGGTTGTCCGGGCGCGATACTTTTCAGCCGGTGATTGTTTCTGCTGGCTGGAAAGATGGTGGACTGCGCACTATGAATAGTAAATGCTTGTCTGAAACCGCTCGGGCCATCTGAAACCGTGATCCAGTCCGCTCTCTTTTTCATATTCGGCGTTCTTGTGACGGTTTTCGCCGTGGTTTTGCTCGGCCCTTCGGTCTGGCGGCGCGCGTTCTTTCTGGCGCGGCGGCAGGTCCAGGCGGAACTGCCGATCACTCTTGCCGAGATTCGCGCCGACCGCGATGGGCTGCGCGCGGAATATGCCGTCGCGGTCAGCAGACAGGAACAATTGCTGAAGCTAGAACGCCAGAAGAATGCCGAACAGAAGGTGACGCTGTCCCGGCAATATGAAGAGCTGAAACGCATTCCACGCCTCGAAGAGAGCCAGGCCGATATCGAGAAACAGCTGGCAGAACTTGAGCGGGTGACCAAGGAAGCCGAGACAACCCGCGATAACGCGCTGGAAAAGGCGGCGATCCTCCAGGCGGAACTGGAACGGATGCAAAGCCATTACAGCGCGCTCGAGGGACTGGCGGATACCTTGCGTATCGAAATAAGTGCAAGCGAGACGGAATACAGCCGTCTGACAAACGAGATGACCGAAATGCGTCGAGATCGCAAGGAAGCCGCAGCGCGCTACAACGAAGTGTCGACCCAGTTGACGTCGGCGCAGACGGAGCTGAAAAGCGAAAAGCGCCGCAATAGCGAATTGCAGCAGAAACTTGAGAAGCTGATTTCCGAGCTTTCGGATGCGCAGGAAAAAATCGAGCGCTACAGCCGCAGGAATGCCGACGCGAGCGAAAACCTCGAGTGGTCCCGGATCGAGCGCGAAAATGCATTCCTTCGCGAAGAAATGGCTGAACTTGCCGCTCGCATGGTGGCTGCAACCGCTGAAAAGGAAGGACCGGAATCCCCGATCCATTCAATTCTTGAGGCAGCAGAAAAGGCCGACGCAGGAAAAGGCAAGAAAGCGGGTCCCAAGAGCCTGGCGCGCCGCATCCGCGACCTGCAATAGGGCTGCGATCAGCGACTATTCCTTGCCGAGAACATCCGACCAATCGGGATGGCGCATCGCCTGCGCGTACATGAAGCTGCAGCGCGGGATGATCTTCCACCCGCTCCGGCGTGCGTCCAGAACCGCATTCTTGGCAAGCGCCTGCGCGACGCCTTTGCCGCGCATCGCGTCCGGCACAAAAGTATGGTCGATGGATACCAGCGAGGGGCCAAGCTTCGTATAGGTCATTTCGGCTTCACTGCCGTCGAGAACAGCCGCATAGCGTCCGCCGTCGGAGCTGTCTTCCTTGCGAATCTCGATAGTTCCGCTCATGCCATCCTCCTGAACATCTTGTGTCTGATCAATATGCCAAGTTCACAACATAGGAACGGAATGTGCAAATAAAAACCGGCCACGTGGGCCGGTTTTCGGTTTGTCGATCCAGACCCGGTTGCGCAAGACTTGCTCCGCAGGAGGCCCGATCCTCGCCTTCCCAAAACCTGTCCCGGTTTTGGGAGACGGTTTTAGTGACGATACTGCTGTATTCTGGTGGTCCTGAGACCGGCGAGACCATGCTCATCGATTGAGGATTGCCAGGAAAGGAATTCCTCCACCGTCAATGTGTAACGCTGGCATGCCTCCTCAAGGCTCAGAAGTCCGCCCCGCACCGCAGCGACGACTTCAGCCTTGCGGCGAATGACCCAGCGCCTTGTATTGGCGGGGGGGAGGTCCGCGATGGTCAGCGGGCTGCCATCAGGACCGATAACATACTTTATACGTGGTCTTACCAGATCGGTCATTGTACTCTCTACACAACACTCAAGGACCTAATCGAGTAGGAGACTAACGCGACAGCTTTAAAAATTACCTAAGCAGCTGGTAACTCTCTGGTAAGACTTGAAAAAATACTCGCGATCGCCCTTTTGCGGGCAATTTTGCGGCATATGATCGGAAAACTTCACGCCGAAGTGTGCGTCGCCTGTCGCAATCTGGACAATGATTGCGCTCTAACCCTTGGCAAATTGCCGCAGTTTAGCCTATATAGGGCCCAGAAACCTAAATTTTGAGAAGCAGGGCATCTGCCCGGAAGCTGGAAACAATCATGAGCCTGAACAGCCTCGATCTGCCGGGAAAGCCGGAAGACACGCGCGTTGTCGTCGCCATGTCGGGCGGCGTCGATTCATCTGTTGTGGCCGGAATTCTCAAACGTGAAGGTTACGATGTCGTTGGCGTGACGCTGCAGCTTTATGATCATGGCGCAGCTGTTCATCGCGCCGGTTCCTGCTGCGCGGGACAGGACATCGAAGATGCCCGCCGCGTTTCGGAAAGTCTCGGCATTCCGCATTATGTCCTCGATTACGAAGCACGCTTCCGCGAGGCCGTGATCGATCCTTTTGCGAATTCCTATGTCAGCGGTGAAACGCCTATTCCTTGCGTTTCGTGCAATCAGACGGTGAAGTTCGCCGATCTGCTGCAGACCGCACGGGATCTTGGCGCCGATGCGCTGGCGACCGGGCATTATATCCGCAGCCGCGCCAATGGTGCACATCGCGCACTTTATCGTCCGGTCGATACGGATCGCGACCAGAGCTATTTCCTTTTTGCCACCACACAGGAGCAGATCGATTATCTGCGCTTCCCGCTTGGTCATCTGCCAAAGGCGCAGGTGCGCGAAATCGCCGAGGAAATGGGCCTGACGGTTGCCAAGAAACAGGACAGTCAAGATATCTGCTTCGTGCCTCAGGGCAAATATTCCGACATTATCTCCAAGCTGAAGCCGGAAGCGGCCAATCCGGGCGATATTGTCCATATCGACGGGCGCACGCTCGGCCGTCACGACGGCATCGTACACTACACGGTCGGCCAGCGTCGCGGTATCGGTGTTGCGACAGGTGAACCGCTTTATGTCGTTCATCTCGATGCCGCCAATGCACGGGTTATCGTCGGTCCGCGTGAAGCGCTGGAAACGCATAAAGTTTTCCTGCGCGATATCAACTGGCTGGGCGATGCGCCAATTGGCGATCTGCCGGAAGGCGGTATGGAAGTGTTTGCCAAGGTCCGCTCGACCCGGCCGCCGCGTCCCGCCGTTTTGCGCCATGCTGATGGCCAGACCTGGGTTGAACTGGTCGACGGCGAAAGCGGTATCGCTCCGGGGCAGGCCTGCGTGCTTTATTCCGATGAAAGCAACACTGCGCGCGTTTTTGGCGGCGGTTTCATTGGCCGTTCCGAGCGTGAACCGCAGGCAGAAGAAATGCTGCGCCGTCTTGTTGCCAATACGGCAAGCGCCTCGGCGGCCTGATAAATCTTTCCTGCTGAAATCAAAACCTCCGGCCTGCTGCCGGAGGTTTTTTGTTTCACGCCGACCTTTTCACGAAAACTTGCTGAACCGGGACAAGGCGATGCCCGATGCGGTTGCGACATTCAGGCTGTCGAATGCAGTGGACATGGGAATTCGCGCTGTCTGAAGCTTCTGAAGTAGCCGTGGCGGCAACCCTTCCCCTTCCGTTCCGAGCAGAAGGGCGTGACGGTCGTGCTTCGCCGCATCGTAGATGCTGAGCGATGATGACGGGCTCAGCGCAAGCAGGTTGAAACCGGCCTCGTCGAGCGCGGCGATGATTTCATCAATGTTGCCGCCGTGGAAATAGGGGACTTTCAGCGTCGCGCCGACCGATACACGGATGGCCTTGCGATAAAGCGGGTCGCAGCAGGTTTCGTCCATCAGGACGCAATCTGCCTCGAAAGCAGCGGCATTGCGAAAAATCGAGCCGACATTGTCGTGATTGGAAATACCGCACAATACCACAACAAGCGATTTGGCGGGCAGGGCTTCAAGCATGGTCTGCAGACCCGGCTGCGGTTTGCGGCGACCCACGGCAAGGATGCCGCGATGAACGTGAAATCCCGCGACTGAATCCATGACAGTCTGCGGGACGGAATAGACTGGAACACCAGGTGGGAGTTGGCTGAGTTGTTCTCCGAGCCCCTCGATCCGGTTTTCCAGAACGAGCAACGATTCCGTCTCGAAGCGTGCGGAATAGGAAAACAGGACGTTCAGGACCACCTTGCCTTCAGCGATGAAACGCTGCTGGCGCCCCACCAGATCTTTTTCACGAATGTTCCGGTAGGGGGCGAGGCGGATATCGTCCGGATCGTCGATCGTCTGGCAACAGCCGCGCGAATGAGAATTTTCGTTCATCGCACGGCTGTGACCTCATGATGTTATGCGTGAGCGACTGCCGCCAGATTATGCCTGCGCGGTGTTGGACTCATATACAGACTCGAGAGTGTCGACAACATCAACTCGATATGCGGCGAAGAGACCATGTAATAGATCGTCTGTGCGTCGCGGCGAGTTGAAACGAGATCAAGAGCTCGTAGTTTTGCCAGGTGCTGAGACAAAGCGGATTGGCTAAGGTCAATCGCCTTGGCAAGTGCACCGACGGACATTTCATTGTGAAGCAACTTACATAAAATTAGTAATCGCTTATTGTTAGCAAGTGCCGAAAGAAAATCGGCAGCCTGGTCTACATTCTCAATTAAATCAAAGAAAGTATCTTGGTTGCTCATTTGCCGTCATACCCCCGTAAGACTGGACAAAGTTAAAAATATACATGCGAATTTTCATAAGCATGCATATTCAAAATAATGCTATAAGCTGCTTTTGAAAAGCCCTTGCTTATATTCAATTCAGTATAAAGAGGTGCAATTTCGTCCCAAAAAAAATGCGATTTTGTTTCAAAGGGTTTATTTTACCGTTTGACCAGTGCTGTAACAGCTTCCCCTAGGGAATCAGGCTTCGTTGAAAACATGTGACGAAGAACGAGGTCGCCCTGGGCAATGTCAGCACCTTCAGGGTCTATACCCACAATTTTGAACTGTTCCCGAAGGGCACCTGATTTCGCGATATTCTGTGCTATATGCGCGATTTCCTGCGTGTGGTTTGCATTCAGATCGTCAAGCGCGTCTTGTTCATTTTCGGCGAAGTTCGCACTTGTCGAAGCTGCGCACAGCAAATCGTCCCGCGTAAGGTTGAATGCCTTGCCGAAGCCGCCGTTCAGACTGGCGCTTTCCAGTTCGAGGCGAAAGAAGGCGAAATCCCCGAGATCCACGTAGAGCGAACCCTTGGGGTTGTGATTGAGGTAGCGTCGGCGGATGCGTGGATAGTCAGGGGCGGTCCTCTCAACTTTTCGGGCCTGGCAATGCAGTGTGACGCGCGCATGGGCAAGAGGGTCTCCCTTGCCGACCTCGCCAAGCAGAAGCGAGCAGGCAGGGTTTGCGAGCAATCCCGGCGTATGGGCTGCCAACCCGGAGACCAATATCAGTGGAGTGCCGTCCGTGTCCGTCGCAACAGCAACGCGGCTCGCCAGCGGCCTGCCGGTCGCTGCATCGAAAACGGCAATGGCCCCATAGCGCGACGTGCGCAGCAGGATTTTGGCAAGCTGTATGGCTTCGGGTGTTGTCGGGCGAATTGGATTGGCTTCGGGCATAATTTGCACAGCTCAAATATGACATTAATTATCCACTTAATACCGCGCCTTTTCCCAAAGCACCAGTCAATTCGGTTGCAGATTGCCGGCGATTGAATCCAGAAACAATTTCCAATTGATCGGACACATCTATGTCGCGTCCGAGTCGATGATGCACAGCTTGCATTACCCCATGCAAAATGCGTGCGAATAATATTATAATTCAATGTGCTTTAGCGCAATTTTCCGAAATTTCGTATGTAATTAGAATAAAAATCTAACGAATGACCCCACAATCGGTTGAGAATATGAAGTGGTTCTAAAAATTGCGCTTGCAAAGTGGCGATCCACACGTTTCGATAAGCGCAAGCTGCGGGCAATGGGGTGCACGCGGCATGCTTTTCCGTGGAGGCGGACAATAATGAAATTCTACCAAAAACTCCTGGCAGCAACCGCGCTGGTGGCTCTGATGAGCGGTGCTGCATCGGCGAAGACCTTTGTGTATTGCTCGCCGGCTTCGCCTGAAGGCTTCGATCCGGCTGCCTATACCGGCGGCGATACGTTCGACGCCTCGGCCCACCCGGTTTACAACCGCCTTGCCGAATTCGAAAACGGAACGACGAAAGTCGTGCCCGGTCTCGCCGAAAGCTGGGACGTCACCGACGACGGTCTGGAATACACCTTCCACCTGCGCAAGGGCGTCAAGTTCCACTCGAACGACTATTTCACGCCGACCCGTGATTTCAACGCCGACGACGTGATCTTCTCCTATGATCGCATGCGCAACAAGGACAATCCTTGGCACCAGTACACCGCTGGCATTACGTACGAATATTTCGACAGCATGGAAATGGGTGCGCTGATCAAGGACATCGTCAAGGTTGACGATTACACGGTCAAGTTTGTGCTGAACCGTCCGGAAGCGCCGTTCCTCGCCAATATCTCGATGCCTTTCGCTTCGATCATCTCGAAGGAATACACCGACAAGCTCGCCGCCGATGGCAAGAAGGACGATCTCAACCAGATTCCGGTTGGTACTGGCCCGTTCCAGTTCGTCGCCTACCAGAAGGACGCCGTCGTTCGCTTCAAGGCCAATCCGGACTATTGGGGTGGCAAGCCGAAGATCGACGATCTCGTCTTCGCAATCACAACCGATCCTGCCGTTCGCGCGCAGAAGCTCAAGGCTGGCGAATGCCAGCTGATGTCCTATCCGGCTCCGGCGGACATCAAAGGCCTCCAGGCCGATTCCAACCTCAAGGTTGACGAACAGGCTGGCCTGAACGTCGCTTACTTCGCGTACAACACGCTGAAGGCGCCTTATGACAAGCCGGAAGTCCGCAAGGCGCTGAACCAGGCAATCAACAAGCAGGCGATTGTCGATGCCGTGTATCAGGGCCAGGGCCAGGTGGCCAAGAACCCGATCCCGCCGACGATGTGGGGCTATAACGACAAGATCGAGGACGACAAGTACGATCCGGAAGCTGCCAAGAAGGCTCTCGAAGCCGCTGGCGTCAAGGATCTGAAAATGAAGCTCTGGGCTATGCCGGTGAGCCGTCCTTACATGCCGAATGGCCGCCGCACGGCTGAACTCATGCAGTCCGATCTGGCCAAGGTTGGCGTCAGTGCAGAGATCGTTTCGATGGAATGGGGCGAATACCTCAAGAAGTCGGGCGACAAGGAACGTGACGGTGCCGTCATCCTCGGCTGGACCGGTGACAATGGTGATCCGGACAACTTCATGGGCACGCTTCTCGGCTGCGCTGGCGTCGGTTCGAACAACCGTGCCCAGTGGTGCTACAAGCCGTTCGAGGATCTGATCCAGAAGGCCAAGGTCACGACCAGCCAGGAAGAGCGTACGAAGCTTTACGAAGAAGCTCAGGTGATCTTCAAGGAGCAGGCTCCCTGGAACACCCTCGCTCACTCGACGGTCTTCGTGCCGATGTCGGCCAAGGTTACCGGCTTCAAGCAGAGCCCGCTTGGTGACTATCGCTTCGAAGAAGTCGATATTTCCGAGTAAAATCTGACAACACGAGCGGCCGGGTGTGGAGAGTTCCTCCGCACCCGGTCGGAGTTTTTGTATGTTCCGCTTCATATTGAACAAACTTGTCTATCTGGTTCCGACCTTCATAGGCATCACAATCGTGGCTTTTGCCTTCGTCCGTGTTCTGCCCGGCGATCCCGTCCTGCTGATGGCAGGTGAGCGCGGCGTAAGCCCCGAACGCCATGCCGAGCTGATGGCGCAGCTCGGCTTCGATCGCCCGATCTGGCAGCAATATCTCGACTATGTCTGGAACCTGCTGCATGGCGATTTCGGCCAGTCTCTGGTGACCAAAAAGCCTGTTCTCGTTGAATTCTTCGCGCTGTTTCCTGCAACTGTCGAGTTGTCCATCTGCGCGATTATCGTGGCTATTCTCTTGGGCATCCCTGCCGGCGTCATCGCGGCTGTCAAGCGCGGCTCATGGTTTGATCAGGGCCTGATGGGCATTTCGCTGGTCGGTTATTCGATGCCGATCTTCTGGTGGGCGCTTCTGCTCATCATTCTGTTCTCGGGCGTGCTGCAGTGGACGCCGGTTTCCGGCCGCATCTCGTTGCTCTATTTCTTCCCGCCTGTGACCGGTTTCATGCTGATCGACAGTCTGCTGTCGGGCCAGAAGGGCGCTTTCGCCTCCGCGGTCTCGCACCTCATCCTGCCGACCATCGTGCTTGCGACCATTCCGCTGGCCGTTATCGCGCGCCAGACGCGCTCTGCGATGCTGGAAGTCCTGGGCGAGGACTATGTGCGCACTGCCCGCGCCAAGGGCCTGCCGGTTCGTCGCGTTGTCGGGCTGCATGCACTGCGCAATGCGATGATACCCGTTATCACGACGATCGGCCTGCAGGTCGGTGTTCTGATGGCCGGCGCGATCCTGACCGAGACGATCTTCTCATGGCCCGGTATCGGCAAATGGATGCTCGATTCCATTTTCCGTCGCGATTACCCGGTCGTGCAAAGCGGATTGCTGCTGATCGCATTCATCATCATGCTGGTGAATCTGGTCGTCGATCTGCTGTACGGCCTCATCAATCCGCGTATCCGGCACAAGTGAGGGTATCATGACACACTCAGCTATTCAGCCGGAAGCCGCGAACGACATTGGCAAAATGCGCGCGCTGAAAGACTTCTGGTTTTATTTCAGCGTCAATCGTGGCGCGGTTATCGGCCTCTACGTCTTTATCGCGATTATTCTGGTCGCAATCTTGGCTCCGCTTATTGCACCACATAGCCCTGTCGATCAGTTCCGCGATTACATCAAGCTGCCGCCATTCTGGCAGGAGGGCGGTTCAACCCAGTTCCTGCTTGGAACGGATGAGGTTGGCCGTGATATTCTTTCTCGCCTGATCTATGGTGCGCAATATTCGCTGCTTGTCGGCTTCGTCATCGTCATCATTTCGATGTGCCTGGGCATCACCATTGGTCTTATCACCGGCTATTTTGGTGGCGGCGTCGATACAGTGTTCATGCGCATCATGGACGTTATCCTGGCATTCCCGTCGCTTCTGCTGGCGTTGGTCCTCGTAGCGATCCTCGGACCGGGTCTGATCAATGCCGTTCTGGCGATCACGCTGGTCCTGCTGCCGCATTTCTCGCGTCTCACCCGCGCTGCCGTCATGGCGGAAAAGGAACGTGAATATGTGACCGCCGCCAAGCTTGCGGGTGCAAGCAAGCTGCGCCTGATGTTCAAGACTATCCTGCCGAACTGTCTTGCCCCGCTCGTGGTGCAGGCAACGATGTCGTTCTCCAATGCCATCCTCGACGTTGCGGCTCTGGGCTTCCTCGGCATGGGTGCGCAGCCGCCTACACCCGAATGGGGCACGATGCTTGCATCGGCGCGCGAGTTCATCACGAGCGCCTGGTGGATCGTAACCTTCCCCGGCCTTGCGATCCTGATTACTGTTCTCGCCATCAATCTGATCGGCGACGGTCTGCGCGATGCGCTTGACCCGAAGCTCAAAAGGAGCTGACCGATGGCGCTGTTAGAAATCAAGAACCTTACGGTTTCTTTCGACACCTCGACCGGTCCCTTCAAGGCTGTCGACGGGATCGACATCACCGTCGACAAGGGCGAAGTGCTTGCGATCGTCGGCGAATCCGGTTCGGGCAAGTCGGTTGGAATGCTGGCCGTCATGGGCCTCCTGCCCAAGTCGGCAACCGTTACCGCAGACGTCATGACCTTCGATGGCAAGGATTTGCAGGCGATGTCCGACAAGGAGCGCCGCAAGATCGTCGGACGCGACATTTCGATGATCTTTCAGGAGCCGGTTGCGAGCCTCAATCCCTGCTTCACCGTCGGGTATCAGCTTGAGGAAGTTCTGAAGCAGCATATGGGGATGAACGGTTCGGCGAGCCGTGCCCGTGCCATCGAGCTTCTGGAACTCGTCGGCATTCGCGATGCGGCGGAACGCCTGAAGAGCTTCCCGCATCAGATGTCGGGCGGCCAGTGCCAGCGCGTCATGATCGCCATTGCGATTGCTTGCAATCCCAAGCTCCTTATTGCCGACGAACCGACGACGGCTCTCGACGTGACGATCCAGAAGCAGATTCTCGATCTGCTGATGCGGCTTCAGGTGGAGCATGGCATGGGCCTCATCATGATCACTCACGACATGGGTGTGGTCGCGGAAACGGCGGACCGCGTGATCGTGCAGTACAAGGGCCACAAGATGGAGGATGCCGACGTGCTGTCGCTGTTCTCTGCACCCAAGCACCCTTACACCCGTGCGCTGCTGTCGGCCTTGCCGGAAAATGCGACCGGCGACCGTCTTCCGACGGTTTCCGATTTCGTCTTTGAAAATACTGGTGCGGGAGAAGCGCGATGAGCGAGGTTGTTCTCGAAGCGCGCGATATCAAGCGCGATTATCATGTCGGTGGCGGGCTGTTCGGCAAGCCGAAAGTGGTTCATGCAGTCAAGGGCGTGAGCTTCAAGGTGGAGAAGGGAAAGACGCTGGCAATTGTCGGCGAATCGGGTTGCGGGAAGTCCACGCTGGCCCGCATTCTCACCATGATCGATCCGCAGACTTCCGGCGAACTGAAGATCGGCGGCAAGGATGTGAACATCGCTCGCGATGGGCTGACGGCTGAAATGCGCCAGAAGGTGCAGATCGTGTTCCAGAACCCGTATGGTTCGCTCAACCCGCGCCAGAAGATCGGTGATGTATTGGCAGAGCCTTTGCTGCTCAACACCAATATGTCGGCGGAAGAACGGCGCGCCAAGGCGATGCAGATGCTGTTGAAAGTCGGCCTTGGCCGCGAGCATTTCAACCGCTATCCGCATATGTTCTCCGGCGGCCAGCGCCAGCGCATCGCCATTGCGCGCGCGTTGATGCTCAACCCGAAGCTGCTCATTCTGGATGAGCCGGTTTCCGCACTCGATTTGTCGGTGCAGGCACAGGTTCTGAACTTGCTGGCCGACCTGCAGGAAGAGTTCGGCCTCACCTATGTCTTCATCAGCCACGACCTTTCGGTCGTGCGCTATATCGCCGACGAGGTGATGGTGATGTATTTCGGTGAGGTGGTTGAGTACGGTTCGCGTGACGACGTGTTCAACAATCCGCAGCACGATTATACGAAGAAGCTCTTTGCCGCGACGCCGCGTGCGGATGTGGATGCTATCAAGGCTCGCGTGGAAGCGCGCGCTGCTGCAAGACAGGCCGCACATAGCTGACCCGGCCCTTGGGCAGTCTGAAATTCAAAAAGCCGCACATGCGAATGTGCGGCTTTTTTGTTCAGGAAGAGGTTCCGCGTTGCTGATGCCAGGCCAGCGCGCGCACAATGTCGTCTGCCGCAATCTTGCCGATGACAGCGCCGTTCTCAATGATGCCGACATCGCCGCTGCTGTCCGCCACTGCATTCATCAGTTCGCGCACCAGGGTTTCGCGCCGCGCCGTGGCCGCAAAAGGACGCGGCGCCGCATTGCGATCGAAAGGCACCATGATGTCTCCGGCGCGAAGCACGCCGAGCGGGTTCATATGCGCAACGAAGTCGGCAACATATGCATCGGCGGGCTGCAGGAGAATTTCCTGCGGCGTGCCGCACTGGACGATGCGCCCGCCCTCCATGATGGCGATGCGATTGCCGATCTTCATGGCTTCATCGAGATCGTGACTGACGAAGACGATGGTCTTTTTCAGGCGTGACTGGAACGCCAGCAATTCGTCCTGCAACCGTGTGCGGATCAGCGGGTCGAGGGCTGAGAACGGCTCGTCCATCAGCAGGATCGGCGCGCCGGTCGCAAAGGCGCGGGCAAGCCCGACGCGCTGCTGCATGCCGCCGGAAAGTTCCCCGACCTTGCGCTTGGCCCAGTCCTGCAGGCCGACGAGCTCAAGCTGGTCGCGGGCCTTGGCGAGCCGCTCCTCCTTGCCCATGCCGGAAATTTCCAGCCCGAAGGCGACGTTTTCCTCGACCGTGCGCCACGG
Source organism: Hyphomicrobiales bacterium (assembly GCA_900470195.1). GTDB lineage: Bacteria > Pseudomonadota > Alphaproteobacteria > Rhizobiales > Rhizobiaceae > Brucella. Next base: position 153,669 of record UEIJ01000001.1, on the reverse strand, counting down.
CAGCAGGCCGAACTGCTGGAACACCATGGAAACGAGCTCGGTGCGCAGATGGCGAAGGGTTCCGCGGTCGGCCTTGCCGACATCGATGGCGCGGTCGCCTTCACGCACGAGAACGCGGCCCCGCGAAATAGGATTGAGCCGGTTGATGGCGCGAAGGAGTGTGGATTTTCCCGAACCTGACAGCCCCATGAGAACGAGAATTTCGCCTTCCTCGATGTTGAGCGTGCAATTATGGACGCCCAGCACGAGATTGGTTTCCGCCTGAATCTGCGAGCGGGTTGCGCCGCGATCCGCCAGCGCAAGCGCGTCACCGACATTGCTGCCGAAAATGATGCAGACGTCTTCGAGTGCGATGATGGTCATCCGCTTGTTCCTATTTCTCGTTCCCAGCGCGGAAGATGCGATCAAGTATGATTGCAACCACGACGATGATGAAGCCTGCTTCGAAGCCGAGCGAAATGTTGACGGAGTTAAGACCGCGCACCACCGGCACGCCGAGGCCATCGGCACCGACAAGCGCGGCGATGACCACCATAGAAAGCGAAAGCATGATCGTCTGGGTCAGGCCTGCCAGGATTTGCGGCATCGCATAGGGCAGCTCGACCTTCCAGAGAAGTTGCGAGCGCGACGCGCCAAAGGCTTCACCCGCCTCGATGAGCGAGGACGGTGTGGAGGAAATGCCGAGCTGGGTGAGGCGGATGGGGGCGGGGATCACGAAGATAACGGTGGCAAGCAAGCCCGGCACCATGCCGATGCCGAAGAATACGATTGCCGGGATCAGGTAGACGAATGTGGGCAAGGTCTGCATCAGGTCGAGAACGGGGCGCATCGCGGCATAAAGCGCGGGCCGGTGGGCCGCAGCAATGCCAAGCGGCACGCCGATCGCCATACAGACAAAACACGATGACAGAACGAGCGTCAGTGTTTTCAGGGTCGGTTCCCAATAACCCTGGTTGATGATGAAAAGGAAACCCAGAACGGTGAGCAGGACGACCGAGAGGCGACGCTGAATCAGCCATGCAATGATCGCGAAGATGGCGATCAGAAGCAGCGGATGGGGCAGTTGCAAGAGATACAACAAGCCATCAATGAGGCCCTGCATGATCGCCGCCAAAGTGTCGAAGAAGAGCCCCAGATGGGTCGTCAGCCAGTCCACCACAGATTTGGCGGTTGGTCCGACAGGAATCTTGTAGTCCGTCAGCCAGTTCAACGATCAAGTCTCCTGCTGCGTGCTTGTAATAAAGGTCCTGGAATGTGCCGGGCCGCGTTTGTCACAGCCCGGAGACATGGGGGATCAAAGGCCGAGTGCCGCCTTGACGGCCGGCAGGCCTTCCTTGCCGTCAACGGTGGTCACGCCTGCAAGCCACTGGTCGAGAACGCCGGGATTGGCCTTGAGCCAGTCATTCGCGGCTTTGGACGGTTCTTGGCCGTCATCGAGAATCTTGCCCATGATCTCGTTTTCGATATCGAGCTTGAATTCCAGATTGGTGAGGAACTTGCCGACATTCGGGCATTCCTGCGTGTAGCCGGTGCGGACATTGGTTTCGACCTTGGCGCCGCCGAGATTGGGTCCGAAGAAATCGTCGCCGCCGGTGAGGTAGGCGATTTCAAAACGCTTGTTCATGGGATGCGGCTCCCATGCCAGGAACACGACCGGTTCCTTGCTCTTGATGGCGCGCGCGACCTGCGCCAGCATGCCCTGCTCGGACGATTCCGCCAGCTCGAACGACTTGAGGCCGAAGGCGTCCTTGTTGATCATGTCGAGGATCAGGCGATTGCCGTCATTGCCCGGCTCGATGCCGTAGATCTTGCCGCCAAGCTTGTCCTTGAACGCGGCGATATCCTTGAAATCCTTGAGACCTTCGTCATAGGCATATTTCGGCACGGCGAGCGTGTATTTCGCGCCGGTCAGGTTGGTGCGCAGCGTCTCGACGGTCTTGTTGTCCAGATAGGGCTGGAGATCGGCGCTCATGGACGGGTTCCAGTAGCCGAGGAAAACGTCGATGTCCTTCTTGCTCAGCGAGGCATAGGTCACCGGCACGGAGAGAACCTTGATGTCGGTCTTGTAGCCGAGACCTTTGAGGATTTCCGTCGCTACCGCCGTCGTGGAGGTGATGTCGGTCCAGCCGACATCCGAGAAACGGACGGTCGAGCAGCTCTCGGGTTCGGCGGCGATAGCGGTTTCAGGCGCGCTCAACATTGCCGTTCCCGCGGCAAGCCCACCCAAGGCAAGCGTAAGCATAAAGGTCGATGCGGACTTCATTGTTCTCTCCATTTACCGGGCCGTTTTTACGGATTGATTGTTTTTCCGGTTCCAGCTTTAGCAAACACCAAAGATTTCGCCATTCAAGTACCATAGCGGCGAAAATGTTCTTGATTGCGACGTTGACCGCAGTTTTTTCCGGCGAAAAACCGTTTCGCACCTGACTTGAAACTGCCTTGAAGCTGTTTGTCGCTCATCATTTTCCGGAACCGTCGGCCAAGGGGAAACGAGCAGGATTGCCACGTATTTGACCGAAGCGAGTTGGCGCCATGTTACGGATCGGCCCCCGGGATTCAACCCTGTCAGCGGAAAATGACGGATAAAATCAGTTGGATGGGGCTTCGAGGTTGTCGAAAAGATGAGCACACTCTATTTGAGAACCTGAAGCTTTTTCAGGCTTGGCTGCTTGCGAACGGGACTTGCGATGTATGGGTCTGCGTGCGGCGCAGAAGCGGTGCAAAGCCCGGCGTTTTGGGCAAAAGGAAGGATTTTCTATAGTGTGGAATGCAGTAAAGGGCGTTTTTTCCTTCCTCGGGCGTTTCATCGCGGCGCTTGCCCGCCTGATTGCCATTCCGCTTGGCGGCTTGTGGCGGCTGTTCCTGCGGCTCGGAATATTGTGGAAAGTCGCCGTTTCGGTTGTCGTGATCGGACTTGGCGGGCTTTATCTCTATTTCATCTGGCAGACTCAGGCCTGGACGAATTTCGATCCCGATTACCCGGCCAAGTACAGCTATCAGAACGCGACGACGCCCGGTGAAGAGGTGAAAGCGGAGGCTGCCCCGGCAGAGGCACCATCTACTGCCGCGCCTGTCGAACAGCCCTCCACCGCGCCCGAAACCGGGCAGACTGGCGATGCCGCACCGGCGAATCAGCCGGTTCAGGCGGCGCAACTGCCATCCTCCGCACGCAAATGCTCCCGTTCGGCCATTGCCGAAGTCGCTGCGGACCTCACCGATTTCAATGTCAACCAGAATGCATGGATTTCCTCCATGCTGCTCTACAAGCTCGGCTTTTTCGGGCTGGATTGGGACCGTACCCCGTTCCTCGACAACAAGGCGTCGTTCCAGCGCGGCATCAATGCGGCGGTGCGCCGTACCGCGATTGAACTCGTCGACAATATCGGCCGTCTGCGCGGCACATCACAGATCGACGGCGATCTGCAGAAGGCACGCGGCAACCTGCAGTTTGCCGAAGATTCCTGGTATTTCGGCCTGAGCCCCTTCGGCCCGAAGACGCCGACGCCGAGCTATTACCGTTCGGCGATCAAGGATCTGCGCTCCTTTAACGGGCGGCTGGAAACTTGTCAGGCGACATTCGATGCTCGCGCCGACAATCTGATTCAGTTCGTGGACCGTATCGCGAGCGACCTCGGTTCGACTTCGGCCATCCTCAAGGACCGGGCCGAGAACTACCATGCCGGTTGGTTCGACACACGCGCGGACGACCGTTTCTGGTTCGCCTATGGCCAGCTTTATGCCTATTACGGCTTGCTGCGCGCCGCACATTCGGATTTCCGTGGCGTTCTGGCCGAAAAGCACCTCGACGGCGTATGGGACGAGATGGAAAAGCAGATGCGGGCAGCGCTCGACATGCAGCCCTTCATCGTTTCCAATGGCAGCCCTGATGCCTGGTTCACGCCGTCGCACCTGACGACGATGGGCTTCTACATTCTGCGTGTCCGTTCGAATCTTGTCGACGTGAAGCAGGTTCTGGAGCGCTGACCGGCAATGGAACTGCCAGCTTCCTTGCGACGGGCGGTGGATGCCGCGCTTGAGGGCGTGGCCTTGGCCGACCTGAAGCGGGCATCCGAAATGCTTTCACGCCGGTACCGCGCCGAGACGCGGGATGGGCGCATGCATATTTCCGACGATCTTGCGGCAAAAGCCTATCTGGCGGCACGCCTGCCTGCGACCTATGCGGCGGTGCGCGCCAGTCTGGACAGTGCTGCCGAGGTCCGCCCCGATTTCGCGCCGCAATCGATGCTCGATGTGGGTGCAGGGCCGGGCACGGCTCTTTGGGCGGCAAAACAGTGCTGGCCCACGCTTCAATCCGCAACCATGATCGAGGCAAGCCCTGCGATCCGGGCGGTAGGAAGCGGTTTATCGCAAAATAGCGGACTCCCTGATCTCGATTGGCGGGCAGGGGATGTGGTTCGGGAGAAACTGGATTTTCCGCAGGCCGATCTCGTGACCATTGCCTATGTGCTTGACGAGCTTGCTCCTGAAAAGCGGCAGGCACTGATTGAGCGCTTGTGGGCGTCGGCAAGGCAGATGCTGGTGATTGTGGAGCCCGGCACCCCGGCGGGTTGGCAGCGCATTCTCGATGCGCGCCGCACGCTCATCGCTGAAGGCGCAATCATTGCTGCGCCCTGTCCGCACCAGCTCGATTGCCCGCTGGCCGCGCCCGACTGGTGCCATTTCTCGCGCCGGGTTGCGCGCTCACGCATTCATCGTCTGACCAAGGACGCGGAAGTGCCTTGGGAGGACGAGAAATTCATCTATCTTGCCGCGGTGCGCGAGACGGTCAATGATGTGAAGGCGCGGGTGATCGCGCCGACGCGGGTTGGCGGTGGCAAGGTTTCGGTTAAAATGTGCAAGGATGACGGCAAGGCCGAAGAACGTCTCCTGACCAAGCGCGAGGGTGATCTCTTCCGTTGGGCGCGTCGCGCCGACTGGGGCGATGCATTGATGAAAGATTGAGCCGGAACCAAAAAGATGAAGATCAGTCTGGTCCAGTTACGTCTGCTTGAAGCGGTCGCGGAAACCGGTAGTGTCGGGGCTGCGGCGCGGCGCGTGCGGCTTACACAATCGGGTGCGAGCCAGGCGATTGCGACGCTGGAAAAGATTCTCGGAATTGATGTGCTGGCGCGAAAGCGCGACGGGGCTGCCCTGACGGCATTCGGGCAATCGATCCTTGCCGATGCGAGGGCCGCGCTTCAGGCCGTGGACCGGATAGAATTGCAGGCGCGGTGCAGTGCTTCCGGCGCACCCGAAAGATTGCGTGTCGCGGCAATTCCAAGCCAGCTCGAATATGTTTTGCCCGGCCTGCGAAAGACCTTTCAGCGGCTTTATCCGGGCATCGAATTCAGCGCATTCGAGGGCGGGCACGATGATGTCACCCTCTGGGTGCGGGACGGTATCGCCGATCTCGGCATAACATCGCTGCCAGCGCCCGATCTGGAAGCGCGGGAAGTTGGCCGGGAAGAACTGGTCGTGGTGGGACGGCGCGATGATCCGTTCATGCGGAGCGACACGATCGCAGCCAAGGATCTGCGGGATCGCCAGTTGATCGCCGCAGCAGGCTGCGAAATGATTATCGACCGGATCATCCATGGCGAGAGCGAGGGCGATGGCGAAACGCGCAGCGAGCAGGTGCGCACCCGCGACGTCGCCACAGTGCTGGAAATGGTGCGGCATGGCATTGGCACGACGCTTCTGTCTGAAATCAGCCTGCCGGGCGCGGATTTGAATGGTTTGCGGGCGCGCCGCCTCGATCCGCCGACGTTTCGCACCGTCTATATTGTCTTTAGGGCCGACAGTCCGGTCAGGCATCTCATCGAACGGTTCTGCGATGTGGCTTTGGACGCCAGAAGCCGGGCGGCATAAGAAATTCTAATATCTCATATCTCGCTTATCCGTGGTGCTTGTGCAGGCCGGGAGTGCAATAGTCTGCGCTCATTCTTCAACATGCAGTGAGTGACCATGACGGCAATTACCGACACCACCTCGACAAGCTCGACTTCGGATACCATACGCGGTCTGGCCTGGGGGCTATCCGGGGTTCTGGTATGGTCCGGGTCTTTCGTCCTGACCCGCTTCGGGTTCAAGACCGCCTTGACGCCCTTCGACATCATTGCCCTGCGCTTCGGCGTGGCGGGACTGGTGCTGTTGCCGGTGGTCTTGATGAAGGGGTTCGGCTTTCGCAAGCTCGGTCCGCTCGGCTTTGTGCTTCTGGTTTCCGGCGCAGGCGTTCCCTATGCGCTTTTGACCACCTGCGGCCTGCAATATGCTCCGGCATCCCATGCGGCGGCGCTCATTCCGGGGCTGATGACGGCGATGGTTGCGATATTAGGCATGGCGTTTCTCCAGGAACGTCTGGCACCGTCGCGCTGGTTCGGGGTCGTGCTGATCGTGACCGGCGCCATGCTGATCGCCGGCCTGTCGCAATTGGGCGGGCGCGAAATGCTCGGGCACCTCTTCTTTTTCGTCGCGGCGCTGGTGTGGGCGATTTATGTCATGGTGTTTCGCAGGAAGGAAATGGACGGACTGCACGCGACCGCCATCGCAGCCGTCGCTTCAGCAATCGTCTATCTGCCGGTCTACATGATCTTCCTGCCCAAGGGGATCGGCGCGACATCATGGGGCGATATTGCCTTGCAGGGTTTTTATCAGGGCGTGCTTACCTCCGCCTTCGGCGTCTTTGCCTTCAACCGTGCGGTCGTCCTGCTGGGAACGGCGGCTGGCGCGGCGCTGTCGGCGCTGATCCCTGTCATCACTCTGGTACTGGCGCTCGTCCTTCTGGGCGAAGTGCCGGGTTGGGCCGACACGCTCGCCGCCTTCCTGATCAGCCTCGGCGTGCTGGCGCTGAACAGGAAGGGCAGGAAACGTGTCCCGTCATGAAGCCTGCAGGATTGGCCTCGCAGCAGGGCGGTTGATGATGAAAACCATGGCGGCTGCGGCAAAGCACATGGCACCGGCGAGGATCAGGGCAGGGGTGTAGCTGTCATAATCGGTGCGCACGAAACCGGCAAAGGCGGCAGCGGCGGCTGCGCCTATCTGATGGCCGGTGAAAACCCAGCCGAAAACCAGCCCGGCCTTTTCCGGGCCGAAACGTTCGGCGGCAAGCTTTACGGTCGGCGGCACGGTCGCCACCCAGTCCAGCCCGTAAAAGACGGCGAACAATGCCAGTTCATAGACGGTGAAATCGGTAAAGGTCAGGTAGATCAGCGACAGGCCGCGCAGCGCATAGAACCAGAACAGGAGCCAGCGATTGTCGAACCGGTCGGAGAGCCAGCCGGACATGATCGTGCCGATCAGGTCGAACGCGCCGATGACGGCAAGGATGCCCGCCGCACCGACCGGCGCAATGCCGAAATCTCCGCAAAGCGTGATCCAGTGCGTCTGGATCAGGCCGTTGGTTGAAAAGCCGCAGACGAAGAAGGTCAGGAACAGGACCCAGAAGGTTGCGGTTGAAGATGCTTCGCGCAAGGTGACGAGCGGCGAGGCAAGCATGGCGCCGAAGCTTTTGCGCGGTTCGGGGGCTGGAAGCGGAGCGATGCGGCCATAAGGCTTGAGGCCGATATCGGCCGGATGATCGCGCATTAGGGCAAGGACCAGCATGAGCGCGGCAACAAGGAAACAGATGACGATGGTGAGCGACGTGCGCCAGCCGATGGTCTGGCTGACGCTGGCGAGGATCGGCATGAAGACCAACTGACCGGTAGCGTTGCTGGCCGTCATCAGGCCGACGACGAGGCCGCGCCGCTTCTCAAACCAGCGTGCCGCAACGGTAGCGCCGAGCACAAGCGCGGTCATGCCTGTGCCAAGGCCGATCACGATGCCCCAGAGCCCGACCATCTGCCATTCCTCGGTCATGAAAATGGAACCGATCAGCCCGAGTGAAATCATGATGAGAGCGGCGGAAACCACGCGGCGCAGGCCGAACTGGTTCATGAAAGCGGCTGCAAACGGCCCCATAAGACCGAAAAGTACAAGGCGAAGCGCCATTGCGAAGGAGATATTCGCATTCGTCCAGCCGAACTCACGCTGGAGCGGCTCGATCAGGATGCCTGCCGAACCCATGGCGGCAGCCGTCGCCAGCATGGTCAGGAAGGTGATGGCGGCGACGATCCATCCGTAATGGATGTTTCTCTGGGCGAGAAAGCTGGCAAGGCGGGCAGAAATCATCTTTGGCGCTTTCGGTTCAAGCTGGCTTCTGGCCAGCCCTGCGTTGATGGCGAAACCGGTCGCTCCTTAGAGGTCGCGGGGCTTCGGGTCATTGTTTTCAGTCAAAATGCGTCGGGTCATCCAAGGCTGCGAAGCAGGTCTTGCAGCTGTTCCACGCCGTCCTCTCCCAGTCGGGTTTCGATTTCCTCCTGCGCCTGATCCCAAAGCGGGCCGCCGCGTTCCACGAGATCGCGGCCATCCGTGGTCAGCGTCACGCTGGTCTCGCGATGATCGTCGCTGGCGGCGGGTTCGATCAGGCCCATTCGCTGCAGAACCTTCACATTGCGGCCCATGGTCGAACGGTCCAGATCCGACAGCTGTGCGAGTTCCGTCACCGAAATGGAGCCCGCGCGGCGGATTTTTCGCAGCGTGCTGAACTGCGCGACGTTGATGCCAAGCGGAGCCAGAGCGTTGTCATAAACGCTCGATGTCTTGCGGGCTGCCTGGCGCAGAAGAATGCAGAAACACTGGTGTGACATATTACGGGTATATACCCGTAAATTATCGCATGCAAGATCGAAGTGCAAAATTGGGAGTGCGTTGCTGCCATGCTGCTGACAGCAACGATTTCTTCAGGAAAAGCTTTTCGCCAGTTCAGACGGCGATATAGGCGGTTTCCTTCACTTCCTCCATCACGGCATAGGTGTGCGATTCGCGCACGCCGGGCAGGGAAAGGAGCGCTTCCGAGAGGAAACGCCGGTAGTGATCCATGTCGGATACACGGGCTTTGACGAGATAATCGAAGCCGCCCGCCACCATGTGGCATTCCAGAATGTCTGGATTGTTGCGCGTGAAGGTCGAGAAGGTCTCAAAGACTTCCGGCGTGGTGCGGTCCAGTTTGATCTCGATGAAGACCAGCATGGCGCGGTCGAGCATCTTGGGCGAAAGCCGCGCCGAATAGCCGAGAATATACCCTTCGCGGGTCAGTCGCTTGACGCGTTCGGCGGTTGCCGTCTGCGAGAGATTTATGCGATCGGCCAGTTCGGTATTGGTCAGGCGCCCATTCTCCTGAAGGGCGCGCAAAATACTCCTGTCCATCGCATCGAGATTCTTCATCAGTTGTCCCCAATGGCCGTTTATGTGTGACGGCTCTATTCTTGATTTTTGCATATGTGTTTGAGTTGCCACGGAAATGAATCCGAAATCGCCTTCCGACGCAAGACGAAACTTGTTGGGTGGTCCTACAAATTTTCGAACTGTTTCGATGAATTGGACTTAAATGTAAGCATACACGCAAATAACAATCACAGATTGCATATCATATACAACCTGTGGTAATAGTACTATGCATACTGAAAGTCATATTACACCTGTAAATTTAGCATGGGGTATGGGGGTGCCCGGAGCTGAAGGAAGCGTCCCCTTCCTTCCGTCTCGTTCATCCCGGTTCTAAGGAAATCCGGACAGCCCCAAACTGTCCGGATTTCTTTGTGATAATTGCAGAGCTTGCAGAAGGCCGCGTCGGCGCTGATCTCCGCTGCACATTTCCGTGCTCGAATTTTCCGGTTGCAAGGAAACACATTGGACGCTAACAGTACGTCCATGAACATTTCGCGCAATATCGTCATCAACGGTTGGTGGTGGGCCCGCTAAAAGCGGCCACGCAGGCGTTTGTGCATTTGCGTTCAGGAACAGGCCGCTGGGATTATCCGGGCGGCCTTTTTGTTTGGCTGTTTGTATAAGACCGGCGGGGAAACCGGTTTCCGGAAGTGTTTGGAACAGTTGGAGCATGTCCCCAAAGCGGGAACCGGTTTTGGGATCAGGGCATGCATCAAAAACAAATAGAGATAGAGCAATTCGAACCGGAAATGCTCTAGTTTGGGATAGCCGATCATGAATGCGAAGATTGCGGATAGCGAGATATTCCAGCACGAGACGGCAGGCGGCATCGTCGTCGAGCGTGTGCGCCACCTCACAGCCTATAAGGGCGCGATCGAGACCTATATCGATGCGCTGAACGAACGGCGCGGTGCGGTGTTTTCGTCAAATTACGAATATCCGGGCCGCTATACGCGCTGGGATACGGCTATCGTCGATCCTCCGGTGGTCATCACCTCGCGCGCCCGCACCATGCGCATCGAAGCGTTGAATGCCCGCGGCATCATCCTGCTTCGTCCCATTCTGGACACGGTCAAGGCGCTGGCCGAGGTAACGGTCGACAAGGCCGAGGAAAACCGCATCGAGTTGACGATTGCCGAGCCGAGCGGAACCTTTACCGAGGAAGAGCGCTCGCGCATGCCTTCGGTATTCACGGTCCTCCGCGCCATTGTCGGCCTGTTCTTCTCCGAGGAAGACGCCAATCTCGGTCTTTACGGTGCCTTCGGCTACGATCTGGCGTTCCAGTTCGATCCGATCCAGTACAAGCTGAAGCGCCCCGACGATCAACGTGATCTGGTGCTGTTCATTCCCGATGAGATCTTCGTGGCCGATCATTATGCAGCACGCGCCTGGGTGGATCGTTACGAATTCAACTGTGGCGGTTCTTCCACGCACGGCCTTGCACGCGCAACGCCTGCGCAAGCCTTCAAGCCGTCGGACGCCAAGCTTGCGCGCGGCGATCATAATCCGGGCGAATATGCGAAGCTGGTCGAGCGCGCCAAGGAGAGCTTCAAGCGCGGTGATCTGTTCGAAGTGGTTCCGGGCCAGACCTTCTATGAGCGTTGCCACACTGCGCCGTCGGAGATTTTCCGCCGGTTGAAGGCGATCAACCCGTCGCCCTATTCCTTCTTCATCAATCTGGGGGAGAACGAATATCTGGTCGGCGCATCGCCGGAAATGTTCGTGCGCGTCAACGGGCGGCGTATCGAAACCTGCCCGATTTCAGGCACGATCAAGCGCGGCGAGGATGCAATTTCGGATTCGGAACAGATCCTGAAGCTGTTGAATTCCAAGAAGGACGAGTCCGAACTGACCATGTGCTCGGATGTGGACCGCAACGACAAGAGCCGCGTCTGCGAGCCGGGTTCGGTGCGCGTCATCGGCCGTCGTCAGATCGAGATGTATTCGCGCCTCATCCATACGGTCGATCATATTGAAGGGCGGCTTCGCGACGGCATGGATGCCTTTGACGGTTTCCTCAGCCACGCATGGGCTGTGACCGTGACGGGTGCGCCAAAACTGTGGGCGATGCGTTTCCTCGAGGAGAACGAACGCAGCCCGCGCGCATGGTATGGCGGCGCGATCGGCATGATGCACTTCAACGGCGACATGAACACAGGCCTGACGCTGCGCACCATCCGCGTGAAGGACGGCGTGGCTGAAATCCGCGCCGGTGCGACGCTTCTGTTCGATTCCAACCCGGAAGAGGAAGAGGCCGAAACCGAATTGAAGGCTTCCGCCATGATTGCTGCCGTGCGTGAAGCACAGAAGAGCAATCAGGTCGCTGAGGAGCGCGTGGCAGCCAAGGTGGGCGAGGGCATCTCCATCCTGCTCGTGGATCACGAAGATTCCTTCGTGCACACGCTCGCCAACTATTTCCGCCAGACGGGCGCCACGGTCTCCACCGTGCGTTCGCCGGTTGCCGATGACGTGTTCGACAGGATCAAGCCGAACCTCGTGGTTCTGTCGCCTGGGCCCGGCACGCCGCAGGATTTCGATTGCAAGGCGACCATCACCAAGGCGCGCAAGCGGGAACTGCCGATCTTCGGTGTCTGCCTTGGGTTGCAGGCGCTGGCCGAAGCCTATGGCGGCACGCTGCGCCAGTTGCGCATTCCAATGCATGGCAAGCCGTCGCGCATTCGCGTGTCGAAGCCGGAGAGGATATTCTCGGGTCTGCCGAAGGAAGTAACGGTGGGGCGCTATCATTCGATTTTCGCCGATCCGGAGCGTCTGCCGGATGATTTTCTGGTGACGGCGGAAACGGAAGACGGTGTCATCATGGCTTTCGAGCACAAGCACGAGCCGGTTGCCGCCGTTCAGTTCCATCCGGAATCGATCATGACGCTTGGTCACAATGCCGGAATGCGCATGATCGAGAACGTGGTGACGCATCTGGCGGGCAAGAACAAGGCGCGCCGGACCAATTACTGACCGGATGCATCGCCTGATGATTTTAAGCCAGCCGCAGCCAACGCTGCGGCTGGTTTTTTTTATGAATTGGTGACGCTTGTCCATTGTCTGCTTTGGCAACTCATTTGCAACTGTAATGCCTTGCATTTGCAGGAGAAAATTAAATGCGGGAACTGAAAAAACAGGGTACGAAGTTTCGATTTTCTGGGGTATAGAACGGCGGTGAACTGCTGCTGCATAAGCCAGTTGCGTTGTGGATGTATCCCGCGCGCTGGAGCGCATTCCGAAAAGTGTGAAACGGTTTTCGGATAAGATGCGCGGTTCAAAACAAACGCTTGGAGCGCCGATCTCATTCAACCGGATCGATCACGCTCTGGCGAATGAATGAAGGGCCGTGCGTAGGCCCGTCCCGGTTACGGGACAAGACCACGATAATCAAAGGTTCATTATGGACGCGAGTGCAAAGGTTCGGCGGCTTGCCGCTTGGTCTATTCCCATTGCTTTCGGTGTGATGGGTCTGAAATATCTGGCCTATGCGCTGACCGGCTCGGTGGCCCTTTATTCGGACGCGCTGGAATCCATCGTCAATGTGATTGCGGCCATCGGTGCATGGTGGGCAATCCGCATGAGCTACAAGCCTGCGGATGGCAACCACCCCTTCGGCCATCACAAGGCCGAATATATTTCGGCTGTCGTGGAAGGCGTTCTGATCACGGTCGCTGCACTCCTGATCTTCCGCGAGGCGTGGTTTGCGCTGGAAAGCCCGCGCAAGCTCGATGAACCCTGGCTGGGCCTGGCCATCAACACCGCTGCCGCCGTCATAAACGGCCTGTGGGCGACATTGCTGATTCGCACCGGCCGCAAGTTCCGCTCACCTGCGCTGGAAGCCGACGGCAAGCACATCATGACCGACGTGTTCACCTCCGCCGGCGTTCTGGTCGGCCTTGTCGGTGCTGTGGCTACAGGCTGGGCCATCCTCGATCCGCTGCTCGCCATACTGGTCGCCATCAACATTCTCTGGCAGGGCTGGCATGTCATCAATTCCTCGGTGCAGGGCCTGATGGATATAGCTGTCGAGCCAGCCGAGGAAATGCGCATCCGCGACGTGATTTCAGCCAATGCTGGCGGCGCCATCGAAGTCCACGACCTCAAGACGCGGATTGCCGGTCGTGTCACCTTCATCGAGTTTCATCTGGTCGTGGCTGCGGATATGAGTGTGGGCGACGCCCATCTGATTTGCGACCGGATCGAAGACGCCGTGAAAAAGGAGATCGACAGCGCACGCGTGGTGATCCATGTCGAGCCGGAAGAGGAAGCGAAACTGCCGCTCGGCACCAGTTCCGTTCCTTTTGCGTGAGCAAAATCGTCTTGCGCTAATCTGGTCCCGTGTGTAAAAGCTTTGAACATGACGATGATGAACGCAAAATCTCTGGAACATTCGGCAGCCGCCTCCGGCGCGCCCGTGAATGTCTGCGTTCTAAACTCGCTTCTTACCCTCGGCCTTAGCGGCGATCGCCGGGCTCGTTGAAGGAGCGTCCGGCGGTCGATTACGGTCCCGCCGACTTTAGCTCCTTACACATCATCTCCATCGATTTATCATCAGGAAATCCGTGCTTGACGGCTTGAGGGCCGATGTGAAGCCGGGAGGAAACCAGAAATGAACCAGACTGTCGCCGCGTCGCAAACTGAAACCAGATCCGCCGGCCGCAAGGGCATGTCCATTGCCGGCACGAAATATTCGCCATTCCCCGCACCGCGGCTCGATGACCGTACCTGGCCGTCGAAGCGCATCGAAAAGGCACCGATCTGGTGCTCGGTCGACCTGCGCGACGGCAATCAGGCCCTGGTCGATCCGATGGGCCATGACCGCAAGGAGCGCATGTTCCGCCTGCTGGTGGATATGGGTTTCCCGGAAATCGAGATCGGCTTTCCGTCTGCCTCGCAGACGGATTTCGATTTCTGCCGCTGGGCCATCGAGCATGGCAATGTGCCTGACGATGTGGACCTGCAGGTTCTGGTGCAATGCCGCCCGGAACTGATCACGCGCACCTTCGAGGCGCTGGAAGGCGCGAAGACGCCGATCATCCATTTCTATAATTCCACCAGCGAATTGCAGCGCCGCGTGGTGTTCGCGAAGGATGTGGCGGGCATCAAGCAGATCGCCACCGATGCTGCCAAGATGATCATGGATATGGCTGCGAAAGCAGGAGGGGGTTATCGCTTCCAGTATTCGCCAGAAAGCTTCACCGGCACTGAGCTGGAAGTGGCATTGGAGATCTGCAACGCCGTCACCGAAATCGTGAAGCCCACCCCGGAAAACAAGCTGATCCTCAATCTGCCTTCGACGGTGGAAATGAACACGCCGAACGTCTATGCCGACCAGATCGAATGGATGTGCCGCAATCTCGACAATCGCGAGAACCTGATTATCTCGCTGCACCCGCATAATGACCGCGGCACGGGCATCGCCGCCACCGAGCTTGGCCTGATGGCCGGCGCGGATCGTGTCGAGGGCACGCTGTTCGGCAATGGCGAACGCACCGGCAATGTCGATGTGGTGACGCTGGCGCTCAATATGTACACGCAGGGCGTGGACCCCGAACTGGACTGCACCGACATCAACCGGATGAAGGAAGTCTACGAATATTCCAACCAGATGAAGATCGCCGAACGCCATCCTTATGTGGGTGAACTGGTCTATACGGCATTCTCCGGCTCGCATCAGGATGCGATCAACAAGGGCATGAAGGCGCGCCGCTCGGCCAATTCTCCCATCTGGGAAGTGCCCTATCTGCCGATCGACCCGCAGGATGTGGGCCGCTCCTATGAAGCGATCATCCGCATCAATTCGCAGTCGGGCAAGGGCGGCATCGCCTATATCCTGCAGGCGGATTACGGCTTGAACCTGCCGCGCAACCTGCAGGTGGAATTCCGCGAGATCATCCAGAACATTACCGACGAAGAGGGCAAGGAACTGCCGTCGAAGCGCATTCATGACGAGTTCCAGAGGCTCTACGTGACGCAGCCCGGCGCCCGCATCAAATTCGTCGATCATCACACCATGCCCGATCCCGAGCAGAAGGGCCGCCGCATTCTGACCGCCGAAATCACCGATAACGGCGTGACCAAGAATATCGAGGGCAAGGGAACCGGACCAATCGACGGTTTTGTCGATGCGCTGTCCAAGTATCTCGGCGTGAAGATGTCGGTCGTCGACTATTCCGAACATTCGCTACAGCAGGGTTCGGACGCTTCGGCGATTTCCTACGTCGAGATGGCTTATCCGGGCGGCAAGCTGTTCGGTGCAGGCATCAACGACAATATCGTCAGTGCTTCACTGGAAGCAATCGTCTCCGCTGCCAACCGGGTGATTGGCAAGTAGGTGAGAGCAACTAATGAAAACGGCGCTTCGGCGCCGTTTTTGTTATGGAATCAATAAAGAACGCGCTCGTTGAGCTTCGTTATTCTCTCGCTGGCATCGGAAACGCCGTGCTCTTCCATGAGGCAGGACCAGCCGCCCTCGGGCCGCGTATCGATGCTGAATATATTGTAGCGGGCGGCGGGTTTGTGACCGCCGAAATTCTGGCTTGCAGACGGCACGCTTATGACGGGAACCTTGCCGTTCGGCCCGTCAATCTCGTAATGCGTGATAAGATGCGTATGGCCGTGAAGAACCAGTTCCGCGCCGTGCTTGCGTATGATCTTCTGGAAACGGCGGATGCCGTAAAGACGCTTATGGGCGGGCGTTGCGCCATGGATCGGCGGGTGATGGATCATCACGATGCGGAAGAGCCCGCGTGCACCGGCTTCGTCCAGCATCGCCGCCAGACGCTTGCCTTGCGCAGACCGAAAGTCGCCGCTTGCCATGAAGGGGGCTGTCGCACGCGCCGAGGAAACGCCAATCAGCGCAACGGGACCGCGCACGCGCATATAGGGAAACTGCGGGCGGTTGCCGTGATTGTCGATGCCGTCGCCGCGCATCCACGGTTCCCATTTCCGGCACGACTTGTCGAGCGCACCCGGAACATAGGCGTCATGGTTGCCGGGAACGACCGAGACATCTTGCGGATCGCCTAGTTTGGCAAGCCAGTCATGGGCAATATCGATTTCGAGATTGAGCGCCAGATTGACGAGATCGCCCGTCACCGCGATATGATCCGGCGATCGCGCCTGCATGTCGGCAATGAGAGTATCAAGCACGGTTCCGTGCATCGCATTTTTGCGATTGCGCAGCCAATTTATGTAACCGGTAATGCGCTTCGACGCCAATTCGCGGTATCGCACGCGCGGCAAGGGCGAAAGGTGTATATCGGATATATGGGCGAGACGGAACATAAGGCTCAGGACCTGTTAATTTGATAGAAATGGTGTGAGGCCATCCGTTTGGATACGAGGAGAAGATGCGAAGGAAATGTGGTTCATTTTCGAGCCTCTTCGACGAAGTAGCCGGGCGGATGGACCACATCCTTCGGACACCGAAATGACTCGCGATCTGCTACGTCGAACCGCTCGACCGGGGGAACCACCCCGTTCTTCGCGTCTCTCCTTGCAGCTCTTGTCATTTCGAGTGCCATTTCCAGCAAATTAACAGGTCCTGAGCCTATGCCTCGTTTACTGGATAATGTTTAAAATCAAAACCTGTTTAGCGACTTTTTGTTGATGTCATTAATGCATTAATACGAAGTAGATTACTTCGCGGAGAGACGGCATGCGCTTTCGACATTTTATATTTCATACATATTTTTTATTAAGACGACCGATGACATTAGGAGTAAGGGCCATTGTTTTCGATGAAAAAAAGAATTCGGTTTTCCTGGTCAGACATACCTATGTGCCAGGATGGCAATTGCCGGGCGGAGGCGTCGAGCGCGGCGAGACCTTTCTAGAGACGCTGGAAAAGGAACTGCGCGAGGAATGCAATATTGTGCTGAAAGGCTCCCCCCGGCTTTTCGCGCTTTACAAGAATGCCCACGCATCGCCGCGCGATCATGTGGCGCTCTATGTGTGCAGGCAATTCGAGCAGACAGAGCCGCGTTTGCCTGACCGCGAAATTGCCGAATGCGGGTTTTTTCCGCTCGACAATCTGCCGGAGGGAACCACGCCCTCGACAAAGCGGCGCCTGCAGGAAGCACTTCACGACCTGGAGCCGCTGCCGGTCTGGTGAAGGTGCATCCGCCGCACCTTCACCCTGGCGTGTAGAGTTTTAGAAGCGGTAGGTGATACCCGTGCCGATCAGCCACGGATTAAGCTTGGCCTTGCCGCTTACCTCGGTGCCGCCGATCAGGGTGGCGTCGAATTTCGGCTCCAGGAACAGCTTCTTGACGTCGAAGTTCACGCCCCAATGTTCGTTGAGCATGTAGTCGAAACCGATTTGCAACGCGCCTCCGAATGCATTCTTGACCTTCAGATATTCGACGCCGGTCGCATCCTGATTGTAGAACACGGTGTAGTTCACGCCTGCACCGACGTAAGGCTTGAAGGCGCCGAAATTGGTGAAGTGATATTGCAGCGTCAGCGTGGGAGGCAGAATCCAGGTCTTGCCGATCTTGCCCAGTCCGTCGATTGAACCCGCGCCATTGATATTGGCATAGGTCGTGCCGAGAATGAGTTCAGCGGCGAAATTGTCCGTGAAGTAGTAAGTGATGTCGAGTTCAGGCGTGATCGACTTGGAATAGTCGAGATCGGAGCCTGAAACGCCATTCACATAGCCGGAATTCTGCGGAACGACGCCGAGTGCGCGGACACGGATCTGCCAGGGCGACAGGGCTTCCGGCACGGCCTGAATTTCGGACGCAGGCTGGGCTACGATGGCATCTGCTGCAAATGCAGCAGGCGCGGCCAAGGTCAGGGCGGTAGCGGCCAGCAATCCTCTTGCGAAGCGGTTCATCTCTCTCTCCTTAAGTCGTGGTCGGTCTTTGAAGTCTCGGGGGAGGTAGTAGTGATGCGTGCAATCTGGACCGCGCAACGAAACGACCCATTGATCGAAATCAATGGGGCGCGAGAGATTTAAGAGATTGCTGATGTTCTCCCGGCACTGTTGCAGGAAAAGCGCAGTCTGTCCGATCAGATTTTGGGGAAGCGATCCCGATCATGCGGAGCAGAGAAGTCGATTTCTGGTCCAAGCGGCACAACGCCGGTCGGATTGATCGTCTTGTGGCTGCGATAATAATGGCCCTTGATGTGTTCCATGTTCACGGTCGAGGCCACGCCCGGCACCTGAAAAAGCTCGCGCGTGTAGTTCCAGAGGTTCGGATAATCGGCGAGGCGGCGGAGGTTGCATTTGAAATGGCCGACATAGACCGGATCGAAGCGCAACAGCGTCGTGAAAAGCCGCCAGTCGGCTTCCGTCAGGCGGTCGCCGGTCAGATAGCGCTGGCGGGAAAGGCGGTCTTCGAGCGTATCGAGTGCGGCGAACAACTGTCCGAACGCTTCCTCATAGGCTTCCTGCGTCGTGGCGAAACCGGCGCGATAAACCCCGTTGTTGATGTTGGGATAGATGAAATCGTTGAGCGCATCGATCTCGCCGCGCAGCGTTTCCGGGTAGAAGTCGAGCGAGGCATCGCCGTAAGTGTCGAAGGCGGTGTTCAGCATGCGGATGATTTCCGACGATTCGTTGGAGACGATCGTCTGGCGCTCTTTGTCCCACAGAACCGGCACGGTGACACGACCGGAATAATTTGGATCAGCACGCGTGTAGATTTCATAGAGGCGTTTTGAGCCATAAAGCGCGTCGCCGGTGCTGCCGGTCGTGCCGTGGAAGGTCCAGCCTTCCTCTGCCATCAGATAGTCCACCACCGATACCGAAATCACGTCTTCCAGCCCTTTCAGCGCACGGAAGATCAATGTGCGGTGCGCCCACGGGCAAGCATAGGACACATAGAGGTGATAACGGCCCGGTTCGGCCTTGAAGCCGCCTTCTCCGGTCCGGCCGGGGCTGCCGTCTGCGGTTACCCAGTTGCGGAATTGTGATTTCGAACGTTCAAAGCGGCCTTTCGTGCTCTCGGTGTCGTACCAGACATCGTGCCACTTGCCATCGACCAGAAGTCCCATGCGATTTCTCCTTTTGGCAAGAGAATAGGACGATAACTGCCGTTTTGCAGCATTCCAAGCCGTGAACAGTGCGTAACGGTGTCAAATAGATCAGTTGAAACCGCCATTTTGAAAAAAATGGTTTTACCTCTGTCCATTTTGGTGTAATGCAACTTCCAAATTGCGGTCATCCCAATTCCGGCCGCACAGGAGAATGATGTAATGGAAATGCTTTTCATCCGACGATGAAACTTGGACCGCGCCAAAGCGCGGAACGCATTCCATTGACCTGACGGTCCCCGACTTCTCCTATTGCGATCTTAAGCCCATGCAGCAGCTTGAACTGACCTACGCGCAGGAATGCCCGGCGCACGACATTGAAATCGAAGCCATCAATGCCGAAGCTTTCGGACCGGGACGCTTTACCCGCGCCGCGCATTTCATCCGCGAGGGTGGCCCGCATGCGCTCGATCTCTCCTTCGTGGCGCTGATGGGCGGCATCGTCGTGGGATCGGTGCGGCAGACGCCGGTTGTCGTCGGCAAGACGCCTGCGCTCCTGCTCGGACCGCTTGCCGTCAGGCCTGAATGGAAGAAGCGGGGCATCGGCGGCAGGCTGATGCGCATGTCGCTGGAAGCAGCCGAAAAGGCAGGCCACAAGCTCGTCATCCTCGTCGGCGATGAGCCTTACTACGGTCCGTTCGGTTTCAAGATGGTGGCGCCGGGATCCATGGTCATGCCGGCACCCGTCGATCCGCGCCGGATGCTTGCCTGCGAACTCGCGCCGGGCGCGGTGAATGGGGTCGGCGGTATCGTGTGCCACGCCAACCGGGCGAAATAGTTTAAAAAGAGGGGAAAGCGAGGGGCGGTTTACCGCCCTTCGCGATACCACATGCTGCCGAAGACCATGAGCAGGGCAGCCAGCGCCAGGAAGCCGGAGAACAGCGGCAGGCGATTGACGCTTTTCAACTGCGTATCCGACGTTTCGCGCAGGCCGATCCAGTCATTGCCACTGGCGGCGCGATTGCCGCTGATGGCAGTGATCGCGGGCACACGGACTGCACTGTCTCCGCTTGCGTGGACGCGATGGACCGAGCCACCCGTTGCCTCGGCAAGCGGTTTCAGGCGATCCGCCGTCGAAATGCTGTCGGCAAATTCCGGTGCATCGATAGGCCCCACATGGGCCAACGCTTCCAGATCGCCATTCTTCACCCGGAAAATCCCGATCTCGTCCGTCTGCAACGAGCCTTCGAACAGGCCCGGCTTGCTTTGCGCAAGACTGACCTGCAATTCCTTGCCGGAAGGGGTTGTGACGGTCGCCGTACCGGGATTGTCGCCCATGGTCTGGCGACGGATGGAAAGAGCGCGCCCGTTGCCGGAAGCTGTGAGCGCTTCTTCCTCCAGTTCCGGCTCCTGCATCAGCCAGTGGGCGATGCGGCGGTAGAGCGAGGCATAGGGACCGCCGCCCTCGAAACCGCGCGCCCAAAGCCAGCCCTGATCGGAGAGGAACATGCCGACGCGGCCCTTGCCGACGCGGCTTAATACCAGCAGTGGCTTGTTGTCCGCGCCGCTCATTACCGTCTCGCCCTGCGGCGCGGTGATATCGATGGTGCGGAACCAGCGGCTCCAGTGCGGCGGCTCCTGATCGCTGCCATCGAGGCCGCGCGTGACAGGGTGGCGTTTGCCGAGATCGGTCAACCGCGGATAGAACGCCTTTTCCGTCACCGCGCCGGTCGGCATGGCGGGGAGGGCGCTATAGAGCGGTGTGCGGGCAATCGACATTTCGCCTGCATATTCCGGCCCGGCTGCGACCAGCAAGGCGCCGCCATTCTCCACATATTGCGCGAGATAATCGTAGTAGAGCAGCGGCAGTATATCGCGATGCTGGTAACGATCCAGGATGATGAGGTCGAACTCGTTGACCTTGTCTACGAAAAGCTCGCGATGCGGAAAGGCGATCAGCGACAATTCGTTGATTGGCGTGCCGTCCTGCTTTTCCGGCGGGCGCAGAATGGTGAAGTGGACGAGATCGACGGCGGCATCGGATTTGAGCAGATTACGCCATGTGCGTTCGCCATTGTGCGGCTCGCCGGAGACGAGCAGTACGCGCAGGTTTTCGCGAACGCCGTCCACGGTCGCGACAGCGCGATTGTTGGCGTCGGTCACTTCACCGGGAAGCGCTGGCGTGGCGATCTCGACAATGTTCACACCGGCGCGCGGCAAGGTGATGGTGACGGATGTTTCCTGCCCGACGCGCGCTTCCTCCTCGCTGACGGTTTCGCCATTGACCCGGATTTGAACGGGTGCAGGGCTACCGAGGCTTTTGCCTTCATCGATCACCGTAAACGACATTTCCAGCGGCTTGCCGCTGATGCCATAGCGCGGCGCCTTGTTGAAGCGGATGCGGCGGTCGAACTCGTCCGGCTTGCCGGTCACAAGCCCGTGCAGGGGCGCATCGAAGCCGAGCGCATTCCTGTTGGCGGGAATATCGTGCACCTGACCGTCAGTAATCAGAACAGCGCCCGCGACGCGGGAAGGCGGAACATCGAGAAGCGAACGCGCCAGCGGGCCGAAAAGCCGGGTTGCATAACCGTCTTCGTTTTCGCCGGGCTTGCCTGCTTCCACCACGCGGGTTTCAAACTGCGGCATGGTGGCAAGCTGGTCCTGCACCGCCTTCAAGGCGGCATCCGTGTCGGCGCGGCGGCCTCCCAGTTCCTGACTCTGGCTGCGGTCCACCACCACCGCGACCACGCTTTTCAGAGGCTCGCGTTCTTCATTGATGATGACGGGATTGAAGAGCGCCAGCGCAAGCGCGGCAGCGGCCAGAAGGCGGATGAGGCCACCGCGCATCCGCAGAAAAATGGTAGCGAGCACCAGCAACGCCAGCGGCACGAGAATGCCAATCAGCCATGGCGTGGAGAGGAACGGTTCGAAATCGATATTCATCCGTACCTCCTGTCGCCGTAGGTTGCCATCTTTAGGGACCGCAACGCTTCCCCCTCATCCTGAGGTGCGGAGCGAAGCGAAGCCTCGAAGGACGAGGGCAGGCGCGCCGTGTGTTTTTCCCTCGCCCTTCGATCCTTCGACAAGCTCAGGATGATGCGCCGTCTTTGACGGCTCCTCGGGATGAGGGGAAAAGGGAACCCGGATCTGCTGACGGCTTCGTTAAAAAACATCATGCTAATTCCCCAGCCGTTCCAGCAGGGCGGGAACGTGCACCTGATCGGACTTGTAGTTGCCGGTCAGCATATACATGACGATATTCACGCCGCCGCGAATGGCATGGATGCGCTGCATCGGGTCGCTCGGCACGGTCGGCAGCAGCGGATTGCCTTGCTCATCCACAGCCCAAGCGCCGGCGAAATCATTGGCCGTAATCATGATCGGCGTCACCCCGTCACCGGTGCGCACAGGGCGATCCTGCGGCGAAGCGTTGGGCGTGGTGGCCTCGACCCAGAGCGGGCTTCCTTCATAACGGCCCGGAAAATCGGGCATGATGAAGAAGGATTTGGTCAGCACATGATCATCCGGCACAGGTTCCAGCGGCGGAACGTTCATGCCGTCGAGGATGGCGCGCAGGCGCTGGTTGGCGGGCGAGGCGGAAGGGTCGAGGCTGGCACCCGCCTGCAACTGGTCGCGTGTGTCGAAAAGCACCGTGCCGCCCTGCTGCATATAGGCGTCGACCTTGGCAATCGCTTCCGGGCTTGGCATCGGAGCGTTGGGGTCGATCGGCCAGTAGATCAGCGGATAAAAGGCCAGTTCGTCCTTGGCCGGATCGACACCGACAGGGTCGCCCGGTTCAAGCGCGGTCTTGTCCATCAGCGCGAAGCCGAGGCCGCGCAACCCGGCCTTGCTGATATCGTCGGTCTCAGCGCTGCCGGTTATGACATAGGCAAGGTGCGTCTGCGAAACGGAGTTTATGATCGCCTCGTCTCCGGGCTTGCTGTCGTCATGCACCTGCTCTTGCGTCTGGGATTGGGCCTGACCCTGCGCTTTTGCTTCATCCATTCCGGAAGGAAGAAGGTTGAAGGCGAGCGAACCGGCGAACAGCAAGGCAATCCCCGTCGCCTTGGCGCGCACTTTCATGCGGCGGCGGAAGGCACCGCGCAGCCAGAGCATCAAAAGCGTATCAAGCGCGAGAAGCATCGCGGCGGCGGCAAAGAACGGTCCGGCCAGTGAAATCGACTGGTCCGACGTATAGGAGGCAGGCGTTATGCCGACAGAAAATGTTGGCTGGGCAATGGGTTGCAGCTTGATATTGGCACCTTCAAAGATGTTGAGCGCTTTCAGGCCGTCCTCATTGCCATAGAAACCGGGCGGCGTGTTGATGCTGACGCTGGCCTGCCTGTTCTTCTCGACGATAAGCGGCTTGGCTTCCGAAGTCGGCGGGGTCAGCGCACCCGAAGCCGAAAGAAGCTGGTAGGGCGGCAGCGAGACCGAAGCCTGATTTTCCTGCGCGCCGGTTCTCTGCGACAGCGACACGATGCGGCGCAGCATTTCCACGAAAGAACCCGAAATCGGCAGGCTCGACCAGCTTGCATCAGGGGAAATATGGAACAATACGATATTGCCGCGCCCGCGCTGTTCGCCCGTCACAAGCGGCGTTCCATCCTGAAGAACGGCATAAGCCTTGTCGTTGAGATCGAATGAAGGCTCGGCAAGAACCTGCCGGGTGACGGTCACGTCATCGGGAACGGCAAGACCGGCAAAAGGCCCTTTGTCCGGGAAAGCGCGCAATTTCTGCGGCTCCGACCATGACAGCGTGCCGCCAAGAGCGCGTTCGCCCTTGCGCAGTTTCACCGGCAGGAGCGGGTCGCTGTCGCTGGCACCGGCAAGGCGCGGACCGGCAAACCGCACCAGAGTACCGCCATCCTCGATCCATTTGGAAAGCTGTTCAGTGACCGGCTGCGGCAGCGTGCCGATATCGGCCATGATGAGGATCGACGGCTTTGCATCCAGCACTTCCGGCACGGATTGCATGAGATCGGCAGAGCGCGGTTCGATCAGATTGACATAGGGCGAAAGCGCCCGGGAAATATAATGCAGTGGCGAAAGCAGGGGCTGCGCCAGATCGCCGTCACCGCTGGCGATCAGGCCGACAGTGCGCCGTTCCGACCCTGCATCGATCAGCCTTGTCGCGCCTGCCTGTTCAATGCCATCGACGCGGATCAGGCGGAAATCATTGCGTAGCTCCACCGGCAGGTTGAACCGCGCGGTGCCTTCCGCGCTTCCAAGCGCGAAGGAAAGCGGCGCTTCGGCGATGCGGCGTCCCTTGTCGTCATAGGCGGCTGCGGTGAGCGTGCGCGGGACCGATACGCCTTCCGGGCGGATGGCGACCGCTTCCAGACTGTCAGCCTTGTTGTCGATGCCGGTGAGCGCGAAAATGCGGCTGAGGCCCGCGCCATACCAGAGAACGGAGGCGAGATGGCCGGACTTGTCCAGTTCCGCGAAGGTTTGCGCATCGTTCGGCGCAGCCAGCCCGTCGCTCATGAAGGCAAGGCGAACCTTTGCACCGGCAGGCAGGGCGGATGAGAGCCGCTCCAGTGCCGCCTTGCGGTCAACGGGAATAGGGCGCGGTTCCAGCGCCTGAAGCCGCTCCGCGGCGCGCCTTCCGTCATAGGGGCCGATTTCCGCATTGGCCGGTTCCGCCGAACCGACGATATAGATCGGCGCATCGGTGCTTTCCGCATCCGAAATGAGTTTTTCGGCGGCATTGACCCGCTGCTGCCAGTCCTCGGCGGAAGCCCAGCCATTATCGATGACGATGGCGAGCGGTTCGTTGCCTGCAAGCGCCACCGGGCGCGGATTCCAGATCGGCGAAGCAAGCGCGAGAACGACGAGAGCGGCGATGAGCAGCCGCAGCAGCGTCATCCACCATGGGCTTTTCGACGGCACTTCCTCGCGCTTGAAGACCTGCGCCAGAATGCGGAGCGGCGGAAAGGTTTCCTCCTGCGGGCGCGGCGGCGTCATGCGCAATAGCCACCAGATGACCGGCAGGGCGATCAATCCTGCAAGGATCAGCGGCGAACCGAAGGCGAGCGGCAGGAAACTCATGCGCTCACCCCCGTTGCGCTGAGCGCATTATGCAGGCGCGCCAGCGCTTCCGCTGTCGGCCTGTCGGTCCGGTGGACCGTATAGCTCCAGCCAAGCCGCTTGCAGAAATCGATGAGGGTTTCACGACGCGCGGTGTAGAGGCGGCGATAGTCTTCCGCATAGGTTTCGGCGCGACCGGCGACGAGCGTCGCGCCGGTTTCTGGATCGCGGAACTCGGTGCGGCCCGAATAGGGAAATGTTTCCTCTGCCGGATCGGCCACTTCCACCAGATGCGCGCGGACGCCGCGCTTTGCCAGACGGTCGAGAAGATCGGTCAGTTCATCGAATGGATGCAGGAAGTCGGAGACAAGGACGACTTCCGAAAAGCGGCGGATCTGGCCGATGTCCGGCAATGCGGCTGCCGGTGCTTCGTGCATCAGCGCTGCCGCCAGACGTTCAGCCCCGTTACGGGCCGAAAATGGCTGGATCAGCGACGGAAAGGCAATGCGTTCGCCCGAGCGCGACAGAAGTTCGGCAAGCGCGAGCGTCAGCACCAGCGAGCGCGCTTCCTTGGAAACGGGTGCCAACTGCGAGCGATAGAGCATGGAGGGCGAGAAATCGCACCAGAGCCAGACCGTATGGGCGGATTCCCATTCGCGGTCGCGGACATAGGTATGATCGTCGCGGGCCGAGCGCCGCCAGTCGACACGGGCAAGCGATTCACCTTCCACATAGGGGCGGAACTGCCAGAAATTTTCACCCAGACCGCGTTTGCGCCGCCCGTGCCAGCCGTTCATGATGGTATTGACAACGCGCTGCGCTTCCACCAGCAGATCGGGGATTGCGGCTGCCCGCGCACGGGCGCGGGCAAGCGTATCCTTGCGATCTGCCGAGGAAACTTCTGCGCCGATGACCATCAGACAGCAGCCTTTACCAGATTGGCGATGACGTCGCGAATATGCATGCCATCGGCGCGCGCGGCGAAGTTGAGCGCCATGCGGTGCTGAAGAACCGGCTCAGCCAGCGCCTTCACGTCGTCAACCGATGGGGCAAGACGGCCTTCATAAAGCGCGCGCGCCCTTGCACAGAGCATCAGCGCCTGACTGGCGCGGGGGCCGGGACCCCAGGCGATGTGCTTCTTCGCATGGTCGTTGTCGGCGTCGGGGCGCGCAGAACGCACCAGTTTCAGGATTGCTTCCACGACGCTTTCCGACACCGGCATGCGCCGCACCAGGGTCTGCATTTCGATCAGCCGTTCGGCATTGATGATCTCATAGGCCTTGGCTTCGGAAACGCCGGTCGTCTCCAGAAGAATGCGGCGTTCCGCATCCAGTTCCGGATAGAGAATGTCGACCTGCATCAGGAAGCGGTCGAGCTGGGCTTCCGGCAGCGGATAGGTGCCTTCCTGCTCAAGCGGGTTCTGCGTCGCAAGCACATGGAACGGCGCGGGAAGATCATAGCGCTGGCCCGCGACCGTGACATGATATTCCTGCATCGCCTGCAACAATGCGGACTGCGTGCGTGGGCTGGCGCGGTTGATCTCGTCGGCCATCAGAAGCTGCGCGAAGATTGGCCCTTTCAGATAGCGGAAGGAGCGGCGTCCGTCGGCATCCTGTTCCATGACTTCCGAGCCGATGATGTCGGAGGGCATCAGGTCCGGCGTGAACTGGATGCGCTGTCCTGAAAGGCCAAGGACGGTTCCAAGCGTTTCGACCAGCTTGGTCTTGGCGAGGCCCGGCACGCCGACGAGAAGCGCATGGCCACCGGCAAGAACGGCGACGAGCGTGCGCTCGATCACGTTTTCCTGACCGAAGATCACGGTGCCGACGCTTGCCTTGATGCGGGCGATATCTGCGAGCGCCCGTTCGGCCTCCGCGACGATCTGTTCGGGATTGGCGGTTTCAGGCGTAACGGCAACGCTCATATGGACCTCGCAATGCTCTGGCGGAACTGCTTCTTAAATCGCTATATAATACTGACAAGCCGCGAAAGGGTGACTATTTCATGGCTTTGGGTCTATTTGCGCAGGAATAACCGAGTCGGATGATAAAAAGCACCCCTGAAGGCAAAACCGCGCCGCAAGAATCCATGCGGAACACCGAGACCACCGGCGGGCTGGAGGCCCTGATCGCGCGCGCCCATGCCGATGCGCAAAGCGGTCCTTCCACCAGGGAGCGCGGAATTCCGCCAGTCGAGCGCTGGAACCCTGATTTCTGTGGCGATCTCGATATGGAGATCAAGGCGGATGGCACATGGTTCTACATGGGCACGCCGATAGGCCGCAAACAGCTCGTCAGGCTGTTCTCGACCGTGCTGCGCAAGGATGAGGACGGAAAGACCTATCTGGTCACGCCAGTCGAAAAAGTCGGCATCCGCGTGGAAGACGCGCCTTTCATTGCCGTCGAGATGGACGTTTCGGGCGAAGGCGAGACGCAGGCGCTCACCTTCCGCACCAATGTGGGTGACGTGGTGACTGCCGATGCGCAGCATCCCTTACGCTTCGTGGTCGAGCGGGAAAGCGGTGGCCTCAAGCCTTATGTGCTGGTGCGCGGTCGCCTTGAAGCGCTGATCGGGCGCGCCGTGATGTATGATCTGGTGGCGCTGGGCGAGGAAATCGAAATCGACGGCGTGCCGACATTTTCGGTCCGCTCCGGCGGCGCGGTCTTTCCGATCATGGCGTCCGATGCGCTGGAGGCGGCATTGCAATGAGCGGCTTTCCTGCCTTTTCAGCCGGTGATTTTGCCGACCGGGTCCGGCAATGGCGTCCGGACCACGATGCGGTAACGGGCGATCATTCGCTTAATCCCGATTTCACGCAGGCCATGGTGACCGCGAAAATGCGCGATGCCGCCGTGCTGGTGCCGGTGGTGGATCGCGGCTCGGAAGCCACGCTGCTCCTGACGCAGCGCACCGACACGTTGCGCAAGCATTCCGGCCAGATCGCCTTTCCGGGCGGGGCAATCGACCCGGAAGACGGCACGGCGGAACGGGCGGCACTGCGCGAGGCCAATGAAGAAATCGGGCTTGCGGCGGATCGCGCCGAGATCATCGGCAATCTGCCGCGCTATCTGACGGGCAGCGGCTTTTCGATCACGCCCATTCTGGCGGTGGTGAAAACGCCGTTCGACGTGCATCCCAACCCGGACGAAGTGGCCGATATTTTCGAGGTGCCGCTGTCCTTCCTGATGAACCCGGTGAACCATCGCCGTGAAAGCAGGATGTTCAACGGCAAGGAACGCTTTTATTACGCCATGCCCTATCACGAGCGATTCATCTGGGGGGCAACCGCCGGTATCATTCGCGGACTTTATGAAAGGCTCTACGTTTGAGTGAGAGTATCAATATTGCCGGCAAGGCGGACTGGCTGAAGGCAAAGCCGTTGCAGGCCCTGTTCGGGGCGTTGAACCGCGACGGCGGCGAGGCGCGCGTGGTCGGCGGCGCAGTGCGCAACACGCTGCTTGGCAGCAAGGTGAGCGATGTCGATCTGGCAACGACGCATCTGCCGCAGGAGACCGTCAGGCTGGCGAAGGAGGCCGGCTTCAAGCCGGTGCCGACCGGTATCGATCACGGCACCATCACCGTTGTCGTGCAGGGGCATCCGTTCGAGGTGACGACGCTGCGGCAGGATGTGGAGACGGATGGCCGCCATGCGAAAGTGGCTTTCGGGACCGACTGGAAGGCCGATGCGGAGCGGCGCGATTTCACCATCAACGCACTCTATGCGACCGCAGATGGCACCGTGATCGACGATGTGGGCGGGCTTGCCGATATCGAAACCCGGACTTTGCGCTTCATCGGCGATGCGGAACAGCGCATTCGCGAGGATTATCTGCGCATCCTGCGTTTCTTCCGCTTCTTCGCCTGGTACGGTTCGGGACGGCCCGAGGCTGACGGCTTGCGCGCCAGCGCGCGGCTGAAAGACGGCCTTGCGCAGCTTTCCGCCGAACGGGTCTGGTCGGAACTGAAGAAACTTCTGTCGGCTCCCGATCCGTCGCGCGCGCTTTTGTGGATGCGTCAGGCAGGGGTCCTGAACCTCGTTCTGCCGGAAAGCGAGAAATGGGGTATCGACGCCATTCATGGGCTGGTACGGACCGAGGCCGATCTTGGATGGCAGGCCGATCCGCTGCTCAGGCTCGAAAGCATCGTGCCGCCGGACGCGGTGCGGATGGAAGAGATGGGCAAGCGGCTCAAAATGTCCAATGCGGAAAGGGCGCGCCTCGAAGCCTGGGCGCGCGCCGATGCAGTCAAGCCGGAACTTTCCGAACAGGCGTTGAAGAAGACCATCTATCGCGGCAGCAAACAGGCGGTGCTCGACCGCATTCGTCTGGCCTATGCCGCGGCGCGGGCCGATGCTGCGGGCAGCGATGATGCGATGATCCGCGCCGGTGGTTTCGCGCGCCTTCTGGAAGCCGCCGAGCGCTACGATGCGCCTGTTTTCCCTGTCACGGGCAGCGATCTTCTGGCGCTTGGCATCGAGAAAGGGCCGGGACTCGGTGAGGTATTGCGGTCTTTGGAAACTTTCTGGATAGACTCCGGTTTTAGCCTTGACCGTGCCGCGCTTCTGGACAAACTTGATCGCGATAAAATGAATAGCTAATGGCTTGCCTGCAAATTTCAGCCGTAGTTTCATCGCTTTATAGATGAAAACTTTTTAGCGCGCGTTTTGAAAGAATATGAGATGTCCAACCCCGATACATCGATACAAGACAAGGCAGCGACCGATCCGAAGCAGAAATTTGGCACGGAGGGCATCGCCGCGATGGACCGGCCAAGCCGGATCACCCGTTTCTTCATGGGGATCGTATCCTGGGCCGAAGGTCTCAACCTGAAATATGCCAAGCTTGGCAATCCGCCGGTCTATGACAACGCGACTTTCCCATGGGCGGCGGAAATCGAGAAGGAATGGCCCGCCATCCGCAAGGAACTGGACAAGGTTCTCCTGCGCCAGAGCGAACTGCCTTCCTTTCAGGATATTTCGACCGATGTGAAGACAATCTCGACCGACAATCGCTGGAAGACTTTCTTCCTGCTTGGTTTCGGCGTGAAGTCGGAGCAGAACATCAAGGCCTGCCCGGAAACCTGGCGCATCGTCAACAAGATCCCGGGTCTCACGACGGCGATGTTTTCCATCTTCGAGCCGGGCAAGCATCTGCCGCCGCATCGCGGACCCTATAATGGCGTGCTGCGCCTGCATCTTGGCCTCATCGTGCCGGAGCCTAACGACAAGCTGGCCATTCGCGTGGACAAGCAAGTCTGCCACTGGCAGGAAGGCAAGGTTCTGATTTTTGACGATGCCTATGAGCATGAGGCATGGAACCACACCGACAAGACCCGCGTGGTGCTGTTCGTCGACTTCGTGAAGCCGCTGAAGTTCCCGGCCCGTTTCGTCAACTGGTGCCTGATGAACCTCGCCATCTTCACGCCCTTCATCAAGGAAGGGCTCGATAACCACAATGAGTGGGAAAAGAAGTTCTACGCCGAAGCCGAGAAGCTTCGTAATCAGCCGAAGAACTGAGGCTGGCCTGACGCTGGTTTGACTTCCGGCCCGTAGGATTTTAGATACTGGCAGAGGGCGGTGTAGCCCTCTTAACCTTCTGCCTCTGGAAGAGGAATTGTTGATGCTGGAGATTGTCGGAAGCCTTTGAGCGTTCCGGACGAAACTGCAAGTGACGGGCGCTGAAAGCGCCTGACATGCAGGTCCAGGAGCGGAAACGGCATTGGCCGTGGATGGTTCACCGTCCGCGATGGCTGATGCTTGTCATGGTTTCCATCCAGGCATTAACGACAATGAATATCTCACGCATGGAACAGCGCGTGTTGCACGTGCTGGCGCAGGGCGGTTACATCCGCCATCTGCGCGAAGACGGACGCATCTGCGAAATCGAATGCTATACCCGTGAAGGCTATCTGCTTTCCGATTGCACGATGGCGATTTTCCAGCAATTGCGCCGCAAACGGCTGATCGAATCGCGCATGGGCAGCCCTTATCGCATCTCCTTGAAGGGCCGCGAAAATGTCCGCGCCCAGGCAAATAACCGGTAAAGGGGGCTTCATGCATATTCGCAGGGAAACGCCAGAGGACGCCGCCGAAATCCGGTCTCTGACGGATGAGGCATTCCGCAACGCGGCCCATAGCAGCGGGAAGGAAGGGGAAATCGTCGATGCGCTTCGTGCCGCAAAGGCGCTCGCCCTGTCGCTGGTCATGGAAGAGGACAGGCGGCTTCTGGGACACGTCGCCTTTTCGCCCGTCCTGATCGGCGGCGAGGACAAGGGTTGGTATGGGCTCGGGCCTGTCTCGGTTTTGCCTGACCGGCAAGGCGAGGGGATCGGCGGCATGCTTATCCGCGAGGGTCTTGCCATTCTGCGGCAGGAAGGAGCCAAAGGCTGCGTCCTGATGGGTGATCCCGGCTATTACGGGCGCTTCGGCTTCAGAGCCGATCAGCGGCTGAAACTGCCGGGTGTGCCAGCGGAATATTTCCAGTGTCTGGCCTTTGGGCCGGACATGCCGGAAGGCGATGTCGCCTATGACATGGCCTTCAATGTTTAAAACAAAGGGCCGGGAAACCGGCCCTTTTCATTCAGTCTCTTACGGCCACTTCACCACGGGCGGCATGGAAGACAGGATGGAATTCACGTTGCCGCCTGTCTTGAGGCCGAAGATCGTGCCGCGATCGTAAAGCAGGTTGAACTCGACATAACGGCCGCGGCGGATGAGCTGTTCGTTGCGGTCCGCATCGGTCCAGTCCTTGTTGAAGTTCTGGCGCACCAGATGCGGATAGACGACGGAGAAGCCGCGTCCCACATCGCGGGTATAGGCAAAATCCGCATCCCAGCCGCCTTTTTCTTCCGGAGAATGCAGCCAATCATAGAAGATGCCGCCAATGCCGCGCTTCTCGTTGCGGTGCGGCAGGAAGAAATATTCGTCGCACCAGTCCTTCACGCGCTGGTAATCGACGATATCCTTGTGCTTCTCGCAGATGAAGCGGAAAGCCTTGTGGAAGGCGACCGTGTCCGGATCGTCCTGCGTGCGGCGGCGATCCAGCACCGGCGTCAGGTCGGCACCCCCGCCGAACCACTGGCGCGTCGTCACGACCATGCGCGTGTTCATATGAACCGCTGGCACATTCGGGTTCTGCGGATGCGCGATCAGCGAAATGCCGCTTGCCCAGTAACGCGGGTCTTCCTCGGCTCCGGGGATTTGCTTGCGGAACTCCGGCGAGAACTCGCCATAGACCGTCGAGACATGAACGCCGACCTTTTCAAAGACGCGGCCATGCATCATCGACATGACGCCACCGCCGCCGCGGCCTTCATCCTTCTGCCACGGCGTGCGGACGAAGCGTCCGGGTTCGCGATCCGAAAGCGGGCCCTGCAATTCATCTTCAAGTTGTTCCAGGCTTGCGCAGATGCGGTCGCGCAATTCCTCGAACCAGCGCTGTGCCGCCTGCTTCTTCTCTTCGATATCTGCCGGGATGATTGCTGGAATCTCTTCGCGTTGCATTCTCGTGTCCTTCCGGCGTGGTCCGGCGGTGTCGGCAGACCCTGCGCAGCCAAGGTTGGAGCGCATCCCGAAAGTCAGAAACGGTTTTCGGATAGATGCGCGGTTCAAAATAAATATCTAGAGCGCCGATCTGATCCAATCAGATCAAACGCGCTCTAAATGGATGAACTATTATTGCTTGGCTTACCAAAATCCCGCTTCGCCGCAAAGCAGGAAGCGCATTGCGGGAAGCCAGTATAGACCCTCTCCCCAAGAAAAGACTCGTCTTTGCGAACCTGCTCCCCTATCTTTCTCTACCTAAGGTTTGGAAGTGCCGGGAAGGGCCCCGCATGACAGCAACACCGCCCCGTCCACCGCTTGAAGGCCTGCGCAAGCAGCTCGAGAAGAGCCGCGCCCAGAAAAGTACGAAGCAGAGCACGAAAAGCCGGATGCCGCGCGATGGCTTCATCCGCGAGACATTCACCCTGCCGAGGCTGGCAGCGCGTGAAAAGGCGCGCGAGTGGTTCGAGACATTCCCGAAGGCTGCCTACTGGACCGAGATCGAAAGCTGGTGCGAGCGGCCGGACGATGTGATCGAGTTCACCATGCGCCGTCTGGCGACCGCGGATTGAGCGACGCTTTAATCGCGACGGCCAAGGCGTTGAAATGCGATTCAGATTAGCGATCAAAAAAGGCGCCCGGCAGGGCGCCTCCGCTTTTTGAATCGTTATTCCATTACAGGCTTATTGCGCCACTGTTTGCGGCGCCTTTTCCCAAGCGTTCCAGTTCTGGATGATGCTGTCGGCGTAAGCCTTGCCGACGCGGTAGGCGTTGGCCGTGGCAAGCGGGAAGCCGCCGGAATTTGCGGCAAGCGATTGAGCCGCCGTCTGGTCCTTGCCCTGACGGTCGAAATTCGAGGCGGTGCGCAGCAGCGCGATGCGGGCGAAATCGAGCTTGCCAGCTTCGGCGGCGCGTTTCAGCGCGGTCAGCGTGGCGTTGTCCTCCATCTGCGAGGTGCAATAATCGGCCTTGCCGTCGGTAAGCAGCTTCGACCATTCGGCCATGGCTTCACCGAGTTTTGCGCCGTGCCAGTAGGTATCGCCCGACGCCGTGTCGCAGATCGTGACCTTCGGCGCGCCGGTTGCCGCTTCTTCCGTGTAGTGCTTGCGATATTCCTTCGCCGCGTCGCTATCGAGAAGTTCGACGCCCTTGGTCGTCGTCAGCGCGTAGTCGGCAAGCTTGCCGTTCAGCTCGAAGACCTCCGTGCCGGCGGCCCATTTCGGCTTTTCGCCGGGCTTTGCCGCGCCGAGGCCGAAGAAATCCGTGGGCGAGCCTTCAGGCGCTTCACGAATGTCGATGCGATGGTTCAGATTGGCGTCGATGGCATATTTTGCCCAATGCGCCGAGCCGAGCGTGCCATGCTTCGGGTCGACACCGGCAATACCCGCGATCAGGAAATAGGTGTGGCTGAGGTCGAGCTTGTCGCTCAGCGCCATCGCGGAAACCGAGCTTGCAGCATTGGCGAACCCCATGGCCGTCGTCATGTGGCAAAGGCCTTCGGCGGTGCAGTCGATCTCCGGATATTCAGGGTTGAGACCGGGCAGCTTGATCTTCTGCGTGAACTTTTCGCCTTCCAGCCATGGCTTGGCTTCCTCGCCGAACATGGTGATGACCATCACTTTCGGCTTAATGGTTTCGGGTTCCTTGGCGAAAGCCGGGGCGCTTGCCAGCAAGGCAGCGGCAGAAGCGGCGAGGGCGACGGTGCGCATGGGCAGGTTCATGGGAGAAGCGGGCCTTTCAGACCGGACGGGAGATGCTGCGCTTCGCGAATCCGGTCATTTCGCGAGGCTTTTCCTTTGTCGCAGAGCTTCGCCCGTCGTCATCGCAACCGAAATCGCAAGATTTAGCGAGCGCGCGCCGGGCATCATCGGGATCAGAAGCCGCGCATCGGCGACGTCGTGCACAGCGTCGGGAACCCCCGACGACTCGCGTCCGAAGAGCAGGATGTCATTTTCCTGAAACTGATAATCCGTATAGGGAACCGCTGCCTTGGTGGACAGGAGAACGATGCGGCGCCCGGCCTGCCGGCGCCAGTCCTCGAAATGCTGCCAGTCGGCATGGCGGGTGAGGGCTGCCTGCTCCAGATAGTCCATTCCGGCGCGCTTCAGCGAGCGGTCGGAAACATCGAACCCGGCAGGCTCGATCAGGTCGACCGCGAAGCCGAGGCAGGCGGCCATTCGCAGGATGGTTCCCGTATTGCCGGGAATGTCGGGCTGGTAAAGTGCGACACGCAGTTCCATATGATGCGGGTAGCTCACAAAACCGATGGCTGCAAGCGTTGAGCGTGGTCGGGTGTCCGGCGTCAACACCTCAGTAAGCGGGAATCGCGCCGGCAAGAAAAAATCATTCTCGCATCGCGAAAATATTCCTGTTTTGTTCCTGTCCCGTCTTGGAAATTCTGCAAGGTGCCCGTAAAAGGATCGCCATGTTTAGATGGTTTGAAAAACGACTCGAAGCCTATCCCGAGGAACCGCCGCGTGAACCGCCGCGCGGACTAGTCGCCTTTTGCCTTTATTACACCCGCGGCGCATGGCCGTGGATCATCGGCATGGCGATTTTCACGACGCTCATCGCCGTGATAGAAGTGTCGCTCTTCGCCTTCATGGGCAATATTGTCGACTGGCTGTCGCACCAGTCGCGCGAGACTTTTCTCAGCAATGAAGGCTGGCGGCTCGCCTTGATCGCGGGTGTCGTCCTGATCGGCCTGCCGGGGGTGGTGCTGATCCATTCGCTGCTCATCCACCAGACATTGCTCGGCAATTATCCGATGCGCGTGCGCTGGCTGATGCACCGTTACCTGATCCGCCAGTCGATGTCGTTCTTCCAGGACGAATTTGCCGGGCGCATATCGACCAAGCTGATGCAGACCGCGCTTGCCGTTCGTGAAACGGTGATGAAGCTTCTGGATGTGCTCAACTATGTCATCGTCTATTTCGCGGGCACGCTGTTCATCGCGGCGTCTGCGGATCTGGTGCTGATGATCCCGTTTGCCGTCTGGCTCGTTGCCTACATCCTGTTGCTGCGCTTCTT
Source organism: Hyphomicrobiales bacterium (assembly GCA_900470195.1). Lineage (GTDB taxonomy): Bacteria > Pseudomonadota > Alphaproteobacteria > Rhizobiales > Rhizobiaceae > Brucella. The sequence goes on along the minus strand of UEIJ01000001.1, from coordinate 117,824 downwards.
CATTCCGCGTCTGCGCGTGATTTCCGAACAGCAGGCCGATGCGCGCTCGCTGATGACGGGCCGCATTGTCGACAGCTATACCAACATCGCGACGGTGAAGCTTTTCTCGCATTCGAGCCGCGAGGAATCCTATGTGCGTGAGAGCCTCGACGGCTTTCTCGGCACCGTGCATCGGCAGATGCGTCTCATCACGATGTTCCACTTCACCCTCTATATGGCAAACTGCATCCTGCTGTTTGCGGTGGGCGCAATCGGCATCCAGCTCTGGATGAACGAAGCGATCACCGTGGGCGCCGTTGCCGTCGGCATCGGTCTGGTGCTGCGTCTCAACGGCATGTCGCAGTGGATCATGTGGGAAATGTCGGCGCTGTTCGAGAATATCGGCACGGTGGAAGACGGCATCACCACGATTGCGCGTTCGCATGAGGTCGTGGACGTTCCAAATGCACCCGCCTTGCAAGTGACCCGAGGCGAGCTCGACTTCGACAAGATCGGCTTCCATTACGGCAAGGGCAAGGGGGTTATCGAAGACCTCACGCTCACCATCAAGCCGGGCCAGAAAGTGGGATTGGTCGGACGCTCCGGCGCTGGTAAATCCACGCTGGTCAATCTGTTGCTGCGCTTCTACGATCTGGAGAAGGGCCGCATCCTGATCGACGGACAGGACATTGCCGGGGTCACGCAGGATTCGCTGCGCGCCAATATCGGCATGGTGACACAGGATACCTCGTTGCTGCACCGGTCGGTTCGCGAAAACATCATGTATGGGCGGCCGGACGCGACCGAGGAAATGCTCCAGCAGGCGATCCGCCTGGCGCAGGCCGACCAGTTCATTCCGCAACTGACCGACCCGAAGGGGCGGCAGGGGCTGGATGCGCACGTCGGTGAGCGCGGCGTCAAGCTTTCCGGCGGGCAGCGCCAGCGTATCGCCATTGCGCGCGTGATGCTGAAGGATGCGCCGATCCTCATTCTGGACGAGGCCACTTCGGCGCTCGATTCGGAGGTGGAGGCCGCCATTCAGGACAGCCTCAACACCTTGATGGAGGGCAAGACCGTGATCGCCATCGCGCACCGCCTTTCCACCATCGCAGCACTTGACCGTCTCGTGGTGATGGACAAGGGGCGCATTGTCGAAGACGGCACGCATGAGGAACTTGTGGCGCTCGGCGGCATTTATGCAAGTCTATGGGCCCGCCAGTCCGGCGGCTTCCTCGGCTTCGATGAAAATACCGAGGATACGCTGGTCAAATAAGGACAGAAGCCATTGATGAAAGCGGTTTACAGCCTGTTCGAACGTTGGGTCGATCCCTTTCGTGAACCGGACAGGCTGAGACCGCCTTCAACGACGCTCGGCTTTCTGTGGCATTATGCGCGGCAGGCCAAATGGCCGCTGGCGGCTTCCCTCGTCGTCGGCGGATTGCTGCCGCTGGTCGAGGCAGGACTGTTCTATTTCACCGGCAGGCTGGTCGATATTCTCGATCAGGCGGGAAAGGGCGGTGTCGAACGCAGCTGGTCGGCGCTCGTGCAGGCGGCAGGACCCGAGCTGCTTTTCATGGGAATCACCGTTCTTGTGATCCGCCTCGTCGTGACGGCGCTCAACACGTTGCTAGAAGAGCAGGTGATGGGCCCGAATTTCTATAACCTGATCAGGTGGCAGGCCAATTCCTATGTGTTGCGTCAATCCTACGGGTTTTTCCAGAATGATTTTGCAGGGCGCATAGCAACCAAGGTTTGGCAGGCCGGACAGGCTGCCGGTGACTTCATTCAGAGTCTGATCCAGGTGGTCTGGTTCATGCTCATATACAGCATCAGCACATTGTTCCTGATAGGGCGGCTGGACTGGACGCTGGCGGCAGCCGTGCTGGCATGGATTGCTGTTTTCGTGTTGATTGCGCGCCATTATCTTCCACAGATCCGCCGTCAGGCCGAGGCTTCTGCTGAAGCGGGGTCGCTGATAAACGGGCGGCTGGTCGACAGCTATTCCAACATCCAGACGATCAAGCTCAACACCGTCAATGACGATGTTCAATATCTGCGTGAGGGTTTCAAAGGATACATCGCAGCGCTTCTCCCGTTCATGCGCTCGCTCACCGGCGTTCGCGTGTCGCTCACGGCGCTCTCCGGCCTGATGATCGTAACGGTTGCGGCGATTGCCGTCGACCTGTGGATGCGGGATGCCATCACGGTCGGTCAGGTGTCGTTCACGCTCGGTCTGGTGCTGCGTCTCAACATGCTTCTTGGCCGTCTCATGATGCAGTTGAACGGTATGCTGCGCCAGCTCGGACTGATCGAAAACTCCATGCGGCTGGTTTCGGCTCCGCTCGGTCTGGAAGACCGGCCTGACGCGAGACCCTTGCAGGTGACGGAAGCGCGCATCGATGTCCGCAACGTCACCTTTCATTACGGCAAGGCCGCCGGCGTTCTCGACAATATCAACCTGACGGTTCGCGGCGGCGAGCGCGTCGGGCTCGTCGGCCATTCCGGCGCGGGCAAATCCACGCTCGTGAACCTCATCCTGCGTCTCTACGATGTCGAGAAGGGTTCTATCCTTGTCGATGGGCAGGACATCCGCGACGTCACCCAGACATCGCTGCGCCAGGCCGTCGCGGTCGTCAGTCAGGAGACCGCATTGCTGCACAGGTCGCTGCGCGACAACATCATGCTGGCGCGTGACGATGCGACCGATGAGGAATTGCTGCAGGCGGCGCGGCAGGCCGAGGCAGACGGGTTCATCGCCAATTTGGAGGATTTTCAGGGGCGGCGCTCTTTCGATGCCTTTGTGGGCGAGCGCGGCGTCAAGCTCTCGGGCGGGCAGCGCCAGCGCATCGCCATCGCGCGCGCCATCCTGAAGGACGCGCCGATCCTGATCCTCGACGAGGCGACTTCCGCACTCGATTCGGAAGTCGAAGCCTCAATTCAGGAGAACCTGAAACGCCTCATGGACGGAAAAACCGTAATTGCGATCGCCCATCGCCTTTCCACCATCGCAGCGCTTGATCGTCTCGTGGTGATGGATCATGGCCGCATCGTGGAGGAGGGCACGCATGATGAACTTATCGCCCGCGGCGGCATCTATGCGGGACTTTGGGCCCGCCAGTCGGGCGGTTTCCTGGGGCGGAACGGAGAAAGTTGAAATCTTTCGACTGCCGGGGCTTTGTTGCGCATTCCCTGAATCGAGCAGGCAAATTCGCCTGCGACATCGTGCCGTCATAAGGGCTTGGTGTCTGGACAAGCGATTTTTACACGCATAAACCGGATAGTGAAATGGAGGGAATTTCGTCCTGTGAGCACTTGCGGGACTACTTTTGCGCAAGTGCAAAAGAGGACGAGGGGAGAGTTCAATTGAACATGCAGGTTGAAAAGGAATTGGCACGTGAGCGCACACGACACGGCTGAGCCGACACGGCGTGATTTTTTGTATATTGCGACGGGAATGGCCGGTGTCGTCGGAGTTGGCGGACTGGCCTGGCCGTTTATCGACCAGATGCGTCCGGACGCTTCGACACTCGCGGCTGCGTCCATCGAGGTTGATGTTTCGTCCCTGACGGAAGGAGCATCATTAACTGTTAAATGGCGTGGTAAGCCGGTTTTCATCCGTAACCGCTCCGCCAAGGAAGTCGAGGATGCCAAGGCGGCCGCCCTTGGAGATCTCAAGGATCCAATCGCGCGTAATGCCAATCTTGATTCGGACGCGCAGGCGACCGACCTCGCCCGCTCGGCAGGCGAGGGCAAGGAAAACTGGCTGGTGATGATCGGCGTGTGCACCCATCTGGGTTGCGTGCCGCTCGGTGAAGCCGGCTCTTTCGGCGGCTGGTTCTGCCCCTGCCATGGCTCGACCTATGACACGGCCGGTCGTATCCGCAGCGGCCCGGCGCCGGAAAACATGCACATCCCGCAATATGCGTTCACTTCCGATACGGTCATCAGGATCGGCTAACAGGTCTTGGGGAGAGAAGACATGAGTGGTGGACACTCCACATACACGCCGAAGACCGGCATCGAAAAATGGGTGGACGAACGGCTTCCCTTGCCGCGTCTCGTCTATGATTCTTTCGTGGCCTATCCGACGCCGCGTAACCTGAACTACATGTACACCTTCGGTGGCATTCTGAGCTTCATGCTCATTTCGCAGATCGTTACCGGCATCGTGCTGGCAATGCATTATGCTGCGGATACGGGCATTGCGTTCAATTCCGTCGAAAAGATCATGCGCGACGTCAACTCCGGTTGGCTGCTGCGCTACATGCACTCCAACGGCGCATCCTTCTTCTTCATCGCCGTTTATCTCCATATCGCTCGCGGCCTCTATTACGGTTCCTACAAGGCGCCGCGCGAGTTGTTGTGGATTCTGGGCGTGGTGATCTTCCTTCTCATGATGGCAACCGCCTTCATGGGCTACGTGCTGCCATGGGGCCAGATGTCCTTCTGGGGCGCGACGGTCATCACCGGCTTTTTCACGGCTTTCCCGATCATCGGCGAACCGATCCAGCAATTGCTGCTCGGCGGTTTTGCGGTCGACAATCCAACGCTCAACCGCTTCTTCTCGCTGCATTATCTGCTGCCGTTCATGATTGCCGGCGTCGTCATCCTGCACGTCTGGGCGCTGCATGTGACGGGCCAGACCAACCCGACCGGCATTGAAGTCAAGTCCAAGACCGATACGCTGCCGTTCACGCCATATGCGACCATCAAGGACGCTTTCGGCGCGCTCGTCTTCTTCGTGTTCTTTGCCTACTTCATCTTCTACATGCCGAACTTCCTCGGCCATCCGGATAACTATATCCCGGCCGATTCGCTCAAGACGCCTGCTCACATCGTTCCGGAATGGTACTTCCTACCGTTCTACGCGATGCTGCGCGCCATCACCTTCAACATCGGCCCGATCGATTCGAAGCTCGGCGGCGTTCTGACCATGTTCGGTTCGATCGCGATCCTCTTCGTCGTGCCCTGGCTCGATACGTCGAAGGTTCGTTCGGCTGTCTATCGTCCGTGGTTCAAGCTGTTCTTCTGGCTGTTCGTGATCAACGCCATCTTCCTCGGCTGGCTCGGTTCGCGTCCGGCGGAAGGTTCCTACGTCTTCATGGCGCAGCTGGGTACGCTCTACTACTTTGCCTTCTTCATTATCATCATGCCGGTCATCGGTCTGATTGAAACGCCGAAGCGTTTGCCGAACTCGATCACCGAGGCGGTTCTGGAGAAGAACGGCAAGGCCGAGATTACCCCCGTGGAAATCAAGGGCTAAGCAGCGAGATGAAGGACGTAACAATGAAAAACATCCTCAAGAATTTCGCTGCCTTCGGTATTGTTCCGCTGGTTGCGCTTGGTATCGCCCTTGCCAGTTCAATGGGTGGTGCCTCGGCTGAGGAAGGCGGTAACCCCGCGGAGCCGGAACATTTTCCGATCCACCATCCCAAGCAGGAAAAGTGGAGCTTCGCCGGTCCGTTTGGAACCTACGACAAGGGCCAGCTCCAGCGCGGCCTGAAGGTCTACAAGGAAGTCTGCTCGGCCTGCCATTCGATGAACCTGGTGGCCTTCCGCACGCTGGAAGGTCTCGGTTACTCGCCTGAACAGGTCAAGGCGCTTGCCGCTGAATATGAAGTGCAGGACGGCCCGAACGCGGATGGCGAAATGTTCACCCGCAAGGCGCTTCCGACCGACCACTTCCCGTCGCCCTATCCGAACGCGGCTGCGGCTGCTGCGGCAAACAACGGCGCGGCTCCGCCGGATTTCTCGCTCATCGCCAAGGCGCGTGCGGTGGAGCGTGGTTTTCCGCAGTTCATCTTCGATATATTCACGCAATATGCCGAAGGTGGCCCGGACTATATCCATTCTCTGTTGACCGGCTTCGATGAACAGCCGCCGGCAGGCATGCAGATTGCCGAAGGTACGCACTATAACCCGTACTTCATTTCGGCAAAGGCACTCGCAATGGCGAAGCCGCTGAGCGACGATCAGGTCACCTATGACGATGGCTCGCCGCAGACGGTGGACCAGTATGCACGCGACGTTTCGGCTTTCCTCATGTGGGCTGCTGAACCGCATCTGGAAGATCGCAAGCGGACCGGTTTCCGGGTCATGATATTCCTGATCCTCTTTGCAGGACTGGTTTATGTCGCCAAGCGTTCGATCTGGTCGGATGTGAAGCACTGACAGGGATCAACCCTCACTTTAAGGATGGGCGCCGTGAGCGCCCATTTTTTTGTGCTTCCAAAAATGGCGCGCCGTTGCCGCCGCCACAATTCAGCCATGAAAAGAACGGTTCGTCGCCGCAATGTTTCTGGCGGAAACGGGCAGTTTCTTTTGCAATTTACCCGTTTGAAGGTGTAAAGGGGCTTTGCCCCAACTTTGCCTTGATTAGTTTGACCGGCCTACAGGCCGCCTGAAAGGATGGAAAATGGAATCCGGATTTAAAGCCAGCTTGAAGGATGCGATCCGCACTATTCCGGACTATCCGAAGCCGGGCGTCCAGTTCCGTGACGTGACCACGCTTATGGGCGATGCACAGGCATTTCGCCGCTCCGTCGACGAACTGGTCTATCCCTATGCTGGCAACAAGGTCGACAAGGTAGCCGGTATCGAGGCGCGCGGTTTCATTCTGGGCGGCGCAATCGCGCACCAGCTTTCCGCCGGTTTCGTGCCGATCCGAAAGAAGGGCAAGCTGCCGCGCGATACCGTGCGCATTGCCTACAGCCTTGAATACGGCATCGACGAAATGGAAATGCATCGCGATGCGATTGAAAAGGGCGAGCGCATCATTCTGGTGGACGATCTGATTGCCACCGGCGGAACGGCGGAAGCGGCTGCGAAACTCCTGCTTCAGATGGGCGCGGAGATCGTCGCAGCCTGCTTCATCATCGACCTGCCGGACCTGGGAGGCCGCAAGAAGCTGGAAGCGCTCGGCGTGCCGGTCCGAACCCTTGTGGCCTTTGAAGGCGACTGAGAATACGAAAAAGCCCGGATCGCTCCGGGCTTTATTGTTTCAGAGGTCTGCTTTCGGCGGCAGTTTCACCATTGCCGCATTGTCGAATGACAGGACTTCCTCGCCATTCTGGTTATGCGCGGTTGTCGTCATTGTCAGCATCGACCAGCCCGGACGGGACGCCAGCGGCCTGATGGCATGGACCACGCGCTTGTAGGTGATCGTATCCCCGGCATAGACCGGCTTCGGCCATTTCAGATTCTCAAACCCGGGCGAGGGGCCGAATGTCGGCGGCGTCTCCCCGCGTCTCAGAGCCTCCTTCGTCGCCTTGACGATGGAAGCGACGTTGAGCTTCATGAACACTGCGGTCGTATGCCAGCCGGAAGCGCAAAGCCCGCCGAAGACGCTCTTCTTTGCCGCTTCGCTATCCAGATGGAACGGCTGCGGATCGTATTTCCGCGCGAAATCGATGATTTCCTCGGCTGTAAACGTATAGTTGCCGATCATGACGGTCTGCCCGAGATTGTCTTCCAGAAAACTCATGACGCATCTCCCGCAGCCGCATCGTAGTCACGCCGCAACATCATGCATGGATGCTGCATTTCGCACACGCTTTCGCCGCGCTGATTGAAAAGCTCATGATGAAAGGTGACAAAGCCTATGGAGGGGCGCGATCTGGAAATGCGCTTGTCCTTGATGGTCGTCACGCCGTTCAGCGTATCGCCTGCGAGCACGGGACGCTTCCACCGCGTGAATTCGACACCGGGACCGCCTTGCGAGGTGGAATTGGTGAGATAGGCGTCGCACACCATGCGCATGATGAGGGAAACGGTCTGCCAGCCTGATGCGGCAAGCCCGCCCAATACGCTCGCCTTGCCCGCTTCCTCGTCCAGATGGAAGGGCTGCGGATCGAACGCGCTGGCGAATTCGATGATTTCTTCCTTGCTGATCGTACGAGGACCGAAGGGAAGGGTCATTCCCGGTTCCATATCCTCGTAGGCATATTTCGGCAGAGGCTTGCTCACCCTCAATCTCCTCCATACTCATAAAGTGCGATGCACTCACACTGAATCGTACCACGATTTTCCCTCATCCTGAGGAGGCTCCCAAGCTTGCGAGGGAGCCGTCTCGAAGGACGAGGGCGGGCACTGTGCGTTTTTCCCCGACCCTTCGAGACGCCGTTTTCAACGGCTCCTCAGGGTGAGGGAAAAGAAAAGCGTCGAGAGTATAGGTGATACCTCCCGGAATCAAAAACTCTCCCACATCACTACACATTATCCAGACGCGAAATCAGCTCACACTTTTGGGAGGCGCGCTTTATACCAGAGCGGTTCCTGTTCTAACAGAATCGCCGGAACCGCTCTAACTATTTGTTTTATCGCATTATCCAACGCATCGAAGCGGGATAAGAAATCAGTCCGGTGAACTGATTTCCCCGCGTAGACGTTTCACACTTTTGCTGGAAATGCTCTAGGTCTCGTTGAGCCTGACTCATTGAGACCTGGTTGAGCCCGTGCGGTGATTGAGCATTTTCAGGGCGTGATGCGTTAGCATTTCAGCGCCCTGCTATCAGGTATTGAAGCGGAACAGCATCACATCGCCGTCATGGACGATGTATTCCTTGCCTTCGTCCCTTGCCTTGCCTGCTTCCTTTGCGCCGACTTCGCCATTGTATTTGACGTAGTCTTCATAGGCGATGGTCTGGGCGCGGATGAAGCCGCGCTCGAAATCGGTGTGGATGACACCGGCGGCGCCGGGAGCCTTGGTGCCGCGCCGGATGGTCCAGGCGCGGGTTTCCTTCGGTCCTGCGGTGAAATAGGTGATGAGGTCGAGAAGCTTGTAACCGGCGCGGATCAGGCGGTCGAGGCCCGGTTCCTCAAGATCCATGCTTTCCAGATATTCCTTGGCTTCCTCATCGGGCAGCTGTGCAACTTCCGCCTCGATAGCGGCGGAAATGATGACCGTCTGCGCGCCCTGTTCCTCGGCCATCTTGTCGACGGCTGCGCTATATTCGTTGCCCTTGGCGGCGTCGCCTTCCGCAACGTTGCAGACATAAAGAACGGGCTTGGAAGTCAGCAGGTTCAGGCCCTTCAGGATCAGAAGGTCTTCCGGCGAAATGTCCTTCAGCATCAGGCGAACAGGCTGGCCATTCTGCAGCAGTTCAAGTGCGGCTTCCATCACCGGCAGGATGGTGAGGGCTTCCTTGTCCTTGCCGGTGGCACGCTTGCGGATCTGCACGATGCGGCGCTCGATGCTTTCGAGGTCCGACAGCATCAGTTCGGTTTCAACGGTCTGGGCGTCCGATACGGGATCGATGCGGCCTTCGACGTGGGTAATGTCGTCATCCTCGAAGCAGCGCAGCACATGCACGATGGCATCGACTTCGCGGATGTTGGCGAGGAACTGATTGCCGAGACCTTCGCCCTTCGAAGCGCCGCGCACGAGGCCCGCAATGTCCACAAAGTTGATGCGGGTCGGGATGATTTCCTTCGAACCTGCGATCTTGGCAATCTCGTTCTGGCGCGGATCGGGAACCGCCACTTCGCCGGTGTTCGGCTCGATGGTGCAGAACGGATAGTTCGCGGCCTGTGCGGCGGCCGTTTTGGTCAGCGCGTTGAAAAGCGTCGACTTGCCTACATTTGGCAGACCGACGATGCCGCATTTGAAACCCATGATCGTACCTATCAGACTAGAATTTTCTTGGTGTGGCTATGCGTCATAGGACGGCACAGCGTCAATCCTTTTTCCCGAAAAGCCGCTTGAGCATGTCGGCCATCGGGCCGCTTTCAGGAATGTTCGGCTTCTTCTGGTTCTGGCGTGCCTGCCGGATGTGGCTCTGGGCCTTTGGTGGCGCTTTTTCCAGTTGTGCAGGATCAGCCTTGAAACCGTTGGGCCGCTGATTGCCGTCGCCCATGGCGAGCGCAACGCGGTTCATGAAACTGTTGTCCCCGCCCTTGGCGAGCATGGCGACATTATCGGCGACAGCGCCCAAAAGCGTATCCAGCCATTCATTGTCGGCCTTGGCGAAATCGCCGAGGACATAATTATGTACCAGTTCCTTCGCGCCCGGGTGACCGATGCCAAGCCGCATGCGGCGATAATTCTGGCCACCGGGAAAGGATTGCATATGGGCGTCGATAGACTTGATGCCATTATGGCCGCCGGAGCCGCCGCCGGTCTTGATGCGCAGCTTGCCGGGAACGAGGTCCAGTTCGTCATAGATCACGACGAGGTCGGCAGGCGTCAGCTTATAAAAGCGCATCGCTTCGCCGATGGATTGGCCGGAGAGATTCATGAAGGTCTGCGGCTTGATGAGCAGCACCTTTTCGCCGTCGATCACGCCGTCGGCGATTTCGGCCTGAAATTTCTTCTGCCAGTTGGAAAAGCGATGGCGGCGGAATATTTCATCCGCCGCCATGAAACCGATATTGTGCCGGTTATGCGCATATTTGGGGCCCGGATTGCCAAGACCTGCGATGAGCAGCATGGTATTCAGACCCCTAATATCAGGAAGCGATTATTCGCCGTCCTTGGCTTCTTCTTCTGCAGCGCCTTCAGCGGCTTCTTCCGACTTCAGGCCGGCAGGAGCAGCGATCGTGGCGATGGTGAAGTCGCGATCCTGGATAGCAGGCGTCACGCCCTTCGGCAGCTTGATTGCCGAAATGTGAACCGAGTCACCGATTTCGAGGCCGGTCAGGTCGAATTCAAGTGCTTCCGGAATTGCATTGGCCGGAACGATCAGTTCAACGTCGTGGCGAACGATGTTGAGAACGCCGCCGCGCTTGATGCCGGGAGCTGCTTCTTCGTTCTTGAAGTGAACCGGAACATTCACGTGGACGACCGACTTCGCGGAAACGCGCAGGAAGTCGACATGCTGCGGGAAGTCGCGGACCGGGTCCAGCTGGTAGTCCTTCGGGAGGACCTGAATCTTCTTGCCGTCTACTTCGATCGTGGCAACCGTGGTCTTAAAACCACCGCCATGGATCTTGTAGAAGATCTCCTTGTAGGAGACGGCGATTGCGAGGGGCTCCTGCTTGTCGCCATAGATGACTGCAGGAATCTGGCCGTTGCGACGCAGTTCGCGGGAGGACCCCTTACCAACCCGGGTACGCAGATCGGCCTTGAGCACGTAAGTCTCGCTCATGGCATTTCCTTTCGATGTTACTGGAGTGTCGCCTGTTTTCCGCGCATGATCTTGTCCGAAACCGGTTTCCCACTTTTCGGGATCATGCTTCAACAAACGACATGAAACAGCCCGTATCGTCTGTCACACAGGTGAAAGACCGGACCGCTCCATTCCGCGTTGCCTCCAAGGGTGTCTACGCGGATGGCGGTGCTATAGAGCATAGCGCGCGGCGGCGCAAGTTTTTTGGGTTTGCCTTTGCGCAGGGCTGACTAGACCATAGTTGAAAAAATGCACCCGATGGCCTATATTCGGATCGGTAGCTGAAGCGCTAACTCCAGCTACCGGGTTCTTAGCTAAAGAAGTGTACCCGCACCGTCGCTTGCCAGCTGGTGCGGGTTTTCTTTATTCTAAGTGTGAATCTAATGGGTATTAACCACATTCAATCCACCTCCGAATAGAGAGCAAAGCCTTTGCCTCGGTCGGAGCGGCTCATCCTCCCCGACGCGCCCGCTGGCTGGACGCCTGCTGCTTTTGCCCCCTCGTCAGATTGCTATCAAAACTTCAGGTTGAAATCTACTGCCCGGCATCTGTGGGCATTTGTCTTAACGGGTGGCATTTGACGCGCCAAAGATGTTAAGCGAATGCCTGATCGACTGGCGGCATGGCCGTGCGAGTCGTCTGTTTCTGTCATTTTCAATCAAGGAGGCGAGATGCAGGTCGGTATCGACATGGGTTCTGTCACTGGTAGCGGTTCTGCTTCGGCAGCGGCGCTGGGCGGTGGCAAGCAGGCCATGCTTGATCTTGAGGAGCTTCTCGCCACGCGCCTGCTCGTGCAGGGCAATTCCGGCTCCGGCAAGTCGCATCTTCTGCGCCGCCTGCTGGAACAGAGCGCGCAATGGGTGCAGCAATGCATCGTCGACCCGGAAGGCGATTTCGTCACGCTGGCCGATCTTTACGGCCATGTCGTCGTTGACGCCGCCCGCACCGAAGCCGAACTGACCCGCATTGCCGGACGCATCCGCCAGCACCGCGTTTCGGTGGTGCTCAATCTGGAAGGGCTGGACGTCGAGCAGCAGATGCGTTCGGCGGCGGCTTTCCTCGGCGGGCTTTTCGATGCGGAGCGCGATTACTGGTATCCGATGCTGGTCGTCGTGGATGAGGCGCAGCTCTTTGCGCCTGCCGCTGCCGGTGAAGTGTCGGACGAAGCACGCAAGCTTTCGCTGGGCGCGATGACCAATCTCATGTGCCGTGGGCGCAAGCGCGGGCTGGCGGGCGTCATCGCGACGCAGCGACTGGCGAAGCTTGCCAAGAACGTTGCTGCCGAAGCCTCCAATTTTCTGATGGGGCGAACCTTTCTCGATATCGATATGGCGCGTGCTGCCGATCTTCTCGGCATGGAACGCAAACAGGCGGAAATGTTCCGCGATTTGCAGCGCGGGCATTTCGTGGCGCTCGGACCGGCCTTGTCGCGCCGTCCATTGCCGATCAAGATCGGCAAGGTTGAGACATCGGCACGTTCATCGTCGCCGAAGCTGATGCCGCTTCCCGATGCGCCGGAAGATGCGCTCGACCTCATTTTCACGCCTGCGCCGCAGGAAATCCGCACTGCTGTCCGCAGAGCGCCGCCACCGCCGCCGCCGCCATCGACAGCGGAAATTCTGGCTCAGGTGGCAAAGCCCAAGCCCGAAGCCGAACCGGTCGAAGCGCCGCTTTTCCCTGGTATTGTGGAAGCCGAACGCGAGGAGCTTCTGGAAAAGGTGATGCGCGAGATCGTGGACGACCCCGAAGCCTCCTTCCGCTCGGTTGCCGTTCTCTATCAGGATTTTCTGGTGCGTTGCCGCATTCACCGCGTTCCGGGCGAACCGCTGGCGCTACCGGCCTTCCGGCGCAGGCTGGCGGTGGCGCAGGCCAGCATTGAAAGCGATGTCGCCAATGGAGAGACATGGCAGCAGGCGCTTTCCTTGTCGGAAAGCCTCACCGACGACGTGCAGGGCGTGTTCCTGATTGTGGCGCAGGCAGCGGTGACAGGTGCGCCTTGCCCGTCGGACGCGGCGCTGGCGCGGGCCTATGGCACGCATTCGTTCAGCCGCGCCCGGCGTCTGCTGACCTATTTTGAGGAGCGCGGGCTTCTGGTGGTCCGCAATGATTTCAAGGGTATGCGCATCGTCAATTTCCCTGATCTCGGCTGCGAGACCGCGCCGGGCGACCCGAATGCGCCGGATGATTTTGCCGAAGAAGGTGCCGCCGCCGAGTAAGCCTGTGAAAACTGTCATGAACCTGCAATGATTGTCAGCAAGAGCTTGGTCGGATCATTCAGGATGACAGCGTGACACAGCCAATAAAGCAGCCGGATTTCAAAGAACTTTTCACGACATTCGGCAAGATCGGGCTTTTGTCCTTCGGCGGTCCGGCGGCGCAGATCGCCATGCTGCAACGCATCATCGTTGATGAGAAGAAATGGATGGATCAGGAGCGACTGATCCACGCGCTCAATTTCTGCATGTTGCTGCCAGGGCCGGAAGCCATGCAGCTTGCGACCTATGCAGGCTGGGCGGTGAAAGGCTGGCGCGGCGGCCTGCTGGCCGGACTTCTGTTCGTGCTGCCCGGCGCTGCCGTGATGCTTGCCTTGTCCGCTCTCTATATCGCGTTCGGACATGTGGATGTGGTGGCGGGACTGCTGTTCGGCCTCAAGGCTGCGGTGCTGGCGGTGGTCTTTGAAGCGCTGTACCGGATGGGAAAGCGTACGCTTGCTTCCGGTTTTTCCTATTGCGTAGCGATTGCGGCATTCATTGCGATAGCGCTTTTGAAACTGCCGTTTCCGCTCGTCGTGCTGCTGGCGGCGATAGCAGGTGGATTGCGGCATCTGGTTCAGGGGAATGGCGCGACAACCGTTCTCGGTGAGGCGACGCCCGGCGCTTTGCGTGAGTTCACGCAGCAGACGCTCATCTGGGGCGGGCTTTGGCTTCTGCCACTCGTCCTTCTTTATATGACCTTCGGCGGCGCGCATGTCTTCGCGCAGGAGGCCGCGTTTTTCTCAAAGCTGGCGGCGGTAACCTTCGGCGGCGCTTATGCGGTGCTCTCCTATACGGCGCAGCAGGCGGTAGACCATTTCAACTGGATGAAGCCCGGCGAAATGCTGACCGGACTGGGGCTTGCCGAAACCACGCCGGGACCGCTGATCCTCGTTCTGGTTTTCGTCGGTTTTGTGGGGGCCGCGAACCTGTCGGGCCTGCCGCCGCTTGCGGGCGGGGTGATAGGCGGGCTGATCGCGCTGTGGTTTACCTTCGTGCCCTGTTTCCTATGGATACTGGCAGGGGCGCCTTTTGTGGAACGGCTGCGTCAGGTGCGCTGGCTTTCGGCCATGCTGGGCGGCATCACGGCTGCGGTCGTCGGCGTTATCGCCAATCTGGCGCTGTGGTTTTCGCTGCATGTGATCTTTGCGCAGATCGTGGAAAAGAGCATCGGCCCGTTCTCGCTACCGCTTCCGGTTTGGAGCACAATAGACAATGCCGCCGTCCTGATCGCAGGCGCGGCGGCATTTCTGCTTGTCGTTCTGAAGCTCAACATGCCGCTCGTGCTGTTGCTGGCGGCATGTCTCGGGATTGTGATCCGACTGGTGTTTTAGTCGAACAGGCTCGAAACGGATTCTTCCGCCGCCGTGCGGGCGATGGCTTCGCCGATGAGATCGGAGATCGAGAGCACGCGGATATTCGGCGCATCGTTGATGGCGGTCGTCGGCTGGATGGAATCGGTGATGACCAGTTCCTTCAGCTTGGACGAGGCGATACGGGCAACCGCGCCGCCGGAGAGAACGCCGTGCGTGATGTAGGCGGTGACGCTGTTCGCGCCCTTGTTGAGCAGGGCTTCGGCTGCGTTGCAGAGCGTGCCGCCGGAATCGACGATATCGTCGAACAGCAGGCAGTCCTTGCCGGAAACATCGCCGATGACGTTCATGACTTCCGATTCACCCGGACGTTCGCGGCGCTTGTCGACGATGGCGAGCTGCGCGTCGATGCGCTTTGCCAGTGAGCGGGCGCGCACCACGCCGCCGACGTCGGGGGATACGACCATGCAGTTGCCGGTCGCATAATTGGCCTTCACGTCGCGGGCGATGACCGGAACGGCATAGAGATTGTCGGTCGGGATATCGAAGAAGCCCTGAATCTGGCCGGCGTGGAGATCGAGGGTCAGGACGCGGTTTGCACCGGCTTCGGTGATGAGATTGGCGACGAGCTTGGCAGAGATTGGCGTGCGCGGACCGGGCTTGCGGTCCTGACGGGCATAGCCGAAATAGGGCAGGACGGCAGTGATGCGGCGGGCCGAGGAGCGGCGGAAGGCATCGATCATGATGAGCAGTTCCATCAGGTGATCGTTTGCCGGGTAGGAGGTCGATTGCAGAACGAATACGTCTTCGCCGCGCACGTTTTCCTGAATCTCTACGAAGATTTCCTGATCGGCGAAGCGACGGACGCTGGCCTTGCCGAGCGGAATGTTGAGATATTGAGCAACGGATTCGGCAAGAACCCGGTTGGAGTTGCCTGCGAAAAGTTTCATTCTTTTGCCTCTGACGCCGATGCGGTCGCGGTTTGCAGTTTGGTTCTGTCGCAACAGTCCGCCGGAGCGGACTTAATCTCTTAAAAACTTTAAGCTGCGTAGTTTTTGACGGGATCAAGTACTGCAGCTTGCAAGGTTTTCTTTCGGATGCGGGGGCTATTGCAAAGAGTCATCGTCATTGCAAGGCCCCCGGGAACACAATTGCTGTAAAAAGCCCGGTTTTCCGGCTTTCCCACAGTAGGCAAAACAGATTCAGCAAAAGATTTCAGTCTTTTGCTGCCAAAGCAAGTTTCTATGCGCGATTTGCCGCAAGCCAGGTGGAATATTCCTGCATGGTGCGATCGGCGATTGTCTGCATAGCGGAGGCGGGGACGACGCTCCATGAGTCTGCGGCGGCGCCCGGAATCTTCTCCTGCCCCTGTATGCGGTGGAGCCGGTTGCCCGAAGCGTCCAGAACGTCCCAGACATAGAGCACCGTGGTCTGGTTATCTTCCGAAAGAACGGAGAAATATCCCTTCATGACATAGGCGGCACCCGGCTCATTATTGCCCGCGAGCGCGATGCCTTTCGCCTTCGCGTCATCATTCATGCGGTGGGTGAGCGGCGTCACCACATTGACCGGCGCGCCGACAATCGGGGCGATATGCAATTTGCCCGGTTTGAGCGCTGCACTGCGTTGCGGCGCTGCCGGTGTGGACGTTGCAGGTGTGGACGTTGCAGGCGTGGTGCCGGTTGCGGTTGTTCCCGCAGGTTGCGCGGCGCCCGTTGCCGGGGTGCCGGGCGTCGTCGTCGGCGCAACTTGGCCAGAACTCTGGCCAGAGCCCTGATTGCTGCCTTGCACGTTCAGCGCGGATTCAGTGCTGTTGCAGGCGGCAAGGACGCTCACAAGCAACCCGGCCAGCAACGACATCGTTGAAAGATGTGCCTTGTTCATGTTCGGCTTCATGCTCCTGAAGGCGCAGGTTCTCTGCGATAGGGCATTTACAGTTCAATCTGTCGACTTTTGCCGACGTGCCGTTTTATCGCCGATTGCGCCTCATTTGACAATCATATCAAGAGAATGGCGGGATAATGGCTGAGCCGCCCCATTTGTTGTGAGATATGTCTGCCCCAGTGTCATGGCGGTCTGCGTGTCGGAATCCATGATGATCATATGCGCAAAAAGCGTCATGTCCGGCTGGATGCTTTCCGGGTTTCCGGCATAGAACATCTGCGGGTCCATCCATGACGGGGTGAAGCGCGCGCCCACCGAATAGCCGCAGGCATTGAGGCGGTGGCGGGTGAGGCCATGGGCTTCCATGGTCCGGGCATGGGCGTCGAACACGTCGCCGAATGTCGAGGCTGGTGTCATCGCCGCTTCCACCGCTTCCAGTGCCTCGCGCGCAGCGGCATAAAGTTTCTGATGGTGCGCGGTCGGCTTGCCGACGATCAGCGTACGCATCATCGGCGCGTGGTAGTGCCGGAAGACGCCCGACCATTCGAGCGTGAGCTGGTCGTTCTTGTTCAGCTTGCGCCGCCCGGACTTGTAGCGGCAGAGCAGGGCGTCGTCGCCGGAGCCGATGATGTATTCGTTCGCGGGATAATCGCCGTCGCCCGCGAAATTGGCGCTCATCATCGCAGCCAGAATATCGGCTTCGTTCGCGCCGCCCTTGGTCAGCTTTATCGCCGCATCCAGCGCATCGTCGCTGAGTTCCGCGGCGCGTTTGGCATAGGCGATTTCGGCGGGGCTTTTCATCAGACGCAGGCGATCCACCATGCCGGACGCATCGTAAAGCTTGGCAAAGCTCTGCAACTGTTCGTCCAGCTTGCGGGCATTGGCCCCGGTCAGGCCATGCGTCTGGTATTCGATCCCGATCCGTGTGCCGAGCAGGTCCAGTTCCGTCAGGATATTGCGCAGATCCGAGGCCGGATTGGCATTGTCGCGGTCGGTCCAGACGACGATGTTCTCGATGTTGGATGTATGGCGCGCCTGCCGCAGGTCGGCGGAGCGCGTCATCAGCACCATGGACCCGTCGGCCTTCACGACAAGGCACTGGAAGAAGCAGAAACCGAATGTATCATAGCCGGTCAGCCAGTACATGCTCTCCTGCGCGAACAGCAGCAGTGCATCCAGCTTCTCCTCCTCCATCTTCAAGGTCAGTCGGTCGCGACGTGCGGCGAATTCTTCCGGCTCGAAGTGAAGGGCCATGCGGTTCTCCTAATCTTCTATGATGGCGATCGCTGCAATCTGGCGCCCGTAATCGGGTTCGTTGCGATGGGTGGTGCGCCGGTAGGAATAGAACTGTTCCTCATCGGCATAGGTGCACTGGCGCAGCGATTCTGCCTGCACACCTGCCTTCGTCAGACGGTCGGTGATGAAGGTCCACAGATCGAACAGCTTGTGGTCGGCTTTTCCGGATGGACGGAAATAGGCGGTATAGGCCGGGTCCTTGCCGATGAATTCGGCATAAAATTCCGGTCCGACCTCATAGTTTTCCGGCCCGATGGTCGGGCCAAGAACAGCCACGATATTTTTGCGCTTCGCGCCAAGCCCGATCATCGCTTCGATGGTGTTTTCCAGCACGCCCGCAAATGCGCCGCGCCATCCGGCATGAGCGGAGCCTATGATTCCCGCTTCGTGATCGGCAAACAGCACCGGCCCGCAATCGGCGGAAAGCGCGCCAATGGCGATGCCGGGAACGTTCGTCACCATGGCGTCGGCCTTCGGGCGCGGGCTGCCGAAGGGTTCTGTGACGTGGATCACATCGGGCGAATGGACCTGATGCACGGTCATGAGATGATCGGGCGCAACGCCGAGGCTTTCCGCCACGCGGCGGCGATTTTCCGCGACCTTTTCCGGCACATCGTTCGATCCGCTGCCGACATTGAGGCCCGTATAGATGCCATCCGAAACGCCGCCCTTGCGGGTGAAGAAGCCGTGCGCAATCCGCTTCCCGTTCTGTCCGACGGGCTTTTCAAGGAGAGGCGAACGGAGCGGTTGCGGCGTGTCTGTCATAGCATTCTCACTTTAAACGGCGGGATGGTGGGGTAGGAGGGTCTGCTTGTCAAAAGCTTTTTGAAAGGCTTCAGGCAGGTTCGATAGGATAGAGGCGTGTCTGCCGGTCACTCAATGCGAGAACCTTGAACAAGGTTCCCATCTGGTCGGGTGCAGCCAGTCTTTCGACATCCTGCCTGATTTTTTCCTGAAACGCCGCATCCTTGCCTGCGCCGAGCCTTCCGGCGCGATCCAGCAGGCCCATTGCGAGCAGAAACTCGCCCTGCGTCATCGTCCCGGTCTTGCAGTTGCTGGCCCGAGCGGTCTTTTCCAGACTATCGAAATCGACATGGCTGGTTAGGTCGGCTTCCCCCGGATGGGCGAACACATCGTCGAAGCTGTGTTTCAGCATGGCTTGCAGCGTGTCGCCAACGCCGGATTCCAGATGGCCGTAATCGATGTTGAGCGCCGCGCCGCGCGTTGTGGCAATACGGGTGGCGATCTCCTGCATCAAGGCCGTGCGCGCCGGGGCTGCTTCAAAGATAGCCCCTTCTTCTGCGTCTGCGTGACCTTGCGGCAGGAGAGCCGGATCGATGCCGGCCAGACCGCTGACGAATTGAAAATCGCCCTTGTCGTCAAGCGCAATCATCCGTTCGACAAAGCGGCCATTGGCCTTGACGAACTGCCGCAACGGGATCGCGTCGAACAGCTCATTGGTCACGAGGATCAAAGGGCCGTTGGCAGTATCGCCGGGAATATCGGCGAAGCGCTCGAACCAGTCGATCTTCGCGCCCGCATCGGCCAGCTTTTCCTTTTGCCTCTCGACAAGGCGCGGGCTGGTTTCGACCATGGCTATGCGGGCAGTAGCCAGCATTTGCGGGGCGAGCCTGCCGATGGTGCGCAGCATATCGCTCATCAGCGTGCCGCGGCCGGGGCCGATTTCGCACAGCACGAATGCGCCCGGACGGCCCAGCGCATCCCATTCGCTGACGCACCAGATGCCGATCAGCTCACCAAACATCTGGCTCACTTCCGGCGCGGTGATGAAATCGCCCTCGCGTCCGAACGGTTCGCGCGTGGTGTAATAGCCTGCCTCACGATCGCCGAGGCAGGCTGCCATGTAATCGGCCACGCTGATCGGCCCGGAGGCGGCGATCAGGCGTTTCAGCCGGTCTTTCAGCGAGAGATCAGGCATCCTTGGCGGCAGCCCGGTTTGCACGCCACATGGCCCAAAGGCCGATCAGCACCATCGGCACCGAAAGCACCATGCCCATGGTGAGCCATCCGCCGACGAGATAGCCGAGCTGGGCGTCCGGCTCGCGGAAGAATTCGACCGCAATGCGGCTGAGGCCGTAGCCGGTGACGAATGCGCCTGCGATAAAGCCCGGCTTCTTCAGCTTGCGCCCGACCCAGACCAGCAGGAACAGCACGAAGAAAAGTACAAACCCCTCGAGGAAAGCCTCGTAAAGCTGGCTTGGATGGCGCGGCAGCGGGCCGCCATTGGGGAAATAGACCGCCCATGGCACGTCGCTGACGCGGCCCCAGAGTTCGGAATTGATGAAATTGGCGATGCGCACGACGCCGAGGCCGACCGGCACGCCGGCGGCAATCGTATCGAACATGCTCCAGACCCTGATGCCGCGCGAGCGGGCGAACAGGATCATGGCGAGCGTCGTGCCCAGAATGCCGCCGTGGAACGACATGCCGCCATCCCACACCGCCGGGATGGCGAGCGGGTTGGAGATATAATAGGAGAAATTATAGAAGAGCACGTAGCCGATGCGCCCGCCGAGCACGACGCCCAGCGCGGCCCAGATGACGAAATCGTCGAGCGCTTCCGGGGCCATGGGCGGTTGGTTATTTGCCCACAGACGATGGCTTCGCAGGAGCTTCTTGCCGTACCACCAGGCGAACATGATGCCGACCACATAGCCGAGGCCGTACCAGTGCACTGCCAGCGGCCCGATCCGGAAAATCACCGGATCGATATTGGGGAAGGCGAGCGCCGATACGGGCAGCAACGTCTCAATCATGAAATCACTCCGTTTTGTGAGGGAACATGCTGGACCAACCCTTTATGGTCAAGCCGTTCCCGCCGTGCTGCAAATCGCGTTTTTATGCGCTTCGGGTGCTGATGTACCCTTAAGGCAGCCTTAAGTACATTCGCCTCGTTCCTCGGGAGCTTGTGGTTTTTGCTCACGCCGAGTGCGATCACTTTCCATGGCTACGCTTGCATCGGACCCGAGACGGCCCTATTTCAAATTTATGTTTTCAACAGGTCTCTCCTGGAAATAAGGAATGATTGCCATGACCAGCGGACAGAACCGGGTTTTCGATGAACTCGCCAAGCTTGTGACGGATGCGGCAGGCGCTGCGCAGGGCGTGCGCCGTGAGGTGGAAACGGCGTTGCGTTCGCAAGGAGAACGCGTGCTGAACACGCTCGACGTGGTGCAGCGCGAGGACTTCGAAGCCGTCCGTGAAATGGCGATCAAGGCACGTGCGGAAAACAGCGCCTTGCTGGCAAGAATCGAAGCTCTCGAAGCGCGTCTTGCGAAATTTGAAGCCGATTCTGATGCCAAACCGGCAAAATCGGCTTCAACTTCGGCTAAATCCAAAAATAATCCCTGAATATTTATTAACAGGCCGCAAGTGGCAAAAACCCTTGTCTTAGAGTCGCTTAAGGCAAGGGGCGCGGCCGGTCCCTCGTATATTTCCACATGCTTTCATGTCTCTTTTTTGAAAAGGGGCTGGCGTTCAGATTCAGCATCAATAGACTGAAAACACTACATGATTCGTAACGCGGTCATGTAGGCGGCGGCGAGGGGCTGAGTGTCAGGTTTCGCGTCTTTCAGGCTGCTTTCCAGTATCAGTTGCGTATGTGCGTGTGCCATTGGGGCGCTTGCATGCCGTTGTGCATGCCGGTTCCTCGACCGATCAATTCGTGCCTGTTTTCCTGCGCTTGTTCTTGCGCGGTGGCTGGCGCGGGCGGGCAAATTCTTGCGCGCCGGGAATTAGGAAGCATCTGGGGGCAGGTGTTTCCCAGAACAGGAAACGGACATGGGCCTTCTTGAGCTTGAATTCGCGCGTGAGGCGCATCCGGTGGATGTGATCGAGCAGGTCGCGCATTCAAACGACTGGACGTTCGAGCGGACTGGCGACGACGAAATCGCAATCTCGGTTGCGGGCAACTGGACTGACTATCACATCTCGTTTTCCTGGATGGAGGATTTCGAGGCGCTGCATCTGGCCTGCGCATTCGACATCAAGGTGGCCGAGCCGCGCGTGAACGAAGTGATGCGCCTGCTTTCGCTCATCAACGAAAAACTGCTGATGGGCCATTTCGACCTCTGGCAGCAGGAAGGCGCGATCATGTATCGCCAGTCGCTGCTGCTGGCAGGCGGTGCGGAACCGACGAGCCGTCAGGTTGAAGTGCTGCTGTCGGCGGCGCTGGAAGCGTGCGAAGCCTATTTCCAGGCTTTCCAGTTCGTGGTCTGGTCGGGCGTCACGGCCCGCGAGGCGCTGGAAAGTGTGGTGTTCGAGACCGTCGGTCGCGCCTGAGAGCCTGTTCCAAAAGTCGCCCTGTGCGGCTGCAAATGGCAATTTGTCTGCGTTCCGGTGCTCACGTAGCTTTCTCAGACGCATAGTCCCGAAAAGTCTGCAACTTTTCGGGACTATGCTCGGAAGTACGCTCCGCTCCGGTACTCGAAAATCGCCATTTTCGCACGCACATGCCGCTTTTGAATTCAGGCTCTCATCCGATCGTGAGTGAGTGAGGGGGACGAGAAAATGAGCGAAGCAACCACCATCAGCTGGGCGGATTTCGAAAAGGTCGATATCCGCAGCGGAACCATCGTGGAAGCCGTGCCCTTTCCGGAAGCGCGCAAGCCCGCCTATAAGCTGAAGATCGATTTCGGCGAAAAGATCGGCATCAAGAAATCGTCGGCCCAGATTACCAAGCGCTATACGGCGGAGGAACTGGTCGGCAAGCAGGTCATGGCCGTGGTAAATTTCCCGCCACGGCAGATCGGCCCCTTCATGTCGGAAGTGCTGACGCTCGGCATGCCAGATGAAAACGGGGAAGTGGTTCTCGCGGCAATCGACAAGCCGGTGCCGAACGGCGGCAAGCTTTATTGAGAGCATGATGATTTCGCGTTGAGCAACTGCGTCGATCCCTCATCCTGAGGAGGCTTCTGAGCTTGCGAAGGAGCCGTCTCGGCAGGCACTGTGGTAGGCATTGGGCGTTTTCCCTCAGCCCTTCGAGACGCCGTTTTCAACGGCTCCTCAGGATGAGGGAAAAGAAGCGTGAAAACTCCTGCTTATCGCTTTGCTCTGAAGTTTATTTCCCCAGCCCCAAGCCAGAACGCCCAGAACATTTTCAGCAAAAGTGTGAAACGGCTACGCGGGGAAATCAGTTCACTGGACTGATTTCTTAACCCGCTTCGATGCGTTGGATAATGCGATAAGTTAGAGCGGTTCCGGCGATTGCGTTAGAACAGGAACCGCTCTAAGCCGGAATATGGATGATGGCGCGGAGGCCGCCCAGAGGCGAATCTTCCAGCGTGATGTCGCCGCCATGACTGCGCGCGATGTCGCGGGCAATCGCAAGACCCAGCCCGCCCGTGCCGCCTGAATCCTGCGTCCGCGCTTCATCCAGCCGGACGAACGGCTTGAAGACATCTTCCCGGCGGTCTTCCGGAATGCCCGGCCCGTCATCGTCCACGACGACTTTCAGCCAGCCCTCAACATGCGAAATCGACAGCTCGACATTTTGCGCGTGACGGAAGGCATTCGATACGAGATTGCTGACCAGACGCGAGAAGGCGTTGGGGCGCACATGAACTTCGCTGTCGCCCTCAATGCGGTACCTGAAGCCGCGTTCGCGCAGTCGCGCCTCGTTCTCCAGCTTCTCGCACAGTCTGGTGACGTCATAGCTTGCCGTTTCTTCCGAGCCTTCGCCGCGCGCAAAGGCAAGATAGCCTTCAAGCATGGTCTGCATGTCGGCGATATCCTGATTGAGCGGCTCGGTGTCGATGGAATGGCCAGCCAGCGCCAGTTGCAGCTTGAAGCGGGTGAGGATGGTGCGCAGATCGTGGCTGACGCCCGACAGCATCGCCGTGCGCTGCTCGATCTGGCGCTCGATGCGCGAGCGCATCTGGATGAAGGCGATGCCGGCGCGCCGCACTTCCTCGGCCCCGCGCGGGTGAAAACCTTCCGGCATGGGCCGACCCTTGCCGAAACTTTCGGCTGCCTCGGCAAGCTGCTGGATCGGCTTGATCTGGTTGCGCAGGAAGGCGATGGCGATAATCAGCAGAACGAGCGCGGTGCCGACCATCCAGGTCAGGAAGATGCCGGTATTGGATGCATAGGCCTGACTGCGCCTTGCAAAGACGCGCAGCACCTTGTCCTCAAGCTTGATGCGGATTTCGATGAGATCGGAATCGCCCACGGTGTCCACCCAGAAGGGCCTGTTGATCTGGCGGGTAATCTCTTCGCTCAGGAAGTAATCGAGAATGGCGAAGAACGGCTTCGGTCCGGGCGGCGGCAGCGGATCGGGCGGCAGGATCGAAATATTCAGCGCCAGCCGCTGCTGCGAGATGCGGATCAGATTATCGTAGCCCGGTTCCTGCGGATAGGTTTCCAGAATGTCGATGATTGCGGAAATATCGCGCACGACGGCGGTGGAAAGGCGTTCCGTCACCATCTGCCAGTGACGTTCCATGAACACATAGGCGATCACGGACTGCAGCAGCACCATCGGCGCGATGATGATGATGAGCGACCGCGCATAAAGCCCCTTGGGCATTGTGCGGGCCAACCAGCGGGAGAATTTTCTCAAGGGCGATTTCATCCTGTCAGGCCCACACTGGCTGCGGCATAAGGGCGATGTTCGCGGTCAGCGATGCCAATTCGCAGCGCTCCGCACAACCGGTGAAATCTTTCCAGGTTGCGCTTGGCGTTCTGTGAAAGCACCATTTCCGATCGCACCGCCCCGGCACTGCCGATTGCTACTCGATGCTCAGCTTATAGCCGATGCCGCGCACGGTCTGGAGCCAGACCGGATTGGCCGGGTCCTGCTCGATCTTGCGGCGAAGGCGATTGATCTGGACGTCGATCGTACGCTCGCCGACATCGCCGTCCTGACCGGTCAGCTCGTGACGGGGGATCGTTTCACCGGCCCGCTCGGCGAAGATCGCCATGATGTCCTGCTCGCGATCGGTCAGCTTGATCGTTTCTGAGCCCTTTTTCAGCTCGCGGCGCGGGATAAAGAAAGTATAGGGGCCGAACACGATCTGTTCGATCTTCGGCTGGGCGGGCGGAGCTCCGCGCCGCAGGATGTTGTTGATGCGAAGCGTCAGCTCGCGGGGATCGAAGGGCTTGGGCAGGTAGTCATCGGCACCCGCGGCGAGCCCGTCGATGCGGCTGTCGGTCTCCGACAGGGCAGTCAGCATGAGAATGGGGACATTCTTCTGCTCGCGCAGCGAGCGCGTCAGCGAAACGCCGGTCTCGCCCGGCATCATGACGTCGAGGATCAGAAGGTCGAAATCGATGCCTTCCAGCTTGCGGCGCGCTTCGGCGGCGCTGCCGGCCATGGTGACACGGAAACCGCTATTGGTCAGATATTGCGAGAGAAGGCTGCGGATGCGCGTATCGTCATCAACGACGAGGAGATGCGGCGCGTCATCCGAGAGCGTCTTTTCTTCTTCTGCTGCCATGGCGTCTTTCGATCCCGTTCCGATTATTCGACTATGACGCAACATGCGTCGCCGGGCATATTACTCATTGGAATGCGGCACGTCTATTCACTGCCTGTATGGACATGTTTTTATACAAGCACTTACTGCAACCAGACGTAACACTAGAGCGCCTTTCGATCTGATTGGATCAGACCGGCGCTCGATCTCTTTGTCTTGACGCGCATCTTTTCCGAAAACCGTTTCACACTTTTCGGGATGCGCTCCAATATCTAATCATTACCGGCGCCGGCAGAAAACTCGTCGATCTGCGCACGCCGTTCGGGATTGACCATATTATAAAGGAAGCGTTCGATCACCGCGCGGTCCTGCGGGGCGCAATCCTCCAGTGCGCGCGCGATGCGCCGCGACTGGGGCAGGGCGAGGGCCAGCGTCAGCTCGCGACCGCTCCTGGTCGGGTAAAGCTTGCGGTGGCGGCGGTCATGCAGGCCGGTGGCCTGTACGACATGGCCGGTATCGATCAGCTGCTTGAGCACCCGCGACAGGCTCTGCTTGGTGATCCGCAAAACCTCCAGCAGCTCCGCAACCGTCATGCCGGGCTTGCGGTTGATGAAGTAGAGGACACGGTGATGGGCCCGCCCGAAGCCGATCTTCTCCAGAATAAGATCAGGGTCGGCGGTGAAGTCGCGATAAGAAAAAAACAGAAGTTCGATCACGTTGAGATCGGCCGCCTCCTCAGCCGTCAACGGATTGCTTATATAATTCAGATCGTTCGTCGAATTCACATCTGTGCTCCGTTCTGTCGCGTTAAATATGTCAGCATTATTGACATAATTCAATCGCCCAGATAATTTTCGATAAGCGTGAGCTGGCTTTTTTGGAATAATGTTTGCGCTGACGCATGTATGGAGGGGGGATAATTGCGCTGACCGGTTTGCCGTCGCGTCTTCTGAAGACGGGACGGTGAGAATGGACGACGCAATATTTCGTCCCGATGGAGGATTATTTTCTTTCCATGCATGCTCCGGCTGGATTTCGCGCAATATGTTTGCGTGACCTCAAAGCATTTTGAACAAAAAGGCCAGCAATTACGCAGAAAAAGGTGGCCGTCTCACCATTTATATCGATTTAACTGGGGAAGACGGGTCGCGGAGAAGTTCGTCCGGTCTGAAATCGGCCTGAAACCGTGTCGAGACAGCGCCGCGAGAAAGTTAAGGAGCAAGAAAATGGCTGCGATTCCATTCGATCAACGGGACGGATTTATCTGGCTGGACGGAGAATTCGTCGACTGGAAAGATGCAAAAATCCATGTGCTGACCCATGGCCTGCATTATGCGAGCGCCGTGTTTGAGGGCGAGCGCGCCTACGGCGGCGAGATCTTCAAGCTCAACGAGCATACCGAACGCCTGCACGAGTCGGCGCGCATTCTCGGCTTCGAGATTCCTTTCAGCGTCGCGGAAATCAACAATGCCTGCCGCGAGCTGTTGAAGAAGCAGGGATTTGAGGACGCCTATGTGCGCCCGATTGCCTGGCGCGGATCGGATTCGCTTGGCGTATCGGCGCAGAACAACCGCATTCATCTGGCCATCGCCATCTGGCAGTGGCCGAGCTATTTCTCGCCTGAGGAAAAGATGAAGGGCATCCGGCTCGACATCGCCGAATATTGCCGCCCGGATCCGCGCACCGCGCCGTCGCGTTCGAAAGCGTCCGGTCTCTACATGATCTGCACGATCTCGAAACATGCCGCCGAGGCCAAGGGCTATGCGGATGCGCTGATGCTCGACTGGCGCGGGCAGGTTGCCGAAGCAACCGGCGCGAACGTCTTCTTCGTCAAGGACGGGGCACTGCACACGCCGAAGCCTGACTGCTTCCTCGACGGCATTACGCGCCGCACGATCATTGATCTTGCAAAGCGCCGCGGCATCGAAGTCATCGAACGGGTGATCATGCCGGAGGAACTTGCCGGTTTCTCCGAATGCTTCCTGTGCGGAACGGCTGCGGAAGTGACGCCGGTTTCCGAGATCGGACAATACCGGTTCAAGCCTTCCGAAATTACAAATGTTCTAATGAATGACTATTCTGCGGAAGTTCAGCCGAAGCGGGCGGCGGCGGAATAGTAGGTACTGATCCAGGTTTTAAACAGAAAAAGAGCGGTCTTCGGGCCGCTTTTTTGTTAATCCGTCGCTTATTGTTTGACATTGGAAAGTTTCGGCACAAGATTTTTTTGCCGGAGTCGCGCTATTCCGGTTTTAAAACTCAGATGGGGTGACGATTATGGAAGCTCTACTACCTCTCATTCTTCAGCTGGTCGCTGGCGCGGTTGGCGGCAACATCGCAGGCGCAGTCAAGAATATCAGTCTGGGCACCACGGGTAACACGGTGGCAGGCGGCATCGGTGGTGTCATCCTCGGTCAGCTGCTCCCGATGCTGTCCGGCGGCGGCCTCGATTCCGTTCTCAACGGCGTTGTCGGCCAGCTGGCTGGCGGCGGTGTCGGCGGTATCGTACTCACGGCCATTGTCGGCCTGATCAAGAACGCGATGGCCGCCAAGGCCTGATGCATCGCAGAACGTAAGGTTGTGGGGACAACCGGCAAGACGAACTGTCGGGGCGCGACCCGAAAACCGTAAAGCGGTTTTCGGAGGGGTGCTCTGGACATTCCGGAGAGGGAAAACGGGCGGCGGCAAGCCGCCCGTATTTATTTGGAGCGGTTCCGGCCGAGACAGTGTCGCTGGAACCGCTCTCGATATTGTTTTGCAGCATTGGCCTTGCGCAAAGCCGCTTCGCACCTTTTGTCGGAAGTGCATTGGAGCGGGTTTCGGCGCTTCAAACCCTTCACTTGAAGCATAATCTTATCGATCCTCGGGTCGGATTATGCTCTAAAGCTTCACCTGACAGGCGGAGCACACTATCTGTGTAGGACAGAAAGCGTTTTCCAGACCGCCATTTATTCGGGACGCGCTATAAAGTGGAGTAAGACCATGGGGCAATTGCAGGCCATCATCGTTCCCGTCACGCCTTTCCAGCAGAACTGCACCATTCTGTTCGACAGCGAGACCAAGAAGGGCGTGGTGATCGATCCGGGCGGTGACCTCGACCGCATCCTGGATGCGATTGGATCCCAGGGGGTCGATGTCGAGGCAATCTGGATTACACACGGCCATATCGATCATGCTGCGGCTGCGCTCGATCTCAAGGAAACCCTGGATGTGGACATTATCGGCCCGCACAAGGATGACAAATTCCTGCTCGACAATCTGGCAACGACCGGCCTGAAATACGGCCTTACCGAAGGCGTGCGCAACGTGACGCCGGATCGCTGGCTGAACGAGGGCGACAAGGTTTCCGTTGCAGGTCACGAGTTCGAGGTCTTCCATACGCCGGGTCATGCGCCGGGCCATGTCGTGTACTTCAACCCGGAAGCGCGATTCGCCATTGTCGGCGACGTGCTTTTCAATGGTTCGGTCGGGCGCACCGACCTGCCGGGGGGCGACCACGCGGCGCTGATTCGCTCCATCAAGGAGAAGCTGCTGCCGCTCGGCGACGATGTCGGCTTCATCTGCGGGCACGGTCCCGGCGGACGGTTCGGCGAGGAGCGGCGCTCCAATCCGTTTCTGAACGACATCGGATATGCATAATGAAAAAGCCGCCCCGAAGGGCGGCTTTTTACTGACTTGTGCCGTCTCAGTTGGCGGAGCAGAAATGATCGCGTCCGTCATAACCGCGATAGGTGCCGGTG
The DNA here is from genome assembly GCA_900470195.1 of Hyphomicrobiales bacterium. Classification (GTDB taxonomy): domain Bacteria; phylum Pseudomonadota; class Alphaproteobacteria; order Rhizobiales; family Rhizobiaceae; genus Brucella. The sequence goes on along the minus strand of UEIJ01000001.1, from coordinate 88,822 downwards.
TTCGGATTGAACGACCGGTAACGGTCCGAGCAATACTGATACCAGCCACGGCTCCACGGTTCATAGCCTGCGCGGTAATAGGTTACCTGACGCGCCGGAGCTGCCGGATAATAGGCGGGCGGCGGCGGAGGCGGTGCATAGACTGGCGCAGCAGGCTGCACATAGGTCGGCTGCGGCTGGCTCAATGCGCTGCCGATAAGGGCGCCTGCGGCAAGGCCGATCACGCCGGCGGCAACAGCGTCGCCGTGATCGCGATGCCGGTCACGGTAGTAATAGGGACGACCCCAGCCGCCACGATCCCAACCAGGGCGACCCCAGGAATCTGCCGATGCCGCGGCAAGCGGTGCAGCAACTGCTGCCAGGGATGCCGCTGCCAGAATGGCTGTTTTAGCAAATCGGTTCATTGTTCGCTCCTTCAGAAGCTCGACTGCAATCTCTCCGATACGCTTGCCGAAAGAAGCACGGACGTATCGTTTATGAATAACTAATTAAAACTTTCGACATGAATGGAGGCTGAACAATGGTGAAGGCCGGGAGAAAGCGGGCAGTTTCCGGTAAATTACGTGCAATATCTGTAATATTTCGCGTTTGGAACGAGATACATCGACACGCGCTCCCGAGGCAGCCATAGGCGCGAGGGAGAAAACAATAAAAAACCCCGGCAGAAGCCGGGGCAAGTGGTAGGTTCATTTATGAACGATCAACCGGTGACGGTGATGTTCACGGCCTTCGGGCCCTTGCCGCGACGATCCGGTTCCGTCTCGTAGGAAACCTTCTGATTGTCTGCGAGGCCGGTTAGGCCAGAAGCCTGTACTGCGGAGATGTGTACGAAGATGTCTGCGCCACCGTCGTCCGGCTTGATGAAACCGAAACCTTTTTCGGTATTGAAGAATTTGACCTGTCCGGTCTGTGCCATGGGATCCGTTCCTTTTCCTTGGCGCCACCGCTCTTGTGGAGACGGTGGTATTACTATTTCTGCCAAGCGCACCACACACCCGGCAGAGGGTTATGCAGGCAGTTCTCGACATTGGGAAGGAACCGATCATTGCCGAAGGGGAGCCTCCGACCCGGAACTTATAGCGGCCCCGGCACGCCGTTCTTCCAGTCTTCCATTTGTTCGCTAAATGCCCGAACAGATGGAGACTGATCTATGAAGCGGTATTTGGCAAGCAAATTCTTTGGGGGAGGTATGATTGTTTCTCTTTGAACCGGTACGGTTTTAATTTTTTACGATTGTTTCAAGAAAATCGCCTGCCGATTTCCAAAATAGAACAGGGTATCGCCAATATATAGAGAATTTAACCGGTTATGCTTGGGTTTTCTCATCGATTGCGCGAAACTATGCATGCGCCGCCGGCTGCGCGCAGCTTCGCGCAAATGCCGTCGGCGGCGGCCCGGCTGTCGGCGCCGATGCGCACGGCATAGATGCCGCGACGTCCCATCGGCGTGCGTATCCGGCTGATGACGGGATCGTGGCCTGCCAGCACGGCGCTGAACTGTCTGCGCAGGCGTGCCCATTGATTGGCGGCAGCGCTGCGGCGGAAATTGCCTGCGACCTGTATGCCCCAGGGCTTCGGCTTCACGCGCGACATCGGAATGGTGGCGCTGCGGATGATCGGCAGGCGCTTGCAGGCGTCATCGAAGGCAAGCTTGGCGTCGAGCGGACGGTTCACGATCTCCTTGCCGGCGGCGAAGTCGTCGGCAGGCGCGCCGGTGATATCCAGCACGTAATTTTCAGTCTCGAGCGGCAGAAATCCGCCGGATCGCATCCAGCTGGAAACGCGCCCGGCCCCTGCATTATAGGCGGCGGCTGCAAGGCCCCAATTGCCGAAAGCGCCTTTCAGGTCGCGCAGGAAACTCGCCGATGCGGGAATGGCCTGCTCGATATCGAAGGGATCGGCCAGCCCGCGTTCGCTTGCCGTGTAGGGCATGAACTGCGCAATGCCTTCGGCGCCGACCGGGCTCACCGCCTTGTGGTCGAACCGGCTCTCCTTCCAGATCAGCCTGGCGAAGAAATCGCGCGGGATTCCATGAGCGTCGGCATTGGTGCCGATAAGCTGGCAGATGCGGCCGACGGTCGGCGCCTTCTTCTCCGGCGGCAGGGGCGGCGCATAGACCGGCGGGATGGGCTCGCTGGCTGCATAGGACGAAGTGATGCCGAAAGGCATGCTGAAAAGCTGCGAAGCCAGAATAATCGCTATGCTGTGCCGGTACCGATTCATGCTGCCTGTTCCGCCCCTCGACCACGGCCAAGGTAACCTATATGGGCCGGTTGTCGATATGGTCCGCATGGTTTTGCACTTTCTGCAAAAGACTTGCCGTTATTGCAGGCTGCGCCATCTTAATTTTCGGGAAAAAAGGAGAGGAAAATGCAATTTCACCAATTCAGACAATTGGCTGCGCTCGCGGGCGCGCTGCTTCTCGCCGGTTGCGTTGCGGAAGGCGGGGTGGACCATCGTCCGCCGATGCGTCCCGGTCCATCGCAGCCGCAAATCTGCCCGATGAATTATGCGCCGGTCTGCGCGCAGCGCGGCTCCTCGCGTAAAACCTTCGGCAATTCGTGCCAGGCGCGGGCCGAGGGTTATCGCGTCATTTCCAACGGTGCTTGCTCATCGCGGCCGGGACCGGGCTGGGGTGGCGCGGGTGGAATGCACCCGCCGCACCAGGGCAACAGGCCGGGCAGACCGGCCGCGGGCGCCTGCACGCGGGAGTTCATGCCGGTTTGCGCGCGGCGCGGCAATGACAGGCGCACTTTCTCCAACCGTTGCGAAGCCGACCGTGCGGGCTACCGCATCATGAGCAGCGGGCAGTGTCGCTGAGGATGGCTCAAAGAAGGGCAGTAAATGCTGCCCTTTTTCACGCCGCATCCTGAACGGAGGAGGATGATTCCTTCACCGGCTTGCCAAAACGGTCGATATTGGCATCGCCCCATTTCTTCAATGCGAGCAGGATCGGTTCGATGCTCCGCCCTAGTGGGGAAAGGCTGTATTCCACCTTTGGCGGCACCTGCGCATAGACCTTGCGCTCGATCAAACCGTCTTCTTCCAGTTCGCGCAGCTGGTTGGTCAACATGCGCTGCGTCACATTGGGTATCTGCCGTCGGATTTCATTGAACCGAAGCGTGCCGGCCATAAGATGGAAAAGCACGACGCTTTTCCATTTACCGTCAATGAGGCTGATGGCTGCTTCGACCGCACAACCGGGGCTGCAGTCGAAACGGGAGTGCTTCGCCTTGGCCATTTCGGTATCCTTCGTATACTAAGTACAAAAATCGGCACTATGTGCGATATTTGTGCGTATTCATATTTCGGAAATGTAATCTAATATTTGATCCATAGCAAATGGAGCAAAGACAATGAAAGCTGTTGCCTATCAGAACGCCGGTAAACTGGATCGAGCGGATTCGCTGGTCGATGTGACACTGGACAGGCCGGTTGCTGCCGGGCGCGATCTGCTGGTTCAGGTGGAGGCGATTTCAGTAAATCCGGTCGATTACAAAATCCGTAATGGTGTTTCACCGGAAGCCGGCCATTGGAAAGTGCTTGGCTGGGATGCGGTCGGCACCGTCATCGAGACCGGGCAACAAGCGGAGGATTTCAGGCCCGGCGACAGGGTATGGTATGCAGGCTCCCTGACCCGTCCCGGCGCCAATAGCGAATTTCACCTGGTCGACGAACGCATCGTCGGGCGCAAACCGGCATCGCTCTCCAACAGCGAATCCGCCGCCTTGCCGCTGACGTCCATTACCGCATGGGAAATGCTGTTCGACAGGCTCGATGTGCGCAGACCCGTAGCTGGCGCGGCGAATGCCATTCTCATCATCGGTGGAGCCGGCGGTGTCGGCTCGATCGCGATCCAGTTGGCGCGCGCACTGACCGACTTGACGGTGATAGCGACCGCATCGCGGCGCGAAACGCAAGAGTGGGTCAAGCAGCTTGGCGCGCATCATGTCATTGACCACGGCAGGCCGCTGGCCGAACAGGTCGAAGCTCTGGGGATTGGCGCACCGGCTTTCGTCTTTTCGACAACGCAGACACCGGAGCATCTTTCCGAAATCGTCAGGCTCATCGCGCCGCAGGGTCGTTTCGGGCTGATCGACGATCCGGACAAGCTCGACATCATGCCGTTCAAGCGCAAATCCGTTTCGGTGCACTGGGAGCTTATGTTCACGCGCCCGATCTATCAGACGGCAGATATGGCGGAGCAGGGCAGACTGCTGAACGAAGTCGCGAAACTGGTCGATGAAGGCAAGATCAGGACGACGCTGACGGAAGTCCTTTCACCGATCAATGCCGCCCATCTCAAGGCAGCGCACAGGGTGCTGGAAAGCGGCAAGGCGAAAGGCAAAATCGTGCTGGAAGGCTGGTAAGCCTTCCAACACATAATCGATTTTCAGTTAGAGCGCGTTTCGATCTGTTCGGATCAGATCGGCGCTCTAACTTCTTCTATTTCGAGCATAATCTTATCGATCCTCGTTACACTCCGGTCGGATTATGCTCTAACGCCCCGGTCGGCCTGTCTTGCCGGGGCGACGCTTCTTGCGCGCTGTTTCTGCCGGGTCTTCGTATGAGCCGATGCCCGCGCGCTCACGGCGGATCGCCGCGTCGTTGCCGCCGCTTGGCACTTCCGTTCGCTTGACCGTCATTTCATCAAGCGTGTTCTTGCGGAATAGTGGTTTCGCCATGTCGGTGCCCGGTCCCATATCGTCAAGCGACGGCTTCTGGAACAAAGACGACTTGCCAAGCGGGCGGGTGGTATCCGCGCCCATTTCATCCAGCGTCGGCTTGCGGAAGCGCGAATTACCGGTGGGCTTGCCCTTGTTGCGGCTCGCCCCCGCGTCGCCCGCCTCGAACTCGCGTGCCAGCGGATCGTCGGCGATAGCCAGTTCCGTCTCGCGCAGGCGCTTGATCTCGTCGCGCAGGCGCGCGGCCTTTTCGAAGTCGAGATCGGCGGCGGCGTCGCGCATCTGCTTTTCCAGATGCTCCAGATGGGCGGCAAGATTGTTGCCCATCATCGCGCCTTCTTCCGCAAAGCCCGAAATATCCGCGCGGACATGATCGCGCTCGTAAACCGAGCCGAGAATATCCGAGATATTCTTCTTCACCGAAGCAGGCGTGATGCCATGCTCTTCATTATATGCGACCTGCTTTTCACGGCGGCGGCTGGTTTCGTCCATCGCCCGCTGCATGGAGCCGGTAATGTTGTCGGCGTAGAGAATGACCTTGCCGTCAACGTTACGCGCCGCACGGCCAATGGTCTGGATGAGCGAGGTTTCCGAGCGCAGGAAGCCTTCCTTGTCGGCGTCGAGAATGGCGACGAAGCCGCATTCGGGAATGTCGAGACCTTCGCGCAGCAGGTTGATGCCGACCAGCACGTCGAAAGCGCCAAGGCGCAGGTCGCGGATGATCTCGATGCGCTCCAGCGTGTCGATATCCGAGTGCATGTAGCGCACACGCACGCCCTGTTCATGCAGATATTCGGTGAGATCTTCCGCCATGCGCTTGGTCAGCACCGTGACCAGCGTGCGGTAGCCCTTCGCCGCCGTGTCGCGAATTTCGCCTAGCACGTCATCGACCTGCGTCTTGGCCGGGCGGATTTCCACTGGCGGGTCGATCAGCCCGGTCGGGCGGATGACCTGTTCTGCGAACACGCCGCCCGCTTCTTCCATCTCCCAGTTGCCCGGCGTTGCCGAAACCGCGATGGTCTGTGGGCGCATGGCGTCCCATTCCTCGAAGCGGAGCGGACGGTTATCCATGCAGGACGGCAGGCGGAAGCCATATTCGGCAAGCGTTGCCTTGCGGCGGAAGTCGCCGCGATACATGCCGCCGATCTGCGGAACCGTGACGTGGCTTTCGTCGATGAAAACCAGTGCATTGTCGGGAATATATTCGAACAGGGTCGGCGGCGGCTCGCCCGGATTGCGGCCCGTGAGATAGCGCGAATAGTTTTCGATGCCCGCGCAGGAGCCGGTGGCTTCCAGCATTTCGAGATCGAATGTCGTGCGCTGGTCGAGGCGCTGGGCTTCCAGAAGGCGACCGGCGCGTGTCAGTTCGTCAAGGCGGTGCTTCAGCTCCTCCTTGATTGACTTGATCGCCTGATTGAGCGTCGGGCGCGGCGTCACATAGTGCGAGTTCGCGTAGATCTTCACCGATTTCAGGTCGCCGGTCTTCTGGCCAGTCAGCGGGTCAAACTCGGTGATGGTCTCGATCTCGTCGCCGAAAAGCGAAATGCGCCACGCGCGATCTTCCAAGTGGGCCGGGAACAGTTCGATCGTGTCGCCGCGAACACGGAAAGAGCCGCGCACGAAGTTGATGTCCTGCCGCTTGTATTGCTGGGCCACGAGGTCGGCGAGAAGCTGGCGCTGGTCGAGCCGGTCGCCGATCTTCATCTCGAAGGTCATGGCCGTATAGGTTTCGACCGAACCGATACCGTAGATGCAGGACACCGAGGCGACGATGATGACGTCATCGCGCTCAAGCAGCGCACGGGTGGCCGAGTGGCGCATCCGGTCGATCTGCTCGTTGATGGACGATTCCTTCTCGATATAGGTGTCCGAGCGCGGCACATAGGCTTCCGGCTGGTAATAATCGTAGTAGGAAACGAAATATTCGACGGCATTGTTCGGGAAGAAGCTCTTGAACTCGCCGTAAAGCTGCGCGGCCAGGGTCTTGTTGGGCGCGAGGATCAGGGCAGGGCGCTGCGTCTGCTGGATGACCTGCGCCATGGTGAAGGTCTTGCCCGAGCCGGTGACGCCGAGCAGAACCTGCGTGCGGTCGTCGTTCTCCAGCCCCTCCACGAGATCGCGGATTGCGGTCGGCTGGTCGCCGGACGGCTCGAAGTCGGTCTCCATTCGGATCGGCACGCCGCCTTCGGATTTTTCCGGGCGGGCGGGGCGGTGCGGCGTCCAGAGTTCGCCATTCTTGAACAGCGGATTGCCGGAGGCGATCAGGTCCGACAGGGCCTGAACCGTCGCCGTCGCGCCGGACGCGTTGAGGCCGGTGGCGTCTTCCAGGCTGATGTCGAGACCGGCGACCGGATTGAGGCCCGCCGCCGCGCGTTCCTTGGCGGAAGCGGCGCCGCCCATCGACGTGCCGCGACCGGTGCGGGACGCTTCCTTGCTGCGCTCGGGAATCTTCTTGGGCTGTTTGGGATTTTTCGCGCGTGGCTTTGCAGCCTCGTCTCCGATCTCCTTCGCCCAATCGGCGATGGAGCCGGACAGGGGCGCGCCGGAAAACCCGGCCTGTGGCGCTTCACCGAAGCCGCCAGCCTTGTCGTGCGAATCCTGGGAATGTTTGTCTTTTGAGGAAGCCATGACCCTATATTGTTACCGCATGTCTTAAGCGGAAAACCGGTTTCCACTTTTCTGCGACATGCTTCCAATATGGAATTTCAGGGCCCAAATGAAAAGAGTGCCGAGACGAAATCCTCGGCACCTTCAACATATCCGGCGATGCTCCTGACAGGAGGCTGTCAGGAGGTGCCCGTTCCGCAGATGGCTTTACAGCCTGCCGCCCATGCGGATGCGCGGGCCGGGACCGAAGCCGCGACCGAAACCGGGATGATAGCCCGGATGGTCGTTCCAGCCCGGACGGTCTACCCAATGCGGGCGCGGCGGTCCCCAGTTCGATTGGCAATTGCGACCGATACAACCATTATAGATATTGGGCCCGCGACCGCCCCAGCCGCCGCGATAATAAGGATCGTAATACCGCGGGCCGCTATTGGCGACCGCAGCGCCGATGGCCATGCCTGCGATCAGCGGTATGCCGACTGCGGCGGCGGTAGAGCCGAAATTGTCATTGGTCGTGTAGCCATTGCCCGTCTGGATGGCGATATAGCTCGATGCCGCCCAGCCGGTCATGCCGCCATAAGTGACCTGACACCAGCCATAGCCATTGGTGCAGCCACCGACTGTAACTCCAACACCATTCGGGATCGCCCCGATGGTTCCATACTGGGTGCCGGGGCCAGTGCGCAGATTAACGGTCGAGGTGACGATTGCCGACGATGCATAAGCATTTGCTGAAACAAGGAATGCTAATGTAAATATGGAAGCTTTCACCGATAGGTTCATTTATCGTTCCTCTAATATACTTTCGATGATTACTTATAGCATGGAGATTATTATAGGGACTCATCACGGATCATCAATTTCAATTCATGATTAATTATTGCCAACCTTTTGGGTTCAACCTGATTCTAACGGTTTAAGCGCGTTGCGTGGCACTTTTCTTCCGGGCGGCCTTGTCTCATATTAGAGCCCGACTCTCTCAAGCACTTAAGGACTGACATCGATGAATACTGACAATGCGCCGAAGGGGATGCTGACATTGCGCGTTCCGGCCATGCCCAAGGATGCGAACGCGGCGTTTGACATTTTCGGCGGCTGGGTTATGGCGCAGATGGACTCGGCATCCGGCATTCGCGCCGCCGAGCGTGCGAAAGGCCGGGTGGTGACTGCGGCCGTCCGTGAAATGTCCTTCGCCAAGCCGGTGAAGATCGGTGACGCGCTCTGCGTCTATACGGAGATTACGCGGGTGGGGCGCAGCTCGATCACGCTGCGGGTTGAAGCATGGGCGCAACGTTATCTGACCCAGCAGATGGATCTCGTGACCCATGGCGAGTTCGTCATGGTTTCTCTCGATGAGAACGGCAAGCCGACACCGGTGCCGCCGGAAGAATAGAACGGACAAGGAAAAGCCCGGCACAGACCGGGCTTTGTCTTACTTGCAGGCGCGATAGCCGCTGCGGCGCTGCATCAGGTCGAAATGGAAGTGATCGGCATGTTCCGGGTTGTAGCCGGGGCCGAGAACCGTCGTGAAATAGCCGCAGGCATCGGAGCGCACGCTGTTGAGCAGGCCTTTTTCCCGGAAGGCGAAGAAGCCCGGCTTGCGCACCATGATGTTTTTGCCGTTGTTCAGCACGATCTTGGTGACGTCGATGGCGTTGCCGCGTGAATGTTCCGACATTTTCGCGCCGCGACGGTGGTTCATCGTGCGGCAGGAATAGCCTCCGGCATTGTAGATCGTGCTCACGCCGGACAGATAGCGCAGCCGCGAGGCGGGTTGCAGGTCGCCCTTGATCCAGCGGGCAAAGGCCTCCGTCACCTGACAATTCAGCGTCGCCGCCGGTTTGAAGGCGATGGACCCGCCGTTGAAGCCCGACACTTCGATCGGGTTCTCGATATGGCAGGAGCTGCTGCGATAGATGGTCGGCTTTTCCCTGAAGACGACACCGAGCCGTTTGAGGCGCGTGCGGCAGGCCGCTTCCGCATTGGACATCGTGTAGATGTTTTCGGCGGCTGTTACCGGATTTTGGATCGGGGCCGCGAAGCCGTAGTCGCCGGAATATTGGGGCCGGTTCTGCGGCGCGGATTGCGCGACGTGGTTTTCTTCCTCTTCGGCAAGTCCGACGACGCGCTCTCCCTGCGGCTCCTGCATGACGGGCGCGGCGGTAACCGGAGCGGCATTTGCCACCGGGGCTTCAGGCACCATCACGTCCGAATTGCCGACGCTTGCCAGCGGGCGCGGGGCGCTCTCGCCGGAACAGCCAGCGATAATGGCCAGCAGGGCGATGGACAAAGAGGGGGCCAGACCTCGCAACCGGGGGCGCTGGCGGCTGACTGGGGCGGACAACGCAGAACTCATGTCCATACCTTTTCTTCAGGAGACCAGACCGATGGCGTTCCCTGAATATTAGCTTGCAAGCGTAAAGGAAGAGTCAGCGCCCGCGTTAAGGGCTGTGGCGTAAACGGGGCAGGCGCAAACGGCAGGATTGGCAAAATGCCGCCGTTGTTCTATCACCGTGCGGCGGTTTCGGGCCACGCCGCAACACCATCCTCCCGGTCCCTGAAGTCATTTCCATGTCAGCACTGATTTCGCCAAGCGTCCTGCCGATCCTGCTTCTCATCGGCTCCAACGTTTTCATGACATTCGCCTGGTACGGGCACCTGAAATTCACCAGCACGCCGCTCGTCACCGTCATCTTCATCAGCTGGGGTATCGCGCTGATCGAATATTGCATGGCGGTCCCGGCAAACCGCATCGGGCATGAGGTCTATTCGGCTGCGCAGCTCAAGACCATCCAGGAGGTCATCACGCTGGTGATCTTCAGCCTGTTCTCGGTGTTCTATCTCAAGGAAGCCTTTACCTGGCACCATCTGCTGGGCTTTGCGCTCATCGCAGGCGGGGCGGCTTTGATTTTCAAGGCCTGATGGAAATCACTCGGCGGCAGCAAGCGCGGGCTTGCGCTTCCAGAACATGGGAATGAGTTCGACGGCCATCATGGCGGAGAAGATCAGTCCGCAGCCGATAAGACCGATGAAGGTCACGCGTTCGCCGAGGAAGATGGCACCGAAAAGGGCCGCGAAAAGCGCTTCCGAGGCCAGGAAGATCGCGGCCTGCGCGGAGGTGGTATAGCGCTGCCCGATGGCCTGCAACGTGAAGGCGACGCCGGACGAGAAAACGCCGGTGAAGAGGATTTCCTTCCAGGTCAGCGCGATGGCGGTCCAGTTGAAGTCCTCCACCATGGAAGCAATGGCAAGCCCGGCGACGGCGCTGGTCGCGAATTGGACACAGCTCAGCGTTATCGGTCTTCCAGCGCGGTTTGCCTTGCCGATTAAAACCACCTGCAAAGCCCAGAACACGGCGCCGCCGATGACCAGCAGGTCGCCCTGCTTGAGCGCGGTCAGCGTGCCGCCGGAAAGCAGGAAGATGCCTGCAAGGCAGGCCACCGCACTTGGCCAGACCACCGGATGCGGCCATGTGCGAAACAGGATGACGCCGAGCACCGGCACCATCACGACATAAAGCCCGGTCAGAAAACCGGCATTGGTGACGGATGTGGTGATGAGCCCGATCTGCTGGAGAACAAGCCCGATGAACAGGCTCAGGCCGATGACCATGAAGAAGAGATAATCCGACCGGCTGAGGCCGATCTTCGTGCGGCGCCCTTCGGCCACGGCCCATGGCAGGACCGTGAGCGAGGCGATTGCCGAGCGGATGCCGATGAACAGAAACGGCCCGATGCTGGCCATCGCCGTCGATTGCGCGACGAAGCCCATGCCCCAGATGGCACCCGCCAGAAGCAGCAGCATGTTGGCCTGTACGCGCGTCATTCTTACCTCGGTTCGATCTTTTTCAGCCTTCATGCTATATGCAATATTGCGGGCAGGCGGCAAGGGAACTTCCGATTCTGCGACATTCATGCATGATTTGATTCTGGTCAGTGTGGTTTCTTGCGGCGGGGGTTTTATGCTTTCTTTGTATCGTCAATCTGCTGTGGTGGCCGCTGCCGTGGCGTCGATTGCCACAACCATGCTGTTTATGGCGGGCGGAGAATCGCAGGCGGCCTTCAGGAAGGTTCGCGACACGCAGGTTCTGTGCGATTTCGCGCAGAACTGCACATTGACCCTGACGCCGGTTGCGAGCGATGGCGCGCCGGGATTTGGCATCTTTCGCGGCAGCCAGCCGGGGTCGAAACCGGCCTTGCGGCTCTCCTATGTCGACCCGTCGCAGAAAAACGGCAAGCTGGAGATTTCCGTCGACGGTGAGGCGCTGCTTGACGTGGTAGTTTCGGCTTTGAAGGGGCAGGACGATCAGCTGGATTATACGGGTGATCTCGCCAGGGCGCTCGAAGCCATGAAGAACGGCCAGAAGTTGCAGCTGAAATTGGCCGGAAAGACGTTCACCTATTCGCTTTCGGGCCTCGTCGGCGGGCTGATCTATGTAGACGAACAGCAATCGCGCGATGGAACCGTCGAGGCGTTGCAGGTCAAGGGCAGCAAACCGGCGCCCCTGCCGCCGGTGCTCAAGCTGATTGAAACGGTGGAACGGATACCGGCAGAAATCCGCAAGGATTTTTCCGATGAAGCGGCGGTTTGCGGTGGGGCAAGCCCCGAAACCTTCCGCAATGCGGGCGGTTTCGAAACGAAGATTGCCGATGGGCTCGATCTCATCGGTCTGCCGTGCGGATCGCCCGGCGCCTATAACCAGCCCTATGCTTTTTACAGCCGCTACGAAAACAAGATCGTGCCGATCTCCCTGCCGACCATTTCCGACGCCGGCCCGACCGTGACCGATACGGCATGGAACATCGACTGGAACCAGAAAACCCTGACGCTGACGGCTTTCTTCAAGGGCAGGGGGCTTGGCGATTGCGGCATTTACGATGCCTGGAAAGCCACGGACAGCGGCGAGGGCCGGGTGCGTTTCGTGCTGGTGCAGGAACGCTCGAAAGGCGACTGCGACGGCAATTATGCGGGAGGTCCGGAAAAGTGGCCCGCGAGCTGGCCTGTCAAGGCGAAATAGTCGTCTTGAAAGAGTGCCGCTTCGCATAGAATTGACAGGAACATGTTTTTCCGCGTGAAATGATTGATGGAAATGCTATAGTTCTGTGAATGGTTATTCGAACGGTTCCGAGACGGATGTTTCGGTGACCGTTTTCTTTTTGTGTCTCGGAGGCTGGCAAGCCTCCAAAAGGCGCCTCGCACTATCCAAGCATCGCGCGAGGTGAGGCGGGCAAATCAAACTGCCGGTGCGTGCAGGGCCTCGGGGAGAGGCGAAGCGCCGGACGAAGGAAAGGAATGGGTATGGAAAAATTCCCTATGACCCCTGGCGGTTTCGAAAAGCTCAAGGAAGAGCTGCGCTGGCGTCAGCAATCGGAACGCCCCCGGATTATTGAGGCGATCGCGGAAGCACGCGCACATGGCGACCTTTCGGAAAACGCCGAATATCACGCTGCGAAAGAAGCCCAGAGCCTGAATGAAGGCCGTATCAACGAGCTGGAAGATCTGGTTGCGCGCGCTGAAGTCATCGACGTTTCCAAGCTGTCTGGCGACCGCATCAAGTTCGGCGCTACCGTCACCATGATCGACGAAGATACGGAAGAAGAGAAAATCTACCAGATCGTCGGCGACCAGGAAGCCGATGTGAAGGAAGGCCGCATCTCCATTTCATCGCCGATTGCCCGCGCGCTGATCGGCAAGGGCGAGGGCGACACGATCGAGGTGAATGCACCGGGCGGTTCGCGTTCCTACGAAATCGTCGCACTGAAATTCGTCTGATTTCCATGAAAGTCCCGGTTCATGACGTCGAGGTGGTGGCGCCAAATTTCAAGCGCCGCCTCTCGGGTGTCACATCTACGATCGTTCAGCTTATCCCATTGCAGCGCGCAAAGGGCCTGAACATCGCGACGATGGGGCCGGGCCTGCCCGACACGCTTCCGCATCTTGGCTGGGGCGCGTCGTTGTCCTTCTGGTCGAAGCCGCGAACGAAACCGTTCCGCATCTGGCATGCGCGGCGCAACATCGAAATGCTCGCCGGTATTTTCATGCGCGATGTGCTGCGCATGAAATTGAGGCTGATCTTTACTTCGGCTGCGCAGCGCCACCACAAGCCTTTCACTAAATGGCTCATCCGCCGCATGAATGCGGTGATTGCAACGAGCGGTCGCTCGGGAAGCTTTCTCGAGGTGCCGCATCAGGTCATCATGCATGGCGTGGACTTGCAGCGCTTCCATCCGCCGGTTGGCGATGATGATAGTTTCGCGGCGTCGGGCCTGCCCGGAAAATATGCCGTCGGCTGCTTTGGCCGCGTGCGTTCCTCCAAGGGGACGGACCTTTTCGTCGATGCGATGGTCGCGCTTCTGCCGAAATATCCGGAATGGACGGCGATCGTTACCGGACGAACGACTGCCGAACACCAGTCGTTCGAGGACGGGCTGAAAGCGAAAATCGCGGCTGCCGGTTTGCAGGACCGTATCCTCATCCTGGGCGAAGTTCCCGACATCCGCGTCTGGTATCGCCGGCTGACGCTTTATGTTGCGCCATCGCGCAATGAAGGTTTCGGGCTGACGCCGCTGGAAGCAATGGCTTCGCAGACGGCAGTGGTTGCCAGCGATGCAGGCGCCTATGCCGAAATGATCGTGGAAGGCACCGGCACTTCGGTTGCGGCTGGCGACGGGGAAGCGCTGCGCAGGGCTATCGAGCCTTATCTGGCCGATCCGGCTCTGGCCGAGCGCGACGGCGAAAATGCTCTCAGGCACGTTCGCGCCACGTTTCCGCTCGAAAAGGAAGCCGCTGCAATCAGCGGCGTTTATGAGTGCGTGTTCGCCGGGAAATAATCGGAAACTTCCCGGCACAGACCGTCAGAATATCAGAGAATCATCAGCGGTTCGTCCTTGACCGGACGAATGGTGAGAGCCGTGCGCACAGAATCCACATTGGGAGCGGCGGTCAGTTCCTCGATCACGAAGGTCTGGAACGTGTTGAGATCGCGCGCGACGCAATGGAGCAGGAAATCGGACTCGCCCGAAACCATCCAGGCGCGGCGTACCAGCGGCCATTGCTTGGTTTTTTCCGCAAAAGCCTTCAGATCGGCGTCCGCCTGACGGTGCAGGCCGACAGAGCAGAACGCAACGAGGTCCTGTCCGAGCGAATTGCCGTTGAGAATGGCGCGATAGCCGCGGATGACGCCGCTTTCTTCCAGCTTGCGCACGCGGCGAAGGCAGGGCGGAGCCGAGATGCCGACGCGTTCAGCCAGCTCGACATTGGTGATGCGCCCGTTATTCTGGAGCTCCCGAAGGATTTTCCAATCGATTTCATCCAGATCGGCCTTGATCGGCATGCGTAACTCCGCGCGCAAGGAAATTTCATTCCGGGGTAATTATAGAACATTCGTCGCCATCGCGGCGCAATCTAATCCTGCTCATATCAAATGATGCGGTCGGATGTAAACCGTCTAACACTCTGTCAACGCACCCAAAAAGCGCGAGTGAACAGGATATACACGGTAACGAGCTCCAGACGTCCGGCCAGCATCAGGAAGGAAAGGACCCATAGGGCCGGGTCGTGAATGGTGGAAAAGTTGCCGACAGGGCCGATCGTATCGCCCAGACCGGGGCCGACATTGGAAAGCGCGGTCAGCGAGCCGGTGAAGGCGGAGACGAAGTCCAGTCCCAACGCGGCGAGCAGCACCGCGCCGACGACAAGCGAGGCGCAGTAAAGGAACAGGTAGAGAAGGACGTTCTGCGCGATGTCGCCGGAGATTTCAGAGCTTCCATAGCGCATCCTGATGACGGCGTGCGGCATGATGAGCCGGGCGAGGTTCGCCTGCGTCAGGCTCCACAGGATGATGAGGCGGTTCATCTTGACGCCGCCGGAGGTGGAGCCGGCGCAGCCGCCGAGAAACGAAGCGAGAAAGAAAATTCCGATCGCCGGCGGTCCCCACAGCGAATAGTCTTCCGTGGCATAGCCGGTCGTGGTGATGACCGACACGAAATGGAACGAGGCGGAAATCAGCGCGTCGCCGAAAGGCACGTCGGAGCCGAGCCGCAGCACCACGGCAAGCGCAAAGCTGAACCCGATCACGATTGCGAAGAACAGTTTTACCTGCGGGTCGGCAAGCGATTCCATGCGGCGCGGCATGAAGGCCTTGATGTAAAGCACGAAGGGGAGCGCCGAGAGCGCCATGAAGATCGTGGACACGACCAGCAGCAGGCGGTTTCCTACATAAAAGCCGATTGAACTGTCGTGGGTGGAAAAACCTGCCGTCGCCACTGTGGTCAGGCCATGGTTGATGGCGTCGAAAACGCTCATGCCAACCGCGAAATAGGCGATGATGCAGGCGGCTGTGAGGCTGAGATAGGCTGCGACGATGCCAAGCGCGATCTGGTTCATGCGCGGCAGGATCTTTTCCGATTTATCGGAATTCTCCATATGAAAAAGCGCAAGCCCGCCCGCCCGCAGCGACGGCAGCAACAGAAGGGCCAGGCCGATAAAGCCTATGCCTCCGATCCAGCAAAGCAGGGAACGCCACAGGAGAATGCCGCGCTGCATGTTGTCGAGCCCGGTGAGCGCGGTCGCACCGGTGGACGTGACCCCCGA
Organism: Hyphomicrobiales bacterium; assembly: GCA_900470195.1. Classification (GTDB taxonomy): domain Bacteria; phylum Pseudomonadota; class Alphaproteobacteria; order Rhizobiales; family Rhizobiaceae; genus Brucella. The sequence goes on along the minus strand of UEIJ01000001.1, from coordinate 72,939 downwards.
CATGGCCTCGAAGAACGCCGTGGCATAGCTGATCGGCAGATGCGAGAAATAGAGCGGGATCGAACCGAGAAAGCTCGCAGTCAGCCAGAGGCACGCCGTCAGCAGAAAACCGAGACGCGGCGTGAAGCGCATTGTCTGGTTTTGCGTGGCAAGCAGGAACAGCGCAGAAAGAGCGCCTGTCGCGGCGGCGGAGCGGACGAAGATCAGCCAGTCGTCGCTTCCGTCGCGCAGGTCGATGGCCGCAGGCAGAAGCATGGCAGCCGCCATGATGAGGCCGAAACGCGCACAGATATTGGCGACTGTCTTGTAAATGGCGGCCGGCTCCGGGTTGGCGGATTATTCCTCGTATCAAGCTTGTTTAGCGTGAGATCGATCCACCCGCAACGTACTGGCGCGAAAGGGTTTGCTTAAATGGTCACAAGCTGTGGCTAAAGCACAGCAAATCCCTGTGGAACCTTGCAAACAATCAGGGGCGGACCTACCTTGGCCATAATATCGGGGCATTGGCCGAACAGGATGCGCAGGCGATTCTGGTGGGCCGAAACCCGCTGCTTTAAATCGATTTTAGAGTGCGCCGGATCGGGAACGGTTTGGGGTGCACGCGAAAACCAACATATGGGGCGCTGATCCGGCTTGAGCAGGCCGAAGCGCTCCGGGACCGGAGAAAACTTCATGTCACAGCGTCATGCGCCAGTCATTGTCATCGGCTCGGGTCCTGCTGGTTATACTGCGGCGATTTATGCTGCCCGCGCCATGCTGAAGCCCATCGTGATTGCCGGGCTGCAGCAGGGCGGTCAGCTGATGATCACGACCGACGTGGAAAACTATCCGGGCTATGCCGATCCGGTGCAGGGACCGTGGATGATGGACCAGATGGCGACGCAGGCGCAGAATGTCGGCGCTGAAATCGTCCACGACATCATCACCGAAGTTGAGACGACGGTGCGTCCTTTCCGCCTGAAAGGGGACTCCGGCACCATCTATACCTGCGATGCCCTGATTATCGCCACGGGCGCACAGGCCAAGTGGCTTGGCCTCGACAGCGAGCAGACCTTCATGGGCGGCGGCGTTTCGGCCTGCGCCACCTGCGACGGTTTCTTCTATCGCGGCAAGGATGTGGTCGTGGTCGGCGGCGGCAATACCGCTGTCGAGGAAGCGCTTTATCTTTCGCACATCGCCAAGAGCGTGACGGTCGTGCATCGCCGCGACGGTTTCCGTGCGGAAAAGATCATGCAGGATCGCCTGCTTTCGCGCCAGAACGTCTCCGTTGTCTGGAACAGCGTGATCGACGAAATCCTCGGCACCGAAGCGAAGCCGCCGATGGGCGCGACCGTGACCGGCGTTCGCCTCAAGAATGTGGTGACGGGCGAAACGCAGGAACTCGATACGCACGGCGTTTTTGTCGCTATCGGCCACGCGCCTGCGGTTTCTTTGTTCGAGGGCAAACTCAAGCAGAAGCCGAACGGCTATTTGTGGACCGCGCCTGATTCGACGGCTACCGACGTGCCGGGCATTTTCGCCGCGGGCGACGTCACGGACGACATCTATCGTCAGGCCGTGACTGCTGCCGGTATGGGCTGCATGGCTGCTCTTGAAGCCGAGCGCTGGCTTGCCGCACAGGAACCGCTGCACGAAGCTGCGGAGTAATGAGAGGGGAAAACCGTGGTCGCACCGCTCGACTGGGATAAACTGCGCATTTTTCATGCGGCGGCTGAGGCTGGGTCGTTCACCCACGCGGCCCAGACATTGCATCTGTCGCAATCGGCTATTTCGCGTCAGGTAAGCGCGCTTGAGCAGGATGTCGGCGTCCCGCTGTTTCATCGTCATGCGCGAGGGCTGATCCTGACCGAGCAGGGCGAAACGCTTTATCGCACGGCGCATGACGTGCTGATGAAGCTGGAGAATGTCCGCTCGAAGCTTGCCGAGAGCAAGGAAAAGCCGACCGGCCGCCTTCGCGTCACGACGACCGTCGGTCTCGGCTCCGGCTGGCTGATCGAACGCATTCAGGAATTCGTCGAGCTTTATCCCGATATCCAGCTCCAGCTGATTCTCGACAATGAGGAACTGGACCTGACGATGCGCCATGCCGATTGCGCTATCCGGTTGCGGCAGCCGCAGCAGCCCGACTTGATCCAGCGCCGCCTGTTCACGGTGCATATGCATGTCTATGCGTCGGCGGGCTATGTCTCGAAATATGGCAAGCTGAACTCAATCGACGAGATCGACCAGCACCGCGTCGTGACCTTCGGTGAACCGGCACCCAGCTATCTGACCGGTCTGAACTGGCTGGAGATCGCAGGGCGCACTGATGGCAGCTCGCGCATCCCGGCATTGCAGGTCAACAATCTCCTGTCGATCCGCCGCGCCGTGCAGCGGGGCGTCGGCATCGCGGTTCTGCCTGACTATATGGCGGACAAGGAATCCGGTCTGGTGCAGCTTTTGCCGGAACTCGAAGAAATACCGTCCTTTGATACGTTCTTCTGCTATCCGGAAGCCTTGAAGAACTCCGCGAAATTGCACGCCTTCCGCGACTTCCTGTTCTCGAAGGCCCGCAACTGGACCTATTGATCGCATCTTGAGATTCAAAAAAAGGCCGCGCTGGCAATCAGCGCGGCCTTTTGTTTTTTGGTGAGGGCCGATTACTTGCGCGGCAACAGGCGCTGGACTTCCTTTGAGGCGTCGGCAAGGGCGTCTTCCGGGGTGGCGGACTGTTCCACGACGCGGGAAAGATTGTCCACGATGGTCTGCGTCACCTTCACGCCATTGGAACCGGGGAAGGCATACCAGGGGATCATTAGGTTCATCTGGCTGAGACCAGCCTTGAAGAGCGGATTTTCCTCATAGAACTTGCCGAGATATTCGTCGGACTTCGCGGCCAGCTCGTTGTTCGGCACGTAGCCGGTGCCGGGAACGACGACGGACGCGCCATAAGGCCCGGCGGCGAACTTGGCGAATTTCCACGCCGCATCCTGCTTGGCCTGATCTTCGGTCAGGATGACGACCGCATTGCCGCCGGTTGGCAGACGACCCTTTTCGGCGTTGATGAGCGGGATCTTCGCCGTGCGAAGATCGAACTTGTCGCCGACATTCTTGATTGTGTTGCGCAGCGCGCCCGTCGTCTGGAACGAGAAACCCACCTTGCCAGCCGCGAAAGCCTGTTCGCCAGCCGCCTTGGTCAGAACCGGCATGCCGCCTTCCTTCACCATGCGGTCGACGAGCTTGAAGGCTTCGAGCCCCTCCGGCCCGTTGAAGGCGACCTTCTTCTCGTCTTCGGTCAGCATGGTGCCGCCTGCGCCGAACAGAAGCGCGGAGAACATCCAGTCGTCGCCCTGCCAGCGGAAATCGATGCCCTCATTGCCGTTGCCGAGCGCCTTGATCTTGCCGCCGAGCTCAATCACTTCGTCCCAGGTGGTGGGGGGATTGTCGGGATTGCCGCCTGCCGCTTTCAGAAGATCGGCATTGTAATACATGATCGGGTTGGAGGTTGCGAAAGCAAGGCCGACCTGACGGTCGCCGACACGGGCGAGGCTCAGCAGGTGATCGGTGAAGCCCTGCGCTTCCATGTCGGTTTCTTTTTCAACGAGCGGCTTCATGTCGACGCCGATATTGCGTTCTGCCAGTACACGCAGACGGTTCAAGCCGGTGAAGGTGATATCCGGCATTTCCGACGTGCCGGCCTGACGCATGATCGTCTGGATGCCTTCTTCGTAGGTGGCCGACGGGCTGACGAAGTTGATCTTGATGTCCGGATTTTCTTCCATGAACTTCTTGGAGATGTCGGCCATGACATCCTTGAAGAAGCCGGGCATCGGGTAGTGCACGTTCAGCGTCGTGTCGGCAAAGGCAGGCGAGCCGAAGGCCGTTGCCATGGCAAGAGCGGCAAGTGCGCCGGAAAAGCGTTTCATGTTTTGAACTCCTGTGGAGGATGGGAGGGAAGAATTCAGCCCTTGAGGCCGGTGAGGGTGATGCCTTCGATGAAGCGGCGCTGAGCCGCCAGAAATGCCAGCAGCAGCGGCAGCGTGATGATGAGGGTCGCCGCCATCAGCGCTCCGTAATCATCGCCTGCTTCCGCGGCGCGGAAATAAAGGAGGCCGAGTGGCGGCGTGGCGCGTTCCATCCCGTTGACGACGATCAGCGGCCAGAACAGGTCGTTCCAGTGCGCGACAACCGAGAAGATCGAAAAGGCGGTGATGGCAGGCCATGCATTGGGCACGATCACCCGCATGACGATGCCTGCTTCCGACATGCCGTCGAGGCGCGCGGCGCTGATGAGATCGTCCGGCATGGCGCGGAAGAACTGCAGAAACAGGAATATGCCGAAGACCGAGATGAAGAACGGTGCGCTGAGGGCAAAATAGCTGTTGAGCACGCCGAGCTGATTGAAGCCGACATAGAAGGGCAGTGCCGTGGCATGGATCGGCACCAGCAAGCCGAGCATGACCATCATCATCATGATGCGCTGGCCGCGGAAGTTGAGCTTTGCCATGGCATAGGCGCAGGGAATGGCAACCACGACCTGAATGACCAGAACGAGCGCGCAGACGACGACGCCGTTGAACAGCAGAAGCCCCATCGGCACGCGGCTCATTGCCTTGGAAAGGTTATCCCACAGCGCCCAGTTGTGCGGGATCAGCGACAGGGAAGACGAGAAAATATCCTGCTGCGACTTTGCTGCCGTCGACAGCATGAAGATGTAAGGCGCGAGGAAAAGCAGGGCACCCAGTGAAAGAATGCCGAGACGAAGCGAACGGGCGAAAGACATACCGGGTTCCTCAATAGTGGGTGCGGCGGTCCAGCACGCGGAATTGCAGCATCATCAGGATCACGAGAACCGCGAGAAAGATCACTGTCATGGCGGAGGCATAGCCGACGCGCAGATAGACGAAGCCTTCCTGATAAATGGTCCAGAGCAGGACTTCCGAAGCCTTGTTCGGACCGCCTTCGGTCAGCGTCTTGACCGTCTCGAAGACTTTCACTGCATTGATGATGCTGATGGTCGTGACGAAAAGCGTGGTGGGGCCGAGCAGCGGCCATGTGACCAGCCGGAAGCGCTCCCAGCTGTTTTTCACGCCGTCCACTTCGGCAGCCGAATAGAGTTCTCGCGGAATGGCCGTCAGACCCGCCAGAAACAGCACCATATTGAAGCCGACGCTCTGCCAGATGCCGATAAGCGCGAGGCTGAACAGCACTGTTTCGCTCGATCCGAGCCAGTTGGGACCGGCAATGCCGATCATGCTCAGCATGGCGTTGACGGGACCCAGCGTCGGATGCAGCAGATATTGCCAGACGGTGGCCATGGCAACGAGGAGCGAGGCCACCGGCAGGAAATAGACGGTGCGGAAGAAGGACTTGCCGCGAACTTCGCCTTCGATGAGAAGCGCCACGCCAAGGCCGAGAAAGACGGAAGCGGGGGCGACGATCGCGGTATAGATGGCGGTGTTCTTCAGCGAGATCAGAAATGTCCGGTCGCTGAACAGTTCGGCATAGTTTTCCAGCCCGATGAATTCGAAACCGTCATAACCAAGCTCGAAATTCGTCAGGCTCCAGAAAATGACGGCGGCTGTCGGCAGGAGGATCAGCAGCACCGTCAGGATGATGGCCGGAGCCGCGAGTTTCCAGGCAAGCCGTTCTTCGCGGCGGCGGGCTTCCTCAGCCGCCGTGCGTGCGCCGGTGGCCGCAGAGCCGGGTAACGTTATATCAGACATGAGTGGCAGCCTTTGCCGGAGATGCGGTTCTGACGATGTTCCCGGCGGGCTGGCGTAGGCGCAAGCCGTCCTCTCCGAAGAGATAGGCGTGGCTGGCATCGAAATGCAGGCCAACAGGCAGGCCGACAGCGATGTCGCGGGCTTCTTCGGGCGCAAGCTTCACGGTGAGATCGTGCGCTGCACCGGGAGCCTTGAGATAGACGAGCACTTCGGAGCCCAGAAATTCGATCCGCGAGACCGTACCCGCAATGCCTGACTTGTCGTGCGGCTTGAGCTGGAAATGTTCAGGACGAATGCCGATGCGGATATTCGTGCCGGAATGGACGGCGACGTCCTGCAGGATGGTGCGGCCTGCAAAATGCACCATGCCGTTATCGCTGACCAGGGCTTCCAGAATGTTGATGCGCGGTGTGCCGATGAACTGCGCGACCTCGATATGGCGCGGATCGTTATAGATCGCGGTCGGCGTGTCGATCTGCAGCAGCTTGCCGCCCATCATCACCGCAACGCGGTCGGCCATGCTGAGCGCTTCGGCCTGATCGTGGGTCACGTAGATGGTGGGAACACCGGCGCGGCGATGCAGCTCGACGATTTCCGCCCGGGTGTGAACGCGCAGATTGGCGTCGAGGTTCGACAGCGGCTCATCCATCAGGAATGCGCCGGGCTGACGGACGAGCGCGCGGGCCAGCGCCACGCGCTGGCGCTGACCGCCAGACATCTGGCCCGGCTTGCGGTCGAGCAGGTGGTCGATCTTGAGGCTGGTCGCGGTTGCCCTGACCTGTTTCTGGATGGCGGCGCGCTTCATGCGCTGGCCGGGAACGAAGGCGCCGATCATCGGCAGGCGTTCCGCGGCGGTCAGATCGCGCATAGCAAGCGGGACGGCAATGTTCTGTGCCGCCGTCAGATGCGGATAGAGCGCGTAGGACTGGAACACCATGGCGATGTTGCGGTCGGCGGGATGCGCGCCGGTTATGTTGCGCCCTGCAAGCTCGACGCTTCCTTCATCGGCATGGTCGAGACCGGCGAGAATGCGCAGCAATGTGCTCTTGCCGCAGCCCGACGGTCCGACGAGGGCGATGAATTCGCCTTCCGCGGCTTCGATGGAAATGCCATCGAGGATGCGGTTGCCTCCATAGGATTTGCCGATGTCGCGAAGGACAAGCGTGCTCACTGGCTTGCCTCCTCTGTGACCTTCTCGCCGTCGCCGGTGTGGTGCGGATAGACCTCGTGCACCACATCGTCGATGACATAGGGTGTCAGTTCATCGATGCGGACGATGCTGCTCGTGGCGATTTCATCGAGGTCATGAATTGCAGCGCCGAGGATGCGTTCGCCCGGCAGGTCGCGTTCCATCGGCCCGACGATGAAGGCCGCAGCCGGAGCCCAGACGTAGTTCGTGCCGAAAGCGTCGCCCGACCATGCGCGGTGCAGGTGGCCGCTGGCGTGCAGCTGCACATTATACTGTGCGAAAAGATCATAGAGGCGCTGGCGCGGAGCAGGGCGGATGCCCCAGTAACCGCTGTCGCCCTCATCCGGATCGTCAACGAAGAGCGGCTTGTGCGCAAAGACGGCGACCGGCTTGCCATCACTGTTCTTCAATTCGTCTTCGAGCCATTGGAACTGTTCGGCTTCTTCGGCTTCGCCGGAGCCGATGACGAGGCTGTTGAGGCCAATAATGCGCCAGTTGCCGAAATTCTCGGCCCAGCGGTCCGGGCCGATATGACGGCGCCAGCGCATCAGGCGCTGGGCATTGACCGGCTGGTGACTATCAGGAAGATGACCGATATCGTGATTGCCCGGAAGGGTGAGAACGCGGGCCGGAAGTTCGTTCAGGCAGGCGCGGCAGAACAGAAGGTCGGCCTCCACGTCGGCGCCATCGACCGTGAGGTCGCCGGTGTGAATGACGAGGTCAGGCTTCTGCTGGTCGATCCAGGCAACGAGCGGTTCCCAGTTGCGATTGAAGTGCGGCTTGATGGGGCTGAGGTGGGTGTCTGTAATCTGAACGATCCGCACGGGTACGCTCCTTCTCGGGTCTGTCTGTTGGCGCAGCGGTTTTTCACGCGCCGCATACGCGCCGGGCGCATCATGCGCGGCGTCTTGCCGGGGCTTTTAGGCCCGTTATGTGACAAGCCCGCTGCACTGCAGTGACAGTTGCGTGACATCTGCTTTGCGCGACTCAGGAAGGGTGATTTGCCAAATTTGCGGGCACTGTTCTGTCGCCGATGCCCATGGTTTAGGCGGCGGATTTGCTCATGATAATATTACGAAGTAATTTTATTCGATCTAACCAGATGATTTTAAATAGTTTTATTGCCTGATCTAGACATGCGTAAAACGCATAGCTGCATTGCGCTAAAGTCGCATTGCAAAAACAATGGGCAACAGGCATATAAAGGTCATCTCAGCGCTGCGTTTCCTCCTCCCATTTGCGCGGGCTGAGTGTTCCCCTCTGGAGGTTTGCCTCGAAGGCACCTTCAAAACTCAAAGCCAGACATTTGTCTGGCTTTTTTTTTGGCTTTTCGCCGGGCCGGGCGATGCGCTGCAACGATAGCCAAACGGTTTCCACGCTCAACTGTCTCTTTTGACAGGTCCCGGCGACAGCCGACTTGCGCTTCCCATCGCATATTGCCGAATTGCAGATATGAAAAAGGGGCCTTTCGGCCCCTTGGTCTTCTTTGTTCTGATTATTTGCTTTGTCGCATTATCCTACGCATCAAAGCGGGATCAGAAATCAGTCCAGTGGACTGATTTCCCCGCGTAGGCGCTTCGCGCTTTTGCTGGAAATGCTTTAGCGCAGGCTGGCGCAGAAGCGCTGGATGCGGGTGCAGGCTTCTTCGAGCAGCGCGTCCGACGTTGCATAGGAAATACGGAAGTTCGGTCCGAGACCGAATGCCGAACCATGCACGACGGCGACGCCTTCGGCTTCCAAAAGTTCAGTGACGAAATCTTCGTCGGTCTCGATGACCTTGCCAGCTTCCGTCTTCTTTCCGATGAGGTCAGCGCAGGACGGATAGACGTAGAAGGCGCCTTCCGGCGTCGGGCACTGGATGCCTTTTGCCTGGTTGAGCATCGAGACGACCAGATCGCGGCGGGCCTGGAAAATCTTCTTGTTTTCCGGAATGAAGTCCTGCGTGCCGTTGAGCGCTTCGACTGCGGCCCACTGTGCAATGGAGCAGGCGCCGGAGGTCTGCTGACCCTGAACCATATCCATGGCCTTGATAAGCTGCAGCGGCCCGGCTGCGTAGCCGATACGCCAGCCGGTCATGGCATAGGCCTTCGAGACGCCGTTCATGGTGAGCGTGCGGTCGTAAAGCGACGGCTCGACCTGAGCGGGCGTCGTGAAGACAAAATCGCCATAGACCAGATGCTCATACATGTCGTCGGTCAGAATCCAGACATGCGGATGACGAACGAGAACATCGGTCAGAGACTTGAGTTCCGCTTCCGTGTAAGCCGCGCCGGTCGGGTTGGACGGCGAGTTGAAGATCAGCCACTTGGTCTTCGGCGTGATGGCCTTTTCAAGATCGGCAGCGGTCAGCTTGAAGTTGTCCTCGATCTTGGTGTTGATGAAGACCGGGTTGCCGCCGTTGATCGCCACCATTTCCGGGTAGCTCACCCAGTAAGGGGCAGGGATGATGACTTCATCGCCGGGGTTCAGCGTCGCCATGAAAGCGTTGAACAGGATCTGCTTGCCGCCGGTGCCGACGATGGTCTGTTCCGGCTTGTAGTCGAGACCGTTCTCGCGCTTGAACTTGGCAACGATGGCCTGACGCAGCTCGGGAATACCTGAAATGGGCGTGTACTTCGTTTCGCCGCGATTGATGGCGTCGATGGCAGCCTGCTTGATATTGTCCGGCGTGTCGAAATCGGGCTCGCCCGCACCGAGACCAATCACGTCCTTGCCCTTGGCTTTCAGTTCACGTGCTTTCTGGCTGACCGCGATGGTCGCAGATGGCTTTACACGAGAAAGGGCGTCGGCGAGAAATGCCATGATAGATCTCCATAAATGGCAGGCTCTGTTAACCGGCACCGGGCGCGGTCCGGTTTTGCGGATTTTCTATGTCCCATCGGCGCGGGAAGCGCAACAGAAGGATTGAGAATTCGTCCGCAATTGCCGGATTTCGCGCAAATGTGTTGCCGAAACGAACAGATCCATCAGCAATGCTGACATATTGGCGCAAAGAAACTGATTGGACACGAAGCGGGCGGGCAGAAATATTGCGGCAAACAGGAGACGACCATGCTGACACTTTATGAACACGCCGATTCCGGCAATTGCTACAAGCCTCGCCTGCTTCTGGCGAAGATCGGCAGACCCTTCCGCCACGTCGCGGTTTCATCGCTCGACGGATCGACGCGCACGCCGGAATATCTGGCCAAGAACCCGAACGGCAAGGTTCCGCTGCTGGAATTGGAAGACGGGCGTTTTCTCGCGGAATCGAATGCCATTCTCCTGCATCTCGCCGAGGGGACGCCGCTCCTGCCGAAAGACGCTTACGAGCGTGCGCTGGCCTATCAATGGCTGTTCTTCGAGCAATACAGCCACGAGCCTTATATCGCGGTGCGCCGGGCGTTGATGGTCTATCCGGAGCGGTCGCGCGATGCGACGCCGGAGCGTCTCGCTTCCACGCTTGCCGGTGGCGAAAAGGCGCTGGCTGTGATGGAAACCCAGTTGCAGAAAACGCCGTTCATCGTCGGTGACAATTATACGGTGGCTGATATCGCGCTCTATGCTTACACGCACGAAGCGCATCGTGGCGGTTTCGACATGCAGAAATATCCCGCTGTGGGTGCATGGCTGCAGCGCGTGGCCAGCGACAAGGGGCATGTGCCGATCGAATGGCTGCCGTAAGGTTCTATCCTGCCATCAGGTCACGCAGGCTGCGCGTGGCCATCAGCTTGTAAGCCGCTATCAGCGCATCGCATTCGCCTTCCGAAACCTCGACGGCGATGCGCATGGTGGATTCGCCGAAATGCATCAGCAGGAACGCGGTTTCGTCCAGTTGTGGCGGCAGCTTGCCGGGGGCGATCCGGCGGATCGTATCGGCCAGCAACTGGCCGTTCTGCCTGCTTTCAGCAATTTCCAGCTTTGACAGGGACTTGTCTGTCTGCGTGGCCGACCAGATGTCGCGCATTGCCGGTTCCAGCCGCATCAGGCCCAGATACACATCAATCAGTGCATTGAAGGCGACGATCAACTCATCTGCCGAATTGGCTGCCGCTAGCCCCTCGGCGATACACTGGCGCGATTGTGCATTGGAGCTTTCAAATAGGTAGCGGATCAGGGCGCTCTTGTCGGGGAAATACTGATAGAGCGCGCCAATGGAGATACCGGCCTGCTGGGCGATTTCACTCATCCTGAGACTGTCGCTGCCTTTGGCGGCGATCAGAGCCGTGGCGCATTCTGCGATGCGACGGATCTTTTCCTGCGCGCGGCTCTGGCTGGGCGTGCGGCGGAGGACAGGGGTGCTAGTGGCCTCTGCTTGCCCGGCGGAATTCTGCTTCATGACCGACTCACATATTACGCTCTTGACAGAATATGAGGATTGCTCACATATTGCAAATATGAGGGTTGCTCATATTTCGGGAGAGGGAAGGTGAATAGATATCGTGCGCGCAAAGCTGCCGTCGAAGACAGAGGGAGGACAGTCATGACAACGGGTTTTCAGTTGCTGGTTCTGCTGGCAGCATGGGGTAGCGCCATTACAGGCGGCATTTTCTATGCGTTCTCAAGTTTTGTGATGGCTGCGCTGGCGCGCATTCCGGCGAGCGCGGGCATGATGGCGATGCAGTCGATCAACATCACTGTGCTCAACGGCACGTTCTTCGCCGCCTTTTTCGGCACCGCATTGCTGTGCCTCACGATCGTCGTGCTGGGATTGATGGGCTTCGAGGGCCTGTCGGTGTGGGCGATGACCGGCGCTGTCGTCTATCTCATCGGCACTATCGGCGTCACGATGGTTCTCAACGTGCCGCTGAACAACCAGCTTGCCCTGATGGACGCCGATGCCGCTGCGTCGGTCGACGCCTGGCTCGCTTATGTGCGTGACTGGACCTTATGGAATCACGTCCGCACCATTGCCGCGCTGGTCGCCGCCCTCATTCTTGGCGCAAGCGCGATGGGGCGGAGCTGACCGGAAAAGCGGACAAACAAAAAGGCGGGCCCGAGGACCCGCCTTTCTCTGCCTTGCGGCAAAACTTATGCTGCGACGAGGTTGTCGGCAGACGAACGGCCCGAACGGCGGTCCTGAACGATTTCGTAAGAAACCTTCTGACCTTCATCGAGCGTGGCAAGGCCAGCGCGCTGAACGGCGGAGATGTGAACGAAAACGTCCGTGCCGCCCTGATCAGGCTGGATGAAGCCGAAGCCCTTGGTCGTGTTGAACCACTTAACTGTTCCCGTAGCCATGGGAAATTCCTTTGTAACAAGTAGTAGAATAGTCCGTATGCTTCGCACACGTCCCTGTGAATCGAATTTATGGACAGGAGATCGTCAGGAAGCACGGCGGGCCGCACGGGTCGCAAAGTCACTCGACCGAAAAATCGATGCACTAACTATATGCGACAAATTTGACCAACACAAGACAGCTGCGTTGCCAGCTAGAAATTGATTTTATTCAGGCTTCCTGCCATTCCGAGGCCCAGCCGGTCTTGTGCGCTCCGGCGGTCGAGCCAGAACAGCCGGAATAAAATCGGGGCGCTGCCGCTGCAAGGCGACATTTCATAATGATCCCAGGTTTCAGGGAGCGCAGCCCGCAATTTCAGATGGAAGCAATGGCGGCGATGAGGCTCCGTATACCCTCTTTCCGGATAGTCATAATCGACGGTTTCGAGATGGATCATCCCGTCGCCATAAAGAAGGCCGGTTTCCTCGGCGAATTCTCGATAGGCGGCGGCGAGAATATCTTCTCCAGCCTCGACCGTGCCGCCCGGCACCTGAAGCGGCGTTTCGGGGAAATCCGGTTCTTCAAAGACCAGAAGGCGGCCGTTCCACGTCGCATAAATGAGCACTTTGTCGATGGGCTTGATGGTGACAGCCATGGATTGCTTTCCGTCAGGGGTTCTGGTTCCGGCCATGATTGCAGCGAATGATCGGCGGTAAAACCCGCACATTGTTGTGGGTCACTACAGCTGGTTTGCACGAAAAGCGTGCTGATCTCCTATCTTTGACTTCCGCGTGACGTACATAATGCGCATGTTGCGAACATATCTGCAAAATTGAACGGCGGGTGGGCAGCGAGGCCGAACATGACGTCTGAACCAGACAAGGATAAGACCAAGCAGGGCGCCCCCAAAAAAGGCCGCCCCCGCAAGAAGTCGAGGCGCAGCGTCACCGAGCGTCTGCGCAAAGGTTCGGCGAAACTGGTCGGCGGCGCTCCGTCACGGGACGGCACCGATCTTTTTTCACAGGTTTCGATGATGGTCGGGGCCTTTATGGCTTCGCCGGTGCGCAACACGCTGATTGCGCTTGGCCTCGGTATCTTCGCCCTCATCGTTCTGATCGCCATTGGACAGGTCGCCATCAATCGCTGGAACGAGCCATTCTACGATGCGCTCGCCCGGCGGGATTTGCAGGCTTTCTTCCATCAACTGATGGTATTTTTCGGGATTGCGGGCGCGCTGCTGGTGCTCAATGTATCGCAAACCTGGCTCAATCAGATGTTCAAGCTGAAGATGCGCGAGGGGCTGGCGCGGGATCTCGTCGGGCAATGGCTGGTGCCGGGGCGCGCCTTTCGGCTGGCCAATGCGGGCGAAATCGGCATCAATCCCGATCAGCGCCTGCATGAAGATGCGCGCCATCTCGCAGAGACTTCCTGCGATCTTGGCATAAACCTGCTCCAGTCCACCGTCATTCTGGTGAGTTTCGTCGGCGTTTTGTGGTCGCTGTCGAGCGGCTTCGTGTTCCATGTCGCAGGCTACAGTTTCTCGATCCCCGGCTATATGGTCTGGGCCGTCGTCATCTATGCCGCTTCCGCCTCGTGGCTGACATGGATCGTCGGGCGCAGCCTCGTCAATATCAATGCCAACCGTTATGCCCGTGAGGCGGATTTTCGCGCTTCCCTGATGCGGGTCAACGAACATCTGGACGCGATCACCCTTTCGCGCGGCGAAGCGGACGAGAAGCGGCGGCTGGGTCTGGACATCGATGCGGTTCTGGCCGCGATCCGCAAGATCGTCTATGCGACCACGCGGCTGACATGGGTGACCGCCGGTTATGGCTGGCTGACAATCGTGGCGCCGATCCTGGTAGCGGCCCCGGTCTATTTCGGAGGGGGATTGACCTTCGGCGGGCTGATGATGGCTGTCGGCGCTTTCACGCAGGTGCATAATGCGCTGCGCTGGTTCGTCGACAATTTCGGCGCGATTGCCGACTGGCGGGCGACGCTTCTGCGCGTGGCGAGTTTTCGTCAGGCAGTGCTGCACATGGATGCGCTTGGCCGTCTCGACCGGCAGATCGATCTTGCCGTCAATGACGGCGATGTGCTGACGCTGGACGGAGTTTCCATTGCAGCGCCCGAAGAGTGCCTGAAGCTTTCGCGCAGGACTCTCGCGGTGAAGGCCGGAGAACGCGTGCTCGTCACCGGAGGAACCGAGACGCAGAGAACGCTGCTGTTCCGGGCGCTGGGCGGGCTGTGGCCGTGGGGGGAGGGACGGATCGGCATGCCGGTCAGCGATGGGGTCGCCTTCATGCCGCGTGCGCCTTACTTTCCGCCGGGAAATCTGAGGGGCGTGATCGCCTATCCCCTCGATATCAAAAAGTTTTCCGACGAAGCGCTGGAAAAGCTTCTGCAACGAGCCGGGCTGGGGCGGCTTTCTGCCAGCCTCGACAGCGTCGCCCGATGGGACCGCGTCCTGACGGATGACGAAAAGCAGTGCCTGGCCTTTGCGCGGCTCATCCTCCAGCAGCCGAAATGGATTGTCATCGATGGCGCGCTCGACGGTCTCGATACAGAGGCTTATCAGCGGATACGCGACATGCTGGACGATGAGCTGAAAGAGGCTGGCATCATTCATCTGGGCAAGCCGCATCTGCATGAAGGGCTTTTTACCCAGCAGGTTCATCTGGAAGACGATCCCGACCGCAAGCCGCTGGAACTGGCTGCGCTGAAGACCGCATGAAAAAAGCCGCCGGAATGTCCGGCGGCTTCAATCTGCTCATACTGATACGATGATCAGCGGAAATAGTCCTGCAGCGGACGCACTTCCAGCGATCCGGCCTTGAGCGCGGCGATGGCTTCGGCTGCGGCTTCGGCGCCCGCCATGGTGGTGTAGTAAGGCAGCTTCTGCATCAGCGTTGCGCGACGGATCGACTTGCTATCGGAAACGGCGCTGGCGCTGTCAGTCGTGTTGAAGACCAGATGGATCTGGCGGTTGCGGATCGCATCTTCCACATGCGGACGGCCTTCGATGACCTTGTTGATCTTGGTCGATTCGACGCCGTTGGCTTCGAGGAATTTTTGCGTGCCGCCGGTTGCCATGACCTTGAAGCCGATGCTAGCCAACAGGCGAACCGGACCGAGCACGCGCTCCTTGTCCTCGTCACGGACGGATACGAAGACGGTGCCTTCACGCGGCAGTTCCACGCCTGCGCCAAGCTGTGCCTTTGCGAAGGCCAGGGCATAGTCGTAGTCGAGACCCATGACTTCGCCGGTCGAGCGCATTTCCGGCCCGAGCAGCGTGTCGACGCCGGGGAAGCGGGCAAACGGGAACACGGCTTCCTTGACAGCGATATGCGGGCGGGAAGGTGCCTGCGGCTTGCCGCCATAAGCGCCGAGTGCCGCTTCAAGGCTTTCGCCGGCCATGATGCGGGCCGCAACCTTGGCAATCGGCGTGCCGACCGTCTTGGCCACGAAGGGAACCGTGCGCGAGGCGCGCGGATTGACTTCGAGAATGAAGATTTCGCCGTCCTTGATGGCGAACTGCACGTTCATCAACCCGCCCACATGAAGCGCCTTGGCCAGCGCTGCCGTCTGGCGTTCCAGTTCGGCGACGATTTCAGCCGAAAGCGTGTGAACCGGAAGCGAGCAGGCACTGTCGCCCGAGTGGATGCCGGCTTCCTCGATATGTTCCATGATACCGGCGACGAAGCTGTCCTTGCCATCGCACAGGCAGTCGACGTCCACTTCGATGGCTTCGGTCAGATAGGTGTCGAACAGAAGCGGGTTCTTGCCCAAGAGCGTGTTGATCTGGCCGGTCTTGTCGTTCGGATACTTGGCCTTGATGTCTTCCGGCACCAGTTCCGGCACGGTGTCGAGCAGATAGTTCTGCAAGGACCGTTCATCGTGGATGATCTGCATGGCGCGGCCACCCAGAACATAGGACGGACGCACGACCAGCGGGAAGCCGAGATCGGCGGCGACGAGGCGCGCCTGTTCGACCGAATAGGCGATGCCGTTCTTCGGCTGGTTGAGGTCGAGCTTGATCAGCAGCTTCTGGAAACGGTCGCGATCTTCGGCAAGGTCGATGGCGTCCGGCGAAGTGCCGAGGATCGGAATGCCGGCCTTTTCCAGCGCATTGGCGAGTTTGAGCGGAGTCTGGCCGCCAAACTGCACGATGACGCCGTGCAGCGTGCCCTTTTCCTGTTCCACGCGCAGGATTTCCAGCACGTCTTCCGCGGTCAGCGGTTCAAAATAAAGACGGTCCGAGGTGTCATAGTCGGTCGAAACCGTTTCCGGGTTGCAGTTGACCATGATGGCTTCGTAATCGGCGTCGCCGAGCGCGAAGGCTGCATGGCAGCAGCAATAATCGAACTCGATGCCCTGGCCGATACGGTTCGGACCGCCGCCCAGAATGACAACCTTCTTGCGATCCGACACTTCGGCTTCCGAACGCGGCTGGCCGACGAAAGGCGTTTCGTAGGTCGAATACATATAGGCAGTCGGCGAAGCGAATTCGGCGGCGCAAGTGTCGATGCGCTTGTAGACCGGATGCACGTCCAGTTCGGCGCGCAGCTTGGCCACGTCTTCGGCGTCCTTGCCCGTCAGGCTTGCAAGGCGGGCGTCGGAGAAGCCCATGGCCTTCAGCATACGCAGGTTTTCAGCGTCCTGCGGCAGACCATGTTCGCGAATGCGCTCTTCGGTCGAAACGATCCCTTCGATCTGTTCGAGGAACCACGGATCGATCTTGGAAGCGTCGTGGACCTGTTCGGTGGTCAGGCCAAGGCGCATTGCCTGCGCGACCATGCGCAGGCGGTCCGGCGTCGGCGTGCCGATGGCGGCGCGGATGGCGTTCTTTTCGTCGCCTTCCTCGATGTTGGGAATGGCGATTTCATCAAGGCCTGTCAGGCCGGTTTCAAGGCCGCGCAGCGCCTTCTGCAAGCTTTCCTGGAAAGTGCGGCCAATGGCCATCACTTCGCCAACCGATTTCATGGCCGTGGTCAGAATCGGCGAGGAGCCGGGGAATTTCTCGAAAGCAAAGCGCGGGATCTTGGTGACAACATAGTCGATCGACGGCTCGAACGAGGCAGGCGTTGCGCCGCCGGTAATGTCGTTGTCGAGTTCATCGAGCGTGTAGCCGACGGCAAGCTTGGCCGCGACCTTGGCAATTGGAAAGCCGGTCGCCTTGGAGGCGAGTGCCGAGGAGCGCGAGACACGCGGGTTCATTTCGATGACGATCATGCGGCCATTGGCCGGGTTGATCGCGAACTGCACGTTGGAGCCGCCGGTTTCGACGCCGATCTCACGCAGCACCGCAATCGAGGCGTTGCGCATGATCTGGTATTCCTTGTCGGTCAAGGTCAACGCAGGAGCAACGGTGATCGAGTCGCCGGTGTGCACGCCCATCGGATCGAGGTTTTCGATGGAGCAGATGATGATGCAGTTGTCCGCCTTGTCGCGGACGACTTCCATTTCATATTCCTTCCAGCCCAGAACCGACTCTTCAATCAGAACTTCGGTAGTCGGCGAGGCGTCGAGGCCGCGTTCGATGATCTCGAAGAATTCCTGACGGTTATAGGCAATGCCGCCGCCGGTGCCGCCGAGCGTGAAGCTTGGCCGGATGATCGCCGGAAGGCCAACCACGTCAAGCGCCTGCGCTGCCTTTGCGAGCGCGTGGCTCATGTAACGCTGCTTGCGCTCCACTTCGCCGAGTTGCCATTCGGTTTCCAGCTTGTCGAGCGCCTTGTCGAGATCGTCGCCGGAGAACTGCGCCTTCACTTCGGCGCGCTTGGCTTCGTGACGCTTGCGATCCTCGTCCTTGATTTCGGTCGCGTTGGCGAGCATCGAGCCCGGCGTGTCGAGGCCGATCTTCTTCATGGCTTCGCGGAAAAGCGCACGGTCTTCCGCCTTGTCGATGGCCTCGGCGTTCGCGCCGATCATTTCGACGTTATAACGTTCAAGCACGCCCATGCGGCGGAGCGACAATGCGGTGTTGAGCGCGGTCTGCCCGCCCATGGTGGGCAGGATCGCGTCCGGGCGCTCCTTGGCGATGATCTTTGCGACCACTTCCGGCGTGATCGGCTCGATATAGGTCGCATCCGCCAGATCGGGATCGGTCATGATCGTGGCCGGATTGGAGTTGACGAGGATGATGCGGTAGCCTTCCTCTTTCAACGCCTTGCAGGCCTGCGTGCCGGAATAGTCGAACTCGCAAGCCTGGCCGATGACAATGGGACCCGCGCCGATAATCAGGATCGATTTGATATCTGTACGTTTCGGCATGGGCGCGTCCTGTTCTTCTCGGTTGCGCATGTCAGGCCCGAAATGGTTCCAAACTCCGGGTGACACGCTGATTTAGCCTGCCAGAAAAGCCCGCGCGGTTTTCCGGCGGGTTGGCAGCGTATGAATTCTGTGGGCTAAGCGGGCCTTATAGGCAATCATTTCGATAAGCGGAACCCCACAAATCGTTTTATTTCAAAGAAAGTGTGAGCATTCACGGAAATTCTGCTTTGTCTATGGATGATGCACCCGAACCGACGCGCTCGCGGGTCGTTCAGGCTTCTGCCTGAGCGACCTTCAGCGATGGTTTGTTGCGCTTTGTGAGCATCTGACCGAACCTGTTTGATGGCTGTTCGATGAGGCGGTAGGAAATCTTAGCCGCAATGATTGCTGCGACGACGATGCCGGCCATTCCTGCTATTTCGGCGGCCGCACCAAGGTTGAGCTTGCGCAGTACCGCCCAGCCGAAACCGACGACGAACATGTGTGTCAGGTAAAGCGAATAGGAAATCGCGCCGAGATCCACGAAGAAATTGTCTCGCAGGTCCCCCATCCAGCGTTCAATGCCCAGCGCGCCTGCGACCAGCAGGACAGCCGCGCCGCACATGATGAGATATGTCGAGAAATTGTTGAAAGCGGCCAGCGGGGTGGAGAAGGTGCCGTAGAGAGCAGCTGCGGCGAGGATGCCTATGCCGACCAATGCGACCGGAGGCATTCTTTCCCACAGGCGATGTTTTTCCGCTTCGGCCAGCCACATGCCGAACATGAATGTCAGGAGGTTTTTGTGCAGGTAGAACGCGGCAATGCTTGCCGACGGCTCGACAAAGAAGCTTCCGATGACACAGGCGCCGAACACGATGGTCAGGAGCACGGTGCGCTGCAAGGCGCTTCTGCACCACCAGAACAGGGCGAAGATCGCATAGAAAAACAGTTCGTAATTGAGCGACCAGCCGAGCTTGAAGATCGGGCGCCAGTCGCTTGGGTCGCCCGGAGCGGCCGCGGGTATGAAGAAAAGCGACTTTATGAAATAGCTAACATCCGCCACAGTGGTTTTGAACAGGGATGGCAGATAGAGCGCGCAGAAGAAAACCGTGATCGTGCACAGCCAGTAAAGCGGCACGATGCGGAAAATGCGCCTTGTCAGAAAGTCGCCCGGTCGGAACGAGCCATCGGCGTTGACATAGGCGATGATAAAGCCGCTGATGACGAAAAACAGCTGAACGCCGAAAACGCCCAGCATCGTGATGGCATTGTTGGTTTCAGCACGTGGATGCTCGATCGTGTGAGCGATCAGGACGGCGGTTGCGGCAAGACCGCGCAATATCTGGATCGAGTAAAGCTGTTTTCGATTCTGCATTATCTGTGCCTCGTTGATGGTACACGCTGTAGCGAAAGCCGCGAATTTTCGCAATTACTAGCGTATAGATTGTGGTGGCGCAGTCCGGGGGAAAAAAGGTGGTTATGCCTTCTCCGTGGATGTTATAACGGAACCGAAGCGCTCGCGGGCTGATTTCCGGCTCGCGCGGCTGATCGGCAGCAATGTACCATCGTTTGCCAGCACGCTGAGACCACTATCGGTTTTGCGCAATTGTGCCACGTGCCGGTCGGCGATCCAATGCGAGCGATGAATCTGCAGACCGCTCGTATCGCCGACTTCCTTCACGGCGTCGGAAAAGCGGAGAAGAAGGAGTTCCTCTCCTCGGCTGGTGACGACGCGCGTGTAGTGATCTTCCGCAGAGAGACGGAGAATCGCGCCGCGATTACCCGGTTTCAATCGGGCCAGCAATGGCGGCGGCGTGTCGGAAGCACTTCTCGGCACGGTTTCCAGATCACGGTGCAGCGTCATGTAGGCGAGAATGCAGAACAGTGCGCTGAGGGGGAGGGCGACGGCGGCATTGGCGAGAATGGCACCTGTCGCCGGTGTTCTGCCGGAAAAACCCCAGTCGATGAAGCCGATCCAGAGCCCGATGGGCAGCGCAGCCGCAACCGCCCCGACCATCAT
The DNA here is from genome assembly GCA_900470195.1 of Hyphomicrobiales bacterium. Taxonomy (GTDB): domain Bacteria; phylum Pseudomonadota; class Alphaproteobacteria; order Rhizobiales; family Rhizobiaceae; genus Brucella. Next base: position 52,576 of record UEIJ01000001.1, on the reverse strand, counting down.
GCGGACAAAGGCGTGTTTCGCGACAGGTTCCAGGAAAGCGTCGGCCAGCACGGAAAAGACGATTGCCGTAGTCCATCCGGCAAACTGCACCGAAAGCCAGTAAAAGAAACGGACCGCCACGGGCATGGACCGTTCAGTTCCGAACGGACCTGTAACGGTGAAGATCAGGACGACGACGATGAAAGTGCCCCACAGTCGCGGCGCGCGAATAATGGCCGACAACTCGCGAAGCGCGAATTGCAACAGCCTCCCGTTCACGTAGTTTTCCTGCATTTGACGCCGTTTCGATTGAGTTGCGCGCAGTCTTGTTGAAAGCGACAGGAAATTCAACAGGAACGCCGCGATGAACCTCGAACCGCTTCTTCATGCACCGCTCGCCATCCAGATTCACGTCGCGGCCGTCGTGCCCGCCGCAATCATAGGTCTGGTCATCTTCTCGCGTCGCAAGGGCACCAGGTTGCACCGGATGCTTGGGCGGCTCTGGGTCCTGCTGATGATCGTGACCGCAATCTCCAGTTTTTTCATTCATCAGCTCAATTTCGTTGCCGGGTTCAGCCCGATACACATTCTTTCGATACTGACGCTGTCGGGCTGCGTGCGTGCGGTCGTTGCTGCCCGCGCAGGGCAAATCGGGACACATCGCAGAATCATGAAAAGCGTTTACCTCGGCGGCATTGGCGGAGCGGGATTTTTCTCTTTCATGCACGGACGCATCATGAATGAGGTTGCTTTTGCTCAGGGATGGAGGTCGCCATTGCTTGTGGCTTCTCTTCTGCTGGTGCTTGTCGCTGCCGGTTTCGTCTATCGAAGCCGAAAGAGTTTCTTGTGAGCAAACTGTTGCGAAAGAGTCTTCGTTTGTGATTGAGACTGCCATTTACTTTTTATGTTGCCGTGCCAACTCTTTATGCGACAATTGCAGGTATAATTTTGGTGGCGCTTCGTTGGGAGCGGCACGGTGCAGGGGAGTTGGTCAATGCGCTGGCAAGGCCGTAGGCAAAGCGATAATGTGGAAGATCTGCGCGGAGAGCAGGGCGGTGGCATGGGCGGCGGCTTCGGTCGCGGTGGCGGTTTTGGCGGGCCGGGCTTTCGAATCGTTCGCGGCGGCGGCATTTCCGGCATTCTGATACTGGTGGTGATGTTCTTCGTGCTGCGCGCCGTCGGCATCGATCCGCTGCCGATCCTGTTCGGTGACGGCAGCATGGGGCCGAGCGTAACGCAGCAAGTCGACCAATCCGGACGGACAGTTGCCGAAGGCGGCAATGTCGCCAATGACGAAACGACGCAGTTCGCCCGCACGGTGCTGGCCGAGACGGAAGACGTGTGGAGCGGCATTTTCCAGTCTCGCGGCCAGACCTACACGCCACCGACGATGGTGCTGTTTTCCGGGCAGGTTCGTTCGGCCTGCGGTTTCGCTTCCGCCGCCTCTGGCCCGTTCTACTGCCCCGGCGACCGCAAGCTCTACATCGATCTGAGCTTCTATAAGGAACTGGCAAACCGCTTCGGCGCTTCCGGCGACTTTGCGCAGGCCTATGTGCTGGCGCACGAAGTGGGTCACCATGTCCAGAACCTGCTTGGCATTCTGCCCAAGTTCAACCAGATGCGGCAGCAGATGAGCGAAGTGCAGGCCAACCAGATGTCGGTTCGCGTGGAGCTTCAAGCCGACTGCTTCGCGGGCGTATGGGGTTATTACACCGAACAGAAGGGTATTCTGGAAGCAGGCGACCTTGAAGAAGCGCTGAATGCTGCGCATCAGATCGGCGACGACACGTTGCAGCGCCGCAGCCAGGGTTATGTCGTGCCGGAAAGCTTCAATCACGGCACCTCGGCCCAGCGTGCCAAATGGTTCCAGCGCGGTTTCGACAGCGGCAAGCTGGAATCTTGCGATACATTCAGCGGCGACGTTTAAAATCGTTTCGATATTCCGGAAAAGGCGGTTTCGACCGCCTTTTTCTTTATCCGGCCGAATTCCATTTTCTTTTTGTCGAAACCGGGCAATATTCGCCTTGTCGCGAAATAATTTTCCAGATAAATGCTTTCGCACCGGCGCGGCCCTTTTTCCGATTTGCAAGCGTGACGCTCATTTTTGAGCGGCGATGGCGCGCGAGTTCTCCAATCAACACAGTTTTTGAATGTTCCACCTCGTCCGTCGTGGAGCGTATTTCAGGTGTCCCATGCATGATCCCCAATTTGTACGGCGGGGCTTGTTACTCGTCTTTATGACATTGTTTCTCGACATCATCGGCATTGCAATCATCATGCCGGTTCTGCCGACTTTTCTTGAAGAGCTGACTGGGGCGGATATCAGCACGGCTGCCGTGGATGGCGGCTGGCTTTTGCTGGTCTATGCCGGGATGCAGTTCCTGTTCGCGCCGATGATCGGCAATCTGAGCGACCGTTTCGGGCGGCGCCCGGTACTGCTCGCCTCGATCTTCACCTTCGCGCTCGACAATCTGATCTGCGCGCTCGCAGTCTCATACTGGATGCTTTTCGTCGGCCGTGTGCTGGCGGGGATCAGCGGGGCGAGCTTCGCGACGGCATCGGCCTACATCGCCGATGTCAGCGATGACAGCAATCGTGCGCGCAATTTCGGCCTGATCGGGATTGCCTTCGGTGTCGGCTTTGCGCTTGGTCCGGTTCTGGGCGGTTTGCTGGGTGAGTTCGGCCCGCGCGTTCCGTTCTACGGAGCGGCGTTTCTATCCTTCATCAATTTCATTCTGGCTTATTTCCTGTTGCCGGAGACGTTGAAGCGTGAAAACCGGCGCAGCTTTCAGATCGCCCGGGCCAATCCGCTCGGTGCGCTCAAGCAGATGCGGAACTATCCGGGCATTGGCTGGGTGGTGCTGGTCTTCTTCCTGTTCTGGCTGGCTCATGCCGTCTATCCATCCGTATGGGCCTTCGTCGGCGCTTATCGCTACAACTGGAGCGAAGCCCAGATCGGTCTGTCTCTGGGGCTCTTCGGCATTGGCGCGGCCTTCGTGATGGCGCTGGTTCTGCCAAGGGTTCTGCCGGTGCTCGGCGAGCGGCGCACGGCGATCACAGGCGTGCTGTTTTCCTGCCTCGGCATGATCGGCTACGCTATCGCGTGGGAAGGCTGGATAGTTTATGCCGTCATCTTCCTCACCGCGCTGGAAGGACTGGCCGATCCGCCGCTGCGCAGCATCGCGGCGGGCAAGGTTCCGCCTTCGGCGCAGGGCGAATTGCAGGGCGCGTTGACAAGCGTGTCGAGCATTACGACCATTATCGGCCCGCTCATCTTCACGCAGCTTTTTGCGATTTTCACCGGCAAGAACGCTCCGTTCGTCTTTGCAGGCATGCCCTATGCCGTGGGCGCCGGGCTGGTCTTTCTGGCGTTGGTCATCGTGGTGGCGCGGGTGCGGCCCACGCCTGCGGCCAAGCTGTCAGAAGTCTGATCGATACAAAAACAGAAAGGCCGGAGTTTTGCTCCGGCCTTTTCCTTTGATATCTCTTGCGGAGAGTTTAAGCCGCCTGCTCGCGTTCCGGAAGCGGTGCTTCGCCCTTCTTTTCGCGGATCAGATTGATGAAACGACGGAACAGATAGTGCGAATCCTGCGGGCCGGGGGAGGCTTCCGGATGGTGCTGCACCGAGAACACCGGCTTGCCGACAACGCGCAGGCCGCAATTGGTGCCGTCGAAGAGCGACACATGGGTTTCCTCGACATTCTCCGGCAGTGAATCCGAATCGACCGCGAAGCCGTGGTTCATCGATACGATCTCGACCTTGCCCGTCGTGTAGTCCTTGACGGGATGGTTGGCGCCGTGATGGCCCTGATGCATCTTCTCGGTGCGTCCGCCGAGCGCGAGCGCCAGCATCTGGTGACCGAGGCAGATGCCGAAGACCGGAAGATCGGTTTCGACAAGTTTCTTGATGGTAGGCACGGCATATTCGCCGGTCGCTGCCGGGTCGCCGGGGCCATTGGACAGGAAAACGCCATCCGGCTTGTGAGCCAGCACATCCTCAGCGGTTGCCGTTGCAGGCAGCACGGTGACTTTTGCACCGAGACCGGTGAGCAAGCGCAGGATGTTGCGCTTCACGCCGAAGTCGATCGCCACCACGTGATAGTCCGGAGCGTCCTGTTCGCCATAGCCATCCGCGAGCGTCCATGGCGTTTCCTTCCAGGTGAGGCTCTGTCCGACCGTGACGTCCTTGGCGAGATCGAGATTTTCGAGGCCGCTCCATGCGGCGGCGCGTGCCTTGAGCGCGTCGAGGTCGAACTTGCCGCTCGGATCATGCGCGATAACCGCGTTCTGCGCGCCGCGCTCGCGGATGAGCGAGGTCAGCGCGCGGGTATCGATACCGGCGAGCGCGATGATGCCGCGATGCTTGAGCCAGGCGTCCAGATCTTCCGTGGCGCGGAAATTCGATGGCGATGTAATGTCGGCCTTGAAGATCGCGCCGACCGCGCCGTGGCGGTTGGCCGGCGTCAGGTCTTCGATGTCTTCTCCATTGGCGCCGACATTGCCGATATGCGGGAAGGTGAAGGTGACGATCTGTCCGGCATAGGATGGATCGGTCAGGATTTCTTCGTAACCGGTCAGCGCCGTGTTGAAGACCACTTCGGCTTCGATTGCGCCCGTCGCGCCGAGGCCCTTGCCTTCGATCACGGTTCCATCGGCAAGTACGAGGATGGCGGTTCGCTTCTCAACAGTCCAGGGTGCTGTTTTCGGTGTGGTTTCTGTCATGGTCTGCACTCCTGTTTCGCCAGCGTGTTATTTTATTACCAGTTAAAGCGTCGAACTGATGGAATCAAATCGACGCTCTAAACTATTTGTTTTCATGCATGCCGTTGTCCCAAAACCGGTTCCCACTTTTGGGCGGCATGCTTTAGGCGGCACGCATTCGCGCTTCGACCCGCCACCGGGTAGGCAGCTTGAAAGATGAAGCGTCAAGGGTCATATATGCGCCAAAAGGCAGCGGGGATTTCAAACCTCCCACTGCCAGCACGTGCCGATGTCCTGCTAAGCCTTGAGCAATAGAGAAACTTGGAAGCCGGGTCAATCGTTCGCGACCATGCTTTCCTGAAATAATGACGATAATCATCACATTATTTCACGGGATGGCGGTTCGTACAGCTCGGCGTTTCTATTCGCTTGCTGTATAGATGCACGAAACGAACAACACAGAACAAACACCGTCAGGAGAGACGTTATGCTTCGCCAGGAGATTTCCCAGGCCCTCACGACCGCGCTGAAGGCGCAGGACAAGCGCCGCATGTCGACGCTGCGCCTCGTCATGGCCGCGGTGAAGGACCGCGATATCGCCAATCGCACCGCTGGCAAAGACCCGGTAGGGGATGAGGAATTGCTCGGCATTCTGGGCAAGATGGTCAAGCAGCGTGAAGAATCCGCCCGCATCTACGAGGAAGGCAGCCGTATCGAGCTGGCAGACGCCGAGCGCGAAGAAATCGCGATCATTTCCGAGTTTCTGCCGCAGCAGATGTCGGACGATGAGATCAAGCAGGCTTGTGCGGATGTAATTGCTGAAATCGGCGCCCAGGGGCTGCGCGACATGGGCAAGTGCATGGCAGTGCTAAAGGAGCGCTATGCCGGCAAGATGGATTTCACCAAGGCCAGCGCCATCGTGAAATCGCTCTTGCAGTGAAAGCGTTTTGATTTGTTCAAGCCCTCGCTCTGGCGAGGGTTTTTGTTTGTGCTATGCATGGCGAAGCCCAACCAACCACCGGATGCCGAGAGATGAAAACAGCTTTGCTCGTCATAGATGTTCAAAACGACATCGTGGCCGGGATGGGCACGCCAGAACGGCAGCCCGCTATCGACCATGCCCTTGATGAGGTCGTCGTGCGGCTGCGCGGCTTGCAGGAGAAGGCGCGTCAGGCCGGAATTCCGGTCATCATGGTGCAGCATGATGGCGGTCCGGGTGACGAGCTGGAAAAAGGCATAGCCGGATGGGAAATCCGCAACGAGCTTGCCTTGAAACCGGGCGACATTCTGGTGGAAAAGCGAAGCTGCGATTCTTTCCATGAGACTGAGCTTCAGGCCATCCTGAAACAGCGGGATATTTCGCATCTGGTTGTCGGCGGCTGTCAGACGCAATATTGCGTCGACACCACCGTTCGGCGCGCCGTTTCTCTCGGTTATGATGTGACATTGATCGGCGATGCGCACACAACCGGCGACACCGCCAGCCTGCAATTTGCGGATATTGTCGCGCATCACAATGAAACGCTGAACGGTTTCAGAGCTGGAAATTCACGCGTGCGGGTGCGTCCTGCCGCGGATATTTCCTTTTGATATTCGACGTCATGCGACAGCGGTGGTGTAACTGCTGCCGCTTTACCCGATGATCAGCTCTGCTTGACGGTCTTGAGGCGCGTATCGCTGAGCAGTCCCTGTTCTTCGAGGACTGGATAAGCCATCGATGCCAGGAGCGAGTTGATCTGCTTGAGGTCGCGGATCGTATCGAGGTGGATCGTGCTCGTCTCGATACTGCGGGTGGCGCCTTCGCGCAGGCGGGTGAAGTGCCGCATGCTCGTCTGCTTTTCCAGTTCGCGCAGCTGGTCCTTTTCCTGCACAAGCTGGCGGGCCGTGCGGCCATCCCGTGAAACGATCACGTTGAAAGCCATATGCGCATTGGCCAGAACCATGGCGTGGAAATGGCTGAGTTCCTTCCAGCCTTCCTCGGTGAATTCCAGCTTGTGGTCCATCTTCTTTTGAACATGCGCCAGCATGTTGCGGACGATGATGTCGCCCACCTGTTCGAGCTTCACGCAGGCTCCCAGCAGTTCCTGCATCCGCAGGGACTCGAAATCCGTCAGCTCATGGGTTGCAAGCCTGGTCAGGTAGAGCTTGATCGCGGCGTGTTTCTTGTCCACCCGGTCGTCAAGCGCCGCCAACTCATCGATCCGCGCCTGATCCGGCTTTTCGTAAAGTTCGATGATGCGGCGCAGCATGACCTCGATCGTATCGCAGACGCCGACCACTTCGCGGGTGGCATTGGCGAGCGCTTGCGAAGGCCGGTCGAGCACGGCGGTATCGAGCGCGCTGTATTCCTCGGCCGCCAGAGGCTGAGCGGGCGCATTCCTGTCGGCATTGAGGTTCACGAGCGCTTCGGTCGCACGCAGAACGAGGCCGGAAAGCGGAATGCCGGCAATCATCACGATGACATTGAACAGGATATGCGCGTTGACCACCTGCGAAACCGGATCGACGCCAAGGAAGGCGATAGGCGGCTTGAAGGTCTGGTAAAGCACCAGCATTACGAGCGATCCGGCGCCGCGCATCAGGAGATTGCCGAGCGGCACGACACGGGTTTCAGGCGGTGCATGGCGGGTCAGGATCGGGGCGATGATCGACGACCCCAGATTGACGCCGAGAACCATCACCACGGCAAGTTCTGGCTGGATCAGCCCGCGGGAGGCAAAGGTGGTAAGCAGGATGACGGCGGCAACGCTTGAATGAAACAGCCATGTCATCAGCGCCGCAAGCAGATAGGCGGTGATCGGATCGCCGGAAAGATAATCCACGATGACCGGCAGCAATTCGCTTTGCCGCAGCGGCTCCGTGGCCTGTCCGGTCATTTCCAGCGACATGATGAGAAGGCCCACGCCGACCAGAATACGCCCGATCTGCCGCCAGTCACGGCGCTCGGTGGTCATGAAGATGCCGGTGCCGATGACGAGGCAGAGCGGCACCAGAAGGGTGAGGTCGTAGCTCAGGATCTTGACGACGAGGGCGGAGCCGAGTTCGCCGCCGCGCACGGCCATGAGACCGGCGACGCCGCTGACGAAGCCCGAACCGACAAATGAACCGACGAGAAGCGTAACCGCTGTCGAGCTTTGCAGGGCGACAGCAAGGGCAAGGCCAAAAGCAACGGAAAGCAGCGGATTCTGCATCTGGTTGCGCAGGCGTCTGCGCAGCCTATCACCATAGGCGCGCTCCACCCCGGTGCGCACCATGCGTGTTGCCCACAGCAGGAGGGCAACCGCACCGGCCAGATGCAAAAGGACTACAGAACCATTCACGGCAAGATCCCTTCGGGTTGGAGACAGGGTTGAAACTCTGGTTGATTGAGCTAACGCAACAAATGAAGAAAAAATATGTTCCGGCTAATCAAATTTCCAAGAGATATGGGCTTGTTCGCAATAAAAAGCAATCCGTTCCCACAGCGTCGTGACGAATATATGACAGTTTTGTGACAGTACACTGGTCCATCGGCGACATGTGATTAGCGGGGAGGGACGCGCCTGCGCGATGGACTGTCGAAGCGGGCGAGCCTATATACTCTGTAGAATGCACTCGCTGCATGAACGGCCTGCCGTATGAACCGAAAGTGAAATCTGTAATGCGTTTTCCGCCCTCCTTTCTCGATGAGATCAGAGACCGCGTCCCGATCTCGGCGCTGATAGGAACGCGCGTTTCGTTCGACCGCAAGAAAAGCAATCCGCCAAAGGGCGATTTCTGGGCCTGCTGTCCATTCCATGGCGAGAAGACGCCAAGTTTTCACTGCGAAGACCGCAAGGGCCGTTATCATTGTTTCGGTTGCGGCGTGACCGGCGATCACTTCAAGTTCCTGACCGATCTTGAAGGCTTGAGTTTTCCCGAGGCCGTCGAGCGCGTTGCCGATATGGCAGGCGTTCCGATGCCGGCGCGTGATCCGGAAATGGAAAAGCGCGAAGCGCAGCGCGCCACGCTTTACGATGTCATGGAACTGGCCGCGCAGTTTTTTGAAAGCCAGTTGCAAAACGCCGTTGGCGCCAAGGCGCGTGCCTATCTGCGCGACCGCGGCCTCTCGACGGCGACGCAGCAGGCGTTCCGCATCGGCTATGCACCGGAATCGCGCAATGCCTTGAAGGAATTTCTGGCAGGCAAGGGCGTGTCGCGCGAACAGATCGAGGCGTGCGGCCTTGTCGTGCACGGCGAGGGGATTGCCGTTTCCTACGACCGTTTTCGTGACCGCGTCATGTTCCCGATCGAGGATCTGCGTGGGCGCATCATTGCTTTCGGCGGACGAGCGCTTTCCGCCGATGCCCCGGCCAAATATCTGAACTCGCCGGAAACCGAGCTCTTTCACAAGGGCCGGGTACTTTACAATGGCTTGCGGGCGCGCAAGGCCTGCCAGCCGCAAGGTGGCGAACCCGCCAAATCCATCATTGCCGTCGAAGGCTATATGGATGTGATCGCGCTGGCGCAGGCCGGTATCCATCAGGTGGTGGCTCCACTCGGCACGGCGCTGACGGAAGAACAGCTTGAACTTCTCTGGCGCATCAGCCCGGAACCCGTTCTGTGCTTCGATGGTGACGGGGCAGGACTTCGCGCCGCCTATCGCGCCGTCGATCTGGGACTACCTGCCTTGCAGCCCGGCAAGTCGCTGCGTTTCGCGCTTTTGCCGGAGGGGCAGGACCCGGACGATCTCGTCAAGGCGGAAGGGTCGGCCGCGTTCCACGCGGTCCTGCGCGACGCAAAGCCGCTGGTCGATATGGTGTGGACGCGGGAAACGACGGGCGGTGTATTCGATACGCCGGAACGCCGGGCCGAGCTTGAAGCGCGGTTGCGCGAGATTACCAGCCGCATCGCCAATGAAGATATTCGCCGCCACTACAGCCAGGATATGCGCGACCGAGCGCAGGCTTTCTTCGGTCAGGGACGTCAGGGGTATCAGGGCGGAGGGCAGCGCAATTCGTCTTTCAACCGCAGGAACGAAGGCGGACGCGGGCGCGGCGGATCGGCTGGCGGCAGCGGGCGCCTTGCGATTTCCGACAGCCTGGTGCGTTCCACGCTGGTAAAGGGTGGCAGGCCGGGGGCGGGATCGCATGCGCCCTTGCGCGAAACAGCAATCGTGCTGACGCTTCTCAATCATCCGCGGTTGATCGAAGAGGATTTCGAGACGCTGGCCGCGCTCGATCTCGGGCATGAAGCCTTGAGATCGCTGCATCTGGCCATGCTGGATGTACTGGCCGCCGGCCACATGGAAGATGGGCATGCGATGCGGCGGGCGCTGGTCAATGCCGGGCATGGCGAACAGATTGAAATGCTCGAACTTGTGGTGAAGGGCGCGAAGCTCTGGACAGCGACGGCTCTGGCCGCGGAAGACGATGCGCGGGAAGCGCTTCGGCAGGCGCTTCACTTGCATCAGCGGGCGCGCACACTACATAAGGAACTGCGGGCCGTTGAAGCCGCACTTGAAACAGATGAAACGGGCGAGTTGTTCGCACGTCTCAGAGATATACAAAATCAGATATTGAAAGCTGATGCGACCGAAGCGCTGATAGACGGTTTCGGCCTGTCTTCGGGGCGTCCGCCCGGCGGCTTCTGATTCGTTTTCACGAATCAAACTTGCGAGAACAGCCGGAAATGCGGGGTTGCGATCCGAAAAACGCGCTCTATCTGGCCGACGGCGAGGCCGTGACAACAAAATGATTCGCTTTTTAGGCGCGAATCAGGTGAGTCGCTCTTGACGTATGGCGCAAATGACGGAATCACGACAGTTCGAACAAGGAAAAAGAACAGAAACCGGTGATATCCGAGGCTGCAAAGGCAGCAGGCAGCAAGCCGGATACGGGCCGGAAACGTGGCCCGGAAAAACGGCATTGTCTGGTTGACCGCCTGATCTGCCCACAAGAAATCGGAGATGAAGAAGCCCGATACCGATGGCAAGGTTAATCCGCCATTAACAGGAAATCGGCTACTCGCAGAATCAACTGACGGATTGCGACCTCGCAAAACTGTCCGAGAACTCTATATATCTTAGAAGCGACCGGGGTCGCCTGGAGAAGAACATATGGCAACGAAGGTTAAGGAAAACGAAGAAGCCGAAGTCGAGCGCGAGGGTGCTGCTGACGGTCCGCTTCTCGACCTTTCTGACGACGCTGTCAAGAAGATGATAAAGGTCGCGAAGAAGCGCGGTTACGTCACCATGGACGAACTGAACGCCGTGCTGCCTTCCGAGGAAGTGACGTCCGAGCAGATCGAAGACACGATGTCGATGCTGTCCGATATGGGCATCAATGTCGTTGAAGACGACGAGCAGGACAATGACCGCGAAGAAAACAGCGACGACGACTCGGAAGAGGGCGGCGATCTGGTCGAATCCGGCGGCACGGCTGTTGCCACCACCACGACCAAGAAGGAGCCGACCGACCGTACCGATGACCCGGTGCGCATGTATCTGCGCGAAATGGGTTCCGTCGAGCTTCTGTCGCGTGAAGGCGAAATCGCGATTGCAAAGCGCATTGAGGCCGGTCGTGAAACCATGATCGCTGGCCTTTGCGAAAGCCCGCTGACCTTTCAGGCAATCATCATCTGGCGCGATCAGCTGAACGATTCCAACATCCTGCTGCGCGAAATCATCGACCTCGAAACCACCTATGCCGGTCCGGAAGCCAAGCAGGCCCCGGTGATCGAGCGCGTGGAAGAGGAAAAGCCGCGCGATGACAAGCCTCAGCGCCGCTCGCGTGACGACGACGACATCACCAATGTCGGCGGCGACATGCCGGTGGAAGAGGAAGAAGAGGACGAGGACGAAGCCAACCTGTCGCTGGCGGCCATGGAAGCCGAACTGCGCCCGCAGGTCATGGAAACGCTCGACCTCATCGCCGACACCTACAAGAAGCTGCGCAAGCTGCAGGATCAGCAGGTCGAGGGCCGTCTGGCCGCGACCGGCGAGCTGTCGTCCAGCCAGGAGCGCCGCTACAAGGAACTGAAGGATCAGCTCATCAAGGCAGTGAAGTCGCTGTCGCTGAACCAGAACCGTATCGAACAGCTTGTCGAACAGCTTTACGACATCAACAAGCGTCTGGTGCAGAACGAAGGCAAGCTTCTGCGTCTGGCCGAATCGTTCGGCGTGCGCCGCGAGGAGTTCCTGAAGGAATATCAGGGCCACGAACTGGACCCGAAATGGGTGGAGCGCGTGAGCACGCTTTCGGCACGCGGCTGGAAGGAATTTGCAGCCAAGGAAGAACGCACCATCGACCGCCTGCGTTCTGAAATCCAGATGCTGGCGACCGAAACCGCGATTTCGATCGGCGAATTCCGCCGCATCGTCAATCAGGTGCAGAAGGGCGAACGCGAAGCAACCATCGCCAAGAAGGAAATGGTGGAAGCCAACCTTCGTCTCGTCATCTCGATTGCCAAGAAGTACACGAACCGTGGCTTGCAGTTCCTCGATCTCATTCAGGAAGGCAATATCGGCCTGATGAAGGCTGTCGACAAGTTCGAGTATCGCCGCGGCTACAAGTTCTCGACCTATGCGACATGGTGGATCCGTCAGGCGATTACCCGTTCGATTGCCGATCAGGCGCGCACCATCCGCATTCCGGTGCACATGATCGAAACGATCAACAAGATCGTTCGCACCTCGCGCCAGATGCTGCATGAAATCGGCCGTGAACCGACGCCGGAAGAGCTGGCGGAAAAGCTGGCCATGCCGCTTGAAAAAGTGCGCAAGGTTTTGAAGATCGCCAAGGAACCGATCTCTCTCGAAACGCCGGTCGGCGACGAGGAAGATTCACATCTGGGCGATTTCATCGAGGACAAGAACGCGCTTCTGCCGATCGATGCCGCCATTCAGGCCAATCTGCGCGACACGACGACCCGTGTTCTGGCTTCGCTGACGCCGCGTGAAGAACGTGTTCTGCGCATGCGCTTCGGCATCGGCATGAACACCGATCACACGCTGGAAGAAGTCGGCCAGCAGTTCTCGGTCACCCGCGAACGTATCCGCCAGATCGAAGCAAAGGCACTGCGCAAGCTGAAGCATCCGAGCCGGTCGCGTAAGCTGCGTTCGTTCCTGGATAGCTAAACGATATAAAAGGGGAGGCGATATGTCCTTTTTGAAGCGTCTTTTCGGTGGAGGTACCGCCTCCGAAACACCGGCAGAGCCGAAAGAGGCCGCTCGTCTCGAGCACAAGGACTTTCTGATCATTGCCACGCCCTATAGCGAGGGCGGGCAGTATCAGGTCTGCGGTGTCATCTCGAAGACGGTCAACGGCGAATTGAAGGAATATCGTTTCGTGCGCGCCGACCGCTGCCCGGGCATCGAAGATGCTGCCAGTATTGCACTGAACAAGGGACGGCAGATCGTGGATGAGCAGGGCGAACACATCTTCAGCTGAAGATGGAAGTTTTATCAAAAAGAGCCGCGCATCCCTGATGCGCGGCTCTTTTGTGTTTACCGTCAGTGCGGATGGCAGACGAGTGAAACGATTTTCCGGACCACCGGCAGGACGGCGAGGAGGACCGGGAAAGCGACGACCCATGAGAGAGCCCATGATGACATCCAGCTCGATGCGAGATCGGGATGGTTGATGCCAAGGCTTTTCGCCGTTGCGATCAGCGAGACGACGAAGGTCATCATGATCGATAGAATGAAAGGCATCACAATGGATGCATAACGTGCGGGCAGTTTTCTGCTGCGTGCGCATTCAAACCGGGACATGAGAGTTCCTGAATATTATGCGGGAAAGGCGCAACGAAACATCAATGCGAAATGCCGTTCCCGGCGGATTGATGCGTTGCCTGACGTAAGACGCTTACGGTCACGGTAATGACGCCCGACTGTTATCCTGATAAAGACCGCATTTCAAGCGTCGTGAAATGGCGGCGATTTGTCCACGCCATTCCGGACATAATTCCATTATACGCTGCATCATGAACGACAAACCATTCTGGCGCACCAAGACCCTGAACCAGCTTACCCGCAGCGAGTGGGAAAGCCTTTGTGACGGTTGCGGCCAATGCTGCCTGCATAAACTGCAGGACGAAGACACCGACGAGATTTACTGGACGAGTGTCGCCTGTACGCTGCTCAATGCCGAAACCTGCCAATGCCGGGATTATCCCAACCGGAAAAAGACGGTGCCGGACTGCGTGTTCCTGACCCCGGAAATCGTGGACGAGGTGGATTGGCTGCCTGTGACCTGCGCCTACCGTCTGGTTGCGGAAGGCTCGGACCTCTACTGGTGGCACCCGCTTGTGTCGGGTTCGCCCGAGACCGTGCATGAAGCGGGCATCTCCGTTCGCGGCAAGGTGACGGCCTTTGATCACGATATGGAAGACGATGATGATTATCTCGATCATATGGTGATGCCCGGCGATCGATGACGGATCGCCTGTATCATTCAAACATTGCGTAAATTTAATCCGTGTCCCGAACAGAACGGCGCGAGTTCTGTTTTCTTCTAACTCATTGAATTTATTCATTCTCTATAGGGGATTTGCAGACACACCTCCCGCTTCACGGAAAGCTGAACGGTACATGAATGATGGTTTTTCATTCTGTTCATCTATTGCGGGCTACTTCTCGGGTGTCCTAGGCAAGAACTGGAAACAAATCGAAAGAGGTTCAAAGATGTCTGCTATTTCGCTCAAGTCGCTCGCTGTAACCGCCGCTCTTGGTGTTGCCGCCATCTTCACGACGGCAGCTTCAGCCAGCGCTGCATCGCCGGTTGCCGTTCCTGCTGTCAGCACGTCGGCAGGTTCTGCCATCGTGAACGTGGACTACCGCGGTCATCGCCACGGTCGCCCCGTCTATCGCGGCCCTGCCTGCTCGGTCGAAGGCGCCAAGATGAAGGCCAACCGCATGGGCATCCGCAATGCGCGTGTCGTCTACCGCGGCAAGTCGGTTCAGGTCCGTGGCTTCCGTCACGGTCGCCCTGCCGGCGTCGTATTTGCGAATGTGCGTGGCTGCCCTATCATTCGCTAAGCCGCGTGATTAAAGTTTCAAAAGCCCCGGCCTGTGCAATCAGGCCGGGGCTTTTTGTCGTTCCTATAAAAGAAAGGGACGCTGATGCACCCCCTTTTTATCCGAAGTCAGCTAGAGCGGTCCTGTTTTAACGAAAACGTTGGAGCCGCTCTATCTATTTGTTTCGGAAGGCAAAACTGTTTCACACTTTTGCTGGAAATGCTCGAGCCGTTAATCCTTGATTTCAAAAACGACGTTGACCGAAACATTGTAGCTGTTCTCGCCTGCCGCAACCGGCACGGCGTCTTCCGGTGCTGCCGCAGCCATGGTCTTGAACTGCGCGCGCGCGATCGGCATCGGCATGGGTGGGCGGCTCTGCTCGTTGATTTCGACGACGCGACCAAGAGTGACACTGGCGGCATCGGCAAGGGTTTTTGCCTTGGCGATGGCATCGGCAACGGCACGTTTGCGCGCTTCGTTGATCGTGGCCGAAGGATTGTCGTTCACGAAGTTCAGGTCGCCGCCCTGATTGACGCCGAGGGTCACGGATTCATCGAGAACGTTTCCGACCTTGGCCAGATCGCGCACACGCACCGTCAGGCTGTTTGAAACGGTGTACCCGGTGATGCTCGGTTCCTTCAGGCCGTTCTTGTCGTCCGGATAGACGTAGCGCGGCTGGATGTTGATGCCGCCGGTCTGAAGATCACGGTCTTCAATGCCAGCCTTCTTCATGGCTTCGAGTACCTTTGCCATGGCTTCGTTGTTGGCGGTCATGGCTTCGCGGGCGGTCTTTGCCTCGCGCAGTACGGAGAGATTGAGAATGGCCATATCGGGCGAGGCGGTCATGGTGCCCTCGCCGGTGACGGCGATACGCGCAGGCTGCTTCGTCATCTGATTCTCCTGTGCCAGAGCTGGCAGCGTCAGAGCGCCTGCGAGCATGATTGCAGAAAAGGAGGTTGCAAGAAGAGTGGTAGCGCGGTTGTTCATAAAATCTCCTGTAGAGAAAGTTGAGGCAGCTCTGACAGAGCAGCCCGTGCCGGGACGGCTGGCCGCTTTGCCTTTGAAATCGTTTATTTCTTAAGTTCCCTCTCATGCCTTGAACCGACGATATCAGATTCGAATTGCGAGCCAAATGCAACCGCTGGTTCAAATCAGAACACCGTGGTTCCAGAGCGGTTTCCGTTGAAACCCGGTCGCTGGAACCGCCCTAACTACTTGTTTCATCGCATTATCCCTGGCAAAACCGCTTCGCGCTTTTGCCAGAAATGCTCACGGTTGCATGCATCGCAACTGAATATGTGCGCATTAGGGCAACTGATGCATTTGACAGCTTGTGTCCCGGCGTTCTTTAGGGTAGGGCAGGGATGCGTGGGGCCTGTAGCTCAATTGGTTAGAGCCGGCGGCTCATAACCGCTTGGTTGGGGGTTCGAGTCCCTCCGGGCCCACCATTTTCCTCCCAGTCAGTTTGTAGCAATAGCTAATTCCAGTCGGAACCTGCGCTTTGTCCGTGGGCCGCTCTGTTCGACACACCTTGCGTTTCGGTCTGATTGCAAACTTTCAACAAATTTTAGCGGTTCGTTAAGAAAATAGTAACGCAATGAAACAATTTTTTAAGTGACGTGAATTGGCAACAAAATGGAGGTTTTGGGCGATGAGAAAAAATGCAACCACCGTTGCGCTGGTATTGGCGGGGTTGGTGGCGAGTTCTCTCGCGGCTTCAGCGAAGACGAGTTATTTGGGTGAATTTAGGGATTGGGGTGTTTACCAGAACACTGACCTTGCAGGAAACAAGTGCTATGCCTTGACTGTGCCCATCAATTTTCATCCAGCCGGTGTGCGGCACGGCGATAATTTCGTGATTATCTCCAAGGCGGATGGACAATACAGCCCTCAATTGGTGATGGGATATCAGTTGAAGGCCGACAGTTCGGTCAATGTGATGGTGGATGGCGCGCGTTTCCCGTTTTTCAGCGAAGGCAATCGCGCCTGGGCGGAAAATGTCGCCGATGAGGCAAAGCTGGTACGCGCGATGCGCGCGGGCAAGACACTCAATGTGCATGCGACGTCGGCGCGGGGCACGCAGACCCGTTATACGTTTTCGCTGATGGGGCTGTCGGCCTCCTTGCAGCGCGTGGACAGCTGCCGATAGCATAAAGAAAAAGCCCTGCCGGCTGGCAGGGCTTCGACTTGAAATTGGGGCGTTAGGAAAGCCAGGTTTGACGATTATACCAATCGTCCAGCTCGGACCTCACACGGTCCTTCTCGATGCCGTAGCGTTCCTGGATTTTGCCTTCCAACTGTTCGCGCTGGCCGTTGATCTGGTCGAGATCGTCATCGGTGAGTTTGCCCCACTGTTCCTTGATCTTGCCCTTGGCCTGTTTCCAGTTTCCTTCAACGCGATTCCAGTCCATTGGTCGTTCCTCCGTTCTGGGTTGGTTATGGTTAACTAACGCAACGGAACACGATTGGTTCAGTAAAAAATTGCGGAATCCGCTCAGAGACCGAGAAACCGGAAGGGCTCGCTCTCCTTGAAACTGTCGTTGACGAGGCCATTGAAGGTGTTGGTTTGATTGACGCCGAGGTCGAGTTTCTTCACCTTGCCGGTCTCCGGTGAAAAGTCGATTTTCTTCAGGTCGACCCAGAAGACATTCGGTGTCAGAGCGGATTCAAAGAAGTAAAGCTTGCGCTTCTGGTCAGCTACCGTTCGCCAGCGGGTGGAGGAAATGTTCGGCTGGTCAGGCGTCGTCAAGCCGAAAGGAACGGATGTGTTCCGAATGACACTGAACACACTGGCAATCGACTTGACGGGATCTTCGGTTTTCGGGACGGCGTTTACGTAGAACGATGCGCGCGCAAAACGGTCGGCAGCGCGATTGGTGCCCGGCAGCATGACAGTGCCGCCAATCTGGGTCCAATAAGCATTGAGCGCCAGCTGTTCGTCATAGGTCGGCGAGTTGGTCATCACCTGATATTGCTTGCCGTGATGGATTACTTGCTTGCCGTCGATATATTCGATGACCGCGCTGTCGCCGCTGGAATCGGATATGGCCAGATGTAGCGTAGCCAGCCTGTCTTCTCCGGGAACCTTGTCCGTTACGATTGTAAAGGGATCGGTGCTCAGCTTTTTGACCGCCTCGTCGACAGTAGCGAAATTATCGAGCACATATTGCGCCCAGGCCGCGATGCTGAGGCCCGGCGTGGTGCCGTCATATTTGGGATATTCGGATTCGACCAGCCATAGCGCGCCAACGGAGAGTCCTGCTTCGTTGAGCCCGTCGGTTGTGGAAATGTCGTAACCGGAGGCGATGACGCTGCCATATTTGGATGTCCACTGGAGCGAATTCTTGCCTGCCTCGCCGGAACGTTTCATGCCGCGCGGAAAGATCCAGAGATTGGTTGCAACATCCACTTTCCAATCCATGGATCGGGCGGTCATCACCTGGTCGTCGGCCCCATGATAGACGAAACGCGTACAGGCTTCTGCAACTGGTGCGGCAAGCATGCTACCTGCAACGAGCGCTGTGATGCAGATGCTTGAAAAAGACCGCTTCGAAATCGGCATGGATAGTCCCTCTCTGTTGCCTGGAATTTCAGGGCAGGATTCGCGCTGGCTGTTGAGCGAATGCCCTTCGCAACGCGATATAAGGCAGTGATTGCAGTTGGAAAGACAGGCGTTCTAAACCCTTTTACTTGAAGCATAATCTTATAGATCCCCGTTCCACACCGGCCGGATTATGCTCTAACGCTCCCCCATATATCCGCGCTGTTTCCATTGCTGCAATGGCATGATGTCCGGCGGCCCTCCGCCTGCCTCATACCAGGAATCGACGGCCCAGCGCTGCCTCTGCCTGTCTTCGATAACCGCGGTCCAGTGCGGGTAACGACCGTCGAAGAACGCGCCGCGGGAGGCGCGCCGGGCGACGGAGTGGTGCTTCAGCCAACCGCGTGATTGCAGATAGCGCAGGAAACCATCGGTATTGGTGGATTCATCTATGCAATCCATCTGGCCCCTGATGCGGGCCTTGCCGAACTGCATTTTCGGCTTGTCGCGAACGCCGATGGTCGCGGTGCTGCGCTGTTCGAAGATCGCCACCGCCGCCCGCAATGCCTTCCGCTCGCCGTCTGCACTTCGATTGCCGGTCTGCAGCAGATTGCGGATGCGCTGTTCGTCCCTTGACGTCAGCGTAACCTTGGTCCGGTAGTAGCATTCGTAACCGTGGCAGACGCTGAAGGTCTGTGCCGAAGCCAGCCCGACCGGGAACATCAAACCTATGAGGATGCCCGTGCCCAGCAGTTTTATCAAATCGCTGCTCCGTATCCGGTTGATCGAATTTCCGTGCAATTTCAGTAAGATAAAATAGACCGAATCTTCCGATATTCTAGCGCTGCTTGTGGCTGGTGAAAAGCAGGGACGGCTCCAGACGCTCCAGTCCCTGATAGGGATTGGCGTGAATGGCCAGTATCCAGAGACAGAACGAGGCTGTCAGCGAGTAGATGACGAGCGCTTTCACGCCAGCCCGCACGCGATCGGCGTGGGTTGCGGCGATGGTTATCGCGGTCAGAAATGTGAGCGAAAGCACAAGATACCATTTGTAATAGTCGATAGAGGTCGAACCGACAGCCAGACGGGTATTGCGTGCGTCCTGCAATTCATCGAAGTCGTTGATGAGTTGGGAAATTACGGGCGAGGGGACGTCGGTGCGTGCCAGATTGATGATCTCGCGCCTTATATTCTGCAACGCGGTTTCAACGGAATCTGCCGGCTCGACATTGATCTTGTCGCGCCATTCGTCGTCGATGACGGCAAGCCGATAGCCGGTAAGAGCGGCGGTAAGATCGGGCGCGTTCAATATTTCTGCTCTGGACGTTCCGATCAAGCGGGAAATGGCCGAGCGTTCTTCGCTGGTGGCTTGATCAGCCCGGGAATTGACACTCCAGATATCGGCCGCGACAAAGCCGAGCGATAAAGCCCAGGCTGTGGCGATGGTGCCGATGAAGGCGCCGATCGGAATGGACAAAACATCGCTGGCTGCGTGTTTTGACAGCATGTCCAGTGCGAAACGCCCGACTGCATAGAACACAATTCCGAGTATGACGAAAGCCGCAAACGACAGATAAATCGGCAGCTCGAAGATAAAGGCCATTCATTCCCCCCTCAGAGCGCTTCCAGTCGATCGGGCCGCTCCAACTCATTGTTCTGGCGGATATCTTTCCCGAAAGCCGCTTTCAGCGACGCTCCGATATCCGGCATAGTGCCAGCTAATATTAGGGAGAAGTGGTTGAATTTTACTTAGGCCGACGATCTGTCACTCCGGAGCCTGATCATTTCCAATTTCGACGGACATATTGAGCGGACCGAAATAATGGGAGCCAGAAAGAAAAACCCGCCGGTTGGGCCGGCGGGTCGAACGACTGATATCAAATCTATCGCGATCAGAACGAGACGGAGAAACCGACGACAGGCCCATGCTGGGTCACGTCATACTTGAACTTCGCAATCGTATCGTTGTCCTTGTAATCCTGATAAAGCGCCCGATAACCGACGCGGAACGTCGTCGGCACATCGAAAACCAGCGTGCGGTAACCGAGATAGACCTGGCCATTGGCGCTGAGTTTGGTCCCAGCTCCAAAACCGCCAATATCGGCTTCCGCGAAAATGTTCCACCGGTCGTTGATATCATAGAAGACGCGCGTTCCTACGAACGGATCTGTCCACTCCACCTTGCTCGTTTCGTTGAAGCGGCCAACTTGCAATCCTGCTTCCAGCTTTGTCCAGCGAACGCCGACTGTCGGCTCGATCGCGAAGACGCGCTGGTTTCCGAACAGAGTCGTTCCTTCGAGCTGCTGCTCATAGATTCGATAGTAAGCGCCAGCCGACAAGCTCGCCGTCTTGATGTCGAGAGCAAGTTCGTTGTCGCGGAGGCTTTCGTCCTGACTGGTCTTGACGTACTGCCCGTCGATGAAAAAGCCGAACGTACCGTTGGAGATATCGACATTGCCCATCAGGCCCATATCGAGATTGTCGAAAATCTCACTGAACGGCATATGCACATCGGTGCTGCGGCCGAGCAATCCGGCGCTGCCATTCAAAGATGCACCCCAGAGATAAGGGCTGAAGACCACCCGCCAGCGCTGCTGATCCTGAATTTCTGGTTGTGGCGCTACGGCGTCCGCGGCAAGTGAGGCCGTTGATACGCCAATTAAAACAGTTGATGCTAATATAATACTTCTGGAAAATTTTGACAGTAAATTCGCGTTCTGGTTACGTGATATTCCGTTTTTCACTGAAAAAGCCCCCTCAGTATGTATTAGCATATGCGCCAATACATCAGACTCGAATCTCTTTCCATATATATGTTAATATTTCCACGAAATAAACTCATATTTATATTGGATTTGTTTGCCGGTCGATGGGAGCGGAGCCGTTTACTGACAATGGCCCCGGTACTCCCTCTTCTGTGGTTCCTCGCTGAAATGCGGGTGAGTTGGCGTCGATATACGTCGTTCCAGAACTGGAGCTCGCAAATTAATGATGACCGGAATTGTCGCCCTTTTTTCGCGCGCCATTGATTATGGTTTCGAGCAGCCAGGGCCTGCGGTCGATTATTTCGGACAGTTCCTGAAGTCCGATCTGCGAGCCGGCTTCCTTCAGCAGTGCGTTGGCATCAGAGGCGGATCCGTTTTCACCTTCGAGCGTCAGACGGTGCGCCCGGCGGATCAGAAGCTCGGGCTGCGTAAAACTGCTCTCGGCGAGTCTTTTCTCAATTCGGCGCTGTAGCTCTTCCGGAGCAATCATCTGCTGAGTTCCTTCATTCCTGTAAAAACTGCGCAGCCACTGCTGGCTACGATCCGCAACCCGGAATCTATGTTGAGATTAAGTTTTTACCACGCGACAATTCGTACAAACCGAGCATGTGGCCGGATTTTACTGCGTGGATGCGTGGGTGAGATGGCGGGTTCGTTCGACTTTAGTATCACGGGATAGTAACGAAATATTTCAGCACATCAAATCCGCAAAATAGCCAATTTATTGCCACGCTTTCTCTTGTTTGCATCTGACGTGCTACTTACATAGCCGATACGCCTTGGCGGGAAGAGGAGTGGTCAGCCGAAACGTGTGCGGGAAGCGGATTTCGCTTCGCGGGTCCGTTGTGCGATTTCCAGCGCCTGTTTCCGTTTGATAACAATAATAATCCGATGGTTTGCAATGGCCACTCTTCGCTATTTCATCTGGCCCATGGTTTTTACCGTATTGGGTCTCGCAGGTGCCGTCTGGCTCGGTTATGAATTGACCGGCACTTTTGGAGGAATGGTCTCCGTCTTCATCATCTGTGCGGTTCTCAGCGTCCTGGAAATTTCGCTTTCCTTCGATAATGCCATCGTCAATGCCCGCATCCTGCGCGACATGACGCCGGAATGGCAGCATCGCTTCCTGACCTGGGGCATTGTCATTGCCGTTTTCGGCATGCGCATCATCTTCCCGCTGGCTATCGTCGCGGTTGCCATGTGGACCGATCCGATCTCGGCGCTGAAACTCGCCATCTGGCAGCCCGATGAATATGCGCGCGTGATCTCGGAATCGCATACCGGCATTGCTGCCTTCGGCGGTACATTCCTGCTGATGGTCGGCATGAAATACTTCTTCGATGTCGAGAAGGATGTGCACTGGATCAAGGCCATCGAAAGCCGCATGTCGAAGTTCGCCTCGGTCCAGGGGGTGGAGATCGGCGTCGCTATCGCGCTCATCATCTTCTTCTCCTACCAGCTGGATGCCGGGCATTCGCACACCTTCCTGATCGCGGCCCTGTTCGGTCTCCTCACCTTCCTTGCTGTCGAAGGGCTGGGCGAGGTGCTGGACGCGACGCAGGAACAGATGGACATGGTCCATCGCGGCGGTTTGGGCGCCTTCATCTACCTCGAAGTGCTCGACGCCAGCTTCTCGTTTGACGGTGTTATCGGAGCTTTTGCGCTGACCACAAACCTGTTCATAATCGCCATTGGTCTGGGTATCGGTGCCTTCTATGTCCGTTCGCTCACCATCATGCTGGTGGAGCGCAAGACGCTTGGACAGTATCGTTATCTCGAACACGGCGCGTTCTATGCCATCCTGGTTCTGGCGGTCATCATGTATGTCCAGACACTGGTGCATATTCCTGAAGTCATCACCGGTGTTATCGGTGCGGTCCTGATCGGTCTCTCGTTCATGTCTTCGCTGCGCTACAACCGGCTCAATCCGAACTGGCAGGAAGAAGCCGAAGAAGCCACAGGGCATTGATCGCACCTCCTATCGGTCTACCAAAAGGGCAGCCCCGGCTGCCCTTTTTTGTTGGTCTTGACCGAATCGCCGGAGTTGAAGACCATTGATGAATGCGATGGGTTTCGCAATTTTGCCGCTGATCGTCTCAAATGCAGCGATGCGGCTTACCGGGGAGGCACGTTTCCATGGTCGTTACACGGTTGAGCAAGACCGCCTTCGTGGCGGCAATCGCCTTTTTTGCAACGCTGGTTTCGTTCGGCAATATCACCGACTACGACACCAATTTTGCGTTCGTGCAGCATGTTCTGATGATGGATACGATCTTTCCCGATGCGACCATCAAATACCGGGCCATAGACAATCCGACTCTGCACAATGCAGCCTACATCCTGATCATTGCGGCTGAAACATTGACCGCCGTTCTTTGCTGGATCGGCGCATTTGCGATGCTTGGGCGCTTGACCGAACGGGCGACGAGCTTCAACCGCGCCAAGAAATGGGCGCTCGCAGGCCTGGCGCTTGGCTTTCTGGTCTGGCAGGTCGGTTTCATGTCCGTCGGCGGGGAATGGTTCGGCATGTGGATGTCGCAAACCTGGAACGGGATTGAATCCGCGTTCCGGTTCTTCATTACCATCATCGCCGTATTGATCTTCGTCGCGATGCCGGACGGTGAACTAGAGTAAGTGCGATGCCGAAACAGGCTCGTCGATCAGTTCGACGCCAGCCTGTTTCATCTTTTGCAGCATGATGTCCATCGAGCCGTTGAGGTCGATGCCGCGACAGGCATCGAGACGGACACGCACCTGAAAGCCTTCGGCTACTGCATCGAGTGCCGAATAAGCGACGCAGAAATCGGTGGCGAGGCCCACCAGCGTGAGAGAGCCGATACTGCGTTCGCGCAAATATCCGCCAAGGCCGGTCGGCGTTTTATGATCGTTCTCGAAGAACGCGGAATAGCTGTCTATGCCGATGCGGAAGCCTTTGCGGATAACAAGTTGCGCCCGTTTCCATTGCAGGTCGGGATGGAAATCGGCTCCGGGGGTGCCTTGCATGCAATGGTCGGGCCAGAGCGTCTGCAGGCCGTAGGCCATTTCGACTGTATCGAAAGGCTTGGCGCGAGGATGGGTTGAAGCGAAGCTTGAATGGTTGGCTGGGTGCCAATCCTGCGTGAGGATGACGTTTTCGCTTTCCTCGATCAGCCGGTTGACGGTGGGAATGATTTCATCGCCGTGAGCGACCGCCAGCGAACCGCCAGGGCAGAAATCATTCTGAACATCGATAACCACCAGTGCATGACTGATCATAAGGCGCTCCCGCTTGGCTTGCTCTGCAACCAACTATAGCCAGACAGGGTTCGCGAGACCAGCAATAAGCCGTGTTCTGGTATAACATGGACAAGGGTGCTACGGACGATTCCAATCAGGAACCAGACAGGAAACGATATGACAGACGTAATCGTCCGCGACAGCAATGGCACTCAGTTGAATGACGGAGATTCCGTCACGCTCATCAAAGACCTGAAGGTCAAGGGAACTTCCACGACATTGAAGCGCGGAACGCTGGTCAAGGGCATCCGCCTTACCGGAAATCCGGCGGAAGTCGATTGCAGCACCAAGCAGGTCAAGGGGCTGGTGCTGCGGACCGAGTTCCTGAAAAAAGCCTAGAGCCTGTTCCAAAAGTCGCCCTGCGTGACCGCAAGGTTCAGGCATCGATCTCCACGCGGCCGCGCGGGCGGCTGCAGCAGGCGAGGATATAACCTTCCGCGATCTCGTCGTCGCGGATGCCGCCATTGTGGTTCATTTCGGTCTCGCCGCCGAGGCACTTCACCTTGCAGGTGCCGCAGATTCCGAATTCGCAGGCGCTCGGAATCTTGAGCCCGCCATTGCGTGCCGCAAGCAGGATCGTGTCGTTTTCCGTGCATTCCACTTCCACGCCGGAAAGGCTGAAAACGACGCTGGCCGGGGTGACCGCGGGGGCGGCGGGCGCTGTCGCAGCCGTCTCGGAAAGCGTTGAAGGCACCGGAACCGACGAAATCTCGCTGGCCGGATTGAAGCTTTCCTGATGGTAGTTGGCCATGTTGAAGCCGGCTTCTTCCAGCAGGCCGCGCACACCGTTCATGAACGGCTCCGGTCCACAGCAAAACACCTTGCGATGCAGAAAATCAGGCGCCAGCAATTCGAGCCGGGCGCGGTCGATGCGCCCATGCAGGCCGGGCCAGACATGACGGGCCGACGATTGCTCGACGATAAAGGCCAGACGCATGGCTTCCATACGCCCGGAAAGCAGTTCCAGCTCCCGGCGGAAAATGATGTCGTCCGGCGTGCGGGCACAGTTGATGAAGGCGACGTCTGTTGCCGGGGCGCAGTCGAACAGCCAGCGCGTCATGGAGACCATCGGCGTTATGCCGGAACCTGCGGAGACGAAGAGATATTTTTCGCCGGGATGGTTGGCGAGCGAGAAATCGCCATTCGGCCCGTATGCCTTGATCTTCATCGGCGGGCGCAGATTGTCGAGCATCCAGCGCGTGCCGATGCTGCCCTTCTGCGCCTTGACCGTGACCGAGATGTGGTAGGGACGGGAAGGGGTGGAGGATAGCGTGTAGGTCCGCAGCACCGGTCCGAGGCCGTCGGCCCTTTCGATCGGCAGTTCGAGTGTGACGAACTGGCCCGGCGTATAGCGGAACCAGTTGTCTTCGGCAGTCTTGAAGGAGAAGGTCATGACGTCTGGCGCTTCTTCGATGGCCGAGATGCATTCCAGCATCTGCAACCTGTCGTTCCACGGCAGCATCTCATCCAGATATTTCAGAGGCTGCATGGCCTTCTCACTTCTCGATTCATATTACAGTATCAGGCGACGCGGCTGAGCTTTGCCGCTTCGCCGCGCAGACGCGGCGTCATGGTGTTGGTGTACCATTCGAGGAACTGCATCACGCCGCCTTCATGCTCGACCGAATAAGGGCCGGGCTGATAAGCGGGCGACCGGATGCCCACCGCATTTTCTTCGACGATCTGCCGGTCCTGATCGTTGGTCTGTATCCAGACGTGTGTCAGTTCATCGAGGTTGTAATCCACACCTTCGACAGCATCCTTGTGAACGAGCCATTTTGTGGTGACAAGCGTTTCCTCGGCGCTGATCGGCAGAACGCGGAAGGAAATCGCGTGATCCGCCATAAGGTGGTTCCAGGTTGATGGATAGTTGAACAGGAGCATGGCGCCGATGTTGGTGCCGCCCGCCACCTGATCGCTGAGCGGCTTTTTGACCGCCGCCTTGCCGGACATGGTATAGCTGACCGCATCGCGCAGGAGCGGGATACGGGTGATGCGGTAGCGTCCATCCTCGGACATGTTGAACTGTGCAGGCAGGCCGACGCTGGCGCAATTCTTCCAGAGCTGGTTGATCTCGGGGTCTTCCATGACGCCCTGCACGCCGGTTGCCGATGGCGCTTCCGGGTAGGTGCGGCAGAGTTCGGGATGGTTGGCGGCGCAGTGATAGCACTCGCGGTTGTTTTCCCAGACGAGCTTCCAGTTGCCCTTCTCGATGATCGAGCTTTCAAAGGCGACCTTCGCATCCTTGATATTGTGCGGCGCGAGATAAGGCTCGACCAGATTGCGGAAAGCGCCAAAATCGGGGGCTTCGTCAGCGACGCAGATATAGATATAGCCAGCGACGGTTTCGCAATGGACCGGCTTGAGGCCGTATTCGGCTGGTTTGAAGTCCGGGCCGACCTGACGCGCGAAGAGCAGGCGTCCGTCCAGTTCGTAAGTCCACTGGTGATAGGGGCAGACGAGCTTCGCGGCAGTGCCCTTTTCGGCAGCGCAGATGCGCGAGCCGCGATGGCGGCAGGAATTGTGGAAAGCGCGAATGCCGCCCTGCGCGTCGCGAACGATGACGACAGGATAAGCGCCGATCTGCACGGTCAGATAGGAGCCGGTCTTCGGCAGCTCGCAGTCGTGGCCGACAAACAGCCAGTCCTTGTAGAAAATGTTCTCCAGATCCTGCTTGTAATATTCAGGATCGGTGTAGAATTTCTGCTCCAGGCTGAAATTGGGGTCGCGCCCGGTCAACAGCCCCAGCATTTCGTTGCGAACGTCCATAGCCTCGAACCCTTGCTTTCCATCTTGGACCGGCCTTCTGCTGTTCTCCCAGCGACTATGGCTCGATCCGCTGTTCCCTTTGTCTTCCGGAAGCACGGCTTGTCCCGTTATCTCAATGGCTTGCCCACATCTTCCGAGGTGAGTGGACTGGCTTCCGTTATCCTGATTCAATCACTGAACTATTCTAAACGCGCATTGGGATGCGACATGGTTTTCGCGTAAAGACGACACGTCAAAATATCGCGTTTACGACGTTTCCGGGATTGCAAATTGGTTTAAAAGCCAGTTACCACGTCAACCACATCCCAATCTGTTTCATTCCATGGGAGGCTCGGTGGCCATGAAACGTTCTGAAATCAACGAAATTATTCGCGAAAGCGACGCTTTCATCCGCTCTTTCGGCTATGTCATGCCGCCGTTCGCCTATTGGTCACCGGAGGAATTGAAGGCGCGCACCTCGTCCGATGCGCACGCCATCCGCGACGCGCGCCTTGGCTGGGATATTACGGATTATGGGCAAGGCAAGTTTGCCGATCTCGGCCTGTTCCTTTTTACCACGCGCAACGGCAATGCCGAGGACCTCAAGCGCGGCGGCGGCATGCTTTATGCTGAAAAGATCATGATTTCGCGTGAGAATCAGCTTTCTCCGATGCATCGCCATGTGGTGAAGGCAGAGGACATCATCAATCGCGGCGGCGGAACGCTGGTGCTCGAACTGTTCAACTCGCTTCCGGACGGCAGCGTGGACGAGGAAACCGACGTAACGGTCGCAACCGACGGACGGCTTGTGACGCAGAAGGCCGGCGCGCATCTGAAGCTGCAGCCGGGTGAAAGCGTGACGCTGCTGCCCGGCAACTGGCATGCATTCTGGGGTGAGGGCGGCGACGTTCTGATCGGTGAGGTTTCGACGGTCAACGACGACCTGACCGACAATATTTTCCGCGAGCCTATCGGTCGTTTTTCTAATATCGAAGAAAACGAGAAGCCGCTGCATCTCCTGGTGTCCGACTACGACAAATGGCTGTGAGCCTACCGATATTTCGGCTCTGGCCGCAGCGAATGGCGTTGTTTGACACTTCCGGCCCGCATGTAACTTTAAGTGAACGGCGCTCCGGTTTTCCAACGTCGCCATTTCCGGCAAACCGGAACCGGAATCTCAACAGGCTCTCGCGAAGCAAACTGAAGGACTGAACAAATGAAGCTGGCGATGATCGGAACGGGCTATGTGGGGCTGGTTTCGGGGGTGTGTTTTGCCGAATTCGGCTTTCACGTCACCTGCGTCGACAAGAATCCTTCGATCATCGAGCGGCTGAAGGCCGGAAAGGTCACCATCTTCGAACCGGGGCTCGATGAATTGCTGACCCGCAATATTCGCGATGGCCGGCTGGAGTTCAGCACTGACCTTCCGGCCAGTGTCGCGGATGCCGACGTCATCTTCATCGCTGTCGGCACGCCGTCCCGCCGCGGTGACGGCGAGGCGGACCTGCAATATATCGAAGCGGCTGCGGATGAAATCGCCGCCGCCA
The DNA here is from genome assembly GCA_900470195.1 of Hyphomicrobiales bacterium. Classification (GTDB taxonomy): domain Bacteria; phylum Pseudomonadota; class Alphaproteobacteria; order Rhizobiales; family Rhizobiaceae; genus Brucella. The sequence goes on along the minus strand of UEIJ01000001.1, from coordinate 24,043 downwards.
TGAAGCCGGGTGCCGTGGTCGTCATCAAGTCGACGGTCGTGGTCGGCACCAATGCGCGCATACGCGACCGTATCAAGGCCGCCAATCCGGGTGTGCCATTCTCGATGGTGTCCAATCCGGAGTTTCTGCGCGAAGGTTCGGCAATCGAGGACTTCATGCGGCCTGACCGCGTGGTTGTCGGCGTGGAAGACGAGCGCGGCAAGGCCGCGATGCAGCGTCTCTATCGTCCGCTTTATCTGCGTGAAACGCCGATGGTCGTCACGTCGCTGGAAAATGCGGAAATCATCAAATATGCGGCCAATGCGTTTCTGGCGATGAAGGTGACGTTCATCAATGAGGTGGCCGATCTCTGCGAGAAGACTGGCGGCAATGTGCAGGAAGTGGCGCGCGCCATCGGCATGGATAATCGCATCGGCTCGAAATTCCTGCATGCCGGTCCGGGTTTTGGCGGGTCATGCTTTCCGAAGGACACACGCGCCTTTGCTGCAACCGGCAAGAAATACGAGGCGCGGCAATCGCTGATCGAGCAGGTTATCGCTGTCAATGAAGCGCGCAAGCAGTCGATGGCCGAACGGATCGTGGCTGCCGCCAAGGAAAGCGGTGCCCAGACTGTCGCTGTTCTTGGCGTTGCCTTCAAGCCGAACACTGACGATATTCGCGAGTCTCCGGCGCTTGATATTATCGCTGCCATTCAAAAGGCGGGGATCAAGGTACAGGCACATGACCCGGAGGCCATGGACGCCGCAAGAGCGGTGCTTCCCGGTGTCGTGTGGTGCAATTCAGCCTATGAAGCGGCGAAGGAGGCGGGCGTCGTGGCCCTGCTTACCGAATGGAACGCTTATCGTGCGCTCGACCTGAAACGATTGGCCGGGGTCATGGCCGGAAATGTGCTGATCGATCTGCGCAATGTCTACAAGGCAGAAGACATTGCCGGCACAGGACTTGACTATCGCTCCGTCGGCCGGACGCTCAAGGCCTGATTGAGAAGCGGGGCTACTCCCCCGCTGTCAGCCGCTTCTTTTCGTTGGCGATGAGCCAGAGATTGCGGATATAGACGACGAGGCCAAGCCCCTGTCCGGCAATGAAGACAGGGTCCTTGCGCTGGATCGCATAAATCAGCAGCAAAGCGCCGCCGAACAGCGAGAAAAACCAGAAGGCGACCGGCATCACGCTGCGCTTTGCCTTTTCGGATGCTAGCCACTGCACGACGAAGCGCATGGTGAAACAGGCCTGAGCGATAAAGCCCAGTACAATCCAGCCGTCCCACTGCGCCACGAAGACATCGTGCAGCCATTGCGAAAGGCTGTTGAAAATATCAGTCATGGGTGATCTCCCTCACGCGAGGAACGACCTTGCGGCGCTTCCGCAGCCACCAGACGCCATAAAGGTCCAGAATGCCGCGCATTCCACGGTCCAGAATGCCGTAATTGGATTTTCCATGGCGGCGTTCGCGGTCAACCACGTCCACATGCACCACGTCGTAGCCTTCACGCAACGCTAGCGCGGGAAGGTAGCGATGCCAGCCATCGAAGAAGGGCAGTTGCCGGAACAGGTCGGTGTGCAGCGCTTTCAGGCCGCAACCGGAATCGCGCGTCTTGTCCTTGAGGATCGCGCCGCGCAGATTGTTGGCAAAGCGTGACGAAAGCTGCTTGAGTTTCGTATCCGTGCGCTTGAGGCGCTGTCCGGCTGCAATGCCGTAATCCGGTCCGGCCTTGATCAGGGCGTCCGCCAGTACCGGAAGATAGGCGGGATTATTCTGCCCGTCGCCATCCATCGTCACGACGATGCCACCGCGCGCTGCGAAAACACCGGAGCGCACAGCGGCGCTCTGGCCCGACGAACGGTCATGGCGCAGATGACGCAGCGGCTTGCCCGCATGGATGCGGCCCGCGAGCACATCGCTGGTCGAGTCTGTCGAACCGTCGTCTACGACGATGACTTCGTATGCGCGGCCCTGCATGGCGGCATCGACTTCATCCAGCAGAAAGGCAAGATTGTCGGCTTCGTTGCGGCAGGGGATAACCACAGAAATCGTCGGTGTTTCCAAGCGGAGTTTTCCTTTATTCCTCGCGCTATCTGCTTAAGCCCGGCTTTCCTGTCCGGAAACCCGATAGCGCGCAAGGCGCGCTCCATAGCATTGATTGGATGGCAAAGCCAAGACGGTTCAAGTAATCGTGAGTTCTAGTGGATTGAATTTGACGTTCGAATGCCGATTGGCACATACGCTGTTTCAAACGTCAAATTGGAAAAATCCACTAGATACATATGTTTGCTGGTGGTCTTTTTGATTGCAACATTTGCTCAGCGCTTGGACCGAGGGATACAAATGTTGGAATCAGACCACCATCCCGGATAATAGCTCGATTGATCGGTCGACAGCCGTTTTATCCGGACATTGGTGGAGACGGAAGGGCCCCGGCCAGCCAATCCAGAAAAATCTGCGTCACCTCATCCCGGTTGATCTCGTTGAGGCTTTCATGGCGGGTGCCAGGCAGGATCGTGCAATTGACGCGCTGGAAGCCCATGTTCCGCATTCTCTCCGCCAGCCTGCGCACGGCGGCACCGTTTGCCGTTGCGGGATCTTCCGCGCCGCCAACGAGATTGAAGGGCAAGGACTTCGGAATGCCCGCGAAGTTGCGGTCGTCGGCGCCCCTGCGGATCATGCGGAAGATGTCGATCCAGAGCGCCACGCTCGCGTCGAAGCCGCAAAGCGGGTCAGCGATATAGGCATCGACCTCCGCTGCGTCGTGCGAGAGCCAGTCGAATAGCGTCCGGTGACCCTGTATGGACCGACCCCAGGCGCGGAAGGTCATTTTCGGCAGAATGGCGCTCGGAACATCGGAGCCTTTGAGCATGCGCTCCATATAAAGGAGCGCGAGCGCGGCGGTGCTTTCCAGACCACCGTCGAAATTGGCATTCCAGATCGCGACCGCGTCGACCGTATCGGCGTGGTCCAGCACATAGTTCAGCGCGATCAGCCCGCCCATGGAATGCCCGAAAAGCACGAGCGGCAAACCCGGATGGTTCTCGTGAATATGGCGGTTGAGCGCGCGCACATCCTCAATGGCCACAAGGTGGCCCTGCTTTTGCGCGAACATTCCTCTCGGTGCATGGGCGCCGATATTGGCACCGTGCCCGCGATGATCGTGAATATAGACGTGGTAGCCCGCCGAGGCGAGGGCAGACGCGAAGCGTTCGTATCGCGCCGAATGTTCGGCAAGGCCGTGACATATCTGGACGACTGCTCGCGGCTTCCCGGCGCGGACGGTGCGGAACGGGAGTTCTGATTTGTCTGAAGCCGATAGATGATGAATGGTTTGGAACGTCATTTCGTCATCTGATTTTATGCCGTGCAAATAGTCAATCTCCCCCGATGCGGCGTCGCTTAAACAGGCATTGGACCGAGGGGTGAATGAATTTTAGGCAACAGCGTTTTTTGTGCAGATTCTGCTTGAAAAGCGCAAAAGCTTGGGCAAATCTAGCTTCCAAGACGGGTTTTTGAAGGGCAATCAACGGCGTCCAGAACGAGATTTTCACGGCATAACTTGCAGGCTGTCCGATGAAAGGGAGGAAACTTTCGCGGACAGTGGCCAGAGGGGAAACCGGGTGACGGAAATATCCGCGCCCGGTTTCATTATATGTTTTTCCAGCAGATATGAGACGGGCGGTTTCGGCTGCTTCCGCTTCGCGGGTTGGCGTTTGCTTCCGGGGCATATTTGGCCTACATACGCCTCAGTGTCTGATCCAAAAGTCGCCATGCCTGGCTGCAAATGGTGATTTTCTGCGCTTCCGGTGCTCATGTACTTATGTACACTGCGCTCCGGTTCTCGAAAACCACCATTTTCGCCACGGCCTGACGCTTTTTGATTCAGACACTCAGCAATTTCTGCGCGGTTCGACACGATCGGCGACCCGCGCTTCTCAACCTGCGGAGACGACGCGCTTTATGGCACGCCAGTTCATTTATCACATGTCCGGCCTCAACAAGGCCTATGGCAACAAGAAGATTCTGGAGAATATTCATCTCTCCTTCTACCCTGACGCCAAGATCGGCATTCTCGGTCCCAACGGCGCCGGCAAGTCGACCGTGCTCAAGATCATGGCCGGCCTCGACAAGGAATATACCGGCGAGGCATGGCTCGCCGAAGGTGCTACCTGCGGTTATCTCCCGCAGGAACCGGAGCTCGATCCCTCAAAGGACGTGCTCGGCAATGTGATGGAAGGTGTCGCTGAGAAGAAGGCGATTATCGACCGTTACAACGAGTTGATGATGAACTATTCCGACGAAACGGCGGATGAGGGCGCAAAGCTTCAGGACATCATCGACAGCCAGAACCTCTGGGATCTGGAAAGTCAGGTGGAAATGGCGATGGAAGCGCTGCGCTGCCCGCCGGGCGATGCTGACGTGACCAAGCTCTCGGGCGGTGAAAAGCGCCGCGTGGCGCTCTGCAAGCTTCTGCTCTCGAAGCCTGACCTGCTGCTGCTCGACGAACCGACCAACCATCTGGACGCCGAAACGACCGCATGGCTTGAAAAGCACCTGCGCGAATATCCGGGCTCGGTGCTGATCATCACCCACGATCGCTACTTCCTCGACAATGTGACGGGTTGGATTCTCGAGCTCGACCGTGGTCGCGGCATTCCGTACGAAGGCAACTATTCCGCCTATCTCGAAGCCAAGGCCAAGCGTATGGCGCAGGAAGGCCGTGAAGAAGCCGCCCGTGAAAAGGCGCTGTCGCGTGAACGCGAGTGGATTTCGGCAAGCCCGAAGGCGCGTCAGGCCAAGTCCAAGGCGCGTATCAAGGCCTATGATGAACTGGTCAAGAGCGCGGAAGAGCGCCGCCCCGGCGACGCGCAGATCATCATCCCGGTCGGCGAGCGTCTCGGACAGGTGGTCATCGAGGTTGAGAACCTGTCGAAGGGCTTTGGCGACCGCCTGCTGATTGACGATCTGAGCTTCAAGCTTCCGGCTGGTGGCATTGTCGGCGTGATCGGCCCGAACGGTGCCGGTAAGTCGACGCTCTTCAAGATGCTGACGGGTCAGGAGCAGCCGGATAACGGTTCGGTTCGCATCGGCGACACGGTTCATCTGTCCTATGTCGACCAGAGCCGCGACGCGCTCGATGCCAACAAGACCGTCTGGGAAGAGATTTCCGGCGGCAATGACGTTATCAAGCTCGGCAAGTTCGAGATGAACTCCCGCGCTTATTGCGGTGCGTTCAACTTCAAGGGCGGCGATCAGCAGCAGAAGGTCGGCAATCTTTCGGGCGGACAGCGCAATCGCGTTCACCTCGCGAAGATGCTGAAGTCCGGCGGCAATGTCCTGCTCCTCGACGAACCGACCAACGATCTCGACACGGAAACGCTGGGCGCGCTTGAAGATGCGCTGGAAAACTTCGCTGGCTGCGCGGTTATCATCAGCCACGATCGTATGTTCCTCGACCGCTTGGCAACGCACATCCTCGCATTCGAAGGCGATAGCCATGTCGAATGGTTCGAAGGCAACTTCGAGGACTATGAGGCTGACAAGATCCGCCGTCTTGGACCGGATAGCGTCAACCCCAAGCGGGTCACTTACAAGCCGCTGACGCGGTAAGGTTCGAGATGTTCAGGTTCTGGCGGTCTGCAAATGGCGCGGTTCTGCGCTTCCGGTGCTCACATGCGCAAAGTACGCTCCGCTCCGGTTCTCGAACCTCACCATTTTCGCCTCGCCATACCCAGAACCTCAACGAACCTTTGGCGATTTAAAGTTAAGGCCGGTGCATTGCACCGGCCTTTTCATTTGATGAAAGGAAACAGGATGAAAGACTGGTCTGCACAGCAATATCTGAAGTTTGAAGATGAACGCAGCCGCCCGGCGCGAGACCTTCTGGCGCGGATACCGATCGATGAGCCGCGCAAGGTCGTCGATATCGGCTGCGGACCGGGCAACTCGACGGAACTTTTGACCGAACGCTGGCCGGACGCGGAAATTTCCGGCTTCGATACGTCTCCCGACATGATAGAGAAGGCTAAAGCCCGCTTGCCCAAGCTCACCTTCGCTGTTGGTGACGCAAGTCGCTTCGAACCGGATGCCGGGACGGATGTCCTTTTCTCCAATGCCGTTTTCCAGTGGATTCCCGATCACATAGCAGAGATGAAACGCCTGTTGTCGCGGCTTCGTCCGGGCGCGGTGCTGGCTGTCCAGATGCCTGACAATATGAATGAGCCAACCCATGTCGGGATGCGCGATGTTGCCAGAACAGAAGCTTTCGCCGCGAAGATCGGCACCGAGGGGAGAGAGCCTCTGCCGCCGGTGACGGAATATTATAACGCGCTGGCCGGTCAGTCCGCCCGGATCGATATATGGCATACGATCTATAACCATCCTCTGGACGGCGTGGATGCAATCGTGGAATGGGTGAAGGGGACCGGACTGCGGCCGTTTCTCGATCCGCTCGACGAACAGGAGCAGGCCGATTACCTGAAGGCCTACAAGGCGAGGATTGCTCCGCATTATCCTGCGACGGTCGATGGAAAAGTCCTGCTGCGTTTTCCGCGTATTTTTCTGGTCGCTCAGAAAAAATAGCGTCTCAAAGATTGTTCTACACGGGGATTTGATCGGTTGCCCGTGTAGGCGCCACGTCCTATTTCGCAGTTATTTCAATTGGTTACATTGCCCGGGATCGCGCAGCGTTTCCGACGATGCCATTTAGCAATTTCTTATACTGGAATAGATTGCATGCAAACGATTTTGTTCCTATGGTCTGGCCGCTTCCTGAAGCCGCTCTAGATATGGAGTTCGTAGTCGCAACGTCGTGATGCGTTTCATCCCGTTGCGATTTCGTTCAGGACGCCGGTTTCGATGCTCTTGCTCCGCCCATATTTTCGTCGGGAATGAATACCGAGACCGCCGGTTCAGGCCGTCTGTCATCGCAGAGGATTCAAGCGGCATGATTAGACCGGGAGGACATTTCAAATGCGAGGCTGCCTTTCGATTGAGATGCGGTTCGCGCTCTATGTTTGTGAAGTGAAACAATCGCCGATTTCAGTAACCCCGCATGGGATCGGCGGCTTGCAGGCTGCTTCATAACCGCCTGCTATCGGGAGTTTTCAGAATGAACAATGCAGAAATGCATGCTGACGCCAATGGCGAGATCGAAGGGACACATGATGCCCATGACACGCGCCGCCGCGTCTTTGCCATCGTGGCCAGCGCATCGGGCAATCTGGTGGAATGGTACGATTTCTACGTCTATTCCTTCGGTGCGCTTTACTTCGCATCGCAGTTTTTCCCCGCCGAAGACCAGACCAGCCAGCTATTGAATGCTGCTGCGATTTTCGCCGCTGGTTTCCTGATGCGTCCTATCGGGGGCTGGCTTTTTGGCCGCATTGCCGACAGGCTCGGACGCCGCACATCGATGCTGATTTCGGTCACGATGATGTGCCTTGGCTCCTTCGCTATCGCTATTCTGCCGACCTATGAGAGCATCGGCATTCTGGCGCCGTTCCTGCTGCTGATCGTGCGGCTCTTGCAGGGGCTTTCCGTCGGTGGCGAATACGGCACCACCGCTACCTATATGAGCGAGGTGGCGCTTGCCGGTCGCCGTGGCTTCTTTTCCTCGTTTCAGTATGTCACGCTGATCGGCGGGCAATTGCTTGCGGTTCTCGTGATCGTGGTGCTGCAATTCTTCCTGACATCGGATGAGCTTCATGCCTGGGGCTGGCGCATTCCATTCGCCATTGGCGGTGTTGCAGCCATCGTGGCGCTTTTCCTGCGCCGGACCCTTCACGAGACCTCGACGGAAGAAACCCGCGGCAACAAGGCGGCGGGCAGCTTCGCCAATATCTGGAAGAACCATCGCAAGGCTTTCCTCGTCGTCGTCGGCTTCACCGCAGGCGGTTCGCTCGCCTTCTATACTTTCACCACCTATATGCAGAAATATCTGGTCAATACCGCCGGCATGAGCAAGGAAACGGCCAGCGAAACCATGACCTTCGTGCTGCTGGTCTACATGCTTATGCAACCGCTCTTCGGCGCTTTGTCCGACAAGATCGGACGCAAGACGATGATGATCGGCTTTGGCGGCATTTCGATCCTGACCACCATTCCGCTCCTGACGCTGATCGGTTCGGTGCAGAGTTCGGTCTGGGCATTCATTTATATCGTGATCGCGCTCGCGATTGTCAGCATGTACACCTCCATCAGCGGCATCGTGAAGGCAGAGCTGTTTCCAGCGGAAGTGCGGGCGCTTGGCGTGGGCTTTTCCTATGCGATTGCCAACGCGATTTTTGGCGGCACGGCTGAATATGTGGCGCTGTGGTTCAAGCAGCGGGGCATGGAAAGCGGCTTCTTCTGGTATGTGACCGTGCTGATGGTAGTCGTCTTCGCCGTCAGTATTCTGATGCCGAACCCGCGCAAGCACGGCTATCTGCAAGGGCACGGCTCGGTCGACTGATATTCGCGATGCTGGCATGTTTTCGGGCCCGGATCGATACGATTCCGGGCCCGAATGCATTCAGTGGCCTTGCATCCCGCGATGCGCTATCATTGAGTTATTTGGGGGTAATTTCATGAAATATTTTCCGCGATTAATGCATTTCAAGCAAAACCATGAAGCGCCTGCGCCGAAAGACAATGATATAGAGCGTCCATTCGCGCTCCCGTTAGCTGGAGCAGCTTTGTCCATGTTTCTGCTGACTTTTCCTGCCCATGCGGTGCTCGCGCCGAATGTCGAGGAGGACCGTGAACTTGCCTCCGTGACCGAGGCGGTAGGAAAGCGCTTTCCCGGCCAGCCCATCAAGAGCATCACCCGGCAGGATTTCGGGTCCTACAACGTCCTGGTCGGGACATGCAGGTTGAAGGCCAGAATCGTCACCCAGCCGACGCCGCAGGGTCTTGTCGGGCCGCGACAATATACGGTTCGGCTGACCCGCCCCAAATGTGCGGCAAAGCAGTAATTCCAACCGATCAGGGTTGATCTTTTCACGCGCTATATCTGCACCGCTTCGTCGTCCTCCGGCGAGACGAGCCGGGTGGCGCGCCATTCCGTAAGTTTGGCGTTGATCGCGTCCAAAACGAAGAAACGCGCCGAATCCCTGTCGTAGCCTTCGTCCCGCAACGCATCGTAGTCGGTGTGGGAGTGGCGCACATGCGCAACGGTCGCAAGCCACACGGCGGTGGAGGGCGGCAGTGTCTTCATATGCGGCGCAAGTGCCGCAGCGCGTATGGGCTCGGAGTCCGAAAAGGGGACAGCCGGAAGCAGAAGCGTCAGCGATTTGGCGATTGCCTTCTGGCGATTGGTGCCTGCACTCATTCCGTCTCCCTTCCTTGTTTGCGCCTTTTGGCAAGTGCTGTCGGGGCGCGCCATCGTGAATCCCTTATACCAAGCTGTTAAAGATGCGAATGCATCACACCTTGAAAAAGTTCAGCCAGCACTTCGGCTTAACCGGGCCTCGGACCGACAAGCCCATCGAGGCCGGATATTGCCTCAACCATTCTCCATGAAAAGTCCTTGCACCAAAATTGTTTTCCATATAAACATATCTTTATGTCTTTTATTCAATCCGAGAGCAAAGCGATGAGCGGTTTGCAATTGCAACTCGATCAGATGGTGGATGTGTTGAAAGCGGTGGCTGAGCCAAGCCGTTTGCGCATTCTGGCGCTTTTGGCGCGGGGGGACCTCACCGTCTCGGACCTCACGACAATATTGGGGCAATCCCAGCCGCGTGTTTCGCGTCATCTGAAGCTGCTTGGGGAAGCTGATCTCATCGAGCGTTATCAGGAAGGCGCATGGGCCTACTTCCGTCTCGCCGACAATGCGATCAGCGGCGATCTTGCGCGCGGGCTTCTGGCGCGTCTCGACAATGCCGATGCGCTGGTTGAACGCGACATGGAACGGCTCTCTCAGGTAAAGTCCAGCCGTCAGGAAAAGGCAGCTGCCTATTTCAGCGCCAATGCCGGCAGCTGGGATCAGATACGCAAGCTGCATGTTTCCGAGGACGCGGTCGAGGTCGCGCTCAAGAAGATTGTCGGGGACAAGCCGTTTCAGTCCATGCTGGACGTCGGCACCGGCACGGGCCGGTTGCTGGAGCTTTTTGCGCCGCTTTACCTTCGCGGCGTCGGTATCGACATCAATCGCGACATGCTTGCCGTGGCGCGTGCCAATCTCGATCTGGCGGCAATCGGCAATGCGCAGGTTCGCCAGGGCGATGTCTACGCCCTGCCTGTGGAGCGCGAGAGTTTCGATCTGGTGACCATTCATCAGGTTTTGCACTTTCTTGACGACCCGCTGGCTGCGATCAGGGAAGGCGCGCGGGCGTTGCGCCCCAACGGGCGGTTGCTGATCGTCGATTTTGCACCGCACAGGCTCGAGTTCCTGCGCGAGGACCATGCACATTTACGGCTCGGCTTCAGTGACGAGCAGATGCTGGGCTGGATGAAGGATGCCGGTCTTGAGCCGGAAAAGACGCTGGAACTGGAACCGAAGGCGGCCAACGGAGATGAGGGGCTGACAGTGAAGCTGTGGCTCGCCCGCGATCCGCGTCTTCTGATCGCCGACCCGGTATCGAAAACGATAGAGCGCGTTTCGGCTTGATGACGTTAGACGGAAACACGTTCTAAATATTTGTATTCACGGCATTTATGCGACGCCAGATGTTCCATCTGGCTGCAGAATGCTCCGAGCATGACGGAGACAGTTTGATGGGTTTTTACGGTCTTTCCCGCCGACCGGACGTTGGCCAGACCACCCGGGTATCGTTCGAATTCTTCCCTCCCAAGACGGAAGAAATGGAACAGCGTCTCTGGGATACGGTCACGCGGCTTGCCCCGTTGCAGCCCGAATTCGTTTCGGTGACCTATGGCGCCGGTGGGTCCACGCGAGAGCGCACGGCGCGCACCGTAGCGCGCATTCTCAAGGAAACCGACATCAAGCCCGCCGCGCATCTGACCTGCGTGGACGCGACGCGTGAGGAAGTCGACCGCGTGGTGCGCGAATTCGCAGCGCTTGGCGTCAATCGTTTCGTGGCGCTGCGCGGCGATCCGGCAGCGGGGATTGGCGAAAAATATGTGCCGACGCCCGGCGGCTACCAGAACGGTGCCGAACTGGTTTCGGGCCTCCGCAATATCGCAGATTTCGACATTTCGGTCTCCGCCTATCCGGAAAAACATCCGGAAAGCCCGGATTTCGCGACCGATATCGATATGCTGAAGCGTAAAGTGGATAATGGCGCGACGCGCGCCATCACCCAGTTCTTCTTCGAGAACGATCTTTACGAGCGTTATGTCGAGCGCGTGCGCCGCGCCGGCATCTATATTCCGATCGTTCCCGGCGTGTTGCCGGTGCATAATTTCAAGCAGGTCAAGAATTTCTGCGCGCGGTCAGCAACACATATTCCAAGCTGGCTGGCGGAGCGTTTCGACGGGTTGGACGACGATCCGCAGACGCATCAGCTCGTCGCAGCGGCAATTGCCGCCGAACAGGTGATGGATCTGATTGAGCGCGGCGTGCAGGATTTCCATTTCTACACGATGAATCGCGCCGATCTGCCCTTTGCGATCTGCCATATGATCGGCATAAGGCCGAAGGCGGAAGCAGCGCTGGAAATGGCCTGAAACAAAAGAAAGCCCGGCGTTTTTGCCGGGCTTTCTCGTTTTCGTGCGGGTCGGCCTATCCTCAAAAACCGAAGCCGCCGTAATGGTTTAGGCTATTTCCCTTAGAGCCTTTCCTGTTTAAACTGAATCGTCGGAAATGCTCTCGATTGGTTTTTACGCATGTCTTTATCCCGAAACCGGTTCCCACTTTCGGGAGACATGCTCTAAGGGATGACGCCTGCTATCAACGCTGCAACAAATGCAAATGCCGCACAGATCATGAGGACATTCAAAGATCGCGTAAGTCCCATTGGTCTGTCTCCTTCATATGCGCCCGACTGGTCGGACGCGCGCTGGTAGGAAACAGGAATCTAAGCGCAAAACGCTTCGAACAAAAGAAGATTTCGTTCTGCAATCTGCCGTGATAGGGGAATAAACCTATTGTTTACCCTCTAAACTATTGAAATATTTGACCAGAAAAATTTGTTCACATTTCATGAAAAAGACATCGAACTGCCACGTTTGGTGCTGTTTTCGCCGCAGTTGCCACAGGTTTTTCGGCATGTTTCTTGCGAGTTTCAGCGAATTAGCGCCAGATATGCCGACAAGGTGAGGATAGATATCACGGTCGAATAGAGGATGACGTTGGAGGTTATCGCCGCTTCGCGACGATAATGTTCGGCCAGCATGAAGGGGCCGGTGCCAGTCGGCAACGCTGCAAGAAGCGCGGCGCTTTGCGCGAGCAGGGGCGGCAGTCCGAACACATAGACCGCCAGCAGCCAAGTGGCGAGCGGCTGAATGATGAGTTTTACGGTCACGAGAAAGGCGATGGCATTGACGCTTTCGCGTTCGATCTTTCGCGGCTGGGCGAGGAACAGGCCAAGCGCCACCAGCGCACAAGGGGACGCTGCACCACCGAGCATCTTGAGAAAGGTTTCCGCAGGGGCCGGGATCGTGAGTCCCAGAAAGGACACGACCGCGCCAAGTGCCGGAGCGAAAAGCAGCGGATTGCGGATCAGCGACCGCACGACCTTCCAGATGAGACGGAGCGGCTTCTTCTCGGTCTGCAAGCCGATTTCGATCAGCACGATCGCAAAAGCAAAAGTAACGCAGACGGTGATGATGATCGAAATGGTGGTCGCAGCCAAGACCCCCGAGCCGAAAGCGATCATCGAAAGCGGGATGCCCATATAACCGGTATTGGGATAGGCGGCGTTCAGGCCGTCAAGCGCAGTATCCGCCAGCGGCAGTTTTCCGCGCAGCCGCACCAGAAATGGCAATGCGAAAGCAATTGCACTCGAAAGCAGAAACACTGCAATGAAGCCCGGCTGCCACAGTTCGCTGCCATGGGTGTTGGCCATGATGTCGAAGAGCAGGGCAGGCAGTGCAAGATAGACGACGAAACGGTTCAGCTCCGCTATTGCATGCGGCCCAAGAATTTTCAGCCTGAAGGCACCCCAGCCGGAGAAAATCAGCGCGAAAACGGGAAGGACGACGAATAGCGTGGTGAGCATGGGGCGCATTTCAGTTCAGGAAAGGAAAAGGCGCGGGCTTTGAAACCCGCGCCTTGTCGAATATCAGAGCTTGTCGAGAAGCTCCTTTGTCGGCCAGGAATCGGCAGGCATTCCAAGGCGCATCTGTTCGGCGCGCACGGCATCGCGGGTAGCGACGCCGAAAACGCCGTCGATCTTGCCCATTTCATAGCCACGCGCCTGCAGCTTGGTCTGGAGTTCCTTCAACTGGTCTTGCGTCAAGCCCTGATCGGGATTGCCGGGATCGAAGGCGGGCGCACCGGCCAGACGGGTCGCAAAATAAGCTGCCGTGGTGGCATAGACGATGGACTTGTTCCATTCCACGAAGACGTCGAAGTTCGGATAGGACAGGAAAGCCGGTCCCTTGCGGCCAAGCGGCAGCAGAAGCGACGCATCGCCATCGTCCGGGCCGAGCGGACCATTGAGACCCGTTACACCCTGTGCAGCCCACCAGGAATGCGGCTTGCGATTGGTGCGGATCGCTTCTTCCCAAGGCAGGTCCTTGGTCAGGCGAACTTCCTCTAGCCAGGGCTGGCCGCGTTTCCAGCCAAGTTCCGAAATCATGCGGCCCGCTGTCATCATGGCATCGGGAACGCTGTTCTTCAGGTCGACCTTGCCGTCGCCATCGCCATCGACGCCCCGTTCAAGATAATCCTTCGGCAGAAGCTGCATCATGCCGATCTCGCCGGCCCATGCGCCGGTGGTCGCCGCATCGACAACACCCTGATCGAAAAGCTTGAGGAGTGCGATCAATTGCGGGCGGAACAGGTCCGGTCGGCGACAGTCGTAGGAAAGGGTGACAAGCGCATTCAGCGTGTCGAAATCGCCCTGGATCGCGCCGTAATCGGTTTCCAGACCCCAGAAGGCGGCGAGGACAGGGCCGGGGACGCCATAGGTATCTTCAACCTTCTTGAAGACATCGGCATGTTTGACCAGGTTTTCACGGCCTTTCTTCAGGCGCGCTTCCGAGATGAGGCGCTTGGAAAATTCGGTGAAGGTCAGGTTGAAAACGGTCTGCTTGCGGTCGCGGTCGAGCACCTTCTGCTCAAGCATGGCCTTGTGCAGCTCGGCGATGCCCTTTTCACCAACACCGGCGTCGCGGGCTTCCTTGGTCAGATTGTCCATCCACTGGCCGAAGTCGATCTCGCATTCGGGCTTTGGAAGACTGACGGCGTTTTCAGCTGGCGCGGCAGCAGGCGCCGGAGATGCGGTGGCCTGTGCATTGGACATGGCTGTCGACGCAAGCAAGGCGGCTGCGATAACTGAAGCAAACAACTTCATTGGTAACTCACACTAATAAATCGGGAGCAGGCAGCTCCCTTCCGAGGATTATTTTGCTATTGCCCCAACAAGCCCCGGAAATGAAGCAAAACTTGGTGTGAACCGCCAAACTGGGCCGTGTTAGCGGACCTTGTTGCTTTCCAGCCACTTTTTCCACGAATTGGCGTCACCTGCGAAGACGTTGATGTCGGCGTCGCCCTTGATGCCGGGAATGGAGCCAGTGCCGGTATATTGCCAGAACGTCCACGGATGGGGACCGTATTTCTCGTCGGGATGACCGGCAACGGAGCGCAGCCAGAACGGATAATCCGCCATCTGCCGCAGATCGTTGTCATCGAAGAAATCGACCGTGGTGTAGATGATGGGGCGCTTGCCGTAATGCTTTTCCAGCGCTTGCAGGAAGATGCGCATCTCCTTGCGCACGACCGCCGCGTTGGGGCGCAGCTTGCAGGTCGGCGATTGCGGGTTCCATTCCATATCGAGAACGGGCGGAAGGGCGCCCGGGTCACGCGGCACATTCTGGATATACCAGCGCGCCTGTTCGATTGCCGGACGGCAGAAATAGTAGAAGTGATAGGCGCTCCGCGCAATGCCCGCCTGACGAGCGCCGTTCCAGTGTTCCTGAAAGCGGTCATCGACCCGGTCGCCGCCTTCCGTCGCCTTGATGAAGGCGAAGGAAATGCCGCTGGCGCGCGCAGCACTCCAGTCGATATTGGTCTGATATTTGGAAACATCGGTGCCATGAATTGGATAATGCCATGGCGTTTTCCCCGTCCAGCTGTGCGGATCGCGGTCGCCAAAGCGTGGCGCTTTCACAGGGCCGGATGGCGGTGCGATGCGGGCCACTGAACCACCTGATTTCTTTACATCGGAAAAATCGTAATCCACCGTGGTGCAGGCGGAGAGAAGTAAAGCGCTGAGGGCGAGAATGCTGCAGCTGGCCAGACGGTTCATATAGTGGTTCCGTGTCGCGAATCAGTCTTCTAACGGTTACGCGATCCGGAGGCGAACGTCACCCGTCTGACGGGCAAGTTTGCTGCTAATCTGTGGGGGTGCACGGCGCGGCTGAACGAATGACCGCTATCCAGGCAAAACCGCGATACAGAATGCGCTTTTCAACGGCGGCACTGTTTTCCTGCGCGAGTTGTTCGCAAACTGCAAACAGGTCGCTGCGCGGTGTGACATGAAACCATTCCAGCCATTGGAAAAGCGCTTTTCCAAACCAGCGGGGCAGACGTGCCTGATCGCCGAAATCGACGATATGCAATTCGCCGCCCGGACTGAGGTGCCGGATGCTTTCCCGAATGACCGACTGCCATTGTGGGATCATCGACACTGCATAGGAAATGAAAATCCGGTCGAAGCCCTTCTGCCCAAACAGTCGCTCCGGATCGAATTGCGCTGCATCGGCACGGTCAAGGCGGACACGGCCTTCAATACCTGCGCGTTCAGCCGCCCGGCGGGCCGTATCCAGCATTTCCGCGGAAATATCGATGCCGAAGAGCTGGGCGTCGGGATAGTGTTCGGCGGTTTTCACCAGATTGCGGCCTGTGCCGCAGCCGATCTCCAGAACTGTGCCGTTCCGGGGAACGTTCAGCCCTGCAATCATGGGGTCGCGACCCAGAAGATAGTATTTGCGGGTTGCATCGTAGAAGTGCCGCTGGCGGCGATACACCCGGTCCATGAGGCCCGCGTGGTCGATACCCTGAACGCTCCATGGGCTGCGCAACATGTCAGGCACCCTTCAAGACATAAAGATGAAAACCGCCATAGATCGAGGACCGGTCGCGATCATGAAGGGCGCGTGATTCCTCGCCGCGATAATCCCACCGGTCGAGAATTTCCGGCGCGACGCGTCCGGGAAGCAGGCTCGGTTCGGCGGCGGTGCGGAAAATCACCCGCGCCCCGGGCGCGGCGGTGCGGGTGATCTCGCTCCAGACCCCGTTGAGCTGGCTGTCATTCATCCAGTCCTGCGCGTCGAGAAGGATATAACGATCGACGGAAGCCGCAGGCTTTGCTGCCAGAAAGTCGGTATAATTAGCGTTCTGGACCGTCATGCGGTCAGCGCGGGCGCGCACCGTTTCGAAATTGGCGCGGGACAAATAAGGCGGCAGCGGCCCCGTTTCCTCGTCGCCGCTATAGCCGCGCCCGAACGCCTGCCAGGCGAAATAGTTTTCGGTCAGCGGAAAGCCGCAGGCAAGTTTTTCCAGGCGGCTTCGCAGGACAAGCGCCATGTCGCCATTCCCGGCGGTGGCGAGAGCGTCATATTGCTGCGGCGGTATGCCAAGCCCGAACAGGGACGATTTGCGGGCTGTTGCCCAGCGCACCATGCGTTTTTCAAAAAGCGGCGCCAGAGCCGTGTCGAAGAAGCTGCGCTGTTCTTCCATCGTGCGCGCCTTCAAGATGTCGCGCGGATCGATACCATAGAGCCGCGCCACGCGATGCCCCATGCCGATGAAGACGCCGAGCAGGCCGTGGCGATAGAGATCGCGCCAGAAAATGGAAATGCGCTGGCGGCCGTTCCACTTGCGCTTTTCCCAATAGGCGCGGCTCTCGCTGTCGAGGTGCGGGCGGATGAAGCGCTTGTAGGCGGCGAGGTTGGTCTTGTCGTCGGCCTTGCCATAGAAGCGGTAGAAGGCCTGATAATCGGGCAGATGCTTCAGTGCCGCCAGCTTCAGCCGGTTGAAGGCGACATGGGCTTCGTTGAGGTCGACGGCTTCGATGCGGGCCGGATCGGCGGTCAGATAGGAAAGCGCGTTACAGCCGCCCGATGCAATCGTGACGATGCGGTGACCCGGCTTGATGGCGAGCGCCGCCATATCGACTTCCGGGTCCTCCCAGATCTGCGGATAGACCAGTCCCTTGAACAGCCAGGCGAACAACCTTTCGGAAAAGCCGGCCCGCGAGAGTGCGTTGTTTTGTGTCACAGCACGTTTGAGAATTGTGCCGCCTGCTGCACTGTCAGTCATCAAAAGTTCCCCTAAACACGAATCCCGACTTCGATTTTGCGAAGTTAAACACCGTCCAATGACAGGGACGTGACGAAAAAATTGCGGGCTTATAACGAGGGAAAAGCGGCTACAGCTCTGTAATACTGTCGCTTTATTACGTTCAGTAAGACTATTTGAGAGAACTTTTTCGCGCTGTTGTCGTTTTTTCGTGTGAGGGTTTCAAGTCGACAGGACCTCTGTGTCGATGAACGACCGCAAAGTTGGCCGGCAAATCGGCCACGCACGGAGAAACAGAGAGGCGTTTGGCAATCTTGCCATTTGATGCCTGAAACCAGGCCAAGAGCCTAACTTAGGAAGGAGAGCCTACGTGAAGAAGTTTCTGATTGCTTCCGTCGCCGCCGTATCACTTCTCGGTCTTGCTGCTTGCAACGACAAGAAGGACGACACGAACACAGCACCGGCACCATCCACGCCGGCAGCGCCTTCAAACAATGACACGACGCCAGCACCGACCACCCCAGCACCGACGACACCGGCACCATCGACGCCGGGTACGGGGACGGCACCGTCCAACTAAGTTGGTGATGAGTGCTTTTGCGAGCGGATGGCGATCCGGCTTCGGGTCGCCATCCGTGCATGACGGCTTTGGCCGGCAGTTTTGGGTTTGATATGGACGTTAAAGCAAGCACAGCGGGAAAACACGGGCATTCTGTGTTTTCCGTGTTTCAACGCAGGCTGCGTTCGGTTATGGCTTTCGTCATGAACCGTAACTTTCTGTTTTTTATCTCTGCGATCGTTCTCGTTGCGCTTGCTGCCTGCGGGAAGGGCGATGACGAGACCGCTGCCACGACCAATGGTGGCGAAAAGGGCGCTGCCGCCATATCGCAACCTGCCAAACCGGCAGAAAGCACGGGCACTGAAAAAGGTCCTGATCTGGTCAAATCGCTTCGCGAGAGTTCAGGCGTCGTAACCCCGGAAGAAAAAGCCGCCGCCATTGAACGCGCGCGCGCAAATGCGGTCGCTGCCGCCCAGTCCGTAGGTCAGACGGATGAGCAGGCACAGGCGGCAGGAGAAGCTGCGGCTGCTGTCGCGCAGCGCTCTTTCAACGACCGCCAACCCCAGCAATAATGTAAGCCTTCGGCTCGATATTCTTTCTAAATATTTGTTTTTTCGACTTTCGCCTGCGTGGGCGGTTTTCAGCCCGTCCGGAATTCTATAGAAAAGTCTCATGTCGATTTGGGTCCGCATTGGTGAATTCGTCACGTCGGTGGCGTCGAATGCCATTACTGGCGTTATCGAAGCCGTGCGCACCGTTTTTGAAGGCGATGCCGACACGCGCCGCCGGGTGGCTTTCTCCATCGCGATGATCGCCCTCTCCGCCAAGATGGCCAAGGCCGACGGGGTTGTCACCCAGGATGAAATCCGCGCCTTTCAGGACATATTTGCCGTGCCGAAGGAAGAAACGGCGCATGTCGCGCGGCTCTACGATCTCGCCAAGCAGGATGTCGCGGGTTATGAAACCTATGCGCGTCAGCTTGCCGGATTGTGCAGCGAGGGACAGACCAACTGTCATCTGCTCGAAGACATCCTCGACGGGCTTTTCCATATCGCCACCGCCGATGGCTATGTGCACGAAAAGGAAATGGCCTTTCTTGCAAGCGTTGCGGATATTTTCGGCTACGATGAGGTGGCCTTCGACCGCATTGCGGTCCGGCATGTCCAGCGCGGGGCTGACGATCCCTACGCCATTCTGGGACTGGAGCGCGGCGTTTCCTTCGATTTGGCCCGCAAGCGCTATCGCTCGCTGGTCAAGGAGCATCATCCTGACCGGCTGGTGGCGGAGGGCTTGCCGCTCGAATTCATAACCATTGCCAACAGGCGGCTTGCGGCGATAAACGCCGCCTGGGCAAGTATCGAGAAGAATCTGGAGGCTGCATGAGCAGCGCGTGCGAAACAGAGAGCGGATTGTTGGAGGAACTGGCGCTTGTCCGGCCTGATTTCGCGGGGGCAACGCTTGACCCGTCTCCCAATTTCGGTCCGCGCCGCGACGGCAAGGTGCCTGCCTTTCTCATTCTCCATTATACGGGTCTGGCGACCGCCGAAGAGGCAGCGCAAGTCCTGAAGTCGCCGGACATGGAAGTTTCCGCACATTATCTCGTCCATGAAGACGGACAGATCGTGCAGATGGTCAGCGAAAAAGCGCGGGCCTGGCATGCGGGCAAGAGCTTCTGGAAGGGCGAAACGGATATCAACTCGGCTTCCATCGGCATCGAGATCGTCAATCCAGGAAATCTGGAAGACTATCCGCCCTTCAAGGACGCGCAGATCGAGGCGGTCATCCGCCTCTGCCGCGACATATGCGAGCGCCATGCGATCAAGCCGGAGAACGTTCTGGCCCATTCGGACATCGCCCCGGCGCGCAAGACCGATCCCGGCCACAACTTTCCGTGGAAGCGGCTCCATGAGGCAGGTATCGGCCATTATATCGAGCCGACGCCGATCCGTGGCGGACGGTTTCTGGCGCGTGGCGAAAACGGCCAGCCTGTCGAAGCCTTGCAGTCCATGCTGGCACTTTACGGCTACGGAATTGCCATCACAGGTGTATTCGATGAGGACACGGAGACCGTGATCAAGGCCTTCCAGCGCCATTTTCGGCCACAGAATGTGGACGGCGTGGCCGATGTTTCTACCATAGATACCCTCTACAGGCTGATTTTTTCCCTGCAGAATGTTACCGCCTGACGCGGCGCGGGCGGCCAGTTCCTCTATGGGGCCGTATTTCGTATTTCTGTAATGTTTTCATAAAAATAGATCGATCCGGCCTCGTTGCAGGGGGATTGTGACGGCGGTTCGTGGCGCTCGTGTATGAATCGCTAATGTTGCAACCTGTAAGACTATTTTACTTTTGCAACCAATCTTCAGCTGCATTTGACCGCCAATTCATTCGGCAATCCCAGCGGTCATGGGCCTGACGGGCCATATCGAACGGGATCAAAAAACAGGATCGTCTCCCCCAAGACAGGCGGTCTGACAAAAGAAACGTTCCAAGACGGTAGGTTATGAAAATTAAATTTGTTGTTGTTAGCGCCCTTGTCGGCGCGATGAGTTCGTTTGGCCTGAATCCGGCACTGAGTGCCCCATCCACTGAACCGACCAACCTCGCAGCTCTCCTCAAGGCACGCCAGCAGAACAAGTCTGCCGAGGCGGAAAAGCCAGCCACAGCGCCAAAGAAGGCATCGGTCGTCAGCCGCCGTGCGGCTCCGGCCACAAAGGGGTCCACTCTGGGGTCCGCTGGCAAGCGTTCGCAGTCGAAAGACACGACCGCCCGTAACGCCAAGGGCGGCGCCTATTCCAGCATCATCAACCGTTATGCATCGACCTATGGCGTGCCTTCCGCACTGGCCCACGCGGTTGTTCGTCACGAGAGCAATTTCCAGCCGAATGTGCGCGGCAAAGCCGGTGAAATCGGCCTGATGCAGATCAAGCTCTCGACCGCCCGCAGCCTCGGCTACACGGGTTCCGCCAAGGGCCTCTACGAGCCATCCACGAACATCCAGTTCGGCATGAAGTATCTTGCCATGGCGCAAAAGCTCGGTGGTGGAAGCACCTGCGGCACGATCCTGAAATACAATGCCGGTCACGGCGCAACGCGCATGAACCCGACCTCTGCCAAGTATTGCAGCTCGGTCAAGGCCTATATGCGCGCGCTCTGATTTGAATGCAGATTTACGTCGGCGGCCGCGTAGAGTACAGGCCGCCTGATGTGAACGGAGAGCCGACAGTGGAGACACTGTCGGCTTTTCTGTTTGGTTGAGTTCAGATTTTTTCCGGAATCCGGTTTCACTGCGGCACTATCGTTGCTATATGCGCGCTGTCAGTCGGTCGGGCAGCCGCGCCTGTCATATGCCGAAAGGCGGCAGGTGAGGAAAGTCCGGGCTCCAAGGAAACACGATGCCGGGTAACGCCCGGCGGGGGCGACCCCAGGGAAAGTGCCACAGAAAGCAGACCGCCCCGTCTTCCGTACCGTTGCATGAAGAAACGGCAGGGATGACGGGGTAAGGGTGAAAGGGTGGGGTAAGAGCCCACCGCGTCTGCAGCAATGCAGATGGCACGGTAAACCCCATCGGGAGCAAAACCGAATAGGGACGGCGCGTCGGTCCGCAAGGGCTGGCAATCGGTTTCCGGATCAGCCGTCCGGGTGGGTTGCACGAGGCGGGTGGCGACATCCGTCCCAGATGAATGGCTGCCACGTCGGGCGTAAGCCCGGCCATACAGAACCCGGCTTACAGACCGGCTGACATTTTTTCTCAAGAAACGGTTTCGATATTTGAGCGCAAGAAACGGATAGTTGCGTTGCGAGCGAGCCTCTAATTGGGACCTCCCGAAATCATGGCACGAAATCATGGAGGTTCATTATGACCAGCTTGAAAGACAAGGTTGCAATCATCACCGGCGCATCGTCCGGTATAGGACGTGCAACGGCATTGCTCTTTGCCAGGGAAGGCGCGTCGCTCGTGCTGAATGCTCGCGGGTCTGCCGGTCTCGAACGTGTTGTGGAGGAAATTGCAGCGTTCGGCGGGAAGGCGCATTGTGTCGCCGGTGACGTTTCGAGCGCGCAAACCCATTTGGAACTTGTCGCGGCAGCGAAGGATAAATTCGGCGGCCTCGATATCGCAGTCAACAATGCCGGAACGGTCGGCCCTATCGCGCCACTCGTTGAAATTGCGCCCGATGATTGGCAAACGGTCCTGTCAGGAAACCTGACCTCTGCATTTCTTGGAGCGAGATCGCAAATCCCGCTGATGCTCGAGCGGGGCGGCGGTTCTATCGTCTTCACCTCCACATTTGTCGGCACGAGCGTCGGCATTCCCGGCATGTCGGTCTACGGAACCTCAAAGGCCGCCCTGATGGGGATGGTCAAGGGCATAACCGCCGATTACGGGGCTCGCGGTATCCGGGCAAATGCGCTTCTGCCGGGCGGTGTCGATACGCCTATGGGTGGAGATGAGAAACAGAAGGAATGGGCGGCTGGTCTTCATGCGCTGAAGCGGATCGCCCAGCCTGAAGAGATTGCGCAGGCCGCGCTGTTTCTGGCAGGCCCGATGTCCAGTTTCGTTGCGGGTTCAGCACTTTATGCCGATGGCGGCAATGCCGCGGTGAAGTAAAAAAATGGGTGGTTCCGGCACATGGAACCACCCGCTCAAACGACTTGGGGGGGGCTTTTAGATGGGTACACCCGTCAGAAAATCATAGATGAGCTTCATGTTCAGGACGACGATGATTGCAGCGGTGATAGCGGCAAGCAAGGTTACCCAGCGCGGCGCGACCAGTGATCCCATCTTCTTTTTCTCCGCCGTGAATATGACGAGCGGAATGACGGCAAAGGGGAGCTGAAGGCTCAACACGACCTGAGACAGAATCAGAAGCTCGGTCGTTCCCTGAGAACCATACATGATCGTCACCACAGCGGCCGGAACGATGGCCACGAAGCGGGTGATAGCACGGCGCAGCCATGGTTTCAGACGAATGTCGATAAAACCTTCCATGACGATCTGCCCGGCCATGGTCGCGGTAATGGTCGAGTTCAGTCCGCAACACAGAAGCGCAATCGCAAAGAGCGTCGGCGCGAGGGCTGAGCCAAGCAGCGGGTTCAGCAGGGCATGGGCCTTGTCCAGATCTTCCACAGCAGTATTGCCGGTGGCGTTAAAGCTTGCCGCAGCCAGGATCAGGATCGACGCGTTGACCAGAAGTGCGAAAGTAAGGGCAATCGTGGAATCCCATGTCGCAAAGCGGATGGCTTCGCGCTTTTCAGGGGTCGTATGGCCGTAATCGCGTGTCTGGATGATGCCCGAATGAAGATAGAGATTATGCGGCATGACCGTCGCGCCGATGATGCCAAGCGCAATATAGAGCATGTCCGGGTTGCGGATGATTTCGGTCGTTGGCGCAAAGCCCTTGATGACTTCGCCCCAATGCGGCTGCGCCATCAGAATCTGAATGAGGAAACAGAGCGCGATCACACCCAGTAGCGTGATGATGAGCGCCTCGACGCGGCGAAAGCCCTTGTTCTGCAGATAGAGGACCAGAAGCACATCAGCGGCGGTGATGATGACACCGATTTCGAGCGGAATGCCGAAGAGCAGGTTGAGGCCGATTGCCGTGCCGATGACTTCAGCAAGATCGGTGGCGCAGATTGCGAGTTCGGCCAGAAGCCAGAGCGGCCATGCAAGAAAACGCGGATAGGCATCGCGGCACGCCTGCGCCAGATCGCGCCCCGTTGCGACGGCAAGGCGGGTGCAGAGCGCCTGCAGGAGCACGGCCATCAAGTTGGATAGCAGGACGACGGATAGCAATGTGTAGCCGAAGCGGGAGCCGCCAGCCAGCGAGGTTGCCCAGTTGCCGGGGTCCATATAGCCAACGGCTACCAGATAGCCGGGTCCGAAAAAGGAAAGTGCGCGGCGGAACTTCGAACCGGAGCGATTGACTCTGATAGAGCGGTGGACATCCGACATGGATGCCTCGCCGCGATCCCGCCGCCAGCCTTCAAATGTTACTTCACCAGCGCCGGAGGGGCCTGCTCCATGGGGTGCCATAATCAATGCCTTGGGTGCTTATGCAGTTGCAAACTATTTGCATTAAATAAGGGCGCATGCGTCAAGTGTCAACCGGGAAGAACAGGGGAACAGGGGAATAGGGGAATAGGG